>NZ_JBFPNG010000067.1:0-180153 GCF_040815535.1 Massilia sp. LMS1-1-1.1 | reverse complement strand
ATGCCTGATGACCATAGCAAGTTGGTCCCACCCCTTCCCATCCCGAACAGGACCGTGAAACAACTTTGCGCCGATGATAGTGCTGCAACCAGTGTGAAAGTAGGTTATCGTCAGGCTTGTTATTCGCCGTAGAGAAAAACCCGTCAAGCAATTGGCGGGTTTTTTTTCGTCTGGTGGTTTGTTGGGCGCCGCGGGTGGTGTCGGCTTACGCGCTGCGCGCTAAGCCGACCTACGGTCAGACCCCCTCGCCCATTAGCTATGCACTCTGCGTTAGCGGCATTGAGGGTCTGACCCCGGTTGTACAGACGAAAAAAAGGCAGCGCTACGCGCTGCCTTTGTCATTTATCACCTTCATTAAAAGTGATAAGCGACTTTGACGTTCATGTAATTGACGCCGCTATTCGGTTTCTTGTAGCCGCCGTTCGAGAAATGCTGGATCTTCGCAGCGACTTCCCATTTGTTATTGAAGACATAGCCGACGCCGATATGGTCGCCGAACTGGAAATGGGTCGACAGGCGGTCATCGTCGTTGTTGTACAGTTTCGACAGCATGTGCACGCCGATGCCGGCTTCCGCATAGAAGCCCAGCTTGTTCGTGTTTTCAAAGCGGAACACGGGGGTAAAGCCCAGGTCCCACAGTTTTTGGTGCTGTCCTGGGACATTCTGATAGCTCTTGGCATCCCAGCCGCCGATGCTGGCATCCCAGTAACCGCTCAGCTGCGTGCCATTCGATACAAACCAGGCTTTATCCCAGTTCGAGGTTACGCCGGCACGCACCATCTGTACTTTGACGCCCTTGGCATATTCGCCGTAGACGGAGTCGATCAGTTTGTCGTCGGCGGCAAAGCCGGCGTTAGCCGCCATCAGCGCGGCAACGGCGGCGATGGATTTGAGGAGATTCTTCTTGAAGGACATAGAGACTTTCATCGTAAAATTGGCCGTCAGGCTTGTCTTGTTTGCGCAGGCACCTAAAGTAACCCCCAATAAATTATTGTGATTTCTGGCTTTCATAACCGGCGCTCTGCGGCGTTGCTCACTGCTTGCAGTGCTCGCACTGCGTCGCAGCGAGCGCCTTGCATAGCATCCGGTTCTGTTCGTCATAAATTCACACTCATTTCCCGAGGATTACTTAGTCTTGCACACTACTCCCGCCACCTGTTTGATCTCAGAGGTTGAATTGACATTGTCTACAAAAATCGCATTTCTCGGTATTGGCCTAATGGGAGGGCCGATGGTTCGGTGCCTGCTGCGCGCTGGATATTCTGTCACAATTTGGAATCGCACGCACAGCAAGGCCCAAGTCCTGCGTGCGGCAGGGGCGCAGCCCGCCGTTTCCGTGGCTGAGGCGGTCAGCGGCGCGGACGTGGTCATCTCGATGCTGGAAGCCGGCCCCATCGTGGCAACGGTGCTGGAGGAGGCCCTGCCGGCCTTGTCAACTGACGCGCTCTGGGTAGACATGAGTTCCACCAAGCAATCGGAAGCCCAGCAATTTCATGCCATTTTGCACGCTGCGGGGCATGGCTTCATCGATGCGCCCGTGTCGGGTGGCGTCGGCGGGGCGCAGGCGGGCACCCTGGCCATCATGGCCGGCGCCAGTGCCAGCGATTACACGAAGGTTGAAACGATTCTGTCGGCCATGGGCCGCCCGACTCTGGTGGGCCCGGCCGGCAGCGGTCAAGTAGCCAAGCTGTGCAATCAGCTGATCGTCGGTGCGACATTGACGATCGTGGCAGAAGCGCTGTTGCTGGCCCAGGCGGCGGGCGCCGATGCGAGCGCCGTGCGGGCGGCCATCCGTGGCGGTTTTGCAGAGAGCAAGATTCTGGAGGTGCATGGCCAGCGCATGCTGGAGCGCAATTTTGTTGCCGGTGGCCAGGTGAAGAGCCAGATCAAGGATATGCACAACATCCTCGCGGCGGCAGAAGCGGCCCATGTGACCTTGCCGGTGACGCAACTGGTGACGCAGCGTTATGAAACCTTGGCCGCCAGCCACCCGACGGCCGATCACGCGGCCGCCTTGCTGGCCCTGGAAGCGTTGAATCCGGGCCAGCGCCTGGGGGCCGGTCCGGATCAGCTGAGCTGATTTAAGCGATGGGCAGGCTTGCTTCGGCCAGCTTGACCCAGAAACTGGCGCCGATCGGCAGCAGATTGTCGTTGAAGTCGTAGCTGCCATTGTGCAAGACGCACGGGCCCAGGCCGTGGCCACCATCGCGGTGCTCGCCGTCGCCATTGCCGATGAAGATGTAGCAGCCGGCTTTTTCCTGCAGGAAGAAGGCGAAATCTTCGGCGCCCATGGTCGGCTCGACATTTGCGTTGACCTTGTCCGCGCCCACCACGCTTTTCATGACTTCGACGGCAAACGCCGTTTCTTTCGCGTGGTTGACCAGCGGCGGATAGTTGCGCTTGAAGTGGAAATCGACTTCCGCGCCAAAGGCGGCGGCCGTGTGCACGGCGATCTCGCGCATGCGCTCTTCGATCAAGTCCAGCACGGGCTTGGTGAAAGTGCGCACGGTGCCGACCAGGCTGGCGTCATCGGGAATCACATTGGTGGCGCTGCCGGCATGGATTTGCGTGATCGACAGCACGGCCGTGTCGAGCGGACTCTTGTTGCGCGTGATGACGGTTTGCCAGCTTTGCGCGATTTGCACGGCCACCATGACGGGGTCGATGCCCTTGTGAGGCTGGGCCGCATGGGCGCCCTTGCCTTTGACGGTGACGTGGAATTCATTGCTGGACGCCATCATGGGCCCTTCCACCACGCTCAGGGTGCCCGTTTCGGCGCCTGGCCAGTTGTGCATGCCGTAGATGGCATCCATGGGAAAGCGCGTAAACAAGCCGTCTTCGATCATTTCGCGCGCGCCGGCGCCGCCTTCCTCGGCCGGCTGGAAGACGAGGTAGACCGTGCCATCAAAGTTCCGGTGCTGCGCCAGGTAATGGGCGGCGCCCAGCAGCATCGCCGTATGGCCATCGTGGCCGCAGGCGTGCATCTTGCCCGGGTGGCGTGAAGCATGCTCGAAGGTATTCATTTCCTGCATCGGCAAGGCATCCATGTCGGCGCGCAGGCCGATGGCCCGTGTCGACGTGCCATTTTTGATGATACCGACCACGCCAGTGCGGCCCAGGCCGCGTACCACGGGGATGCCCCATTCCGTCAGCTTGGCGGCGACCACGTCCGAGGTGCGCTGTTCTTCGTAGCACAGCTCGGGATGCGCGTGCAGGTCGCGGCGGATACCTTGCAGCTCGGATTGAAACGCCAAGATCGGATCAACTAGTTTCATGGGACTCTCCTGTGGATGCTGGCACGCAGCAATGTATGGCGCGCCGGACCGCGCTTGCTTGATCGAAAACAGGCGCGGCTAATAGTGCATTGTAGCCCTTGTTTGCCGGGTAAATCCAGCGCACGGACGTGCTTGCCACGGCGCCAACAGCAAGCGCGCGGAATGGTTTACAGTATCGCCTTCCCCCAACGTTTTGGATTGCCCCATGACCACCACCCAAGTGCGCGCCGCCTGCCCGCTCGATTGCCCCGATACCTGCGCCTTGCTGGTCACCGTGACCGATGGGGTGGCCACGGCCGTCAAGGGTGATCCTGACCATCCGACCACGGCTGGCGTGCTGTGCACGAAGGTATCGCGCTTCACGGAGCGCACCTACCATGCGGACCGGTTGCTGCATCCGCTGCGGCGCGTGGGCAAGAAGGGCGAAGGCAAGTTCGAACGCATCAGCTGGGAAGAAGCGCTGCAGACCATCGCCGCCCGCTTGAAACCGATCGCCGCGCGCGATCCGCAGGCGATCTTGCCGTACAGCTACTGCGGCACCATGGGCCTGGTGCAGGGCGAATCGATGTCCTCGCGCTTCTTCAACCAGCTCGGCGCTTCCCTGCTGGACCGCACCATCTGCGCCTCGGCCGGCGCCACGGGCTACCGCTACACGGTGGGCGCCAGCATCGGCACGGACATGGAGCAGTTCCAGAACGCGAAATTGATCATCATCTGGGGCGGCAACCCGATCGCCTCGAACCTGCACTTCTGGATGCGCGCGCAAGAGGCCAAGCGCAATGGCGCGACCCTGATCGCCATCGATCCCTACCGCTCGCTGACGGCCGAAAAATGCCACCAGCATATCGCCTTGCTGCCGGGTACCGATGCGGCCCTGGCGCTGGGCTTGATGCATGTCTTGATCACGGAAGACCTGGTCGATCACGACTATATCGCGCAGTACACGGTCGGCTATGCGGAATTGAAACAGCGGGCCCTGGAATGGCCGCCCGAGCGCGTGGCCGAGGTGTGCGGCATCACGGCCACGGAAGTGGTGGAACTGGCGCGCCTGTACGGCCAGGCATGCCGCTCTGGTGAGGGCGCCGCCATCCGTGCCAACTACGGCGTGCAGCGCGTGCATGGCGGCGGCATGGCCGTGCGCAATATTGCCTGCCTGCCCGCGCTGACGGGTGCCTGGCGCCATCCCGCCGGCGGCATGCAGCTGTCGAGCTCGGGTTCCTTCCCCGTCAACCGCAAGGCCCTGCAGCGTCCGGACTTGCTGAAAGGTACGCCGCGTACCATCAACATGAGCACCATCGGCGACGATTTATTGAAAGAAAGTTCCGCCGAGTTCGGCCCGCAAGTCGAGGCCGTGATCGTCTACAACTCGAACCCGCTGGCTGTGGCGCCTGACTCCTCGAAAGTGGCGCAGGGTTTTGCCCGCGAGGATTTGTTTACGGTCGTGCTTGAGCACTTCCAGACCGATACAGTCGATTACGCCGACATCGTGTTGCCCGCCACCACGCAGCTGGAACATGTCGATGCGCACTCCACCTACGGTCACCTGTACATGATGGCGAATAACGCGGCCGTGGCGCCGCTGGGCGAAGCGAAGGCGAATACGGAAATTTTCCGTTTGCTGGCGCAGCACATGGGCTTTGATGACCCGTGCTTCCAGGAAAGCGACGACGCGCTGGCAGCCAAGGCGTTCGATACGAGCGATGCGCGCGCCGTGCATTTCGATTGGGAATCGTTGAAACGCACGGGCTGGCAAAAGCTGGCCATGGCCGAGGCGCCATTTGCCACAGGCGGTTTCCCCACGCCATCGGGCAAGTGCGAGTTGTATTCCAGCGCCATGGCGCAGGCGGGACTCGATCCCTTGCCGGCGTACATCGCGCCGCACGAATCGCTGGCCAGCAATCCCGCGCTGGCGGCCCGTTATCCGCTGGCCATGATTTCCCCGCCGGCGCGCAACTTCCTCAATTCCACCTTTGTTAACGTGAAAAGCCTGCGCGCGGCCGAAGGCGAGCCGCACCTCGATATCCACCCTGACGACTGCGCCGCGCGCGGCATCGTGGCCGGCGACATGGTGCGCATCTTCAACGACCGCGGTAGTTTTGTGGCCAAGGCCAGGGTGACGGACAAGGCAAGACGCGGCCTGGTGGTGGGCTTGTCCGTATGGTGGAAGAAACTCGCCAGCGACGGCAAGAACGCCAATGAAGTGACGAGCCAGCGCTTGACGGACATGGGCCGCGCGCCGACCTTTTACGATACGCTGGTCGAAGTGGAAAAGGCTGGCTGAGCATGGTGCGCTGGCCGGCCCGCTTGCTTGTCGGCATGCTGTGCCTGTCGCTGGGCGGCTGCACGCAGCTGCGTTACTACACGCAGGCGGCGCAGGGACAATATGCGCTGTGGTCAGGCGCGCGCCCCATCGGCGACTGGCTCGATGACCCGGCCACCGAGCCGCGCCTGAAGGTGCGCCTGGCCAAGGCGCAGCAAATTCGCCGCTTTGCCGTCAGCGAGCTGGACTTGCCGGACAATGGCAGCTACAAGAACTACGCCTCCCTGCGGCGCCCCTTCGTGCTGTGGAACGTGGTGGCCACGCCGGAACTGTCGCTGCAGCCGCTGCAATGGTGTTTTCCCATCGCCGGCTGCGTCAATTACCGCGGCTATTACAGCAAGGAAGAGGCGCTCGCGTATGCCGCCGAACTGCGGGCCCAGCATTACGACGTGCAGGTGGGCGGCGTGCCCGCGTATTCGACCTTGGGCTGGTTCGACGATCCTTTGCTGTCGACCTTTATCAATTACAACGACGCGGAACTGGCGCGCCTGATCTTCCATGAACTGGCGCACCAGGTGGTGTACGTACCCGGCGATTCGGCCTTTAACGAGTCGTTTGCCAGTGCCGTGGAAGAGGCGGGTGTGCAGCGCTGGCTGGCGCGCGAGGGTAATGACGCGATGCGCGTCGCATACGCCCAGTATGCGGCGCGGCGCCAGGATTTCCTGGCCCTGCTGCTGCGTTACCGGGGCGAACTGGAAGCCGTGTATGCGAGTGGCGCCAGCGATGCGGAGAAGCGCGCGCGCAAGGCGCAGGTGTTTGCGGCATTGCAAGACGCGTATCAGGTGCTGAAGAAAAACTGGGGTGGCTTTGCCGGTTACGACCGCTGGTTCGAGCAGCCGTTGAGCAATGCGCACCTGGCTTCCGTGTCTACCTACAATGAATTTTTGCCTGCCTTCAAAAAATTGCTGGAAGAAAAAAAGAACTTTCGTGCTTTTTATGCTGCAGTGCACACAATGGCCCAGATGAACAAGCCTGAGCGCAGGCGTGCGCTGGAACAATTGTCCAGCCCGTGACCCGTAAAGATTGTCCCGTACGCCGAGCCAGACGATCCTGCAACAGTGTATTTATCATGTTGCGTTGCAGCATAAAATACCCCTAGAGTTGCCGCTCGAATACTGTTGAAAGCGCTTGCATGGAAGCGCGGCGCCCGATAGCATCGCATTAGTAGCATAGAGCAATTGCTCGTCAGAATGCTCAAACTGACTGCAGGACAACAGAATCCGCAGCAATGATCCGCGCCGGCAGGGTGCGCCGGCTCCCCCACGATTATTCGAGACAAAGAGGCACAGGATGGAAAAAATTTGGCTGAAGTCGTATCCTCCCGGCGTCCCCGCCGACATCGATCCTGATCAATATCGTTCGCTGGTGCATCTGCTGGAAGAAGCGTTTCAAAAATATGCGGACCGCAATGCCTATGTCTGCATGGACAAATTTCTCACCTATGCCGAACTCGATACCTATTCGCGCCAGCTCGGTGCCTGGCTGCAAAGCCGTGGCCTGAAAAAGGGCGCGCGGGTGGCCCTGATGATGCCGAACGTGCTCCAGTATCCGGTGGCGATCGCCGCCGTCTTGCGCGCCGGCTACACGGTAGTCAACGTCAATCCTCTGTATACGCCGCGCGAACTCGAGCATCAGCTCAACGATTCGGGCAGCGAGGCGATCATCGTGCTGGAAAACTTTGCCCATACCTTGGAGCAAGTACTGGCCAAGACGGCCGTCAAGCACATCATCGTTGCCAGCATGGGCGAAATGCTGGGCGGCTTGAAGGGCGCGATCGTCAATTTTGTCGTGCGCAACGTCAAGAAGATGGTGCCCGCGTATTCCTTGCCGAACGCCATGCGTTTCAAGCAGGCGCTGGCGCTGGGCAGCCGCATGAAACTCACGCCTGTCGAGCTGAGCATCAATGACGCTGCCTTCCTGCAATACACGGGCGGCACGACGGGCGTGTCGAAAGGCGCGACCTTGAGCCACCGCAATGTGATCGCCAATGTGCTGCAGAGCGAAGCATGGTCGGGCGCGGCGCTCGACCAGAACAGCAAGGAACAGATGATCGTCGTCTGCGCCTTGCCGCTGTACCATATCTTTGCCCTGACGGCGTGCGCGATGTGGGGCACGCGCGTGGGCGCCCTGAATATCCTGATCCCGAATCCGCGCGATATCCCGGGCCTGATCAAGGAGCTGGGCAAGTACAAATTCAATCTGCTGCCAGCGGTCAACACGCTGTATAACGCGCTGGTGAACCATCCTGATTTCGCCAAGCTCGATTTCTCGGGCTTGAAGATCGCCAATGGCGGCGGCATGGCGGTGCAGCAAGCCGTCAATGACAAATGGCTGCAAGTGACGGGCGTGTCCATCATCGAAGGTTATGGCCTGTCAGAAACGTCTCCCGTCGCCACCTGCAACCGTGCCGATACCACGGTGTTTTCCGGCACCATCGGCTTGCCCGTGCCTTCGACCGATATCGCCATCCTCGACGATGACGGCAAGGAAGTACCGCTGGGCCAGACGGGCGAAATCGCCATCCGCGGTCCGCAAGTGATGAGCGGCTATTGGAACCGTCCCGATGAAACGGCCAAGGTCATGACGCCTGATGGCTACTTCAAGTCGGGCGACGTGGGCATCATGGACGAGCGCGGTTACGTGAAGATCGTCGACCGCAAGAAAGACATGATCCTCGTCTCCGGCTTCAATGTGTATCCGAACGAAGTGGAAGCCGTCATCGCGGCCCATCCGGGTGTGCTCGAGTGCGCCTGCGTGGGCGTGCCGGACGAACATTCTGGCGAAGCCGTGAAAGTGTTTGTCGTGCGCAAGGATCCGAACCTGACCCAGGCAGTGCTGGCCGCGTATTGCAAGGAACAATTCACAGGCTACAAGCGGCCGAAATACATCGAGTTCCGCGATGAACTGCCGAAGACCAACGTCGGCAAGATTCTGCGTCGCGCCCTGCGTGACGAAACGAAGACAGCAGCATAAACAGTGCAGGGTGTGCGCATCAGGCTGCACACCCTTTTTACAGATAAAGATGAGGCATAGATGGACAAGATTTGGTTGAAGTCGTACCCGGACAGCGTTCCCACAGAGATTGATTGCACGCAATACCGGTCCGTCACGCATTTGCTGGAAGAGTCGTTCCAGAAATACGCGGACCGCAACGCGTTCGTGTGCATGGATAAATTCCTCACGTATCGCGAGCTCGACAAGCTGTCGCTGCAGATGGGTGCCTGGCTGCAAAGCAAGGGCCTGAAGACGGGCGCGCGCGTGGCGATCATGCTGCCGAACGTGCTCCAGTATCCGGTGGCCATGGCGGCGATTTTGCGCGCCGGCTACACGGTGGTCAACGTCAACCCGCTGTACACGCCCCGTGAATTGCAGCATCAGCTGATCGATTCGGGCAGCGAAGCGATCATCGTGCTGGAAAACTTCGCTACCACGGTCGAGCAAGTGCTGCCGCACACGCAGGTCAAGCACGTGATCGTGGCCACCATGGGCGACATGCTGGGGGGACTGAAAGGCACCATCGTCAACTTCGTCGTGCGCAAGATCAAGAAAATGGTGCCCGCGTTTTCCTTGCCGGGCGCCATCAGTTTCAACAAGATGCTGGCCGAAGGCGCACGCTTGAGCCTGACGCCGGTGCAGCAGGGGCATGACGATATCGTCTTCCTGCAATACACGGGTGGTACGACGGGCGTGTCGAAAGGCGCGATGTTGTTGCACCGTAACGTGATCGCCAACGTGCTGCAAAACGAGGCGTGGATTTCGCCCGTGATGACCAAGGAAATGCGCGCCACCTCGATGGGATTCATGTGCGCCTTGCCGCTGTATCACATCTATTCGTTGACGGTCAGCGCCCTGATGGGCATGCGCGTGGGCGGCTTGAACGTGCTGATCCCCAACCCGCGCGACATTCCCGGTTTCGTCAAGGAATTGTCCAAGCACAAGATTGTCGTGTTCCCGGCCGTCAACACTCTGTACAACGCGCTGCTGAACAATGCCGACTTCGCCAAGCTCGATTTCTCCAGCTACAAAGTGTGCAATGGCGGCGGCATGGCCTTGCAGCGCAATGTGGCCGAACGCTGGCTGAAACTGACGGGCTGCCCGCTGATCGAAGGCTATGGCATGTCGGAAACGTCGCCCGTGGTGACGGGCAACCGCGTCGATATCACGGAATTTACGGGCACCATCGGCTTGCCTTTCCCGTCGACGGAAGTGGCAATCTTGAACGACGATGGCGTGGAAGTGCCGCTGGGCGAGCCGGGCGAGATCGCCGTGCGCGGTCCGCAAGTGATGGCCGGTTACTGGCAGCGTCCGGACGAGACAGCCAAGTCGATGACGGCAGACGGCTTTTTCAAGACGGGCGACGTGGGCGTCATGGATGAACGCGGCTATGTAAAAATCGTGGACCGCAAGAAGGACATGATCATCGTGTCCGGCTTCAATGTGTATCCGAACGAAGTGGAAGACGTGGTCGCTTCCTGCCCTGGCGTGCTCGAGTGCGCCTGCATCGGCGTGCCGGACGCCAACGCGGGTGAAGCCGTGAAAGTGTTTGTCGTGCGCAAGGATCCGAACTTGACGGTGGAACAGATCCGCGAGCACTGCAAGCATGAATTGACGGCCTACAAGAAACCGAAATACATCGAGTTCCGCGATGAATTGCCGAAGACCAATGTCGGCAAGATCTTGCGCCGTCAATTGCGCGACGAAAAGAAGGTTGCCTAGTTTGCCGCCAGGCTTGTGTCCGCCGCCAGCTTCCGTGCTGGCCGGGCGGGCAAGCCGAAGCAGGGGCGCAGCCAGTTCACCTTGCTGATCAGCAGCGACGTCCCCAGCCAGCAGGTCGCCACCGTGCCGGCCAGTACCAGCAGCGGTTCCACCACTGGCCCAAGCTTCAGGGGCACGAGCCAGTAGGCCAGCACGATGATCGCGCTCTGATGCAATATGTACCAGGGAAAGACGGCCTGGCGCGCCCATGGCAGCCAGGCAAAAGGGCGGTTCAATAGCGTATGCGACCAGCCCAGAATGGCGCAGATGGCCAGCCACATATACAGGTTGCGCATGGGCCAGGAGCCGAACGAGGCCCAGGTCAGCAGATTCTCCGAATAAATCTGGTCGAACACCATATACACGGCAAACGCGCCCAGGCCCAGCCACAGCGTATGCCAGCGCAGACGCGCCAGTTCCGCCCACAATCCCTTGTCATTGCCCAGCCACCAGCCATACACGAACATCGTGAAATACATGGCGTGCGCATACCAGTCGTGCACTACCGCATGGGTTTCCGGATAGCGCATTTTGAGGAAGACTGTCGCGGCCAGTGCGGGCAGGGCCGGCAGGACGAGCAAACGCCAGCCGCGCAGACGCCGGAAGTACGGTTTCATCCGCTCCAGCAGCGGCTGCAGCGCCGCCAGCACGACGATGTACAGCAGCAAATACACGAGATACCAAAGATGGTTCCAGGTAAAACCATATTGCCAGCCATCGAAGGCGCCTGCGGGCCAGGCGTAGCCGCCAAAATAATGGAGCAGGAATTGTCCATAGCCAGGCTCGACCAGGCCCTTGCTGACGCCTTCGCAATATGGCTGGACGGGGATGATCACGGCCATGCCGAACAGCAGCGGCAACAGCAGGCGCTTGGTCCTGCGCCACAGGAAGGCGCCGCGCGAGGCCTGCGTCATCATGGCGCACGAGACGCCGGAGATGAGGAAGACGATTTCCATGCGCCAGCGGTTGAGGAAGACCAGCGGCATGTTCAAGGCATCGGTGGCGTAGCTGCTGTGCATGTGAAAATTCCATCCATCCATGTACAGCAGGGCGGTGTGATAGCCAATCAGCAAGCTGAAGACGAGAAAGCGCAAGGCGTCGATATCGTGGCGGCGGGAGTCCATGGTCATGATCGTGGGCGATTGATGAAGGAGGCCCCAGCATAGGCAGCGGCGGGGCTGCCAGCCAGCGAAATGGGACCAGTGGACGGTTGGCTGGGACGAATGGATCGCCTGGGACGGGTGTGGGACCTTACAATCATGTAACTCATTCATCGTCCGAAACCATGCACATCGCTTCCACTGACTTGTTGCAACGTTATCAACGCTGGCGCCGTGTGGCCGAGCCGGGATTCTGGATCGTGCTGACCGTGTTGCAGGCCAGCGTCAACAGCTGGCTCGTGTGGCTGGACCTGCGGCGCACCGGGGTCAATACGCCGTTCTGGGAAGTGGCTGTGTGGGAATGGAGCAGCAATCTCGTGCTGCTGGCGCTGGTGCCTGTGGTCGTGCTGGCGGGACAGTACCGGCCCCTGCACCTGGTATTCCAGCGCCAGAACCTGCGCTGGCATCTGGCGGCGTCGGTTGTCTACAGCCTCGTGCATGTGGCGGCCATGGTGGCCTTGCGCAAGCTGGCGTACTGGAGTGCCGGCAGTGATTACGATTTCGGTAATTGGTGGCGCGAGTTGCCGTATGAATACCTGAAAGATGTGCGTGCTTACTTCCTCGTCTTGCTTGCCGTAGGCTTTTACCAGTTGCTGCTGATGCGCTGGCAAGGCGAGGCGACCCTCCTCGGTGAACCTGATGAAGGACCGGCCGTGGAACCTGTGCAGCAGCCGGAGCGCTTCCTCGTGCGCAAGCTGGGCAAGGATTTTTTGCTGCCCGCCGGCGACATCGAATGGATACAAGCCTGGGGCAATTATGTGAATTTGCATGTGCGCGGGCACGATTACCCGCTGCGCTCGACCATGGCCGCCATCGAGCGCCGCCTGGACGGCAAGCGATTCGTGCGCGTGCACCGCAGCTATATCGTCAACCTCGATTTCGTGCGGGCAATCACACCACTGGAATCGGGCGATGCGCGCGCCATGCTGTCCACGGGCGGCGAGGTGCCCGTCAGCCGGCGCTACCGCGATGGCTTGAAAAGTAGTTGCTAGCTGCGCTGCACGCCCGCCTTGCCGTCCTGGACGGTAAAGCGGGCCAGTGTCGCGATGCTTGACGCGCTGTCGCGCACATTCTCCAGGCCCTGGAACAGGGTCGTGGTTTTCTCCGGCGTGATCTCCATCAACATATAGCCGCGCTTGTCGCTGCGCCCGTAGCGGATGTGCGGGTTCATCGCCACGTACTGTTCCGTGCGCGCCTGCGGGCGGGAACTCGAGGTAATCGATGTACCGCAAAACTCGGTGGCCAGCACGGGATTGTTCTTGCCGGTGGGCCGCATGGCGTTGCGGCTCAGTTCCGTGGCATAAAAGGTGTGCACGTCGCCCGACAGCACCAGCGGATTGCTGGCCTTGCTGCTTTGTAAGGCGTCGAGCAGGTGCTGGCGCGCCATCGGGTAGCCATCCCAGCCATCGGTCCAGACGCGTTCGTCGCCGGGCCGCACGATGGGCACCTGGCTCGATTGCGCCATCAGGGTTTGCTGGGCCAGAATATTCCAGCGCGCTGGCGAATCATCGAGGCCGGCTTGCAGCCAGCGTTGCTGCTCCTCGCCCAGCATCGTGCGCTGCGGTTTGCGCAGGTCGGGGCAGTTGCGCGTGGTGACGGAATTGGAGCCGCCGCGGCCCGGCCTGGCGCACGCGTGATAGGCGCGGTATTGCCGGTCGTCCAGCATGTGGAAGCGCGCCAGACGGCCCCAGTCGTAGCGCTGGTAGATGCGCATGTCGACAAAGCCCCGCCGGCCCAGCGGCAGCAGGCGTAGCGGCATGTGTTCATAAAACGCTTGGTAGGCGGCCGCGCGGCGCTGCAAAAAGGTGGGCGTGAGCAACTCGTCGCGGTCATTGCCGTAATCATTGGCCACTTCATGGTCGTCCCAGGTGACGATCCACGGCGCGGCCAGGTGCGCGCCCTGCAAGTCGCGGTCGCTCTTGTATTGCGCGTAGCGGGCGCGGTAGTCGTCCAGCGTAAAGCTTTCATGCGTGCGCACGGCCCGGCCCGGATGCTGCAGCTGGTACGGTCCCCATTCATAAATGTAGTCGCCGAGGAAGGCCACCAGGTCGGGCGCGGCTGCCGCGATGTGCCGGTGCGCCGCATAGGCGCCGAATTCCCAGTGCTGGCACGAGGCGACGGCCAGTTTCAGCGAGGAAGGCATGGCGCCGGACGCGGGCGCCGTGCGCGTGCGGCCCACGGGACTGACGGCGTCGCCAAAGATAAACCGGTACCAGTACCAGCGCCCGGGCGCGAGACCGCCGGCGTCGACGTGCACGCTGTGCGCGAGGGCGGGCATGGCCGTGGCCTGGCCCTTGGCGGCGATGCGGCGAAACGCCTCGTCTTCGGCCACTTCCCAGCGCACGTTCAGGGCGATGGCGGGCGTGGCGGCTGCGTGCAGCGGGTCGTGGCAGATGCGCGTCCACAGTACGACGGCGTCGGGCAAGGGCGAACCGGAAGCGACACCGAGCGCAAACGGATAGCCGGCGCCATTCATGCGCGTGGCGGCACTCGCGCTGGAACCGGACAGCACGCTGCCGGCCGCGGCCAGTGCCGTGATGCGCGCAGCGCTTTGCAGGAAAATGCGGCGCTGGCTATCCATGGTGTGGAATGATTGCGACAATCAAGGTGACAGCAAGGTCTCGATCGGCGGCACCTTGCGCGGCTTGCGGTCGGAGTCCGTCGCCACGTAGATCAGGGTTGCTTCCGTGACTTTCACGATGCATGCCTGCAGGCGGTTGCGCTCGGCATATACCTCGACATTGACGGTGATCGAGGTATTGCCGACCTTGACGATGTCGGCGTAGAACGACAGCAGATCGCCGACGAAGACGGGGTTTTTGAAGACGAAGGAATTGACGGCGATAGTGGCGACGCGGCCGTTGGCACGCCGCGTGGCCGGCAGGGAACCGGCGATATCGACTTGCGCCATGATCCAGCCGCCGAAGACGTCGCCGTACACATTGGCGTCGGACGGCGCGGGCATCATGCGCAATTCCGGCATTTTTCCGGCGGGCAGGCCGGAGGCGAGGCAGTTGTCGGGACGGTCTGGGGAGGTGCTCATCTTTTATTCTCATGAAAGGCTACAATTGCCCCGATTGAACCATAAAAAGCCGACCTTCGCCATGCGCCGTTCCCAGACTTCCCCTCCGCCCCGCTCGCCCGCTTCCGCCAGCCACAGCGATTTCGCCACCATCAAGACCTTGCTGCCGTATCTCTGGGTCTACAAATGGCGGGTGCTGCTGGCGCTGCTATGCCTGGTGGGCGCCAAGCTGGCCAACGTGGGCGTGCCCCTCATCCTGAAAAAACTCGTCGACGCCATGACGATCACGGCGGCCCATCCGCAAGCGCTGCTGGTGCTGCCCGTCGGCTTGCTGGTGGCCTACGGCTTGCTGCGCCTGTCGACCACCTTGTTTACGGAATTGCGCGAATTCCTGTTCGCCCGGGTCACGCAGCGGGCCGTGCGCACCATCGCGCTGCAAGTGTTCCGCCACCTGCATGCGCTGTCCCTGCGCTTTCACCTGAACCGCCAGACGGGCGGCATGACGCGCGACATCGAACGGGGCACGCGCAGCGTCGGCTCGCTCATTTCCTACACCCTGTTCAACATCTTGCCGACCCTGGTGGAAATCACCCTCGTGCTCGGCTACCTGGTCTTGCATTACGATATCTGGTTCACCGTCATCACGGCGGTGGCGCTCGTGTCCTACATCGCATTTACCGTACTGGTGACGAACTGGCGCACGCATTTCCGCCGCACCATGAACGACCTCGATTCCAAAGCGAATACCAAGGCCATCGATTCGCTGATCAACTATGAAACCGTGAAATATTTCGGCAACGAGGATTACGAAGCGAAGCGCTACGACGAAGGCTTGCAGCGCTATGAATCGGCGGCCGTGAAATCGCAGACCTCGTTGTCCCTGCTGAACACGGGCCAGTCCCTGATCATCGCCACGGCTGTCACCTTGATTTTGTGGCGCGCCACGGTGTGCGTGATTGCCGGCACGATGACCCTGGGCGACCTGGTGCTGGTGAACGCCTTCATGATCCAGCTGTATATCCCCCTCAATTTCCTGGGCGTCATCTACCGCGAAATCAAGCAAAGCCTGGCCGACATGGAACGCCTGTTTTCCTTGCTGAACGAAAACCGCGAAATTGCCGATACGCCGGACGCCCAGCCGCTCGTCACGCGGGGCGCGGCCGTGCGCTTTGCGCACGTGGATTTCAGCTACGAAGCCAAGCGGCAAATCCTGTTCGATGTGGATTTCCAGATTCCCGCCGGCACGACGACGGCCGTGGTGGGCCACAGCGGCTCGGGCAAGTCGACCCTGTCGCGCTTGCTGTTCCGCTTCTATGAAGTCGATGGCGGCAGCATCACCATCGATGGCCAGGACTTGCGCAACATCACACAGGATTCCCTGCGCGCGGCCATCGGCATCGTGCCGCAGGATACGGTCTTGTTCAACGACACCATCGAATACAACATTGCCTACGGCAAGCCGGGCGCCAGCAAGGACGCCATCGTGGCGGCGGCGAAAGCGGCATCGATCCATGATTTTATTGAAAGCTTGCCAGATGGCTACAACTCCATGGTGGGCGAGCGGGGCTTGAAACTGTCGGGCGGCGAAAAGCAGCGCGTGGCGATTGCCCGCACCTTGCTGAAAGACCCGGCGATATTGATCTTCGACGAAGCCACTTCGGCGCTCGACTCCAAGGCCGAACAGGCGATCCAGTCGCAGCTGAAGGACATCGCCAAGAACCGCAGCACCCTGGTCATCGCGCACCGTTTGTCGACGGTGGCCGACGCCCAGCAAATCCTCGTGCTCGACCATGGCCGCATCGTCGAGCGGGGCACGCATCCGCAATTGCTGGCGCTCGACGGCCTGTATGCGCAGATGTGGCAACGCCAGCAGGCGAACATGGACGATGAGGCGCAAGAGGACGAGTTGGCGGGTCTGGCGCCGGCAAAATAAATCGGGAATGTGAAATCAGTAGGAAAAATGCTACAGCCGCGCTGATTCCAGCGCGCGTATAGCGCCTATTTGCGGGCAATCGCAGAAAATGGCTGGTCGGGTGCTGAAAATGAAATAAAATTAATTCCAATGGTGGCGTCTGCACCACAGTTGTTTCGTTCGGAGTCCATCCGGTTTGTCCGCCCAGGAGAATTTATGAAATTGACCAAAATCTTCGCCACGCTGCTCAGCGTCGGTGTCATCAGCAGCATGTCGCCAGTCCAGGCTCAGGAATTGACCGGCACCTTGGCCAAGATCAAGAAAGCCGGTTCCGTCACCCTCGGTGTGCGCGACGGCTCCGTGCCCTTCTCCTATCTCGACGACAAACAGCAATACCAGGGTTATTCGATCGACCTGTGCATGAAAGTCGTCACGGCCCTGCAAAAGCACCTGGGCCTGAGCGAACTGAAAGTGGTGATGAGCCCCGTCACCTCGGCCAACCGCATCCCGCTGATGGCCAATGGCACCATCGACCTCGAATGCGGTTCGACGACGAACAACCTGGAGCGCCAGCAGCAAGTGGCATTCGCCCCGACCATGTTCGTCATCGGCAACCGCGTGCTGGCGAAAAAATCCTCGAACATCAAGACCCTGGAAGACTTGCGCGGCAAGACCCTGGTCGCCACGGCCGGCACGTCGACCATCAAGCAGATGACCATCCTGAACAAGGAAAAGAACCTGGGCATGAATATCGCCGTCGGCAAGGATCATCCCGAATCGTTCCTGATGCTGGAAACGGGCCGCGCGGTGGCTGAAGCCAACGACGACATTTTGCTGGCGTCGCAAGTGGCCAACTCGAAAAACCCGAACGACTACGAAATCACCAAGGAAGCGCTGTCGGTCGAGCCGTACGGCATCATGCTGCGCAAGGGCGACCCGGCCTTCAAGAAGGTGGTCGACGATGCGCTGATCCGCCTTTACAAGAGCGACGACATCAACCGCATTTACGCGAAATGGTTTACTTCGCCCATCCCGCCGAAAAACATCAATCTGAAATTCCCCATGCCGCCGCAATTGAAGGCCGTGTTTGCCAATCCGACCGACTCCGGCGACCCTGCCGCGTATGCGGCCGTACCGGAAGCGCAGAAGACGTCGGACAAGCGGAAAAAGTAAAGATTGCGTAACAAACCGGGGGGCGCAAGCCTCCCGTTTTATTTGCGGGACGGGTGGCCGGCTGGCCGCTGTCCTCGGGCTGCATGCGAAGGATGATCATGAATTACAACTGGAATTGGCGCATTTTCTGGGAGATTTCTCCCGATGGCGTGGGCACGTATATGGACACCCTGTGGTCCGGCCTGACCTGGACCCTGGCCACGGCCGGTGCAGCGTGGATCATGGCGCTGATCCTGGGCCTGGTGATCGGCACCATCCGCACCTTGCCAAACAAATGGCTGGTGGGCGTGGCCAATGCCTACGTCGAACTGTTCCGCAACGTGCCGCTGCTGGTGCAGATGTTCCTCTGGTATTTCGTCATGCCGGAACTGCTGCCGCCGGACCTCGGTGCCTGGGTCAAGTCGCTGCCGAACGCGCCGTTCGTCACGGCCGTGCTGTGCCTGGGGTTCTTTACTTCCTCGCGCGTGGCCGTGCAGGTGACGACGGGTATCGAGGCGCTGCCGCGCGGGCAGAAACTGGCCGGCACGGCGCTGGGCCTGACCCTGCCGCAAACCTACCGCTTCATTTTGCTGCCGATGGCCGCGCGCGTCATCATGCCGCCGCTGACCAGCGAATTTTTGAACATCATCAAGAACAGTTCCGTGGCCCTGACCATCGGCCTGATCGAGTTGACGGCCAGCGCGCGCGCCATCCAGGAGTTTTCCTTCCAGGTGTTCGAAGCGTTTTCGGCTGCCACCATCATCTACGTCGTCGTCAACCTGCTGGTGGTGGTGCTGATGCACCTGATCGAGAAAAAGGTCGCCATCCCGGGCTTCATCGTCGCTGGCGCCAAGACGGGAGGACATTGATATGTTCGGCAATTTCGACTTCGATGTCATCTCCCGCTCGTGGGTATACCTGTTCCAGACCGGCATGGTCTTCACCCTGAAACTGACGGCGCTGTCCATGGTCGGCGGCATCGTGCTCGGTACCGTGCTGGCGCTGATGCGCTTGTCCAGCAACCGCCTCATCTCGGGCGTGGCGTCGAGCTATGTCAACCTGATACGCTCGATCCCGCTGGTGCTGGTGATCTTCTGGTTCTACTTCCTGGTGCCGTATATCGCCGCCTGGATCATCGGCGCCAACGAGCCCGTGAAAGTGGGCGCGTTCTCTTCCGCGCTGATCACCTTCATCATGTTCGAGGCGGCCTACTATTGCGAGATCATGCGCAGCGGCATACAGTCGATCCCGCGCGGCCAGGTATGGGCCGGCCAGGCACTGGGCATGAACTACTCGCAGACCATGGCCTTCATCGTGCTGCCGCAAGCGTTCCGCAACATGATTCCCGTGCTGCTGACGCAGACCATCGTGCTGTTCCAGGACGTGTCGCTCGTGTACGTGCTGTCGATCCCCGATTTCGTCGGCGCCGCATCAAAAATCGCCCAGCGCGACGGCCGCCTGGTAGAGATGTACGTGTTTGTCGCCGTCGTGTATTTCGTGCTGTGCTATGCCTTGTCGTTCCTGGTAAAACGCCTGCAGAAACGCGTCGCCATCATTCGCTAACCGTAAAAGAAAGAACAAGATGATTGAACTCAATAACGTCAGCAAATGGTATGGCCAGTTCCAGGTACTGACCGACTGCACCACGGAGGTCGCCAAGGGCGACGTGATGGTCATTTGCGGCCCGTCCGGCTCCGGCAAGTCGACCCTGATCAAGACCGTCAACGGCCTCGAGCCGATCCAGCAGGGACAGATCATCGTCGACGGCATCACCGTCAACGATCCGAAAACGAACCTATCGAAGCTGCGCGCGCGCATCGGCATGGTGTTCCAGAATTTCGAGCTGTTCCCGCATCTGTCGATCCGTGAAAACCTCACCATCGGCCAGATCAAGGTGCTGGGCCGCAGCGCCGACGAAGCCAATGCCAAGGGCTTGAAATACCTGGACCGCGTGGGCCTGCTGTCGCAGCAGGATAAATTCCCCGGCCAGCTGTCGGGCGGCCAGCAGCAGCGCGTGGCGATCGCCCGCGCGCTGTCGATGGACCCGATCGCCATGCTGTTCGACGAGCCGACATCGGCGCTCGATCCGGAGATGATCAACGAAGTGCTCGACGTGATGGTGGGCCTGGCGCAGGAAGGCATGACGATGATGGTCGTCACGCACGAAATGGGCTTTGCCAAGCGCGTGGCCAACCGCATCGTCTTCATGGACCAGGGCAAGATCATCGAAGATTGCAGCAAGGATGACTTCTTCAACACGACGCGCTCGGACCGCGCACGCGATTTCCTCGCCAAGATCATCCATTAATTTTTCATCACGTTGAAGTTGAGTACGAATGCCTGACATGAAACAACTAGCCGGCGCCATGCTGGCGCTGGGCCTGCTCGCCCATGCCCATGCGGCCGACAAGATCGCCGTCGACATCGCCCTGCGCGGCGCCACCGTGATCGACGTGGCCGCGGGTAAGGCGGTCAAGGGCAAGACCGTGCTGCTCAAGGGCGACAGCATCGTCGCCGTCGTCGATGACGCGCAGCTGCGCAGCTACGCGCCGAAGCGGACCATCCGCCTGCCCGGCAAATATCTGATGCCGGGCCTGTGGGATACGCACGTGCATTTCGGCGGCGGCCCCGAGCTGATCGACGAGAACAAGCAGCTGCTGCCCTTGTACCTGGCGCACGGCATTACCACGGTACGCGACTGCTCGGGCGACTTGCCCGACACGGTGCTGGCATGGCGCCAGCAGATCAACGCGGGCCAGCTGGAAGGCCCGACGATTTTTACTTCCGGCGCCAAACTCGAAGGCATCAAGCCGCTGTGGAAGGGCACCATCGAAGTGGGCACGCCGCAGGAAGTCACGCGCGCGCTCGACGGCCTGCAGGCGCAGCAAGTCGACTTCGTGAAGATCACGGAAAATACCTTGAAGCCGGAGCTGTACCTGGAAGCGCTGCGCCAGGCGCGCGAACGGGGCATGCGCACGTCGGGCCATATCCCCGTGCAGCTCACATTGGAGCAGATGGCCGATGCGGGCCTGGGCACGATCGAGCATCAATCGTATTTGCTGCGCGCCACCACGCCGCGCGAGCAGGAGCTGACGGCCAAGGTGGCGGCCGGCGCGATGACGGGCAAGGAAGCCATGCAGGCCAGCGTGCAAAGCTACGACGAGCCAACGGCGCGCAAGGCTTTCAGCTACCTGGCCGCGCGCGGCACGGCCATCGTGCCGACCCTGTGGGGCTCGCGCGTGACGGCTTATCTGGACCGCGAAGACCACACCCACGACACGGCCCTGCAATACATCGGCAAGGGTTTGCGCGCCACCTACGACTGGCGCGTGCAGCGCGCCGCCAAGGATGGCCCGGAAGCCATCGTCCAGCGCCACGCGCAGTTCGAACAATCGGCCAAGCTGCTGCCCATTTTGCAGCAGCAGGGCGTGAGCATCATCGCCGGCACCGATGCGGGCTTCTTGAATTCCTTCGACTATCCGGGCCAGGCCCTGCACGATGAAATCGGCCTGTATGTGCAGTACGGTCTGACGCCGCAGCAAGCCTTGCAGTCGGCCGTCATCAACGGCCCCCGCTTCCTAGGCAAGCTGGACCGCTACGGCAGCGTGGCGGCCGGCAAGGCAGCCGACCTGCTGGTGCTCGACGCGAACCCGCTGCAGGACATCGGCGCCACGCGCCAGATCCGCCTGGTGGTCAGCCGTGGCCACGTCTACGACCGCGCCGCGCTGGACCGGATGCTGGCGGAACTGCGTGCCTGGGTGGCAAAGCAGGAAGCGGCGCCGGCCAAGTCCTGATTCCCGTACGCTCCCGAGATTGAAAACGGCCGGTGCGAACCGGCCGTTTGATCGTCCGGCAACCATCGGGCAGTAGCCGGCGCAGCCTGCGAGGCCGCCCCGCGGCTGGTAAAATGGCGCTATTCGCAATGACCGCCTGAGAGCAGCCGCCATGTCCACACTCGATCACACCCCAGCCTCCATCACCATCACCCGTCCGGATGACTGGCATTTGCACCTGCGCGACGGCGCCGTCATGGCCAGCGTGCTGCCGCACAGCGCGCGCCAGTTCGGTCGCGCCATCGTCATGCCGAACCTGAAACCGCCCGTCACCACCACGGCCGATGCCAGCGCCTACCGCGAGCGCATCCTGGCCGCCGTGCCGCAAGGCGTGAACTTCGATCCGCTGATGGTGCTGTACCTGACGAACAACACGTCGCCCGACGAAATCCGCCGCGCGCAGGACAGCGGCATCGTGCAAGCCGTGAAACTGTATCCGGCTGGCGCGACCACCAATTCCGACTTGGGCGTGACGGATCTGAAAAACTGCTACAAGGTGCTCGAAGTGATGCAGGAAGTGGGCATGCCCTTCCTCGTGCACGGCGAAGTGACGGATCCTGAAATCGATATTTTCGACCGCGAAGCCGTCTTCATCGAGCGCGTGATGCGCCCGCTGCGCAGCGCCTTCCCGGCCCTGTCCGTCGTGTTCGAACACATCACCACCAAGGATGCGGCACAGTACGTGGCCGAAGCGGAAGGCCCGATCGCCGCCACCATCACGGCGCATCATCTGCTGTACAACCGCAACGAGATTTTCAAGGGCGGCATCCGTCCCCATTACTACTGCCTGCCTATCCTGAAGCGCGAAGAGCACCGCCTGGCACTGATGACGGCGGCCGCCAGCGGCGACGAGCGTTTCTTCCTCGGCACGGACTCGGCGCCGCACGCGCAAGGCGCCAAGGAAATGGCCTGCGGCTGCGCCGGTTGCTACACGGCCCTGCATGCGATGGAAATGTATGCGGAAGCGTTCGAACGGGCCGGCGCGCTCGATAAGCTCGAAGCGTTCGCCAGCTTCCACGGCCCGGCTTTTTACGGCGTGCCGCGCAATACGGACACCATCACCCTCAAGCGCGAAAGCTGGACCTTGCCGGCCTCGCTGCCGCTGGGCGACAGCCACGTGATTCCGCTCAACGCGGGCGAGCAGATCAACTGGAAAATGGTCTAAGCGTTCATGCTGCCATCGATAGACTGGACCCGCCCCTGGTTTGCCACGGTGCTGCCGGCGCGACGGCAGCTGGACCTGCAGCGCGACACGGTGATTGCCGCGCTCAATGGACGGGCGCGGGCGCTGGATTTGCGCAATCCATCGGGCCTGCCGCTGGCCTTCGTGCCGCAAGCGGACCTGCCCGAAGGCGTGGCCTACGAGGAGTTCATCGGCGCGACGGGCGGCGTGCCCACGCGCGACAATCTGCACGATTTTTTCAACGCGCTCGTGTGGCTGACCTTCCCCCGCATCAAGCGTCAATTGAATGCGCTGCAGGCCGCGCAGATCGCGCTGTCGGGCGTGGGCAAATCGCGTGGTCCCGCGCGCGATGGCGCGACGATTTTTGACGAAAATTCCGCCTTGCTGGTGCTGCGCGACAGCGACGCGGGGCGCGCGCTGGACGCGGCCTTGCGCGGGCACGACTGGCGCAGCGCGTTCATTGCGCAGCGCGAGAAATTTGGCGCGGGCGGCGATGCCGATGTCTGGCTGTTCGGCCACGCGCTGATGGAAAAACTGGTGGCGCCGCGCAAGGCCATCACGGCGCATACGCGCGTGATCTTTGCCGGCGACGCCTACTTTGCGCTCGACGATGCGGCACGCCGCGCCTGGCTCGACGAACGGGTGACGCAAGACCTGGCGCAGCAAGGTCTGACCACGGCGGACTTCACGCCGCTGCCCGTGCTTGGCTTGCCTGGCTGGTGTGAAGACCAGGACGACGATTTTTACAATGACGCGGCGGTGTTCCGCCCGAAGCGCAAGGTGGCTGGCGCAGAAAGAGATCAATAGCATGGAAAATACCGTCCGCTGGGGCATCCTCGGCACCGGCAAGATCGCCCGCGCGATGGCCAATGGCTTGCGCGATGCGCCCGGCGCGCAACTGGTCGCGGTCGCCTCGCGCAGCAGCGCCGGTGCGCAGGCCTTTGGTGCCGAATTCGGCATCGAACGCTGCCACGGTTCCTACCAGGCGCTGGCCATGGATCCCGGCGTGGACGTGATCTACATCGCCACACCGCACACCCTGCACGCGGAAAATGCCTTGCTGTGCCTGGCCGCCGGCAAGCACGTCGTCTGCGAAAAACCGTTCACCATGAATGCACGCGAAGCGCAGGCCATGGTCGACATGGCGCGCGAGAAAAAACTGTTTTTGATGGAAGCCATGTGGAGCCGTTTCCTGCCCGCCGTGCAGGAAGCGCAACGCATTATCGCCAGCGGCGAGATCGGCGTGCTGCGGCAGGTGCAGGCCGATATCGGCTTTGTCGCCAATTTCCCGCCCGAGCATCGCATGTTCAATCCGGAGCTGGGCGGCGGCGCATTGCTCGACGTGGGCATCTATCCGCTGTCGATGGCGGCCTTCTTCCTCGGCCCCGTATCGCAGGTGCAGGCGCTGGCCGAGATGGGCGCTACCGGCGTCGACGAGCAGGTCGTGTTCTCGCTGCTGCATGCGGGCGGCGGCACCTCGTCCTGCGCCTGCAGCCTGCGCGCGCAAACGCCGACGGAAATGACCATTTCCGGCAGCCTGGGACGCATCCGCTTGCCCAGCCGCTTTTACAAACCCGATCACCTGATTGTCGAAACGATAGATGGCGAACGCCGCGTCGTCGCCGCGCCCCATCTGGGCAATGGCTATGCGCATGAAGCCATCGAAGCCATGCGCTGCATCCGCGCCGGCCTGCTGGAAAGCCCCCTCATGCCGCACGCCGACAGCGTGGCGCTGATGCGCAACCTTGACACCATGCGCGGCCAGATCGGCCTCGTCTACCAAGCCGACCAGGCGTGAACAGGAACCCCATGACATTGCACTCATCCCGTCCCAGCCTGAAAACTGTCCTCATCGCCAGTGGCGTCGTCCTGACCCTGGCGATGGGCGTGCGCCACGGCCTGGGCTTCTGGATGCAGCCGATTTCGCAAGCGAATGGCTGGACGCGCGAAACGTATTCGCTGGCGCTGGCCATGCAAAACCTGATGTGGGGTATCTTCGGCCCGTTCGCCGGCATGGCGGCCGACCGTTTCGGCACCATGCGCGTCGTCATCGTCGGCGCCATCAGCTACATGGCGGGCCTCGTGTGGATGGCGCTCGTGACGCAGCCCACCCTGTTCATCGTCGGTTCCGGCATCTTCATCGGCCTGGCGCTGGCCTGCACCGCCTTTGGCGCCATCAGCGGCATCATCGGCCGCAGCGCGCCGCCCGAACAGCGCTCATGGGCCTTCGGCATTTCGTCGGCTGCCGGCTCGTTCGGCCAGTTCCTCATGATGCCCGTGGAGCAGCAGCTGATCTCCGCCGTGGGCTGGCAAAACGCCTTTTATGTGCTGGCAGCGCTGGTGCTGCTGGCCATGATCCCGATGGCCTTCTACCTGCGCGAGCCGCCCGTCTCGCACGCGAGCGGCCCGCAGCAAAGCGTGGGCGCCGCCTTCAGCGAAGCCATCGCCAGCCGCTCGTTCTGGCTGCTGTTGGCCGGGTATTTTGTCTGCGGTTTCCAGCTGGTCTTCATCGGCGTGCACTTGCCGGCCTACCTGAAGGACCAGGGTCTGATGAACCCGAACGTCGCCGTCACGGCGCTGGCCCTGATCGGCCTGTTCAACATCGTCGGCTCCTACTATGCGGGCAAACTCGGCGGCAAGATCGCCAAGCGCTACCTGCTGTCGGCCATCTACGTGACGCGCGCCGTGGTCATCACCGCGTTCCTGCTGGCGCCATTGTCGGCATGGTCCGTGTACCTGTTCGCCGCCGGCATGGGCGTGCTGTGGCTGTCGACCGTACCGCTGACGAACGGCATCATCGCCGGCATCTTCGGTGTGAAGCATCTGTCGATGCTGGCGGGGATGGTGTTCTTCTCGCACCAAGTGGGCAGTTTCCTCGGCGCGTGGCTGGGCGGCTATCTGTACGAGCACCAGGGCAGTTACCACATCGTGTGGATGATCACCATCGGCCTGGGCTTGCTGGCCGCGCTGATCAACCTGCCCATCGACGAACGCGCCGTCAAGCGCGTGGCGGTGGCCGCGTAATGGCCAACTGGCGCACATGGCTGTGGCGCCTGGCTGGCGCTGCGCTGCTGGCCATCGTCTTCCTCGCCTACCTGCGGCCCGACTTCATGCTGGACCTGGCGAACCGCTTCTGGATGTGCATGTAGGCTGCGCGGGCGCAAGGCGGTTTATGAAAGACCGGATTACGCTGGAAGTCGGATTACGCTACGCTAATCCGACCTACCCGACCTACCATTTGCAAATTTGCGTAGGTCGGATTAGGCCGCAAGGCCGTAATCCGACAACACCTTGAAACCATGCGGTACCGGCGCGCATCCCAGCCAGGCGGCAGCTTTTTCTTCACGGTGGTGACTGCCCATCGCCGCCCCGTTTTTTCTTCGGCAACAGCCGTGGACTTGCTGCGTGACGCATTCAGCGCCGTGCGGCATCAACGGTCGTTCGCTATTGATGCTATCGTCATCCTGCCCGATCACCTGCACTGCATCTGGACCCTGCCTGAAGCCGATGCCGATTTCATGACGCGCTGGCGCTTGATCAAGACGTGGTTCAGCAAGCGCTGCGATCTTGAAAATGTCTGGCAGCAGCGGTATTGGGAGCATGTCTTGCGCGATGAGCGCGACTTCGCAAACCACGTCGATTACATCCATTACAACCCCGTCAAGCATGACCTTGTGAGCAAAGTCATCGATTGGCCGTATTCCAGTTTTCACCGGTATGTAAAGCAGGGATGGTGTGCCTCGGATTGGGGCGGGGATGGTGTGGATGTGGCGGGTGTTGGGCGGGAGTGAGGAGCGCTAACAATGTTGTCGGATTAGCGCAAAGCGCGTAATCCGACATGCAATGCAAGACCTACACCTTCAAAAATTCCTCTTTCCCACCCAGCCAGCGCGCCAAGTGCGCTTCCACGGTGGCTGCGGCGGCGGCCGTGGTGGCGTGCAGCAGGTCGTGTGCCACGTCGCGGGCCTGGTCGACCAGCCATTGATCCGTTTCCAGGTCGGCGAAGCGCAGCATGGCCTGGCCGGACTGGCGTGCGCCAAGAAACTCCCCGGGCCCGCGGATTTCCAGGTCGCGGCGCGCGATTTCAAAACCGTCCGTCGTTTCGCGCATGGTCATCAAGCGCTGGCGCGCCACGCCGCCCAAGGGGCCCTGATACAGCAGCAGGCAGACGCTGGCCGCCGAGCCGCGGCCCACGCGCCCGCGCAGCTGGTGCAGCTGCGACAAGCCGAAGCGCTCGGCGTGCTCGATCACCATCAGCGAGGCGTTCGGTACGTCGACGCCCACCTCGATGACGGTGGTGGCCACGAGCACGTGGATATGGCCGGCGATGAAGGCGTCCATCACTTCCTGCTTTTCGGCCGGTTTCAAACGGCCGTGCACGAGGCCCACCTGCAGCGCGGGCAGGGCTTCGGCCAGCATCATGTAGGTGTCGGTGGCCGTCTGCAGCTGCAGCGCTTCCGATTCCTCGATCAGCGGGCAGACCCAGTACACCTGCCGGCCTTCCAGTGCGGCCGCATACACGCGGGCGATGACTTCGTCGCGCCGGTTCTGGTCGATGGCGCGCGTGACGATGGGGCTGCGCCCTGGCGGCAGCTCGTCGATCACCGACACTTCCAGGTCGGCGTAATAGGTCATGGCCAAGGTGCGCGGGATCGGCGTGGCCGACATCATCAGCTGGTGCGGCACGGCCGCGCTGTCGCCCTTGTTGCGCAGGGTCAGGCGCTGGCCCACGCCGAAGCGGTGCTGCTCGTCGACGATGACCAGGCCCAGTTTGGCAAACAGCACGTTATCCTGGATCAGCGCATGCGTGCCGATCACCAGCTGCGCTTCGCCCGATTCGATCAGGGCCAGCGCGGCCGTCTTTTCCTTTTTCTTCAGGCTGCCCGTCAGCCACGCCACCTTGACGCCCAGCGGCTCCATCCAGGCGGCGATCTTGCGGAAGTGCTGCTCGGCGAGGATCTCCGTGGGCGCCATCAGCGCGGCCTGGTAGCCGCTGTCGATCGCTTGCGTGGCCGATAACGCCGCCACCACCGTCTTGCCGCTGCCGACGTCGCCCTGCAGCAGGCGCTGCATTGGATACGGCTGGCGCAGGTCGGCGCGGATTTCCTCGAGCACGCGCGCCTGTGCGCCCGTCAGCTTGAAGGGCAGGGCGGCGCCGAAGGCGTTCGATAAAGTGCCGACGATGGGCAAGGACGCGGCGCCCTTCGAGCGGCGCGCGCGCTGGGCGCGTTTCAGCGACAGCTGCTGCGCCAGCAGCTCATCGAACTTCATGCGCACCCAGGCCGGGTGCGAGCGGTCCATCAGCGCGCTTTCATCGATGTCCTGCGGCGGGTAGTGCAGCAGGTGCACGGCGGCGCGGAATGGTGACAGCTGCATCTCGCGCAGCAGCTGGTCCGGCAAGGTGTCCTGCCAGTCGATGCGGCGCATGGCGTCGGCGATTTCGCGCCGCAGCACGTGCTGCGACAGGCCTTCGCCGGACGGATACACGGGCGTGAGCGCCGTGGGCAGGGGCGCTCCCTCGTTGACCACTTTATACGTCGGATGCACCATCTCGGCGCCGAAAAAGCCGTGTTTGAGTTCGGCGCGCGCGCGTACCCGCGTGCCTTCGGCCAGCTGCTTGACCTGGCTACCGTAGAAATTCATGAAGCGCAGCAGCAAATTGCCCGTTTCGTCGGCGATCGTCACCAGCAGCTGCTTGCGCGGCTTGAAATTGACTTCGCATTTGGTGACGACACCCTCGACTTGCCACGACTCGCCGCCGCGCAGGCAGGCGTCGCGTATCGTGTAGACCTTGGTTTCGTCCTCGTAGCGCATCGGCAGGTGCAGCACCAGGTCCATGTCCGTGCGCAAGCCCAGTTTGGCCAGCCGGCTTTCCGTGCTGACCACTTTTTTGACGGCTTTCGGCTTGGTGGCCGGCTTGGCTGCGGGTGGAAGATCGGGCTTGGGTTCGGACATATCGGAGATTTTTGTGCCGCTAGCGTAAAATAGAGGGTTGTCCGGCACACCCTGTGCGTACCGCAGTCGTAAATTGTTGCGGCGGATTATTGTAATGCCTGTATAGGCGCACAGTATAGTGCCAGATGTTCCATTGCGCACTCCTAATCATTTTTGACGTACTTTTGAAGCAAAACGCATGTATTCGCTTTCCGATTTCGATTTTAATTTGCCGCAAGAAAACATTGCGCAAACTCCGTTGGCCGAGCGCAGCGCCTCGCGCCTGTTGCATCTGGACGGCGAGACCCTGGTCGACCGCCAGTTCGCCGACATCGTCGGGCTGTTGCAGGCGGGCGACCTGCTGGTGATGAACGACACGCGCGTGCTGAAAGCGCGCTTCTTTGGCGTCAAGGAAAGCGGCGGCAAGATCGAGGCACTGGTCGAGCGTGTGCTCGATGATCGCACCGTGCTGGCCCAGGTGCGTGCGTCGAAGTCGCCGCCACCCGGCTGCCGCATCCGCCTGGCCGACGCCTTTGATGTGACGGTCGGCCAGCGCGCCGGCGAATTCTTTACCTTGCACTTCGAGGCCGACGTGTTCGAGCTGATCGAGGCGCATGGCCGGCTGCCGTTGCCGCCGTACATCGAACACGATGCGGATGCATTCGACGAGACGCGCTACCAGACCGTGTTCAACAAGGTGCCTGGCGCTGTCGCCGCACCGACGGCCGGCCTGCATTTCGACCAGGCCCTGCTCGATCAATTGAAGGCCAAGGGCGTCAATTTTGCCTATGTGACCCTGCACGTGGGCGCGGGCACCTTCCAGCCCGTGCGTACCGAGGTGCTGGCCGAACACAAGATGCATACCGAGTGGTACACCATGCCGCAGGAAACCGTCGACGCCGTGCGTGCCGCCCAACTTGCCGGACGCGACGTGGTCGCCGTCGGCACGACGAGCCTGCGCGCGCTGGAGTCTGCCTCGCAAAGCGGCCAGCTGGTGGCGGGCAGCGCCGATACGGCCCTGTTCATCACGCCCGGCTATGCGTTTAAAACGGTGACGCGTTTGATCACCAACTTCCATTTGCCGAAGTCGACCCTGCTGATGCTGGTGTCGGCCTTTGCCGGCTATGCGCCGATCCGCAGCGCCTACGCGCATGCGATTGCGCAGAATTACCGTTTCTTCAGCTATGGCGATGCGATGCTGCTCACCACGCAATCGCGCGCTGCGCTGAACCTTGATACCCCCGTGAAAGACTGACATGCTGGAATTTACATTACTCAAGACCGACACGAGCGGCCTGACCAAGGCACGCCGCGGCACCTTGAAACTCAACCATGGCGTCGTGCAGACGCCGATCTTCATGCCAGTGGGCACTTACGGCTCCGTGAAAGCCATGTCGCCGCTGGAACTCAAGGAGATCGACGCGCAGATCATTCTGGGTAACACGTTTCACCTGTGGTTGCGTCCAGGTAACACCGTCATGGAGAAATTCGGCGGCTTGCATGGTTTCATGGGCTGGAACAAGCCGATCCTGACGGATTCGGGTGGTTTTCAGGTGTTTTCGCTGGGCGCCATGCGCAAGATCACGGAAGAGGGCGTGCATTTCAATTCGCCCATCAACGGCGATAAATTGTTCCTGTCGCCGGAAGTATCGATGCAGGTGCAGCGCGTCTTGAATTCCGACATTGTCATGCAGTTCGACGAATGCACGCCGTACGAAATTCAGGGCCGTCCGGCCACCATCGAGGAAGCGGCCAAGTCCATGCGCATGTCCTTGCGCTGGGCGCAGCGCTCGAAGGATGAGTTCCACCGCGGCGAAAACCCGAATGCGCTGTTCGGCATCGTGCAGGGCGGCATGTTCGAAATGCTGCGCGACGAGTCCTTGGCCAAGCTGGAAGAGATCGATTTCCCCGGCATCGCCATCGGCGGCCTGTCCGTCGGCGAGCCGAAGGAAGACATGATGCGCATGCTGGCCCACGTGGGCCCGCGCCTGCCGGCCAACAAGCCCCATTACCTGATGGGCGTGGGCACGCCGGAAGATCTGGTGGCCGGTGTGTCGAACGGCATCGACATGTTCGACTGCGTCATGCCGACGCGTAACGCCCGCAATGGCTGGCTGTTCACCCGTTTTGGCGACATCAAGATCAAGAACGCCAAGTACAAGGAAGACCAGGCGCCGCTGGACGAGACCTGCAGCTGCTACGCCTGCCGCAATTTCTCGCGCGCCTACCTGCACCATTTGCACCGTTCCAAGGAAATCCTCGGTGCGCGTTTGAATACCATCCACAACCTGCATTACTACCTGGACCTGATGCGCCAGATGCGCGAAGCGCTGGACGAAGACCGTTTCCACGCGTTTACCCTGCAATTCCACGCGGAACGCGCACGCGGAACTTAAGAAAACCTTATCTGGCACCCTGGCCGCAGCATGGTCGGAAGTTTTGTGTATTGGTGCTTGGACTGGGGCGATAAAGCATTGCATAATGCCTTTTTAGCCCCATTTGAAGCTGCCATGCCTGCAATTGGAGGCTTGGCGGATTGCCAATGCTAGAATACAGCGCTATTTTTTCAAACTGATTAGAACTGGAGTCACCGTGTTTTTCATTTCCAACGCTTATGCGCAAGCCCCAACCGACGCCCTGGGCCTCGGCGGCAACCTGACCAGCTTCCTGCCGCTGGTATTGATGTTCGTGGTCATGTATTTCCTGATGATCCGCCCACAGCAAAAACGCGCCAAAGAACAACGGGCGATGATGGACGCGCTGGCCAAGGGTGACGAAGTCGTCACCGCCGGCGGCATGCTGGGCCGTGTTGTCAAGGTAGTGGACGCTTACGTCACCATCGAAGTGGCGACTGGCACCGAAATCACGGTGCAAAAGAGCTCCATCACCACCTTGCTGCCTAAAGGCACCCTGAAGGCGCTGTAATTCCTCGCTGTCATTGCCAAAGCAATGATTGAATGGGGCGGCTACCCGCCGCCCCTCGCGACGCCTCCGACGCTCAACACTGAACGCTGAATCAATATGAATCGCTATCCTGCCTGGAAATACATCATCATCGTCGTCGCCTTATTGCTGGGCGCACTCTACACGGCGCCCAACTATTTCGGTGAATCACCGGCGCTGCAAGTAACCAGCGGCAAGTCGACCGTCAAAGTGACGGGCGAGCTGATGACGCAAGTCGAGCAAATATTGACGAAAGAGAACGTCAAGTCGGAAGGTGTCACCATGGATGGCGCCGGCAACCTCGCCTCCGTGCGCGTGCGTTTCGCCGATCCCGATACCCAGTTCAAGGCGAAACTGGTGCTGGAAAAAGACCTGAACACCGATGCCAGCGATCCTGCGTACATCGTGACGGTCAATCTGCAAGCCAATACCCCATTGTGGATGCAAAAATTGCATGCCTTGCCCATGTTCCTGGGCCTGGACTTGCGCGGTGGCGTGCACTTCCTGATGCAGGTCGATGCGAAAGCCGTACTGAACAAGAAAGTCCAGGGCGTCCAGTCCGCCGCGCGTAGCGTGTTGCGCGACAAGAATATCCGCCACGCCGGCATCGAGCGCGTGGGCGACAGCGTGCAAATCAACTTCCGCGACGCGGAAACGCGCGTGAAAGCTAAAAATGTCCTGTCCGACCAGATGACGGAACTGGCGTTCGCCGATGCGGGCGAAGGCAGCGATTTGAAACTGAACATCACCCTGAAGCCGGCGGCCCTGAAAGCCACCATCGATGAAGGCGTGAAACAGAATATCTCCACCCTGTCCAAACGCGTCAACGAGCTGGGCGTGGCCGAGCCACTGATCCAGCAGCAAGGTCCTGACCGCATCGTGGTGCAATTGCCTGGCGTGCAGGACGTGGCCCGCGCGAAAGCCATCATCGGCCGCACGGCGACCCTGGAAGTGCGCCTGGTCGATGAAAGCATCGTGCCTGGCACCGAACTGTCGAGCGCTATCCCGTTCAATTCGGAACTGTTCACCGTCGGCAAGGGCGTACCTGTCGTGCTGGCGAAAGACGTGATCCTGACGGGCGACTATATCTCCAGCGCCACGGCCAGCTTTGACCAGAACCAGCAAGCGGCCGTATCGATCGACCTGAACGGCGACGGCGGCCGCAAGATGCGCGAAGCGACGCGCGAACGCGTGGGCAAGCGCATGGCCATCGTGCTGTTTGAAAAGGGCAAGCCGGAAGTGCTGTCGGTTGCCACCATCCAGCAGGAACTCGGTTCGCGCTTTCAGATCACCGGCATGGGCGGCGCGGAAAACGCGAACGAACTGGCGCTGCTGCTGCGCTCGGGCGCCCTGTCGGCACCGATGACCGTCATCGAAGAACGCACGATCGGACCGCAACTGGGCGCGGAAAACATCGCCAAGGGCTTCCACTCGACCTTGTACGGCTTCATCGCCATCGCCGTCTTCATGATCGCCTACTACATGCTGTTCGGCGCCTTCAGCGTGCTGGCACTGGCCACCAACCTGCTGTTGCTGGTCGGCTTGCTGTCGATGATCCAGGTGACGTTGACCTTGCCAGGTATCGCCGCTATCGCGCTGGCGCTGGGTATGGCGATTGACGCCAACGTGCTGATCAATGAACGTATCCGTGAAGAGCTGCGCGCCGGCAATACGCCGCAAGCGGCGATCGCCGCCGGCTTCGACCGCGCCTGGGCCACGATTCTCGACTCGAACGTGACGACCCTGATCGTCGGCCTGGCGCTGCTGGCCTTCGGCAGCGGTCCTGTGCGCGGCTTCGCTGTTGTGCATTGCCTGGGTATTCTGACCTCGATGTTCTCCTCCGTGTTCGTCTCGCGCGGCGTGGTCAACCTCTGGTATGGCCGCAAGAAAAAGCTGACGACCTTGTCGATCGGTACGGTGTGGGTGCCGGGCACCAGCAAATAAGCGACGGCCCCGACTCACCCAATAGCGTCAACAGCGATCGCGTCCGGTGGCACAGCCGCCGGACGCACAGAATAGAACTCAGAGGATTTCATGGAATTTTTCCGGATCAAAAAAGATATTCCCTTCATGCGCCATGCGTTGATTTTCAACGTGATTTCGGCCGTGACCTTCCTTGCCGCCGTCTTCTTCCTGGTGCACAAGGGCTTGCACCTGTCCGTCGAATTCAAGGGCGGCACGCTGATGGAGGTGAAATACCCGAAGGCGGCCAATCTTGAAGGCATACGCGGCACCCTGATCAAGATGGGCTATGAAGAGCCGGGCGTGACCAGCTTCGACACGGCGCGCGACGTGATGATCCGCCTGCCGGTGGAAAATGGCGTCAGCGCCGCCAACACCTCGCAGCGCGTGTTTGAAGCCTTGTGCAAGGCCGAGCAAGGCTCGACCAAGGCCATCGACACCGTCACCGACAAGGGTGAGCATGTGCTCAAGAGCGCCTGCATGGATGCTGCCGGCAGCGAAGCGGTCGTCTTGCAGAAAGTTGAATTCGTCGGCCCGCAAGTGGGCGAGGAACTGGCGCAGAATGGCTTGAACGCGCTGGTGGTGGTGATTATCGGCGTGATGATCTACCTGGCCATCCGCTTCGAATGGAAATACGCTGTCTCGGCCATTATCGCCAACTTGCATGACGTGGTCATCATCCTGGGCTTCTTCGCCTTCTTCGAGTGGGAATTCTCGCTGACGGTACTGGCGGCCATCCTGGCGGTGCTCGGTTATTCCGTCAACGAATCGGTGGTGATCTTTGACCGTATCCGCGAAAACTTCCGCAAGCAGCGCAAGGCGACCGTGCATGAAGTGATCGACAGCGCGATTACCAGCACCATTTCGCGTACCATCATCACCCACGGCTCGACCCAGATGATGGTGCTGTCGATGCTGATCTTCGGCGGCCAGACCCTGCACCACTTCGCACTGGCGCTGACCATCGGTATCTGCTTCGGTATTTACTCGTCCGTGTTCGTCGCGGCCTCGATCGCCATGTGGCTGGGCGTCAAGCGCGAAGACTTGATCAAGCCGGTCAAGGAAAAAGACGAAACCGACGGCGCCGTGGTGTAAGCGCAGGTTTTTTTGCAGTTTGAATGAAAGAACGATCACCGTTTGCGGTGGTCGTTTTTTTTTGTAACGGATGACGATGAAGCGTTTTTTATGGGTAGGCCTGATGGCGGGCGTGACGGCGCTGGCCGGCGCCGCCGATTTCAGCCGTGCCGATGCCGGCAGCATCGCCATGCGCGGCCCGATTGCCGAGGGCGACGTGGACAAGCTGCGGCTGCTGGCTACGCCGGGCACCACGCTGTTGCGCGTCAATAGCGATGCAGGCGATCCGCAGGCGGCGATGCAGCTGGGCCGCTATCTGCGCCAGCAGCAATGGCGTCTCGCCATCGACACGCTGTGCGCCGGCAGCTGCGCCCTGTATGTGTTCCCGGCCGCGCGGCATAAAAGCATACCCGACGGCGCCGTGCTGGCACTGCAGGAGTCGGCGTTCCTGCGCGCGCAGGTCGACAGGGCGCAGATGCGCCGCATCCTGCTTGAAGCGGGTGTGGCGGCCGAGGATCTGAACGATGAAACGGTGGCGCTGGCGGCCCGGTTGGCAGAGACGGCGGCGCAGGAAGCGGCGTTTGCCGCGGAGCTGGGTATCGCCCCCGCCTTTTACCGCGACTTCCGGCAAGTGGCGGCGCAGGCCGATAGCGTGCGCCGGCGCTTTCCCGACCAGGAAGCGGCCGTCTACTGGTGGCCGGCTGCCGCCCGCCTGCAGCGCTGCTACGGCATCGCTGGCGTGGAGGAGGGGACGCGCGTTGCGCGCATGCTGCCCGACGGCTATCTGTATGTGCCGGCCCTGTCGGCCCTCGTCATGGGCGACCAGGCTTTGCAGGCTTGTCCATGAGCCGCAGCGGCCGTTTGTTCCTGCTGATGGACGCCATGCGCGCCAAGCGCGTGCCCGTTACGGCGGCCCAGCTGGCGCAGCAGCTCGGCGTTTCTGAGCGCACGATTTACCGCGATATCCAGACCCTGGCCGAACTGGGCGCGCCCCTGCAGGGCGAAGCAGGCATCGGCTATGTGCTGCGCCGCGGCGCCTTTTTGCCGCCGCTGATGTTTGGCGCCGATGAATTGGAGGCGCTGGTGCTGGGGGCGCGCTGGGTGCGCCGGCAGGGCGATGCGGGCCTGGCGCAGGCGGCCAGCAATGCCCTGGCCAAGATCGCGGCCGCCTCGCCGCGCGACCTGCGCGACAGCATGGCCGAGACCAGCTTGTGGGTGCCGCTGGGGCGTCCCGCCGATGGCACGCAGCCGGCCGACCGTTACGTGCAGCCCGTGCGCGAGGCGATCCGCTACGAACAGAAGCTCACGCTCGCCTATCAGGATGAGCATGGCAGCGCCACCTCGCGCACGGTGTGGCCGTTCGCCCTGGCTTTTTTCGAAGGCAAGCGCCTGCTGGCCGCCTGGTGCGAACTGCGCGGCGATTACCGGCATTTCCGCATCGACCGCATCGCCGACGTGCGGCAGCATGCGGAGCGCTATCCCACGCGGCGCCATGTGCTGCTCGATGCCTGGCGCAAAGCGCACGAGATTGACCCGGAATCCTGATATCCGCTCCTGACAAAAACTGTCAGTGACGGCGACTACGATGGTGGCTTCTTCACTCACCGGAGCCATCCATCATGCGCCTGTACCACCACCCCATGTCTTCGAATGCCCGCCGTGCCCTGATGACGGCGATCCACCTCGGCCTGCCTCTGGAACTGGCCGAAGTCGACCTGATGAATGCGGACGACCGCCGCCGCCTGGTCGAACTGAACCCGAACGGCAAAGTGCCCGTGCTGGCCGATGGCGATTTCCTGCTGTGGGAATCGTGCGCCATCATGCAATACCTGGCCGAGCAGGTGCCGGGCCAGACGATCTATCCGCAGGCGCCGCAAGCGCGCGCCGACGTCAACCGCTGGCTGTTCTGGGCCGCGCAGCACTTTGCGCCCGCCATCAGCGTGCTGGCCTGGGAACGCGCCTGGAAAGGCATGACGGGCAATGGTCCCGCTGACCCGCAGGAAGAGGCGCGCGGCGAGCACGAACTGCATGCCTGCGCCGTGGTGCTGGACGCGCACCTGGCGCAGCGTGACTGGCTCTGCGGCGATGCTCTGAGCCTGGCCGAGTTCGCCGTCGCCGCGCCGCTGATGTACAGCGAGGCCGTGCGCTTGCCACTGGCGCAGTACCAGCACATCCAGGCGTGGTTTGCCCGCGTGCGGCAACTGCGCGCCTGGCAGGAAACGGACGTGGAATTGGTGCCGGGATAATCTGCGCGCTAAGTGAACCAGCGCACGGAGCCGGCGCTGCGCACCGCATAAGATAGGGCTGTCTCTTTCAGGACATCCCTAGCTTTGGACTTTACCCGCTTTCGAGCGGGTTTTTTTTTTGAATAGCAGCTTGATAAATTGATAATTGCTGCACAGATGGGGTACATCCCATTTCCAGCAGGTACGCCATGCTCATGCCACGCCATCCGAAACCCCTGTTGAGTACCAGGGCGGTCGCCATGCAAGTTGTCGAGCAAAAGCAGGGAACGCAGGCCATGGACAAGCATGTGCTGATCGTCGATACGCTCAAGCCAGCGGCACCGCCGCCGGTCGTCAAGAAGCCTGCAGCCTAGTGCACGAGCACCTTCAGCAGCGACTGCACTTCATCGTCCGATTCTTCCATGATGCTCGACAAGGTTGCATCGTCGCCGATCAGGCAATCGATGCTGCGTGCGGCGCGGGCGGCCCGCACGGTGATGGCGGCCGGGCTTTCGTTGAGCGGTGACGAGACGGGCGCCAGGTCATTTGCCAGCAGCAGGGTGTCGCCCAGCGATTCGGGCGGGATGGCGCGCAAGCCTTCCCACAGCGCATCAATGGCGCCCCTGACCGCTTCCGGCACCTTCAGTTTGGCCAGGACGCCGTGGCCGATGGCCTGTTCGCCATGTTCGACCCAGTCTTCCGGCTCGCCGTCGAGGATGCCGGGGAATTCGGCCGCGCGCGACAGCAGATAAAAGCCGCCCACTTCATGCATGATGCCGGCAAACAGGGCCGTATCGGGGTCCACCTTGGTGACGCGGCGGGCCAATACCTGCGACAGGGCCGCCACGTGGGCAGTATGCTCCCACAGCTGGTTGGCCTTCGCTTGCAGCACGGGATCGGTGATGGTGCTGCCCAGCTGGCGCACGATCAGCGACGCCACCACCGACTGCAGGGTACGCACGCCTAGCCGCTGCACGGCATTGCGCACGCTGGTGATTTCATTGCCGGAACGGTTGAACGCCACGGAATTGGCGATGGCCACCGTGCGCGCGGCCAGCAGCGGGTCAGCCTGCACCAGCTTGGCGGCGGCCTCGATATGGCAGTCGGGATCGGCCAGCGCCTCTTGCAGCTTGAGCGAAGCGTCCACATTGGCAGGAAAGGTCAGCTCGCCACGAGCGGCTTGTGCGGCGATGCTTTTAAAGGCGTCGAGTCTGTTCATTGAAAAAATTATACTCGCAATATTTCCGTACGGAACTTTTTAAGCATGATCTTTTCGCAAACAGCTTAGCAAAAGGCAAGCAAAGCCCCGTAAACGGAAAAAGGCATGCCACTTGATCAGCGGCATGCCCTTTTGGGATCATACGAGCGTTATCAGTCTGCTTCGCTAAAGATCGCGTCGCAGCCTTCAACGAGTTCATCGCTGTCTTCCAGCTCATCGGTCAAGCCCAGGTCGAACAGTTCCTCGACGGCGTTCATGAAGCTGTTGTGCTTGGTGGCGCCGATCAGGCGGTAGATTTCGCCGTCTTCGTTGCGCACGCCAATGATCAGTTTTTCCTGGCGTACCAGTTCCGGCGTGCTGGCGTTGAGCAGCAGATTGCCGATGATGTGTTTATCGAAATGAGCAGGCTTTTTGCCTTCGAGCAGTGAGGTTTTCAACTTGGTTTCCTTTGTCTTGTTTGAATGTCTGTGCTTGGTGTATGGTCAGCCGTGGCCGTTGGCAATGGCGTGCTTCAATCCTGCCAGCGTCGTTTCCAACCGCATGAAATCGTCTTCGGTATAGCCGTCGAACAGACGCTGGCCCTGCTTTGTCAGCTTGGGGAACACGTCCTGAAACACCTGCTCGCCCTCGCAGCTCAGGCGCACGTAATAGGAACGCTTGTCGCGTGGACAACGTTCGCGTATCACCAGCCCCTTTTGTTCCAGCCGGTCCACCACGCCCGTCAAAGTACCCTTGGTAATCAGGGTTTTCTGGCCCAGTTCCTTGTAGGACATGCCGGGGGTGTTGCCGAGCGTGGCAATGATGTCGAATTGCGCATGCGTCAAGCCGTACTGGCGCACGAAGTCGCTAGAAAACCGCTCGAAGCCTTGCATGCATTCGGCCAGCAGCCGGATACTTTTTAAATATCGTTCACCCATGGGAGTGATTATATCCTTCCGCTCCGCTTTTTTCCGCCGCGTCAGGATGCACCCTTGCATGAGGGGCGCGACGGGGCGGAAGTCCGGTATCATGTGGGCAACTCAGCCCTTGCCTTTGGTCCGCCTCGCCGATGTCCTTCGCTAATCTTTCCCGTATCGGCCTCGACAAACCGCTGCGTTTGCTGCTGGTCCATGCCGGCGACGCCGAGTCGATTACCTGGGCCGGCCTGGTACAGCCGCTGCGCCTGTGCGCGCGGGCGCTGGGGCCGGACGCACTGCAACTGGACGTGCGCACGCCGGAACAGGTGGCCGCGCAGGGCGGCAACTGGCATATCGCGCTGCTGGTGGCTGACGAGACGGAGGCGCCGCTGCGCGCCGAGCTGTGCCGGGCCGTGATCGAGCGCTGCCGTTCGGCGCCGTTCTGGGGCGGCGTGGGCGCGGCCGTGCTGTGGCTGGCCGACGCGGGTGTCATGGATGGCGTGCGCATCGCCTTGCCGTGGGCCTTGTACGCCGATGCGGAAGCGAAGGCCGAACGGGCCATCCTGACGCCGCATTTGTTCGACATCGACGGCCCGCACATCACCTGCTGCGGCGGCGCGGCCAGCATCGATTTTTCGCTGACCCTGATCGAAACCATCTTTGGCGCCGACGTGCAGGCGCTCGTCAAGGAAGCGCTGTGCGTGGACAAGGTGCGCGGCAAGGAAGAGCGCCAGAGGGTGGCCCTGCAGGCGCGCTTCGGCGTGCTGCAGCCCAAGCTTTCCGAGGCGGTGACCTTGATGGAAGCCAATATCGAGGAACCGCTGTCGACCGACGACATCGCCAGCCTGGTGGGCCTGTCGCGGCGCCAGCTCGAGCGGCTGTTCAAGCAATACCTGGGCAGCCTGCCATCGCGCTACTACCTGGAGCTGCGCCTGCAGCGCTCACGGCAACTGTTGCTCGATACACATTATTCCATTGTGCAAGTAGGCCTGATGTGCGGCTTTTCTTCCGGTTCGCACTTTTCCACGGCCTTTGGCACCCTGTTTGGCAATACCCCGCGCGAAGAACGCCAAAGAAAGCTGATGCCGTCTGTTTGATTAAAGCAAGCCCGGCTGTGATGAATTGTGAAAATCCTTGTCGCAGATTCAAAAGAGTTTTAGCATCCCGCTTTTTATAATGCAGTACACACGTAGCTGTCGTAGCTGCGGAGTACCTAACATATTGATGGGGAAATGCTATGAATGCCAAGCTTGATTCGACCGTAACGGCTCGTCCAGTCACCCGGGAAACCTTTGACCAGGTCCTCGTTCCTACCTACGCCCCTGCAGCCATGGTGCCCGTGCGCGGTTCCGGACTGGATCTGTGGGACCAGTCAGGCAAGCATTACCTCGATTTCACCTCCGGCATCGCCGTCAACAGCCTCGGTCACTGCCATCCTGCGCTGGTCGACGTGCTGACCAAGCAAATCAATAATTTGTGGCATTTGGGCAACGGCTACACCAACGAGCCTGTCCTGCGCCTGGCGCTGGCCCTGACGGAAGCGACTTTCGCCGACCGCGCCTTCTTCTGCAACTCGGGCGCGGAAGCCAACGAAGCGGCCCTGAAACTGGCGCGCAAGTACGCGCACACCAAGTTCGGCGCGCACAAGTCGCGCATCATCTCGTGCTTCAGCTCCTTCCACGGCCGCACCCTGTTTACGGTCTCCGTCGGCGGCCAGGCCAAGTATACGGAAGGCTTCGAGCCGCTGCCGCCATCGATCGACCACATCGCCTACAACGACATCGAAGCGGCGCGTGCCGCCATCGGCGATGACGTGTGCGCCGTGATCGTCGAGCCGGTACAAGGCGAAGGCGGCGTGGTGCCGGGCAATCCGGAGTTCCTCAAGGAGCTGCGCGCCCTGTGCGACAAGACGGGCGCCCTGCTGATTTTCGACGAAGTCCAGAGCGGCATGGGCCGCACCGGCGCCTTGTTCGCCTACATGGGCTACGGCGTCACGCCGGACATCCTGACGGCCGCCAAGGCCCTGGGCAATGGCTACCCGATCGGCGCCATGCTGACCACGAATGAACTGGCGCAAACGCTGGCCGTCGGCACCCACGGCACCACCTACGGCGGCAACCCGCTGGCCGCCACCGTGGCCCTGACCGTGCTGGACACGATCAACACGCCAGCGTTCCTGGCGCGTGTGAAAGAAGCGAGCGTCAACACCATCGCCATGCTGCAAGGCCTGATCACGGATTACCCGCAAGTGTTCTCCATCGTGCGCGGCAGCGGTTTGCTGCTGGGCCTGGTCGTCACCGATGCCTACAAAGGCCGCGCGAAAGACATCCAGAAAGCGGCCGAAGCGCAAGGCTTGATGGTGCTGATCGCCGGCATGGACGTGGTGCGTCTGGCGCCGGCCCTGATCGTCTCGGACGAGCAGATCGCCGAAGCGGGCCGTCTGCTGCGCGCCGCCATCGACGGCATGCTGAAAGCCTGAAGCTAGCCCCGCTCCCTGTTTGATCACCGGCCCGCCGCTTTGCTGCGGGCCGGCTTGGTTCTACCCCAGCATTGTCAGCATTGAAGGAGTACCCATGTATGTTGTCCGTCCGGTAGAAATTGCGGATATTGCAGCCCTCGAAGCGCTGGCCGCAGTCACCATGCCGGGTGTCCATACCCTGCCGAAGACGCGCGAAAAAATCGCCGCCTCCGTCGAGCGCTCCATCGCCTCGTTTGCCGCCCATGTCGACATCCCCAGCGAAGAATCGTATCTCTTCGTGCTTGAATCCCTGCTCGACAAGAGCATTGCCGGTACGGCCGCCATCTTTGCCTCGGCCGGCTCGAACGGCACCTATTTTTCCTTCCGCAACGACGTCATCCAGCAAGTCTCGCGCGACCTGAACATCAGCCACAGCGTGCATGCGCTGACCCTGTGCTCGGAGCTGACGGCGTACTCGCAGCTGTCCGGCTTCTATGTGCGCAACATGGAGCAGGCGGGCCTGGAAGCGGCCCTGCTGTCGCGCGCGCGGCTGCTGTTCGCCGTGCTGGCGCCGCACCGTTTCGGCGACCGTTTCTTCGTGCCGCTGGCCGGCATCACGGATGCCAACGGCCAGTCGCCGTTCTGGGATGCGCTGGGCCGCAAGTTCTTCCAGATGGATTTCCTCGATGCCGAAAAAGTCATCGGCGGTGCGCGCAACCGCACCCTGATCGTCGAACTGATGCCGCATTACCCCGTGTACGTGCCGCTGCTGCCCGGCGACGCGCAGGCGGCCATGGGCCAGATCCACCCGAGCGGCGAACTGGCGTTCAATCTGCTGACGGAAGAAGGCTTTGAAGCCGACGATTACATCGACATCTTCGATGGCGGCCCGATCCTGCAGGCGCACAAGCATGCGCTGCGCTCGTTTACGGGCTCGCTCACGCGCCGCGTCGTCGCAGGCGTCACGCCCAGCCGCACGGGCATGAAAGTCAATTATGCGGTCGCTTCCGGCGCCGAGCGCAATTTCCGCGCCGTGACCTTCGCCTGCGATGCGCTCGAAGCGCAGGACACCATCGGTTTGCCGGCGGACCTGCTCGAGGCGCTGGCCGTGGCCGAAGGCGACAGCGTCATTTGCGTGCGTATCTAAGGGAGTCAATTTTATGCTAGTAGTACGCGCCATCAACGCCAATGACCTCGATGCCCTGTATGGCCTGGCCAGCCAGGTCGGCACCGGCATGACCACCCTCAAGCCGGACATGAAAATGCTGGGCGACCGCCTGGCCATCGCCTGTGCTTCGTTCGCCGAAACTATCCCGCCCGAAAAGCGCGACTACATGTTCGTCATGGAAGATACCGACACGGGCCGCCTGGCCGGCGTGTGCGCCATCAAGGGCGCCGTGGGTCTGGACGAACCGTTCTATAACTACCGCATCGGCACCCTGGTCCATTCCAGCCGCGAGCTCGATGTGTTTACGCGCATGGAAACCCTGTACCTGTCGAACGACCTGACGGGCAGCACGGAACTGTGCTCGCTGTTTCTGCACCCCGATTACCGCAGCGGCAACAACGGCAAGCTGCTGTCGAAAAGCCGTTTCCTGTTCATCGCCCAGTTCCCGCAGCTGTTCACGGAAAAGCTGATCGCGGAAATGCGCGGCTACCAGGCACCGGACGGCAGCTCGCCATTTTATGAAGGCCTGGGCCGCCACTTCTTCAAGATGGATTTCCACCATGTCGACGACTTGACGAGCCTGGGTAAAAAATCGTTCATCGCCGAACTGATGCCGCGCCAGCCCATGTACGTGGCCTACCTGCCCGACGAAGCGCAGGAAGTCATCGGCAAGGTGCATCTGAGCACGGCGCCCGCGCGCCGCCTGCTGGAACAGGAAGGCTTGCACTTCGAAGGCTATGTCGATATTTTCGACGCCGGTCCCGTGCTGCAGGCGCGCGTCTCGGAACTGCGCGCCATGCGCGACAGCATGCCGGCCGTGCTCGACGCCGAGGCTGCGCCGGAAGTGTGCGGCGATGCCGCCCAGGCCGAGCCTTACCTGGTGTCGAACACCGACCTGAAAGATTTCCGTATGATCGTCACCAGCGCCAATCCGCATAGCGGCAAGATCGCGCTCGATGACGATGAACTGCATCTGCTGCGCTGCAATCACGGCGATACCGTGCGCACCTTGTCACTCAACCCGAGGAAGCATCCCCATGTCTAACGTATTGAATCCATCTACCGCAGCATCGAACTTCATCAACGGCGCCTGGCTGCCAGGCACGGGCCGTGAACTGGTCACCATCGATCCGTCGAACGGCAAGCAGACCTGGGCCAGCCTGGAAGCGACGGAGAACGAAGTCGAACAGGCGTGCCAGGCCGCGCGCGCCGCTTTCGAAGCGTGGGCCGACACGCCCGTCGACGAGCGCATCGCCATCTGCGTGCGCTTTCGCGAGCTGCTGAAGGAGCATGCGGAAGCGCTGGCGCTGCTGATCTCGGAAGAAGTGGGCAAACCGCTGTGGGAGTCGCGCACGGAAGTGGCCACCATGGCCAACAAGATCGATATCTCGGTGCAGTCGTACAACGCGCGCACGGGTATCACGCAAAGCAAGATCGCCGATGGCGACGCCGTGCTGCGCCACCGTCCGCATGGCGTGTTCGGCGTCTTCGGACCATACAATTTCCCCGGCCACCTGCCGAACGGCCACATCGTGCCGGCCCTGATCGCCGGTAACACCATCGTCTTCAAACCGAGCGAATATGCGCCGCGCACGGCCATCAAAACCGTGCAGCTGTGGCAGCAGGCGGGCTTGCCGAATGGCGTCGTCAACCTCGTCAACGGCGGACGCGACACGGGCGTGGCGCTGGGTGCCAATCCACACCTCGACGGCGTGCTGTTTACGGGTTCGTGCCAGACGGGCATCAGCCTGCACCGCCAGTTCGGCGGCCAGCCGGGCAAGATGCTGGCGCTGGAAATGGGCGGCAACAACGCCCTCGTCGTGTGGGACGTCAAGGATGTCGATGCGGCCGTGCATCACGCGATCTTCTCCGCCTTTGTCTCGGCCGGCCAGCGCTGCACCTGCGCGCGCCGCCTGGTGGTGCAGGATAACGCCGCCGGTGCTGCCTTCGTTGCGCGCCTGGTGGAAGTGGCCGCAAAACTGGGTATCGGCGCTTCCGACGCCCAGCCGCAGCCGTTCATGGGCCCAGTGGTATCGAGCGCCGTGGCAAAACGCCTGGTGCAGGCGCAGGCGGACATGGTCGCCAAGGGCGGCACCACCTTGCTGCAGATGCGCCAGTTGAATCCCGAGGCGGGCTTTGTGACGGCCGGCATCGTCGACGTGACCAATGCTGCCGGCATCCCCGACGAAGAGTGGTTCGGCCCGCTGCTGCAAGTGGTTCGCGTGGCCGATTTCAATGCGGCCCTGAAGGTGGCCAATGCCACGGAATTCGGCCTGGCTGCGGCGCTGTTGTCCGACGATCCGGCCCTGTGGCAAACGTTCCAGACGCGCGCGCGCGCCGGCATCGTCAACTGGAACCGTCCGACCACGGGTGCGGCCAGCACGGCGCCGTTCGGCGGCATCGGCAAATCGGGCAACCACCGCCCGAGCGCCTATTACGCGGCCGATTACTGCGCCTACCCGGTTGCTTCGATCGAGAACGGCGCGCTGGAAATGCCGGCCAAGCTGTCGCCCGGCCTGAATTTTTAAATTTTAAGGACATGCCTCCCATGCACAGCACGCGCGAATACAATTTTGACGGCCTGGTCGGGCCATCGCATAACTATGCGGGACTCTCGTTCGGCAACGTGGCCTCGTTCAGCAATGTGAAAAGCGCTTCGAATCCGAAGCAGGCCGCCTTGCAGGGCCTGGCCAAGATGCGCGCCCTGGCCGCGCGCGGCTTTGCGCAAGCCTTGCTGCCACCGCAGGACCGGCCCAATTTCCGCCTGCTGCGCTCCATCGGTTTCACGGGCACGGACGCAGAGGTGCTGGCGCGCGCCTACAAGGAATCCCCGGTGATCCTGGCCTGCGCCTATTCCGCCTCGCCCATGTGGACGGCGAATGCCGCCACGGTCAGCCCGTCGGCCGATACGCACGATGGCCGCGTGCATTTCACGGCCGCCAACCTGAATAACAAGCTGCACCGCGCCTTCGAGCACGCACAGTCGGCGCGCAGCCTGCGCGCCATTTTCAGCGACGACAGGCACTTCGCCGTGCACGATGCGCTGCCGTCGACACCGGCCTTCGGCGACGAGGGCGCGGCCAACCACACGCGCCTGGGCGCGAGCCACGGCGCGCCATCGGTGGAATTGTTCGTGTATGGTCGCGTGGAGTTCGATCCGTCCGCGCCATCGCCGAAGCGCTATCCGGCGCGCCAGACCCTGGAAGCGTCGCAAGCCGTGGCGCGACTGCATGGCCTGGACGCGAAGCGCACCGTGTACGTGCAGCAGAACCCGGACGTGATCGACCAGGGCGTGTTCCATAACGACGTCATCGCCGTCGGCAACGGCAATGTGCTGTTCTATCACGAGCAGGCGTTTGCCGATGAAGAAGCAAGCCTGTCGCAGCTGCACCGCGCCGTCGCCGCCACGGGTGCGCAACTGGATGCGCTGCGCGTGGACACGGGCCAGGTGCCGATCCAGGATGCGGTGACCAGCTATCTGTTCAACAGCCAGCTGCTGACGAAAGAGGGCGGCAAGATGGCGCTGGTGATACCGCAGGAATGCCAGGAAAACCGTGCCGTCTCGCGCTACCTGGAAGGCCTGGTGGCCAGCGGTGGTCCCATCGATGAACTGATACATTTCGACCTGCGCCAGAGCATGCGCAATGGCGGCGGGCCCGCCTGCCTGCGTTTGCGCGTGGCCCTGACGGAGACCGAGGAACGCGCCATGCACCAGGGCGTGATCATGACGGAAACGCTGTACCATCGGCTGGTGCAGTGGGTGGAAAAACACTACCGCGACCATCTGGAGCCGGGCGACCTGGCCGATCCGCAGCTGGCGCTGGAAGTGCATGCGGCGCTTGAAGAATTGACGATCATCCTCAACTTACCTGGATTGTACGACTTGTAGGCGATAGAAAAACACACAGAACATCCGAGACAACTATCCGTAGCACAGACAGAATTGGACGGGCGACCCCCGTCTCTTGACACCGCTGCCGCCCAGCCACAAGCCCGAACGACAGCGTTGGACATTCACATTACCGTAATGGAGATGCAAGATGAATCACACGCCACAAGATTTGCGTACACAAACGCTGGAGTTGATTAACGCGGCTGGCAATGCAGGCAAGGCGGCAGCGCCTGTCGTGCAGCTGGTGCAGGCATGGCTCGACTCGCTCGACGCCGAAGACCTGGCCGATATCGCGCCCGACAGCCTGGCGCCCGTGCTGGTCGACGGTTTCACGCAAGCGGCCAAGCGCACGGGCAACGGCTGCCAGATCGCCACCCTGCGTTATGCGGATGGCCGTGGCGGCATGGCGAGCGCCTTGCTGATCCTGAACGAAGACATGCCTTACCTGGTCGACTCCATCGTCATGGCCATGCGCCGCCAGCACCTGGCCGTGCGCGGCGTGATGAACACTGTGCTGCCCGTGCGCCGCGCCGCTGACGGCAGCGTCGAAGCGGTGCGCCAGCCGGGCGACCCGCTCGAATCGTATGTGCTGGTGCTGCTCGACGAAGAGCTGGCGCCGGAAGCCCTGGCCGCGCTGGTCGCCGCCCTGGAGACGGTTGCGCGCGACGCCGCCGTCGTACGCCGCGATGCCGCCGCCATGAGCGAGCGCCTGGCCGCCGTCGCCACGGCGGCATCGCAGCATGGCGAAGAAGGCGCGGAAGTGGCCGCCTTCCTGGAATGGGCCCGCAGCGGCGGCTTTGAAGTCTTCGGCTATGCCTATTACCGCGTCAAGCCGGGCGTGCGCGAACTGGAACGCGACATTCCTAGCCGTGTCGGCGTGCTGCAGGATACGGCGCACCCCGTCTACGGCACCTGCCTGGCGAATATCCCGGGCGACTTCGACACCCTGGCCAAGCGCGACTCGGCGCTGTCCATCGTCAAGGCCGACGTGGCGGGCACTTTGCACCGCGACCAGCAGCTCGATTTCATCGGCGTGCGCGACATGGATGCGCAAGGCGCGATCCTGGGCGAGCATTGCTTCGTCGGTCTGTTTACCCGCGCCGGCAATTCCACCCCGCTGGCGGCGCTGCCGTTTGCGCGCGGCCGCGTGGCCAAGGTACTGAGCCTGGCCGGCGTGCGCCAGCAAGGCTTCCGTGCCGAGAAATTCCGCGAAATCCTTGAGTCCTTGCCGCGCACGGAAGCGCTGGAAGCGGATCTCGACTGGCTGGCGCAAGTGTGCGGTTCCGTCGTTTCGCTGTACAAGCAGCCGCGCACCAAAGTTTTTGCACGCCGCGACGTGTATGCGCGCCACCTGAACGTGCTGGTCTACCTGCCGCGCGAGCGCTACAGCGCCAGCGTCGCTTCGAGCCTGGCAAAAGCCCTGCAAGCCAGTTCCGGCGCCACGCACGTGAGCATGCAAACCCTGGTGGCCGACGGTCCTCTGGCGCGCGTCTACCTGATCGCCCACGCCGCGCGCTACCCGCTGGACCTGGAAACGGACATCGAACAGCCGCTGCTGAGCGTGCTCGACGGCTGGCATAACGGCTTTGCCGCCGTGGCCGATGCCGTGCCCGACGTGGCTCTGCGCACCAGCCTGCGCAAACTGTGCGCTACTTTACCGCTTGATTACGTGGCCGCCACCGCGCCGGCAGTCGCCTTCCGCGACCTCGACACCATCCTGCGCAATACGGATCCATCGCACGTGGCCGTGCGCATCGAGATGGGCGCCGTCACCACGATTCGTTTGTACTCGGCCAACAAGGTGCCGCCGTTGTCGACCATCCTGCCGGCGCTGCACAACGCGGGCGTGGCCATCGACCGCGAACAGGCATACTCGGTTTCGCTGGCCGACGGCACGCGCTATTTCGTCACCAGCCTGACGGTCGATGCCGCCAGCGCGGCGAAACTGGCGCAGCCATCCGTCGTCGCCGTGGCGCAGGAGTTGTTTGCTTCCCTGTTCAACGACACGGCCGAAGATGGCCGTTTGAATGGCCTCGTTATCGAAGGCGGCCTGTCGACGCGCGAAGTGCAGCTGGTGCGCGCCTATACCAGCTACTGGCGCCAGACGGGCAGCCGCTTCTCGGTGCGCTACATCGCCGAGAGCCTGCGCAAGCAGCCGGCCCAGGTCAAAGCCCTGGTGGAGGCCTTCCTGCAGCGCTTCGATCCTTCGCTGTCCGACGCGCAGCATGCGGCGGCCCTGGAAAGCATCGCCGCCATCAAGGCCGGCCTGCCATCCGTGAACCATGCCGATACCGAGGAAATTCTCGGTGCGCTGGCCGACCTGATGGCCGCCACCCTGCGCACCAGCTACTTCCAGAACAATCAACAAGGCGACAAGATCATCTTCAAGTTCGACACCAGCAGCCTGGCGCTGGTGCCGGAACCGCGTCCTTACCGCGAGATTTTCGTCTTCTCGCGCCGCTTCGAAGGCGTGCACCTGCGCGGCGGCCCTGTCGCCCGTGGCGGCTTGCGCTGGTCCGACCGCATGGAAGACTACCGCACGGAAGTGCTGGGTCTGGTGAAAGCGCAGATGGTCAAGAATGCCGTCATCGTGCCGGCCGGCGCGAAGGGCGGTTTTGTCTGCAAGATGATGCCGAAAGACGCCGTGCGTGAAACCATCGCGGCTGAAGGCGAAGCCGTCTACCGCCTGTTCATTTCCAGCCTGCTGGAAGTGACGGACAACCGCTCGCTGGGCAATATCGTCCCACCAGTCGATACCGTGTGCTTCGATGACGCCGATCCGTATCTGGTGGTGGCGGCCGACAAGGGCACGGCCACGTTCTCGGACATCGCCAACGGCATCGCCGTGCAGCGCGGTTTCTGGCTTGGCGACGCGTTTGCCTCGGGCGGCTCGAATGGCTACGACCACAAGAAACTGGGCATCACCGCCAAGGGCGCGTTCGAAGCCGTGAAGCGCCATTTCTATGAAATGGACCACGATCTCAATACCACCCCGATCACCATGGTCGGCGTGGGCGACATGTCGGGCGACGTGTTCGGCAATGGCGTATTGCTGTCGCGCCAGCTGAAACTGGTGGCCGCGTTCGACCACCGCCACATCTTCCTCGACCCGACACCGGACGTCGCCGTCTCGTTCGACGAGCGCGCGCGCCTGTTCGCCTTGCCGCGCTCCTCGTGGGACGACTACAACAAGGAGCTGATCTCGGCAGGCGGCGGCGTGTATCCACGTACCGCCCGCAGCATCGAACTGTCGCCGCAGATCCGCGCCGCGCTCGATATCGCCGAGACCTCGCTGCCGCCGGAAGAACTGATGCACCGTATCCTGAAGTCGCCCGTGGACCTGTTCTACAACGGCGGCATCGGCACCTACATCAAGGCGTCGACGGAGACCCACGCGCAAGTGAAGGACCGCGCGAATGACCACATCCGCGTCAGCGGCAATGAGCTGCGCGTAAAAGTCGTGGCCGAAGGCGGCAATCTCGGTGCGACGCAGGCGGGCCGTATCGAGTTCGCGCTGGCCGGCGGCCGCATCTTCACCGATGCGATCGACAACTCGGCCGGCGTGGATTGCTCGGACCATGAAGTGAACGTGAAAATCTGGCTGGACGTGGAAGTCAACGCGGGCAAGCTGACGGAAGAAGAACGCAACCGCGAGCTGTATGCGATGACGGACGACGTCGAGCGCCTGGTCTTGCGCGACAACACGCAGCAGACGCATTTGCTGGTGCGCGAGCTGCAGGCGCAAAGCGAAAGCGCCGTGCAGGATGGCTATGCCGCCCTGATCGCCAGCCTGGAAGAAGAGGGCGCGCTGTCGCGCGATCTCGAGCAGCTGCCGTCGGTGGCCGAACTGGCACGCCGCAAGAGCGACGGTCGTGGCCTGACCACGCCGGAACTGGCGGTGGTGATCGCCAACGTGAAGAACCGCTTCAAGCGCATCCTGTCCGCCTTGCCGTTGACCGGCGAAACGTGGGCCGAGCCGGTGCTCAAGCCGTACTTCCCATCGTTGCTGGTGGAAACCCGTTCGGCGCTCGACCATCCGCTGGCCAACGCCATCCTGGCGACCGTGCTTGCCAATGAAGTGATCAACCGCTGCGGCCCGCTGATGATCCGCAACCTGGCGGCGGAACACGGCGTGGACGAATCGACCGTGATCCTGGCCTGGGGCCAGGCATGGGTGGCGCTGAACCTGGCGCCCGTGTTCGACGCGCTCGATGCGGATGCCTTGACGATTCCACGCGACGTGTCGATCAAGGTCGACGCGCAAACGCGCGTGCTGCAGCAAACGATGATCGCCGGCGTGCTGTCCGTACCGGCCGAGCAATTGCGTGGTGCCGGTCTGGCCGAACTCACGCGCCTGTTTGGCGCGGAATCGAAACGCGAGCTGTTGAAAGCCGTCGGCATCAAGTCGGAAGCGGCGCTGGTGCCGGGCTTGACGCCGGCCTTCGTGCAGGCGTGGGATGCGGTCGACGCGCTGGAAGTCGTCGCCGGCTTCCTGTTCCCGGCCCTGTCCGTGGCGCGTCCTGCTTCGATGGACCTGGCTTCCTTCCTGCAAGTGGGCCTGGCCCTGCGCAGCCAGGCGGGCATCGATACGCTGGAACGTGGCCTGAAGCTGGCCGCGCAAGGCAAGTCGCAAGAACAGTTGCGCAACTACGCGCAGCAAGCGCTGCGCCGCACGCAACAGCGTCTGCTGACGCAGGTGCTGGCCCGCGCCGAGCAAGGCAATGCCGGCCAGGCAGTCGATGCCGTGACGGGCGCGCTGGGCCTGTCGGCCTATGTGGCGGCGACGGAACTGGAGCAAGCCATGCTGGACGTGTGGACCTTGTCGGAAGCCGTGAATAAAATCACGGCGAAAACCCCAGCGGAAGCGGCGGTGTAATGACGCAAAAAGTAACGCAGGTAGTAACACCGGTAGTGCAGGCGCTGGCGCAGGCCGATTTCAGCGGCGTGGCCCAGTTGTTTTCGGACGCCGGTTTCACGGTGGCCTTGCCGGCGCCCGGCATGCTGCAAGTCGTCAAACCGGGAGCCGGCCGCGCCAGCGTGGCCGTCTCGGTGGGCGTGCATGGCGACGAGACGGGACCGATCGAAGTGCTGGCGCATCTGCTCGACGCCTTGTCGCGCGATGCATCGAAGCTGGCCGTCGACCTGCTCGTTTGCGTGGGCAATGTCGATGCGATCCGGGCCGGCAAGCGTTTCATCGACGCTGACCTCAATCGCATGTTCCGCCCCGTACGGGGCAGCCTGGCGCAAGCGGCGGAAAGCGCGCGCGCCGATGAAATGATCGCCGCGACAACAGCGTTCTTTGAAGCGGCCGGTCCCGTGCGCTGGCACCTGGATTTGCACACGGCCATCCGGCCGTCTGTGTACCCCACGTTTGCCATCGTGCCGGACCTGGTGGCCGACGACGCCAAGGCACAGCTGATCGATTGGCTGGGCCAGGCGGCCATCGGCGCCATCATCATGAACCCGCAGTCGGCCGGCACGTATAGTTATTATTCGGCCGAGCATTTCGGCGCGGCCGCCAGCACGGTGGAACTGGGCCGCGTGGGCACCCTGGGGCAGAACGATCTGTCCCTGTTCGACGACGTGTCGCGGGCGCTCGACGGCTTGCTGCGCGGCTTGCCTGCGCAGCCCGTCAAGGCAGCGCCGCACGTGTTCAAGGTGGCACAGGAAATCATCAAGCACAGCGATGAATTCCGCATGGCTTTTGACCGCAGCACGCAGAATTTCACGTCCTTGCCGCAGCACGCCGTGATCGCCAGCGATGGCGACCATGTGTACACGGTGCGGCACGCGGAAGAGCTGGTGGTGTTTCCCAACCCGGACGTGCGCGTGGGCTTGCGCGCGGGACTGATGGTGGTGCGCGTGTCCTGATCTTCAAGCCATGCACAGCAGCAGGCGCCAGCCGGGGAAACCCGTCTGGCGCTTTTTTTATGGAAAAAATGCCACATAGAAATAATTATCCATTAAGCAATCAATTGATTTAAAATATTTGCCCTTTGCAATTTTTTGGACCGATCATGTTGAAACGCCTGCTGACAGCCTTGCTGTGCCTGACCCTCTCCGGCCTGACGGCTGCCGCCCCTGCCGAAGAGAAGGCAGCCGCAACGGAAATGACGGCCGAGCAATTCCTCGCCCAGTTGCACCTGCAGCGCGGCAAGATCACCCTGCCGGGCGGTATCGCCACCCTGGATTTGCCCGCCAGCTTCCGTTATTTGTCGCCGACGGACGCCGAGCGCGTGCTGGTCGAGGCCTGGGGCAATCCGCCGGGCATGGAATCGCTGGGCATGATCGTGCCCGCCAAGACCAGCGTGCTCGAGCGTGACAGCTGGGGCGTGGTGGTGACGTATGAAAAGGAAGGGCATATCAAGGATGACGATGCGGACAGCATCCAATACGACGAATTGCTCAAGGATATGCAGGCGTCCGTGCTGGAAAATAATGCGGAGCGCAAGAAGCAGGGCTATCCCGGCATCCATCTGATAGGCTGGGCGGAAAAACCCAGCTATGCCAAGGATACGCACAAGCTGTACTGGGCCAAGGATTTGATGGTCGATGGCGGCGAGCACTCGCTGAACTACAACGTGCGCGTGCTGGGCCGTGAAGGCGTGCTGAACCTGAATGCGATCGCCAGCATGCAGCAGATCGCCACGATCAAGAAAGAGATGCAGCAAGTGACGGCGTTCACGGAATTTACCGACGGTAACCGCTACACGGATTTCGACAGCAAGACGGACAAGGTGGCCGAGTACGGCCTGGCGGCGCTGGTGGCCGGCGGCGTGGCCAGCAAGCTGGGCCTGTTTGGCAAACTGCTGGCGCTGCTGCTGGCCTTCAAGAAAGTGCTGCTCCTGGCCGTCGTGGGCGGCGGGGCGGCCATCGTCAAGTTTTTCACTGGCAAGCGCAAGGAGAAGCCGGCGCCGCAGCCACTGCCGCAGGCAGAGCCGGCGGAACAGCCCGGTCATGCGCCCGATGGCAAGGTGAATCTGGAAAAGTAGGATGAACTGAGCCGATCCGTGCGCCGGCGCACATGCGCGCGCTGTCCGAAAACAGCGCCTCGGGTACACTGGCTCATCGTTCACTATCAGGAGTCCGCCATGTCCGTGTCCATGTATCAGGCAACCATTCCCGTCTTCATCCGCGGCTTGCGGGTCGTCTCGTCTCTGCTGGAAAAAGCGCAAGCCCACGTGGAGGAAGATGGCATCGTGCCCGATATTTTACTGGGCGCGCAGCTGGCGCCCGACATGCTGGATTTGACGGCGCAGGTGCAGCGCGCCAGCGATACGTCGAAGATGTCGGTTGAACGCCTGAGCGGCGTGCCGGCGCCGAAATTTGAAGATAACGAAGCGTCGTTCGAGCAATTACAGGAACGCATCGCCAGCACCATCGCCTACATCGACAGCGTGAATGCGGGCCAGATGGCGGGCAGCGCGCAGAAGGAAGTCGTGCTGAACTGGACGGACGAGGGGACGAAATTCTCGGGCGATGATTACCTGCTCAGCTTTGCCTTGCCGAACTTTTATTTCCACGTTTCCATGATCCACGCCATCCTGAGAAACAATGGCGTGGCCGTGGGCAAGCTTGACTATCTGGGACCGTACGACTGAGACTGATTATTGCTGCGGCTGCTGTTGAACTTGATTCTGTACCGCATTGCCCAGCATGCCGCCGCCGATCACGCCGGCCACCGTCGCCAGCGCCTTGCCGCGGCCGCCACCGACCTGATTGCCGATCAAGCCGCCGATGACGGCGCCCGTGCCGATGCCCACGTAGTTCGGTTGTGCTGGTGCCGGCGCAGGCACTGGCTGCGGCTGGCGTACGGGTTCGCGGTAGGCTGTGTCGCGGTAGCCATCGTTGTTGTCATTGTAGGCAGGGCGCGCTTGCGCCACTTGCGTGTGGTGCACGACGCGCTTGTGCACGACAGGCGCCGGGGCTGGTGCCGGGGCGGCTTGCGCGACGACAGGCGCGGCTACCGGTGCAGTCGCGGGCGCTGCCAGGGCAGCGGCGCCGGCCGGCGTCATGGCGGCCACGTCGGCAGGCACATTCGCCCGCGAATTGGGCAGGATGCCGGCGATGGACGCCGCGCCGACCAGGCACAGGACCGTCACGGAAATGGCGGCGCCGGCCATCAAAGGGTGGATGCGGCTGGCGGTAGTCGTCGTGTTCATGTGTTCTCCTGGGGTGGTACTGCGGGTGTTATTGATGTGTCCAGATTAGCGGCCTCGCCTGTCCAAGGCTAGCCCTTGCGCTGTATCAAACGTAAGCAGGTGTAAGCCGCGTTTTTCAAAGCACAGTAGAATCGGTGCTTCCCCTTTTCCGGAGTGCGCCATGAGCCAGTTATTCACGCCGTATGCCTTGGGGCCGCTGCTGGTGAACAACCGCATCGCCATCGCGCCCATGTGCCAGTACTCGGCCGACAACGGCAACGCCACCGACTGGCACATGATCCACCTGGGCCATTTGGCCCTGTCCGGCGCGGGCTTGCTGATGACGGAAGCGACGGCTGTCTCGCCCGAGGGACGCATCTCGGCTGAAGACCTGGGCCTGTGGTCGGATGCGAATCAAGCTGCGCTGGCCAAGGTGGTGCAGGCCATCCGCCGCCACGCACCGATTCCTCTGGTCGTGCAGCTGGGCCACGCGGGACGCAAGGCGTCGAGCCGCGCGCCCTGGCAGGGCGGTGCTTGCGTGCACCTGGCCGAAGGCGGCTGGCAAACGGTGGCGCCGTCCGCCATTGCCCATGCACCGGGCGAAACCGTGCCGATCGCCCTCGACGAGATGGGCTTGCTGCAAATCAAGGGCGCCTTTGTGGCGGCCGCCCAGCGCGTGCATGCGCTCGGCATCGAGGGCATCGAATTGCATGCGGCGCACGGTTATCTGCTGCACCAGTTTTTGTCTCCGCTGTCCAACCAGCGTACGGATGCGTATGGCGGCAGCCTGGAAAACCGCATGCGTTTTCCGCTGGAAGTTGTTGAAGCCGTGCGCGCCGCCGTGCCGGCCGACATGGCCGTGGGTGTGCGCATTTCCGCCACGGACTGGGTCGAAGACGGCTGGGAAATCGAGCAAAGCGTGCGTTTCGCGCAGGAACTCAAGCAGCTGGGCGCCGACTTCATCCACGTCTCCAGCGGCGGCATTTCGCCGCAGCAGCAAATTCCCGTGGGTCCCGGCTACCAGGTGGCGTTTGCCGAACGTATCAAGCGCGACAGCGGTTTGCCCACGATCAGCGTGGGCTTGATCACGGAAGCGCAGCAGGCGGAGGACATCATCGTCAACGGCCAGTCCGACATGGTGGCGCTGGCGCGCGCCATCCTGTTCGACCCGCGCTGGCCCTGGCATGCGGCGGCCCAGCTGGGCGCGCAAGTGCCGGCGCCGCCGCAGTACTGGCGCTCGCAGCCGCGTGAATTCAAGAACCTGTTCGGCGACACGACCTTGGGGCAGCGCTGACAAGCCTGCTCTGTTACACTGGCGCTTCTTTCCCATTTCTCCAGGACGCTTCGACATGCGCCATTGATACTGCCGTGCTGTGCACGGCCTCGCCCATCCCGCCACAGCGCCATTGCGCCGCGCGGGTTCGCCAGCCCTGTCTGCACGTACAAGGAGTATCCATGCCCGCATTACTACAACTCGACCGTCTTTCCTTTGTGCTGCCCGATGGCCGCGCTCTGTTTTCCGATTTGCAATTTGCTTTTGCCCCGCAACGTATCGGCCTCGTCGGCGATAACGGCGTGGGCAAGAGTGTGCTGGCGCGCCTGCTGGCGGGCCAGGCGCAACCGTCTTCCGGCGCCGTGCGCTGTGACAGCCGCGTGCATTACGTGGCGCAGGAACTCGATCCTGAGCGCTATCCCACCGTGGCGGCGCTCGCTGGCGTGACCAGCTTGCTGGCCGCGCTGGCGCGCATTGCCGAAGGCAGCGTCGATGAGGCCGATTACGCGCTCGTGGGAGAGCGCTGGGATGCCCACACCCGTTTGCGCCAGGCGCTCGATGCGCTCGATTTGCGCCATGTGGATGCCGACACGCCAACGGCCAGCCTGAGCGGCGGCGAACGCCAGCGCATCGCCCTGCAGGGCGCCTGGCTGTCGCAGGCGGACTGGCTGGTGCTCGATGAACCGAGCAACCATCTCGACGTACAGCAGCGCGCCCGCCTGGTGGCGCAGATGGCGCGCTGGCCGGGTGGCTTGCTGCTGGTCAGTCATGACCGCGGCTTGCTCGAGCACGTCGATGCAATCGTCGAGCTGTCTAGCCAGGGCTTGCGCAGCTATGGCGGCAATTACGCGATGTATGCGCAGCAGCGCGCGCTGGAACAGGCCGGTTTTGCAGCCGCCCTGCAGGCGGAAAAGGCGGGCGCCAGACGCGAACAGCGCGACGCGCAGCAGCAGGCCGAACGCCAGCAGAAACGGGTGGTGCGTGGTGAGCGCGAGGGCCGCGAAGGCAATCAAAGCAAGCTGCTGCTCGACGCACGCAAGGAGAAAAGCCAGGATAGCCAGGGCAAGCTGCGCCTGCGCGCGCAAGAGGCGCAGCAGGCGCGCCAGCAAAGGGTGATGGACGCCAGCGCCCGCTGCGCGCCCGAGGCTGAACGGCTGTTGCTGGCGCCCGACAGTGCCGTGCCGAACGGCAAGCTGATCCTGGAACTGCGCGACCTGGTCTTGCCCTATGGCCAGGTGCAGCCTGTGAGCTTGGTCATCAGCGGCCCGCGCCGCCTGGCCGTGACGGGCAATAATGGCAGCGGCAAGTCGACCCTGCTGCGCGTGATCGCCGGACAACTGGCGCCCGCCAGCGGCGAGGTACTGTGCCATGCGCGGGTGGCGTGGCTGGACCAGCATGCGGGGCTGCAAGACGGCGAATGGAGCGCGGTGCAGCGCTTGCAGGAACGCAATACCACGATGGCGGAAGGGGACTTGCGCACGCGGCTGGCGCTGCTGGGCATTGCCGGCGCACGCGCCACCATGCCCAGCCGTTTGCTCAGCGGTGGCGAGCGCATGAAGGTGGCGCTGGCGGCCGAGCTGTATGCGCAGGCGCCGCCGCAACTGTTGCTGTTAGACGAACCCGACAATCATCTGGACCTGGCCAGCCTGCAGGCGCTGGAGCAGATGCTGCTGCAATATCGGGGCGCGTTACTTGTGGTTTCGCACGACCAGGCATTTCTGGATGCGATAAACCTTGACCCCGAGGGCTTGACATTGCACAAGTGACAATTTAATGAAAAAAGTCACGCTCGATGCCTGTAGAGCATGCTTCATGAACTGATGCTGAATTTTGTTTGATTGTCGGTATAATCCACTGAATAACCGGGCCTATTTGTGAACTAAAACTGCTGGTTCACCAATATGATGACGTTTAATCTGGCACTGTTGTCGGTCACTACCGCGCTGCCAGGGCGTCATCCTGCGTGCCCTGCCGTGCATGAATTCTGGTTTCGCTTATATTGTTTTCTTGGAGAAATAGCATGTCGTTTTACGAAAAACTCAAGGCCCTCAACATTGAACTGCCAGTCGTTGCCGCGCCAGCCGCCGCCTACGTGATGCATGCGCGCACGGGCAATACCGTCTTCCTGTCCGGCCACCTGGCCAAGAAGGATGGCAAGGTCTGGGTTGGTCAACTGGGCAAGGACGTCACGACGGAAGAAGGCAAGATCGCTGCACGCGGCATCGCCATTGAACTGATCGCCACCCTGCAAGACGCCTGCGGCGGCGACTTGAACAAGGTCAAGCGCATCGTCAAGGTCATGAGCCTGGTCAATTCCACCTCCGAATTCACGGAACAGCACTTGGTGACCAATGGCGCCTCGGAACTGTTCGTCGAAGTCTTCGGCGACAGCGGCAAGCACGCGCGCTCCGCCTTCGGCGTGGCGCAAATCCCGCTGGGCGCTTGCGTCGAGATCGAGCTGATCGCCGAACTGGCCTGACGCCGTAGCCTGACCACATGAGCATGCCGGCGCTTGCCGCCGGCGCGCCCTTTCTTCCTTTCCAGCAAGAGCGGAACCGCCATTGGGGTGGAGGGATCGGTGTATTCAAGAAAAAAACGGAGACACGTAATGAAAACGAGTGAACAAGGCTTGCACCGCGGCCTGGGTGAGCGGCAGATCCGCCTGATGGCGCTGGGCGCCGCGATTGGCGTGGGCCTGTTTTTGGGTTCCGGTAACGCCATCAAGATGGCCGGTCCCGGCATCATGCTGTCGTACATCATCGGTGGCGCGGTCATCTTCATGATCATGCGCGCGCTGGGTGAAATGGCGGTGCACAATCCCGTGGCCGGCTCCTTCAGCCGCTATGCCCAGGATTATCTGGGTCCTTTGCAAGGCTATCTGACGGGCTGGAACTACTGGTTCCTGTGGCTGGTCACGTGCGTGGCGGAAATTACCGCCGTCGCCATCTACATGGGCATCTGGTTCCCCGACACGCCGCGCTGGATCTGGGCCTTGGCGGCCCTGGGTTCCATGGGCGCGATCAACCTGCTGGCCGTGAAAGCCTACGGCGAGTTCGAGTTCTGGTTCGCCCTGATCAAGGTCGTCACCATCATCCTGATGATCATCGGCGGCACGGGCATGATCGTCTTCGGTCTGGGCAACGATGGCGTGGCCGTCGGTATCTCGAACCTGTGGACGCATGGCGGCTTCTTCCCGAATGGCGCGCAAGGCGTATTGATGTCGCTGCAGATGGTGATGTTTGCCTACCTGGGCGTGGAAATGATTGGCCTGACGGCTGGCGAAGCGGCCAACCCGAAGAAATCGATCCCAGACGCCATCAATTCCGTGTTCTGGCGCATTTTGATTTTCTATGTCGGCGCCTTGTTCGTCATCCTGTCGATCTACCCATGGAATGAAATCGGCACCACCGGCAGCCCCTTCGTCATGACGTTCGAACGTCTGGGCATCAAGACGGCGGCCGGCATCATCAACTTCGTCGTGCTGACGGCAGCCTTGTCGTCGTGCAATGGCGGCATCTTCAGCACGGGCCGCATGCTGTACAACCTGGCGCTGCAAGGCCAGGCGCCGAAGGCGTTTGCGGAAACGACGGCCAGCGGTGTACCGCGCCGCGCCATCCTCGTGTCCGTCTTCGCGCTGCTGCTGGGTGTGCTGCTGAACTACCTGGTGCCTGAAAAAGTGTTTATCTGGGTCACCTCGATTTCCACCTTCGGCGCCGTCTGGACCTGGGGCGTGATCCTCGTCACGCAGATCCAGTTCCGCAAGACCTTGACGCCGCTGGAAATCAAGAACCTGGCCTTCCGCATGCCGTTCGCACCGTATGGTTCCTGGATTTCGCTCGCTTTCCTGGCGCTGGTGATCGGCCTGATGGCGTATTTCCCCGATACGCGCATCGCCCTGATGGTGGGACCAGCCTGGCTGATCCTGCTGACGGTGCTGTACTACGTGCTGGGCCTGGCGCCGAAAGAGGGCCGCGACGACGTGCCGCAAGGCTACGAGGCAGGCTGGTCGCCGGCTGATGCGCCGCACGGCAAGAAGTAATTCAGCTGAACTGAGCTGAACCAGAAGCGCGCCCCTGCCCTGCAGCGGCGCGCTTTTTCTTTCATAGAAGCAATATCTTCTTCGCCAGCACTCTTGCGTGTTTGATGGCGCACGCCTGGCGTTGTTTCCATGCATCAAAGTTCTGTTTGGCTGAGCCGGTGAAAGCCCTATAATCGCTTAGTTTTGAAAATGGACGCGATCTTTCCGGTTTTTTGCCAGGTAGGGCCGGAGCGCTATTTGTTTTTACCCGTCATACGAATATGTGTGCCTCATAAAGGAATATTAGTGAGCCAAACCCTGGTCCAGAAAATTTGCCGCACCAAGCCGATCGATACCACGGTCGAATATGGTGAAGGCCTCAGCAGCAGTGGCTTGAGCCGGTCCATCGGCCTGTTTTCCCTCACCATGATCGGCGTCGGCGCCACCATCGGCACGGGCATTTTCTTTACCATGGTCGAAGCCGTGCCCAAGGCGGGCCCATCGGTCGTCCTGTCTTTCCTGATCGCCGCCATCACGGCCGGCCTGACGGCCTTGTGCTATGCGGAGCTGTCGTTCCGCATCCCCGCCTCCGGCTCCTCGTATTCGTTTGCCTACGCCACCGTCGGCGAGTTTCTTGCCTTCATCATGGCCGCCTGTTTGCTGCTCGAATACGGCTTGGCGGGCAGTGCCGTGGCCATCGGCTGGTCGTCCTACCTGAACAACTTCCTGGAAAATGCGTTTGGCTGGCACATACCCGAGATGCTGCGCACGCCGATGATCGTTTCCGGCCCGCATGGCATGGAATTTCACGCCGGCCACATCAACCTGCCGCCGATCTTTTTGATCTGCATGTGCGGTTTCCTGCTGTTGCGTGGCGCCAAGGAATCGGCGCTGATGAACGCCATCATGGTCATCATCAAGCTGTCCATCCTCGTATTCTTCATTGCCATTGCCTTTTCCGGTTTCAACGCCGACAACTTCGTGCCCTTCTTCAATACCGACAATAGCAAGGGCTTTGCCGGCATGACGGGCGTAACGGCCGCGGCCGGCACCGTCTTCTTCTCCTTCATCGGCCTCGATACGGTGGCGACGGCGGGCGACGAAGTGAAAGACCCCAAGCGCAATGTGCCGCGCGGCATCCTGTATGGCTTGCTGATCGTCACCGTGTTCTATCTGCTGGTGGCCGTGGCCGCCCTCGGTGCGCAACAGGCGAAATTGTTCGAAGGCCAGGAAGCGGGCCTGGCGGTGATCCTGCAAAACGTGACGGGCAAGACCTGGCCCGCGCTGGTGCTGTCGGCCGGCGCCGTCATTTCCGTCTTCAGCGTGACCCTGGTGACGATCTATGGCCAGACGCGCATCCTGTTTGCCGTCAGCCGCGACGGCCTGATCCCGAAATCGTTCCAGAAGATCCACCCGCGCACCCTGGTGCCGGTCAGCAATACCATCATCGTTTGCCTCGTCGTGGCCGTGGTGGCGGGTTCCATCGATGCGACTTACCTGTGGGACATGGTCAGCATCGGCACCCTGACGGCTTTCATGGTGGTGTCGATCGCCGTGCCCGTGCTGCGCCACAAGCAGGGCGCGAACCGCATCGAAGGCTTCAGCGTGCCGTTCGGCCCGTATGTGATTCCCGGCCTGAGCGTACTCGCCTGCCTGTACATCATGCGCGATTTGCCGCATACGACGTTTGTCGTGTTTAGTATCTGGATGGCGGTGACGGTGGCCATTTACTTCTTGTACAGCATGCGGCATTCGCACCTGGGCAAGAAGGCCCGCTAATGCAGTCTGTTCCATCCAAAACCGCCGCGCTTGCCGGCGGTTTTTTTTATTTCTAACCGGAATTTACATGATGAAAATAACTGATCTGGCCGCCTGCGGCTTGCTGGCAAGCAGCCTTCTGAGCACCACGGTACAGGCCGCTCCTGCAACCGGGCCGGCATTGCGCGATTACCGCGCCGTGGCCCTGTCGGCCAATGGCCAGCACATCGCCGCCATCGAGTCGAACAAGGCGGGCGAGCAAGCGCAGCGCCCGCACGCTGCCATCGTCGTGCGCGACGCCGCCAATGGCGCCATCGTGCAGCAATTCGATCCGTGTGCCGTGTGTTCTTATGACAAGCCCAGCTGGTCGCCGGATGGAAAACAGCTGGCCTTCATCGGCTACGACGCCAAGGCGGGCACGGCGCAGCTGTACCTGGCCACCCTGGCGCAGGCGCCAGTGCGCATGTTGACCAGCATCAAGGGCGTAGCCAGCACGGCGCGCTGGTCGCCGGACGGCAAGCAACTGGCCTTGCTGGCCACGGTCGGCGCGCGCAAGCTGGCCGGCGCCGTCGAGGCGGGCGCGCGCCAGGTGGGCGAAGTGGGCAGCGAAGACGATGCCCAGCGCATCGCCGTCGTGCCTGCCAGCGGCGGCGAGCTGCGCTTGCTGTCGCCAAACGACACCTATGTGTATGAATACAGCTGGACGCCCGATGGCCGCGGCTTTGTCGCCACCAGCGCGCAAGGCAATGGCGACAGCAACTGGTGGGTCGCCAAACTCAGCCATATCGATGCGGCCACGGGCGCCCTGCGCGTGATCGCGTCACCGGCCATGCAGCTGAACCTGCCCTCGGTTTCGCCCGATGGCAAGACAGTGGTCTTCATCGGCGGCCTGATGAGCGATTTCGGTTCCATCGGCGGTGATATCTACACGGTGCCGCTGGCCGGCGGCACGCCGCGCAATGTGACACAAGACTATCGCGGCACCTTCAATGGCGTCGTCTGGCGCGGCGCCCGTTTGCTGGCAACGGCCCTGATCGATTCGCAGCTGGCGCTGGTGCCCGTCGATGCGCAAACGGGTCCGGCCCAGCCCGTGCTGCTCGGAGAAATCAGCAGCAGCGGCAGCGATGGCCGTCTGTCGTTCAGCGCCGATGGCTTGCAAGCGGCGGCCGCACAGGAAGATTTTACGCACGCCAGCTACCTGGTGGCGGGACCGGTGGCCCAGCTGAAAAAGATCACGCGCGACAATGACGGTTTTGCGCCGCAGCTGACGGTGCAAAACGTGGGCTGGAACAACGAGCAATACAAGGTGCAGGGCTGGCTGCTGGGGCCGTTGAAGACGGACGCCGGCAAGCGCTACCCGATGGTCGTCAACGTGCATGGCGGCCCTGGCGCGGCGGCTTCGCCCCGTTACGTGGGCGCGGGCACCCTGATCCACGAATTGACGCAAAAAGGCTATTTTGTCTTCCTGCCCAATCCGCGCGGCAGCTTTGGCCAGGGCCAGGCTTTTACGCGCGCCAACATGGCGGACTTTGGCGGCGGAGACTGGCGCGACATTCTTGCCGGCATCGACGCGGTGCAAAAAGTGGCGCCCGTCGACGGCGAGCGCCTGGGCCTGATCGGCCATTCATATGGCGGCTTCATGACCATGTGGGGCGTCACGCACAGCGACCGCTTCAAGGCGGCCGTGGCGGGCGCGGGCGTGTCGAACTGGATCAGCTATTACGGCCAGAACGGCATCAACCAGTGGATGATCCCGTTCTTTGGCGCGTCCGCGTATGACAATCCGGCCGTCTACCGCAAGGCCTCGCCCATCGAATCGATCAAGGCGGCCAAGACGCCGACCCTGATCTACGTGGGCGAGCGCGACGTGGAAACGCCGGCCGCCCAGTCGTTGGAATTCTGGCACGGCTTGCGCGCCATGGGCGTGCCGTCCAGCCTGTTCATCTATGACGGCGAAGGCCATTCCTTCCGCAAGCCCGAGCACCAGCGCGACTTGCAGAAGCGCACCGTCGGCTGGTTTGAACGCTACCTCAAGTAGCTTATACGTCCAGGCGCAGCTGCAAGCCCGTTGCCGTGTACGTCGGCGTCACCTTGAAACCCTCGACCGTGATGCTGTCGAACTTGCCTTTCAGGCTGGCGGCCTGCAGCACGGTCAGGGTGTCGCCGGCGGCCGGCTTGTAGCCGTTCTGGAACGTCACCTTCAGGCTGCCGCCCGCCACCGTCATCTGGCCCGCCACGCTCAGGCGGCCTTGCTGTCCGCTGCCCAGCTTCAATTCCAGGTTGCCGGTGGCCAGCTGCGTGTACTTGCCGGCCAGCGCCAGGCCGGACGGGGCATTGCCGACCAGGGTGCCGCCGCTGACATACACGTCGCCCTTGCCGAAGGCCGTGGCCGACAAGCCTTCCAGGCGGCCCCCTTCCAGCTGCGTGCCGCCGCTCCAGCTATTGTTGCCGCCCAGCTTCAGGGTGCCCGTGCCTTGCTTGTTCAGCTTGCCCGTGCCGCCGATGTCGTTGCGCCAGCGGTCGACGGCGTAGAAGCCGCCCTTGGCCGCATCCATGCTGATGACGACATTGCCCGTGAAGACGGCATAGCCGTCGGCGGCGGCAAACAGGTTCAAGCGGCCCCAGCCTTCAGCATCGTCCATCACCGGGTAGCCCGATGGCAAGGCCGTTGTTTTTAGCACCACGCGGCGCTGTGCGTCGGACAGATATGGCAAACGCGTTTCCAGCAGCACTTCCGCGCCTTTCGGCACGACGGCCGGCGCATTGGCGGCGCCCGTCTGCGCGAAACCGAAGGTCAGGCGGCGGATATAGGCGGCCTTGGTGCTGGCGTAGTCCGCAAAGCGGTCGTTGGCGCCGGTGCCCGAATGGGCGTAGTCATAGAAGGTGTCGGCCGTGGTGCCGGTTTTCGCCATCAGTGTCGTGTGCGCCTGCGTCACGGCGGCGGCCTTGGTGGCGGCCGTTGCCGGGTCGAGCAGGTTGGCGGCGACGATGGCTTGCGCCTGCACGCGGCCGCTGATCACGTCGAGCGGCGAATGCATGCCGGCGATGATGCGGTTTTCACCGAGTTCCAGGCCCCGCGCCACCATTTCCTGGTAGCGCTCGGGCAAGGCATACGCCATGCCCAGCGCACCGCGCACGGCTTCGGCCGAATGGCCGCTGGTAAAGCCGCCATCGGTGGCGGGCGTAGCGCTCCTGGCCGGCAGCAGGGCCGGGATCACGGCCACGTTGCTGCTCCAGCGGAACGGGCGCGCATATTTGTAGAAGCGCTTGGCCGGTTCCGTCGAGCCATTGTTGCCCATGGCGTTGACGAGGCCCACGACGTTGCCGAACTCGGCATTGGCGCTGCCCGCCACGCCCGTGTTGCTGCCGCTGTCGTTGTAGAGTTTGCTTGTCGCATCCGGCGCAATGTCGGTGATGCTGGTGGTCTGGCGCGCCGCGCTGCGCCAGGCGTCCGTCAGCGGACCCATGCCGTCGGTGATGCTGTAGCCCTTGCCGCGGCGGTCATCGAGGTAGGCGGCCAGTTCCTGCGCCGGCGTGCGGCTGGTGGTGGCTTTGACGACGAAATCGATGTTCGCATTGTGCACGCTGGCATTGACGATGGTGCCGCCCGGCGTGCCATCGTTGGGCACGCCCGTCCAGGCGGAAGGCACGACCGCGGGGAAGCCGTCCACGGCTGGCGCCGAGACGCCGGCATCGACGATTTCCGTCAACGGTTTCCAGATGTCGAGCATGCCGGCCAGTACGCGCACGCCCGCATTCGTGGCGGCCGTGGCGTAGCGCGCGTCGCCGCGCTGGTTGCTGGCGATATTGTCGACAAAGGGGATGGCCGTGGCCGATGGCGGCGCCGTGTCGGGCGCGCCCTGGTCGGCGGGTGCGGCGGGAATGACGAGCGCTGCTTCCTGGTGGTCGGAACCGCCGCAGGCGGCAAGGGCGAGGGCGGCGCTGATGGCCAGCGCCAGCGGCAGGCGCCGGCTCAGGGGAAATGCGTGCATGGATGACCTTGGCTGGAAGTGGAAAAACCATGGCAGCATAGAGAGGCCAGATGACCTCCTGATGACACCACTTGCGCCAGGGCGCCCCCAGAAGATTATCTGGGCGCCACGATATGCACGATCGCCGCGCTATGCACCACGATCTTGTCGGCATCGGCCTGCAACAGGCGGATGCGTCTTTTGACCAGCGGCCAGCCCGACCAGTCCACTTCGCTCACGGGCGGTGCGGCAGGGGCCGCCAGCGGGGCGCTGATGGCGGCCTTGTTGTCGAGCTGATCGAGCGCGCGCGACAGGGTCAGACACACTTGCGTATGGCTGTGGCCAAGCAGGGCGTTGACGGGCGCGACGGGCAACTGGCTGGCATGGCGTCCCAGGATCGAGCGCAGCGCCGCCACGTGGGCGACCAATAAATAATTTTGCACGATAAACAGGTTGATGTCTTCCACGGCCCGCTGCTTGCTGGCCGGTTCGTCGAGCATGCGCACCAGGGCCGAGCTGAGCGCGGCCAGGCTGTCCATCAAGCGCTTGCGTTCGATGCGGTAGGCGAAGTCATCGAAACATTTCCCTTGCAGCAGCGCGAAGCTGGCCTGCATATAGCTGAGGTTCACGTTCAGCACCTGGCGCACGAGGCGAGGCAGGCTCTGGTATTCCCAGTTGGCCAGCACGAAGCTGAACACGGTGGCCACTGCCGCGCCGATCAGGGTGTCGATCAGGCGCTCGCTGACGAGGTTCGGGTTGCTGGGCGCCACCAAATGCATTTGCAGCAAGATCATCAGGCTGACGGCAATGGCCGTGTAGCGGTAGCGCAAATAGATGAAGGTGGGCGTGGCCACGATGGAGAGGAACAGGATGGCCATCAGCACGATATTGCTGTGCACGAAACGGATCACGATGGCCGTGATCACGCAGCCGATGATGGTGCCAATGATGCGGTCGGCGCGGCGCTGGCGCGTCATGCTGAACGTGGGCCGCAGGATGATGACGATGGTGAGCACGATCCAGTAGCTGTGCGCCGCATACGGCAGCCAGTGGCCGATCAGCAAGCCAACGGAAATGGCCATCGAGACGCGCAGGGCAAAGCGGAATACGGGCGAGTCCAGGCGCAAATTCGACAGCAGGGTCTTCAGTTCGTATTTTTGCTGCGACAGGAACGGCGCCATGTCCGCACCGCTCCAGAACGGCACGTTGTCATACACTTTTTGGCTGGCCAGGTGCAGCTCGGCGATCATTTTCAGAATGGCGCGGATCTTGTTGCGCTGCGCGCGCAGGGTCGCCAGCGCTTCCTGCGCACTGTCGCCCTTTGCCTGCAGTCGGGCAATTTCCGCTTCGATGTCGGCCCATTCCTTGTCATAGCTGATCTGCGCATACGAAGCGCGCTTGCGCGTGACGGCGTAGGCGACGGCTTCGATGTCGCGCGCCGCCTTGTAGGCCAGGTCGTGCAGGGATTTCAGCACGTCGGAGTCGGCCAGGTGCTGGCGCAGCAGCGCGTAATCCGTGTGCGTCGAGAGTATCAGTTCATACAGATCGAGCATGCAGACGTGCACTTGCACGACGATGGCGTCCTTGCTGTTCTTGTGGCTGCGCAGAATCAAGTCGCGCGACGCCTGCTGGCGGTCGGCCAGGATGCTTTGATGGCGCACCAGCTTGTTGAACTGCTCCGTCAGATTGAAACGCGTATCGTAGAAATCGGCCTTGATGTCGATGTAGGCGGCCAGTTCGAACAGGGCTTCGGCCAGCACTTGCTGCTTGATGCGGTGGCGCAAGACCCAGGCGATGGCCATGGCATAGGCCAGATAGATCAAGCCGCCCAGCATGAACAGGCCTGCGTGGTGGAACGATTGCTGCCACGTCATCTGATGCTCCATCGACATGGTCATGATGAACAGGGCGGCCAGTTGCAAGGGCATCGATTTCTTGCCGTACACCACCATCATGCTGGCGAGGAAACTGACGAGCACGAGTACCGTCATCAACAGCCACTGCACGGGCCCGCACAGGCTGATCAATAAGGTCACGGCGCTGCACAGCAGCACGGAAGCGAGCATTTCGTTGAACTTGTGGCGCAGCGGGCTGGGCATGTCCATCAGGGTCGTGCACAGGGCGCCGATGCACACCGTCATGGCGGTGGCGCTGTCGCTGATTTCCTGAGTCAGCAAGGCCAGGCCGACCAGGCCGATGGCCACGCGCAAGCCCAGGTAAAAATAATGGCTGTAAATAAAGGTGCGCAGGTTCAGTGCGTAGTGCATGGGATTACCTTGTGGGCAGGGCACAGAAAGAGGCGCCGCACCGGGGTCTCCGATGCGGCGCCAGGATGTTGCAGTCGCTACAGCCCCGAGTTACATCAGGGCGATCACAGGATAACGCCGCCATTCCGGCTCGGCAAAGCGCTGGCAGTGTGCAAAAATGAAGTCGAGCACGGCTTCCTGATTGCTCAGCAAGGCCGGGTTGGCCGCTTTCCAGTCGGCAAACTTAGCCGCCAGCGCCGGCTCGTCGCGCAGCAATTCGAATGCCATGTCTTCGAACACATAATCGGAAAACGCTTCTTTCTTCTCCAGCACGCTGTTGAAGAAGCCCCAGCGGAAGAAGCTGTCGTGCGCCTGCGGCTCCAAGGTTTCCACGGCGTAGCGCGCGTTGTCCTGGGCCAGGCTGATCACATAGTCGCCCGCTTGCACGGTGAACTGGCCCGTGCGCGCTTCCAGTTCCACCGTGTCGTGGAACATATGGCCTTCGTAGGCCGTGGCGCGCGTGCCGACCTTGGTGATGTGGTAGTAGCGCGCCGTTAGCGTCTGTTCGGTGGTGATGCGGCTCATTTCGACGCCGTTCCAGCGCAGGCGCTCGATGACTTCGCGCCACGCTTGCGGCACGATATAGGCTTTCGGCGCGGCCACGGTGACGTCCGCATCGAAGCGGTTGTAATACTTGATATCGCGTTCCCACGGCTGCGAGCGGTCGTAGGACAGGCGCTGGTAGTCGCCGAGGATACTCGGCGTATATTGCGCCGCATAGCCCTTGAAGGGGAAGGTCGACGGCTGTTCTTCGTTCATGGTCCAGTGGATGGGCCACTGGGCTTGCGTGCGACCCGCCGCCTTGGCTTGCGCGCGCATTTGCTTGATCTGCTCGCCGTGTTCCACCGTGAATGCCATCGTGATGTCGAGCAGGGCGCGCATGGAAGCGTAGCGGTCGGCAAACGGTTTCAACATGTGCGTTTCCGGCATGAAACCGATGACGTGATGCAAGGCCGCAAAGCCGGTCGAGAAACGCGGTACTTCGAGGAATTCGGCGATGCCGTGGTCGGGGCTGTCCTTGACAGGGTTCACATACGGGCAGGTGGGCCAGCCGGCCTGTTCCATCTGCGCAAAGATGTGCGGCAGCATGGTGTCTTTCAGGAAGGGACCCAGGCCATTGCCCAGCTTATCCGTCTGCGTGTGGATCAGGGTCATCGTGTACGGGTAGTCGGCGCCGTTCGACGTATGCGTGTCGACCATCACGTCGGGGTCCCAGCTGGCCAGCAGGCGGTTGAACACTTGCGCGTTCAGGCTGTCGCACTTGATGAAGTCGCGGTTCAGGTCCAGGTGGCGGCTATTGCCGCGGAAACCGAATTGCTCCGGGCCATCCTGGTTCACGCGCGACGTGTTGGCGCGGTTCAGGCTGCCATCGACGTTGTAGATGGGAATGAACAGCAGCACGGTGCTGCCCAGCGCCGCCAGGCGTTCCGGCTGCGTGCACAGGTCGCGCACGATGGCCATGCAGGCGTCGATGCCTTCCGGTTCGCCCGGATGGATACCGTTGTTGTTGAAGAACACGGTGCGGCCCGCGCGCTTGATCTGTTCACGGTCGAACACGCCATCGGCGCTGACGACGCCAGCGTGGATGGGCACGCCCGAATCGGACAGGCCGATCTGTTCGAAATGCAGCACTTGCGGATAGCGTGCGGCGAGATCTTTGTAGAAGGTGATGCATTCCAGCCAGGTCGTGGTCTGGTTGTGGTTACCGAGTTCGTAGGTCGTGCGCAAGTCTGGTGGCATAGCGGTCTGAGTCTGGGAGGGGGAAGGCGCGCTGGGTAAGTACGCCCGCTAGGGGCCAATTGTAGCACCGGCGTTGGCGCCTTGAGGCGCGGCAGAGGGACTGGACCGCACTTGTGTTATGAATAGGTTTCACGCGCGAGGGAGACGGCATGGGCAAGACGGCGATGGCGGTGTTGCTGTGGTGGGCTTGCCTGGCGGCACAGGCGGCGCCATTTCGCTTGCCAGCAGGCAAGGGACCCCTGGCGCAGGGCGGGTCCGTCATCGCTGCCGCGCAGGGCGCGCTGATACGCTACCGGGGCTGGCTGCTGGCCATCGATGGCGCCGTATCGGAGGAGCGGTCCGATGTCGTGCTGACGTCGGCGCGGGCGGACCACGCGCCGCAGCTGCAGATGGGATCCACGCAGCGCAGCTTGCCCCTGTGGTCAGCCTTCGAACTCGTCAAGGGTAGCGCGCGCCTGCGCATCACGGCGCTACCCGGGCCCGATGAGCTTCCCGCGTTGCTGCTGGACTTTGGCGATGGTGATTATCGCATCGTGATTCCCGCCGGCGCCATCGCGCGGCAAGCGTATCCGCTGCTGGCGCAGCGCTTTCCCGGCGCCGACCTGGCCTTGCTGCTGCACGATGGCCGGCGGGTGATGCTGCCCTTGGGAAGTGGCAGGGCGCAAGTGTTTGGCGAGGAACAAGCGGTGCCGTACCGCTTTACCAAGGTCAAACGCTAGGCGAAAAAAAGCCACTCCCGCAGGAGTGGCTCAGGCTAAAGCGCCCGTTGCCGGGTTATTGCTTCTTGTTATTCAGCGCCCATTTCTTTCAGCAGGTTGTCTGCGTGGTCGATGTGTTTCATGTTCCACAGCATGTAACGCAGGTCGACCTGGATCGAACGGGTGTTGGCCTTGTTGTAGTCCCAATCGGAAATGATCGAGTCCAGGGTGCCGTCGAAGGCCAGACCGATGAATTCGCCTTTGGCGTTCAGGGCAGCCGAACCGGAGTTGCCGCCGGTGATGTCCAGGGTCGCCAGGTAGTCGACCGGTACGGTTTTCAGCTTCGGATCGACGAATTTACCGAAGTCCTTGGCTTTGATCGCGGCCAGTTGGTTTGCCGGAGCATTGAACTCGCCCTGGCCCGTGGCTTTGGCGGCGACGCCATTGACGGTGGTGAAGGCAGACCAGGTGGTGCCGTCGGCGCCATGGTCGCGGCCGGCTACTTTGCCGAACGTCACGCGCAGGGTGCTGTTGGCGTCAGGATAGACGGCTTGGCCCTTGCTCTTCATGAAGGCGATTTTTGCTTTCATGTAGTTGGCGTACGCTTGCTGGATCTTGCCGGCCAGTTCTTCGTCTTCCGCTTCGTTTTTCAGCGAATCCGGATACATGGCGACGGCTGCCTGGATGAAGCTGTCCTTGCTGGCCTGGAATTCGGCTGGCGTGCGTTTCAGCCATGCTGCGCGCTCGGCCTTGTCGGCCAGCTTGCTGCCTGCATACAGTTTGTCCAGAGCGGCGGACAGGTCGGCTGGCGACATGCCATCCTTGATGCCGATGGCGGCGTCGAAGCTGGCGCGGCGTTGTGCTGCCGGTTGCGCGGCGTACTTGGTCAGGCTGTTCAGTACCAGCGCCTTGTCGACTTTTTCATCGTAGGTGCGCTCGACCGAAGTGATGCCCGCTTCCAGGCGTGGCAAGTCGCGCGTCTGGTAGCCGGATTTGCGTTCCGTATCGGCCTTGGTGCCTTCGTTCGACAGGCGGTACAGGCTGCGTGCCGTGTTCAGCAGGCGTGGCTGTGCGTAGCTGAGGAAGAAATCGCGCTTGGTGTCGGCATCGCGCTCGGCGATCAGCTTTTCCACTTGCTCGATGTCGCCGGCAAATTCGGCCTTGCGTGCCGGCGTGGCGTTGACCCAGGTCTTCAGGGCTTCATGTTCCGCCGTCTTGCGCGCCAGGAAGTCGCTGCCGGCGTACGAGTCCAGCATGCCTTGGCGGTTCTTGTAGTAATTGTTCACGCCGGCAACTTGACCCGCGTATTTCAGGGCAACATCCTTGTTGTCCTTGGTTTCGCGCGCGATGATGGCCAGGGTTTCGCCCGATGCTTTCACGAAGGCCGGGTAGTTCCAGTCAAACGTGTACGCCACTTCCGATGGCAGGCGGTGACGGTTGGTGCGGCCAGGGTAGCCCAGGACCATGACAAAATCGCCTTCTTTCAAGCCATCCTTGGCCAGTTTCAGCACGTGTTTTGGCTGGTACGGCACGTTGTCCTTGCTGAAGTCGGCAGCCTTGCCGTCCTTGCTGACGTAGGCGCGGTAGAAACCGTAGTCGCCCGTGTGGCGTGGCCACATCCAGTTGTCGGTGTCGCCGCCGAACTTGCCGACGCCCGCTGGAGGCGCGTGCACGAGGCGCACGTCGCGGATTTCCAGTTGCTTGATCAGGTAGAACTCCAGGCCGCCGTAGTAGGCGGACACGGTGCAGCGGAAGCCAGCTTCTTTTTCGCATTCGGCGACCAGTTTCTTCTGGTTTTTCTCGATCGCGTCGATGCGTGCCTTGCCTTGCAGCTTGGCCACGTCGGCGGTGATGATCTTGTCGCTGACATTGGTCACGGCCGAGGTGACGAAGATGCGGCTGCCTGGGGAGGCCGGCAATTCTTCAGCGAAAGTCTTGGCCAGGAAACCGTTGGCCAGCAAATCGCGCTCTTTGGTCGAATTGACCGCCACGCTGTTGTAGACGCAATGGTGGTTGGTGGCAACCAGGCCTTGCGGCGAGACGAACGACGCCGAGCAGCCGCCCAGGCTGACGATGGCGCCCATCGGGAATTCGGTCAGTTTGGTCAGGTTGGTCGGATCGAGTTTCAGTCCGGCCGCTTTCAGTTCCTTGGCTACTTGTGGCAGCTGTTGGGGCATCCACATGCCTTCGTCGGCGTGTGCGAAGTTGCTCAGGATGGCGAGCGCGATGAGAGATTTTTTCATTCGAGTTCTGTTCTTTTACATTGTAGGGAAGTCGGAATCAACGGAGTACCCGCTGATTGTGCAGCGGGCGACATAGAGTATCCGTATCGAACTCGCACTAGTCAATCACATTTTCCGGGCAGTATGTTCGCATGTGCTTGCCTGAATGGCATGATTTTGGGGCGCCTACGGGCTGGAACCGGCTGCCAGCGCGCATTTTTCCGCGTGGCGGTTGTGGTATTTGTACATACTTGTCCTGGCGGCAATGAAAAATGGCCGGGCGCTTGCGCGGCCCGGCCATGTGTTGCTGCGCTGCTTTTTGACTGCTTAGCGTATTTTGCCGCGGCGCAAAAGATTCACGATGCCCAGCAGGATCACGGCGCCCAGGAACGAGACCAGCAACGAAGCCAGGCTGAAATTGTCGCTATTGATGGTGCCCGTGCCGAACAGCGGGGCCAACAGCCAGCCGCCCAGGAAGGCGCCGACGATGCCGACGATGATATTGAGGAAGATGCCCTGTTGCGCATTGGTTTTCATGACCATGCTGGCCAGCCAGCCAATGACGCCGCCAATAACGATCCAGATAATGAAATTCATGTAGTCCTCCGCGCGATGGATAAGGGGGTGTGCCATGTCAGAACAACATCATGCCAATGGATAGTGATGCCGCACGATAGAAAAGTCCAGCGGATTCGCGTGGCGCATGCAAAAGCCCGCCTGGCTGCGGGCAGCGAGGCGGGCTTGTCATGCGGCAAGGCTGTGTTTAATCGGCCTTGATGGCTTCTACCTGGATGGCCAGCTTGACTTCCGGCGAGAACGCCGGCATGCCGTAGTTCAGGCCAAAGTCGCTGCGCTTGAATTCCGCCGTGGCGTCGGCGCCGCACACTTCACGCTTGTAGCGCGGGTGCATGATGCACTTGAACTTGCTCACGTTCAGCTTGACGGGCTTGGTCACGCCCAGCAGGGTCAGTTCGCCATCGACTTCCACCAGCTGCTCGCCGTTGAACTTGAACGACTTGCTCTTGTAGGTGATTTCAGGGAATTTCTCGACGTTGAACATGTCCGCTTTTTTCGCGTGCGTGTTCATGGCGTCGAGGCCGAAGTCGATCGAATCGGCATCGATGACGAGGTCCAGGCTGCCCGTCTTGGCGGCACGGTCCAGGGTGACCGTGCCCTTGGTCTTGTTGAACTTGCCGCGCCACACGGACATGCCCATGTGATCGGCTTCAAAGCTGGGGAACGTATGCGTCGGGTCGAGGTTGTAGGTGTCGGTAGCGGCCATGGCCGAACCCGCGCCGGCGGCTGCCAGCATGGCGATCATCAAGTGCGAAAATTTCATGCAGATCCTATAGTTGAACAGGTTTTGGGGTTGTTTTTTATAACGGCTGAAAAACGTTCAGGGCAAGGCGCCTTGCCGAAGGCAGTACGAATGTACGACGAGGCAAGAGCAACGCAGCCATGGACGTTTTCTCAGGTGTTACTGCGCTGCGACGTGGAATTTAATTGTGACTTCATCGGCGACCATGCTCGTGTCTTTCCACTCGCCTTCGCCGATGTTATAGGTCAGGCGCTTGATCGGCAGGGCGCCGTCAAATGCATATTTGCCGCCATCGGCTTTCACCGCCAGGGGGAAGGTCACGTCGGTGGTCTTGCCTTTGATGCTCAGCTTGCCGGTCACCGTCAGCTTGCCCGCGCCGGCCGCCTTGATGCTGCTCGAGACAAAGGTGGCTTTCGGGAACTGGGCCGAGTTGAACCATTCTTTCTTGGCCACTTCCTTGTTGTACTCGGGGTCGCCAATATCGATGCTGGCCGTCTCGATTTCCACCGATGCCTTCGAGGTGTCCGGCGCGGCAGGGTTGTAATCGATGGCGATATTGAACTTCTTGAACTTCGCTTCCACGGGCACGTTCATTTGCTTGAACACGGCCGATACGCTGGTCTTGGCTGGATCGACTTTCAGCAAGGTGGCGGCGGTGGCGGCCACGGACAGGCCCAGCAGGGAAGCGAGGACGATGCGTTGGGTGGTTTTCATCTTGTTTTTTTCCTGTAGTTTTTCAGTGAGCAAGGGGAAGTCGGTGTTACGGCAACATGCGCTTGAGGACGCCATCGCGGTCGATGAACTGGTGCTTCAGCGCCGCCAGCACATGGGCGGCCACGGCGGCGGCCATCGTCATGTTCAGAACATAATGAATCTCTTTTAAAAGCGGCTTAAGTTCCGGGTTCGGCGCCATGATGACGGGCAGCTGGAACAGGCCCAGGTAGACCACGGGCACGCCGGCGGCCAAGGTGTACAGGTAGCCGGAGACGGGCACGGCGAAGATCAGGAAGTACAGCAGCACGTGCATCGCGTCGGCCGCCTTCTTTTGCCAGGCAACCATGCTGGCCGGGTGCGGCGGCGGCACATTGGCCTTGCGCCACAGCAGGCGGATGGCGGCGATGGCCAGCACGGTCACGCCCAGCCATTTGTGCCACGAGAAATATTTGAGCTTGGTGGGCGTCAGGCCGGGAATGTCGACCATGACCAGGCCCATGACGAAGGCGCTGATGATCAGCAGGGCGGTCAGCCAGTGCAGGATGATGGCGGTGATGGTGTAGCGTTGCATCGATGGCTTTCTTGAAAGTAGTACGTATTAGGACTAATTCGGCCTAATATACCAAAGAAAAGCAAATTGCGCTGCGTGCCGGAGATTCTACAAGAAAGATTGCTGTAAAAACCGCGGGGCGGGCAGCATTTGTGTGCTGGCCGCCCCGCAGGAGTGGGATAGCAGGATCCCCATGTGGAAACTGCTTAGATGGCTTTGGCCAACTGCGCGGCGATGCCGATGTAGTTCGCTGGCGTCATGGTCAGCAGCACGTCCTTGGCATCCTGCGGAATGGCCAGGCCATTGACGAAGGTTTGCAGCGCTTCTTTCGAGATGCCCTTGCCGCGCGTCAGCTCTTTCAGCTGCTCGTACGGGTTTTCGATGCCATAGCGGCGCATCACGGTTTGTACGGGCTCGGCCAGCACTTCCCAGGTCGCGTCCAGGTCTTGCGCCAGGCGTGCGTGGTTCACTTCCAGCTTGTTCAGGCCGCGCAGGCAGCTGTCATACGCCAGCAGCGTGTAGCCCAGGCCCACGCCGATATTGCGCAGCACGGTCGAATCGGTCAGGTCGCGCTGCATGCGCGAGACGGGCAGTTTTTCCGACAGGTGTTTCAGCACGGCGTTGGCCAGGCCCAGGTTGCCTTCCGAGTTCTCGAAGTCGATCGGGTTGACCTTGTGCGGCATGGTCGACGAACCGATTTCGCCCGCTTTCAGCTTTTGCTTGAAGTAGCCCAGCGACACATACGTCCAGATGTCGCGGTTCAGGTCCAGCAGGATCGTGTTGGCGCGCGCGAAGGCGTCGAACAGTTCGGCCATGTAGTCGTGCGGTTCGATCTGGATGGTGTACGGGTTGAAGACCAGGCCCAGGCGCTGTTCGATGACGGCCTTGGAGAATGCCGGCCAGTCGAAGCCGGGGTAGGCCGACAGGTGGGCGTTGTAATTGCCGACGGCGCCATTCATCTTGCCGAGGATTTCCACTTGTTCGATGCGTTTCACGGCGCGCTGCAAGCGGGCCACGACGTTGGCAAATTCCTTGCCCAGGGTGGTCGGGCTGGCCGTCTGGCCGTGCGTGCGCGACAGCATCGGCACGTCGGCATTGTCGTGCGCGATCTGCGTCAGCTTGGCCACCAGGCCGTTCAATGCAGGCAGCATCACGCCATCGCGCGCGGCTTTCAGCATCATGCCGTGCGAGGTGTTGTTGATGTCTTCCGAGGTGCAGGCGAAATGGATGAATTCCGACGCCGCCACCAGTTCCGGCACGTCCGCCACTTGTTCCTTCAGCCAGTATTCAACCGCCTTGACGTCATGGTTGGTCACCGCTTCGATGGCCTTGATGCGGGCCGCGTCGGCTTCCGAGAAATCGGCTGCCATCTTGTCGAGCAGGGCGCTCGCTTCTGCCGAGAACGGCTTGATTTCAGCGAAACCGGCTTGCGACAGCGCTTGCAGCCAGGAGATTTCCACTTTCACGCGGTGGTGCATGAAACCGGCTTCGGACAGGATCGGGCGCAGCAGATCGGTCTTGCTGGCGTAGCGGCCATCGAGCGGAGACAGGGCCGACAGCGTGGAATACGGAGTAGTAGAAGTCATGAGAGCGGACGCAAGTTAAAGAAACGGTTGGCGTGTGGCGCGCGGGGAGGATAGGGATTGCAATACAGCAACACTGACGGCGCCACAGTAAAGGGCGATTTTACCACCGCTGGCCGCTGTCCAGCCGTCCGTCGGCTGCGGATGGCCCCCATGTTGGCCGAATCCGGCCCCGATGCGGCGTGCCTGCCACACACTGGAGGCCGCCGGGCGCGTGCTGCCAAACACCGCTGCCGCCGATGCTATACTGCTAGCTGCTCCTTTACCTTAAAGTACCTATGAAACTGATCGGTTCCCTCGCCAGCCCGTATGTCCGCAAAGCCCGTATCGTGCTGGCGGAAAAAAAGCTCGACTATGTCTTCGAGCTGGAAAACGTGTGGGCGCCGGAAACCCGCATCGCCCAGGCCAATCCCCTGGGCAAGGTACCCTGCCTGGTGATGGAGGATGGCAGCACGCTGATCGATTCGAAAGTCATCGTCGAATACCTCGACACGCTCACGCCCGTCTGTAAACTGCTGCCGGCCGGCGGCAATGGCCGCGAGCGGGCCGATATCAAGAACTGGGAAGCGCTGGCCGACGGCATCCTCGACGCGGGCGTGCTGGTGCGCCTGGAGCGCACGCAGCGCCCGCCCGAGCAGCAAAGCGCGGCCTGGATCGCGCGCCAGCTGGAAAAAGTCACCCTGGGCCTGGCGGCGCTGGAAGCACGCCTGGGCGAGAGCGCCTATTGCGCCGGCAAGAACTACACCTTGGCCGACGTGGCCGTGGGCTGCGCCCTGGGCTGGCTCAGCTTCCGCTTCCCGGAAATCGACTGGCGCGCGGAGCACCCGGCGCTGGCGCGCCTGTTCGACAAACTGTCCGAGCGCCCATCGTTCAAGGACACCGCGCCGCAGTGAGCGCACGATGACTGGCAACGATTCGAAGGCGCAGCAACGCCTGCAGATGGCCGATATCGCGCGCCTGGCCGGCGTGTCCACGTCGACCGTGTCGCGCGCGCTGAGCGGCAGTTCGCTGGTCAATGAAGAGACGCGCGCGCGCGTCATCGCGCTGGCCCGTTCGCTCAAGTATTCCATCAATATCGGCGCGCAAAACCTGCGCCTGAAACAGAACCGCACGGTGGGCGTGGTGGTGCCGTATGACGCGGCCACGCGCCAGCACCTGTCCGATCCTTTTTTCCTCAGCATGCTGGGCAGCCTGGCCGATGCGCTGACGGAGCAGGGTTTCGACATGCTCATTTCGCGCGTGGATGCGGAAACGCTCGATGCGGCCGCCCTGTCCTTCGACAGCGGCCGCGTGATCGGCATCATCCTGATCGGCCAGTGGCGCCACCATGAACAACTGAACCAGCTGGCCGCGCGCCAGGTGCCCATCGTCGTGTGGGGCGCGCAATTGCCGCAGCAACTGTATTGCACCGTCGGCGGCGATAACGTCGCCGGCGGCAGGCTGGCCACCGAACACTTGCTGGCGGCGGGGCGCCGGCGCATCGCCTTCTTTGGTGACGCCAAGCTGCCCGAAGTGGCGCAGCGCCACGCGGGCTATGCGCAGGCGCTGGCCGCGCAAGGACTGGCACCCGATCCGCAACTGTACGTGGCCGGCTCCTTCCTGCCGCAGGGCGGCGCGACGGACGTGCAGGAACTGCTGGACCGCCAGCTGCCGTTCGACGCTATCTTTGCCTGCAGCGACTTGCTCGCCATGAGCGCCATCAACGCCCTGCGCGCGCGCGGCGTGGCCGTGCCGGAACAGGTGGCCGTGGTTGGCTACGACGATATCGAACTGGCCGCGTATTTCCACCCGCCGCTGACCACCGTGCGCCAGCCGATCCGGGCCGCCGGACGCGCGCTGGTGGCTTCGCTGCTGGCGCTGGTCGATGGCACGCCTGCGCCATCGCAGCAATTGCCAACCGAGCTGATCGTACGCGCCTCGGGCCGCTGAGGCGTGGCCGCAAGGGATTGCAACCGATTGCAATAATTTCAAATTTATTCGTGAATTTTCATGCTGCACAGCAGCATGAAAAAGCCTGGGATCACGTCGATTCCCGCCTGTTTGCCTCTGTATCGCCCGTAATATTCCCTTAAAAACAACACCATTTCGATGTTGCAGTGCTCTATTGCAATCGATTGCAATAAATTCTTATTCGTTCAATAATGACGTACCGGCTCAGCCAGCGCGCCACGGCATGCGGCGGCCAGTACCCATAACAAGCGGATACCTCGATGTATCGGCATACAACACTGGAGACAAAATGAACGCACATACTGCTCAACGCGGCTGCATGGCTGCCGCCGTCGCCCTGGCCATGCTGCAACTGGGCGCCGCCCACGCGCAATCGGCCGCCGACACCGCCAGCGCCGCTCCCGCCGATGGCCTGAACCTGGAACGCATCGTGGTCACGGGTACCACCGGCGGCACGTCCAAAATGAAATCGAGCAATTCCGTCAGCAGCATGGAGCTCGACACCATCCTGCACAACGCACCGACCAGCGCGGCCGAAGTCCTGCGCTCGGTGCCGGGCTTGCGCGCCGAATCCTCGGGCGGCGAAGGCAATGCCAACATCACCGTGCGCGGCCTGCCCATTTCCGCTGGCGGCGCGCGTTATGTGCAGATCCAGGAAGACGGCTTGCCCGTGCTGCAGTTCGGCGACTTCAACTTCACCACGCCCGACAGCTTCGTCAAGATCGATTCCACGCTCGACCACCTGGAAGTGGTGCGCGGCGGTTCGGCTTCCACCCTGGCCACCAATTCACCGGGCGGCATCATCAACTTCATCAGCAAAAATGGCAAGGAGAAGGGCGGCAGCGTGGCCATCAGCCGTGGCCTGGGCTATGACCAGACGAGGTTCGATTTTGATTACGGCGCGCCGATGTCGGAGCGCACGCGCTTCTTCATCGGCGGCTCCTGGCGCACGGGCGAAGGCATCCGTCACAGTGGCGTCAACAGCGAAAAGGGTGGCCAGATCCGCGGCAATGTCACGCATGAATTCGACAGCGGCTTCGTGCGCCTGTCGTTCAAGCATCTCGACGACCAGTCGCCCACGGCCCTGCCCGTGCCCGTCAGCGTGCGCAATGGCCGTATCGGGGAAATCGCCGGCATCGACCCGCGCCAGGCCAGTTTCTATTCGCCGTACTGGGTGCCCGACACGGTGCTGAACAAGGATAACCAGCGCGTGGCCACCCGCGTCAATGACGGCTTGCACGTCAAGAGCGATACCGTGGGTCTGGAAGCGTCGTTCAAGCTGGGGCAGGGCTGGAGCGTGAGCGAAAACTTCCGCTACGCCGACAATTCGGGGCGCTTCATCGGCGTCTTCCCGTCGAATAATGGCAGCGACGGCAGCTATGTGTTTGCCAGCGGCCCGAACCAGGGCAAGCCCTACATCGGTCGCACGTTTTCCGCCGTGGTGTTCAACACCTCGATCGACGACGCCAGCAACACCCTGAGCGACACCAAGCTGGCCAAGACCTTTGTCCTCGACAGCGGCAAGCTGACCACCACGGCCGGCCTGTATCTGTCGCAGCAAAAGCTGGGCCTGACCTGGAATTTCAACGAATACCTGATGCAGGCCACGGGTGACCAGCCGGCGCTGCTGCAAACGGCGAGCGGCACGCCAGGCTATATCGGCCCGGCCTTCGGCGCCTGCTGCTCGCGCGCCGTCGACATGGAATACCGCACGGTGTCGCCGTATCTGAACCTGGCCTGGGAAAGCGGCGCGCTGAATCTCGACGGCGGCCTGCGGCGCGACCGCCAGCATGCGAGCGGCACGGCCAACCAGGCCACCGGCGCGCAAGCGTATCTGCCGTCGACGGTGCAGCGGGTCGACTACACCCTGGGCCACACCTCGTACTCGCTGGGCGCGAACTACAAGCTGCAAGCGAATCTGGCCGTGTTTGCCCGCGTCAGCGAAGGCGTGGCCTTCAATGCCGACCGCATCCTGTTCGGCACACCGCTCGATGGCAGCGTACCGGTAGCCATCAACACCGTGCGCCAGCTCGAAGGCGGCGTGAAATGGCGGCGCGGCCCCCTGAGCACCTTCGTCACCGTGTTCCAGGCCAAGACGAAAGAAAGCAATTACGAAGCGACCACCCAGCTGCGCACGGCCAACAGCTATGAAGCGAAGGGCGTGGAACTGGAAGCGGCCTACAGCGCCGGCGACTTCCGCATCAATGGCGGATTGACGTTCACGGATGCCGAGATCACCGGCACGGCGGCGGCCGACGTGGCGCTGATCGGCAATACGCCGCGGCGCCAGGCGCGTGTCGTCTACCAGATCGCGCCCACCTATGAATGGGGGCAGGCTACCCTGGGCGCGAGCCTGGTCGGCACGGGCAAATCGTGGGGCGACGATGCGCACACGATCACCTTGCCCGCCTACCAGGTGCTCAACGCCTTCGTCAATTACCAGCTCACGCCGCAATTGCAGGTGGCGCTGACGGCGAACAATCTGCTCGACAAGATCGGCTATACGGAAGTCGAGGGCGATGGCCATGCGGCCCGCTCGATCACGGGGCGCGCCGTCAAGGTCAGCCTGAAATACGCATTTTAAGCAAGGATAGGATTCATGATGTCGATACGCAGCCCCCTGGCGCGCCTGCTGGCGCCGCTCCCCACGCACTTGCGCGACGATGCGGCGCGCCGCTATGCGCGCCAGGAGGCGGTCTTGCTCGACCGTTTGGGCAGTCTGTATGGCCAGCGGCCGGACTTCCTGCCCTGGCTGGGCGACCTGATGGAAAGCGTGGGGCGGCTGTATGCGGCCCGCGCCCCCGAGCTGCGGCAGCAGGATGCCCAGCGCGAAGCGCAACCGGACTGGTTTGCCAGCCAGTCCATGCTCGGTTACAGCGCGTACGTGCAGCGCTTTGGCGGCAGCCTGCAGGGCGTGGCGGCGCGCATTGCCCACCTGCGCGAACTGGGCGTGACGTATCTGCACCTGCTGCCGTTCTTGCGTCCGCGCGCCGGCGAAAGCGATGGCGGCTTTGCCGTCGCCAGCTTCGAGGAAGTCGATCCCGCGCTGGGCAGCAATGCCGATTTGCTGGCGTTGACGGCGCAGCTGCGCGCGGCCGGCATCAGCCTGTGCTCGGACCTGATCCTCAACCACGTGGCCGACGACCATGCGTGGGCGCTGGGCGCCAAGGCCGGCGATCCGCTGCTGCGCGATTTTTTCCACACCTATCCCGACCGCGTACAGCCGGACCGCTACGAGCGCACCGTGGGCCAGGTCTTCCCGCAGGCGGCGCCCGGCAATTTCACGTTCGTGCCGGAACTCGAGCGCTGGGTCTGGACCACGTTTTACCCGTACCAGTGGGATCTGAATTACGCCAATCCGGCCGTCTTCGCGGCCATGGCCGGCGCCATGCTGGGCCTGGCCAACAAGGGTATCGAGGTGTTCCGCCTCGATTCGACGGCCTTCCTGTGGAAGCGCGAAGGTAGCGATTGCATGAACCAGCCCGAAGCCCACAGCCTGCTGCAAGCGTTGCGCGCGATCGCCGCCATCGTCGCGCCGGGCGTGCTGCTCAAGGCCGAAGCCATCGTGCCCACGCCCAAGCTGCCCGCCTATTTCGGCAGCGATGCGGCGCCCGAATGCCATATCGCCTATCACAGCAGCTTGATGGCCGCCGGCTGGGGCGCGCTGGCCGAGGAAAGCACGGATTTGCTGCAGCAGGTGATCGCCGCCACGCCGCCGCTGCCGCCGGCCGCCAGCTGGCTCAGTTATGTGCGCTGCCACGACGACATCGGCTGGAACGTGCTGCTCAACGAAGCGGGCGCGAACGGACCGGCGCGCCTGGCGCGCATCGCGCAGTTCTTTGCCGGCGCGCCCGGCAGCTATGCGCGCGGCGCCGCCTTCCAGAGCAGCAGCGCCGACAAGGCGCATGGCAGCAACGGCATGGCCGCCTCGCTGGCCGGCCTGGAAAGCGCCGCCACGGTGCAGGAGCAGGAATACGCGTTGCGGCGCCTGCTTCTGCTGCATGGCCTGGCCTTGAGCTTTGGCGCCTTGCCCGTGCTGTACATGGGCGATGAACTGGGCATGACCAATGATCACAGCTACACGCAGCGGGCCGACCGGGCGATGGACAGCCGCTGGCTGCAGCGTCCCGCGTTCGACGACAGCCTGCTGGCATGGCGCCACGATGGCGTGAGCGCCAGCGGCCGGCTGTACCTGGCGCTGCGCCAGCTGGTCGACGTGCGCCGGCGCTTGCCGGCCCTGGCCGCCGCCGCGCCACGCAGCGTGCTGCCCGCCGGTGCGCCGGCCGTGCTGGCGCTGCTGCGCGGCGACGCGTTTCTCAACCTGAGCAACTTCAGCGGCGCCAGCCAGCGCTACACTTTGCCGGCAGGCGAATGGCGCAACAGCCTCGATGGCAGCGTGCTGTCCGGCACGGTGGGCTTGCAGCCCTGGCATATGCTGTGGCTGGAGCGTGAGCAAGAGCAAAAACGGGAAGCAGCATGAGCGACGCCGGCGCGCACCGTCCGCACCTGTCGTTCTGGCAGATCGTCAACATGAATGTCGGCTTTTTCGGCATCCAATTCAGTTTTGGGCTGCAGCAAAGCAGCATGAGCCCCATCTACAAATACCTGGGCGCCGATGAAGCGAGCCTGCCCTACCTGTGGCTGGCCGGTCCCATGACGGGGCTGCTCGTGCAGCCATTGATCGGCGCCATGAGCGACCGCACGGTGACGCGCTGGGGCCGCCGCACGCCGTACTTCCTGATCGGCGCCATCCTGTGCAGCCTGGGCCTGCTGGCCATGCCGTTCAGTCCCACTCTGTGGATGGCGGCCAGCCTGCTGTGGATACTCGACGCGGCCAACAACGTGACGATGGAGCCCTACCGCGCCTTTGTCAGCGACAAGCTCGACAAGAAGCAGCACTCGCTGGGTTTTCTCACGCAAAGTGCGTTTACCGGGCTGGGACAGACGCTGGCCTATCTGACGCCGTCGCTGCTCGTCATGCTGGGCATGAACAAGGACGCCGTCAATGGCAGCCATATCCCGCACATCGTCATCGCCGCCTTCATGATCGGCGCCGTGTTCTCGCTCGCCTCGGTGCTGTGGACCCTGAAGACGACGCCGGAAAACCCGCTCACGGCGGCCGAGCTGGCGGCCATCCGCAGCCGCCCGCCGGGCTGGCGCCACACGCTGGCCGATATCGGCGCGGCCCTGCGCGACATGCCACCGACGATGAAGCAGCTGGCCCTCGTCAACCTGTTCCAGTGGTACGCCCTGTTCTGCTACTGGCAGTACATTGCGCTGTCGCTGTCGGCCACGCTGTTTCACACGACGGACCCCGCGTCGCAAGGTTTCCGTGACGCGGGACTGCTGAACGGGCAGGTGGGGGCCTTCTACAATTTCGTCGCCTTTGTCGCCGCCTTCGCGCTGGTGCCGTTCACGCGCCGCTTCGGTCCCAAGCGCATGCACAGCGTGTGCCTGTGCGCGGCCGGCGTGGGCATGATGAGCATCCCGCTGATCCACAGCCCGGCGCTGCTGTTGCTACCGATGCTGGGCGTGGGCCTGGCCTGGGCCAGCATCATGGGCAATCCCTACATCATGCTGGCAGGCTGCATCCCGCCCGAGCGCACGGGCGTCTACATGGGCATTTTCAATATGTTCATCGTCATCCCGATGATCATCCAGATCTTCACCTTGCCCCTGTATTACCGCAGCTGGCTGGGCGGCAATCCGGAGAACGTCATCCGGCTGGCCGGCGCCCTGTTGCTGTGCGCGGCGGTGGCCGTGCTGTTCGTCAAACTGCGCCCGCCGCAGACCGGCAAGGCTTGACGGCAGGCGTAAAAAAACCGGCGCTGCCGGTTTTTTTCTCTGCCTTGAAGAACAATTACTCTTCAATCGCCATCTGGCTTTGCAGGTAGTTCTGGATGCCGACTTTGGCGATCAGGTCGATCTGCGTTTCGAGCCAGTCGATATGCTCTTCCGTGTCTTCCAGGATCATCAGGAACAGGTCGCGCGAGACGTAGTCGCCCGCTTTTTCGCTGATGGCGATGCCTTCCTTGACGGTGGCGTGCGCGGCGCGTTCCAGCTTCAAATCGCATTCCAGCATTTCCGGCGTGTTCTCGCCGATCAGCAGCTTGTGCAGCGCTTGCAGATTAGGCAGGCCGTCGAGCATCAGGATGCGGTCGATCAGCTTGTCGGCGTGTTTCATTTCGCCGATCGATTCTTCGTATTCCTTCTTGCCCAGCTTTTCCAGGCCCCAGTGCTTGTACATGCGCGCATGCAGGAAGTACTGGTTGATGGCCGACAGTTCGTTGGTGAGCTGTGCGTTGAGCATGCGGATGACTTCTTTATCGCCCTTCATGGGATTTCCTTTGTTCTGTATTGCGTTCGATGATGAAACCGCAGGCTGCTGGCGTTCACTGCCGGGTGGCGTTGGCTGCCTGGTGGCGCGCAGGTTGCCGGTTTCGCTATGCCCGCATGATAGCGCAAAATGCCGGCGATTTCCGGTGCTAAACGGCATTTTTCCGTCTTTTTAACGTAAATATCGTGCGAATAAAACCCATTCTCAAGTGGATTCCGTGTTTGCGCCGTTTTTTATTTGTTAAGGAAAATGAAGGCCATTCTCATTCGCGTTTCCGGCGCTGTTTTGCCGCCGCTGGCGCGCGTGCATGGCCGCGCTGAAAAGGCGGGAAATGTTCGTCCGTTCTTGCTTTTGTGCCTTCTTGGCCGACGCTGGCGATGCGATAATCAGGCAGCGATATTTACTGAAAAAAGGATAGCAAGATGATGCTGCATATACCCGGCGTGCTGACGCCGGAACAGGTGACGCAGTTTCGCCAGCGCCTGGCGCAGACGGACTGGGTCGATGGACGCGCCAGCGTCGGAGCGCAAGGCGCGCAAGTCAAGCGCAACCGCCAGCTGGCCGAAGGTTCGCCGCTGGCGCTGGAACTGGGCGAGATCGTCAGCCGTGCGCTGATGGCCAATCCGCTGTTCTTTGCCGCCGTGCTGCCGCTGCGCATCCTGCCGCCCTTCTTCAACAGCTATGCGGGCGGCGAGCACTATGGCCTGCATATCGATGGCGCCATCCGCACGCCGAAAAACGGCATGCAGTCGATGCGCGCCGACGTCTCGTCGACCGTGTTCCTGAGCGAGCCGGATGAATACGAAGGCGGCGAGCTGGTGGTGGTCGATGCGTATGGCACGCATGAAGTGAAACTGCCGGCCGGCGACGTGATCGTGTATCCGTCGAGTAGCGTGCATCAGGTGCTGCCCGTCACCAGCGGCGAGCGTATCTGCTCCTTCCTGTGGACGCAAAGCATGGTGCGCGAAGACTGGAAACGCAGCATGCTGTTCGAGCTCGATCAGAATATCCAGAGCGTGCGCGCGGAGCATGGCGACTCGCCGGCGACGGTGGGGCTGACGGGGCATTATCACAATCTGCTCAGGATGTGGGCGGAGATGTAAGGCTGGGGTCAGACCCCCGGCGACGTTGGCGCTGAACTGGGCGTTGGCGGTGTTGAGGGTCTGACCCCATAGCAGGCAAAAAAAAGTCTGCCTGGCCCGGGGATGTAGGCTGGCAGACTGAAACAAGCAAATCGCTTGACTAAAACGGGCGCAAAAAAGCAAGCAGGGCACAGGGTGCGGTGCTTGCGGGCTGGCAGCGGCCCAAGGGCCGCCGGGAGGCTAGCTCAGTTGGAAGGTCAGCGGTACTAAAACGTAGACGGGTACGGGCTTGCCGTTTTCGATCATCGGCTTGAACAGCGCGCGCTGGGCGGCCTGACGGCCCGCTTCATCGAGGTTGTTGTAGCCGGTCGATTTCTGGATCAGGATTTGCTCGGGCAAGCCTTTTTCATTGATCAGGATGCGCAGCACGACGGTGCCGCTTTCGCCCAGGCGGCGCGACAGATTCGGGTAGATCAGCTGCGGCGCCTTGATGTATTCGACGCTGCTGACGGTGCGCGGCGTCGCTGGTGCCGGCGGCGTCGGCGACGGTGCCGCTGGCGCCGTCGGCGCAGCGGTGGCGACAGGGGCCGCTTCGGCGCGCGTCGGCTGCGGCGGCGTGATCGTCGGTTCGCTCGGCGCCACGGCGATCAGCGGCAGCGGCGGAATGACGGCGCGCGGCACGGGGGCGCTCAGCTCCACGGTTTTCGGCACGGACGGTGCCGGCGGTTTCGGTGGCGCCGGCGGGGCGATGATGCTGATGGTCGTGATGGTCGGCATGGCCGCCGTGACGACGCGGCTCAAGAGCCCGCTCTGGATGGCGTAAAAGCCGGCGATATGCAGGACGACGATGGCCATCAGCGGCGCGAACTTGTTGCGCTTCTTGTCGAAGTCGGCAAATTGCTGCACGGCCTGCACCGTTACGGGCGGGGGCATCATCGTCATGGCATTCATCGCTTTCTTTAGTTTGTCAGTACAGCTCGCATCAATACGGTTTCTTGCAGCGCCACGGTGGCGTTCAGATGATCGTTCAGCACTTCCCGCGCGCAGGTGTGGCATTTGCCGCAGCAGGTGGCCACGCCCAGGTCGCGGCGCAGTTCGGCCATGCTGGACAGGCCAAGATCGACGGCTTGACGGATTTCACGATCAGATATGTTGTTGCAGACACATACAATCATTGATACACCTTCTGGCTGGAGGATGAACAGACACTAGTGCTGGAAAGCATTGTTGCTAGTGTTTTAATGAGAATCATTATCATTACGTTTCATTGTCGCGCAAAGTGCAGGACAATGCAAGCGATTTTGATCAAGTGTGCGGCAGTTGGCGGCCTGGAGCGGCGCATCGATATGCCATTTTTTCGGATGGTGCAGCCCTTGATGGGGGCGGCTCTCCGGGCTAAATAAAAACTATTCGCATTCATGTTTATAATGCTGGTATTGTCTCGGACGGTCGCCGTCTGGACATATTGAAAGGCCGCTTGTCGGTAATGCGCAACAGTTGCGTTTTACCTCACAACACCCACGTCAAACACGATGCGCCACGCGCAGCAGTCTGCCCCCGGTGTTCTTAATTTGAACGGAATTTGCTCATGACTCTAGTTCCACCCATGATGACGCTCGACGCGCTGGCAGTCGGCCAGAGCGGCACGGTGTTGCATATCACGCCCCACACGGCAGGACAGACGGAGGACGGCGTCGACCTCGTCCGCCGCCTGATGGAGCTGGGATTCGTTCCCGGCGAACGCATCCGCATGCTCAAGCGCGGCATTCCCGGCGGCGATCCGCTGGCCATCAAGGTGGGCAATGCCACGTTCGCGCTGCGCCGCTTCGAAGCGGCGCTGATTACGATTCAACCGCTGCTTCAACCGGAATGACCATGGGTGCTGTCGAAACGATCGTCGATGCGGGCGTGCACAAGCCGCCGCATCAGCCACAAATTGCCTTGCTGGGCAATCCGAACTGCGGCAAGACTGCCCTGTTCAACCGTCTGACGGGCGCGCGCCAGAAAGTGGCGAACTACGCCGGCGTGACCATCGAGCGCAAGGAAGGCCATTTCACGTCGCCAAACGGCAAGCCCGTGCGCGTGCTCGACCTGCCGGGCGCCTACAGCCTGTCGGCCACCACGCCCGATGAAGCGATCACGCGCGACGTGGTGGGCGGCTTGCGCCGCGGCGACCCGCGCCCGGACGCCATCATCTGCGTCGTCGATGCCACCAATTTGCGCCTGAATTTGCGCCTGGTGCTGGAAGTCAAGCGCCTGGGCCTGCCCATGCTGCTGGCGCTGAACATGACGGACGTGGCGCGCAAGCGCGGCATGCTGATCGATACGGCCAGGCTGTCGGCCGAACTGGGCATGCCCGTGGTGGAAACCATCGCGGTGCAGCACGATGGCGAAAAAGCCCTGCTCGACGCCATCGACGCCATGCTGCCGCTGCCGGCCGTGGAAGCGAAACCGCTGGCGGCCATCGATGCCGTCAGTGTCGAAGAAACCCAGCGCGAAGTGCGTCGCATCCTGGCCGCCGTCAGCAACGACACGCGCGACAGCGGCAACCTGACGGAAAAGATCGACGACGTGGTGCTGCACCCCGTCTTCGGCCCCATCATCCTGGCCGTGCTGATGTTCCTGATCTTCCAGGCCGTCTTTGCGTGGGCCGCCACGCCGATGGAAATGATCACCGATGGCGTGGGCCACCTGGGCGCCGTGCTGACGGCGAACATGCCCGACGGCCACCTGAAAAGCCTGCTGGTGGAAGGCATCATCGGCGGCGTCGGCAGCGTGCTGGTCTTCCTGCCGCAGATCCTGATTTTGTTCTTCTTCATTCTGAGCCTGGAAGACTGCGGCTACCTGCCGCGCGCGGCCTTTTTGCTGGACCGCATGATGGGCGGCGTGGGCTTGTCGGGCCGCGCCTTCATCCCGCTGCTGTCGAGCTTTGCCTGCGCCATTCCCGGCGTGATGGCGGCGCGTACCATCCAGAATCCGCGCGACCGCCTGGTCACCATCATGATCGCGCCACTGATGACGTGCTCGGCGCGCCTGCCCGTGTATGCGCTGATCATTGCCGCCTTCATTCCGGAACGCCAGGTGTGGGGCTATTTGAGCCTGCAGGGCCTTGTGCTGTTCGTCCTGTACTTTGCCGGCATCATCTCGGCCATGGCCGTGGCCTGGGTCATGAAGCGCAGCATGGGCGTGCGCGGCAACCAGCCGCTGCTGCTGGAACTGCCGGCCTATCACTGGCCGCATTTGCGCAATCTGGCCGTCAGCCTGTGGGAGCGCGCGAAGATCTTCCTCTCGCGCGTCGGTACCCTCATCCTGAGCCTGATGATCATCCTGTGGTTCCTCAGCACCTTCCCCGGCCCGCCGGACAACGCGATCCATCCGCCGATCTATTACAGCCTGGCCGGCATCCTGGGCCGCGGCCTGGAAGTGATCTTCGCGCCGATCGGTTTCAACTGGCAGATCTGCATCGCGCTGGTGCCGGGCATGGCGGCGCGCGAAGTGGCCGTCGGCGCCCTGGGCACCGTGTACGCGCTGTCGCAAACGGGCGACGCGCTGGCCACCACGCTGGAGCCGCTGATCGCCCATTCGTGGTCGATGGCCACGGCGCTGTCCCTGCTGGCCTGGTATGTGTTCGCGCCGCAGTGCCTGTCGACCCTCTCCGTGGTGAAACGCGAGACGGGCGGCTGGCGCTATCCATTGCTGATGGCCGGCTACATGTTCGCCCTGGCGTATGCCGCCTCGTTCATCACGTACCGCATCGCCCTGATGCTGGGCGCTTAGGAGAAAAGCATGTGGCAAACCCTCATCGTCGCCCTGATCGTCGCAGCCGCGCTGCTGCATTTTTCGACCAAGTACCTGCCGGCGGGCGTGCGCCGCGCCATCGTGCGTGGCCTCGTGCGCTGCGGCCTCGATGAGGCGAAGATGTCGACCTTCTTCAAGGTGGCGCCCGGTTGCGGCAGCGGCTGCGGTTCCTGCGGCTCCTGCGACAGCCCGCCGCCGCCGTCAGCCACGCCACCGGCCGACGGCAGCAGCAAGCGCGTGATCCTGATGCAGGTGCAGCGCTAGGGTCAACGCCGGAGTAGCCACGGGCGCGCCCGTGGGCTACACTGAGATTTCCGCATGGCAAGGAGTGGCAATGGCGATACTGTTGATCTTCATGTTTCTGTTTGCGGTCGCCACCTGGCTGCTCGCCAGCCGGCGCGGCCGCCACGGGGGACTCTGGTTCGGCATCGGCCTGTTCCTCGGACCGTTTGCCCTGCTGGCGGTGGCGGCGCTGCCGCCCGTTGCGCCAACCTGAATGAAAAAACCCGCGCATGCGGGTTTTTTTACGTCTGTAGCGCTGCGCTTACGCCTTGCCCGCCAGCTTGTCGACCACCGGCACCAGCGCGGCCGGGCGGCAGCCGAAGGCGGCCAGGCGGCCTTGCGCGTCGGGCGCCAGGTCCAGGTCATACGGCAAACGGCCCGCTACCAGCCACAGTCTGTCGTGCGGCAGGGCTTCGACCAGGCGGCGCTGGCCGTCGACGAACATGGCGTTATACGTTTGCAGCACGATCTGCCGCGCACCTTGCGCAAAGGCGATGGCCTCGTTGACCTCGTCGTCCAGCGCCTCGGCCGACAAGGCATATTCGCGCACGTCCAGGCCCGCTTCGAGCAGCGCCGGCAGCATCGAGCTGCGCGCTTCCTTGTTGCGGCCCAGCGCCACTTCGTCGATTTCGCTGCGCGAGCGCACTTCCACCGTCAGCAGGGTCACGGGCAGGCTGGCGTCGAGCGGACGGTAGTCGCCCTGCACGCGCAAGGCGGCTTTTTGCAGCAGCTGCGACAGGGCCATGGCGGCCGGCTGCATCAGCGCCGGCGGGGCGACGGGGCGTGTGCGCCAGTCGCGCACGGCGCGGTTGCGCTTGAGTTCCGCCACGCGCGCGCAAGCCGCGTCGATGCGGGCGATGGCAATGTCGCCGCGCTCCACGGCGGCGATGACGGCGTCGATGGCGGCCGTCTGCTGCGCTTCGCGGTGCGAAATGAGGACGATGTCGGCGCCAGCCTGCAAGGTGGCGATGGCGCCCTGGGCGATGCCGATGCCGTCGGCAATCGCCGCCATTTCCAGGCAGTCGGTGATGACGACGCCCTGGTATTTCAACTCGCCGCGCAGCAGATCCGTCAGCACGCCTTTCGACAGGGTAGCCGGCACACTGGTATCGGCCTCGAAAGCGGGGAAGACCACGTGCGCCGTCATGATGGCGTCGACGCCGCCGGCAATGGCCGCGCGGAACGGCGCCAGCTCCACGGCGCGCAGGCGCTCCTTGTCGTGCGGGACCAGGGCCATGGCGTAATGCGTGTCGGTGGCCGTGTCGCCGTGGCCGGGGAAGTGCTTGGCGGTGACGGCCACGCCGCTGGCGCGCTGGCCGCGCATGGCCGCCATGCCGTAGTCGATGACGGTGGCGGCATCCTCGCCATACGCGCGCACGCCGATGACGGGGTTGTTGCGGTTGTTGTTCACGTCCAGCACGGGGGCGAGCAGCATATTGATGCCCACCTGGCGCATTTCATCGCCGCTGATCTGGTTCATGCGTTCGCAGTCATCGATGGAGCCGGCCGCCTGGAAGGCCATCGCCGCGGGAATCGGTGTGACGCCCTGTTCGATGCGCATCACCATGCCGCCTTCCTGGTCGATGGAGATCAGCAGCGGCGTGTCGGACACTTCCGCGTTGATCTCCTGCAGTTCGCGGCACAGCGCCGACACTTGCGCGGGCGTGTGCACGTTGCGGCGGAACAGGATCACGCCGCCCACCTTCTTTTCGCGTATCAAGGTCTTGATATGCTCGTCCGCCTGCAGGGCGTCGAAGCCCACCATGAATAGCTGTCCTATTTTCTCGCGCAAACCCTGTTCCATGCTGCAACTCCTCCGGTATTCATTCTGATGACGACAAGTCCGTATTCTGGCCCCTGGTGACGCATCTGGACAATCACCGGAAAAGCTGCCTTGGTTTTATACTTATTTTGGTATTGTATTGGATTTGGATATTTGCGCAAGTGGTTATTAAGTGGTATTGCTCCACCTGCGCAATGCCGGTATCAATCGAGGCGCTGGAACGAAGCCGATTGCGCCTTTGGCCAGTACAGGCCGAATACGGGCGGCAATTGCGGCAGCTGGCTCGGGTCGAGCAGCTGACCCGCTTCGAGGAAGGGCAGCAGGGCCGACGCCAGTTTCACCTGGTTCGGCGAAATGCGCCGCACCAGGTGGTGCGGACGCAGCTCCTGCGGGTGCGCGAGGCCGGCGGCGGCGATCAGTTCGGCCAGCGCCTTCATGGTGTTCTGGTGGAAGTGCGCCACGCGGGCGATCTTGTCGGGCACCACCAGCGCGCGCTGGCGCTGCGGGTCTTGCGTGGCCACGCCCGTGGGGCAGCGGTCCGTGTGGCAGCTTTGCGACTGGATGCAGCCCAGCGCGAACATGAAGCCGCGCGCCGAATTGCACCAGTCGGCACCCAGCGCCAGCAGGCGGGCGATGTCGAAGGCCGTGATGATCTTGCCCGAGCAGCCGATCTTGATCTTCGCGCGCAGGTTGGCGCCCACGAGCGTGTTATGCACGAGCACCAGCGCTTCCTGCAGCGGCGTGCCCACGTGGTCCGTGAATTCCAGGGGCGCGGCGCCCGTGCCACCTTCGCTGCCATCGACGACGATGAAGTCGGGCGTGATGCCCGTTTCCAGCATGGCTTTCACGATGGCGAAGAACTCCCACGGATGGCCGATGGCCAGCTTGAAGCCCGTCGGCTTGCCGCCGGAGAGCGTGCGCAGGCGGTCGATAAAGTGCAGCATTTCCAGCGGCGTGGAAAAGGCGCTGTGCGCGGCCGGCGAGACGCAATCCTCGCCCACCATCACGCCGCGCGTGGTGGCGATCTCGATCGTCACTTTCGGGCCCGGCAGCACGCCGCCGTGGCCTGGTTTCGCGCCCTGCGACATCTTCAGCTCGATCATTTTCACTTGCTCCGAGCTGGCGTTGGCGATGAAGCGTTCTTCCGAAAATGTACCGTCCTGGTTGCGGCAGCCGAAGTAGCCGGAGCCGATTTCCCACACCAGGTCGCCCCCGTTTTCGCGGTGATAGGGGCTGATGCTGCCTTCGCCCGTGTCGTGCATGAAGCCGCCGCTGCGCGCGCCGCCGTTCAGGGCCAGGATGGCGTTGGCCGACAGGGCGCCAAAGCTCATCGCCGAGATATTGAAGACGCTGGCCGAATACGGCTTTTTGCGCGGGCAGTCCGGATGGTTGCCGATCTCGATGCGGAAATCGTGGCCCGTCACCTTGGCGGGGGCGATGGAATGGTTGATCCATTCATAGCCCGCTTCATACACGTCGAGCTGGGTGCCGAACGGACGCTTGTCCGTCTGCTCCTTGGCGCGCTGATAAACGATGCTGCGCTGGCTGCGCGAGAACGGCGTCGCCTCGCTGTCGCTTTCCAGGAAATACTGGCGGATTTCGGGGCGGATACTTTCGAAGAAAAAGCGGAAATGCGCGAGGATGGGGTAGTTGCGGCGCAGGGCGCGCTTCGTTTGCAGCAGGTCGCTGATGCCGACCAGGGTCAGCGCACCGGCCAGCACGGGCAGCCAGTAATGATCGTAGTAAAACAGGGACAGGACAAAGATGGCTGCCGTCGCAATGAAGGTCAGGTAGCGAAATGGTACTAGGTGCATGGGCACTCCGGTGAAGTCAGACTGATACAGCTGAGTCTACCTTTGATTCACGGAACGTGCTGGAGGGAAAGAAAGCGGCGCCCGGTGGACGCCGCGTGAAGACTTAGCGCTGTGCTGCGCGGATTCTTTCGATGCGTTCTGCGCTGGCCGGATGGCTAGACAGGTAGGGCGTGCCGTGATCCAGCTTGCCCAGGGCGACAAACACTTGCGCCAGGTGTTCCAGTGGAATAGCGTTCTGGCGCAGCATGGCGATCGCGTAGTCGTCCGCCTCGCGCTCGACGTCGCGCGAATACTTCAAGTCCAGCAGCAGCGGCGGCAAGGTCGCCACCACGGTCGACACGTCGCCGAACAGCAGCGCCGCGCCGGCGCCCACGGCCGACGTCTGGATCAGGCGGCGCGTCAGGTGGCGCTGCTGCAAATGGCCCAGTTCATGCGCCAGTACGCCCATGATGGCGTCGTCGTCCGGCATCAGTTCCACCATTTCATCGGTCAGCACGATGTCGCCGGACGGCAGGGCGAACGCGTTCGGACCGATCTTGCTCTTGCGGAAAACGATGCGGTGCTCGGGCGTGCTGTCGCCGGGCGTAGCCAGGCGTGCGAACCGGGCGCGCAGGGCTTGCTGGCGCGCGTCAGCGAGCTTGCTTGCTTCAAACACGTGTTCGTCGAGGAAATCGAGCACGCCCTGGCCCAGCTGGCGCTCGACGGACTGGGGAATCGCATACGCGACGCCCTTCGCCACGACCGGCAGCAGGTACTGATAGCTGAGCCACAGGGCCAGCACGGTGGCGACCGTGGCCAGCAGGGCGCCGCGCCAGCTTTGCTGCAGCCGCACCACCCAGCCGTCGCGGTGGCCCGTGTCATGCAGCATGTCGTTGAAGGCCGCCTGGTCGGCGATCTCCAGGTAGGCGCCGTCGGGAAAGCTGACCTTGCGCACGGCGTGGCTGCTGCGTTCGGACACGTGCAGCTCGCCCAGCGGGCAGCTGCGCTCGATATCGCCGGCCAGCACGGCCATGCCATCGCGCACGCTGAGCGTGACGTGGTACAGGCGCGAGGTCTGGCCGTCGAAATAGCGCGCGGGCACGGGAGCCGCGCCCGGCGCTTGATGGTCGAGCGTCATGCTACAGCGACAGGTCGAAGTCCAGCAGGTCGACCATGCCTTCGCCCGTGGCCGACACCTGCTCTCCGGTGGCGGCGACAAAGGCGTCCAGGCTGCCGTGCACCAGCATCGAGGTCGCTTCCAGGCGGTACTTCAGCCAGCGCACGTGGGCGAATGGCGAAAACAGGCCCAGGGTGACGACGATGCCCAGCAGGTTGGTCAGCATGATGAAGGTGGTGCGGCCCCAGGTCAGCTGCGACTGGAACTGGTGCTGCTGCAGGCGCGTGTGGTTCCAGATCAGGTTCTGGATCATGGTCAGGAACAGCGGCAGCACGACAAAGGCCCAGGCATACAGGGCGGCCACGGCGCCGAAGATGCTGCCGGCCTTGGTGACATCGTTGGCATCGGCGGCAAACGTGGCGAAGACGCTGGCGAAGACGACAAAGATCAGGACCAGGAAACCGGCCAGCAGCAGGGCGAAGAACAGCAGATAGGTTTTGTAGAAGCTGCCGACCGAGGCGTCGAAACTGAAGTTGCTGCTGCCGAAGCGGCTTTGCGTGTGCTGGAAGCGCTTCAGGCGCTGGTGCAGGAACGGCGTCATCAGGCCAGCCGTGAAGGTGTTCAGGATGGGCAGCCACAGGAAGTATTTGTAGGCTTCTTTGGCGCTGCCGTCAAAGCCGAAGCGGATGCCGCGGTAGCTGGTGTTGTACAGCTTGAATTGCAGGCTTTTCCACACCAGCCATGGCAGCACGGCCATCATCAGCACGAGCATGATCAGGCCGACGATGGGCGAGACCTGGAAGGCGATGTTGTAGCCGCCGATCAATACCACGGCCGCGATGCGGCCCTTCAGGATGGCGACGGCATTGCCGTGGTATTCGAAGCTGCTGCCAGCCAGGTGGGTGCTGGAATAGAAATAGCGGTTGCGGCGCACCTTGGCCCAGGCGGAATAAATGCCCAGGGTGACGATGCTCAGCAGCAGGTTGACGATCCAGATTCGGAAGTATTCGCTGCCGGTGGCGCTGAAGGTGATGGCTTCGCGCTTGGGCGTGGTGTTGTTGGTGTCGAAATCCACAGGGGGTTTCCTTACTTATTGGAAACAAAACAAGATAAGGGAAGATTGAAAAGTTATCAATTGAAAATACTGTTTTTCGCAATTTTTTTTGCAGATTCCCTTGCGCCGCCCCGATCCGGCCGTCCCGGCTATACTGGAACTCAACCATCGTCTAACGGGAAAACCATGATCGTCGTCCACCATCTGAACAATTCGCGCTCGCAGCGCGTGCTCTGGCTGCTCGAGGAACTGGGCCTCGACTACGAGGTCAAGCGCTACCAGCGCGACCCGAAAACCATGCTGGCGCCCGCCTCGCTGAAGGCCGTCCACCCGCTGGGCAAGTCGCCCGTGATTACGGACGGCGCCAACACCATCGCCGAATCGGGCGCCATCATCGAGTATCTGGTCGAGCGCTACGGCAATGGCCGCTTGATCCCGGCGGCGGGCACGCCGGAGAAGCTGCGCTGGACCTACTGGCTGCATTTCGCGGAAGGCTCGGCCATGCCGCCGCTGCTGATGAAGCTGGTATTCGACAAGGTCGAATCGTCGCCGATGCCGTTTTTCGTCAAGCCGATCGCGCGCGGCATCGCCAGCAAGGTCAAGAGCAGCTTCATCCTGCCCAATATCAACAGCCAGCTGGCTTACATGGAAGCGGAGCTGGAGAACAGCAAATGGTTTGCCGGCAATGAATTCACGGCGGCCGACATCCAGATGAGCTTTCCGCTGGAAGCAGCGGCCATGCGCGGCGGACTCGACGAGCGCCTGCCGAAGCTGACGGCGTTCCTGCAGCGCATCCATGCGCGGCCAGCCTACCAGCGGGCGCTCGAACGGGGCGGGCCCTACGATTTCGCCAAGTGAGAACGCCTAACCAAACCTACTGCGCGTCGCGACTTGCGGCCTGCGATGCTCACCGTACTTGAGTACGGTTGCGCTTCTTAGCCACAATTCACTTCCGCTCGCTACGGTTTTGTTAGGCGTTGTTACGCCGCGTAAAACCTGCCAAGCGGAATTCGCGGGGAATAGTGCTTGCTCCATACGGTAAAATGATCAATTCAATCAGTATCCACTTACCGCATGGCCAGACTCCTCGCTATCGACGGCTTGAATATCGTACGCCGCGTCTACGAAGCCAGTCCTGAACCCGATTCCGACCTGAAGGCGGAGATCGCGCTGCGCCATGCGCTGTCGTCGTTCCGCACGCTCATCAACGACCACGAGCCGACGCATATCCTGCCGGCCTTCGATTTCGGCGGCCCCACCTGGCGCCACGCCCTGTATGCCGGTTACCGCGAGGGACGCCAGCCCATGCCGCAGGTGCTGCGCGACGCCTTGCCCGGCTTTTACGCCACCCTGGCCAGCTTCGGCATGCACGTGGTGAGCATTCCCGAGGTCGAGGCCGACGACGTAATCGGCACGGCCGTCATGCGCTGGCTGCACGAGGGGCGCGGCGCAGCCGTCATCGCCACCACCGACAAGGATTTGCACGGTCTGATCGCCCACGGCGCGCTCGTGTGGGACCACTTCAAGGGTGTCTGGCACGACCACGCCTGGGTCGAGAAAAAGTTCGGCGTGCCGCCGGAACTGCTGCCCGACCTGCTGGCGCTGATGGGAGACGTCACCGACAGCATCCCCGGCGTGTCGAAGATCGGCCTGAAGACGGGCGCAAAACTGTTGCGCGCCTACGGCAATATTGACGCCGTGATGGCCGGCGCGGGCATTTTACCGGGCGCGCTGGGCGAAAGCCTGCGAAAAGAGCGGGAAATACTGTATCTTTCAAGAAAGTTAGTGGAACTCAAGACCGACGTGACCTTGGGTGTCACCTGGAACAAGCTGGTGTGGGAAAAGTAGAGCGCCCAAAAAAAGCTCATGGCGTTGTTGCCTTGCCTCGTCGTACATTCGTACTGCCTTCGGCAACGCGCCTAGCCCTGAGCATTTTGATGGGCGCTCTCTGAGTGGAACTCGCAATGGAAAATCAAGCAAGGGAAGTAAATCATGATGTTAAAGACAGTCCTGATCGATAGCAGCGCCGTGGCGCGCGGCCTGCTGAACACGGTCCTGACCGATGGCGGCTACGATGTCTGCGGGCAGACGCATACGAGCGCGCTGGGGCTGGCGCTGCTGGTCAAGCACCATCCGCATTTCGTCTGCATCGCGCGCGAACAGGTGGAAGACGGGACCAATGTGGTGCAAACCATCCGCGCCCAGTATCCGAAGACGCTTATTTTCATGGTCTCGGGCGGCATCGACGCCGCCTCGCTGCAGGCGGCCCTCGCCATGGGCGTGTCGGGCTTTATCGTGAAACCGTTCATGGCCGACACGGTCCTGAAAACCGTGCGCAATACGGTGATTGCCATGGTGCGCAAGCAGCAGCAGGCGCTTGCCGCCGCCGCGCAGGGCAATAGTTAGACGCCAGCCAGGCCCGTCGCGCTGGCGATGATGCCGCCACCGAGGCACACGTCGCCGTCGTACAGCACGGCCGACTGGCCCGGCGTGACGGCCCATTGCGCCTGGTCGAAGGCCAGGCTGAAGTGTTCATTCCCATCCGGTAGCAGCTGGCACGCCACGTCGGCCTGGCGGTAGCGCGTCTTGGCGCTCAAGGCGCCCGCCTGCGGCGCCGTGCCGGCTACCCAGCTGGCCTGGTCGGCCGTCAGGGATGGCGACAGCAGCCACGGGTGGTCATGACCCTGCACCACCCACAGGGTGTTGTTGGCGATATCCTTGCGCGCCACATACCAGGCGTCGCTGCTGCCGTCTGCATTCTGGTACGACTTCACGCCGCCGATGCCGATGCCCTTGCGCTGGCCCAGGGTATAAAAACTCAGTCCCACGTGTTCGCCCACCGTCTTGCCGTCGGCCGTTTTCATCGGCCCCGGCTTGTACGACAGGTAGCGGTTCAAAAATTCGCGGAACGGGCGCTCGCCGATAAAGCAGATGCCCGTCGAATCCTTCTTTTGCGCGTTCGGCAAGCCCAGTTTCTCGGCGATCTGGCGCACTTCCGTTTTCGGGATTTCACCGAGCGGGAATAAAGTTTTAGACAACTGCGCCTGGTTCAAGCGGTGCAGGAAGTAGCTCTGGTCCTTGCTGGCGTCGACCGCCTTGAGCAGTTCATAACGGCCTGCATCGGTCGGCGCCTGGCGCACACGCGCGTAGTGGCCGGTGGCGATCAGGTCGGCGCCCAGGGTCATGGCGTGGTCGAGAAAGGCCTTGAACTTGATTTCGGCGTTGCACAGTACGTCCGGGTTCGGCGTGCGGCCGGCCTGGTATTCGCGCAGGAAATCGGCGAACACGCGATCCTTGTATTCGGAGGCAAAATTGACGGCTTCGATATCGACGCCGATGACGTCGGCCACGCTGGCCGCGTCGATCCAGTCCTGGCGCGTGGAGCAGTATTCCGAATCGTCGTCATCTTCCCAGTTTTTCATGAAAAGGCCGATGACTTCATAGCCTTGTTCCTTCAGCATCCATGCCGCGACCGAGGAATCGACCCCGCCCGACATGCCGATAACGACTTTCTTCTTGCTCATCTTGCTTTCCAGTGTACTTTAATAATATGGCAATGCGTATTGCTATGCGCTATTGAAAACGGACGCATGCGTGTGCAGCAGGGCCAGCGGCGCGCGCCGGCCAGCCAGGTATTCGTCCACGCACTGCAGCACCAGCGGGCTGCGGTGGCGCTCCTGGCACGCCGCCAGCTCGTCGCGCGTCATCCACAAGGTGCGGATGATGCCTTCGTCCAGCGGGCGGTCATGCTCGGCGCCGGCCGTGCCGCAAAAGGTGAAGCGCAGATAGGTCACGTCCTCGCCCGTGCGCAACGACTGATAGCGCGACATGTACATGCCGACCAGTGCCGTGGGGATGAAATCGTAAGCCGCTTCTTCCAGCGTTTCGCGGATCACCGCCTGTTCCAGCGACTCGAACGGGTCGAGGTGGCCGGCCGGTTGATTGATCTTGATGCCTTCGCTGGTCTCTTCTTCAATCAGTAAAAACAGGCCGTCGCGTTCGACGATGGCGGCAACGGTGACAGAGGGTTTCCAGATTCTCGGCATGATTCCATCCTTGAAAGAGCCGACATTTTATCTTGTTCTGCGCGCGCGGTTTGAAGCCGGCCTTTTGTTGCGCGGACATATTGATAAATGACAACGTTTTAGCAAATAGCTGTGGGAGGTACTTACGTCTTTCCCGGGGAGCGCACTAGCATGGGGGGCTTAGTTGGCAAGATGGCAGGAAGCGCCCGCTAATATAGGCTTTCCCTGTGGTCAAAACAAGCGCGCACACGTGCTCGACTGTGGTGAGATTGACACACCTTTCCCACAATATGGTCGCCATACCGCATGGCGGAACAAGGATTGGTATTACGGGTAAATTAGTGTCGTACGACTAAAAGTTGCTGCTTCACAAACGTTTAACGCGCTGCTTTCCGTGTTAGATTCTAGTCAGTTTATCAATTAGCGGAGGCATCATGAGGATAGGCATACCGGCCGAAACACGGCCTGGTGAAACGCGGGTGGCGGCAACGCCCGAGACAGTCAAGAAGCTGGCAGCCAAGCATCAAGTCGTCGTGCAGTCCGGAGCGGGCCTGCAAGCCTCGATTCCCGACGACGCCTATGCCGCCGCCGGCGCGCAGATCGGCACGGCCCAGGAAGCCTATGGCTGCGCCATCGTGCTCAAGGTGCGCGCGCCCGATGCCGATGAACGGGCCCTGATGGCCAGCGGCACGGTGCTGATCGGCATGCTCAACCCGTTTGACGCGGACAATATCGCCGCCATGGCCACGGCCGGCCTGTCCGCCTTCGCCCTGGAAGCCGTGCCGCGCATCACGCGCGCGCAGTCGATGGACGTGCTGTCCTCGCAGGCGAACATCGCCGGCTACAAGGCCGTGCTGGTGGCCGCGAATACCTACCAGCGCTTCATGCCGATGCTGATGACGGCGGCCGGCACCGTCAAGGCGGCCCGCGTGCTGATCATGGGCGTGGGCGTGGCAGGGCTGCAGGCGATCGCCACGGCCAAGCGCCTGGGCGCCGTCATCGAAGCGTCCGACGTGCGCCCGCCCGTCAAGGAACAAGTCGAGTCCCTGGGCGCCAAGTTCCTCGACGTGCCTTTCCTCACCGAGGAAGAAAAAGAGATCGCCAAGGGTTCGGGCGGCTATGCGCGCGCCATGCCGGCCGACTGGATGCGCCGCCAGGCCGAACTCGTGCACGAACGGGCGAAACTGGCCGACATCATCATCACCACCGCGCTGATTCCCGGCCGCGCCGCGCCCGTGCTGATCTCCGAAGAAACGGTGAAAGCCATGAAACCGGGCTCCGTCATCGTCGACCTGGCCGTCGAGCAGGGCGGCAATTGCCCGCTGTCGGAACTGGGCAAGACCGTGGTCAAGCACGGCGTCTACATCGTGGGCGAGCCGAACCTGGCCACCCTGGTGGCGGCCGACGCTTCGGCCCTGTATGCGCGCAACGTGCTGGACTTCTTGAAGCTCATCATCGACAAGGACGATCAATTGCTGATCGACCGCGAGGATGAAATCATCAAGGCCAGCCTGGTTTGCGCAGGCAATGACATCCTCAGAAAATAACGCGGCGCCGGAGAGAACAACATCATGGAAATCAGTCATACCATCACCAACCTGATCATCTTCGTGCTGGCCATTTATGTCGGCTACCACGTCGTCTGGACCGTCACGCCGGCGCTGCATACGCCGCTGATGGCCGTCACCAATGCCATTTCCGCCATCATCATCGTCGGCGCCATGCTGGCGGCCGGCCTGACCGATGGCCCGCTGGCGCAAGTGGCCGGCACCCTGGCCGTGGCGCTGGCCGCCGTCAACGTGTTCGGCGGCTTCCTCGTCACGCAGCGCATGCTCGAGATGTTCCGTAAAAAAGAACCGAAGGCCAAGCAAGGAGCAAAAGAATGAGTCACGCCATGAGCTTCGTCACCATGAACCTGGTGACGATGATGTACCTGATCGCCTCGGTGTGCTTCATCCAGGCCCTGAAAGGCCTGTCGTCGCCATCGACGGCGCGCCGCGGCAATGCCTTTGGCATGAGCGGCATGGCCATTGCCGCCGTCACCACCGTGGCACTGATCCTGAAACTGAAGGAGCAGCAGACGGGCGGCATGGGCCTGACCCTCGTCATCATCGGCATCGTCACGGGCGGCGCCATCGGCGCCTACCTGGCGAAAACCGTGGAAATGACGAAGATGCCGGAACTGGTGGCGGCCATGCACTCGCTGATCGGCCTGGCCGCAGTGTGTATCGCCGTGGCGGCCGTGTCGGAACCATGGGCCTTCAATATCGCCAAGCATGGCGAGGCGCTGCCCATCGGTAATCGCTTCGAACTGTTCATCGGCACTTTTGTCGGCGCCATCACGTTCTCCGGTTCGGTGATCGCCTTCGGCAAGCTGTCGGGCAAATACAAGTTCCGTCTGTTCCAGGGCGCGCCCGTCAGCTTCAAGGGCCAGCACATGCTCAACCTCGTGCTGGCGCTGGTGATGGTGGGACTGGGCCTGGCGTTCTGCTTCGCCGATGGCGTCGAACCGGCGTGGACGCCGTTCATCGTGATGACCCTGATCGCCTTTGCGCTGGGCGTGCTGATCATCATCCCCATCGGCGGCGCCGACATGCCGGTGGTGGTGTCGATGCTCAACAGCTACTCGGGCTGGGCTGCGGCCGGCATCGGTTTTTCGCTGAATAACTCGATGCTGATCATCGCCGGTTCGCTCGTGGGATCGTCTGGCGCGATCCTGTCGTACATCATGTGCAAGGCGATGAACCGCTCGTTCTTCAACGTCATCCTCGGCGGCTTCGGCGGCGATGCGCCGGCGGCCGGTGTGGCCGGTGCGCAGGAACAGCGTCCCGTGAAATCGGGTTCGGCCGACGATGCTGCCTTCATCATGAGCAATGCGGAAACCGTCATCATCGTGCCCGGCTACGGCCTGGCCGTGGCGCGCGCACAGCACTCGTTGAAGGAACTGGTGGAAAAGCTCACGCACAAGGGCATCACCGTCAAGTATGCGATCCACCCCGTGGCGGGGCGCATGCCGGGCCACATGAACGTGCTGCTGGCCGAGGCGGAAGTGCCGTACGACCAGGTCTTCGAGATGGAGGACATCAACGGCGAATTCGGCCAGACGGACGTGGTGCTGGTGCTGGGCGCGAACGACGTCGTCAACCCGGCGGCGAAAGATCCGAAATCGCCGATCGCCGGCATGCCGATTCTGGAAGCGTATAAAGCCAAGAGCATCATCGTCAACAAGCGTTCGATGGCGTCCGGCTATGCGGGCCTGGACAACGACCTGTTCTACCAGCCGAACACGATGATGGTGTTTGGCGATGCGAAGAAGGTGATCGAGGATATGCTCAAGGCCGTCGAATAAACGCTGTTTGCTGCGACCGCACGGCCCGCCTTGCGCGGGCCGTTTTTATTGGGCCGCCACGACCTTGTTGCGGCCCTGGTGCTTGGCCGCGTACAGGGCCTTGTCGGCATCGGACATGGCCGCATCCAGGGTGGCGCCGGCCGTCAGGGACGCCACGCCGATGCTGATGGTCACCTGCAGTTCGCCGCCATCGGGCAACGGCGTGATGGCGGCGGCCACGGCGGCGCGGATGCGTTCGGCCACCCTATGCGCCTGCTGCAGGCTGGCGTCGGGGAACAGCAGGCCGAATTCCTCGCCACCGAGGCGCGCCGCCACGTCGGTGATGCGTCCCGTGTCGCGCAGCGCCTGCGCCACCGTGCGCAGTACGGCGTCGCCCACGGCATGGCCGTAGCGGTCATTGATCTTCTTGAAATGGTCGAGGTCGGCCACGCCCACGGTCAGGGCGGCGCCGCTGCGCGCCGCGCGCGCCATCGCCTGCTCGGCTTGCGCTTCATACGCGCGCCGGTTCGGCAGCGACGTCAGCGCATCGTGCAGCGCCTGCTGTTCCAGCTGCGCTAGCAGGCTGGCGTTCTTTGCCGCCAGTTCGCGCCGTTCGCGCACGTCGAGCAAGAAGGCGCCGAAATAGCGGATGCCGTCGACCACGCCCAGGTCCATCGCCTTCATTTCGATGGGGATCATCTGCGTGTCGCGGTGGCGGATGGCGAATTCGCGTATCTTGCCCAGCACGCTGGACGTGCGCGAGCTGCGGATGTAATTGATCACGTGGTTGTCGTGCTGCGCGCCGACGGCGTCTGGCAGCAGGCCGTTCAAGGTCTGGCCCAGCAATTCCCCGCTCGCATAGCCCGACAATGCCTGCATGGCGCCATTGATATAGCGGATGCGGCAATGCTCGTCGATGATGATGACGGCGTCGAGGGCGTCTTCCAGCAGGCGGGAAAAGAGCACTTCAGGAAGAGCGGCAGGCGGTGCTGCGGGCAATACATCTGTCATGGAACGGTCGCCAAAAGCCAGGTGACAGCCATTGTCGCATCCGCGGGCCGTTTATTCCATGCCGGATATGTTCCCTGTTTCTTTTTTGCCCCAGCTCTTTCCTTATTGTTAAGCCTTATCGGCGGCCGTACATCATCAGCCCAGCCAATGCCTTGCGTGCAGGGGAAAATACGTCCAGCAAACCCAGCGACAGGCCCAGCAAGCCTTGCGTGGGGGCGCTGCCCGTGAAGATGCGCGCCATGGTGTCGGTGACGCGCACGGTCAGCCCCCGGTCGGTCTGGCGCAGGCTGGCGTAGCGTTCCAGCCCGGCCGGACTGCCGTCCTGCGCCAGCACGCGGGCCAGCACGGCGGCGTCGCGCAAGCCCAGGTTCAAGCCCTGTCCCGCCACCGGGTGCAGGGTTTGCGCCGCATTGCCGATGGCGACCGTGCGCGCCGTGCCGTTCGCCTGCGCGTTCAGGCCCAGCGGATAGGCCAAGCGTGGCGTCGTATGCGTAAAGCGTCCCAGGCGGCTGCCGAAGGCGGCGCCCAGGCGGGCCAGGAAGGCAGCGTCGTCCAGCGCCAGCAATTGCTCGGCGCGCGTGGGCGGCACGCACCATACGAGCGCGTAGCCGTCGTCCTGCGGCAGCAGGGCCAGCGGGCCTTCGTCGGTGAAGCGCTCATACGCGCGGTGCGCGATGGGAGCACTTGTGCGCACATGGGCGATGATGGCGCTCTGGCCATAGTCGCGGCTGACGGTCCGTTCCGGCTGCTGGCCGAACAGGCCACCCTCGGCTTGCACCAGCAGGCTGGCGCGCAAGCTCGACGCGGCACCGGCCTGGTCGATCTGCACGCTGACGCCATCGCCATCCTCCACGCTGCCTGTCATCAGCGCCGGGCGCAGGCTGGCCACGCCCAGGCGCTCGCATACGTCGGCCAGCGAACTGACGACGGCGCCGTAACGGGCCACATAACCGAGCGCTTCGACGCCATGTTCGCTGCGGTCCATCAGGCTGCGCCCGAACTGGCCGCGGCGCGAGACGTGGATTTGATGGATCGGTGTCGCTTCCACGGGCCAGGCGCCCGCTTCCTCGAGAATCTGGCGGCTGCCGTGCGACAGGGCGATGGTGCGCGGATCGCGCCTCGCTTGTTCGATGGATTTGGCGTCGAGCAGGACGATGCCGGCGGCGCGGCTGCCGCGCTGTACCAGCAGGGCGGCCAGCGCCATGCCGACGGGGCCGGCGCCGCAGATGGCGAGATCGAAAGTGGGCGGTGTATGCATGCGGCGGCGTTAATCCTGTGACATCAGTTGTTCGATTTCAGCGACGCTCGTGGGCGCCGTGCTGAAGACTTCATGGCCTTGCGGCGTGACCAGCACATCGTCTTCGATGCGGATGCCCGTATGCCAGAACTGCTCCGGCACGCCCGCGCCGGGGCGCACATAGATGCCCGGTTCCACCGTCAGCACCATGCCCGCTTCGAGCGCGCGCCACGGCTTGCCGGGGGTATCCGTGTCGCGGTAGGCGCCCACGTCGTGCACGTCCATGCCCAGCCAGTGGCTGGTGCCGTGCATGTAGAAGGGCATATAGCTCTTGTCGGCGATGACGTCCTGCACACCGCCGCTTTTTTGCCGGTCCAGCAAACCCAGGTCCAGCATGCCCTGCGCCAGCACCTGCACGGCCGCTTCGTGGATGGCGCTGTGCGGCAAGCCGGGGCGCACCATGTCCAGCGACGCTTGCTGCGCGGCCAGCACCAGTTCATACAGCGCCCGCTGCGGGCCGCTGAAACGGCCGTTGACGGGCCAGGTACGCGTGATGTCCGAGGCGTAGCCATCGAGTTCGCAGCCGGCGTCGATCAATACCAGCTCGCCGTCTTGCAGGACCGCGTTATTGGCGCTGTAGTGCAGGATGCAGGCGTTGCCGCCGCCGGCCACGATGGAGGAATACGCGGGGAACTGCGCGCCGCTGCGCCGGAATTCGTACAGCAGCTCCGCTTCGAGCGCATATTCGTGCATGCCGGGACGCGTGGCGCGCATGGCGCGCACGTGGGCGGCGCTGGAAATGGCGGCCGCGCGGCGCATCAGGTTTTGTTCTTCCGTGTCTTTCAGCAGGCGCATGGCGTCGAGCATGCCATGGATGTCATGCGCGATGGCGGGCGCCGTGACGCCGCTGCGGGCCTTTTGCCGCACATTGTTTCGCCACACCTTGACCTGTGCATCGAGGCTGCCGCCCAGCGCATGGTAGATGGCGGGGGCGTCGGCCAGCAGGCGTGTCATTTCCACGTCGAGTTCCTCGATGGGGAAGGCGCTGTCAAAACCGAAGCTGGCGCGGGCCGCTTCGGGGCCGTGGCGGAAACCGTCCCAGATTTCGCGCTCCGTGTTCTTGGCGCGGCAAAACAGGATGGCGCGCGCGGGCGCCGTGGCGCTGGCGGCCACCAGGGCCACGGCGCTGTCGGGTTCCGTGAAACCGCTCAGGTAATAGAAATAGCTGTCGTGGCGATATGGATAATCGCAATCGCTGTTGCGCGGCACTTCGGGCGCCGTGGCGAGGATGGCGACGCTGCCCGGCAGCATCTGCGCCAGCAGCGCCGCGCGCCGTGCCGCGTAATTGGCCATCATGCCGCAGGCGCCTTCGCTGCCACGCCATTGAGCGTGTCGAGCTGTGCCGGCGTACCCACATTGGTCCACTCGCCGGTATAGACTTCACCGCCCACGCGGCCCTGGTCCGCATACCGGCGCAGCAAATCTCCGAGTTTGGCGTGGCTGCCGGGCGTGATGCCGTCGAACATTTCAGGACGGTACACGCCGATATTGGCGAAGGTCCACCTGGTGTCGTCCGTATTGTTGATCGCGAACAAGGTCAGGCCGAAGTCGCCCTTCGGGTGGAAGTCGGGATTGGGCACCAGATAGGCCCAGGCGATATCGCGCTGGTCGGCCGGGTACGGCGTGCCCAGCACATCCTTGTCGGCCAGCACGTCGAGCACCTGCTTGAAATCGAAATACGGGCAATAGATGTCGCCGGAAATGGCGAGGAACGGTTCCTCGCCCAGCAAGTGGCGCGCTTGCGCGATGCCGCCCGCCGTTTCCAGCGGCGTGGTCTCGGGCGAATACGCGATGCGCGCGCCGTACGCGCTGCCGTCGCCCACGGTTTCCTCGATCAGATGGCCCAGGTGCGAATGGTTGATGACGATGTCCGTGATGCCGGCGCGCACCAGGTTCAGCACATGCCAGACGATCAGCGGACGGCCGCGCACTTTCAGCAGCGGTTTGGGACAGGTATCGGTAAGCGGACGCATCCGTTCACCGCGGCCTGCGGCAAAGATCATGGCTTTCATGGTGAGACTCGTTTTCTGTTTCGTTCGGTAAAGGTTGCGTGGCGTGAGCCGTACAATAAGTTAATTCTGCAGTAGCGACACCTGGCAAAACCGTAGCGAGCGGCAGTGATTTGTGGCCGAGAAGCGCAACCGTACTCTAGTACGGTGAGCATCGCCGGCCGCAAAGCGCGACGCGCAGTAGGTTTTGGCCGGTGTCCTCAGAAGGTGTAGCCGACTTGGGGCGTTTTGTTCTCGAGAGCATCGAGTAAACGCACCAGCGGCTTGAGTTCCGTATAGCGGTTGGCTGTCTTGCGCACGTAATCGAGCACGGTTGGCAGGTCGCCCATGTACAGATCCTTGCCGTCGCGGTAATTCAGGCGCGCGAACAGGCCGAGGATTTTCAGGTGGCGCTGCAGCGCCGTGAATTCGAAATCGCGGTAGAAGGCGTCGATGTCGGGATTGACTGGCAAGCCCAGCTGCTTGGCGCGCTGCCAGTAGCGGATCACCCAGTCGAGCACCAGTTCCTCATCCCACTGGATATACGCGTCGCGCAGCAGCGAGGCGATGTCGTAGGTGACGGGGCCGAAAACGGCGTCCTGGAAGTCGAGGATGCCGGGATTCGGGATGGAGCCATCGTTGATGTGCATCAAATTGCGCGAATGGTAGTCGCGGTGCATGAATACTTGCTGCTGCGACAAGATATTCGCCGTGATGGCTTCGAAGACCTTGTCCAGCTGGGTTTGTTGCACATCCGTCAAGGTGGCGCCCAGGTGCTTGCCGATAAACCATTCCGGGAACAGATTCATTTCGCGCAGGATGAAGGCGCGGTCGAATTCGGGCAGTACGTCGGGTTGGCTGGCCAACTGGATTTTCATCAAGGATTCCAGCGCTTCGGCGTACAGCACGCTGGCGTTGTCGTGGTTCAGGGCGTCGAGATAGGTGGTCGTGCCCAGGTCGGAGAGCAGCAGGAAGCCCTGCTCCAGGTCTTGCGCGATGATCTCGGGCACGGACACGCCGGCGCCTTTCAGCAAGCCGGCCACCTTGACAAAGGCGGGCACGTTTTCGCGCTCGGGCGGCGCATCCATGGCGATCAGTGTACTTCCTGGCAATGTTGTGTTGCCTGGCAGCACATCGAGACGATAGTAGCGGCGGAAGCTGGCATCGCTGGAAGCGGGGCGGGCGGATTCGGGCGCGACGAGGTTAAGCGAGGTCAACCAGGCTTTCAACAGGGTCAGGCGAGCGTCGGCGGAGGCCGGCGCGGCGGAGGAATTGGGGGAGAATGACATTAAGCGGCCTGTGGAATCGGGTTGATGGTGCGGAGGGTAGGAGAACCCCATTGCTGGAAGCTCTCCCCCCTAAGAACCGTGCGTGCGACTTTCACCGCACACGGCTCAAGCATAATAAAAGTCCCTATACAGGGACCGGCTTCGCAACGTGTAAATCGTTTGCGTGCACATTTATATGGCAATTTGGGTGCAATAATACGCGATTTCCAAGGGCCTCGGAACCACCTGCCACACGGTATTCCATGTGGTGGTCATGCCATCCGGTTTCCATGTTCATCTCGTATCCACACAGAGCGCACAAGCCACGTTGGTCGAGGTAGAGCTTGGCCCACTCACGCCGGTAAGACATGTTTTTCAACATGCGTTCCTGCCGAAGGGTTTCGCCGTACAGTTCCCATTGCGGATCGTAGGGGTGATAGCCGCCCTTGATTTTCGTGTGACGCAGAATCGCCGTACCTGGTAACGAGTACAGTTCCTTTATGGCCTTATTGCCATTCTTTGTGACAACGTCCGCTGCAAACACCCGATTTCCACTCTCGGTTGGGCGCCAATATCGGTCGCGTATCCAACTGTCGGTTTTCTTCGGATGCCTGCGCATGGCCCAGCGACGAAGCCGCCAGTACAGCAGCGACTCCATCGTCGAAAACGCCTCCTTGGCGACTACAGGGCTGTGATATTGCGCCCAGCCCCGCAGCATGGGGTTTAGCAATCGAATGAGATTCTCCTGCTTCGCCCCGATGTTTTCGCTGATCGTCTTCCTCAGCTTTTCATAGAACGTTTTCATGTTCTTCTTACTTGGCTTGATGAGTAGTGTCCCGGAATATTTTCGGAAGTTCCACCCCAGGAAGTCGAAGCCCTCATCGATGTGCACGAGCTTGGTTTTGGCACTGGACAGTCGCAATCCCCTGACTGCAAGGAATGCTTCGATCCATGGCCTGATTTCCGTTTCCAGCAATTCCTTCGATCCACTGGTAACGACAAAATCGTCCGCATATCGCACGACACCGACTTTGAGCTTGCCTGCCTTTGACTTGCCGAATTTCGCACCGAGGTGCGCAATCAGTTCAGTCTCCAGCCCGTTCAACGTCCAATTCGCAAGGGCAGGGCTGATGATGCCGCCCTGTGGCGTTCCAGCTGTGGTTGCCATCAATTGCTTCCGGTCAATTACCCCGGATTTCAGCCATTTAGACAGGATCGACTTGTCCATGAAGACATTGTCGACCAGCCATTGATGGTTGATATTGTCGAAAAAACCTTCGATATCCGCATCCAACACCCAGGTTGCCGAGACTTTCCGGCAGGTCTGGAGAAAAATTTGCGACATCGCATCGGCCGTTGAGCGATTTCTGCGAAACCCGTATGAGTTGGGATCACTCAGCGTTTCCAAGACCGGATCCAATGCCAGCAGGTGAAGCGCCTGCATCGCCCGGTCCCGCATGGTAGGGATGCCCAGTGGGCGCATCTTTCCATTTGACTTGGGAATAAAGACCCTCCGTAATGGCAGGGGCCGATAGCCTTGTTTCTTCAACTGCGCAATGGCAGCGAACTTCTGCGTTGCTGAGTCCCACAACTGCTGGTCCACGCCTGCGGTTCGTTTGCCTTGATTCTCTGTCACTCGTTTGACTGCCAGCGCCTTCGCGCTGAACGAGTGGGTTAGCCACCTTTGCAGCGCTTTCGCCCTGCGCCAGTCGCCTTCCTGTGTAGCCTTCGTTAATCGATGCTGCATGGCTCTCACGTTGCGTTGTACGAGCCGCCAGTTGATGGCGACCCATTCGGTTGGCACGTGCGAGGACGCAGAACCGGCAAGACTGCTGGCGGTTACTTTCATGCTGAACCTCGTGTAGTTGCTCCGACGAGACACAGCGCATCCCCGAAGGGTGAGCTGCATCCCTTCGGGGTGGTTGAAAATGATGACTGCCTGGAGCCAGTACAGTCGTATGACGACTATTACACCAGATGGAAGTGGGCACCCTTTCAGGCCGGGACAAATCTTGAATCCCTATCCGGACCATTACAGCCCGGCATTCGCTTTCTCCATCCTCCTCTACCCGCTCCCCCAAGGGCGTGCCTTGCGGTTTGCTTGCCGCTATCTCGGTTCTTTGATCGAGCGGCAGGGAATCGGGCTTACCACGTTCCCAACGATATCGACGCGACAGCTACATCGCGACTGGCTGTTTAGGGCCCATCTTTCCCCCGGTGGCTGAATGACGACGTATCCCCAGAATCCACGGAGATAACCAGCCACGTACCGTTTGGTTTAGGCCTGTCAGCAGCTTTGGCCTATTAATATTTACGAGGGTTCAAGCGATGGTTCACATAACATTGCCCTTGCAGCACTCACCTAGCCCCTGGACCGCATCGCTGCTCGCAGTCTCCAGCCAAGCGTTCGCACGCCGGGCTGCCGAAAAAGAATGGGGGTACGTTGTCCCTGAGGCTTTGCACCCCGCCGTTACCGGCGACGCACACTCAAGTAGGTGACAGATGGTCGTACATCCGGTCATGGCAGCAGTTGCAACACTGAAGCATGACAAGATATCGAAGAGTTTCACTCGGGTATGACTCGGCTGAGAGAAAACCGAGTCTTGCAGAAAACTGTTGAAATATAGAAAATTGTAAGCAAATGTAAAATATCTACAAGCTTTGCAAATAAACTACAGTTTCAATGTTTTGTGTAAACAAAAACAGGCAAAGGGATATCTACTCGCCGGTGATGCGGCGGGCGTATAAGACTGACAAGCCACGTTCTCGCAGCGTGTCTTGTCTTGCCAAGAATGGGTACTCCGGGGAGCCCCTCACTGTTTTATCACTGGTAAACCAGTGATTTGCCTGCGCAGTTCCTGCGCTGCTAGCCGTTACTGCTACGTTGCGACCGGGGCCAGCTACCCGAGCTTTAAGGCGTGTCGCACAGATTCCCATATAATAAGGGATTCAAATCAAAAAATCGCCTGTCAATGGTGCTTGCCCCTTCCAATTCATGAGCTGGTTTTCGGCCTCCCCCCCTTCGCAGCGCTGGGCTTTCGCCATCAGCGCGCTCGTCGCCGCCACGACGGTGCCTGTCCACGCCCAGAAAGCACCGCGTCCCGTGCATGTGGAAGATCCCGACGCGCCCACCGTCATGACGGCGAACAGCATGAACGGACGACCGGAAAGAGAGATCAATCTCGACCAGAATGTCGTGATTGAGCGCGGAAAAACCACAAAAATGACGGCCGATACAGCTTGTTACAAACAAGTTGAAGATCAGTTCGACGCCGAGGGCCATATCAAGATGTGGCGTTTCGGCGATTACTACACGGGTGACGTCCTGAAACTGAACATGGATACCGGCAAGGGTTTCCTGCTCAATCCGACGTATCGCTTCGCAGTGGGCGGCGGCCAGGGCAAGGCCGAGCGCGTCGACTTCATCAATCCCGACGAAGCGAATGTTATCGACGGCACGTACAGTACCTGTGAAGGGCCGAATCCGGACTGGTACCTGAAATCGAGCACCTTGAACCTCGATACGGGCCGCGACGTGGGCACCGGCAGCAAGACCATCATCTATTTCAAGGACGTGCCGATCCTGGGCACGCCGGGCATCTCGTTTTCGTTGTCGGGTGCGCGCCGCTCGGGCTGGCTGGCGCCCACGCCGGGCTTTGCTTCGAAGAACGGTTTCGAGCTGCTGATGCCGTATTACGTGAACATCGCGCCGAACCGTGACCTGACCCTGTTCCCCCGCTACATCCAGCGGCGCGGTATCCAGCTCGGTGCGACGGGGCGCTACATGGGCGAGACGGATGCCGGCTTGTACGGCGGTGAAACGTCGTTCGAGTTTTTACCTAACGACAAGCAAACCAAGACCAACCGCTACCTGATCAAGTCCAAGCATGAGCAGGCGCTGGCCAAGGGCTGGACTTACAGCTGGGATTTGCGCGAGGCGTCCGACAATAATTACCCGAACGATTTTTCGAAAACCGTCGCCACCGCCACCGAGCGCCAGTTGCTGCGCGAATTGCGCACCGATTACCGCACCGAGGACTGGAGCCTGACGGCGCGCGTGCAGAATTACCAGGTGCTGCAGGATCCCGATCCCAGCGTGGTCGTGCCGCGCCCGTATGACCGCTTGCCGACGGTGAACTTCCACGCTGGAAAATATGACGTCTGGGGCGGTTTCGACTGGACCTTCGACGCGGAGGCGACACGCTTCGCACATCCGACACAGGTGCAAGGCTCGCGCTTTGTGGCCGTGCCGCAGGTGAGTTTCCCCATCATGCGCCCTGGCTACTTCATCACGCCCAAGCTGATGCTCAATGCCAGCGCGTATCAGCTCGACAATGACGCCCGGACCAAGGCGCTGCTGTTCAAGACGACCTCGTTTACGCGCGCCGTGCCGACTTTCTCGGTCGACAGCGGCCTGGTGTTTGAACGCGACTCGAATCTGTTTGGCGCCAAGGGCGGCACGCAAACCCTGGAGCCGCGCCTGTTCTACGTCTACACGCCGTACCGCGACCAGTCGCAGTTTCCGAACTTCGATACGGCCGATGGCACGTTCAACCTGACGCAGATCTTCACGGAAAACCGTTTTGTCGGCAGCGACCGCATCGGCGACGCCAACCAGGTCACGGCCGCCGTCGTCTCGCGCTTCTTGCAGTCGGACGGCACGGAGCGCATGCGCCTGACTTTCGGCCAGCGTTTCTATTTTGCCGACCAGCGCGTGCAGCTCAATTCGACGACGCCCGTCAATCAGTCGCGTTCGGATATCCTGCTGGCCGCAACGGGCCGCGTGTCCGAGACTTGGACCGCCGACAGCCTGGTGCAGTACAATCCCAGCGATCGCCGCCTGATGAGCTACAACTACACCTTGCAATATCAGCCAGGGCCGAAGAAGGTATTGAATTTCAGTAACCGTTTTCAGCGTGACGTCCTGCGTAATGCCGAAGTGTCGACGCAATGGCCGTTGACGGACCGGCTGTATGGCGTGGGCCGCATCAGTTACTCCATCAAGGATCGCAGCATGCTGGAAAGCCTGGTCGGCCTCGAATACAAGGGCGACTGCTGGGTGTTCCGCATGGGCGCGCAGCGTTTCGTGACGACGACCAAGACTGTCTCGACGCCGATCTTCTTCCAGCTGGAATTGACGGGTTTGTCGAATGGCCTGGGCTTGGGCGCGAATGGCCTGGAAACTTTTACAAAAACCATCCCCGGTTACCAGACATTGAGCCAGCCACTCCGTTAAGATAGGCTCCGTTGCCGCCGCCGGTGTTCCCGGCGCTGGCACAAACCGGTTTTTTTATTCACCTGAACTCATGAGCGCTCTACACATTATGCGTAATGCCAGTATGCACCAACTCAAAATTGCAACGGTTTTGTTGTGCGCCATTTCCGGCGCCACGACCAGTAGTGTCTGGGCGCAACAGGCTGCGCCAGCTCCTGCGGCCAAGCCCGCCGCCGCTGCCCCAGCGCCGGTCAAGGGCTTCACGCCGCCCGCGTCGAGCAATGGCCAGACCATCGACTCCATCGCCGTCGTCGTCAATGACGATGTGATCACGCGCAATGAAGTGGCGGCCCGTATCAAGAGCGTAGAGCAGCGCATGAAGGCGCAGAACGTGCCCTTGCCCGATCCGGCCGACCTGCGTCGTCAATTGCTCGAGCGCATGATTGTCGAGCGCGCACAGATGCAGCTGGCCAAGGAGATGGGCGTCCGCGTGGATGACCTGACCCTGGACCGTGCGATTGGCCGTATTGCTGAACAGCAAAAGATGACGGTGCAAGAGCTGCGCAACCAGATGGAAAAAGAAGGCACGCCGTTTGCCACCTTCCGCGAAGAAATCCGCGATGAAATCATCATGCAGCGCCTGCGCGAGCATGAAGTCGACGCCAAGATCCAGATTTCCGATTCCGAAGTGGATAACTTCCTGGCAGCGGAAAAAGCGGCAGCCAGCGAACAGGTGGAGCTGAACCTGGCGCAAATTCTCGTGCGCATTCCGGAAAACTCGAGCCCCGAACAGATCGCCGCGCGCCGCGCGCGCGCCGAAGAAGTCAGCCGCCAGCTGCGCACGGGCGCCGATTTCGCCAAGATGGCCGCCACCTATTCCGACGCCAGCGATGCGCTGAGCGGCGGCGATATCGGCTGGCGCAATAGCGACCGCCTGCCGCCCCTGTTCACGGAGCAATTGCTGAAATTGAAGCCGGGCCAGATCACGCCTATCATCAAGAGCAATACGGGCTTCCATATTCTGAAACTGGTGGACCGCCGCAGCGCTGCCGAGGCGCAAGCCGTCGCCGCCGTGCAGCAGACGCATGCCCGCCACATCCTGCTGAAAGTGACGCCAACCCTGTCGGCGGCCGAAGCCAAGCGTAAATTGCTGGAACTGAAAGAGCGTCTCGACAACAAGGCCGCCAAGTTCGAAGACCTGGCCCGTTTGTTCTCGAACGACGGTTCCGCGGCCAAGGGCGGCGACCTGGGCTGGCTGTATCCAGGCGACACCGTGCCGGAATTTGAAACGGCGATGAATGCGCTGAAACCGGGCGAAGTGAGCGAGCCGATCGAATCGAGCTTTGGCTTCCACCTGATCGAAGTGCTGGAACGCAAGAGCGATGACGTCTCGAAAGAGAAGCAGCGCGCTGCCGCACGCAACGCCTTGCGCGAACGCAAGCTGGAAGAAGCGACGGAAAACTGGGCGCGCGAAGTGCGCGACCGTGCTTACGTCGAATTCCGCGCGGACGACCAGTAATGCTGCTGACTGATTGCGCATGAGTAACTTGCCTGTTGCCCGCCGTCCGGCCATCGCCATTACTTGTGGCGAACCGGCCGGTGTCGGCCCGGAAATTTCCATCCGCGCCGCCTGGGCCATGCGGCATGAGGTCAACTGCATCCTGCTGGGCGACGCCGCCTTCCTGGCGCTGACGGCCAGCCTGATCGACCCGGACATCCGCCTGGCGGCGCTGTCGCTGCAAGCCGTGCGCAACAGTGGCTTGCCCCAGTTCGGACCCGGCCGCCTGGCCGTGATCGATATTCCCACCGTGAACAATGTCATCCCCGGTGTGCTGGACAAGGAAAACGGGCGTTCCGTGCTCGCCACCCTGGACGCGGCCGTGGAAGGTATTCAGGCCGGCTGGTTTGGCGCCATGGTCACGGCACCCTTGCAAAAGAGCACGATCAACGACGCCGGCGTGGCCTTTTCCGGCCATACGGAATACCTGGCAGAAAAAACCGGCACGCCGCAAGTGGTGATGATGCTGGCCGGCGAACCCGGCCATGGCGAACCGACCCTGCGCGTGGCGCTGGCCACCACGCACCTGCCGTTGAAGGACGTGTCCGCTGCCATCACCATGGACAGCCTGGCCGTCACCCTCGATATCATCCAGACGGACTTGCAACAGAAATTCGGCATCGCCGTGCCGCGCATCCTCGTCACCGGCCTGAACCCGCACGCGGGCGAGGGCGGCTATCTGGGACGCGAGGAAATTGATGTCATCGCTCCGGCGATTGCCGCGGCGCAAGCGCGCGGCATCGATGCGCGCGGACCTTATCCGGCCGACACCCTGTTCCAGCACAAATACCTGGCGGACGCCGACTGCGTGCTGGCCATGTACCACGACCAGGGTTTGCCCGTGCTGAAATACGCGACCTTCGGGCGCGGCATCAATATCACCCTAGGCTTGCCGCTGATACGCACCTCGGTCGACCATGGCACGGCGCTGGACCTGGCCGCGCAAGGGCTGGGGCTGGCCGATGGCCACAGCATGGAGCAAGCGCTGCAAACGGCACTCGACATGCTGCGCGCCAGCACCCCGACCCGAGCATAGAGCGTAGGTCGGGTTAGCCGGCACGGCCTAACCCGACGCTGCCTGCTCAACCGATTCCGCCGGCCTGTGCCGGCTTTACCGCATTAATAGAAAACACATTATGAAACACGTTGCCCGCAAACGCTTTGGCCAGAACTTCCTGCATGACCGCTTCGTCCTCGACGACATCACGGCCGCCATCGGGCCGCAGCCGGACGATGCCATGGTCGAGATCGGCCCGGGCCTGGGCGCCATGACGGAGCAGCTGCTGCGCCATCTGAAGCAGATGCACGTGGTCGAGCTGGACCGCGACCTGATCGTGCGCCTGGAAAAGACGTTCAATCCGGCCAAGCTGACGATCCATTCGGGCGACGCGCTGAAATTCGATTTCGCGCAAATCCCCGTGCCGGCCGGCCAGAAGCTGCGCATCGTCGGCAACTTGCCGTACAACATTTCCAGCCCGCTGCTGTTCCACCTGGCGGATTTCGCGCCGCTGGTACAGGACCAGCATTTCATGTTGCAAAAGGAAGTGGTCGAACGCATGGTGGCCGAGCCGGGCAGCAAGGCGTATGGCCGCCTGTCCGTGATGCTGCAGTGGCGCTACAAGATGTCGCTGTTGTTCATCGTGCCGCCGACGGCCTTCGACCCGCCGCCGAAAGTGGAATCGGCCATCGTGCGCATGATCCCCGTGGCCGAGCGCCTGGCCTGCGACCAGGCCACCCTGGAAGCGGTGGTCATGAAGGCTTTCTCGCAGCGCCGCAAGGTGATCCGCAACTGCCTGGCCGGCATGTTTACGGAAGAGCAGATCAAGGCGGCCGGCATCGACCCGACTCTGCGTCCGGAAACGGTGGGGCTGGAGCAGTATGTGGCTTTAGCCAATTTACTGAAGGCGCCGCAGTAAGCATTGTCAAACCCAAGGGCGAGGACTGGGGTCGGACCCTTAGGGTCCGACCCCGGCTGTTCATCCGTTGGGGTTATTCAAAACCACTGGTCGACTTGCTGCAGGTCTTGCCGCAGCGCTGAAAAACAGTCGTCCACATGGTGGTTGCGGCTGATTTCATTGCGCCGCATCAGGGCGATCTTGCGCTTGCACGTGGGTTGGCGCAGCGGCGCCACGTGCAGGTCCTCGTCGTTGAGGAAGGTCGTGTACAGGCTGGGCATGATGCCCACGGCGATGCCGGCGCGTACCACGCCGTACAGCGATTCACTGTGGATCATCTGGTACAGGCTCGATGGGCTCAAGCCATGCTGGCGCAGCGCGCTCGAGGCGAACTCCCAGATGCTGCCCTTGGTGAACACGACGATTTCCTGGCCCGCCAGCTGGTCCCAGCGCACTTCCTTGAGCGGCGCCAGCGCATGGCGCCCCGCCGTCACCAGCACCAGCTCGTCTTCGAACAGGCCCACGCTTTCCAGCGACACGGAACCGGGCACTTCGATGCCTACGCAAAAGTCCAGCTGGCCCGAATGCAGGGCGTGCAGCAAGCCGTCGTTGGGCATGTCCGACAAGACGATTTCCACTTCATCGCCATGCTGCTCGCAATAGCGCGCCACGACCACGGCCGTCATCGCCATGGCCGAGGGAATCGCGCCGATGCGGATGCGGTGCCGGCCGCTGCCGATGGCGCGCTGGATATCGGCAAAGGTATTGCTCGCCGTATTCAATAAATGCGTGGCGTAGTCGAGCGCCAGTTTTCCCTCGCGCGTCAATTCCAGCTGGTGGGTTGTGCGGTTAAACAACTTTTTTCCCAGTTGATTTTCCAGCAGCTTGATCGACGCGCTGAGGGCCGGCTGGGTCACGCACAATTCCTGTGCGGCCTTGCTGAAGCTGTTTACCCGGGCTAGGGTGGCGAACGCTTGCAAATGTCGTAAGGAAATCTTCTTGCTCAGTTCATGCATGGGCGTTGCTTATTAGAAAAAGTAATGGATTTATAAAAATAAACAAATTTTCTTATCCTGCAATTTACCATATTCTGGACTGGTCCTTACTTGTCTTGAAGGCAATAATCTTCAGAGAAGCGCTTGCCAGGCGGCGCCGGTACTCGCGGCAGCATGCCATGCAAGGGATGCATCAATAAAATAATTCCAAAAAACTCAGGGTTTATTCTTTTTAGGGTGGCGGCGATGAACAAATGGATGACTGGAACGATGGTGGTGGGGGGCTTGCTGGCGGCGCACGGCGTGGCGCAGGCGCAAAGCAGCGTGCAAGTGTATGGACTGCTGTCGGCCGGTATCGGCTATGTGTCGGATGAAGGCAAGGGCAGCCGCACGCATGCGCTGAGCGGTACGAATCAGAATCCCCGTATCGGTTTCCGCGGTCAGGAAGACCTGGGCAACGGCACCAAGGCACTCTTCGTGCTGGAAAACGGTTTTAACGTCATGACGGGCACGGCTTCGCAAAGCGGCCGTCTGTTCGGCCGCCAGTCGTATGTGGGCCTGTCGAGCAACGACAAGGGCACCCTGACACTGGGCCGCCAGTACGAAGCCGTCAAGGACCTGCTGGGCCCCGTGGTCATCGCCAGTAACGGCGTGCACATCGGCGACAACGACAATGGCTACAACAACCTGCGCGTGCAAAACGCCGTCAAGTATGTGAGCCCGAACATCAGCAACCTGTCGTTCACGGGCTTGTACGGCTTCAGCGAAAATGCGGAAGACTCGAACCGCAACCGCGTCTACAGCATGGGCGCCGGCTACAAGGTCGACGCCTTCAGCTGGGCCGTTGCGTATACCAAGATGGACCGTCCGAACAGCCCCGACGCGCCGAATGGCGCCATCGGCAATGACTATGGCAGCTCGTTGTTGATCTTCAACAAGAGCGCCGTCAAGGGCGCCGGCGTGGACAGCCAGGCCATCGCCGGCACGGGAGGCTTTTATAATGTGGGCAAGACCAAGTTTGGCGCGCTGTACACCAACGTGCGCTACCACTACCTGGATCAGAGCAATCTGACCTTGCAAAACGTGGACTTGAACGTGAACCACAAGCTGACGGAAGCGTTGAACCTGGGCGCCTCGTATTTCTTTACCACCGGTAAATATGACGTGATCAACAAGACGCCGAAATGGCATCAGGTCAATTTCCAGGCCGATTACTTCCTGTCCAAGCGCACCGATATCGCCATTACCTGGAGTTACCAGAAAGCGGCCGGCGACGCGACGTTCGCCCGCGTGTTCGGCTTCGGCGCCTCGGGCGGCAAGACGCAAAGCGTCCTGATCGCCGGCATGCGGCATTATTTCTGACTCTGATTCATCTTTACAGGCGCTGTCCCGCAGCGCCGTCCCCTGAAAGGAAGCATCTTGAAAAAGCACCTCATGTTGGCGTTGAGCCTAGGCTTGCTGGCCAACGCCGCCCACGCGGAAAAACGCGAGCTGGTCATTTCGGCCTATCCGATTGCCCAGCCCTTGTTCATGAAGTATGTGTACGAGCCGTTCAAGGCCAAATGCGGGTGCGATATCAAGGTGGAAACGGGGAATAACGCGGACCGCATCGCCAAGCTGGTGGTGCACGCCAAGAATCCGGTGATCGACCTGGTGCTGCTGTCCGATTCCGGCATGCTGGAAGCGGCGCAGAAGGGCGTCATCCAGCCCATGGATTACTCCAAGCTGAGCAATTACAAAGCCTTGTACGACGTGGCGAAAAATCCCATCGGCGGCAACTACGCCGTCGGCTACACCCTGTATTCCGTGGGCCTGGTGTACCGCAGCGACAAGATTGCCCCGCTGACGTCCTGGAAGGACCTGTGGCGCCCCGAACTGAAGGGCCGCGTGGCCTTCCCCGACGTGAGCACCACACAGGGCCCGCTGATGCTGCGCATGGCCGATGCGGCCTGGGGCGGCAAGACGGACGATTACGCGACCGGCTTTGCGAAGATCGTCAGCATGAAGGGCAACGTCGTCACGTTCTCGAAAAACAGCGCGCAACTGGCCGCCCTGTTCGCCCAGGATGAAATCTGGGCCGCGCCCGTGGCGCGCTTTACGTGGTCGCAAATGCTCAAGACGGGCCTGCCCCTGAAGTGGAGCATCCCGGCCGAAGGCCAGGCGGCCGGCATGAACGTGATGGGCATCGTTGCCGGTTCGAAGAACGCGGACCTGGCCTACCAGCTGATGGATTTCTGGCTGTCCAAGGAAGTGCAGACGCAGCTGGCGACCAACCTGGTCGATTCGCCCGTCAACAAGGACGTGCGCCTGTCGGTGGCGGCCGCGCAATTCAATACCTATGGCGCCGACCAGATCAGTTCGCTGAAATTCGTCAAGCCGGAAACCATCATCAAACAGCGCAGCAACTGGATGACGCAGTGGAACAAGGCCATGAGCAAATAGTGGTGACGAGGAGAGAACACCATGTTTGCTGATCCAAAAAAGCGCTTGGGACTGCTGCTGGTCCTGCCGGCGCTGATCTTTATCGTCGTCTGCTTCCTGTTGCCCGTGCTGGCCTTGCTGGTCGACGCCTTCCGCGTCGGCGACGGCATGCAGTGGGGCGTCGACCGTTTCATCGACTTCTTCTCGCAGGAGTTCAACCGCACCATCTTCTGGCGCACCTTGCGCATCGCCGCGCTGGTGACCCTGGCGGCCATCATCCTCGGCTACCCGGCCGCGCAAGCCGTGGCGCGCGTGTCGCCGAAGTGGCGCGGGCTGGTGGTGGGCATGATGATCTTGCCGCTGATGGTCTCGCCGATCGCGCGTACCTACGCCTGGATCGTGTTGCTGGGCCGTAATGGCGCCGTCAACGCGGCGCTCGTCAACATGGGCTTCACGGAAGAGCCGCTGCGTTTGCTGTTCAGCGAATTTGCCGTCTTTGTCGGCCTGCTGCAACTGCTGCTGCCGCTGATGCTGATGTCGCTGGCGGGCGCGCTGGAAAACCTGCCGCGCGACGTGGAACCGGCTGCCGCCACCCTGGGCGCCAATCCATGGCAAGTCTTTTGCAAGGTCACCCTGCCGCTGACGCAGGAAGGCCTGGTTGTCGGCGGCACGCTGGTATTTACGGGCTGCGTGACGGCCTATGTGACGCCGGCCCTGCTGGGCGGCACCAAGGTGCTGATGCTGGAAACGCTGCTGTACCAGAAGGTCAGCGTGGAAAGCGATTTCGGCGCCGCGAATGTCATCGCCGTCATCCTCGTCTGCATGACCCTGCTGGTCAACGCCGGCCTTAAACGTATTTCTTCGAGCCGGAGTTCCGTATGAAAGAAAGCCTCTTTTCACGTGCCGTTTTATGGCTGGTATTCCTGTTCCTGCTGGGGCCTTTCGCCATCGTCGTACTGGCGGGCTTTTCCGGCGGCGAGACGCTGGCCTTCCCGCCCGAGTCCTACTCGCTGCGCTGGATCATCGAAGTGTGGTCGGCGCCCGAGTTCCGCCGCGCCTTCCAGACCAGCCTGGAAATCGGCCTGATCGCGACCGTCATCGCGCTGCTGCTGGGCATACCCGTCGCGTATGCGTTTTCGCGCATGCCGCCACCGGGCATCGGCGCCATCCGCCAGGTGCTGACGTCGCCGCTGATCATTCCCGCCATCCTCGTGGGCCTGGGCTTGCTGCACCATCTGGTGCTGACGATTAACGCGCCCGTCTACGTGGGACTGCTGATCGGCCATATCGCGCTCCTGATTCCGTACTCGGTGCGGGTCGTGTACGCCAGCCTGGTGAATTTGCGCGTCGATATCGAGGATGCCGCCATCACGCTGGGCGCGTCGCGCCTGCGGGCCTTCTTCATGATCGTGCTGCCGAATATCCGCAACGCCGTGATCGCCGCCTTCTTCCTCGCCTTCGTCACCTCGTTCAACCAGGTGCCCGTGTCGCTGTTCCTCACGGGACCCGGCATCAGCACCTTGCCGATCGAGATGCTGGGCCATATGGAAAACAGCTTCGATCCGTCGATCGCTGCCCTGTCGACCTTGCTGGTCTTGTTCACCATGGCCTTCGTGATGGTGACCGAGAAGGTGCTGGGCATTTCTAAATACATGTAAGAGGCAACACACGATGAGTTATCTGGAACTGCATAAGCTGAACCTCGGCTACGCCAAGAACACGACGTCCGTGAAAGACCTGGACCTGCACGTCGAGCAGGGCGAACTGATCTCCCTGCTGGGCCCCAGCGGCTGCGGCAAGACCACCACCATGCGCGCGATTGCCGGCCTGATGCCGCTGCAGTCGGGCCGCATCGTGCTGGACGGCCGCGAGATCGGCAAGCTGGCGCCGAACAAGCGCAATATCGGCATGGTGTTCCAGTCGTATGCGCTGTTCCCGCACCTGAACGTGTACGACAACATCGCTTTTGGCCTGCGCCTGCGCAAGGTCGCGCCAGCCCTGCTGAAAACCAAAGTGGAAGCCGTGATTGCCGCCGTGGGCCTGACCGGTTTCGAAACCCGCTTGCCGGCGCAGATGTCCGGCGGCCAGCAGCAGCGCGTGGCGCTTGCACGCGCCATCGTCGTCGAGCCGGCCCTGCTGCTGCTCGACGAGCCGCTGTCGAACCTGGACGCCAAGCTGCGCGTCCAGATGCGCGCCGAGCTGCGCCGCATCCAGCGCGAACTGGGCATCACCATGCTGTACGTGACGCATGACCAGGAAGAAGCGCTGGCCCTGTCCGACCGCATCGTCGTCATGAACGGCGGGCGCATCGAGCAACTGGCCGCGCCGGAAGCCGTCTTCAACACGCCATCGACGCGCTTCGTTGCCAACTTCATGGGCTTTGAAAACCTGTTCGATTACCGCGACGGCGCGCTGCATCACGCGGGCGCCAGCCTGCCGTACACGTCCCCCGTCGCCGCCGGCACCACGGTGCTGGGCTGGCGTCCGGACAAGGTGCGCGTCTGCGCCGCCGACGACGCGGCGGGCCAATACCCGGGCACCGTGCTGGCACGGGGCTTCCTGGGCGACACCGTCGAATACCTGCTGCAAACGCCGCTGGGCCAGGTCAAGGGCATTTGCGCGGCCGGCGGCGCCGCCTGGCGCGAAGGCACGGCCGTCTCGTTCGTGCTGCCGGCCGACAGCGCCCTGTGGCTGGCTGCCTAACTTCGACTGGAAACCATCATGGACAAACCCTTGAAAAAGATCTGGCTCGATACCGATCCCGGTTTCGACGACTGGCTGACGATGCTGCTGTTGGGCAGCAATCCCGACATCGAGTGGCTGGGCGTGAGCGTGGTGGCGGGCAATGCGCCCGTCGACATCACCTACGACAACGCCTTGCGCATCAAGGCCCATGATGGCTTGAGGGTGCCGATCTACCGCGGCTGCGAAGAGCCGCTGGCCGGCGTCATCGAGACGGCGCAGCGCATCCTCGGCGACAGTGGCATGCCCACCACGGGAGATATTCTGCCGCCCGGCGCCGCCGTTGATGCTGCCGGCCACGCCGTCGACGCGCTGATCGCCGCCGTGCGCGCCCACCCCGGCCAGATCACCATCATGGCGATTGCGCCGATGACGAACCTGGCGACCGCCTTGAGCCGCGCTCCCGACATTGCCGAAAAAATCGTCGAGATCATTTTGATGGGCGGCTCGACCGACCAGGGCAACCACACGGCGGCGGCCGAATTCAATATCTATGCGGACCCGGAAGCGGCCGCCCAGGTCTTCCAGGCCGGCATCCCGCTGCGCATGTTCGGCTTGAACCTGTGCCGCCAGCTGCTGGTGACGAATGGGGAAGTGCTGCAGTTGCGCGCCATCGGCACGCCGCGCGCGCAGCGTCTGGCCGGCTACCTGGAAGCGTACGTGCGCATCCGCAGCAGCGACGGTTCCGTGCCCATGCCCATGTACGACCCCGTGGTGGCCCTGTATCTGGAAGCGCCGCAGCTGTTCCAGTTCCAGAGCGCCCACGTGGCCATCGAATTGACGGGCGAACTGACGCGCGGCATGACGGTGTGCGAGTTCCGCGTGCCGCGCCGCGCGCCCATCAACACGCAGGTGGCGATGCTGGCCGACGGCCCGGCCGCCATCGCACTGCTGATGCGGCGCCTGGCCGGCATTCTCGCCTGATCCACTCCATTACGAAACGAGCTTCATGTCTAATTCCCCCCTGAGCATCGAACAGTTTTTACGCGCCATGCCGAAAGTGGAGCTGCATTGCCATTTGTTCGGCACGGTGCGCCAGGCAACCTTCCGCGCGCTGGCCGCCAAGACGCGCAATGTCGTCACGCCCGAGGAAATCGACTCTTTCTACACGCGCGGCGACAAGCCCGTCGGCGTGCTGCGCGTGCTGCGTGCGCTCGACGCGCACCTGATCGTCTCGCCGACGGATCTGTATTGCCTGGCCTACGAATACCTGGAAGACGCGCATGGCCACGGCGTGCGCTATGCGGAGTTCTTCTGGAACCCCACTGGCACCGTGCGCGTGTCGGGCATCCGCTATGAATCGGCGCAAGACGCCATCGTGGCCGCCATCCGCGACGCGCAGCGCGACTTCGGCGTGATCGGCCGTTTGATCCCCAGCATCGACCGCGAAGCGGCTCCTGCGGAAGCCGTGCAGATGGTGGAATGGATGAAGGCTTACCGCGCGCCGGAAGTCATCGGCATCGGCATCGATTACCGCGAAAACGACCGCCCGCCAGAGTTGTTCATCGAAGCCTACCGCGCCGCGCGCGCAGCCGGTTTCAAATGCACGGCGCATGCGGGCGAATTCGGCATGCCGTGGATGAACGTGGAGACGGCCATCGAACAGCTGCAGGTGGACCGGGTCGACCATGGCTACACGATTGTCGACAACCCGGAACTGGCGCAGCGCTGCGTGGAGCGCGGTCTCGTGTTTACCGTGGTGCCGACCAATTCCTATTATTTGCGCACCCTGGCGCCCGAGCGCTGGGCGCTCGATCATCCGATCCGCGCCATGGCCAAGCTGGGATTGAAACTGCATCCGAACACGGACGATCCGACCCTGCACCACGTAACGCCGACGGGCGCCTGGATGATGATGCGCGAATTCGGCTTCGGCCTCGACGACATGCGCGGCTTCATGTTGAATGGCCTGGACGCGGCCTGGATAGCCGAGTCCACGCGGCGCGACTGGCGCGCGGAATTTACGCGCGAATTCGACGCGCTGCGCGCCCGGGTCGCCGAATAAATCAGGCTGATGCTGGCGGCGGTGCCAGCAGCGACGGAAACGCCCGCTGCGGGCAGCTTTGGCGCTCGCACACCTTGCAGCCCGTGCCGATCGGCGTGGCGCTGGAAGGGTCGTGCAAATCGAGTCCCTTCGAATAGATCAAGCGGTGCGCCTGCGAGATGTCGCAGCCCAGCGCCACGGCAAACGTCTTGCCCGGTGCGCGAAAGCCCGGCGACGCCGTGCTGACCTGGCGCGCGATCCACAGATACGTGCAGCCGTCTGGCATGCTGGCCACTTGCGTGAGCACCTGTCCCGGATGGCTGAAGGCGTCGTAGACGATCCACAGCGGGCACGTGCCGCCCACTCTTGAGAAATGAAAGTCCGTGGCCGACTGGCGCTTCGAGACATTGCCAGCCCGGTCGACCCTGACGAAGAAAAACGGCAGCCCCGCCGCGTCGGGGCGCTGCATGGTGCTCAGGCGGTGGCACACGGCTTCGAAACCCACGCCGAACTGGTGCGCCAGACGCTCGATATCGTAGGCACGCGTTTCCGCCGCCTGCAGGAAGCGCTGGTAGGGCATCAGCAGCGCGCCCGCAAAATAATTCGAAAACGCCAGGCGCGCGCCCGTTTGCGCGGCCGCGCCGGACAATCCCGCCGCCAGCACGAGAGCGTCGATCAGGTCGCTGTGCTCGAGCAGGCTGATTTGCGCCGCCATCTGGAAGGCGCGCTGGCCGCCCGTCAGGGTATCGGGCAGCCACAAAATCTGTTGCTGGGCGTCGTAGCGGTGCTTGCGCACCATGCCCGCGTCGCCATCGGACAAGCGCACTTCGATGCCGTGGCGTTCCAGCAGCCGGCCTTGCAGCGCGTCGAGCGTGCGCAGGGCGGGATCGAGTTCGCCGGCCACGAGTTCCGCCGCCCGGTCCAGCTCATCGATATAGTTTTGCCGCCGGTTCAGGTATTCGCGCACTTCCTCGTCCGTGGACGGTGCTGCCGAGCTGGCGCCGCGGCTGCCATCGTCAAGACGCGCGGCCAGGGTGTCGGCCCGCTCCGCCATCACGCGGTAGCGCCGCTGCAACAGCAAGATCGAGCGGGCCAGTTCCGGCATGTTTTCCACCAGCATCTTGAGTTCCGCCATCGACGTGGGCGGCGCGTCGGGCAATTCGCCGAACACGTCGCGCACGTCGGCCACGAGGCTGGCGCTGTCGTGCTCGGAAAAGATTTGCGGATCGACACCCAGCACCGTGCCGATGCGCAGCAAAATAGGCACCGTCAGCGGGCGCTGGTTGCGTTCCATCTGGTTCAGGTAGCTGGGCGAAATACCCAAGGACTTGGCCAGCGCCACCTGCGTCATGCGCCGTTCCTCGCGCAGCCGCTGCAGGCGCACACCCATGAAAACCTTTGCCATCGTGTTTCCTCTTCCCCGGTTTGTGGAATCTGCAAATTTACAATCTTTGCAGATTAACAGATTCAGCTTTGCATTATCTCGCATTTTCACGCCTTGTTTGCGGCGGCGATTGTGCGAATAATGCAAACAGACTGATACCCACACAAGGAGACACCGAGTGACCACGCAAAACGCTATTCCGACCGTTCCCCTCTTGATCAACGGCGAGTGGGTTGAATCCCAAACCACCGTCTGGCGCGACGTCGTCAACCCGGCCACGCAGGAAGTCCTGGCCAAGGTGCCGTTCGCTACCCCGGACGAAGTCAACGCGGCCATCGCCTCGGCCCAGCGCGCCTTCAAAACCTGGCGCAAGACGCCGATCGGCGCGCGCGCCCGCATTTTCCTCAAATTGCAGCAGCTGATCCGCGAAAACATGGCCGACCTGGCCGCCACCTTGACGATGGAACAGGGCAAGACTTTGCTCGACGCGGAAGGCGACGTATTCCGTGGCCTGGAAGTGGTGGAACACGCGGCCAATATCGGCACCCTGCAAATGGGTGAATACGCGCAAAACGTGGCCGGCGGCGTCGATACCTACAGCGTGATGCAGCCGCTGGGCGTGTGCGCCGGCATTACCCCGTTCAATTTCCCCGCCATGATCCCCTTGTGGATGTTCCCGATGGCAATTGCCTGCGGCAATACTTTCGTGCTGAAACCATCGGAGCAAGACCCGCTCGTGACGGAAAAGCTCGTGCGCCTGGCCTTGCAGGCGGGCATCCCGGCCGGCGTGCTGAACGTGATCCACGGCGGCGAAGACGTCGTCAACGCCCTGTGCGACCACCGGGACATCAAGGCGATCTCGTTCGTGGGATCGAGCAAGGTGGGCACGCATGTGTACCAGCGCGCCAGCCTGAACGGCAAGCGCGCGCAATGCATGATGGGCGCCAAGAACCACGCCGTCGTCTTGCCGGATGCAAATAAAGAACAGACCTTGAATCAGTTGCTGGGTGCGGGTTTCGGCGCGGCCGGCCAGCGCTGCATGGCCGCCTCTGTCGCCGTGCTGGTGGGCGAGGCGCGCGATTGGCTGCCGGAGCTGGCTGCCAAGGCGCAAACCTTGACAGTCGGCGCGGGCAAGGACAATCCTGACCTGGGGCCCGTCATTTCCTGCGCAGCCAAGGAGCGCGTGCACAGTCTGGTTGTCAAGGGCATCGAGCAGGGCGCCGTGCTGACCCTCGATGGCCGCGACGTGAAAGTCGATGGCTACCCGAACGGCAACTTCGTGGGGCCGACGATTCTCTCCGGCGTGAAGCCCGGCATGGTTGTGTATGACCAGGAAATCTTTGGTCCCGTCCTGATCGTCGTCGAAGTCGACACCTTGGACGAAGCGATTGCCCTGGTCAACGCGAATCCGAACGGCAACGGCACGGCGCTGTTTACGCAAAGCGGCGCGGCCGCGCGCTACTTCCAGGAAGAAATCGACGTGGGCCAAGTCGGCATCAACGTGCCCATTCCCGTGCCCGTTCCCCTGTTCAGCTTTACGGGTTCGCGCGGCTCCAAGCTGGGCGATCTGGGCCCGTTCGGCAAGCAAGTCGTGCTGTTCTACACGCAGACCCAAACGATTACCCAGCGCTGGTTCACGGACGCGGCCTCGGTAGGCAAGGTCAACACGACCATCAGCCTCAAATAAGGAGCTGGCATGGACTTTGAACTGAGCGACGAGCAGCGCGAGTTCCAGCAGGCGGCGCGCGCGTTTGCCGAAGGGGAACTGGCGCCGCATGCGGCCCATTGGGATGCGGAATCGATCTTTCCCGTGGAAACCATCGCCAAGGCGGGCGAGATGGGCTTTTGCGGCCTGTACACGCCGCAGCGCTGGGGCGGCCTGGGTCTGAGCCGCCAGGATGCGGCCATCGTCTTCGAGGAGCTGGCCGGTGGCTGCACCTCGACCACGGCCTACATCACGATTCACAACATGGCCACATGGATGCTGTCGCGCTGGGGGCAGGAAGCCCTGTGCGACGAGTGGGTGCCTGCCCTGGCCGCCGGCCAGAAGCTGGCCAGCTATTGTCTGACGGAACCGCAGTCGGGTTCCGACGCGGCATCCTTGCGCACGAAAGCCGTCAGGGATGGCGACTTTTATGTGCTGGATGGAACCAAGGCCTTCATTTCGGGCGCAGGCCAGACGGACATGCTGATCGTTATGGCACGCACGGGCGGCGAGGGCGCGGCCGGTATTTCCGCGTTTGCCGTGCCGGCGAATTTGCCCGGCATCGTGTATGGCAAGAAGGAAGAAAAGATGGGCTGGAACAGCCAGCCCACGCGCATCATCAGTTTTGACCAGGTGAAAGTTCCTGTTGGTAATTTGCTGGGCGTGGAAGGCGAAGGCTTTGCCATCGCCATGAAGGGCATCGACGGCGGGCGCATCAATATCGCCGTGTGCTCGGTGGGCACGGCGCAGGCGGCCTTGACGCGCGCGCAAGCGTACATGAAAGAGCGCACGCAGTTCGGCCGCGAACTGGCGCAATTCCAGGCCTTGCAATTCAAGCTGGCCGACATGCTGACCGAACTGGTGGCGGCGCGCCAGATGGTGCGCCTGGCGGCCTGGAAACTTGACCAGGAAAGCCCGGACGCCACGGCGTATTGCGCCATGGCAAAGCGTTTCGCCACGGATGTGGGTTTCAATGTGGCCAACGATGCGCTGCAATTGCATGGCGGCTACGGCTACATCCGCGAGTATCCGCTCGAGCGCCATGTGCGCGATACGCGGGTGCACCAGATCCTGGAAGGGACGAATGAAATCATGCGCCTGATCGTCGCGCGAGCGATTTTGAAAGACGGCGCCACGGAGACCTTACGATGAGCAAAGTGTATACGAATTTACTGCTGGAACGCCGTGGCCACACGGCCCTGGTGACCCTCGACAACCCGCCCGCCCACACGTGGACCTTGGCCAGCCTGAACGGGCTGACGCAGCTGGTGGCCGATCTGAATGCGGATCCCGACGTGTACGCGCTCGTGATCACGGGCGGCGGCGCCAAGTTCTTCTCGGCTGGCGCCGACCTGAACGTGTTTGCCGACGGTAACAAGGACACGGCGTTTGCCATGGCCGCCGCGTTTGGCGAGGCGTTCGAGGCATTGTCCGCGTTTCGCGGCGTCAGCATCGCCGCCATCAATGGCTATGCCATGGGCGGCGGGCTCGAATGCGCGCTGGCCTGCGACATCCGCATCGCGGAAGAGCACGCGCAGATGGCCTTGCCGGAAGCGTCCGTCGGCTTGCTGCCGTGCGCGGGCGGCACGCAGCACTTGCCATGGCTGGTGGGCGAAGGCTGGGCCAAGCGCATGATTTTATGCGGCGAGCGCGTCGATGCGGCCAAGGCACTGGCCATCGGCCTCGTCGAGGAAGTCGTGCCAACCGGCAAGGCTGCCGCCACGGCGCTGGCCCTGGCCGCCAAGGTGGCGCGCCAAAGCCCCAGCAGCGTGACGGCGTGCAAGACCCTGATCCAGGGCGCGCGCAGCCATCCGCTCGTCAATTCTCTGCCCGATGAACGCACCCTGTTCCTGGGCCTGTTCGATACGCAAGACCAGAAAGAGGGCGTGCAAGCGTTCCTGGAAAAACGTCCGGCGGAGTGGCGCAATGGCTGAAACCTTGGTTGAAACAGTAAAACTGGAAGAGCGCGACTGTCCCGGCGGCATGAAGCTGGGTGTCATCACCCTCGATGCGCCGAAGTCGCTGCATGCGCTGACCCTGGACATGATACGCGCCATCGATGGCGCCCTCGTGCGCTGGGCCAGTGACGACGCCATCGCCTGCGTGGTGCTGCACTCGTCGACCGACAAGGCCTTTTGCGCGGGCGGCGACGTGCGCAGCCTTCGCTCGGCCGTTGCCGAGCAGCCGAATGTCGTGCCGAACCCGCAGGCGCTGGCCTTCTTTGCCGAGGAATACCGGCTCGACCACCGCATCCATACGTATGTGAAACCGCTGCTGGTGTGGGGCGGCGGCATCGTCATGGGAGGTGGCCTGGGTCTGATGGCGGGCGCCAGCCACCGCGTCGTGACGGAAAGCACGCGCATCGCCATGCCGGAAATCGCGATCGGCCTGTTCCCCGACGTGGGGGGCAGCTGGTTCCTGGGCCGCATGCCGGGGCGCAGCGGCCTGTTCCTGGGCTTGACGGGTGCGCCGATGAACGCGGCCGACGCCCTGTTCTCGGGTCTCGGCGACTATTTCCTGCGCCAGGAAGAGCGCGCCATGGTGCTCGACGCTCTTGCGCTGGCGCAATGGCAAGCCAGCCCGCAGGCGAACGGCGAGCAGCTGGACCGCTTGCTGCGCGGTTTCTCGGCGCCCGCATCCATGCTGCCCGTCTCGGAAGTACGCGCCAACTTCGACGCCATCGCCACCCTGACGCAAGCACCCACCTTGCCCGAAGTGGTGGCCGCCATTGCCGCCTATGACGGCGATTCGGCCTGGCTGCAAAAGGCAGCCCATTCGCTGGCCAAGGGTGCGCCCAGCTCGGCCGCCTTGGTCTGGGCCATGCGCGACCGCACACGCCACATGAGTTTGGCGCAAGTGTTCCAGCTGGAACTGATCGTGGCCGTGCAATGCTGCGCCCATGCGGACTTCAGCGAAGGCGTGCGCGCCTTGCTGATCGACAAGGACAACGCGCCGCAGTGGCAGCCGGCCAGCCTGGCCGAGGTCGGCGATGCGTATCTGAATGAATATTTCGCGGCGCCATGGGATAGCCATCCTTTGCGCGACCTGCATTAAAAGAACAACAGGAGACTTTAAAAAATGCAACATATCGCTTTCATCGGCCTGGGCAACATGGGCGCGCCGATGGCCCGCAATCTGGTGGCCGCCGGCTTCCACGTGTCCGTCTTCGACTTGGCGCCAGCAGCCGTCGCATCCCTCGTTGAAGCGGGCGCCACGGCGGCTGCGTCCGCCAGCGCGGCCGTACAGACGGCCGACGCCGTCATCACCATGCTGCCAGCTAACAAACACGTGCAGGAGCTGTACCTGGCGGCCGGCGGCGTGCTCGATTCGGCCAAGCCCGGCGCCCTGTTCATCGATTGCAGCACCATCGCCGCCGATGTGGCGCGCCAGGTGGCGCAGGCGGCCAGCGAACGCGGCTTTGCCATGATCGATGCGCCCGTCTCGGGCGGCACGGCGGGCGCGGCGGCCGGCACGCTGACCTTCATCGTCGGCGGCAGCGAAGCGGCCTTGCAGCAGGCGCGTCCATTGCTGGAAAAGATGGGCAAGAACATCTTCCATGCGGGCGAGGCGGGTGCGGGCCAGGTGGCGAAGATTTGCAACAACATGCTGCTGGGTATCTTGATGGCCGGTACGGCCGAGGCGCTGAACCTCGGTGTGGCGCATGGCCTGGACCCGAAAGTGTTGTCCGACATCATGGCCAAGAGTTCGGGCCGCAACTGGACCCTGGAAGTGTACAACCCGTGGCCAGGCGTCATGGACGGCACGCCCGCGTCGCGCAATTACACGGGCGGCTTCGGCACCGCGCTGATGCTCAAAGATCTGGGCCTGGCGCAGCAGTCGGCCCTGTCGGCGAACGCACCCACGCCTTTGGGCGGGCTGGTGCGCCAGCTGTATCAGATGCATGCGCAAGCCGGTTATGCGCAGCAGGATTTCTCCAGCATCGTGCAGATGCTGCAGCCGGGCTTGAATAAATCTGCCTGAGGAATTTTGGGCAAAAAAAAGCCCGCTGGTAAAAGCGGGCTAAATCCAATTCTTGGAAGAGTTGGAGGAGACAGATGCATTATGCTGCATCGCCACATATAACTCCAATTTATCTTTGGAATATCAATTATATATTTCAGTGATATCTCTTCCTGGCAGCCGCGTGGCGGCTGCCAGCGTCACAGCGTTAGCCCGGATTGCAGGCGATCTGCACGGTGGTCACGTTCGCTTCGCCCATCACGCCGACGCCAGTGTTGGGCGCCACGCTGCATTTCAAGCCGGTTGGCTGGGTAAATACACTGATGCCATACTTGTCGCCATCGGCGACAGGCGCTGCCAGGGTAAAGGTCGTGCTGCCTTTGGCCACCGTGGTTTGCGCATTGCCGTTGATCAAAACCAATCCATCCGCCGTCAGGCCGCTAACCGTGCCGCCCACCGTATACCTGTTTTGCGAACAGGAAACCGATGCCTGGATACTGACGTAGTGGCCAGCCGAACCGGTGCCGCCACTGACGGTGCAAGTCATATGGGCTGGCTGGGTCTGCACGGTGATGTTGTAGTCGGTGCCGTAGTCGATGCGTTTTTTAAAGGTAAACGAGGTCTCGCCGGCTTTGATCGCGAGGGGTTCACCGCCGTTGACCAGGATCAGGCCGTCGGTGTTCAAGTTGCTGATGGTGCCGCTGACATCATATGAGGCCTTGCCGCCGCAAGCAGCCAGTCCCAGGGTCAACAGCAGCGCGGCGAGTGGGCGCAGGCAGGATAACTTCATGTATTTCTCCAATCCAATATAGGGGTGACGAATCGCGTGGCTTACTGCGCCGTGCAGTTCAGTGTGGCGCCGGTCGTGGCGGCGGAACCCATGGTGCCGACGACATCACGGCCGTTGGCGCTGGCAGAGCCCACGAAACTGCACGTCTGGCCCGCTGGATATGTCGCTATGGAAATATTGTAGGCGATGCCGTCATTGACAGCCGGGAACGTATAGCTCGTGCTGCCTTTCAGCGGGCTGGTGCTGGCGTTGCCAATGGCCAAGGTCAAACCGTCGGCGGTCAGGCCCGTGATCGTGCCGCTCAGCGGATAGGTATTGGTCGTGCAAGTCACCAGGGCAGTGGTCACGGTATAGCTCGATGCCTTGCCTGCGCCATTGCTAATCGTGCACACGGCGCCTTTGGGCTGTTGTGCGATGCTGATGTCATAGCGGTCATCAGTGTTGATCAGCTTGGTGAAAACAACGGAGGTCTGGCCCGCAGTAACCGGTAAGCGTTCCCCGTCATTCAGGAGAATCAGGCCATCTTTTGCCAGGTCCCTGATTTGGACTTGCAAATACAAGTTGCCGCCGCTGCCGCCGCAGGCCGCCAATGTGACGGCGCAAGCCGCCGCCAGCATCGAGCGCAGGTACAAATTTTTCATACATTCTCCAAAACGAATTAGGTTGGGTAGCGCAACGCGGACGCTGGCGCCGCATTGGAATGGCGCCTATTTTAGTCTATCTGGCAAGCTGAATGATCTTGCCTTGTATCACCCTGTAACAATTTTTCGCCGGGAAGCGCTGGCCCGGCCCCATTTCATGGGGGCGCAGCCATGCCGGAGGCGGCGATCGGTGCGACAATAGATGCAGGCTGCGCACTGTGGCGCGGCATCACCGTGAATCCCATGTCCCTTGCTACTGTAAAACCTGCCGTGCCGCCCAAGGCGATCCTGTTCGATCTTGACGATACCTTGTGGCCCATCGCGCCCGTGATTGCCGCCGCCGAAACCCTGCTGCACGACTGGCTGGCCACGCATGCGCCCAGGGTGGCGCAGCAGTTTTCCATCGAGGTGCTGCGCCAGCACCGCCTGGCCATGCTCAATGAACAACCGCATTTTCATGGCAATCTGATCGAGTTGCGCCGCGCGGGCCTGCTGACCGCCTTCGAAGCTGCCGGCGAGGATCCCGCCCTGGTCGACGGCGCCATCGCGCAGTTTCTGGCGGCGCGCCATCGCGTCCAGCCGTATGACGATGTCTTGCCTGGCCTGGCCTGGATGGGCCAGCGCATGCTGGTCGGCTCCATCTCGAACGGCAATGCGGACCTTGACATTATTGGCCTGGCGCAGCATTTCAAGGTATCGATCGCCGCCAGCGATTTCGGCGTCGCCAAGCCCGACGCCAGCATCTTCCTGGCTGGCTGCGCCGCGCTGGGCGTGGCGCCGCATGAAGCCGTGTATGTCGGCGACGACCTGTATTTCGATGTGACGGGGGCGCAAGGGGCGGGCATGCGTGCCGTATGGATGAACCGCAAGGGCAGCGACGCCCACCTGGCCGCCGGCGTGCAGCCCGACGCCATCTGTGCCAACTTTGATGAATTGCTGCTGTGGCTGCAGGAGCAACTGGAAGATTGATCGCCGCCGGACGGGCGAACGTGCATAATAGGCGCTGTTGATGCACGTTCGGCCGCTTTCGTTGCCGCTTGCCTAACAAAATACTTTCTAAATAGAACACCATGCAACTCGATACACGTGCCCAAACACTGCTGAAAGCCCTGGTCGAGCGATATATCGCCGACGGCCTGCCGGTCGGTTCGCGCGCCTTGTCGAAAATTTCCGGCCTCGACCTGTCGCCAGCCACGATCCGCAACATCATGGCCGATCTGGAAGAGCTCGGTTATGTGTCCAGTCCGCATACCTCGGCCGGACGCATCCCCACGCCGCGCGGCTACCGCATCTTTGTCGACACCTTGCTGACTGTCCGGCATCTGGACGAACATCTGGTGGAGTCGCGCATGCGCCTGCAGACGCCGCAGCCGCAAAAAACCATCGCCAACGCGGCGCAGATGCTGTCATCGCTGTCGCAGTTTGCCGGCGTCGTGCTCAGCCCGCGCCGCGAATCCGTGTTCCAGCAAATCGAATTCCTGCGCCTTTCCGAAAAACGCATCCTGCTCGTCATCGTCGCCCCCGGCGGCGACGTGCAGAACCGGTTATTGCTGACGGAGGCCGACTATACGCCGGCGCAACTAGTGCAATCGGCCAACTACATCAACCAGAATTATGGCGGCCTGTCGTTCGACGCCGTGCGCGTGCGCCTGCAGGGCGAGCTGCGCCAGTTACGCGACGACATGGGCAGCCTGATGCAGGCGGCCGTGGAAGCGGGCAGCGAAGCGATGGCCGACCATAGCGACGACATGGTGATTTCCGGCGAGCGCAACTTGCTCAGCGTGAGCGATCTGTCATCGAATATGCATTCGCTGCGCCAGATGTTCGACATGTTCGAGCAAAAGACGGGCTTGATGCAGCTGCTCGACGTGTCGAGCAAGGCGACGGGCGTGCAGATTTTCATCGGCGGCGAATCGAACCTGGTGCCGATGGATGAAATGAGCGTGGTGACGGCGCCGTATGAAGTCAACGGCAAGATCGTGGGAACGTTGGGAGTGATCGGACCGACGCGCATGGCTTACGAGCGCGTCATCCCGATTGTCGATATCACGGCCAAGTTGCTGTCAAGCGCGCTCAGCCATCATTGATCGTACTGCCTGACGCGCCAGCCGTTCCATGGGAACGGCCGGCGAAATGTGTCAGATGTCAGGCGGTTTTGTGCGGGCAAGCCGTCTTGGTACAGTTGCCGTAGATGGCCAGCGCGTGTTCGGCGATCTTGAAGCCGCGCTCTTCAGCCACTTTTTGCTGGCGGATTTCGATTTCTTCGTCAAAGAATTCTTCGACCCGGCCACAGTCGAGGCACACCAGATGGTCGTGGTGGGAGCCTTCGTTGAGTTCGAAAATCGCCTTGCCGGTTTCAAAATGGTTGCGGTTGAGCAAGCCTGCCTGTTCGAATTGGGTCAGGACGCGGTAGACAGTTGCCAAACCGACATCCATATTGTCGGCCAGCAGAATCTTGTAGACGTCTTCCGCGGTCAGGTGGCGTACCGGGCTACTCTGGAAGATATCGAGTATCTTCAGCCGTGGCAGGGTGGCTTTCAGGCCGCTTGCCTTGAGATCACTAGGATTGTTACTCATGTTTGTTGCTCGTATGTGGGTCAGGTGCTTTATCATATAGCGTTTTAGCGGGGAGTGCCAAAATATGCATTTTTTGGCAGGCCGGCCACTCCTGGCGTTTTGTTCATCAAATTGAGGTCATTTATGCGCGTAACACCGGCTGTATTGCCATCTCTCTGGCACCGTATTTCATTCCGAGCACCAGTCGTGGCAGGCATGGTCTGTGTCGCGCTGGCCATGTCCGGCTGCGCCAGCCGTGGCATCCTTGGCGAAAAGCCGGCAGCTGCTCAAAAAGAAGGCAAGGAACTGGTCCCCGAACAGGGCGCACAAACGACCACCATTACGCCGCTGCAAAAATTCATGTGGTTTTTTTCGCCCTACCGTCCTGACATTCAACAAGGCAACTTTGTCTCCGAAGAGATGCTGGCCCAGCTGAAAGTGGGCATGACGCGCGACCAGGTGCGCTTCGTCCTCGGCACCTCGCTGCTGACCGATATCTTCCATGCCGACCGCTGGGATTACCCATTCCGCCTGGCCCGGGGCAGTGGCGAAACCACCAGCAGCCGCGTGGTCGTGTACTTCGGCAAGGATGGCAAAGTGGAACGTTTCGAAGGCGGCAACTTGCCGACGGAGAAAGAATACATCGATCGTATCGCCGGTCCGTCGCCGTTCGCCAAGGTCGCCAAGGCTGACGTGCCTGCCGCCGTCGTGCCATCGCCCGTGGCGCCAAGCGCCGTGCCGGTGCCGGCCGATGCCGCCCCTGCTATTCCTGTGAGCAAGCCTGACGTTGCACCCGCACCCGCAACGGCGCCTGCCGCCGAGCCTGCACCTGCACCTGCTGCCGAACCCACCAAATAAGCTGTTGTAAGAGAATAAAATGACTGAACTGAAAATCGCCATCGCTGGCGCCAGCGGCCGCATGGGCCATATCCTGATCGAAGCGGTCAGCAACGCGCCCGACGCCGTGCTCGCTGGCGCGCTCGACCGCGCCGGCTCGCCGTCCGTCGGCCAGGATGCCGCCGCTTTCCTCGGCAAGCCTGCCGGCGTGCTGATCGAGTCCGACCTGGCCACCGGCCTGGCCGGCGCCGATTACCTGATCGACTTCACGCGCCCCGAAGGCACTTTGCAGCATCTGGCGTATTGCGCCGAGCACGGCATCAAGATGATCATCGGCACCACCGGTTTCGATGACGCTGGCAAGGCTGCCATTGCCGCCGCCGCCGAAAAGACGGCCATCATGTTCGCACCGAACATGAGCGTGGGCGTAAACGTCACCATGAAGCTGCTGGAACTGGCCGCGAAAAGCCTGTCCGAAGGTTACGACATTGAAATCATCGAAGCGCATCACCGCCACAAGGTCGATGCGCCATCGGGCACCGCCCTGCAAATGGGTGAAGTGGTGGCCGGCGCCCTGGGCCGCGACCTGAAGGAATGCGCCGTCTACGGCCGCGAAGGCGTGACGGGCGAACGCGATCCGTCGACCATCGGCTTTGCCACCATCCGCGGCGGCGATATCGTCGGCGACCATACGGTGCTGTTTGCCGGCATCGGCGAGCGCATCGAGATCAGCCACAAGTCGAGCAGCCGCGTCACCTACGCCCACGGCGCCCTGCGCGCCGCGCGTTTCCTGGCCGACAAGCCGACCGGCCTGTTCGACATGCAGGATGTGCTGTCGCTGAAGAACTGAGGAGCACCATGGCCACTGCCATCCTGAATGGAAAAGACATCAGCGACGAAGCGAGCTTTCACGCGCAATGCGTGCAAGCCTTCGGTTTCCCCGAGTTCTACGGCAACAGCATGGATGCCTGGGTCGATTGCCTCAGCTATTTGCGCGACGACGAAAACATGACGCAGTTCCGTTTGAAACCGAACGAAGTGCTCGAGATTGTTGTGCAGGATGCGGAGTCCATGAAGGCGCAAGTGCCCGACTTGCTGGAAGAAATCACCTTCTGCATCGCCGGCATCAATGAGCGCTATGACGATTATGGCGAAAAGCCGGCGTTGAAGCTGGTACTCAAGTAAATAGCATCGTAGGTCGGATTAGGCCCTGCGGGCCGTAATCCGACAACATTGTTGGCGCTGGGTGCGGTGTCGGATTACGCGCAAGCGCTAATCCGACCTACGTCCGGACGACCAACATTTACACCACCTTGCGCTCGCGCAAGCCGTCAATCTCCGCACTGTCCAATCCCAGCCACTGCTGCAGCACTTCCTGCGTATGCTGCCCCAGCAACGGCGGCGGAAAGCGGTATTGCACCGGCGAGCCGGACAGGCGCACGGGATTGGCCACCAGCGCCACCGTGCCCGCCGTCGGATGCGGCATCTCCACTTTCAAGCCACGTGCCACCACTTGCGGGTCGGCAAACACCTGGTCGATGCGGTTGACGGGGCCGCAGGGCACGGCTTGCGCCTCGAACGCGCTGATCCACTCGGCCGTCGTGCGCATGACCGTGGTCTGGCGCATCAAGGGGATCAGGATCGCCCGGTGCGCCACGCGCTGCGGATTGGTGGCGAAGCGTTCATCTTGCGCCCATTCCGGGTGGCCGGCGACGGCGCAAAAGCGCGAAAACTGCCCATCGTTGCCGATCGCCAAAATCATGTCGCCATCGGCCGTAGGAAAGTCCTGGTAAGGCACGATGTTCGGATGTGCATTGCCCATGCGCTGGGGCACCTTGCCGCCGCACAGGTAGTTGGCCGCCTGGTTGCCCAGCGCCGCCACTTGCACGTCCAGCAAGGCCAGGTCGATATGCTGGCCCAGGCCCGAGCGTTCCCGTTCGGCCAGCGCCGCCTGCACGGCGATGGTGGCGTACAGGCCCGTCAGGATGTCCGTCTGCGCCACGCCCACTTTTTGCGGTCCGGCGCCCGGCTGGCCATCGGGCACGCCCGTGATGCTCATCAAGCCGCCCATGCCCTGGATCAGGAAGTCATAGCCGGCGCGCGCCGCGTACGGCCCATCCTGGCCGAAGCCCGTGATGGAGCAGTAGACGAGGCGCGGATTGAGCGCCAGCAAGCTGGCCGCATCGAGGCCGTATTGCTTCAAGCCATCGAGCTTGAAATTTTCCAGCAGCACGTCCGATTCGGCAGCCAGCTTGCGCACCAGCGCTTGCCCTTCGGGCGCGGCCAGGTCGATGCACAAGGAGCGCTTGTTGCGGTTGGCACACTGGAAATAGGCGGCCTCGGCCGTGTCGCGGCCATCTTCATCCTTCAGATACGGTGGACCCCAGGAGCGCGTGTCGTCGCCGCGGCCCGGCTGTTCAACCTTGACGACGTCGGCGCCCAGGTCGGCCAGCATTTGCCCGGCCCACGGGCCGGCCAGCACGCGCGACAGGTCGAGCACGCGCAAGCCGGTCAGCGGCGCGGGCCGCAAGGTGGAAGCCAAGGCGTCCATTAGTTGAAGGCGGCGATGCCGGTGATGGCGCGGCCGATGATCAGCGCGTGCACATCGTGCGTGCCTTCGTAGGTGTTGACCACTTCCAGGTTGACCAGGTGACGGATGACGCCGAACTCGTCGGAAATGCCGTTGCCACCCATCATGTCGCGCGCCACGCGGGCAATATCGAGCGCCTTGCCGCAGCTGTTGCGTTTCATGATAGAGGTGATTTCCACGGCCGGCGAGCCTTCATCCTTCATGCGGCCCAGGCGCAAGCAGCCTTGCAAGCCCATGGTGATTTCCGTCAGCATGTCGGCCAGTTTCTTTTGCACCAGCTGGTTCGCGGCCAATGGGCGGCCGAATTGCTGGCGGTCCATTGTGTACTGGCGTGCTTTCAGGTAGCAGTCTTCGGCCGCACCCAGCGCGCCCCAGGCGATGCCGTAGCGGGCGCTGTTCAGGCAAGTGAACGGGCCTTTCAGGCCGCGCACGTCGGGGAAGGCGTTTTCTTCAGGGCAAAATACTTCATCCATGACGATTTCACCGGTGATGCTGGTGCGTAAGCCGACTTTGCCGTGGATTTCCGGCGCCGACAGGCCTTTCCAGCCTTTTTCCAGCACGAAGCCGCGGATCGCGCCTTCATCGTCCTTGGCCCAGACGACGAACACGTCGGCGATCGGGCTGTTGGTGATCCACATCTTTGCGCCCGACAAGCTGTAGCCGCCCGGCACTTTACGGGCGCGCGTGACCATGCTGCCAGGGTCGGAGCCGTGGTTCGGTTCCGTCAGGCCGAAGCAGCCGATGAATTCGCCCGTCGCCAGTTTCGGCAGGTATTTCTGTTTGGTTTCTTCGTTGCCGAAGGCGTTGATCGGCACCATCACCAAGGACGATTGCACGCTCATCATCGAACGGTAGCCCGAATCGACGCGCTCGACTTCGCGTGCGGCCAGGCCGTAGCAGACGTAGTTCAGGCCGGCGCCACCGTATTCTTCAGGAATGGTGGTGCCCAGCAAGCCCAGCTCGCCCATTTCGCGGAAGATGGCCGCGTCCGTGCGGCCATGGCGGAACGATTCGAGTACGCGTGGCACCAGGCTGCCCTGGCAATAGTCGCGGGCCGCTTCCAGCACGGCGCGTTCGTCGCCCGTCAGTTGTTCTTCCAGCAGCAGGGGGGAATTCCAGTCGAATACGGTTTTGCTCATCACAGGCCTCGCAGGTGAGCGCCGGTGATCGGCGCAAGATTGAATATGGCTCATGGTAGGTTTTTGCCTAGCCTTGCGCAAACGATTTTTTCGCACCCAGACATGCGTGTGGCGCATATCTTGCGGCATACTAGGAGCCTTTCACCGGCCGGATACTCCCCATGTCACGCAAAATTCCCATGCTGCAAGCCCTGAACTGCTTCGAAGCGGCTGCGCGGCACCAGAGCTACACGCATGCGGCGCGCGAACTGTCGCTGACGCAAAGTGCCGTGTCGCGCCAGATATCCTCCTTGGAAAGCTTTCTTGGCGTGCAACTGTTCCAGCGCACGCGCCATGGCGTGTTGCTGACCAGCGCCGGCGCCGCGTATGCGCGGCAGATCGCGGCGCGTCTCGATGGTCTCGAGCGCGACACGCTCGACACCATGGCGCGCCAAGGCGGTGGCGGCGCCTTGCAACTGGCTTCGGTCCCCACGTTTGCCACGCGCTGGCTGATGCCGCGGCTGGCTTCACTGGCGGGCTTGCACCCGGACATCGTCGTGCATATCGACGCCTACACGAAACCGTTCATGTTTGCCGATACGGAATACGACGGCGCCCTGTACGCGGGCACGCCCGAGCAGCTGGCGCGCTGGCCCGGCACGCGCGCCACCTTGCTCATGCATGAAGAAATCGTGCCCGTCGCCAGCCCCCGTCTGCTGGCCGCGCGCAGCGCCTGGCAGCCGCAGGATTTATTGGAATTGACCTTGTTGCAGCAAAGTACGCGCCCAGGCGCCTGGCGCCAGTGGTTTGACGCCATGCAGGTCGATGGGGAACTGGCGCGCTACGGCGCCCGCTATGAACTGTTTTCCATGCTGGCCATGGCGGCCGTGCAAGGGCAGGGCGTGGTCTTGCTGCCACGCATGCTGGTGGAGGCGGAACTGGCGCGCGGCGAGCTGCGCATCGCATGCGAGCGCCCACTGCGCGGCCAGCGCGCGTATTACCTGATCACGCCCGAGGCGGCGCATGAAAAACTGGCCTTGCAGCAGTTCCGGCAATGGCTGCAAGACGAGGCGGCCTAGACGACCTTGGCCGTGTCGAAGTGGGGATTGTCGATCAGGCCGATCTGGTTGCCGAACGGGTCGAGCAATTCCATCGTGCGGATGCCGTCGCCCACGTCCGTGATCGGATGGTGCAGGCTGCCACCCAGCGCCACGATGCGCTCGACTTCCTGCTCGATGCCGTCCACGCCCCAGTACGTCACGCTGCCCTGCGTGCCCGGCTGGCCGTCCGGCAGCAAGCCCAGCTCGAAGCCGCCGATATTGAAGCCGACATAGAACGGCTGGTCGAAATACGGCGCCGTGCCGAATACCTGGCTGTACCAGGCCTTGGCCTTGTCCAGGTCGGGGACAGGATAGGTGACGGTGCGTAAACCCTTGATCATGTGCTACTCCTGATGAATGAAGAATACGGTCATCATGCCACCGGCGCGCGGCGCGTGATTGTAAAAATGGAAGGTATTCAAGTGCGCCGGCCCGCCAGCCACGCCTCGGGCGAACTGCGGGCGAAATCCTGGAAGTCGTGGATCAGGTGCGACTGGTCGAAATAACCATATTGCAAGGCCACTTGTGCCCAATCCTGCTGGCCCGCCAGGCTTCGCATGCCCTGGCTGGCGGCGCGAAAGCGGCAGATGCGGGCAAACAGCTTCGGGCTGATGCCCACTTGCTGGCGAAATTGCAGCGCCAGGTGCTGGCGCGACACGCCCAGCTGCTGCGCAAGCCCATCCACGCGCACCTGGCCGGCTGCCGCCTCGATGGCCGCGATCGCGTGGTCGGCCGCGCCAGCCTGACGCCGTGGCGGCGCGGTGCGCAGGCGCAGCAGCAGATATTCTTGCAAAATGGAAACTCGTTGCACATTGGTCAAGGGCTCGCACCATAGCGCGTCACCGAGGCGCGCCGCCAGCTCGCGGCCCCACAGCTGCTGCAATCCCGTGCGTCCATCGTTGAGCTCGCACAAGGGCAGCTGGAAGAAACGCGCCGCCGCGCCCGGCTTGAAGCGGGCCGCCACCGTCTGCACGAGGCCCTGGCTGACGACGGCGATGGGCGCCGTCATCATGCCGACGGCAAAGCTGGCGTCCTGCTGGTCCTGGCACAGGATGTCGATGCAATTGTCGGGCAAGACCTGGTGCGTGAAGGGCGTGGCGCCCGTCTGCACGCGGCACGTCCAGACGCAGTCCAGCCAGGGCCGCAGGGCGGGGATGGGTGGATATTCCTGGTAGACGATCATGGCCGGCTTTGATGCAAAGAACAAGATTGCGTATATCTTACACAGCATAATTGTGCGCCGGCCAAAATATGCGCGCCCGGGCCGCCAGCGCGCTGCGCTATCGGGCGGCGACAACCAGTATAATGCTCGGTTCATATCCACTATTGGCCGGGCCACGCTGGTCGCACATCCATTATGCAAGACAAATATAGTCCCGCCGACGTCGAACAAGCCGCCCAATCGCACTGGAAGGCGATCGACGCCTATAAAGCCGTCGAACACGACCCGCGTTTCCCAAAAGGCAAGTATTTTGCCTGCTCGATGCTGCCTTACCCTTCGGGCAAGCTGCACATGGGTCACGTGCGCAACTATACGATCAATGACGTGATGTACCGCTACCTGCGCATGAACGGCTACAACGTGCTCATGCCGATGGGCTGGGATGCGTTCGGCATGCCGGCGGAAAACGCGGCCATGGCCAACAACGTGCCGCCCGCGCAATGGACGTATTCGAACATCGCCCACATGAAGCAGCAGATGGAATCGATGGGCCTGGCCATCGACTGGTCGCGCGAAATGACCGCCTGCAAGCCCGAATACTACAAATGGAATCAGTGGATGTTCCTCAAGATGCTGGAAAAAGGCATCATCTACAAGAAGACCGGTACCGTGAACTGGGACCCGATCGACCAGACCGTGCTGGCCAACGAACAAGTCGTCGATGGCAAGGGCTGGCGTTCGGGCGCGCTGATCGAAAAGCGCGAAATCCCCATGTACTACGCGCGCATCACCGATTACGCGGAAGAGCTGCTGGCCTATGTGGACGACAAGCTGCCGGGCTGGCCCGAGCGCGTGCGCATCATGCAGACCAACTGGATCGGCAAGTCGACGGGCGTGCGCTTCGCCTTCCCGCACACAATCGCGGATGCCGACGGTAGCCTGATCGGCGACGGCAAGCTGTATGTGTTTACCACGCGTCCGGACACCGTCATGGGCGTGACCTTCTGCGCCGTGGCCGCCGAGCACCCGCTGGCTATCCACGCCGCGCAAAGCAATCCTGCGCTGGCGGCCTTCAACGCCGAATGCAAGCTCGGTTCCGTGATCGAAGCGGACATGGCAACGATGGAGAAGAAGGGCATGCCGACCGGCCTGTTCGTCACCCATCCGTTGACGGGCGCGCAAGTGGAAGTCTGGGTCGGCAACTACGTGCTGATCACCTACGGCGATGGCGCCGTGATGGGCGTGCCGGCGCACGACGAACGCGATTTTGGCTTTGCCAAGAAATACAATCTGCCGATCAAGCAAGTGATCGAAGTCAAGGGCCAGGAATTTTCGACGGACGCCTGGCAGGAATCGTATGGCAGCAAGGACGGCGTCTGCGTCGCCTCCGGCAAATACGACGGCCTGCATTTCGCGTCCGCCGTCGATGCGGTGGCCGCCGACCTGGCCGAACTGGGCCTGGGCGAAAAGAAAACCACGTTCCGCCTGCGCGACTGGGGCATTTCGCGCCAGCGCTACTGGGGCACGCCGATCCCGATGATCCATTGCGCCGATTGCGGCGTGGTGCCGGTGCCGGAAAAAGATCTGCCAGTGGTGCTGCCGGAAGACTGCGTGCCGGACGGCACGGGCAATCCGCTGAACAAATATGAAGCCTTCTTGCAGTGCGACTGCCCGCAGTGCGGCAAGCCGGCGCGCCGCGAGACGGACACCATGGATACCTTCGTCGATTCGTCGTGGTACTACATGCGCTATACCTCGCCAGGCTCGAACGACGCCATGGTCGACGCGCGCAACGATTACTGGATGCCGATGGACCAGTACATCGGCGGCATCGAACACGCCGTCATGCACTTGCTGTACGCGCGCTTCTGGACCAAGATCATGCGCGACTTCGGCCTGGTCAAGTTCGACGAGCCATTCGTCAACCTGCTGACGCAGGGCATGGTGCTCAACGAAACCTACTTCCGCAAGGACGCGGCGGGCAAGACCACTTGGTTCAACCCGGACGACGTGCGCCTGTCCCTCGATGACAAGGGCCGTCCGCAAAGCGCCGTCCTGGTGGCCGACGGCCAGCCGGTGGAAATCGGCGGCACGGAAAAAATGTCGAAGTCGAAGAACAACGGCATCGACCCGCAAGCGCAGATCGAGCAGTATGGCGCCGATACGGCCCGCTTGTTCACCATGTTCGCCTCGCCCCCGGAACAGACGCTGGAATGGTCGGGCAGCGGCGTCGAAGGCGCGAACCGTTTCCTGCGCCGCGTGTGGAACTTCGGCTATGCGCAGTCGGCCACGATTCAATCCGCACTGGCTGGCGGCGCGGCTCCCGCCACGGGCGACGCGCAGAAAAACCTGCGCCGCGAATTGCACAAGCTGCTGCAGCAAGCCGATTACGACTTGAAGCGCATCCAGTACAACACCGTCGTGTCGGCCTGCATGAAGATGCTCAACACCCTGGAATCGGCCAAGCTCGATGACAGCGCGCAGTCGAAGGCGCTGATCGCCGAAGGCTTCTCCATCTTCCTGCGCCTGCTGAACCCTGTCGCGCCGCACATCACCCACGTGCTGTGGCAGGAACTGGGCTACGCTGGCGTGCACGGCGACCTGTTGAACGTGGCATGGCCGCAGGTCGACCCGGCCGCATTGGAACAGTCCGAGATCGAGATGATGATCCAGGTGAACGGCAAGCTGCGTGGCTCGATCACGGTTGCCAAGGATGCGGACAAGGCCAGCATCGAAGCGGCTGCGCTGGCGTGCGAAAGTGTGCAGAAGTACGTCGAGACCACGCCGAAGAAGATCATCGTCGTGCCAGGCAAGTTAATCAGCATCGTGGTGTAATCATGACGACTTCCTCTCAAGTATCGCTGTTGGGCCGCCGCGCCGTGCTGGCGTTGGGCCTGACCGTTTTGCTGTCGGCCTGCGGCTTTCATTTGCGCGGTTCGAACGGCAGTTTCATGCTGCCGTTCGCGACGATGTACATCGGCTTGCCCGACTCGTCGCCACTGGCGATCGGCCTGAAACGCTATATCCGCGCCATTGGCAGCACGGAGGTGGTCAATACCAAGGATGGCGCCGACGCCGTCCTTGAAGTGCTCAGCGATCCGGAGAGGAATCGTACCAAGACCATTTTGTCCCTGAATACCAGTGGTCGCGTACAAGAGTACCAACTTGGCTATGCGATCAATTTCCGCGTATTGGACAAGGCCGGCAACCAGTTGCTGGCACCGACGACCATCAGCCTGGTGCGTCCTATCACCTTCGACGACAGGCAGGTGCTGGCCAAGGAAACCGAGGAAGCGGCGCTGTACCGCGACATGCGCAACGATCTGGTACAACAGATCATGCGCCGCCTGGCCGCCATCAAGCCGGTGCTGCCGGCCATGTCGGTGGCGCCAGTGGCGCCCGTGACGCCGGTCGCGCCGGCAGCCCCGCAGCAGTAACGGGGACGCCATGCAATTGCGGATAGACGCGCTCGATGGGCATGTGGCCAAGCCGCTGGCGCAGCTGTATGTGATCACCAGCGACGAACACTTGCTGGCGCTGGAAGCGGCCGACAAGATCCGCCGCGCGGCGCGCGCGCAAGGGTATTCCGAGCGCGACGTGCTGACGGTGGAGCGCAGCTTCAAGTGGGGCGAACTGCTGGCGGCGAACCAGGAGCTGTCGCTGTTCGGCGATAAAAAACTGATCGAGCTGCGCATCCCCACCGGCAAGCCGGGCAAGGATGGCGGCGCGGCGCTGCAAAGCTACGCCAAAAATCTCAGTCCCGATAATCTCACCCTGATCACCTTGCCCAAGCTGGACTGGGCCACGCAGAAGGCGGCCTGGGTCGCCAGCCTGCAGCAGGCGGCCGTGTATATCGACATTCCGAATGTGGAACGGGCGCAGTTGCCGGCATGGATATCGCAGCGTCTGGCAGCGCAGGGGCAAAGCGCCGAACGGGCCAGCATTGACTTCATCGCCGAACGGGTGGAAGGCAATTTGCTGGCGGCGCACCAGGAAATTCAGAAACTGGGCTTGTTGCATGCCGCGGGCAAGCTGACGTACGAACAAGTGCAGGACGCGGTGCTGAACGTGGCCCGCTACGATGTCTTCAAGCTGTCCGAAGCCATGCTGGCCGGCGATCCGGCGCGCCTGGTGCGCATGCTCGAAGGCTTGAAAGGCGAGGGCGAGGCGCTGCCGCTGGTCTTGTGGGCCGTCTCCGAGGAAATCCGTACGCTGTTAAAATTGAAGGCCGGCATGGCGCAAGGGCGTCCATTGGGCGCGCTGCTGAAGGAATACCGCATCTGGGGTCCGCGTGAGCGGATGATGGAACCGGCCCTGCGGCGCATTTCGCTGCCTGTGCTGGAAGCGGCGCTGCAGCAGGCGGCGCAGGTGGACAAGATGATCAAGGGCTTGCGCGCCAAGGGCTACGCGGGCGATGCCTGGGACGCCATGCTGCAGCTGGGTCTGAAGATCGCCCGAGGCTAGTTTTTTATTATATGGATACGAGCATGGACATCACAGAATATATGCAGGACGTGGGCACGCGCGCGCGCGCCGCTTCGCGCGCCATGGCGCGTGCCGACAGCGCCACGCGCAACCGCGCCTTGAGCCTGATCGCCGCCGCCATCGTGCGCGATGCCGATCTGCTGCGCGCCGCCAACCAGCGCGATCTCGATGCGGCCGCTGCCGCCGGCCTGGCGCCGGCCATGCTCGACCGCCTGACCCTGTCCGATGCGGCGATTGCCACCATGGTCGAAGGCTTGACGCAGATCGTCTCGCTGGCCGACCCGATCGGTGAAATCTCGAACATGAAATTCCGCCCGACGGGCATCCAGGTGGGCCAGATGCGCGTGCCGCTGGGCGTCATCGGCATCATCTATGAAGCGCGTCCGAACGTGACGGTGGACGCGGCCGGCCTGTGCATCAAGAGCGGCAACGCGACGATCTTGCGCGGCGGCTCGGAAGCGATACACTGCAACCGTGCGCTGGCCAAGCTGGTGGCCGAAGGCTTGCAGGGAGCCGGCCTGCCGGCCGATGCCGTGCAAGTCATCGACACCACGGACCGCGCCGCCGTCGGCGCCCTGATCACCATGCCGCAGTACGTGGACGTCATCGTGCCGCGCGGCGGCAAGGGCCTGATCGCGCGCCTGATGGAAGAAGCTACGGTACCGATGATCAAGCACCTCGACGGCATTTGCCACGTCTATATCGATGCCAAGGCCGATATCAGGAAGGCGATCGATATCGGCTTCAACGCGAAGTGCCACCGCTACGGCACCTGCAACACCATGGAAACCCTGCTGGTGTCGCGCGCCATCGCCGCCACCGTGCTGCCGCAGCTGGCCGAGCTGTACCTGACCAAGCAGGTGGAACTGCGCGCCGATCCGGAAAGCCATGCGATCCTGGCCGCCGCTGCTTATCCGCACCTGGTACACGCCACCGAGGAAGACTGGTCCACCGAATACCTGGCGGCCATCCTGTCGGTGAAGGTCGTCGACGGCATCGATGAGGCGATGGACCACATCAACCAGTATTCATCGAAGCACACGGAATCGATCATCACGGAAGACTACAGCGATGCGCTGCGCTTCCTGCGCGAAGTCGATTCCGCCTCGGTGATGGTGAACGCGTCGACGCGTTTCGCCGACGGTTTTGAGTATGGCCTGGGCGCCGAAATCGGCATCTCGAACGACAAGCTGCACGCGCGCGGTCCGGTGGGCCTGGAAGGCCTGACCTCGCTCAAGTACGTGGTATTCGGCCACGGCGAAATCCGCAAGTAGTCTCCTCGCGGGCGGCCCACAAGGCGGCCCGCGCTCTGTTTTTCTCCACCTCCGACACTGGGAACCCCATGCTCTTTCTCTGGACCAAAGCCTTCCACATCATCTTCGTCATGTCCTGGTTCGCCGGCCTGTTTTACCTGCCGCGCATCTTCGTGAACCTGGCGATGGAGACGGAAACGGTGGCCACCGAGCGCCTGCTGCTGATGGCGCGCAAGCTGTACCGCTTCATGTCGTTGCTGGCGCTGCCGGCGATGGTGCTGGGGCTGGCCCTGATGTGGATGCTGTATGGCGGGGGCGAAGGCCGCATGAAGATGCCGGGCTGGATGCACGCCAAGCTGACGTTCGTGGTGCTGCTGCTCGGCTATCACCACGCCTGCGGTTCCATCCTGCGCAAGTTTGAAAAAGGTCTCAACAAGCGCAGCCACACCTGGTTCCGCTGGTTTAATGAAGTGCCGGTGGTGATGCTGCTGGCCGTCGTCGTGCTGGTCGTGGTCAAGCCTTTCTAAGGGAGTCGAGATGAGTGCAAGTCAGAACAAAGTCGTGCAGTATTTCTTCGCCCCCCACTCGCCATGGACCTATTTGGGCCACGCGCGCCTGATGGCCATCGCCGCGAAGACGGGCGCACAGATCGACGTGCGTCCCTTCGACCTGGGCAAGGTCTTCAGCGTCTCCGGCGGCCTGCCGCTGGCCAAGCGCGCGCCGCAGCGCCAGGCCTACCGCCTGACCGAACTGGCCCGCTGGTCGGCCTTTTTGCAAGTGCCATTGATCTTGCAGCCAAAGTTCTTCCCCGTGTCGCCGGAAGCGTCGGCCAAGCTGATCATCGCCACGCGCCTGGCGCACGGCGTGGAAGCATCGCTGAACCTGGCGCACGCCATCATGCGCGGCCTGTGGGCCGAAGAGCGCAACATCGGTGACGAAGAAACGCTTGTGCAGATCGCCGTTGACGCCGGTTTCGATGGCCGCCAGTTGCTGAAAACGTCGGAGACGGCCAGCGTGCAGGCGGAATACGACGCGAATACGGAAGCGGCCACCGCCGCCAATATCTTTGGCTCGCCGTGGTACATCGTCGATGGCGAAGGGTACTGGGGCCAGGACCGTCTCGATTTCGTCGAGCGGGCGCTGGAAGAAAAATAAATAAAGGATGTAGGTCGGATTAGCGCCCCGCGCGTAATCCGACAAGCACAGTCAGCGGCACATGTCGGCTGGCGAGGTAGCAAGTTAAAAGCAGTGTTAACAAAGTAGTTTTTTTAATGTAGTAAAAGTAACGATACCCGCAGGCACCGTCGCGAGCGGATCGCCGCTTGTCCGAGAAGCGCAGCCGTACAAAGGTACGGCGAGCATCGCCGGGAGAGCGCCGTACCGCGCAGCAGGTGCCTGCGGGTCTTCACTACAACGGATAAAAGGTACACCATGGCTTCATATTTTTGCCCATGCCCGCGCGGCATGGAAGCGGCGCTGGCCGAGGAACTGGGCGAGATCGCCCAGGATAGTGCGACCATGAAGGTCCACAACCAGGTACCGGGCGGCGTACACTGCTCGGGCGACCTGCTCGATTCCTACCGCATCAACCTGCATTCGCGCATCGCTTCGCGCGTGCTGATGCGCATGGCCCATTCCGGCTACAAGACGGAAAACGACATCTATGACCTGACCCTGGCGCAATCCTGGGAAGACTGGTTCGGCGTGCACCACACGATCCGCGTCGACGTCACGGCCGTCAAATCGCCGCTGCGCAGCCTGGAATTCACGACCTTGAAAATCAAGGATGCGATCTGCGACCGCTTCCGCGACCAGTTCAACGAGCGTCCTTCGGTCAATACCAAGACGCCGGACATGCGCATCGTCGGCTTCCTCGACGCGCACACGTTCACCGTCTACCTCGACACCTCGGGCGAAGCCCTGTTCAAGCGCGGCTGGCGCGAAGAGACGGGCGACGCGCCGCTGCGCGAAAACCTGGCCGCCGGCCTGCTGCGCGTGTCGGGCTGGAAGCCTGGCATGGTGCTGTTCGACCCGATGTGCGGTTCCGGCACCATCCTGGCCGAAGCGGCGCAGATGCTGCAGGGGATACCTCCGGGCGCCTCGCGCCAGTTCGCGTTTGAAAACTTCCACGACTTCGATCCGGCGCCATGGAATGCCATGAAAAACGCTATCAAGGTCAATCCGCTGCCGGCCGAACCGACGATTTTCGGCAGCGATATCTCGGGCGACATGGTCGCCATGACGCGCCACAACCTGCGTTGCGCCGGCGTGCGCTTCGACGTGCCCTTGAAACAGATCGAGGCGCAGGAAGTCAAGCCGCCAAGCGACGTGCCGGGCATCATGCTGACCAACCCGCCGTACGGCGAGCGTATCGGCGTGCGCGGCGACAGCACCATCCCGGAAGATGAACTGTCGACGTCCTTCTACTCGGCCATGGGCACGACCCTGAAGCAGCGTTTCGCCGGCTGGACCGTGTTCCTGTTTACGGCCGACCTGGGCTTGCCCAAGCTGCTGCGCCTGAAGGAAGCGCGCAAAACGCCATTCTTCAACGGTGCGCTGGAATGCCGTTTGTTCCGCTTTGATATGGTCGCAGGCTATAACCGCCGCGAAGAAGCGAAACCGAAGCCACAGCAGTAAGCATTCACCGCAAGACACCCGCAGTAACCCCGCGCGCGGACGGCAACCGGTCCGCGCGCCACTTTGGATCCGCCATGTTTCCCACCCCACCGGCCGATGTGCCGCCCGACCCGGTTACCCCCGTTCCGCCTCCCACGCCGAGCCACATGGCGCCGCTGAGCCGCGGTGCGCTGGCGATGATGCTGGCCGGGCTGTCGATGCTGGGCCCCCTGTCGATCGATACGTATCTGCCCGCGTTTGGCGCGATCCAGGGTTCGTTGCAGGCGTCGCCGCTGGAAGTGCAGCAGTCGCTGACGTTCTACATGCTGGCCTTTGCCGGCATGGTGCTGTGGCATGGCGCGATTTCGGATACCTTCGGCCGGCGCAACGTCATTCTCGTGTCCCTGCTGATGTTCGCCATCGGCTCGCTGGGTTGCGCTTCGGCGCATACGGTGCACTATCTGTGGTTCTTCCGCATCATGCAGGGCGTCTCGGCCGGCGCCGGCGTGGTGATCAGCCGCGCCATCATCCGCGACCTGTATGCCGATGCGGCGGCGGCGCGGCTGCTGTCGCTGGTGACGATGATCTTTTCCATCGCTCCGGCCGTGGCGCCGATTCTCGGCGGCTGGATCGTCATCTGGTTCGACTGGCGCTCGATCTTCCTGTTCCTCGCCTTTTACACGGTGGTGCTGCTGGCGTTCTGCTACTGGCGCCTGCCCGAAACCCTGCCTTTGGCCAAGCGCCAGCCGTTCAATCCGCGTTTTCTCGCGTCGAGCTATGGCCAGATCCTGCGCTCGCCCCTGTTCCACATCAAGGCGGGCATTGTCGCCCTCAATTTCGCGGGCCTGTTCCTGTTCATCACGGCCGCGCCGGAAATGCTGCCCAAGCAGCTGGGCCTGGGGCCATCGCAATTCGCCTGGCTGTTCATTCCCTGCGTGAGCGGCATCTTCATGGGCGCCGCGGCGGCCAACCGCATCGCCGGCAAGGTCACGTTCGCGCGCCAGATCGGCATCGGCTTTGCCTTCCTGCTGTGCGCCGCCAGCGTCAATGTCGTGTATCACCTGTTCCTGCCGCCATCGCTGCCCTGGTCGGTGCTGCCCCTGTTCTTCTACACCTTCGGCATGTCGCTGGTGGGGCCGGGCGCGACCCTGCTGGCGCTCGATTTGTTCCCGCATATCCGCGGCACGGTGGCCTCGTGCCAGTCGTTTGCCAGCACCTTGCTGGGCGCTGTGGTGGCTGGCGTGATCTCGCCGCTGCTGTCCGGTTCCGTGCTGTGGCTGGCCTCGGGCCAGCTGGCGTTTACAGGCCTGGCACTGGCGCTGTGGCTGATATCGCGGCGCTTCCGCCACCGTTTGCTGGGTTCCTCCAGGGCATAAGTTTCCATGGCAGAACGCTGGATTTATTTCAACTTAATTTTCTATATTGCAAGTAATATCCGGCGCTTATGATAAGATGACTGCTTTCCCGGCATCCTCTCAGGCAACACATTTTTTGCTTACAGGAGTGGAGGATTCCTCTGAACGTGGCCGCGCTTCGCTGCTGAGCGCTCATCCTTTTCGAACCGGCAATGCCTGATACGATGCATCAATCTGATCAAGATATACGCAATCGCCTGCTGATTGCCCGCCTGCCGGCCATGCCGCAGATCCTCCTCAAGCTGATCGCCCACCTGCAGGCCGACGATGCCGGCATGCCGGAGCTGGCCGCCCTGATCGCCAAGGATGCGGGCATGACCAGCAAGATCCTCGGTGTGGCCAACAGCTCGGCCTATCACCGCCAGAGCAAGGTCGTCAGCCTGGAGCAATCGCTCGTGTCGCTCGGCACGGACATGATCAAGACCCTGGTCATCAGCGAATCTGTCTTCCAGACCTTCAACAGCTTTCCCCATTCCGGCAGCACGGATTTGCGCGCCTTCTGGAAAAGTTCGCTATCGGCCGCCGTCATGGCGCGCGCGCTGGCCAAAGCCATGGCCTATCCGCACGCCGAGGAAGCGTATCTGGCGGGCTTGCTGCACAACGTGGGCCGCCTGGCCTTGCTGGCCACGGCGCCGAAGGAATACGCCTTCAATTTCACGGCGCGCGACGATGCCGCCCTGTGCGCGGTGGAGCAGCGCACCTTGCAGATCACGCATGCCGAAGCGGGCGCCTGGCTGATCGAGCGCTGGCATCTCGATTCCTTCCTGGCTGACAGCGTGCTGTATCACCATGAACCGCTGGCGCGCCTGGAGGCGAGCCATCCCCTGATCCGCATCGTGCGCCTGGCGCACCTGCTGTGCTGCCATGCCGACGATGCGGACGAGGCCGAGTCCATCACGCAGGCGGCAAGCCTGTGTGCGCTGGACGTCGAGACACTGGACGACCTGGCCGGCAGCGTCGCGCGCCAGGTGGAGCAGGCCGCGCAGCATCTGGGCATCGACCTGGCCGGCGCCGACGATATCGCCACGCCGCCCGCGTATGCGCCGCCATCCGTCGATCCGGTGCAGCGGCGCCTGTCCGACGAAGTGCGCAACATGGTGCTGGTGTCCGAAGTGGGACAGACCTTCGCCCGGCAGCAGGGCGAGAGCAATCTGCTCGAAGCCATCACGCGCTCGGCGCGCATCCTGTTCGATTTCGACACCGCCGTCATCCTGCTGCAAAACGCCACCGGCCATGCGCTCGTCGGCGTGGCGGCGGGCGAACATCAGCAGCGCCTGGCCGGCTTCTCGATCCCGTTGGCCAAGGGTGGACCTTTGGCCGCCTCGGCGCTCGAGTGCCAGCCGGCGTTCCTGAAACGCGACATGCCTGCGCTGGGCATCGTCGAAGAGCAGCTGTTCCGCATCCTCGGTACCGACAGCCTGGTCTGCGTGCCTTTGGCGTCGGGCCAGCGCAGCCTCGGCGTGCTCATTGGCGGTGTGGCGGCATGGCAGATTCCCGCTTGCCAGAAGCGCGAGGGTTTCCTGCGCGCGTATGCCAACCAGGCCGCCACCGCGCTGGAAACGGCCATCAGCGCGCGCGGCCTGGCGCGGCGCCAGCTCGATCACGTGGCCGAGGAATACCGCGCCGCGTCGCGCCGCGTCGTGCATGAAGTGAACAACCCGCTGTCCATCATCAAGAACTACCTGAGCGTGCTCGATCACAAGCTGGAAAAGCAGGAGCCGGTGTCGGGCGAAATGGCGATCCTGAACGAGGAAATCGACCGGGTCGGTCAGTTGATCGGCGGCCTGGCCGATCTGCAGCCGGCAGCGGCCAGCGGCGTGACCGATTGCGCGCGCGTCGTCGACGATGTGCTGCGATTGTTCCGCGCCACCGACTTCCTGCCGCCCAAGATCGAGGTGGTCATGCGCATGCAGGATGCGCCATGCGAGGTGGAGGCCGATGCCGACATGCTCAAGCAAATCCTGCTCAATCTGCTGAAGAACGCCGTCGAAGCCTTGCCCGATGGCGGGCGCATCGAAGTGGCGAACCGTGGCCACGTCAACCGCGACCGCCGCCTGTACCTGGAACTGTGCGTCAGCGACAATGGCGCCGGCCTGGCGCCGGAAGTGCTGGCCAATCTGTTCTCGCCTGTGCGCAGCAGCAAGGAAGGCGCGCATCACGGCCTGGGCCTGTCCATCGTGCATGACCTGGTCACGCGCCTGCATGGCGTGATTGGCTGCCGCAGCAGCAAGTCCGGCACCTCGTTTGAAATTTTACTGCCCATTCCCTTGCCGGCGAGCGCTGCAGCCGCGCTGCCCGCGCCCGGCAATACCGCCTTGTCTTCGTAACGTCCATGAACTCCTCCGCCATTCCGTTTGACCTGGAAAACAGCCCGCGCATCCTGCTGGTCGACGACGAGCCCCGTTTGCTCGCCTCCCTCCACGAATTGCTGAAAGACCGCGGCTACCAGCTGCACACGGCTACCTGCGGCAGCGAAGCGCTGGCGCAGTTGTCGAAACTGCGCTTCGACCTGATCCTGCTCGACTTGCGCCTGCCCGACATGAGCGGCCATGAAATCATGGACCACATCAACCGGCGCGGCATCGAGGGCGACGTGATCGTCATGAGCGGAGACGTCGGCATCGAGGCGGCCATCGGCGCCCTGAAGCGCGGCGCCTACGATTATCTGCGCAAGCCTTACAGCCGCGAAGAGCTGCTCAAGACGGTGGAGAACGCGCTGCAAAAGCGCAAGCTGGCGCTGGAAAACGAGCGCATCGCGCTGCAGCTGGAAAACTCGGAAAAGATGTACCGCTACCTGGTCGACAGCTCGCCCGACATCATCTATACCTTGAACCACGAAGGCCGCATCACCTTCATCAACGACAGGGTGCACCAGTTGCTGGGCTTTAGCCGCGAAGAGCTGATCGGCAGCCATTATTCCATCCTCGTGCACGATGAAGACCAGGAGCGGGCGCGCTATGCCTTCAATGAGCGTCGCCTCGACGAGCGCGCCTCGCGCAATGTGGAACTGCGCCTGAAGTGCCATAGCGGCACTGGCAGCGACCGCACCTTCAACAACACCTTGATGACGATTCCGCTCAATTCGATCGGCATGCACGGCCACGATCAGGAAGCGAAAAAGCAGGAATACTTCGGCACCTACGGCGTGGCGCGCGACATCACCGACCGCAAGCGCGCAGAGGAAGTCATCTCCTACCAGGCCTATCACGACATCCTGACCGATCTGCCGAACCGCATGCTGTTCAAGGACCGCCTGGGGCTGGCCGTGATCCAGGCGCGGCGCAAGCTGACGGAGCTGGCCGTGATGTTCATCGACCTCGATCGTTTTAAACTGGTCAACGATACCCTGGGCCACGTGAAGGGCGACGAATTGCTGCAGCAGGTGGCGCTGCGCCTGAAGGATTGTCTGCGCCGCGGCGATACCCTGGCGCGCCAGGGTGGCGATGAATTCACCATCGTGCTGCCGGAACTGCGCGACCGCCAGGATGCGCGCCTGATCGCCGACAAATTCCTCGAATGCCTGCACCAGCCCTTCGACCTCGATGGCAACCAGGTACATATCTCGGCCTCGATCGGCATCGCCATCTATCCGGGCGATGGCGAGACCATCGACGAGCTGCTGCGCCATGCCGACATTGCCATGTACCAGGTCAAGGCGCTGGGCAAGAACGGCCACAGTTTTTATCACGAGTCCATGCTCGACGTGTCGCATCAGAAGATCGCGCTCGAGCAAAGCTTGCGCAAGGCGCTGGAGCTGAACCAGCTGGAGATGTATTACCAGCCGCAGGTGGACGTGATGACGGGCCGCATCGTCGGTGCCGAAGGCCTGATGCGCTGGAACCACCCGCAGCGCGGCTTGCTGACGGCCGGCGAATTCTTGCCATTCGCGGAGGAAAACGGCTTGATGCTGCCGATCTCGGACTGGATGCTGGGCGCCCTGTGCCGCGACCTGCTGCAATGGGATGCGGCAGGCGGCGAAGCTGTGCGCCTGTCGCTCAATTTGTCGCCGCAATATCTGGACCGGGGCGACTTTTTCGAGAAGATGCGCGGCGCGCTGACGCGCTACGGCATCGCGCCGGAAAAGATCGAAGTGGAGATCACGGAAAACATCTGCATCCGCAATCCGCAGTATGCGATCGAGCAGTTGAACACGCTGTGCCAGCTGGGCGTGTCGGTGGCCATCGACGATTTCGGCACCGGTTATTCCTCGCTGTCGTACCTGCACCGCTTCCCCATCCACACGATCAAGATCGACCAGTCGTTTGTGAAGGAAATCCACGACGAGCACGGACACTATCCCGTCATCCTGGCCATCATCTCGATCGCGCGCGGCCTGGGCCTGCATCTGATCGCCGAAGGCGTGGAGACGGAAGGGCAGGCGCGCTACCTGCAGGACAAGGGCTGCACCACGATGCAGGGCTATCTGTACCACCGGCCCATTTCGCTGGGCAGTTTCATCGGCGTACTGCAGGAGCAGAACCGCCTGATCGCCGAAGCCGCGCCCGCGCCGTCCCGGACGCTGACCATCGAGGCTTGACAGTGTTGCTTGCCGATCCCCGCTACACGGCTGACTACCTACGTCTGAAAGGACTGGCCGAGAAAGGCAATGCGAACGCCCAGCACGGCCTGGGCTTCATGTATTTCAATGGCCAGGGCATCGAACAAAGCTATGCGCAGGCGCTGCACTGGTATGGCCTGGCTGCCGCGCAGGGGCTCGAGCATGCGCAATACAACTTGGGCGTGATGTGCCAGAAGGGCCAGGGCGTGCCGCAGGATTTTGCCCAGGCGGCGCACTGGTACCAGCAGGCGGCCGAGCAGGGCTACGCGGCGGCCCAGTACAACCTGGGCTGGCTGTACGCCAAGGGCCAGGGACTCGCGCAAGACAGCGGGCAAGCCATGCTGTGGTTCAGCCGCGCGGCGGAACAGGGCGACGCGGGTGCGCAGAATAATCTGGGCATGATGTATGACAATGGCAAGGGCGTGCCGCAGGACTTCGTGCAAGCGATCGCCTGGTACCGCAAGGCGGCCGAACAGGGCTATGCGCGCGCGCAGTTCAACCTGGGCCTGCGCTACGACAATGGCCAAGGCGTGCGCCAGGACCGCCAGCAGGCAACGGCCTGGATGCGCAAGGCGGCCGAGCAGGGCTATGCGCCGGCCCAGTTCAACCTGGCGCTGCGCTATGAAAATGGCGATGTGCTGCCGCAAGACAGCCGGCAGGCGATCGCCTGGTACCGGCGCGCGGCCGAGCAGGGCCACGCCAGTTCGCAGTTCAATCTGGGCCTGATCTACGACAATGGCCAGGGCGTGCCCTGCGATAAACAGGCTGCGCTGGAGTGGTATGTCAAGGCGGCGGGACTGGGCCATGCGGCGGCCCAGCACAACCTGGGCCTGCACCATGAACATGGCGCCCACGATTACGCGCAGGCGCAAGCGTTCTACCGCCAGGCCGCCGAGCAGGGCTTCCCCGCCGCCCAGTATCAACTGGGACTGTTGTACGAGCATGGACAGGGCATGCCCGCCGATGCGCAGGAATCCATCTTCTGGTACCGCAAGGCGGCCGACCAGGGACATGTTCGGGCGCAGTTCGACCTGGGCCTGCGTTACGAACATGGCCAGGGCGTGCCGCAGGATCTGTCGCTGGCGCTGGAATGGTACCGGCGCGCCGCCGAGCAGGATTACGCGCCCGCGCAATACATGCAGGGCATCCTGCACGACCGCGACGATGGCCCGGCCCCCGACAGCCAGCAGGCCTGCGCCTGTTACTGCCGCGCCGCCGCCCAGGGCCACAGCCTGGCCCAGTTCGCGCTGGGCCTGCGCCATGACAATGGCCAGGACGTGCCGCAGGACTATGCCGCCGCCTGGGACTGGTATGCGCTGGCCGCACGCCAGGGCCATGCGCGGGCGCAGATGAATCTGGGCTTGATGGCGGCCAGCGGCCAGGGCGGCCCGCTCGATTTGCAGCAGGCGTATATCTGGCTGTCGATGGCCGTGGCGGCCGGTGTGGCCGGCGCGGAAAAATCCTTGCGCCAGACGGCGGCGCGCATGCGCGAGGGAGACTTGCTGCAGGTGCGCCAGCGTCTGGCGGAGCTGGCCGACTGATTTACTTTCTCATTAAAATCGTCGCGCGCCATCTTGACATTGAGGATGCCAGGTATGTCAAGAATTGGCCTTTATTTTACTGAAAACGGTTAAAGCCATCTTCAAGAAAGATTGCGCATATTAATCACGAATGAGAGTATCATCATATGCAAAAAAATACCAAGCACATAATGCTATCTCGTACTAGCACGTTCAGTCAGGTCGTCCATCGACGATTGCACACTCGGGAACGCCTGTGAATTCGTTCAAGTGAGCAAAGGAAAGCAATATGATTTTAGTGACTGGCGGCGCCGGCTTCATCGGTTCCAATTTTGTACGCGACTGGCTGGCGCTTAACGATGAGCCCGTGGTCAATTTTGACAAACTGACCTACGCTGGCAATTTAAGCAATCTAGCCAGCCTGGAGCAAGACCCGCGGCATATCTTCGTACGCGGCGATATTTGCGATACCGCTCACATTTCCCGCCTGCTGACAGAACACCAGCCCCGCGCCATCGTGCATTTTGCCGCGGAGAGCCATGTTGATCGCTCGATCCATAGCCCCGGCGAATTCATTTCGACCAATGTCAACGGCACCTTCAGCCTGCTCGAAGCGGCACGCGCTTATTGGTCTGGCCTGACAGGTGAAGCCAAGGACGGTTTCCGCTTCCTGCACGTCTCGACCGACGAGGTGTATGGCACCTTAGGACCGCATGATCCGCCATTCACGGAAACAACGCCGTATGCACCAAACAGCCCCTATTCGGCATCGAAAGCGGCGTCCGATCATCTGGTGCGCGCGTATTTCCATACGTATGGCATGCCGGTGCTCACCACCAACTGCTCGAACAACTATGGCTCCTTCCATTTCCCGGAAAAACTGATCCCGCTCATCATCAGCAATGCCCGTGCCGGCAAAGCCTTGCCTATCTATGGCGATGGCATGCAAGTGCGCGACTGGCTGTACGTGGGCGACCATTGCTCGGCGATCCGCCGCGTCCTGGAAGCAGGACGCCTGGGCGAGGTCTACAACGTGGGCGGCTGGAATGAAATGGCCAATCTGGAAGTCGTCCATACCTTGTGCGACATCCTCGATACGCTCGATCCCAAGGCATCCGGCAGCTATCGCGAACAAATCACCTATGTGCAGGATCGCCCAGGCCATGACCGCCGCTACGCCATCGACGCGCGCAAGATCGAGCGCGAACTGGGCTGGAAGCCGGCCGAAACCTTCGCCACCGGCATCCGCAAGACCGTCCAGTGGTATCTGGACAACCAAGCCTGGGTACGCGATGTGCAGTCGGGCGATTACCTGAAGTGGGTAGAGAAAAACTACGCGGCACGCGACACGGCCCAGGAGCAAAAATAATGGGAACCACCATCGAACGCAAGGGCATTATCCTCGCTGGCGGTTCCGGCACACGCCTGTACCCCGTCACCATGGCCGTGTCGAAGCAGCTGCTGCCCGTGTATGACAAGCCGATGATCTACTATCCGCTGACCACGCTGATGCTGGCCGGCATACGCGACATCCTGATCATTTCCACGCCACAAGATACACCGCGCTTCCATGAATTGCTGGGTGACGGCAGCCAGTGGGGCATCAAGCTCAGCTACTCCGTGCAGCCGACTCCGGACGGCCTGGCACAGGCGTTCATCATCGGCAAAGAGTTTGTCGGCGATGCGCCATCGGCCCTGATTCTGGGCGACAACATCTATTACGGCCATGACTTTGAAACGCAGTTGCGCGAAGCCTCGGCACGCACCAGTGGCTCGACCGTATTCGCTTATCACGTACACGATCCGGAACGCTATGGTGTCGTCGATTTCGACGCGCAACGTCGCGCCATCAGCATCGAGGAAAAGCCGCTCAAGCCAAAATCGAACTACGCCGTCACCGGCCTGTATTTCTACGACAGCCAGGTGTGCGATATCGCAGCCGGCATCGCCCCGTCAGCACGTGGCGAACTGGAAATCACGGATGTCAACCGCACCTATCTGGAGCGCGGGCAGTTGAACGTCGAGCTGATGGGGCGCGGCATGGCCTGGCTCGATACGGGCACGCATGAATCCCTGCTCGAAGCGGGCCAATTCATCGCCACCATTGAAAACCGCCAAGGCTTGAAAGTTGCCTGCCCCGAGGAAATCGCCTACCGCAAAGGATATATCGATGGCGCCAAACTGGAGCAGCTAGCCCGGCCGTTGAAGAAAAACGCGTATGGCCAATACCTGCTGCGTTTGCTCGACGACAAGATATTCTGAGACGCGCAGCGCGTTCCACCTAGTTCATTCGATACCGATATACCATGCAAATCCAAACCACAGCCATACCTGATGTATTGATACTCGAGCCGACCGTGTTCGGTGACGACCGCGGCTTTTTCTATGAAAGCTTTAACCAGAAGCGCTTTGCCGAACTGACCGGCATTACGCGCTCTTTCGTGCAAGACAATCACTCCAAGTCGGCCAAGGGGGTGTTGCGCGGCCTGCATTATCAGATCCAGCAGCCACAAGGCAAACTGGTGCGCGTCACCGCCGGCGCAGTGTTCGACGTCACCGTCGACCTGCGTAAAAACTCGCCAACCTTTGGTCGTTGGGCTGGCGTCGTGCTGTCGGCTGCCAACAAACGTCAGCTATGGATTCCCGAAGGCTTCGCCCACGGGTTCCTGGTAACCAGTGACAACGCTGAATTTCTGTACAAAACCACCGATTACTGGGCGCCGGAATTTGAGCGTAGTATCCTGTGGAATGATCCGGCAATCGGCATCGACTGGCCGTTGGACGGCGAACCGCTCTTGTCGGGCAAGGACAAAGCCGCGACATTGCTGGCCAATGCCGACGTCTTCGCCTGAGCACGGCAAGGCAGCCGTGTCGCATTCACAGGAACAAATATGAGCCGTATCTTAATTACAGGAAAAACCGGCCAGGTTGGCTACGAACTGGAACGCAGCCTGCAAGGCTTGGGAGAAGTCATCGCACTCGACCGCAGCCAGATGGATCTGGCCGATTTGAACCAGGTACGCAACGTGATCCGCCGCGTCAAGCCGACACTGATCGTCAACCCGGCCGCCTACACCGCCGTCGACAAGGCGGAGAGCGAGCCAGAGTTGGCCATGCGCATCAATGGCGAGGCGCCGGGTATCATGGCTGAAGAAGCCAGGAAAGTAGGTGCTGCAATGATTCATTACAGCACCGATTATGTCTTTGATGGGTCGAAAAATGGCCCCTACGTCGAAACCGATCCGACTTGCCCTGTCAATGTGTATGGCAGCAGCAAGCTTGCCGGCGAACAGGCGATCCAAGCAACCGGCATCCCGCACTTGATCCTGCGCACCAGCTGGGTCTACAGCACGCATGGAAAGAACTTTCTGCTGACCATGCTCCGTCTGGCGCAGGAGCGCGACGAGCTCAGTATCGTTTCCGACCAGTTCGGTGCACCGACCTGGAGCCGCACCATCGCCGACACCACCGCGCATATCGTGGCGCAAAGTGTCGCTGCCGCGAACCGCCAAGTGTGGTGGGAAAAACACTCTGGCTTATATCATCTGACGGCACAAGGACAAACCAGTTGGTTTGGTTTCACTGAAGCGATCATGGCGCATGCCTCAGTTGCCAAGAGGCCGCGTCTCAAACCGATACCCGCGCAAGCCTACCCGGTTCCCGCACGGCGACCTGCCAATTCGATGCTGTCCTCGGAACGGTTGAAGAAGACCTTCTGCGGACTGCCGCATTGGCAGGATGCGTTGAAGCTATGCCAGGACTGAGGGTATAAATCATGCAAGAAAAATAATGGCTGTTGTAGAGCTGAAGAAGCGGGCCAAGCCAGGTCTCGAGCTGCTCAGGCTGAGCCAACAGAATGCTGGCCAACTACCGGAAGTCCGAAGACCTGATCGTTGAAAATGGCATCTATGTTTGCCACTGATCCGAGTCCTGGAGGGAATATAGCAGCCATGGGCAGCATTCTACAAATTTGCCAAGTACTCGCCATCCCGCGTAAAATGCAGGCTTCGCGGGTGTAGCTCAATGGTAGAGCAGAAGCTTCCCAAGCTTACGACGAGGGTTCGATTCCCTTCACCCGCTCCAGTGAAAAAACGGCCGAAAAACTGTTTTCGCCGCTCCACAAAGCCAAACCGCTCCACAAAATCTGATTGAATGCACAAAGTGGCATTGATCCAAAAGCTACCCTCCACTGATTTAAACACCGAAAACTCAGCATAGAAGATGCCAGTACCATCAATTGCGGCGTGACAATGTGTGACTATTTCCACCAAGTAATTTGCTATTCTCTTAAGTCGTCGCAGACTGATTGCGGTGAGTTGCGTTGCAAGCTTTGATAAGTATTGACTCTCCGGGAGCATAGCCTTGATGGCACGCATTTGTATAGCCCTAAACTATATTGCATTTATGGTATTACTTGGATATTTAAAATAACGAAAATGAAACTAATTTTGAAAAAATTTTTTGGTTGGTATTGGTCATTATCACCAGTGTCCCGCGAGTCTATTCGTATAGGTTTTTGTCTACTTGCCGTTGGTGTTCTGGCAGTGTTCTTGAAGTTTGGATTAACAGACGATGGAACAATTAAGCCTTGGGCGCAAAAACCAATTGAAACGATGTCTTCGCCAAAATTACTTTTATTTTCTCTGCAATATCTCGTGTGGGTATTCATTGCAGCATTCACCATTGCATTAATTTCAGGTTTAAATCATAAGCATAATTCCTTGTTAAATTTCTTTGCAACTATGGCTACTGGTGTATTTTATTGCTCCGGTTTTAGTGCGTTGCTTATTGCTTATTACTCTTACAGCTATGTGCCCGAATTTGTTGGGACGTTGTTAGTGTATGGTTTGTGTTCCGTGGGAATTGGATTTGGCCTTTGCTATATCTTCCAAATGCTTATTCAAGGTACTTCGTCACCAAAAATGCGTTGATGCGAAATTTTTAATCTATTAGACTATTTGGTGTGGGGTACTAAGATTTATGCCGATGATTAGAAGTCTACCTTTAAGTTGTCTTAGTCTCGGTACCCTGCTTGTAGGATAGTTCTTAAATAAATCCCATGATTCGTTACCATACACGGGGCATAGAGCTATTTCGTCGGGGCCACAATCTTCCCTCGTCGCAGATAGTGCCGCTGGGTCGTTTTCACGCTGTCGTGCCCCAAAAGATCGCTGGCGGCTTGGTCGCCTCGGTCATCCGAAGTATCGTCGGCCGCCTTCGCGCGCAGGTCGTAAAACCAAAATTTCATGATGTCCTGCGCCAGTTCGGGGAAGTGCACTGCCGCCTGCTTTTTTGCCGCGTCGAACTGGGTGCGCAGTGCCGGCGCCGTTAGGCGCTTGCCATACATATTGGTCAGTAGGGCACCTGTCAAAACCTTGTGCGTCGCCTTGCGCGCCCTGATGCGTTCCATTAGCTTGGCCAGCTCGCCTGTGATCGTGATGCGCAACGGCTGCTTGGTCTTTTGCTGCGTGATGATCAGGTAGCCATCAACGATGTCTCGCACTGTCATGCGCAATGCATCGGCAGGACGCTGGCCGGTCAGGTAGGCCAAGTCCATCGCATCTAGTAGAGGCGCACTTGCGTGTTTGCGTACCGCAGCAAACACCTCGTCGGTGATGTATACGGTTCGCTTTGCCAAAGAATGGCCTTGGATGCCCTCGCATGGGTTTGGTAGATCCGTATAGCCCCAGCCCCGGGCGTGATTCCACATGGTGGAAAACACGCGCTTACAGCGGTTCGCCGTGGTCGGCTTGTCTGCATGGTCATCAAGAAACTGACGAATGTGCATCGGCTTAATTTGGTCCAGCGGCGCCTCGTGAAAGGCGGCCAGCAGATGCTTGATGTCTGATCGATACATGCGGGCTGAGCTGACGGCCAGCTTTGGCACGGCCTCGACTAGGTAGCGTTTTTGCACGTCGGAAAACGTCGCGCCGGCTGTTGGCTCCATCACGATGTTCAGCTCGGCATACCTCCTAAGTGCGAGGATGAAGTCTGGTCCAAGTGGAATTTCCTTGCGCGGCTTGTCCTTCGTGTACATGTAGTAGTACACCTTGCCGCTGCGCTGGGTGCGCGGGTGCATGCAAGGCGGCATGTTCAAATTACGTGTGTTTCGTCGGCCCATTTTTATTGATCCTTGGCATTACCCATGTTTTTTCCCGTGGCGCTTCCTTGCGCCCCTCAACTGCAGCGACCGCAACAACCGGCCGCCCGATGGCATTGACCCAAAAGGGGAGGCCCATCTTCCGCAGCGCCTCAATTTGCTTCGTTTTCATCTTGCGGCCGGTCAGGGCGCAGATTTCGTCCATGGACAGGAACGTGCTCATATGGATTTCCTCATGCTTGCACCGCGCAGCGTTGAGCCAGGGCCACCAGCCAATGCGCCAGCTCGGGCGGCGTGTGCTCGCGTTCTGCCTTGCCGCATTCCGGGCGCCAACCAGGATCGCCTTTCCGGCGCCGCTCGCCGGCGCGGTTGCGGCCAGCCGCGGCGATTACATGTGAGGCGTCGCCCAGGACGATGGGCATGACCGGTATTTGATCAGGCGCACAGCCGACGATGTACAGCAAGGTAGCCTTTTCGGCGCGGTGGCCAAACGAGCTTTGGAAAATTGGCAACGTCCAGCCGCCAAATTTGTCCCGCTCGCCGATCGCTGGCAAGCCGCAGTGTGGCCATAGGGTCGAGCGCTTCGGGTGCTCGAGCACGCCGCCGAACTTGCGCACCTGGGCGACGGCCCACACCGCGAGGTCCTTTTCGTCCGGGCGCGGCTTGGCCAGGTGGCGCAGCGTACCCCAGGAGCGGCACGGTGGATGGGCCACTACCGGCACGCCACCCGGCCAGGCGCGGGCGTCGCGCTCCGCATCCCAGGCATCGACCGCCGGCATGGTTTTGTAGATCGAATTGGCGCGCACGAACAAGGCCGCCACGGCAGGTAATGAGCGTTCCGCTGTCATGCTGGGCACCCGACAGGAGCGACAGCCTTCTTGACCGCTTCGATGGCGCCCAGCGGCACCGCCCGGAACATGCCCGGCCACTGGTGGTCCAGCTCCACCCAGGCGTGCAGCTCGCCATTGCCCACGTCGCGGCGCAAGTCGTTGACGGTGCCGGCCTGGTAGCCTTCGTCGGTATCGAATGTCACGCGGTCGCCCAAGGCGATTTGCCGCGGCGAATTGGTCGAGGTGTTCAGCATTGCGGTGCTCCTTTCAGTTTGGCGGTAACTCCGCACACGCCGAAGTGGTCGATGGCGGCCTGGATCGCGTCGCCGCTGGAAGCGGCAATCGCGGCGCATTCAAAGCGTTCGGTTTGCGTGCGAACAATCACGGCAAAGGTGCTCATGTGCCATTTCCTTCATGGGGTGGGTTGTCTGTGACGATCAGCCGGGGATATGGGCAGGCGTTGACGGCCGCCCAGGCGGCAATCAGTGCTGTTTTTGCCTCGTCCGATAGGTTCGGTATGGGCGCCGCTGGCGGCGTGGCCGGGGCAGGGCGGTCAGGGTGCGTACAGTTATTTACACGAGTCCGAGGAACGGCAACCCCAACAGCCACCGCGCGAGCGCCTGTGGCCTGTACGGGCGTCCACGTATGGCGCACGGACTTGAAGACCACCCCAATGAGGTCGCTGCAGCGCACGCCGTATGGCGTGGTGCGCAGCGTTTCGCCGTAACGGCCGATGACGGTCTTTTCGTCCTTGGCCAGCGTGACGACCAATTCCTTGCGCGGCACCAGGGCACCGCCCTGGGCGCGCAGGTATTCGGCCCAACAGGCACGCTTTTCGCCTTCGATCTTTTGCGCAGCATCCCAGGCGCGACGCATGGCGGGCGGGGCTTCGTTGAGCATGTTTTCCTCAATGCGACGTAGTTCGCGGTAGACCGTGACGGGTGCTCCGCCCCATTGCTGGAATTGACGGATGCCCCAGCGTGCGGCCCATGCCTCGACGCGCGCCGATGGCGTCAGCTCGACATCGCCTTCGGTGTCGGCCGTGACGACATAGCCTTCTTTCGTCTTGTGCTCGGCCACGCCGTCGATGTTCTTGGCCACGTACTTGGCGATGTAGCCGGCGGCGCTGCCCTTGGCCCAGTCGATGCGTTTCACGTCCAGGCGGCGTTTAAAGGCGCCCGGTTCGCCACGGTCTACGCGCCAGGCGTAGCGCTTCATGATGCGAATGGCGCGGCCCGCCACGTCGCGCAGGTGGGCCGTCTTGTATTTCGCGGTGGGACGCACGAACAGCAGCAGATGCCAATGCGGACAGCTATCGTGATGCGGTTCGGCGATGCGAAAGCCGTACAGACCGATGCCACGGCGCGCCAGTGCGGAGCGGCACAGGGCTGTCATCTTGCCAAGGTAGGCGTTGGCCTCGCGTGGCGTCGAGTTGTCGTATTTTGGGTTTGGCTTGCCGCTGTGCTGCACGGCGTGAAAGCGCGATGGGCACGTCCAGGTGATAAAAATTCCCTGGTCGCCGCACTCGCGGGCGATCTGCTCAAAGCCGTTGATGCGCAGCATCAGTTCGCCACGCCGGATGGCCTTGTTGGCGGTCGTCTTCTCGGCCAGTTCGGCAATGCTGAATTGCTGGCCGTTTTCGTTCTGCACCAGGGTGGCGGCCAGTGCTGCCGCGTTGCGACGGTTTTGCGCCAGACGTGCTAGAACAGCCTCCGTGCTGGCGTAGGGTTCGCCGCGATAGTTCACGTAGCCCAGGCGGATATTGCCGGCCTCAAAGGCGCGGCCTACGCGCTTGCGTAACTGGCGGCGCCACCAGCGGGCATCGACCAGTCGGGCGATGGTGTCGGCCAGCGCGTCGAACTCGGGCAGCTCGATGCCATACGAGGCGCATTCGTCTTCCATGATCTGCAGGGCGTGCGTGTCAGATACTGCCATCCACAGCATTTTGGTCACGCCGGCCGCCGCGCGTTCGGCGGTGGCCACGATGTCGGCGTCGCTTTGCGACAGGTCGACGCCGGCCGGCACGTACTGTTCGGCGAACTCGCGCACAAAGCTGGTGGCGATGGATTCATAGACCTTGTACCAGGACGACCAGGCCATCTTGGCCATGGCCGCCGTGATGACGCGGTTGCGCCACTTGAACGGGATACGGGCCAGCTCGGGCGCGAAGTACGGGGATCGCAAAAACGCCTCGTGGCGTTGGGCTGGCTTGAGAATTTCTTTAGATGGCATTCAACAGTCTTTCGTACACACGGATAGCGGCAGAGGTAGCGGCGCGCAACTCAATGCGCTCTTCCTCGGTAAATGAATGGATGGGCGATTCCCAGCGGTCGGCGTCCATGCCAGCGGCGATCAGCACGGAACGGCGCGCGCCGCGCGGCGACAATCCCCACGCCTGCGCCATGAAGGGCGCCAGGTTGCGCGGCTTGATGCTGCGTAGCTGGGCCTTGGCTTCGGCGATGGCGGCCAGCGCATGCCCGGCGCCTGGTGGCGTCGGCATGTCCTTGTCGCGCGCGGCCAGAATTTCGGCGGCAGGCTGGAAGGACAGGTGGTTGTCGATAAGGGACGCCGGCATAGTTCAGTCCTTGATGGCGCCGACGGCCCGCAGCACGCTGGGGGTGATGAGGATCAAGACCGACAGCAGCCAGATGCCGCAGGTTTTGGCCAGGCGCAGCATCAGCGCGCCCCTGCCTTGAGAAAGTGTTCTGCCCAGTACGGGAGCGTGTGCGATGCGCCGCAGCAGTGCCGGGAACCCGCTTCAGTGGCGAAAATGTAGTTCACCTCGATGGGCAGCTTGCCGACTAGGGCGCGTTGCTTGGCTGGCGCGAAAAAGCCGTCACGCTCCAGTGCCTGCGCATCGCTGACGATGAAGGTCAGATTGGCTGCGCCGTAGGCGTGATAAGTCTTGGCAATCTCATGGATGTGGGCGGTCAGCGCCGCGATGCCGATGTCCGCGCCGGCTTGCAGCAGAAAACACGTTGGCGCCACGGAGACAATACAATTTTGCAAGGTCGGGCGGATCGTGCTTGATGCCATGGATTGGTCGGCATGACTGGTGGCGTGCAGCGTGGTTTCCATCGGTTTCCTTATTTTTGGTTGAACGAATCCCGCACGCTCAAAAGGGAGCGCTGCAGGGCACAGCAAAAGAGGGGAGTTACGGCGGCCGGTTTACGGCGGCGCGAGGATCGGGATAGTCATCAGCAGCCCGCAGTCAGGTCCAGGGCCAGCTGGCTGGTGGCTGCCGCGCGCGCATGCTGGGACATCGGGATGCGGATATCCGGCTTGGGCATGGCGGACAGCGAGAGGGTGCGTAGCACTTCCAGGCCTGCCACGAAGGAGTGCCCGCAGTCAGGGTTCTGGCACATGTAGGTGATTTCCTTGAACATGGCGGACATCGTGCGGCTTTTGACGGCGCGGACGGTGTATTCGCAATGCGGGCAGGGCAGGCCGATGACTCTCATTTCAGCTTTCTTTCCACTTGGTACAGGGCGCGACCGCGACCTGTCATGTTTTTTGACTGCTTGCGTAAGCGCGACTTGACGAGCCATTCAGCCGCCTGATCGATACTCGCCAGCCCCTGGCGTCGACGCACGAGTTCCAGCACCGCGCGCTCTTCGTCGTTGAGGTTAATTTGATGGTCTGGCATTTTCTGTAACTTTAGAGTTGCTCAAAAGTGACTCGGTTTAAACGCTGCGACGCTGTACGCTGTCGATAGTGGCGTCATCCAAGGCGATCACGGCCAAGGCTTCACGCATCACGATCTGGCGCACCAGCACCGCAAGCTCTTCGCCCTGGTAATTGGCGATCGAGGAAACAAGCTGGTGCTCATAGTCGTCGAGGCGCAGCATGACGCGGTGGCTGCGGATACGTTTTGCATCGGGGTACATGGGCCTGCTCCTCTGCAGTTAAGCGTGATGAACAACGGACAATTGGACGAGTTCGGCCTCATAAGAATTTAGGCCACGCAGTAGCATCAAACGCATGAAAGACGCTCGTGAGCGGGACTCTTGTTGTGCAAACTTTTTAACGCGCTCAATCTCAGGAGGGAGCAAGCGAATAGGGATGGGCTGCGAAAGTGGACTCTTTGGCTGCCGCGTCACTGGAGCAATAGTTGTCATAAGGTATGATTTGTATACGTCACATGGTAATGGCGTAAATATACGTGAAGAATAATGCATATGTCAAATGAAAAAAGTGAATATTTATTCCTGTTCGGCGGCCGATTGGCGGAAGAGCGTTTGAAAACTGGGCATACACAGCGCTCTTTAGCAGTGCTTTTTGATATGTCGTCAAGAACACTAATAAAGTATGAGTCTGGCGAGACGGCACCTGATGCCTTTTTTTTAAATGGTCTTCATGCGCTTGGGATGGATGTGCACTACATCCTCACGGGAGAGGCGGCATCGGTTCCCATTACGACCGAAGAAAAGATTGTATTGGCCGCATATCGGAAACTTGATGACCGCGGAAAAGCAGGGGTCTTTGGTATGTTAGATGGTCTGAAGCTTGCGCAACCGGTAGCTAAGAGAAAGCAGAAAATTATCTTCCAAGGCAATATTGCGCAACAGGTCACTGGCGATATTGTGGTTCCTCAGACTATTAAAGCTGGCCGCAAAAAAAAATGAACGACGTGCTGGGCTGATGGGTGATAAATACTCGCGTTTTGGGCACGCTCTAACTTGGAGTTTAATGCACGTCATCGTGTGTGCGTTTGTATATGGCTGGCCAATCTACAAATGTACCACCAAGATTGATCTACTATCTTGGTCACTTAAAAATACATGCTTTTACGACGGGAAAGCCTATACGGTTGGCATTGTCATCGAAACAGCGCCAGGCATTAAGTGTGAGTGCTCCTCTGCCCGTGATACTGCGGCCAGCTGGATTGAGGCTCACCTAAGTTAACTTGATTGAGTGCCATTAGGAACATAGTTATGTGTCGAAAAAACATTGGGAGTGTTCGCGGAGAAAGAGTTGGCAGGAGGTATTTAAGTGTAACTATACAGATGCATAAGGCGTTACATCCTGTCCCGACTCCACAGCGCCGCCTGTTTCGGAACACCGTTGACTACATGAGAGTCACTGCGTGGTGAGGCAGCAGGTGGCCCGTTTTTCGGCGTGGCTTGCCCGCGTTGTGGGGGGGCAATCGGATGCTACGAGGACGGAACGACAGGACGTTGGGATTGGAGCGGAGGCGCCGATCCGGAAAGCGTCAGAAGATCGCATGAGGCGGGCGGATTTCGCAGGGCGCATAGCCAGTGTGCTCTCGGAACTCAGCCTGCGCGAAGGAAGAGTATTCGCAATTCGCGGTGGCTGGGGCTTCGGAAAGTCTTCTCTTAAGAACTTAATCACCGAGAGACTAGCCGCGAGGACTGACGGAGCGGACTGGGTTGACTTCAATCCTTGGCAGTGGGGCGATGGCGACGCGATCGCTCGCGCCCTCTTTGGCCAGTTAGCGGATCGTCTGGGTGGAGAACATTCAAAAGCAGAGCTCGACCGCGCTGAGGCCTTACGGCGATATGGCCGCATACTCACAGGAGCTAGCGCGCCACTTAAAGAGGCAGGGGGATCGAGTGACAAAATCCTGACGGTATTGACGAACGTGTCGGTACTCGCGGTCGCCTCGGCCATAGGTTTCGATCTTCCGACTGTGGCAAAGGTGGCGGCTTTTCTTGCCGTGCTTTCGGTCGCTGCGTCCTTAGGGGGACGTGTGCTTTCACATTTCGGGCATGACCGCAGCGGAGAGCCGCTCGATAAAGTGAGAGAGGGGCTGGAAGGTCGCCTCCGCGAACTCGACCGACCGCTTGTTGTATTTATCGACGATATCGATCGGCTTGAGCCTGAACAAATCAGGATGCTCCTCAGGCAGGTAAAAGCGAACACGAACTTACCCAACATCGTTTTTGTGCTCATGTATCAGCCCAGCATTATAGAGCGTGCACTTGATCCGGTAGCTCATGGTCACGGAAGAGCCTTTCTTGAGAAAATAGTGCAGACTAACTTCGACCTACCAGCAGTCCCTGTGTCGATTGTGCATCGGATTTTCGCGGAGGAGCTCTCTGCGCTGGTTGGAGGCTACGCGATTGAGGCGAATGGGTTTTCAGAGAAGCGCTGGGGCAACGCCTTCATCGGTTGCATCCAGCCCCTGTTGCGTAACGTGCGTGACGTGCGCCGACTGATTTCGTCTATTTCCGTGCATCTGCCGTTGCATGTAGACGGCGACGTGTTTGAGATTAACATAGTCGATTTCCTCCTTTTGGAGACCCTCCGGGTCTTCGAACCCGACCTCCACCAAGCGTTATTTAGAGAACGAGAGCTGGTTCTCCACGAGTATCACACCCCAGGCTCCGTAGCTGAACAGGAAACCAAGGTGGCGGCAGAGCAGTTTCTTGAATTCGCGTCAGTTGAACGCAGGGATATCGCCAAAGATGTGCTTAAGGACCTTTTTCCCGCTCTTGCATGGGCATATGAGGGGAAGCGCTATGGTATCGGCTTTCGTAATGCGTGGCTTGCTGAAAAACGGGCTTGTACTGGGCGTTACTTCCCGCGCTATTTCGAACTCCAAACGGCTGTCGCCGAATTGTCGGAGCGCCGCTTCTCCGAATTTCTTGAAGCAACGGTTACTGAGGCGAGTCTAGCTGCGGCAATCACTTCCATCGAGGCCGATGGCCTTCTACATTCGCTCGTCTCAAGGCTCGACGAGTTCTACTATCGTCTCCCAATTGATAATGCTAGTGTCATACTACCCGCGATGTTCGGGATTGCGCAGAAGCTCGCAGGTCGAAGTGATCTCGGCCCCTTCGATGCATTTTGGTATTCGGCCTGGAGAGCGACGAGCTGTTTCATTGCGCAGATATCGGAATTCCAGCGAGGTGTTCTGGTACTCAATGCGTTTAAGAAGACCAAGGCACTGTCCGTCGCTGCGATCTTAATTCATCTGAATGACACTTCTGATCAAAGGCAGGGTGCTGTCATTGATCCGGTGCTCGATATCAGCACCGTTAAGGAGATGAAGAGCGAATGGTTGCAGTTTATGAAAATCCGCGCAGAGGATGGCGACACATTGATCAAAGAGCCAGATCTTTTATCTCTGCTCTACAGATGGAGGGATTACTCGGAGTCGCTTAATGAAGCACGTGATTGGGTGATGAAGGTGATTAGGACGGACGAGGGTTTTGCAACGATGTCCACGCGTCTGATGATCTGCGGCAGAAGCCACACGTCAGGTGATCGTGTTTCCACATCGCACAACATATTCAATAAATCGGCAATCGATGATTTCATTGGCATCGATGTGGCAAAGATTAGGTGCGACTCGATAGACCCTGAAAATTTTCCCGAGCACAAGGAGGCGTTGACAACGTTGCGTGGCTTCCTTCAAACGTGGCTTGAATAAGAGGAAGTAAAACATTTGGTTTGCAATAAATAAGCCCTCTCGATGTTTCTATTGGCCACAGAGATAGTGTTATTTCTGCCTAGCACTATCTCATGTAAATAAATGGTGCACCTTTTTTATGTTTTCTCGATATTGCGGATTTTTTACGTAATTGCCCTTGGTTCCTCGCTATTCTCTCGGATGATGTCTCGCACTTCTTCAATATGCTTCCAAGCATGCAGGGCCGCCCGCTTCGCGGCCTGCTTGCTCTTGTAAAGATGCTCCAGAGTCTTGAGCGTGCCCGTGGCCCCGGCCTGCTCCTGCCCCGCTTTTTTCTTCTTCGCTGCCACATCCTTCCACTTGGCCACCACACCCGTGACGCCTTCGTCCGGGTCTTTCTCTTCCTCGCGCTCGGCCTCGACCGCCTCCGTTTTCGTTTCGAACTCCACGCGTGTGGTAAAGCCGTTGCCGCCCAGGCTGTGCGTGACCTTGACCGATAGCCATTCGGTGGCGTCGATCTCGGGCTTGAAACCTTGTACGGTCACGGGCGACTGCGGAAATACGGCCGGGTTGCCCAAGGCCAGGCTCATTTCAAAGGTGGCCAGCCCGCGCAAAATGCGCTGCCATTCGGCGACGGCCGCCGCGCGTGCGTCGGTTTCGTTGGCGAAGGTGGTGCGCAGGCGCTTGCTGTTGCCGGGTACGCCGGCCACGACGCTGCGGCGGCGCGCGTAGCGCTCGTCGTGCCAAAAGGCGCGCACGCCCGTGTAGGCGTCGCTTTCGGCGCTGTGGTAGCGGTGGCCGTCGCCCAGGGCGCGCGTGATGGGGATAACGGGCAGCGCCTTGCCGCTGGCGGTGCGGCTCTGGTTGATGGGGATGAACAGCAGCGTGTCGTTCTTGACGGTGGCCACCGCATCGTATTTCCTGCCCAGCCGGCGCAGGAAGGCCGCATCGCTTTCGTGGGTCTGGTCAATGTGCTCGACGGCCGTGTCGCGCAGGCGCGCAGACACGCCCGACGCCAGCTCGTTGCGAAAGGCGATGGCCTCGATGATGGCGCCCAGGGTGGTCTTGTGAAAGCTGTGTTCCTGCTGCTGTTTAAACGTGTCGATCAGGTTGGCCGACCTGGCGCGCAGGGTAATGGTATCGGGCGCGCCGCTGTGCTCCACTTCGTCCACGGTGAACTTGCCCATATCCACCAGGCCGGACGCCTGCCAGCCCAGCGCCAGGGCGATCTGCGCGCCGCGCGGCGGCATGGCCAGCTTGCCGTCGCTGTCGTCCAGGGAAATGTCGAGCTGGTCGCTCTCGTCGCCACGGCACAGGGTCAACGTCAGATTGATCAGCCGCGGTGAAACGATGGCCGTCAAATCCTTGTCCTCGATGCTGACCTTGAAGGCGGGGATATGCTCGCTCATTTGAACCTGTCCGCCGCGCTGCCGATGGCGCCGCTGATGCTGCCGCCGATCTTGTCTTTCATTTCGCTGACGACGCCGCCGTATTTTGACGTGATGCCGCCGACCACATTGCCCACTACGCTGCCGACGGCATTCTTGGCCGCGCCCGCAATGCTGCTGGTTATGCCGTCGATGCTGAGCATGTTTTTCAGGTCGCCGATGTCGCCCAGGCCGACCATGGCCAGCACGCCGTCGTCGTCGCGCTTGAGCGCAATGCTGAACTCGACGCGGCGTGCGCCGCCGCTGCCGTCCAGGATGGTGCGCCCTTCCGTCATGCTGGTGATGCGGTACGAGCCGAGAATGCGGCCTGTGCCCTGGATCAGAATCCACGATTTACCGGTGTCAGCCATCATGCGCAGCGCATCGAGCGAATACAAGGAGCCGGTCAGTTCCGGCGCCACCCAGCCCGACAGGGTAATCGTGTCGTCGCCCGGCCCCACGTACTGGTGCGCGTCGCGCAGGCCCACGCGGGCCGTGCTGGCGTGCTTCCATTCCGTTTGCCGCTGCAGCTCGTGATAGGCCAAGGTGGGCAGGCTGAACACGAACATTCCTAAAATCATCATCATGGTGTGTTTCTTTCTTAATCGTGGTCGCGCAGGGACGAGCGGATGCGTGCCGCCTTTTCGCGGTCGCGCTGTTCCATGGCCGCGTACACGGCGCGGGCGATGGCCTGGGGATCGGAACCGGCTTGTGCCTGGATCGTGATTTCGATCTTGTCGCCCTGAATGCTCAATCCGGCGCCGAACCCGCCCTGGGACAGCGGTGCGCGCGTGTCGAAGGCGCTGGCGGGTAACGCCGTGGCCGTGCCGATGGCGATGCCGGCGCCCAGTTGCGTCAGGCGTTGCGCCAAGCCCGATACCTTGGCAATCGGCGCGCCCTCGCTGCGATCCAGGCCCACGGCCAGGCCCTGCATGGTGTAGTCGCCGAGCTGGGCAAACACGCGGCTGGGGCTGTGGATGCCCAGCTTTTCCTTGAACCAGGCAATGGTGCTGGAACCGGCATTGCTGATGGCGTCCTTGACTGCGCCCATGGAACCGGTGATGCCGTTGACCAGGCCGCGCAGGATGTTGGCGCCGAACTCCGTGAACTGGGCCGGCAGCTTGATGCCGAACCAGCTCAACACGCCCGCGAACGCCTGGTAGAACACGCCGACGGGTGACCAGTTGATAATCAGGGCGCTGATGCTGGCCATGCCGCCGCTGAATGTGGCTTGCAGCCGCGACCACAGATTAGCAACGAACCCGGCCAGCGGCGCCAGTCCCGCGACAATGCTGCGGCAAATGTTGGTGGCAAAGTCGGTGAGCTTGGCCGGCAGCGCGATACCGAACCAGCCCAGCACGCCCGCGAAAGCGCGATAGAACAGGGCGAGCGGTGTCCAGTTGGCGATCAGGGCGCTGACGCCGCCAATGCCGCCGGCAAACGCCGTCTTGACGTGCGACCAGATGCCCGTGAAGAAACCCTTGATCGGCTCCCAGTATTTGTAAATCAGGAAGGCGGCGCCGGCGATGACCGTGACGGCAATGCCAATCGGGTTGAGCATCAGCGCGCGGCCCAGCCACAGCACGGCGCGGCCCGCCCACATGAAGGCGCCGCCCAGGCCGCGCAGGATGGGCGTGAGCACGCCGCCCGTCACTCCCATCTTGGCGAACATGACGTGCAGCATGGCATACGGGCCGATCATGGCGGCAATGCCCAGCATCAGCGGGCCGAGCACCAGCAGCAGGCCGGCCAGCACGGCAAAGGCGGTAATCATGACCTTGGCCACGGTCGGGTTGCGTTCCATGAAACCATTCAGGCGCTGCACGGCGGAAATCGCCATTTCCAGCCCCTGCGCATACAGCGGCAGGATTTTTTCGCCCATGGTGAGCTTGAGATTGGCCAGCTTCGATTGCGCCTCCAGTTCCTTGCCGGCGGCCGAGTCGCGCCCCAGCTTTTCCAGTCGACCGATATCGGCGGCGCCACGGTTGAGCTTTTCGTTCTTGTGGATCTGCCCGCGCTGCAAATACATCTGCGAATACAGGTTCGACGCGGTGCGGTTCGAAAAGATGCTGCCGATGGCATCGAGCACCTGTTTTTTTTCCGTGATGCCCTTCTTGGCCAATTGCGGCAACAGCACCTTTTCCATCCATTCGAACTGGTTTTCGCGGAACAGCTCGGAACCCAGCAGCGCGCCAGGATTGAGGAAGGAAAGTTGTCCCGCTTTATCATGCGTGACCTTGCTTTTGTCGCCGATCAAGCCAAATTCTTCCAGTTTCTTGGCTGAGCGTTTGGTGGTGCGGCCCTGATACAAGTTCTGGTAGGCGCTCATCAGGGACGTGCCGACGCGGTTGCCGCTCATTTCCTGCACCAGCGGTTCCATCTGGTAGTAAAAAGCATCGTCTTTCAGACCCTTGGCCGCGATGCCGCCCGTCTTGATCATATTCAGCCATTCATTCGGGCCGACGCGCCCGCCCGTGGCGGTGATGACCTGCTGCACGATATTGGCTTGGGCTTCAAACTTTTCCTTGCTCTCCAGGCCGCCGCGCAGCTCGATGACCTTGAGCATGTCCATGAACTTGCGTTCGTTATCGGCGCCTTCGGCCTCGCCAAAGAAGGCGTGATTGGCAAACTTCATCTTGGCCAGGGTGGGGGCGACCATTTCCGCGTGGTGCACGTCGGCAAAGGCGCTCATGCCGTCGCGCATGAGCTGCAGGTTGTCGAGCTGGCTCGTGCCATAGGTCTTCATGTTGCGCGCGAAGGCGACGGCCTCGGCTGATACCTTGTCGCCCAGGCCCAGCGCGTTGACGCGGCCCACTTCCGTTTGATAGTGCTTGGCCTCGTTCAGGCCCTTGACGACGGGCGCGCCGATGACGGCGCCCGTGGCGGTCGCGCCGGCGCCGGCCATGGCCAGATTGCCCGCCTTGTTGCGCAGCTTGTCGGCGTGCTGGGTGGCGTTGGTGACGCGCTGCTGCTTGGCGTTTGAGGCGGCCAGGCGCTTTTGTTGCGACGCCAGCTCAACGTTGGTCAACTGGATACTGTTCTTAAGCCATTCCTGGGCCTTGCCCAGTTGGCGCGTGTCAATGCCGGCTTCCTTGAGGCTGGTACGCAGGACGCGGAATTGCTGGCTTTGTTCGCGGCCTTTCAGCGTCAAGGCCTGCGTGACCTTCGTCGCCGCCTTTAAATCACGCGTCATGGCGCGTGTAGGAGACTCGGTCTGTTTTATGCTTGCGGCCAGCTCTTTTACTTTTTTTTGAGCTTCTTTCAGCTCAACCCCCGTTGTTCGAATACCGCTATGCAGTTCGCGGAATTTCCCGAGGTTTCTCTGCTGGGCGTTCAAGTCGCGCAAGCGGTCGCTGGTGGCCTTCAAGGCCTTGGCCGTGTCGCTGGAGCCGCCCATGATTTTTTTCAGCGGGCCGGTAATCTTGTCCAGTGCCGCAAATACCACCTGTAATTTCAGATCCCGACCAGCCATCTATTCCGCTCCGCTTCGTTGCCGGGCGCGTTCGCGCCAGGCCATCAGTTCATCAATCGTAAAGCCGTCCATCGCTGCCGGCGTCCAGTGAAAGACGCCGGCAATGTCGGCCATGGCGTCTTCTACTTGGCCGGGGATACCGAAAGGCGATCGGCTTTGCTCGCCAAAAAACCGCCCACCTCGGCGCCCACGGCCAGCAAGTCGGCCGGGTCCATGTTGGCGATGTCGTGCGCGGTCAGGGTCGGCTCGGTGATGCGCGGCAGCACGATCTGCAGGGCCGACACGTTCAGGTTGGCCAGCTCGATCAGGGAAATGCCGCGCAGGGCGCCCGCCTTGGGCTTGCGCACGGTCAGCGACGTGATGAAGCCGTCGCCGCGTTTGATTGGCTCGTCCAGCTCGATGACGGCTTGATTGTTGTTTTCGGTGTTCATGGTGTTGTCCTTGTGTGTGGGTGGTGAAGTAAAAAGGGTTACAGACCGCTGGCCTTGCGGATGGCGGCATTCGTGTCGACGCCGCCGATGTTCTCGATGCCGCTCATGAAGTCCAGTTCGATGACCGTGGCGCCGTCGATCATCAGTTTGTAATAGCTGCAGGCCATGGTGTATTTGTGCGTGGTGTCGTCGCCCATCTTGGCGCCTCCCATGTCGATTTCCTTGTAGCGGCCGCGCACGACAACCTCGACGGCAGCGACGTTGCCGTCTTCGTCGTTCTGGTACGCGCCGGCAAAGCGCAGCATCACGGCACCGTGCGAGTGGGCACCATATTGTTTCAGGGCTTCGGCGATCAGGCCGCCACCGCTCCATTCCAGTGACAGCGCCTCATTGCCGAAGTCGACGGACACCGGGCCGCTCATGCCGCCGGCGCGGTACTCTTCCATCTTGCGGCTGAGTTTCGGCAGGGTGACTTCGGGCACCATGCCCATGAACAGCACGCCGTTTTGAAATACGTTGAATTGCTTGAGTTTGTGGGGCATGCCCATAGTGTTCTCCAGTGGTCAGTTGCGCCCGCGCACGGCGGGCACGGGGTCGGTTAAGCGGCGATGCGCGAGGCGAAGTCGGCCAGGTAGCGGTCGGTAATGCGCTGCTGGAAGCGCAGGTTTTCCAGCGGCGGCACGGGCGTGTAGTCGTAGTCGATGGCCAGCTTGCCGTCTTTCAGCCCTGTCTTGTCGTTGTACTGCTCGTCATACCAGGCCTGGCCGTCGATGATGTAGCCCTGCAATTTCAGGTCGCGGAACTTGGCGTTAATGCTTTCCAGCAGGTCGCGCACCAGGGACGGATGCAAGGGCAGGTCGACAAAGGCGAAATGCGCCTCGGCGATGGTGTCGGCCAGCACCTGGGCCGTGCGCGTGTAGCTTTCAAAGTAGAAAAAGCCGCCCGGCGCCTCGCAGGTGCGCGAACCCCAGAAACGATAGCCGCCCATGTTAATCAGGGTGGTCACTTCCTTGGCGTTGAGCATGCCGGCATCGGTGGCCGGGTCTTGCAAGTCGAAAAAGACATCCTTGCTGATGCCGGTCGGGCCGTTGACGACGACGTTCGACAGCGTCTTGTGCCAGCCCGTTTCCTCGTCGATCTTGGCGCGCAGGCCCATGGCATAGGCCACGGCGGAAATGCTGGCCTCTTCGTCGATGGCCTTGTCCCAGTTCACAAAATCGGGCCAGATAA
>NZ_JBFPNG010000066.1:0-231036 GCF_040815535.1 Massilia sp. LMS1-1-1.1 | reverse complement strand
ACATCAAATGCCCACACTTATCGACTGTTAATTGTTAAAGAACTGTATTCGGTTACTGCTTTCGCGCTATCGACAAAGCGTTGTGTTTGTCAGCTGCGAAGAAGGAAGAGTATGAAGCATTTCGCTACGTCCGTCAACTCCTTCTTTTTCTCTACTTTACTCAGCATTTGCATGCGTCGTTCAGCGAGGGGGCGAATTATAGCCAAGGTGCCGCGGCTCCGCAAGAGCCATTTATGGCAACACGAATGACTTCACCAGGGTCAGCTCGCCGGCGGCCCGCATCGGCACCTGGAAGCTCTGCAGCTTTTCACGCGGCGTGCCTTCGTTGGTAATGACCGATATGCGCGCGACAGTCAGCATGGCGGTGTTCTCGCCGCTGCCGTAGTAATTGACGTAGGCGTGATAGTTGCCCTTCAGGGGCGCGGCGCTGGAAAAGATTTCCGGGCCATAGCCGGTCGTCACGTCCACATCGAGCGCGCCGCCATCTTTTAATACGCGATTGCCATACCAGGCGTGGCCACCGTCCGGCGTGACCACATGCAGATCGAGGTCGGTGCCAGCGCTGTCCCACGACAGCACGATGCGCAAGCGCGCCTGGGTCTTGCCCTGGTAGCTGTCGACGAACTGGGTGCGCGCGCGGCTCCGACCATCGGGCGAGCGCACTTCCACGCTGTTCGAGCCGCTGCCGAAGCCATAGGGACGGCCATAGCTGCCGTCCTCGCCCACTTCCATCGGCATCGCCACGCCATTGACCACCAGGGTGGCGGGCTTGCCCTTGACGGCGCCCGCGATACGCCCGCGTATCTGCGCCGTTTCAGCCTGGCCCGGCTGCAGGTTGACCGATGCGGCGGGGTAATTGACCGCTTGCGTGTAATCCTCGCGCGCGCCGGCCGAGTTGCGCCAGCCGCTCTTCGGTGCATCGATAGTGACCTGGGCCTGCGCCCAGAGTGGTAATAGCAATAACGGAATCCAGTAGCGGACAGGGGATCTCACAGGGCCTCCAGGTTAAGGTCGACGAGCCGGCGTGCCAGCCGCTCGACATATTCTTCGTCCTGGCCACGCGGATGACGTCGCAGGCCAAGGTGCAGGTATTCATGGGCCAGGGTGATGCGGTCTTCGCGCGTGGCCAGCGGCCGCATGAAGATGCGGTTGCGCGACTGTTCCGAATATGGCGCGCCGCTCTGCAAGGCGCAGACCAGCGGCGCTTGCGGCGGCGCCTCGTAGCCGGCCTCGCGCAGCAGCACACGCTGCCAGCGCGGCACGGATCGCGCCAGCCAATCCTCGTTCTGCGCCAGGCGACGGCAACGCGCACCCGTGTTACCAAAGGTACTCAGCGCGCCGCCGGGATAAGCCGCCGCCAGCAATTCATCATAGTGCTTGCCTTGTTTGGCCTGGCGCACCGCCTCGCTCCACGCCATCGTGCCCTCGGACGGCAAGTTACTGTGATAGCGCACGGTGACGCCATCGACGATCAGCTGGTCGGTCCACCGCGCAATGGCCAGGGCCGCCGGCGTGGCGGGGCTGGGACTGACACGCTGGGTCGCGCTGCTGTCGGCGATCTGCTGGCAACCCGCCACCGTCACCGCGTTCTGCTGCAGATAGGTGCGCGCGGCAATCGCCAGCGCCTTGGCCGCTTCCGGCTCACTAGTACTCGCTTCGCGATCGAGCACGCGCGCCACATATTCATTGACGCCGAAGCGGCCGCGCAATTGCGGACGGCCGCCCTTCTCTTGCAGCAGCATCAGCTCGCCGGTGCTGCGCAAGGCCAGGTTCTGGCCATTTTCAAAGCGCACGTGGTAGCGGCCATTCAGCGGGCCAGGTACGGCCACGCCACGTTCGCCGCGCACGGCACGGATCGGATAGCGCTTGAAATAATCGACCACCACGCAACCGCCGTCGTCTGCCGCACCCATTGGCGGCAGAGTGGCAGCCAGCCTGGGCGCCCACTGCTCGAACACATTGCTGCTGCCGCCCGCGCCGCCAAACCAGATCGGCGTGCCATCGGCCAGCCAGCCGGCCGCACCGCCGATACGTTCGTCTGCCCGGCGCTGCTGGTGCCAGGAATACGTTTTGACGCGCAGCTGGCTGCCGAACCAGCGTGCCGTACCCGCGCCGCGCCCATCGAGCACCACGCGCAGCAAGGCCGCTTCGGCGTCCACGCGGCTGGCGGCCGGGATGCTGTCGAGCGCGCGCAGCAAGCTGTCCAGGCGCACCGTGCGCGCCGGCGCCAGTTGCGCAGGATCGGACAGCCAGGCAAAGTCGCCTGCCGGCGCGCTACCCAGGCGGCCGGTCCAGTATTTGCGCCACGGCGTGGCAGTGATCATCAGACGCCTGGGCGAGAAAAACGGGCCGCACGATTGCGCCAGTGCCGCGTCGTGGCCGATGCTCTGGCCCGCATCGCAGCAATACACTTCTTCCGGGTCACGGCCGCCGCAGCGGTAGTCCGGCATCGCCACCTTGTTATCGCTCGCGTACACATACACGAACAACTTCCACAGGCTGGCCAGCGGCACTTGCCGCGCACCGTCGAACGGCGGTGGCGCCGCACCGCCCTGGCGCAGCTGCCGCACTTCGATTTTGCCGTCGCGCCACCAGGCCACATCCAGCGAGGCCGCCCATGCAGGCGCGGCCAGCAAGGTGGCAAGCAAGGTGGCAAGCATCAAGGCTGGACGTGCAAAGCCCATCACTCGACCTTCAGCGCGCGCGTGGTCTTGCCGCCGCCTTCGAAGGCTTTCTGCTCCGGCTGGTACATGCGGTAAAAGCGCGCCGGCGGCAGCACATAATTGCCCTTCTGCGCAAAGCGCAGCAAGTGGCGCACGGTCACGTCACCTTCCATCGGCTCGATCGGCACGGCGTAGCCGTCGCGGCGCTCCGTGTGGCGCGCGCGTTCCAGCGCGGCCGGCTTGTCGCCCGCCATGACCATGCCCCAGGTAGTCGATTCGACCATGGCACCGGGCGGCAGCGCCACTTCCAGCAAGCCAAAACGGTGCTTCGCACCCGGCGCTGCTTTCAAGGTGATTTCATCAAGATACAGCGCGTCCGTGCTGAGCGCTTCACCCGGCTTGACCAGCTCCGTCGTGTAGCCGCCCTTGCCCGCCTTCATGCGCAGGATGCGACGCTCGACGGCGACCGGCAAGGTTTGCGCTTCGGCGGCATGGCTGTCGTACTGCAGCACGGCCACCGTGCCGGCCGGCGCCGGTGCGGCGAGACGCAATTTATCGGGAATACTCTTGGTGTCGCTCCAGTGCCAGAGCGCCTGGCCACTGCGGCTGTCGCGTTTTTGCCAGGCGCCGTCCAGCGCGACGACGGGTCCCTTGCCGAACGATACGCCGCCCAGCTTCTTTTGTACCCACATCAAGGTCATCGCGCGGTCCAGAGTCGGCATTTCGGCGCGCACGCCGGCCAGCACCGCCTCGGCCTGGGTAGCTGGCACTTCGCCGGCCAGCATCAGTAGAGCCTGCGCCACCGGCGCTTTGGACTCGCGCAGCACCTGCCACGAGCTGGCCACCTGCAGCTGCAGCGAATGCGGCAGGGCGATGCCGTTCTGGGCGGCGACTAGCGCCACCAGGCCCAACGACATCGCTTGCGCCTCACGGTCAGAAGCTCCGCCCAGCAACAGGCTGCTCGTGTCGCCAGCCTGGCGCGGCTTGCCGCCCAGGACGGCGATCGCGCTGTCATCCACCAGGCCGGCCGCCAGGGTCTGCGTGGGCAGGCCCATCTCACGCGCCATCCACAGCACCAGCGCGCGGTCGCCCATCGCATCCGTCAAGCCATGTTCGCTGTAGACGGCCAGCAGTTTGTTCCAGTGCTCGGGCGGCAGTTCGATGCGCAGCGCACGCGCCGCGTACCAGTCGGCGTAATAGGCGTACGCCGTCATCAAGGCATTGCCGGCCGTGGCGTTGCCCCACCAGCCGAAGACGGCGTTCGGGCCGGCCATCGATACCAGGCGCAAACGCTGCGCCGTGAGCAGCGTTTGCAGGCGTTCGCTTGCAGCACCGGCGTCCGGCCCCAGGCTTTGCGTCGCCAGCGCCAGCGGAATCAAACGGCTGGCCGTCTGCTCGACGCAGCCATACGGATAGTCGATCAGGTCGTCGGCAATGCGCGCGAACTGGCTGGCCGCTCCCTGGGCGAACGAAACGCGGATATTGCGCGCGTCCGCCGGCAGCTTGAGTGGAATATCAGCGGTGACGCCATCGAGCGGCAGCACCAGCGAGCGCGGGCTGCTCCAGGCAGCGGGCAAGGTTTGCATGGCCGTGTCGAGCGCGTCGACCTGTTTGCCATTCTGTTTCAGCTCCAGGCGCAGCGGCCCGGTAGCGTCAGCGGCGAGCGGGAATTCGACGTAATTGACACCTGGTTTGGCGGACATCTTTTCCGTCTTCGGCTGCGCCCCGCCTGAGAGAACGACGTCGAGCGCCTGCTCCTTTCCCGTCTGGTTGAACACGGCCACCGAAGCGCGCGGCGCATCGCCGGCGCGCATCCAGTCGGGCGCCGTCCACTTGGCATAGAAGTTTTTATCGGAACGCAGATAGGCCGTGCGCTGGCCGACGCGCCCCTGTTCATCCATCGCGCGGCCCGTGATCCTCCAGCGGGTCAGCGCGTCGGGCATGGTAAAACTCACGCGCGCATTGCCATTCGCGTCGGTCTTCAGCGATGGCGCCCAGTACGCCGTATCGATATTGTCGCGGCGCGGACGCTCCAGCACCTTGACGCCACGCTCGTTGTAATTGTGGCGCGCCGGCGCACCCGCCGTGCGGCCCTGCGCCATGTCGTAGCTGATGAAGGACAGGCTGGCCGTCGTGCGCACGTTGTTGCGGCGCGGATGGTAGAAGAAGTCACTGATATCTGGCGCGATTTCCGGCTGCAGCACGTAGATCATTTCATCGACCACGCCCAACGCCACCATGGTGCTCAAAGGCTTGCCATCGAGGGTGGCCTTCACATCGAGCGTGACCTTCTCGCCCGGCTGGTAGACCTCCTTGTCGCTCTTGAATTGCAGCGCGATGCGCGGCTCGATCACTTGCAGGCCCGCGTTCTCGAAGACAAAGTCGCCATTGCGCGTGTACGCCACCGAGAACGTCATGTTCGGGCCATGCTCTTCTTTTACCGGGATGCGCACTCTCCACTGCCGCGGCGCCACGCGCTTCGCCTGGTACCAGTTGGCGGCGCCGGCCATCAAGCCATGGTGTTCCACCTTGTCGCGCTCGAGCGTCAACAGCGCCTGGTCGACCTTGTCGGAGAACGTGATCAAGGCCTCGGCCGTGTCGCCCGGACGATAGCGGGTGCGGTCCAGCACGATCTCGATGCTGCCCGGCGTGGTCTGGATTCCATCGCCGGCGACCCAGTGGCTGGCGGCGGCCAGCAGATTGCCGCGCTCGTCGCGCAGCGCCAGCTGATACGAGCCCGATGCGGGGAACGTCACGTCCCAACCCTTGGCATTTGGATCGAACGCGCCGTCGGTCTTGCTCTGTTTTTCCAGCTGCACCATCTCCCAGCGCACGGGCTTGGCCGCGCCCTGTCCATCGGCCAGCAAGTCGAAATGCACGGCTTGGCCAGGATCGGAAAACTGGCGCGTGGCCTTCAGCTGGTAGCTGCTGCTCGAGCGTTCTATCATCAGCTCGCGCGTCGCCTTGACGCGGTAGGCCGCGCCATCAGTCGCCAGCACGGTCAAGATGTAGCGCGAGGGATCGGCGGCGGGCGGCAAGCTGAAGTCCACATTGCCGCTGCCGTCGCTCGTCACTTCCTCGGTCTTCAGGGCCACGGGGAACAGGCCACTGTAACGCAGCTCGCCTTCGACCATGGTGTTTTGCTGGCCACGCAAGGACAGGGTCATCTTCGCGTTTTTCACGGGTTTGCCATCGGGGTAGCGCAGCGCGATGCTGCCCTTGACCGCCTCGCCCGTCTTGAATTCCGGCTTCGATGGCTGGACATTGATTTCAAAATGCGGCTTGACGTATTCGGCCACGCGGAAAGCCGCGCCATACACGCCATCCTTGTAATTGAAGCGCAGTTCATAGCCGCCGGCCGTGGCTTCCGTGGGCAGACGGAAGCGCGTGTCGGCACCCGTATCGCCGGACAGCTGCAGCGTTTGCGTCAGCAGCGGCGTGCCGTTCGGATTGAGCACGCTCAAGCTGATCGGCGCCGCGCTTGCTGCCTGCGAGTTGCGCGCCGAGGTGAACTCGCGGCCCAAAAACTTGACGTTGACCTCGTCGCCGGGCCGGTACAGGGGCCGATCCGTTACGGCATAAATCTTGGTGTTGTAGATTTCGCTGTCATAGTAAAAATTCTCGGACACGAACACGCCGCCGGCGCGGTCCTGGCCCAGCACATACGTGTGTTCCGGGCTGCCGCGCTCGAGCGAGGCGACACCATCGGCACCCGTGATGGCCGATTGCAGCACGCCGGTGCCGTCGGTCCACGCCACGCTGGCGCCAGCCACGGCGGCGCTGTTGTCGCGCCGCGCCGTCCATACCAGCATCTGGCCGGACGACACCTTGGTCACAGCCACCGTGTCCGACACGAATACCAGGGTGGTGGCGCGGTGTTCGCCAATGATCGCTTCGACCAGGTACAGGCCCGGCTTGCGTTTACCCAGCGGTATCATCACGTTGCCGGCGCCGGCGACGATGAAGTCGCTGCTGGAGCCATCGAGCTTGACGCCTTTGGGCGGCGCGATGGCCTTGGCTTGCCAGATCGGATAGCGGAAGCTGTCGACCAGTTCCATGCCCTTGATCGGCTTGTACTGCGGATGGTTGGCGAATACGGTGCGCCGGCGGATCGCGTCATTCGTCGCCAGCTGCGGCTGTTCCTTCGTTACCGCGAGGCGCGCTTCGCCGGAAAACAGCTTGCGCCAGGCCAGGCGCGACTGCTTCCACCAGCTATCCCACAGAAAACTCAAGGTGTTGGCCAGGCCTTCGCCCTGGTAATTGCCCTCGACCTGGATGCGGTGCAGATTGCGCTGCTTTTTCAGGAACTCCATCGGTTCGGGCACGCGGTAGACGACGATGTCGGCGCCCGAATATGCTTCCAGGTTCATGCGTCCCATGTCGCGGCCCGGCACCTCGAGGCGCACGCGCGCTTCATCAAGACTGCCATAACTGGCGTCCGACAGCAGGAAGAACGGTTCACCCTTGAAGGTCGTGTAATTGCTGGGCTCGCGCTGCTGCGCGGAGGCGCTGCCCAGCATGAGCAGCGCCAGAAAGCCCATGAATAGCAGCTTCATGACAAAAATCGGCTTCATGATAAAAAGGCCAGCCGGAACACCCCGGCGAAATTGGGATTGTTGACCACAGGTTGCCACCGCGTGTCCTTCCAGCTCGTAAGTTCTTTGATATCGACGGTCCGCAGACCATTGTCGTCGGGGGTGACGGTACCGGTGTGGTAGGCGATGCGCGCTCCCATCCAGACCATCAGATGCTGTTCGTCGCCCTGGTCGAAAAACAGCAGGTCGCCGGGCAGCGCCTGGCTGATTTCGCGGGCGATGAAACGGCTGTTGTGCTGCACCAGCGCCAGCGCCGTGACGAAGTGGCCGACATTGCCGCCTGTCTGCACCCAGCGGTTGCGCAAGGCGGCCTGCTTCGCATCCAGTTCCAGCTCGGGCGGCAGGCGCCGGTCGCTGGCGATGCCGTTCGCATGCAGCCACTTCGCGTCATGCACGGTGAGCGCTTCATTGACGGCAAAGCGCACCAGGCCGGCGCAATCGCGGTGCGTCCAGCGCGGCGACGGCCCCCGTTCGATCTGCGCGTTGACGATGCGCAGCATCCAGGCCTGGAAGGCGCGGCTTTGCGCCTGCGACAGCAGCACTTGCGGCTCGGCGGCCGCGCGCAGGGCCCAGGCGGGCATTGCCACGGTGGCGGCGCAAGCCGCCAGCCAGCGCAAGGCGGCACGCCGTCCATGCCGCCCATGCCACAGCGTCATCGCGCGGCCTCTTGCCATTCCAGCGTTTCCCAGGACGTACCGCTGGCTGGCTGCCGCTTGAGCACCATGCGTAGCGGCGGATATTTTTTCAAGGCGTTCAGGCGCGGCACCAGGTGTTCGTTGGCGGCCGCGCGCAAGACCGGTTCATTATTCGCCGGCAGGGTATCGAAGACTTCCAGCTGGATCAGCCGGGCCAGCGACGCCGGCGCGATCAGGCCGATCGTGCGCGCGCCATCGGGCAGCAGGTCGCTGGCGGCCGGCGCCTGCTTGCGGCGCACGGCCAGCACCTGGTCCACCAGCTTGCCGTCGGTGGAAAAGACAACGGTATTGCCGGCCACGGCCAGCGCAGGCGTGGACTGGCCCAAGGCTGTGGCGACGCTGCGCTCCCAACGAACGGCACCATCTTTACCTGTCGTTTTGCGCACGGGGTCCTTGCCGCCGATGGCCGCCTCGAACAGGCTGCCATAGACAGCGTCATCACCGGCCTGCGCACTGCGGGTGGCAACAAAAACCGGTGTATGCAGGCGGGAAGTGCCGTACCAGCACGCGGCGGCAGGGCCTTGCAAGTGTTCGGCCAGCGGCGCCACGGGCGCGGAGGTCTTGCTGCCCAGGCGCTTGAGCACAGGCTGCAGCGCGGTCCAGTCGACCGGCACGCTGAAACAGGCGCTCGGGTTGTGCGGCAGCTGCGGCCACAAGGCGCTGCTGTCATAGCCGCCGTTTTTCAGTTTATCGGCATTGAGCAGCACCTTCGATTGCCAGGCGCCCTGTTGAAAATCGAAGCGCAGCGCCTCTAACGCGCCAAAGAAAGGCTGGTAGCCGAAGGACAGGAAGTCCGCCTTGACGGCGATGCTGTGGCCCTCGGGCGCGGCGCCGTCGAGATGGAACTGCGCATGAAAGACGTTTTGCTTGGCCGGCTCCGACGCCAGCAGGCTGACTACGGTTTTCTCGGCCGTGCCATCGCCATGCTTGCCGTCGCTGCCGCCATACAGCATGCCGGGATGGGACAGGATGACCAGGCGCTGGCCGTGCGCGGCAAACAGCAAGGTGCGCTGGTAGGCATAGTTCAACGCATACACGGGCACCTGGCCGCCATCGACGCGCAAGCTGCCGGCCACGCGCATCTGCGTATCCTTCAAGGCGATCTTGCCCGCTTCTTCCAGCAAACGCGTGAGCTGGCTGCGCGACACGGCAATGGCGAAATGCTTGAGCGAGCCGTCGGCGTCGCGCCACAAGGCCACTTCCGCCGGCTGGTCCAGCACCATGCGCAGCAACTGGTCGCCCCAGCCCAGCTCATGCTCGTAAGCGATGCGGCGCAAGCTGCCCTTGAGCCCCAGCCGGTCTTCGCTTTGCTCGTAATAGAACAGGAAATCCTCGCGCAACACATCGCGCGCCAGCGGCACCGTCAGCAAGTCGCGCGGCAAGGCCGACAGGCTTTTCGTGCGGACCAGCGCGTCGGGCCGGGATAAATCGAGCTTCAGGCCGTTGACCGGCCCCATCGCGCCCCAGCCAAACACCCGATAGCCGACCAGTGCGGCGGCTACCACGGCCACGCCGGCAAGCGTCCCGAACAGGACTTTTTTATTGCGTACTTTTTTCGCCAGCACCTTGTATCCCTTTTAGCCTGCCGCAGCATTGACAAGTTAGTAATTATTGACAAATGGTAACATGGCATTTGTTGCCGCAGCGCACAGCTGATGCGACAGCGTAAAATAGCGGTTTCGCCGTTTTCATCGCCTCCCATGACCATCCTGCTCTCCACCCTGAACGCCCGCTACACCCACGCCTCGCTGGGATTGCGCTATCTGCTGGCCAATATGGGGCCGCTGCAAGCGCAGACGCGGCTGCAGGAATTCGTCATCGGCACGAAAACCACGGAACTGGTCGAGCGCATCCTCATCAACAAACCCCGCATCATCGGTTTTGGCGTGTATATCTGGAACGTCGAGGAAACGACAAAACTGGTGGCCATGCTCAAGCGCGTGGCGCCCGAGGTCATCATCGTGCTGGGCGGGCCGGAAGTGTCGCATGAGGCGGGCGAGCAGGAAATCGTCAAGCTGGCCGACTACCTGATCACGGGCTGGGGCGATGTCACCTTCCCCAAGCTGTGCGGCGAGATCCTCAACGGACCGAAGCCGCTGATGAAGATCCATGCGGGCGTGCAAGCGCCGCTGGCGGAACTGCAACTGCCCTACTCCTTGTATACAGACGACGATATCCGCCACCGCACGATTTACGTGGAAGCGTCGCGCGGCTGTCCGTTCAAGTGCGAATTCTGCCTGTCGGCGCTGGACAAGACGGCCTGGCCCTTTGCGCTGGAGAACTTCCTGGCCGAGATGGAGTCATTGCATGCGCGCGGTGCGCGCCTGTTCAAGTTCGTCGACCGCACCTTCAATCTGAACATCAAGACCAGTTTGAAGATCATGCAGTTCTTTCTCGACAAGATCGAGGCGAATCCGGACGACCCGATCTACGCCCACTTCGAGCTGGTGCCCGACCACTTGCCCGACGCCTTGAAAGAAGGCATCAGCAAATTCCCGCCCGGCGCGCTGCAGTTCGAGATCGGCATCCAGAGTTTCAATCCGGACGTGCAATCGCTGGTCAGCCGCAAGCAGGACAATCAAAAAGCGGCCGACAACATCCGCTGGCTGTGCGAGGAATCGAACGCCCACCTGCACGTGGACCTGATCGCCGGCTTGCCGGGCGAGGATGAAGCGAGCTTCGCGGCCGGCTTCAACAAGCTGGTGGCCTTGAAACCGCATGAAATCCAGTTCGGTATATTAAAACGGCTGCGCGGCACGCCCATCATTCGCCATACGGAAAACTATGGCATGGTGTTCGACCCGCACCCGCCGTACACCATCCTGGCGAACAAGCAGCTCGATTTCATGAGCATGCAGCGCCTCGTGCGCTTTGCCCGCTACTGGGACCTGGTCGCCAACTCGGGCCGCTTCGCCAATACGGTGCAATGGATGCTCGGCGATGCGCCATTTGAAAACTTCATGGATTTTTCGAACTGGCTGTATGCCCATACGGACGCCACCCACCGCATCGCCATGGAACGCCTGGCCAAGCTGGTGGCGCAATGGCTGCAGACGCGCGGCATGAGCGCGGTGGAGGCCAACGCCCTCGTGGCCAGCGACTATGCGGGCGGCGCGCAAGCGGCCGCACATGCCAAGCCAGCCGAAGTGAGTACTGGCGGCGCCAAGGTGCGCCCGGACGTCGCCCTGCCGCAGCGGCAGGCGCGCCACCTGGCATCCTGAGGGGCCGGTGATTGAACAGCGGTGGCGGTCTGCGCCATTCTCCCTTAAACTGGCACGATGCCGACTGTACAATCGCCGAAACTGACCCTCTCCCAGACCAGCTCCCAACAGGGAGCCCTTGTCACTGCCAGCGGCACCTGGCAGGTGCACGCGCTGGCGCATGACAATGCCATCAAGGCCATCGACGCCCAGCTCAAGCCCTTGCAGGGCGATGCCAAGGCGCAATGGGACCTGTCGGCCATCGACAGCATGGACCATATCGGCGCCCAGCTGTTCTGGAATGCCTGGGGCAAGCAGCGCCCCGCGCAGCTGACCCTGGCGCCGTCGCAGGAAGAGTTTTTTCGGCGCATCGAAGAAACGGGGCCGTTGACGACGCCGCCCTCGCGCGCCAACCGCCTCACGCCCGTGATGAAGCTGGGCATGGCCATCCTGCTGTTTTTCGAACATTTGAAGGGCTTTATTGCCTTGGTCGGCCAGGTGACGCAGGATATCGGCCGTTTCGCGCGCCATCCGATGCGCGGGCCATGGCGTGAAATTTCCGCCAATATCTTCCATGCGGGCTTCCAGGCGCTGGGCATCACGGCTCTCGTCGGCTTTCTGATCGGCGTCGTGCTGTCCTACCTGTCCGCGCAGCAGCTGCGCGCGTTTGGCGGCGACATCTACCTGGTCAACCTGCTGGGCATGAGCGTCATCCGCGAACTGGGGCCGTTATTGGCGGCCATTCTCGTGGCCGGGCGCTCCGGTTCGTCCATCACGGCCCAGCTGGGCGTCATGCGCGTCACGGAAGAGCTCGATGCCATGCTGGTGATGGGCATTTCGCACGGTTTCCGCCTGATCATGCCGAAAGTGCTGGCCCTGGCCATTTCCATGCCCCTGCTCGTCATCTGGACGGATACGGCCGCGCTGATCGGCGGCATGGTGGCGGCCAAGGTGGAATTGAATCTGTCGGCGCGCTACTTCATCCAGAAGCTGCCCGACGCCGTGCCGCTGGCCAACTACATGATCGGCCTGGGCAAGGGCGTGATTTTCGGCATGCTGATCGCGCTGGTCTCGTGCCACTTCGGCCTGCGCATCAAGGCCAATACGGAAAGCCTGGGGCGCGGCACCACCACCGCCGTCGTTACGGCCATCACCGTCGTGATCCTGGCCGATGCCGTGTTCGCCATCGTCTTCAATGGAGTGGGCTACTGATGGCGGACGACACCAATATCGCGTGCGGCACCGGCAAGGAAGGCCAGTTCAACCTGCACGGCAGCGCGCCCGTGGTGGACATCACCAATCTGTGGACCAAGTTCGGCCGCACCGTCGTGCACCAGGACTTGAACCTGGAAATCGAACGGGGCGAGATCCTTTCCATCGTGGGCGGTTCCGGCACGGGCAAGACGGTGCTGCTGCGCCAGATGCTGGGCCTGGAACATCCGGCGCGCGGCTGCGTCAAAGTCTTTGGCGAAGATATCAACAAGGCAAGTTCAGACCAGCTGCAACAGTTGCGCAACCACTGGGGCATGCTGTTCCAGCAAGGCGCACTGTATTCGGCACTGACCGTGTTCGACAATGTGGCCCAGCCCATGCGCGAATTGCGCGTGCTGCCCGAAGCGCTGGTGCACGACGCGGTATTATTGAAGATGAATATGGTGGGCCTGGGCCCGGAGCATGCGCTCAAGATGCCGTCGGACTTGTCGGGCGGCATGATCAAGCGCGTGGCCCTGGCCCGCGCCTTGGCGCTGGAACCGAAGCTGCTGTTCCTCGATGAACCGACGGCGGGCCTGGATCCGGACTTGTCGGAAAGTTTTGTCGCCCTGATCCAGTCGCTGCACCGCGAGCTGGGCTTGACGGTGGTGATGGTCACGCATGACCTCGACACCTTGTTCGCCCTGTCGACGCGCATCGCCGTGCTGGCGGAAAAACACGTGATCGCCATCGGCCCCACGCGCGAGGTGATCGAAGTCGACCACCCGTTCATCAAGCAATTTTTCCTCGGCGACCGCGGCAAGCGCGCGCTGGCCGTCCTCGATGAGAAACAGGCGGCGGCGGGCACGGCGGCGCAGCCAGGCGACGACGCCGGCACAGACACGAAAGCGGAGAAGTAATGGAAAACAGATCACATGCCCTGATGACGGGATTTTTTACACTGACCTTGCTGGTGGCCGCCATCCTGTTCGGCGTCTGGTTCAACCGCGACCGCGTGGAACGGGTGCCTTACCTGCTCGCCACCACCCTGTCCGTACCAGGCCTGAACCCGCAGGCGACCGTGCGCTACCGGGGCCTGGAAGTGGGCAAGGTCGACGCCATCGACTTCGACACGCAAAAGGCGGGGCAAATCCTCGTGCATATCAGCGTGGCGCCCGACACCCCCGTCACCAACACGACGTTTGCCACCCTCGGCTACCAGGGCGTGACAGGCATCGCCTACATCCAGCTCGACGATGAGCACGTCGGTTCCAAGTTGCTGGGCACCAGCAAGGACAAGCCGTCGCTGATTCCCCTGCGCGCCGGCTTGCTCGACCAGCTGGAAAAACGGGGCAAGCGCATCCTCGACCAGGCCGAGCAGATCACCAACAAGGTCAATAATCTGCTCAGCCCCGACAATCAGGCCGCCATGCTGGGCGCTTTCACGGAAGTGAGCAAGGCAGCCAAGGCCTTTGGCGCCATTCCGCAGCAGCTCGAGCCGACCCTGACGCAATTGCCGCAACTGACGGAACAGACGCGCCAAACCCTGACGGCTGTCAGTACGGCCAGCAAGAATGTGTCGGACCTGACGGCCACGTGGAAAAAACTGGGCAACGACATCCAGGCGCCGGGCGGCGTGCTCGACAAGGTAAATGGCACGGTCGACCGGGTCGGCAGCTCGGTGGAAACGGTGGCCAATGGCGTGTCGCTGGAAGTCTTGCCGCAAGTCATCGAGCTGAGCGGCGAAGCGCGTTCCTCGATGCGCGCCCTGAAAACCACCATGAGCACGCTCAATGAACAGCCGCAGAGCATCTTGTTCGGCGCCCCAGACATCCCGCCCGGCCCGGGCGAGCCCGGTTTTTCGGCACCGGGCAAATAAGGAGAACACCGCATGCCTATCCCACGCAATCTCAGCGCACTCATCCTGGCCGCCGCATTCCTGCTGGGCGGCTGCGCCAGCCGCGGCCCCGTCCCCACTTTCTATGATTTCGGCCCGGCCGCACCGCTGGTAGCCGCGCAGCCGGCCGCGCCGGCCGTGCCCGTGCTGGTGATCGCCGACGCCAACGGCCCGTCCTGGCTCGACAGCCAGCGCATGTATTACCGCTTGCTGTACGCCGATGCTCAGCAATCGCGTCCGTACGCCTACAACCGCTGGAACACGCCGCCGTTGCAACTGCTGAGCCAGCGCCTGAAAACCCGCGTGGCGCAAAGCGGCGTGAAAGTGCTGTCGACCACGGACGCGGCCGCCGGCATGCCCCTGCTGCGCATCGACGTCGATGATTTTTCGCAAAACTTCGATACGCAGACGCAGAGCAGCGGCCATGTGTCGCTGCGCGCCTCGCTGTTTCGCGGCCACCGCCTGATCGACCAGAAAACCTTCAGCCGCAGCGGCCCAGCCGGCAGCGCCGATGCGCAAGGTGGCGCGCAAGCGCTGGCGGCGGCATCGGACGCCATCGCCGCCGACCTGCTCACCTGGCTGGGCACGCTGAATATCACGAAAGAATGACCGACCCCGCATCCCCAGCCAGCCCGGCGGCGCCGCTGCCGCCGGTCCGTTCCTCGCCCGTATCGCGCGCGACCCTGCTCGCCTACGTCTTCCTGATCGTGTACGCGAGCTGGTTCCCGTTCACGGGCTGGCACAGCAATGGTTTGTCGCCACTGACTTTCCTGGAAAACACGCGCATGCCCCGCTACTGGACGGGCTTTGACGTGGGCATCAACGTCGTCGGCTACATCCCGCTGGGCGCGCTGATCGTGTATTCGCTGTTTCCGAGGATCACCGGTTTCTTTGCCGTCATCGTCGCCAGCCTGTGCGGCATGTTGATTTCGGGCAGCATGGAAGCCGTGCAAACCTATTTGCCCAGCCGTGTCTCGTCGAACCTGGACTTTTATACAAATGCGGCCGGCTGCTGCATCGGTTCCATCATCGGCGCCCTGACGGCGCGCAAGCTGCTCGACCAAAGTCATTTGTTCCGCTTGCGCCAGCGCTGGTTTGCCCAGCACGCCAGCCAGGGCCTGGTGCTCGTGGCCCTGTGGCCGCTGGCGCAAATCTATCCGCAAGGCTATTTGTTCGGCCTGGGCCAGCTGCTGCCCATCCTGTCGGATTGGCTGTCGCAGCTGGCGGGCATCGACATCGACCTGGCCGCGTATCTGCGTCCCGACGTCGTATTGACGGTTGAGCAATATTGGCTTTCAGAAACCATCATCACGGCTTGCGGCATGACGGGCGCCGTGCTTACCTTGCTGTGCCTGCTGCGCCGCGCCGCGCCGCGCACCATCTTGATGCTGGCCCTGATCGCCGCCGCCTTGATCGTGCGCTCAATGGCCAGCGCGCTGCTGTTCTCACCGGAAAATGCCTTCGTCTGGATCACGCCGGGCGCCCAGGGCGGCTTTTTGATCGGCCTGATCATGCTGGGCGGCCTGGCGTTCGCGCCGCACGTGGCGCAGCGCCGCATCGCGGCCGCCACCTTGCTGCTAAGCCTGGTGATGGTGAATACGACGCCGATCAACCCGTATTTCATGTCAACCTTGCAAGGCTGGTTCCAAGGCAAGTTCCTCAACTTCAATGGCGCGGCGCAATTTTTGGCCTTGCTGTGGCCCTTCATGGCCCTGTGGTTCCTGTGCCTGCCCTCGCACCGCCTGAACCGGCAGGAAGATGTGCAGCGCCAGCGTCGCGAAGACCCTCCATAAGCGTTATCATGACGCATTGATGATTCCGCAGGAGCATAGTATGAGCGACGCACCGTATTTTGAACGCCACGTTTTTTTCTGCATGAATAAACGTGAAGACGGCCGCAACAGCTGCGGCGACCATGGCGCGGAAGCGGCGCAAAAGCATTGCAAGCGCCGCATCAAGGAACTCGACATGAATGGCGCGGGCAAGATCCGCATCAACCAGGCCGGCTGCATGGACCGCTGCGAAGAAGGCCCGCTGCTGGTCATCTACCCGGAAGCGACCTGGTACACCTATGTCGACACCAGCGATATCGATGAAATCATCGATACGCACCTGGTAGGCGGCAAAATCGTCGAACGCCTGAAAATCTGAGCCGCATATTTAATTTCAACGTTTTAACTTCAAATTAAGCCTACGCCACCAGTATGAGCATCATGAACAGAAACTCGGAAAAATTTACCCTCGCCGGCCATGCAGGCAGCATGGAAGGCTTGCTCGATTTCCCGGCAGACACTCCGCGCGGCATCGCCCTCGTTGCCCATCCGCACCCGCTGTACGGCGGCACGATGGATAACAAGGTCACGCAAACCCTGGCGCGCGCGTTTGTCGCGCTCGGTTACGTGGTGGCGCGCATCAACTTCCGCGGCGTCGGTGCGTCCGAAGGCGTGCACGACCATGGCGTGGGCGAAACGGACGACATGCAGTTGCTGTATGAACACATGCGCGGCCTGTACCCGGGCTTGCCCGTCGCACTCTCCGGTTTCTCGTTCGGCACCTTCGTGCAATCGAAACTGCAGGAACGCCTGGCCGCCGCAGGCACGCCCGTCGAGCGCCTGGCGCTGATCGGCAGCGCGGCCGGCAAGTGGGCCATGGCCGACATTCCCGCCGACACCATCTTGATCCACGGCGAACTGGACGACACGATCCCCCTGTCCGCCGTCTTCGACTGGGCCCGTCCACAAGACATACCCGTGATCGTGATCCCCGGCGCCGACCACTTTTTCCACCGCAAGCTCAATCACATCAAGAACCTCGTGATTGCCCTGTGGCATGGTGACAAACCCGCAATTGCAGCAGATGATCATTGAAGTGTGGGCTTACTAGCGCCTCCACGGCTATAATTGATCCGTTTTTTCCACGCGGCCATGCAAGCAGCAACAGCATGGCCCTCAGCCTTCATCTTTTTCTCGCAGACCAGCCTCCATGAAAAAACTTTTAGCGGCACTGGCCTCCAGTGTATTTTTCTTTTCCGCCGCCTACGCCCAGAGCGTTCCAGCCCCGACCATCGCCGCCAAGTCCTGGCTGTTGCTTGACGCCACCAGTGGCCAGATCATTGCTTCGCAAGATCCGGACGCGCGCATCGAGCCGGCTTCGTTGACCAAGATCATGACGGCTTACCTGACGTTTGCCGCCATCCGCGAAAAGAAACTGGCGCTGGACCAGAAAGTCAACGTGTCCGTGCGCGCATGGAAAGTCGATTCGAGCAGCTCGAAGATGTTCATCGACCCGGCGACCCCCGTCTCAATCGACGACTTGCTGCACGGCCTGATGATTCAATCGGGTAACGACGCCGCCGTGGCGCTGGCGGAAGCCGTTGCCGGCGATGAAGGCACGTTCGTCGTGCTGATGAACCGTGAAGCCCAGCGCATGGGTCTGAAAAATACGCGTTTTGCCAATCCGCATGGTTTGCCTAGCCCCGATAACTATTCCACGGCGCAAGACTTGTCCGTGCTGGCCAAGCGCGTGATCGCCGACTACCCGGAATTCTACAAAATCGATTCCATCAAGAGCTTTACTTACAACAAGATCACCCAGCCTAACCGCAACCGCCTGCTGTGGCTGGACCCAACCGTCGATGGCATGAAAACGGGCCACACGGAAGCTGCCGGCTACTGCATGATCGCGTCGGCCCGCCGTCCAGGCGGCACCGGCGAGCGCCGTTTGATCTCCGTGGTGCTGGGCACTTCGTCGGACCAGGCCCGCACGCAGGAAAGCCAGAAGCTGCTGAACTGGGGCTTCCAGAACTTCGATACGGTCAAGCTGTACTCGAAGGGCCAGGCCGTGGCTACGCCGGAAGTGTGGAAAGGCTCGAAAGGCACCGTGAAAATCGGTTTCGCCCGCGATGTGCTCGTCACCGTACCAAAAGGCACGGCTGCCAAGATGAAACCTGTGCTGGAACGCAAGGACCCGCTGGTCGCGCCATTGGCTGAAAACGCCCCGGTCGGCAAGCTGAAAATGATGGTCGACGACAAGGTCCTGCTGGAACTGCCTGTCGTGGCGCTGGAAACCATCAACCAGGCAACGATCTTCGGCCGCGCCTGGGATTCGATGCGCCTGTGGATGAAATAAGTCTTTAGCGTTCCCCATAAAAAATGCCCGCAGATGCTGCGGGCATTTTTTTCGTCTGTCCCGCCGCCGATTTCTCCACAGCATGCTGTAGCGTAGCTGGCTATAATCGTGGCGTCACCTTCATCTCCACCATCAGAAAGCCAGCCCATGAGCCATGTGTTCCCCGCCAGCCTGCAAGCGCCGCGCAGCCGTTTAAGCAGCAACGGTCCCGAACTGTCGCGTATCGTTGCCGGCATGTGGCGCATCGGCGAGTGGAATATGTCGGCGCAGCAGCGCCTCGCTTTCATCGAACAATGCCTGGCGCTGGGCGTGTCGAGTTTCGACCATGCCGACATCTATGGCGATTACAGCGCCGAAGGGCTATTTGGCGAAGCGCTGGCCCTGCAGCCGGGCTTGCGCGACAAGATGGAACTGGTCAGCAAATGCGGCATCAAACTGCTGTCGCCGCACCGTCCCGGCCATGCCATCCAGCATTACGACACGAGCGCGGCGCACATCACCAGCTCCGTGGAACACACCTTGCGCCAGCTGCACACGGACCGCCTGGACTTGCTGCTCATCCACCGTCCCGACCCGCTGATGGATTTCGACGAGATCGCCGGCGCCTTCACGCAATTGAAAGCGGCGGGCAAGGTGCTGCACTTTGGCGTGTCGAACTTCAGCCGTCACCAGTTCGAGTGCTTGCACCGGCGCTTCCCGCTGGTGACGAACCAGGTGGAATTTTCGCCGCTGCACGTGGCGCCCCTGTTCGACGAAACCTTCGACGGCTTGCAGGATCTGAAAGTGGCGCCGATGATCTGGTCGCCGCTGGCGGGCGGCCGGCTGTTCCAGGGCGGCGATGCGAATGTGGAGAACTTGCGCAATGTGATCAAGCAGATCGCCGACCAGCTGCAGCGTCCGTTTGCCAGCGTCGTGTTTGCCTGGATCATGCAACTGCCTTGCCGCCCCCTGCCGCTGACGGGCACGGGACGCATCGAAGCCGTGGGCGTGGCCGTGGAAGGCACACAATTTACGCTCAGCCGCAGCGACTGGTTCGCCATCCTGCGCGCCGCACGCGGGCACGAGGTGGCTTGAGATTAATCGATCTCGTCAGGGTCGTTGAAAACCTGAGGTAAAGCAATGCCGCGCCAGCCCAGGTACCACGCCAGGTTGAGCAGCAGGGTGGCGCCGATGTAGACGGCGAAGAACAGCGCGAAGAAGCTGGTCTTCAGCCACACGAGCAGGGCGATGGCCACGATGAGCACCAGCAGCGCGGCCAGGCTTTTCTTTTGCTTGGAGCTGGGGAAACGCAAGGTCGACACCATCAGGCTGCCCACGCCCACGAGCAGCAGCATCAGCAGATAGCTGTGCAGCATGGAATCGATGGGCGCCGGCCAGGCCACCACGACGGCCGCCACGCAGGCGGCCCCGGCCGTGATCGGCATGCCGACGAAATACAGGGGGTCCGTACGCCCCACGTTCACATTGAAGCGCGCCAGGCGCATGGCGCCGCACGCGACAAAGAAGAAGCTGGCCATGCCGCCAAAGCGCAGCAGCAGCGGATCGTGCACGCCCATCTGCACGAAGCCGTAGCAGTACAGCAGGACGGCCGGGGCGCAGCCGAAATTCATCACGTCGGCGATGGAATCGAGCTGCACGCCGAATTGCGAACTGGTGTTCGTCAGGCGCGCGACATAGCCGTCGAGCGCATCGAACACGCCGGCCAGCACCAGCAGTGCCGCCGCCAGGCGGTAGGCATCCGCGTCGCCCACGGCGGCGTTATCGACGGAAATGACGATGCTGGCAAAACCGCATGCTATCGAAAGCAAAGTCACCATGCTGGGCAAGGCGTATTTGGCGCGCTGCAGGCGCGACTTGGGCAATGTATTCAAATGTATGGACAATCAAAGTAGCGGAAATAAGGCAATGCAGCGGCAAACGCTGCGCTACGCTCATTCTACCCTGCGCCGCTGCGGCACCGTCCGCGCACAAGCGCGACATATCTTTTCATGGATGCGCTACGCGGTATCAAAATACCTTAGAATCGTTTTACAGGACAGCACGCTGGCCCCACCGCTGTCCGCCTACCTATACAGGAGCCAACTTGATTGCCTCGTCACTGCGTTGGAAATACTGGATACCCGCCCTGCTGAGTGCAGCACTGCTGAGCGCCTGCGGCGGCGGCGATAGCGGCAGCAATACGTCGCTGAGCACCTCGACCCCGGCCGGACAGCTGACACAGGAGCCGGGCGCTCCCGTCCTCAGCAACAATATTGCCACCGATGGCTTTAACTGGTTCAACTACCGGCGCAGCCAGATCGGCCTGTCGCCGATGGTGCGCAATAGCCTGATCGACAGCGCGGCCCTGGGCCATTCCAGCTATCTCAATCTCAACAGTACGGTGGCGCACGAGCAGGTGCAGGGCAAGCCCGGCTTTACAGGCGTCAAGCTGGGCGACCGCCTGGCCAAGGCCGGCTACGTCGTCACCTCGCTGCAGGGCGAAGTCATCGCCGGCGCGGGCAACACATCCGGCTTTTACCTGGCCGAAGAGCTGGTCACGGCCATCTATCACCGCTTCGTCATTTTCGAGCCGCTGTTCAAGGAAGGTGGCGCGGGCGCGGCCGTCAGCGGCGCCGGCTATGCGTATTTCACCACCGACATGGCCGGCAACCGCAACTATGGCCCCGGGCTGGCGGCGGGACAGATCGTCACCTATCCTTTCAGCGGACAGCAGAAGGTGGCCGTCAGTTTTTCCAGCGATAACGAATCGCCCGATCCCGTGCCGAACCAGGACGTGGTCGGCTACCCGATCAGCGTGCATGCCAACTACGGCACGCCCGTCAGCGTGACGTCGTTCAGCGTGCGCCAGCGCGGTGCCGCCACGGACTTGGCGGTGCGCCTGCTCACCAGCGGCAACGATGTGCATACGCCGGTCTCGGCCGCATCCATCATCCCGCTGGCGACCTTGAACGCGAACACCAGCTATGACGTGAGTTTCATCGGCAAAGTCAATGGCGCGGACGTCACGCACAGCTGGTCATTCACGACGCGCTAGCCATGCCAAGCGGGCGCGGCGTCGAAGATGACTGGATGTAGAATAGCTGTTCCTGCTTTACGGCAATTGAGAAGTTTTGGGGCGCTCTGTACAGCATGCTGAAACCACACGCCACTTGTGATGATGATGCCGCCGTTGCGGCATCCGACATGGTCCGTATCCTCGACGTCGAGAACGGACTGGGCCGCATCATGGGCGACCGCATCCTGTACCTGAAAATCCTGCGCCGCTTCCTGCACGACCACGGCACCACGCCGTGCCAGATCCGCGCCGAATTCGACACGGGCAACTACGCTTCCGCGCGCCTGAAGGCGCATACCCTGAAAGGCGCCGCCGGCATGATCGGCGCGCGCCACGTGCACAGCCTGGCGGAAACCCTGGAATCGGCACTGCGTGCGCAGGCGCCCGACCTGGCCAAGCAGATGCTGCAGCTGGAACTGGCGCAGGATCAATTGCTCGGCGCGGTCAGCAGCATGCTGGGCACGCCGGAAGCGGCCCATACGGCGGCGCAGGACGTGGCGCCCGACCCGGCCGCACCCGCCATCCAGCTGCTGCTGGCGCGCCTGGCCAGCCACCTGCGCGAAGGCGACGGCGCGGCCATCGATATCCTGGAAAACTCGGCCAGCCTGCTCGCGGCCAGCCTGGGCGTCAACGTCTACCAGGAAGTAGCAGCCGCCGCGCACGAGTTCGATTTCGAAGGCGCCCTGGCGGCGCTGCTGCGGCGCCGCTAGCGCTCAGCTGTTGTACTGCGCCTCCTCCGCATACGCCACGCAACAACTCTTGCAACAGAAACGGCGCACGGCATCGAGCGGCTTGTCGCAGTACCAGCATGCGCCTTTTGGCGGCAGCGCTGCGATCAATTGCGGCAGGGAAGGCAATGGCGGCGCCACCATCCCCCTGCATTCCACGACTTCCGGCTGTTCGCTGTCCATGGCGCTTCCTTTCCTAGCGGCACTTCAAGGCCGCTCAGCAAGATTACGTCAGCGTCGTTTGAAGCCCATGACATTTCTCAACCGGGGCCACGCTTGCCCCATCGGCCCCTTGAAATTTCCAAACGACAACGTTGTCACTTCACACTACAATCAGTGTTCCGTTCACTTGCGCGCTCGCCATGAAACACATTCCCCTGCTGCTCTCCTGCTTGCTGCTCAGCGCCTGCGCCACGCGCGCGCCCACCGCCTACACCCTCAATTCAGGCGCCGAACGCACGCCGGAACAATTGGCGGTGGTGTTCGAACACGCCGACCTGACCCTGCGCATCGACCCTGCCAGCCGCAGCATTGCCGGCGATGCGCGCCTGACCTTCCTGGCCACGCAGCCGATCTCGCGTTTCGCGCTGGACCTGGACCGCAACCTGCCCGTCGACACCATCGAAATCGACGGCAAGGCGCTGCGGCCGCAAGACTATGCCAATCCGGACGGGCGCCTGAGCATGACCTTGCCGGCCACCCTCGCGGCAGGCGCGCGCACCACCATCCGCGTCGTCTACCACGGCGTGCCGCACGTCGCAGTGAAAGCGCCGTGGGATGGCGGCATGGTGTGGTCGAGCACGGCCGATGGCGCGCCATGGATCGCCAGCGCCGTGCAAGGCGAAGGCTGCGACCTGTTCTGGCCCTGCATCGACCATCCGATGGGCAAGGCCCGGCTGATCGACCAGCACATCATCGTGCCGGCGCCGCTGGTGGCCGCCGGCAACGGCATCGCGCTCGGCATGGACGAGGCCGACGGCTGGCGTACCTGGCACTGGCGCGCCAAGCATCCGAGCACCTATGGCATCGCCCTCAACGTGGCGCCCTACCGCAGCATGCAGAGCGAGTATGTGAGCCGCTACGGCAACCGCATCCCCCTGCAATTCTGGTATCTGCCGGAAAGCGAGGCCAAGGCTGGCGCCCTGTTCGCGGAATTGCCGCCCATGCTCAACTTTTTTGAAAGCGTCATCGGCCCCTACCCGTTTGGCGATGAAAAAGTCGGTATCGCCGAAACCCCGCACAAGGGCATGGAACACCAGACCATCAATGCCTATGGCAACAAATTCGCCAAGACCAGCTATGGCTACGATGAATTGCTGCAGCATGAATTTGCCCATGAATGGTTCGGCAACCAGCTGACCAACAGCAACTGGGACGATATGTGGCTGCACGAAGGCTTCGGCACGTATATGCAACCGCTGTACATGCAATATCTGCGGGGCGAGCAAGAGTATTTTGCTTCATTGCAGCAAATGCGCGCCGGCATCATCAACAAGGCGCCCATGGTGTCGGGCAAGCCGAAAAGCGAGGAAGAAGTCTACGACCTGAAAAAGGGCGGGCCGGGTGGCGACCTGTATGTGAAAGGAGCGCTGGTGCTGCACACCTTGCGCGGCCTGATCGGCGACGACGCCTTCTTCCGCGCTGTGCGCCTGCTCGTCTACGGCACGGAACAGCCGCAGCCGGGCCAGTTCCAGCCGCGCTATGGCAGCACGACGGAATTCATGGCCATCGTCAACAAAATCACGGGCAGCAATTACGACTGGTTCTTCCAGGTCTATCTGTATCAGGCGGCATTGCCCGAGCTGTCGGCCGTGCGCGACGGCGACACCTTGCGCCTGCTATGGAAGACGCCTGCCGACATCGTCTTCCCGATGCCGGTGGAAGTGCGTATCGGCAAGGAAATCCATACCGTTTCCATGTCGCTGGGCTTTGGCGAACTGCCCCTGACGGCTGGCGCCACATACACGCTCGACCCGCACTCGCGCGTGCTGCGCCGGGCCGAGCATATCGAGACGTTCCAGAAGTTCAGGGAAGAGCAGGCGAAGGGGAAGAAGGGCTAACAAACCCTGGGGTCAGACCCCCTCGCACGTTAGCGATGACCTTTGTGTTGGCGGTGTTGAGGGTCTGACCCCGGCCTTTTCACCGTTCGGACTTACTTCCGAAAGCTCCTGACCGCATCATTTGCATGCGCGTCGATGACTTTTTTGATCGCCGGCTGTCCCGCATACTTGGCGGACAGCCGCTTCCACTGCCGCTGCGCCTGGCCGCAAGCATCGTCCACGGCAGCGATGATCTCGCGCTGGCGCGCCTTGTCGTTGTCATCCCACTCGCCGGCAAAGTGCTCGCACATCTGGGCGTGCTCGACGAACCGCGCCACGTCCTTCGGCAGTTTTTCCTGCGCGCCAGCCAGCATGGGCAGGCAGCCCAACATGAAAACGAGCACAAGCTTCATCGAACCCTCCTTATTTGCCAATACAGAAACGGCTGAAGATCACGCCCAGCAGATCGTCAGGCGAGAATTCGCCAGTGATGCTCGACAGTTGCACCTGCGCCAGGCGCAGCTCTTCGGCGAACAGGTCCAGCGACTGGTCGTCCTGCGCCGCGTGCGCGGCCGCGATATCGAGATGCTTGCCGGCCGATTTCAAGGCGATCAAATGGCGTTCGCGCGCCAGGTACAGCGATTCGCCCGTCTGCTGCCAGCCGGCGATGCGCAGCAGCTCGGCGCGCAGCAAGTCGATGCCGATGTGCTCGTGCGCCGACAGGTACACGTGGGTGGCGTCGGGCATGCTGTCGACGCCGGGCTTGTGGCCGGACAGATCGATCTTGTTCCACACGCGCACCACTGGCACGCCTTCCGGGAAGGCGGCGACGATGGTTTCATCGGCCAGTGTCGGGCCGTGGTCCGCATCGAGCAGGTGCAGGATCACGTCCGCCTTGCCAATTTCGCCCCAGGTGCGCTCGATGCCGATGCGCTCGACGGCGTCGACGGTGTCGCCCGCGCTGCGGATGCCGGCCGTGTCGATGATGTTGAGCGGAATGCCTTCGATCTGGATGGTTTCGCTGACCTTGTCGCGCGTGGTGCCGGCGATCGGCGTGACGATGGCCACGTCGGCGCCCGCCAGCGCATTCAACAGCGACGATTTACCCACGTTCGGCTGGCCAGCCAGCACCACGTTCAGGCCTTCGCGCAGCAGCGCGCCCTGCGCCGCCTGGGCAAACACTTTATTCAAGGCTTCGATGACGGCTTTCAATTGGCCGCGCGCATTCGATTTTTCCAGGAAGTCGATTTCCTCTTCCGGGAAATCCAGGGTCGCCTCGACCAGCATGCGCAAGCCCGTCACCTGCTCGACCAGCGCGTGTATCGTGTTCGAGAACGCGCCCGACAGCGATTGCGAAGCGGACTTGGCCGCCGCTTCCGTGGACGCGTCGATCAGGTCGGCCACGGCTTCCGCTTGCGCCAGGTCCAGCTTGTCATTGAGGAACGCGCGGCGCGTAAATTCGCCCGGCTCGGCCAGGCGCAAGCCGCTGTCCCTGCCCGCTTCGAGCACGCGCGCCAGCAGCAGCTGCAGCACGATGGGGCCGCCGTGCCCCTGCAATTCCAGCACGTCTTCGCCCGTGTACGAATGCGGGCCCTTGAAGTGGATGGCGATGCCCTGGTCGATGATGCTGCCATCGCTTTCCGTGAATGGCAGGTAGGTGGCGTGGCGCGGCTTCAGTTGCTGCGCGCCGAACAGGGCCGTCATCAAAGGAGCGAGGTTTTTGCCGGAGGCGCGTACCACGCCGATGCCGCCGCGGCCAGGAGCGGTGGCGATGGCGGCGATAGGGGAAGAGTCGAGTTTCATGGGGATATTGTAGATTAAAAAAAAGCCCGCGCGAGGCGGGCTTTCGATTCGCTGGCCGGACTTACTTGACGGCAGGCGCGTATTTCTTGGTGATCACCCATTGCTGGCCGATCGACAGGACGTTGTTGACGACCCAGTAGAGTACCAGGCCCGACGGGAAGAAGAAGAACATCACCGAGAATGCCAGTGGCATGAACAGCATCATCTTCGCTTGCATCGGATCGGCAGGAGCCGGGTTCAGCTTGGTCGTGATGTACATCGAGATCGCGTACAGCACAGGCAGGATGCACCATGGGTCATGCTGGGCCAGGTCGGTGATCCAGCCGATCCATGGCGCGCCGCGGATTTCCACGGACGCGTTCAGCACCCAGTACAGGGCGATAAAGACGGGCATCTGGATCAGGATCGGCAGGCAGCCGCCCAGCGGATTGATCTTTTCCGTCTTGTACAGCTCCATCGTGGCCTGGTTCATCTTTTGCGGATCGCCTTTGTAGCGCTCGCGGATCGCCTGCATCTTCGGCGTGACCAGTTTCATCTTGGCCATGCTGCGGTAGCCGGCGGCCGACAGCGGGAAGAAGGCCAGCTTGATCAGGATCGTGAAGGCGATGATGGTCCAGCCCCAGTTGCCCAGCACGCTGTGGATCTGTTCCATGACCCAGAACATCGGCTTGGCGATAATGGTCAGCCAGCCGTAATCCTTCACCAGTTCCAGGCCAGGCGAGACCGGCTCGAGCAGGTGGGCGATTTGCGGACCCGAATACAGCTTGCTGTCCATGCTGGCCGAGGCGCCTGGCGCCAGGGTAGGCAGTGGCAGCACGTTGCCGATGGCGTACAAATTGGTGCCGACCTTCTTCGTGAAGATGTCGCGCTTGGCATTTTCAGGCGGAACGAAAGCCGAGACGAAGAAGTGTTGCGAAATCGCAAACCAGCCGCCATTCGCCGTGGCCGGATGCAGGCCCTTCATGGCGTTGTCGTTGCCCTTCTTCTCGTCTTCCACTGCCGCTTTTTCGATTTTCTCGAACGTCAGCTTCTGGTACTTGTCTTGCGGCGTGTACAGGGTCGGACCCGTGAAGCTGCTGTTGAAGAACGAGTCGCCGACCGGCTTGTTGCCGTCATGCGTCAGTTGCAGATACAGCTGCGGCGTCACGGGCGCTGCGCCCACGTTGGCCACGTCATGGCGCACGTCGATGACGTAGTCGCCGCGCTTGAAGGTAAACGTCTTGGTCAGCTTGACGCCGCCTTCGAGCGCTTCCATCACCAGTTGCACTTGCTTGCCGTCGCCGAGGGTGCGCACGCCAGGCTGCACGGTGAAACCGCTCGCATGGGTGGGGAATGGACCGCCGACCAGGCCCGATTGCGCCAGATAGGTGCGGTTCGCGCCTTCGTCGAACAGCACTTCGTTTTGCTTGCCATCGTCAGGCTGGCACCATTTGAACAGGCCGAAGCAGCCGCCGAACCAGCCCGGATTGCCCGCGCCCTTGAACTTCAGCAATTCCAGACGCTTGACCTGGCCGCCCAGGGTGTCGATGTCGACCTTGATGACGTCGGTGGTGATGGTAATCACTTCGCGCTTGAACGCGGCGGGATCGGTCGCTTCGCCAGGCACGGCGGCTGCGCCGGCAGCCGCGGCAGCCAGGGCGTCCGTCTTGGCCGGGGTGACAGGCGCCTTGGCGGTTTGTTCCGTGTTCGCGGAGAACATCGACGGCTTGCCGTTCGAGATCATCCATTCGTTCCAGAGAATTACCAGCGAGACGGAAAACACGATCCACAGGATGGTACGTTTATTGATATCCATTAGGGTATTTGTCAGGAGTGGTTGCAACCGCAAGCGGTCGTTGAAGATTGTTTACCGTCGGCCGGCGGCACCGGGTCGACGCCCCCTTCATTCCAGGGGTGGCAACGGCACAGGCGCTTGGCAGCCAGCAGGCTGCCCTTGGCCGTACCGTGCACGCGCAGCGCTTCCATCGCGTAATGCGAACAGCTCGGATAGAAACGGCAATTCTGTCCCAGCATGGGGCTGATCAGCAACTGATAAGCGCGCAGCAGGAACAGCAGCAGGGTTTTCATGGCGCGGATGGTGGTGGCGCAGCAACAGAACGGGCCTGGGCGGCGATTTGCGCCGCGAACAGGCGGCTCAATTCTTCACGCAGCTCGGCTTTGAGCTTGGTCGTGGTGGCCGGGCCATCCTTGCTGTTGACGGCGCGCGACAAACGCACCACGCAGTCGACCGGCGGCATCGCGCTGTTGCGAAACAGCTCGCGCGTGACGCGCTTGATCGTGTTGCGGGTCGCCGCGCGCGGCGCGAAACGCTTGGCCACAACGACGCCCAGCCGCGCATGCGGCAATTGATTGTGTCGGGTGTACAGCACAAAATGCGCTGTTTTTTGCGAAGGGCGCAAACGAAAAACGGATGAAAATTCATCCGTTTTAACGATACGCCGAACGCGCGCGAAGTCGTGTGAACCTTCGCGTTGATTGCCGACTGGAGTACAGCTAGCCACGCGATCAGCTGTCAACGACAAGCCTAGACGGCCAGACGTTTGCGGCCCTTTGCGCGACGTGCGTTGAGCACATCACGGCCACCACGGGTAGCCATACGAGCGCGGAAGCCGTGCGTACGCTTGCGGCGAACGACGGAAGGTTGGTAAGTACGTTTCATGTTGGTCTCGCTAAAAACAAAAAAAATGCAAAATCGGGTCTGACGTCCCGTCAGTTTTTGGTGCCAATGACAATCGCGCACTTATGCCAAGGCACAAGCTGGCCAATCTCATCGCCCGCTTAATCCACGCTTAGTCCATATTGTCGTTCCAAATGAATAAACACGGAATACGGGCGGGGAACCCTGAATTATTCAGCATATGCCCCCCTCTTGTCAAGGATTGCCGTGATCGCCTGGAAATTTCCGCGCCGACCCCCATCTGCTTGCAAGGCCCCGCCACAGGCCGCGCCAGCACTGCTTGTGACGGGATAACCGGGGGATAAGTCGCCTCTTATGCACATGGCGCCCCACCCCGCCACAGAAAAATAAGCGTCGTGCCTGTGGATAACTTTCTCAGTCGGGAGTAGAATAGCGCGTTACGTGTGGCGAGCCCTCGCGCGACGCCGGCCTTGCAACACGGTGAACGCAGGGCAGAATCGATACGCCCTCCCACACCTTTTCACATAGACATACATGGATAATTTCTGGCAGGCCTGTTCCGCGCAGTTGGAACTGGAGCTGACACCGCAACAATTCAGTGCGTGGATCAAACCGCTTATCCCTCTCGATTACGAAGAGGGCAAGCTGCGCATTGCTGCGCCCAATCGCTTCAAGCTCGATTGGGTCAAGACCCAGTTCGCCAGCCGCATCACTGCCCTGGCCATTCAGTACTTCGAAGCGCCGACGGAAGTGCAGTTCGTGCTCGACCCGCGCCTGGCCTTGCCGAAGAAGCCCGTTGCCGCCAGCACCCCGGCCAGCGATCCGAATGGCGGCGCGCCCAGCGCGCGCGCCGCGGAGCCGCAGCCCAGCGTGCCGGAACTGAGCATCGGCGCCGCCCCGCGCCGCGAACAGAGCCGCATCAACACCGACCTGACCTTCGACAGCTTCGTGACCGGTAAGGCCAACCAATTGGCACGCGCCGCCGCCATTCAGGTGGCGAACAATCCGGGCGTGTCCTATAACCCGCTGTTCTTCTATGGCGGCGTAGGCCTGGGTAAAACCCACTTGATCCACGCCATCGGCAACCAGGTGATGGCCGACAATCCGGGCGCAAAAATTCGCTACATCCACGCGGAACAGTACGTTCGCGACGTAGTGACCGCTTACCAGCGCAAGGGTTTCGACGACTTCAAGCACTACTATCACTCGCTCGACATGCTGCTGATCGATGATATCCAGTTCTTTGGCGGCAAGAGCCGCACGCAGGAAGAGTTCTTCTATGCGTTCGAGGCATTAATTGCAGCGAAGAAACAGATCATCATCACCTCGGATACGTATCCGAAGGAAATCACGGGCATGGACGACCGCCTGATCTCGCGCTTCGACTCGGGCCTGACGGTGGCCATCGAACCGCCGGAACTGGAAATGCGCGTAGCGATTCTGTTGAAAAAAGCCAAGCAGGAAGGCGTGACCTTCTCCGACGACGTGGCCTTCTTTGTCGCCAAGCACTTGCGCTCGAACGTGCGCGAGCTCGAAGGCGCGCTGCGCAAGATCCTCGCGTACTCGCGTTTCCATGGCAAAGACATCACGATCGATATCGTCAAAGAAGCCCTGAAGGACTTGCTGTCAGTGCAGAACCGCCAGATTTCCGTGGAAAACATCCAGAAAACGGTGGCCGACTTCTTCAATATCAAGGTTGCCGACATGTATTCGAAACGCCGCCCCGCGAATATCGCCCGGCCGCGCCAGATCGCCATGTACCTGGCCAAGGAATTGACACAGAAGAGCCTGCCGGAGATCGGCGAGCTGTTCGGCGGCCGCGACCACACCACGGTACTGCATGCCGTGCGCAAGATCGCGCTGGACCGCACCAAGAATCCGGAATGCAACCATGAATTGCATGTGCTGGAGCAAACATTAAAAGGCTAAGCGCCGCTTGAGCAAGACTGGCTCAAAACGTGCTTTACCCTTATCATCTGGGAGGGCACCGCAGCCGGTCTGTCGGGGCTCCCTATGGTAACAATTGTTAAATTAATACGTTAAACGTCGTACTGTTCAACCTATACATTGAGGATAAATATGCAATTGGTCAAAACCACCCGAGATACCCTTCTCCGGCCACTGCAGATCGTGAGCGGTATTGTCGAGCGTCGGCACACTATGCCGATTCTGGCCAATATCCTCATCCGCAAAGACGGTGAAAATGTCTCCTTCCTGTCGACCGACACCGAAGTGCAGATCACCACGCACGCGGAAATCGGTTCCGGCGCGGACGTCACCGGCACCACCGTGGCCGCGCGCAAGCTGCTGGACATCCTGCGCGCCCTGCCCGAATCGGGCGACGTCACGATGACCTTGCTGAACAAGCGCCTGACCGTGCAAACGGGCAAGTCGCGCTTCGCCCTGCAAACCCTGGCGGCGGAAGAGTTCCCGACCGTGCAACAAGCGGAAAGCTACAACGCGTCCGTCACCCTGCCCCAAAAAACGCTGAAACACCTGTTCAACATGGTGCATTTCTCGATGGCGCAGCAAGACATCCGCTACTACCTGAACGGCTTGCTGCTGGTTCTGGATGGCAATAACGTCATCGCCGTGGCCACCGACGGCCACCGTCTGGCGTTTTGCCAGGTCGCCACCGAGCAGACGTTTGCACGCCAGGAAGTGATTATTCCGCGCAAGACCATCATCGAACTGCAGCGTCTGCTGGAAGAGAACGATGAGCCGGTCCAGCTGGACATCGCCGCCAACCAGGTGAAACTGACCTTTGCCGACATCGAGCTGATCTCGAAGCTGGTGGAAGGCAAGTTCCCCGACTACACGCGCGTGATTCCAAAAGGCTACAAAAACGACTTCACCATCGGCCGCGATGAATTGCTGCGCTCGCTGCAACGTGCCGCCATCATGACCAGCGACAAATTCAAGGGCGTGCGCTGCATCATCACCCCGGGCAGCATGAAGATCAGCTCGACCAATGCGGACCAGGAAGAAGCCGTCGAAGAGCTGGAAATCGACTACGGCGGGGACTCCGTCGACATCGGCTTCAACGTGACGTATCTGCTGGACGTGCTGAACAACCTGAAATGCGAATACGTCAACATCGCGCTCGGTGATTCGAACTCGTCCGCCCTGATCTCCATCCCCGACAATGCCGACTTCAAGTATGTCGTCATGCCGATGCGCATCTAAAGACCACAGCAGTGACGTAGGTCGGATGAGCGCAGCGTAATCCGACATGCTGAACCGCCGTCTGTCGGGTTACGCCGTTCCGGCTAACCCGACCTACGGTCATCAGCCAGCAGCCCCGAATCAATCAGCAATCGTTATTTGAGAAAGCAGTCCATGTCCGAGAATCCACAAGACACCCCGATCCAGGCCAAAACGGAAGAATACGGCGCCGCCTCCATCCAGATCCTGGAAGGCCTGGAAGCCGTACGCAAACGCCCGGGCATGTACATTGGCGACACCTCGGACGGCACCGGCTTGCACCATCTGGTATTCGAAGTGCTGGACAACTCCATCGATGAATCGCTGGCCGGCCACTGCACGGAAATCCACGTCACCATCCACAGCGACAATTCGATCTCGATCACCGACAATGGCCGCGGCGTGCCGACCGGCCTGAAAATGGACGACAAGCACGATCCGAAACGTTCGGCGGCGGAAATCGTCATGACCGAACTGCATGCGGGCGGCAAGTTCGACCAGAACTCCTATAAAGTCTCGGGCGGTTTGCACGGCGTGGGCGTGTCCTGCGTAAATGGCCTGTCGAAACTGCTGAAACTGACCATCCGCCGCGATGGCAAAGTGCACCACATGGAATTCGTGCGCGGCGTGCCGCAAGACCGCCAGATCGTCATGGTCGGCGACATCGCCACCTCCCCGATCCGTGTCATCGGCGAAACGGACAAGCGCGGCACCGACGTGCATTTCTGGGCCGACGAAGAGATTTTCACGCACGTCGAATTCCACTACGAAATCCTGGCCAAGCGCATCCGCGAACTGTCCTTCCTGAACAATGGCGTCAACATCAAGTTGTCCGACCAGCGCACGGGCAAGGAAGAAGTGTTCGCCTTCGAAGGCGGCACGCGCGGCTTCGTCGAGTACATCAACAAGGCCAAATCGGTCTTGCACCCGACCATTTTCCAGGCCACGGGCGAGCGCATGTCGGACCAGAACACGAACATCTCGGTCGACGTGTCGATGCAGTGGAACGATGCCTACAATGAACAGGTGCTGTGCTTCACGAATAACATCCCGCAACGCGACGGCGGCACCCACCTGACGGGCCTGCGCGCGGCAATGACGCGCGTCATCAACAAATACATCGATGAACACGAGTTCGCCAAAAAGGCGAAAGTGGAAATCAATGGCGACGACATGCGCGAAGGCCTGACCTGCGTGCTGTCGGTCAAAGTGCCGGAACCGAAATTCTCGTCGCAGACGAAAGACAAGCTGGTATCGAGCGAAGTGCGCGGCCCGGTGGAAGAAATCGTCGCCAAGACCCTGGCCGACTACCTGCAAGAAAAACCGAACGACGCCAAGATCATTTGCGGCAAGATCGTCGAAGCGGCACGCGCCCGTGAAGCGGCCCGCAAGGCCCGCGATTTGACCCGCCGCAAAGGTATCATGGACGGCCTGGGCCTGTCGGCCAAGCTGGCCGATTGCCAGGAAAAAGACCCCGCCCTGTGCGAACTGTACATCGTCGAGGGTGACTCGGCAGGTGGCTCGGCAAAACAAGGGCGCGACCGCAAGTTCCAGGCGATTCTGCCGCTGCGCGGTAAAGTGCTGAACGTGGAAAAAGCCCGTTTCGAAAAAATGCTGTCGTCGGAGCAGATCACCACCCTGATCGCCACGCTCGGCACCTCGATCGGACCGGACGAATTCAACGTCGAGAAACTGCGCTACCACCGCATCATCATCATGACCGATGCGGACGTCGACGGCGCCCACATCCGTACCCTACTGCTGACCCTGTTCTACCGCCAGATGCCGCAACTGGTCGAGCGCGGCCACATCTACATCGCGCAACCGCCGCTGTACAAAGTCAAAGCCGGCCGCGACGAGCGCTATCTGAAAGATGACGCCGAGGAAGCGAGCTACATGATGACCGTGGCGCTGAACACGGCCGTGCTGGTGCCGCGCGAAGGCGCGGAAGGCATTTCCGGCGAGACACTGACGGAACTGGTGCGCAAGTTCAACCTGTCGAACACCATCATGACCCGTCTGACGCGCGTCATCGACCGCGCCGCCCTGACGGCCATCATGACGGGCGTGCAGCTGGACCTGTCGACCCTGGACCTGGCGGAAGCCTCCGCCCTGGCCCTGCAGACGGCCATCAACGACAGCGCCGTGCGCGTGCACGTGCGTTCCGACGACTTGTCGGAAAAACACAAGCTGCACATCGAGCGCATGTACCACGGTAACGTCAAAGTCACGGCCATCGACGCCGACTTCGTGCAAGGCCCGGACTACGCCGTCCTGAGCAGCGGCGCCGCCACCTTCGAAGGCCTGATCGGCGAAGGCGCGTTTGTCCGCCGCGGCGAAGGCGAGCGCATGAAGGAAATCGCCGTGGTCGACTTCCACCAAGCCATGCAATGGCTGCGCGACGAAGCCGAACGCACCGTTTCGAAACAGCGCTACAAAGGTCTGGGCGAAATGAACCCGGACCAGCTGTGGGAAACGACGATGGACCCGACCGTACGCCGCCTGTTGAAAGTGCAGATCGAAGACGCGATTGCCGCGGATCAGATCTTCACGACGCTGATGGGAGATGATGTGGAGCCGCGCAGGGCGTTTATTGAGAATAATGCGCTGCGCGCGGGGAATATTGACGTGTAAACCTGTCGGGTGACACGGAAAGTGAAAACTGTGCCAAGTTAGTAAAAAATCCGTGTCATATAAAATGAAAAAAACGCCAGCCGATGTTGGCATTTTTCAGGTGCGCAGAAAGTGAAAACTGTGACAGGTAAGTGAAAAAGTTTAACGCTGGTAGAAAGAATACCTCCTGCTCCGGCCATTTATTTAATTGACGTGCGTGGTCGAACTATATCTTCAGAATATTAATAAAAATACAGACCGCTCTCGACCAGCCGCAGACGTACCTATTAGGTTCATTCTGCTAAAAATTCGTTATGGACTAGCCGAAAGAAAAACATGACGGAAGCCTTTCACTACCCACCCGAACTTTTTGAGCTACTTATTGAGACAATTGCACGCCTCAGTCGTGGAAAAAAGGGAGTGGTGCTATTCTTTCGCGGATCTGGCGTTGCTGCAGAAGACCTCAATGAAGTTGACGGGATTGTGAACCTCACCCCTAACGCTATCAACAAATTCGAGATCGTTCGCAACGTTCTCACAAAGGTTAATGCCCGTGGGGATAGTGGTTTGCGACCACGTCGCGAAATTATCAAACGTGTGGTGGAGTTCGAACATTTCGAAACTTGTTGGCCTGAAGATCAACTCAAGGCCAAAGGCTTAGTTACGAGTGTTCGTGAAGCGGTTAACACCAAAGATGCGTTCACACGTATGAAACAGGAGCGTGATGCCGAGCGGGAGCAAACTTTGCAACGTCAGCAAAGTGTACATGCAGCTGCAGTAGAAAAACGCGCCAAAATTGGCGACGTTGCCGTTCGTCTATCTGCACTTTTCAGCATGGACGATAAGCCTCAAGAACGAGGCAAGCTGCTAGAAGGCGTGCTCAACGATCTCTTTCGCGCATATGGAATACACGTACGCGAGGATTTCCGTCGCAAAGACCCGGACACTTCGACGGTGCTTGAACAAATCGACGGTGTTATCGAGCTTGATGGTGCAATACACCTGGTCGAAATGAAATGGCTCAAGACTCCCGTGGGGGTAAACGAGTTCTTCCCACATCTAAGTCGCCTTTTCCTACGTGCAAATGCTCACGGGATCTTCATTTCCTCAGCCGGCTACACGGAACCAGTAATCAAGGAATGCAGAACAGCGCTCGCACAAAAAACCATGATACTCTGCTCCTTGCAGGAGATTGTAATGTTGCTGCAAAGACAAGACAAGACAATTTTGTCACGTTTCTCAAACAAAAATCCCACACTGCAATTGTCGATAAGAATCCATACTTGGAAATATTGCAATGACGATGCGTTACAATTGAACTGGATAATTCGTATTGAGCGAACTGATAATGTCACGGGAGGGTCAAGTCAGTTCTGAGTATTCAGGCTGCAAACTAAATACTGCATTGGCCCTGGGATCGCATCCGATTTTTCGTCTTGCTATCTGATTGCATGTAGCAACGACGAACAATTCAGCATGCTGCTTGCTAGCGCCCTTCAATGCCCACTAGATGGAAAAATCAATTGCGCCACTCAACTCAACATCGCGACTAAATCGCCATGACTTTCCTAGACTCGTTCATAATTTTCTTTATGAATAGTTTTATTTGATCAAATTATCAGGCGGCAGTATTAGAGAACCTGATGCAAAACAACAGAATAATCGTGACTGCGTATACTGCAAGAATTATCATAGTGAAACCATTTCCACATTAGTGTGATTGCATGGCAAAATCTCGTTTTCCGCAAAACTTCCCTCCGCATCTCACTCCGTTTACGCCAACTGAACCTCTGCTCGGCATTGGCCCATTAGGCAATCATCCGCTAAGATTCCAAGACATGCACGCGGCACAGTTCGAGCAATTCTGCTGGTGGCTACTGCAACGAGACTATGACATTGAAGGATGCCAAATAATTGGCGGGAGTGGCCTATCTCAAGGTGGTATCGATCTGTTTGGTTATTCTAGAGATGCCAAAGATCAAGTAATCGTATTCGAGTGTAAATGTTGGAAGGATCTCGAGCCTAGAGAGCTAAAAAATGCAGTTCAGCGGTTCTTAGCCGGCCCTTGGGCAACACCCGGCACGAAGTTCGTCCTCATTGTCGCACAACAAAGCACCAATAGATTTGCAGAAGCATGGAATGAAGCGCGCCGGCTATTGAGAGCTCAAAACATAATTTGCACACTCTGGACTAGCCTACACTTAACAGAATTGGTTCGACTTCATCCAGACGTCCTAGTCCGCTTTTTCCCCGATGCAACGGTTAATGTCTACTGCAATGAGTGGATGCGCCGCGTAGGCTTCATGATGCAACTACAAAAGGCTCTCGTGGACGAGCGTCCTGCAATCCGAAGGCTCGCAAATGAATTTCTCGGCCAAGAAAATCAAGATACTCAAAAATTAAAGCTAGAACAGATAAACGCATTTGAGGATAACTGGACTTTCGATGCTCCTTGGGTGCACTTGGACACAATACTTCCGAGCAAACGCTTTACGACCGGGTCGTTGGCCATTGTGGTTAAAAAGCAAACGACTTCTGGACTCACCGTCGCGCTATCTCAAGAATGGTTGCTAAAAAACCTCCTCGCACTTCCGGGGGCTCCGGCAAAAAATACCTATCGACCGTTTATTTACGGTCCAGCCACACCCTCCCTAGATGCAGATGTCGTTATAGATCTTCATAGCGCTCGTTTACAGATTCCGTACACGGGATTAACAGCCATGTGCCAAGCTCTGGATAGGTTGATGCCGGTTTATACAGATGCACTACGCTCGCTTGAACAACGCTGGGACGCAATAGGCCACCCATTCATTGGTCATAACGACAATACAGTAGTTGCAATCTGTACAATCCCGTCACACATTTGGAGACTAATGTTGGAGTTCGTATGTGAACATGATGCAAATGATGGGGTAAGTGATTGGCACATCTTCGACGCAAATCCTCATTACATTAAAATCTATACAACGAAATCCCATCCAAATTTCAACCTTGGCTACCATACCTTTATTCAGGCGCGTGACGACTTAGAAGAGCTCTGCTATGGCGACGATGTTGTCCTCACGTGGGAACCACCTAATTCTTTTCAAAACTTTGAGTTAGAGCCAGGGCGATGGATGTCATGCACTGAAGCTTTGAACTGGTTGCGAGATAGCTTCCTTCCTGAAGTAGGCAGATGGCTCATTGAACGTGAGCTCCGAACAAGCTGGCCATGGCAACGACCAGCAAAGCGTAAGAAATTGGCTGCCATATGGACTCAGCAAACCAGAATATGGGTGCATCACGAGCATCCGTTATCATCTAACGAAGAGCAACAATCAGTTGGATTGATAGCAATAGTTGAAAAGCTGCAATCAAATATGGGCTATGGTTCGCCTAAGTTGTATCTGAACATTGATGAAACACGATCACTCTATCGTTCCGTTATAGCCGTGATGAAAGGCGGACGTGGTCATGTACCGTACATTAGTTCTAACTTAAGCTTAGGGAACTTGTGCCTATCCCATCATGACATCGTCCAAGTATTAGAACAGCGCATACAAATGGACAATTCATCCTTGTCTGAATACGCAGTCAGACATCTGCTCAGCGCAATGCTGGAAGGGTTGAATGACGATGATAGCTGGATCGAAGGAACACAAAAAGAGCTAATTTTTGCGGGGTTGATGCCACTGATGCACTACCACGATATGGTTCAACTATTTAAACGACATTCGAAATGGCCATAAGATCAGTTGACCACAACAGCCTTCCGTACCCTTATCTTGGTAAAACGATAGAGATAATGGTCTTGTGGCCGAATAGCATCCTCACCGATGCGCGCCGCATCTACGACAAAGCAGGCTTCCAGTTGATCGAAGAAGAGGCGCATCACAGCTTTGGCAAGGACCTGGTAGGTCAGGTGCTGGCACGCGAGCTGTAACGACGTGCTTGCGCCGCGGTCTGTCACTGTGGCGGCGGCAGGCCACTGGCCGCCGCTTTCCTCTTCCCGATCCCCACTGCCGCCAAGAAACCAGTACACTAGTTCCTGAGCGCAACTATTTTGTGCGCGCGCCATGCCGCCTGCCGTTGCCGGGAGGCGTCCCTGCCGCAAGGCGTGTTGTCTGCCTGGACGAATGGAATGTTCACTTCTCGCAGCCTGTCTCCTGCCTTCTATTACCTGTTCTTTTCAGGAGAACGGGAGCAACAGCAGCGCTTTTTCAAGGAACTGCATTTCATTTCGATAGCCATCCTGACGTTTGGCCTGGCTTGCTGGCTGGTCACGTTCAGCCTGACCTTGCCGCGCGCTTCGTTCGATCATGCACAGGCGGCGCTGGGCGTGACGGGCATGCTGGGCGGGCTGCTTCTGACCGTGTATGCGAAGTCCTTGCAGGCGATTATCGCCAGCGGCACCATCAGCGTGCTGTTCATCGCTTTCGGCTTTCGCGTGCTGATGCTGAGCACGGAAGACCCTGCTTTCTGGGTGTTGCCGTTGGGCGTGATGATCACCCTGACGACGGCGCCCATCTTTAGCGGCATCGCGTATTACCTGGGCGTGTCGCTGTGCGTGTGGGCCATGTTGGGGCTGGGGCAATTTCCCGTGCATGCGGGCCAGGCCGACCAGCATTGGCCCGTGCTGGCCGTCACCATCAGCGTCATCATCGGCCTGGCACTGAATATCTATTTTCTCGTCTTGCGCATCCATAACTACCGTGCCCAGCGCGAACTGGCGACGATGGCCTATAAGGATGGTTTGACGGGGCTTAACAACCGCCGCATGTTCACGCAGGGCGCCCGCACCCTGCAGCGCACGGCGCGCACGCCCGCCTATTTCCTGATGATCGATATCGACGACTTCAAGCAGATCAACGACGTGTACGGCCATGACGTGGGCGACGAGGTGCTGAAAAAGATCGCCGACGTGATCGCCAAACTGTCTGGCGAGCACCTGTGCGGACGCCTCGGTGGCGAGGAGTTTGCCGTCATTTACCTGGGCGAAAAGAACGCGGCCTGCGCCTTTGCCGCACAGCTGGTCGACAGCGTCGAGGCGGCTTTCGTGCCGGAACGCAAGGTGTCCGTCAGCATCGGCGTCGCAGAGCTGCTCAAGGAAGCGGACTTGTCGCACAGCTACCGGCGTGCCGATGAATCCTTATACCAGGCCAAAAAAAGCGGCAAGAACCGCTACGTGCTCAACGCCGCCTAGGCATTGCCGCTGGGTCCGGCATCGAGCAGCGCCAGCACGGCCTGCGGGGAAAGCTTCCAGGGATCGCGCTGCTCTGGGTCCACCTCGTACCAGCTGTCCTGAGCGCCGATCTTGAGGATGCTCAAAGGGATGTCATTGCTCTCAAAGAACGCCAGCATGGGGCGAATCAAACGGCTCACCTTGGCGTGGTCTTCTCGGTACAACGAACTGGTATAGAAGCAGCCCTTCTCTCCCATGCGCAATTTCCTGGCCGCGCCGACACACGAGATCTGGGCCATGGCAATGGGGACAGTGATTCAATAGCCAAGCTTGGCAGAAAGAGATTTATTCCTGAAATGCTAAGATCGCGGCCCGCGCATGCCGGCAACCGGTCCGGCATGGCGTCTCGACAAGGACGGCCATTGAACACCCCAGGAAAAATCACTCTACGCATGCTGTCGCTGTGCGCCACGCTGTGCCTGCCGCTTTCCACCATGGCAGAAACTATTTCTGCCGAAGATGCCGCCTTCTTAGCCGCCACGGTGCCCGTGCCATCGCCGCCGCTGCGCCTGAGTGCGCATCCGGAGATCCGCGCCGACATCTTCAAACTGCTCGGTTATGCGCGCGGCAGCTATACGCAGGGCAACACCCTGATCGCGCGCCAGGTGCTCGACAGCATGTATTCACTCGACGACATCACGCGCACCATGCTGCCCGACGGGCGTTCCGTGCTGGCCTCCATCGATGCCGGCACACACGGTGCACGGCGCGCCGCCATGCTGTTCGATCCGAAGCGCAAGCTGTTGGCGCTGGGCCTGGTCAACGGCCATTGCCAGGCCGCCATCGGCGGCGCGGCCCCCGCCTGCCTGCCATCCACGCACGCCGTGCTGACGGTGTTCCTGCCACCGGGCGCGGAGGATGAGATGGCCGCACCGCTGCTCGTGTGGGCACGGCAGTTGCCGACCACGCTGGCACAGGCTGCACCGGCACAGCGACAAAGCATTGCTGCCGTGGAATACATCACGACCCGCCCCGGCCAGCCCGGCTGGGAACCGCGCGACGTGCCGCCCGGCTTTCCCGCCAGCCTGTTGCACCTGCTGCTGCCGAATGCGGAATTGAACAGCAGTTCCAGCGGCGGCAAGATCGTCACACCGACGGGCCTGGCCGGTTTGCCCATGCGCACGCCGACGGAAGCGGCCGAGGCCGGCGACGAGCCCATGCCCGATGCCGACATCACCTTGCGCAGCTATGCCGATTTCCACTGGGTACTCAACACCTACGCCAAACTGGCCAAGGGCGCGCAAGTGAAAGGCCATGATGACAAGGTGGTGTTTACGGGCAGCGATACGGGCGGCCGCTACACGGTGACCTTGCGCGAACCCAACAAGGACGATGGCGTGCTCATCACCGTGGCCAGCTGGCGGGAAAAATAAGGTAGGCGCATAGGGAAAGCATTGCCATTACGCACAAGAACATGGCATTTTGGCATTTTGCGGTATGATTTCCGGCCGTGCGCCGCGGCCCTGTCCCTGCCCACCCTGCCCTTCAAGCCAGTCACGCTTGCGTCGCATCCTGCCCCTAAGGAATTCATATGTTCGGTTTTAACTTGCGCGTTGCCAAGATGGTGTGGACGGCTTTCCTCATCGCCTTCCTGCTGTTTCTCACCTACAAGGTTTCGTCGACCCTGATCGTCGTGGTCTTTGCCATTTTCTTCAGCTACCTCGTGTATCCGCTGATCGGCCTGCTCGAACGCCATGGCCCGAAACGCTTGCCGCGCACGGCCGCCATCGGCATCGTCTTCCTCGTGGTGATCTTGCTGGTGGCGATACTGGGCTCCATCTTCGGCGCGCGCATCGAGGAAGAAGCGATCAAGCTCAGTAATCAGTTGCCGACCCTGCTCAAGGGCAACAACTTTGCCGAGCGCATCCCGTTGCCGGAATTCATGGAGCCGTTGCGCGCGCGCCTGCTGTCGTTCATGCAGACGCAGCTGAGCAGCGGTACGGGACAAGCGATGCCGCTGGCGAAAGAACTGGGTTTGACCGTCATGCATGCGGCCAGCAACCTGATCTATCTGGTGCTGGTGCCCGTGCTGAGCTTTTTGCTGATCAAGGAAGGGCCGGACATGCGCGACGGCTTGCTGTCCCTGCTGAACCGCCCGAACAAGAAACTCTGGGGCGCCATCATCGATGACCTCGACATCTTGCTGTCGCGCTATGTGCGCGCCCTGCTGCTGTTGTCGATCGCCACCTTTGTGTCCTACAGCATCGCCTTTTCCCTGATGGGCGTACCGTACAGCCTGCTGCTGGCCGGCGCGGCCGCCTTGCTGGAATTCATCCCGTTTGCCGGCCCGCTGGCGGCGGCCGTCATTGCCGTGGTCGTGGCCGGTTTCAGCGGTTTCGAGCACGTGTTCTGGCTGATCGGCTTTATCGCCGCTTACCGTTTGTTCCAGGATTACGTGGTCAACCCGTATTTGATGAGCGAAGGCGTGGAAGTGAGCCCGCTGATGGTGATCGTCGGCCTGCTGGCCGGCGACCAGCTCGGTGGCGTGGTCGGCATCTTCCTGTCCGTGCCCGTGATGGCGGCCATCAAGATCGTCTTCGTGCGCGCGCGGGCAGCCTTGCAGGCGCGCCATGATGCGCTGGAGAAAGCGGAACAGGCTGCGGAAGAAGCGCGCGCCCAGGCCCTGGCCGAGGCGGCGATGCTGCAGGAACAGGGCAGCAAGGCCACCCTGCCGGCGCAGTAATTTAGAACTCTTCCCACTCGCCGCTATTATCGGCGGCAGGCTTGGCAGAACGGGGCTGTGCCGGAGCGGCTGCCGCAGCGCGGCTTGGCGCCAGGCGCAGCGCCGGGCGTTTCAAGGCCGTGCTGGCGGCTGCCACGACAGGCTTGCGCAAGGCAGGCTTGGCGGCAGGACCGCTATGGTTGGCGTCGAGTTTGAAGATGCTGACCATTTCGGCCAGCGCCGCCGCCTGTTCCTGCATCGATTCCGACGCAGCTGCCGCTTCTTCCACCAGCGCCGCATTCTGTTGCGTCACGGTATCCATTTCCGCCACGGCCTGGTTGATCTGGCCGATGCCCAGTTCCTGCTCGCGGCCGGCAGCACTGATTTCGCCCATGATGTCCGTCACGCGGCGGATGCTGGCCACGATCTCGTCCATCGTCGTGCCCGTCTGGCTGACCAGCGCGCTGCCAGCGCCCACGTTCTGCACCGACGCTTCGATCAGTAGCTTGATGTCCTTGGCGGCGCTGGCCGAGCGATGCGCCAGGTTGCGCACTTCGGTGGCGACGACGGCAAAGCCGCGGCCCTGTTCGCCGGCACGCGCGGCTTCCACGGCCGCATTCAAAGCCAGGATGTTCGTCTGGAAGGCGATGCCGTCGATCACGCCGATGATGTCGGCGATCTTTTTCGACGATTCGCTGATGGTGCCCATGGTATCGACCACTTGCGCCACCAGCGCGCCGCCCTTGACGGCCACATCCGAAGCGGAGACGGCCAGCTGGTTCGCCTGGCGCGCATTGTCGGAATTCTGCTTGACGGTCGAGGTCAGTTCTTCCAGCGACGAAGCCGTTTCTTCCAGGCTCGACGCTTGCTGCTCCGTGCGGCTGGACAGGTCCAGGTTGCCCGAAGCGATTTCATTGCTGGCCGTGGCGATGGCGCCGCTGCCGTCGCGCACGCCGCGCACGGTGGTCGACAGGCGTTCCTGCATTTTCTGCAAGCCCGTCAGCAAGGCGCCCATCTCGTCGTGGCGCGTGATGACGATGTCGTTGGCCAGATTGCCGTCGGAAATGGCGCCGAAATGGCGCAAGGCCTGGTCCAGCGGGCCAAAGATGGCGCGCAGCAGCAAGATGCTGGAAATAATCGTCAGCAAGGCGCCCACCAGCACGCCGCCGATGGCCATTGCCACCTGAGTACGGTAGCTGGACTGGCTTTCCGCATACATCCGGGCGGCCGAAGTGGTCTGGTATTGCGTCAATGTTTCGGCGGCCTGGTCCAGGCTGCGGTACAGGGGCGTCAGCCCCGTCATCATCAAACCGTCCGCTTGTGCGACGTTGCCTTCACGCAAAGCCTTGCTCATGACCAGCAAGCCGTTGCTCATGTACTCGCTGCGCTTCTTGTCCATGTCGTCGGACAGGCGCTTTTCGTCCGTGCTTTGCGGCAAGGCCAGGTAGACCTTCCAGAACTTGTTCGAGGCTTCCATGAATTGTTCGGCACGGGCCAGGGTATCCTTGGCGTCGGCCGCTTCGGGATGCACCATCACGCGGTCCATCGTGAACCGGGCGCGGCCCAGGGCAATTTGTGATTCGCCGATCGCTTGCGTCGATGCCAGCTGATTGCTGTAGACCTCGTTAAGGCTGTTGTTGGCCGATTTCAGGCTGATGATACTCATGACGCCCAGCACGGCGATCATCAAGCCCAGCACACTCATGGTGGCAATCAGGCGCATTTTTATTGTTATGTTAGACAGCATGCAGTTTTCCTTGGTAGGGGCGCAACCATGCCTGCGCCCGCCAAACGGGATAGCAGCAAACGCCTGATGGGCGGGTCACGTGAATTGTTCAGGACAGATCGATACGGCGTGTGCGGCGGCAGGGGGGAAGGCGGCCCGCGCATATCGTCAGGAGTGCAAGACAGGGCAACGAGGTCGAGGTTTCCTGTACTTTTATTTCCTGACTGCAAGATACAGGGAAAGATTACTAGTAGCAACATCCAGCATGGATTTTCACGCTTTGTAACAAGTAGATGATGTTTTTTGCGCAGAACTGGCATTCCGCAATCGTGCGCGCTCGCGTGGAAATGCCAGTTATGTTAATAGATGGTTTCTGCAATCGAGCATGGTCAGCATTTGCCAGCCACCGTCCGGCGTCGCCTTTTACAGCCCCTGTTTCACGTCATCGACATACAGGCCGCCACCGCCAGGTTCCACCCACTGGCCCTGCTTCTTGCCGTTGACATAGTTGCCCTGCCATTGCACCACGCCGTCAATGCGGCGTTCGCTGGGGCCGTTCAAGCGGTCTTTCACAAACGTGTCATAACCGGTGAAACTATGCATGTCCACTTCGCGCCATGCGGCCACGCCCGGGCTCACTTCCCAGCGGCCCGTGCGCTGGCCACGCTGCATCATGCCCGTCGTCGTTTCATCGCCGCTTTCATACGTCCACGGCCCTTCGGCCTTGTCATCGACAAAGGCGCCAAACGAGCGGATGGTGTTCGGCTCTTCGTAATGCCACTGCCCCGTGCGCTTGCCCTGTGCATACTGGCCACGGGCATACACGCTGCCCACGCAGCAATTCACGTTGTACTCGATGAATAGCCCATCCTGGCTGGCGGCAAAGCGCTGCGGCTGCGTTTCCCATGTGATCCACTTGATGTGATAGCTGGGTGCGCGCTTCCCTTTCCAGCCCTTGCCCAGCAGATACGTGACCGTGAGAAAATGGCCATCCTTTTCCTCGAAGGTTTTTTTATAGGCAAACGCCGGGGCATCGGCCGGCTTGCCGGGCAATAAATCGCCATCGATATTGAAATAGCCGACCAGCTTGCCATGGCCATGCTCGATGGCGTCGAACTCGGCCACGCCCGTGGGTGCGTAGACGATGCTGTCGTCGATCTGCGGCACATGGACCAGCGCCGTGCGCACCTGCGCCTCGTCCATGGTTTTCGCGCCGCGCTCGACGGTGCTGGCGGTGGCCATCGGTTTACCGTCGTAGAACCGCGCCGCCTGCGCTGGCGCCAAACCTCCCAGCGCCAGCAGCGCCGCCATCGTGCTCATCCAAAATGTTTGCCGCATGCCCACTCCACTGCCTGAAAACCGCCATTATGCATGGCCGTTCAGGCAAGACCGGATACGCGAGGACGCTGGCCAAACAGGGGCCGCTGCACCGTCTGCGCCAGCAGCACGCCCAGCAGCGAAATGCCGCCGCCGACCAAGTGGTACACATGCATGCTTTCGTGCAACCAGACGATGGCCAGCAAGGCCGTCAGCAGGGGCAGCAGGTTGACGTAAATGCTGCAGCGGTTCGGTCCCAGCAGTTTGACCCCTTCGATCCACAGATAGGACAGCACGATGGACGAGCCAATGCCCGCATAGCCGATCAAGGGCAAGGTGGTGGCGTCCAGCCTGGCGCTGCCGGGCGGCAAGAGCAGGAAGAACGGTAACATGCACGCCAGGGCCGCCAGCGCCTGGCAATAAATGGCTTGCCAGGCGGGAACGGACAACCGCCAGCGGCGCAGCAGCACGCCGTACAGGGCGAAGCTCAGGGAGGCGAGCAGCATTAGCGCATCGCCCGCATGCACGCCTTGCTGCAGCAAGGCCAGCACGTCGCCACGCCCCACCAGGTACAGCAAGCCGCCAAACGACAGCACGCCGCCGGCCGCCATGCCGACCGTCAGGCGCTCGCCCAGCAGCAGCACGCTGAGCAGGGCCGTCATCAGGGGCGCCAGCGCCGTGACGATGGCCATATTCGTCGCCGTGGTGCTTTCCGCGGCGCGGTAGGACAAACTCTGGAACAGGGCCATCGACATCAGGCCGCACAGGGCCAGCTGCCACCAGTGGCGGCGGATGGCCGCGCGGTTGCGCCACAGGGGCCGGGCGATAAATGGCGTCATCACGAGCAAGACCAGCACCAGACGGTAAAAGGTGATGGCCGTGGGGGCGATGCTGGACGCGGCCAGCTTGGACACGACGACGTTGCCGGCCCACAGCAACATGGCCAGAAACGGATACAGATAGGCGCGCACAGGCATGCGAAACTCCGGGAATAGTTACGGGAAACCATCATGCCGCAGGCGCGCCGCGCCTTCTCGCGCTAAGATGTCCGAACCTATCGCAAAACTGACCTTATTTGATGGATTGTTCCTCTCCCGCCTTTCAGGAATTGCTGCCCGTCACGGCACGCGCCATGGCGCTGGCCGTCGACTATGCGCACGGCCACGTGATTTCCGCGCACCGCCACACGCATGCGCAGTTGCTGTACGCCATCGAGGGCGTGATGACCATCGAAGCGCAGGGCGGGCGCTGGGTGGTGCCGCCCACGCGCGGCGTGTGGCTGCAGCCCGGCATCGCGCACAAGGTGCGCATGAGCGGCGCCGTCAAGATGCGCACGGTGTTCGTCAACTGCGCCAATTCGCCATTGCTGCCGGGTCACAGTTGCGTGCTCGACATCAGTCCTTTGCTGCGGCAATTGATCGTGGCGGCCGTCGACATCGCGCCCGATTTCACGGAAGGCAGCCGCGACTGGCATCTGCTGCAATTGCTGTTGCATGAGCTCGACAGCCTGCCCGTGCTGCCCCTGTATCTGCCGCTGCCCATGGATGCGCGCCTGCGCGGCATTTGCGCGCGGCTGATGGAACAACCGGGTGAACAGCAGACGGTGGCGCACTGGGCGCAGGAACTGGCGATCACCGAACGCAGCCTGCACCGATTATTCCAGAAACAGACGGGCATGCGCTTTGGCCAGTGGCGCCAGCAGGCGCGATTGCTGCGGGCACTCGAACAATTGGCGCAAGGCGTCAAGGTCATCGACGTGGCCATGGACAACGGCTACACGAGCCAGAGCGCGTTCACGGCCATGTTTAAAAAACATTTCGGCACCACGCCCACCGCGTTTTACCAGGCTAAAGTCATTGCGGCGTAAAAAAAATGCTGCTATGCATCAATAATCATGGGCGATTGGGGGCAGGCTTGTTATCATCGCAAGCCTTATCGCACCGCGCCCATCCTGGCAGCGGTGTTGACCTCAGCTCACACCACCATGACACAGAATTTCTTCCAGACATTTATCCTGCTCTTGCTCGTCACCGACCCGTTCGGCAACGTTTCCCTGTTCGTCAATGCCCTGAAACGGGTGCCCATCGAGCGGCGCTGGAAAGTGGTGGTACGCGAGTGCATGATCGCCTTTGGCATCTTGCTGTTGTTCATGTTCTTCGGCCGCCATTTCCTGAACGCCTTGCAATTATCGGAAGTGGCGCTGCGCATCGGCGGCGGCGTGATCCTGTTTCTGATCGCCATGCGCATGGTGTTTCCGCAGCCAAACGCGGGCAATAGCGACCACGAGATGGGCGGCGAACCGTTCATCGTGCCGCTGGCCATCCCCGCGCTGGCCGGCCCGTCGGCGCTGGCCACCGTGCTGCTGTTTTCCTCGCATGAAATGAACGAAGTGATCGCCCACGTGGCGGGGCTGACGGCCGTGGCCGTCGTCTGGCTGGCCGTCTTCCTGTGCGCCGAACGCTTGCAGCGTGCGCTCGGTCCAAGGGTCATGACGGCATTCGAGCGCCTGATGGGCTTGATCCTGACGGCCATGGCCATTGAAATGCTGCTCGCCGGCATACGCGCATTCCTGAAATCCGTTTAACATCAGCATTCATCCACTGAAGGAGTCCAGCATGAGCCGTTGCGCCCACATTTGCCTGATGGCCGATTACAACCAGTGGATGAATGCCAAGGTCTATGCGGCGGCGGCCAGCCTGCCGGCGGAAGAACTGCAGCGCGAGCGGGGCGCCTTTTTTGGCTCCCTGCTGGCCACCCTGAATCACGTGATGGTGGGCGACACCCTGTGGCTGCAGCGCTATGCGAAGCACCCGGCCGGCTTCCCCCTGCTCGACCCCATCCGCGCCATCACGCCGCCTGCTTCGCTCACGCACCCGCTGTTCGCGGCCGAGGATTTTGCCGCCATGCACGCGCACCGGCAATGGCTGGACCAGCTCATCGTCGGCTGGGCCGCCTCCATCCGCGAAGAAGACCTGGACCATTTGCTCGACTACCGCAACAGCAAGGGGCCGAACCGGCGCGAGTTTTTCAGCCTGCTCATGCATTTCTTCAACCACCAGACCCATCACCGGGGCCAGGCCAGCACCCTGCTGTCGCAAGCGGGCGTGGACATTGGCGACACGGATTTACTGTTTCGCATCCCCAACCATCTTGCCGACTGACGGCGCGCGGTACAGCCACGCTTTCCCGGCAATCGCCGCCAGCGCCAAGGCACCCAGCAGCGCGCCGCAGCCCAGCGCCCCCGGCATGCCGTAGGACTCGATGGCGATGCCGCCCGCCATTGCACCCACCGTCACGCCCAGGTTGATGGCGGCGATATACACGCCGATGGCGAACGCGGGCGCCTCGCGCGCTTCGCTGCTGAGCCACACTTGCGTGACGATCAGCCCGCTCGTATGCGCGGCGCCCCAGAACAGCAGCAAGACGGCCAGCGCCAGCCAGCTGATACCCGTGCCCGCATACTGGTACAGCAGCCAGTATGCCAGTCCCAGCAGCACGGGCTGCAGCAGCACCGTGCGCAGCACGTGCGTACCCAACTGGCGCCCCGCGAACAGATTGCCCGCCACGCCACCGATACCAAACACCACCAGCGCCAGCCCCGTCTGGCGCGCCGACAAGCCCACCTGCTGCTGCAGATATGCGGCCGCATACGCATACACGGCAAACATGGCGGCAAACACGAGCACGGCGGCGGCAATGGTGAACCACAGGGCCGGTTTGCGCAGCACGGCCAGCTGGCGTCCATATGCCATTGGCGCTTCCTGCGGCGTGTCGGGCAGGAACAGATATAGCCCCAGCGCCGCCAAGGCATTGACGAGGGCGCAGGCAAGGAACGATGCCTCGTAGCCATATTGGGCGGCGATCCACGTGGTGAGCGGGATGCCCAGCACCATGCCCATGCTGGTGCCCGTGAACGCGTGCGCGCCGGCCCGCGCCGCCTGTTGCGGCGGATACAGGGCGGCAGCGGCCACCATGGCCAGCGAGAAATACACGGGGTGGAACAGGGCCGGCACGATGCGCAGCGCCAGCAGCAGCTCGAAGCGGGGTGCATACGCCGACACCACGCTGGCCAGCGCGAACACGAGCAGGGACGCGATCAGCACGCGCTTGCGGCGCCAGCGCGTAGCCAGCAACACGAGAAAAGGGCCGCCCACGGCGATCACGAGGGCGAACAGGCTCACCAGCGAACCCGCCTGCGCGGCCGTCACGCCGTAGCGCTGCATGATCATCGGCAAGATGCCGACCACGCCAAACTCGATGCAGTACACGCCGAACAGGCCCAGCGCGAGGAAGACGATCGGGTGCGGGCGCGTCATGGCGTTTCCTTGGCGCCATACACTGCCTGGCACAGTTCCGCCACGAACGGCCCCGCCATGCCTTCCAGTGCCGTATTCGTAAACGCCACCACGGACAGCTCTTGCGCAGGGTCGACAAACCAGGAATGGCCATAGGTGCCGCCCATGCGCCACGTGCCCACGGACTCCGGTGTGGCGGCGGCAAGCGGGTCCGTCAACACGGTAAAACCGAGGCCAAAGCCCCGCCCCGGCCAGAACGGCAAATCGAAGCCGCCCGTCTGGCTCGTGCCCATCTGCTGCGCCAGACCGGCTGGCATCAGGGGCGCGCCGCCCTGGCGCAACGCTTCCAGCAAACGCATGAAATCAGGCGCGGAACCCACCATGCCCGCGCCGCCGGACGGATAGACCTGCGCATCGCAGGCGCGCGCCGGAGATAACACAAACCCGGCCATGCCATCGAGAAACGGCAGATGGTCTTCGCCCTCGTCGCGCAAGCGGCGCGGCCGGGATTCTCCCGCTGCCCGGTCCGCATACACGACGGCCAGGCGCGCCGGTCCCGTGGCCACAAAACCCGTGTCGCGCATGGCCAGCGGCACCGTCACCAGATATTCCACGGCGTGCGCCAGCGGCATGCCGGCCGCCTGTTCGATAACGGCGCCCAACACATCGGTGGCAATCGAGTATGCCCAGCGCTCGCCCGGTGCATACGCCAGCGGCACGGTGGCCAGGCGGCGCAGATTGTCCTCCAGGGAAATGCGGGACGCATCCATGCCGTCGGACACCCCGGCCTGCGCATACGCGCCGCCCGGCGGCTGGAAGAAGCCATAGTCGAGGCCGACCGTGTGCGTGAGCAGATGCCGCACGGTGATGGGCGCCACCGTACCGTCCGGCTGGCGCGGCGCAAAATACGGCAGCCAGCGTGTCACCAGGTCGTCCAGGCCCAGCCGGCCCTGCCCCACCAGCGCCAGCGCGGCCGTCGACACGATGGGCTTGCTGACGGACGCCAGGCGGAAGACGGCGTCCTCAACCATGGGTATGCCCGCCTCGAGGTCCAGGTGGCCGGCCGCGCGGCGGTACACGTCCTTGCCACGCTGGCGCACCAGGACGACGGCACCCACCAGGCGCTGCTGCTGCAAAACAAAGTCGAGCAAGGGATCGATGCGGGCGGACAGGGCCGCAGGAGAGAAGTTGTACATCATGGCGTAGCCTTTCAAATGATCAGGCTGCCAAGGTAAGGCAGGTGCGATCAAAGAAAAACAGGCTATAGTTTCTGTCTGTGCGGACGTTGGCATCCGCAATCAATGAGGATCGACATGGATAACCTGGCGGGATTCACGGCCTTCGTGCAGGCGGCCGAAACGCGCAGTTTTGTCGCGGCGGGCCGCGTGCTCGGTATTTCCGCCTCGGCCGTGGGCAAGAGCATCGCGCGGCTGGAAGAGCGTCTCGGCGTGCGCCTGTTTCACCGCAGCACGCGCAGCATTGCGCTGACCAGCGAAGGCACGGTGTTCCTGGAACGCTGCCGGCGCATCCTGGGCGAGATCGAAGCTGCCGAACTGGAGTTATCGAACAGCAAGAGCGCGCCGCGAGGCCGGCTGCGCGTCAGCTTGCCGCAGGTGGGCAGCTTGCTCAATCCCGTGCTGGCCGCGTTCGTGCGCGCCTATCCGCTGGTGGAACTCGATCTCGACTTCAGCGACCGCCGGGTCGACGTGATCGAGGAAGGCTACGACGCCGTCGTGCGCGCGGGAGAAAGCGCCGACAGCCGCTTGATGAGCCGCCAGCTGGGCCAGTTCCAGCTGCAGCTGGTGGCCGCGCCCGCCTACCTGGCGCAACACGGCACGCCGCTGCTTCCCGCCGACCTCGCGCGGCACACTTGCCTGCTGTACAAATTTCCCAGCAGCGGCAAAGTCGAGGCCTGGCCCCTGCCCGAGTGGCAGGCCCTGCATGCGGCCGGCTTGCCGGCCCTGCTCCACTGCAACAATGTCGACACCTTGCTGCACTTTGCCGAAAGCGGTCTGGGCATCGCCGCCCTGCCCGACTTTGCCGTACGCGCCGCGCTGGCCGCAGGCCGCTTGCATCCGGTGCTGGACGCGCACCGCCAGCACGATGGTGCCTTCCGCATCCTGTGGCCCAGCAGCCGCCACCTGACGCCGAAACTGCGCGCCTTCATCGACTTCCTCGCCACCCACGTGTTTCCGGAAAGCTGAACCCCCATCAGCGCCGCGCTCGTTGTTTCCACACGACAACTTAGTCAAGTTGCTACCAGTTTTTCAGCTTTTCACGGACTTGATACAAGTTTTTGTATTGCAGTGCGGAATTTTGAGGAACAATTACAGGCTGGCCGCCGCTACGTATAAACCCGTAGCCCCGGCCTGTCCGATGTTTTCCCTCACTTCCGCAACACGAAAGCAATCATGTCACTCACACAATTCAAAATCGGCACCCGGCTCGGGATCGGGTTTGCTGTCGTCCTCGGCCTGCTGGTCGCCGTCTTGCTCGTCGGCTTGTATTCCATGGGACAACTGAGCGCGCGCACGCACGACATCGTGGCCGACAAGAACGTCAAAATGGCGGCCGCCAATACCATGAGCGACAACGTGCGCAACATTACCCTGGCGATCACGAGCATTGTGGTGGCGCCGACGGAAGCGCTGGTACAGGCGGAACTGGCAAAGATCGGCGAGTCGCGCAAGAAATACGGCGCCGCCAAGGAAACCTTGCAAAAGAAAATCTCGACGGACAAGGAAACGGCCTTGATGGCCGAGCTGGACGCGGCCCTGAAATCGGGCGCACCGCTGAACAACAAGGTCATCGAGCTGCGCAATGCGGGCCAGACGGAAGAAGCGATCGCTTTCCTGACGCAGCAAGCGGCGCCGAGCCTGAAGCGCGTGCTGGGCGCGCTCGACAGCCTGGTCGCGTATGAAGGCGAGCAGGCGGCGCAAGCGGCAACGGAAGCCGAAACGCTGAGCAACAGCGCGCGCGCTTCCATGATTACCTTGGGCAGCGTTGCCGTGCTGCTGGGCGCTTTTGTTGCCTGGATCATCACGCGCTCGATTACCCAGCCCATCAATGCAGCCGTCAGCGTGGCCGAAACCGTGGCCTCGGGCGACTTGTCGTCGCACATCGTCGTCAATTCCAGCGATGAAACGGGCCGCCTGCTGGGCGCCCTGAAAGCCATGAACACCAGCCTGCTGGGCGTGGTGGCGCAAGTGCGCAACGGCACGGATGCGATCTCCACGGCATCGAGCGAAATTGCCGCCGGCAACCTCGACCTGTCGTCCCGCACGGAAGAGCAAGCCAGTTCGCTGGAAGAAACGGCGTCGGCCATGGAAGAGCTGACCTCGACCGTAAAGCAGAATGCGGACAATGCGCGCCAGGCGAACCAGCTGGCGAAAAGCGCATCGGAAGTGGCCGTGCGCGGCGGCAGCATCGTTTCGCAAGTGGTCGACACCATGGGCACGATCAACGCCTCGTCGCGCAAGATCGTCGACATCATCGGCGTCATCGACGGCATCGCTTTCCAGACCAACATCCTGGCCTTGAACGCGGCCGTCGAAGCGGCGCGCGCGGGTGAACAGGGACGCGGTTTTGCCGTCGTGGCCTCGGAAGTGCGCAACCTGGCGCAGCGCTCGGCGGGCGCGGCGAAGGAAATCAAGGAGTTGATCGCCGCCTCCGTCGCCAACGTGGACACGGGTTCGCGCCTCGTCAATGAAGCGGGCCAGACCATGGGCGACATCGTCGACAGCATCGTGCGCGTGACCGACATCATGGGCGAGATCACGTCCGCTACGCACGAGCAGACCATCGGCATCGAGCAGATCAACATGGCCATTGCCCAGATGGATGAAGTGACGCAGCAAAACGCGGCCCTCGTGGAAGAAGCGGCGGCCGCCTCGCAAAGCATGCAGGACCAGGCGGGCGAACTGGCGCATGTGGTCGGCTTCTTTAAAACCGGCAACCATGTTGCCAGCGCACCCAAGCTGGCGCCTGTGCGCACGGCACCAGCCGCCCCCGCCATCGCGCGCCCTGCGGCCAAGCCAGCGCCAGCGCACAAGGCCGTCGCGGCCGCGCCGGCACGCCGCAGCAATGCGGCTGCAGAGAGCGAATGGGAAGAGTTTTAATGCACGAGTTTTAACCCTCAGCAACATCGCAACGGGGGAAGGCCAGGCAGGAAGTTGCTGCCTGGCTTTTTTTCGTCTGCTAATACCACTTTTTTTGCCGTAAAGCCCGCGCAATAGACAAAAGTGCAAAACGTGCACCGCGCATACGCTTTACAATCCTCGCTCGCTTTACAAAATATTGGTCATCATGAATCAGGCAGAACAGCAGCGCCTCCTGGCTATCCTGGAGTATTGGCACAAGATCGAATTCTTTATCCCGTTTGACCTGAATCAAATCACGGACGTTGAAGACCAGTCCACCGTGCGTCTCCTGCACCGCGAACAGCTGGCGCAATTGCCGCCGCAGTTCGCCACGCAATGGCAAGTGCCGTCCGACCGCGAGATCGACGGCTACTCATTGTTCCTTGGCGTGTTCGACAAGGCCGAAATCAACAAGGCTTGTCCGCCGGCCACCGGCCCGGAAAACATTGCCGAAACAGAAAAAACAGAGTTGCTGGGACGCTCGTGCTTTGCCCGCCTCAATCTCAACGCGCTGGGCGAGCCGCAGTTCGATCCCGTGTCCGTGTCGACCTTGCCGTGGGCGCTGGGCCGCGCCCGCACGCCGGACTGGTCGGGCTTGAGCCTGGATGCGTTCAGCGACAGCCAGCTGGCGCTGCAAGACAGCCTGCGCAACTTCGCGGCCAGCCGCACGCCACAGCAAGTGACGGACGAGGCGGGCAATGTCTCGTCTCCCCTGTCCGGTATGGAAATCGCGGCCCTGGCCGACCTGTTGCGCGACTGGGCCGGCTTCCACCCGTCGGCCGGCCAGCCGCTGGCCGTGCTGGAACTGCGCACGCGCAAGAAACGCGCAGCGGTCACGGAAACCGATGCGCTTGAATCCAGCCAGAACCGCAGCCTGGACTTTGGCGACGCGGTGGAACCATCGATCGATATCCTCAACAGTTTTTACCTCGATGATCTGGAACAGATCATTCGCGCCTTGCGTGGCGGCAAGTTACCGGCGACGGTCGCCGCCTACCTGACGCCGCTGGCACAGGATGAGCGCATCGACCTGTACAGCCCGGCCGGACGCCAGGCGCTGGCCGCCATGCTCAATCCAGGCAATATGAACCGGGGACACTGGCTGGAAGACGCCAGCTACGCCATGAGCCTGATGCAGCAGTTCGCCATCCACGGCGCGCGTACGGGTTTGAGCGAACGGGGCATCTTTTCCGTCAATGGCCCGCCGGGCACAGGCAAGACGACCTTGTTGCGTGAATTGTTTGCCGACAACATCGTGCGCCGGGCCAGCGTGCTGTCCTGCCTGGACCGCGCCGGCGACGCCTTCATCGGCAAGGTGGCCGTGGCCTTCGAAGGCGTGCGCGACCCGATCACCATCGCCCGCTTGCGTCCGGAACTGACGGGCTTTGAAATGGTCGTCGCTTCGTCGAATAACGCGGCCGTGGAAAACATTTCCGGCGACCTGCCAAAACCGAAGCAGCTGGGCAAGGAATGGGCGCGCACGCGCTACTTTGAAAGCGTGGCGCGCCGGGTCGTGGCCGATGGCAATGGCGCCAACCGCGCCCTGGGCGAAGCGGAAGCGCCATGGGGCTTGATGTCCTGCGCGCTGGGCAATAGCGCGAACCGCCGCCGCTTCGTCAGCAATTTTTATGACGACGACTGGGACAAGACCACGGCGCGCAAGACGCCGAATGCGCAAAATATCCGCCAGTGGCTGGCCAGCCACCAGGGCGTGAGCTTCGCGCAGGCCGCGCGCGAATTCCGCGAGACGGAACACGTGGTGGAAAAGGCGTTGGCCGAGCACGCCCAGTACGCGGCCCTGTGGCAAGCTGTGGGCACGTGCACGGAAGCCGAATTCATCCACAGCAGCCAGCAGGCGCTGATCGCTGCCGAGCAGGAAATGGATGCGGCGAATGGCGCCCTGTCCGACGCGCTGGCGCAGCAAGACACCCTGCTCGCCAGCAAAAAGGAATTGCTGGAAGAAGAACGCCTGGTGGCGCTGACACAGCCCGGTTTCTTTGCCCGCCTGTTCCGCACGGCACCGGCCCGCGCCTACAAGGAAGCGGTCGTGGCCAATGCCGAAGCGCAGCGCCAGGCCGCGCGCGACGTGTCCGCCATCAAGCTGCTGCTGAAGGGCGAGCTGGAGCCGCGCTGCGAACGTGCCCGCAACAGCCTGCACATTGCCCTGCGCACGGCGCAATCGCGCCAGCGCGAATGGGATGACAGCACGGAACTGTTGCGCCGTGCGCGCATGCGCTTCCCCACCATCGCCGCGCCGGCGACCCTGGACGAGCTGGACGGCGACGCGCTGCAAATTGGCGGCCTGTGGCATGAACCGGCCCTGGCGCGCCTGCGCTCGCGCCTATTCGCCAAGGCCCTGGCCCTGCATGAAGCGTGGCTGGCGGAAGTGGCAAAGAAAGGCGGACCCGGCTTTGGCGGCAACTTGCTGGCCGTGTCGAAATTGCTGAAAAACAAGCGCGCCTACGACCAGTCGCATATCGCCATGGTCTGGCACAGCCTGTTCATGGTGGTGCCCGTCGTGTCGACAACGTTTGCCTCGTTCGCGCGCCAGTTCCAGGGCATGGGTCCCGAATCGCTGGGCTGGCTGTTCATCGATGAAGCGGGCCAGGCCGTGCCGCAAGCGGCGCTGGGCAGCTTGTGGCGCGCCAAGCGCGCCGTCGTCGTGGGCGATCCGCTGCAGATCGAGCCCGTGTTCACGGTGCCGGGCCGCCTCGTGCAAACCTTGTCCGCCCTGTCGCCGCACACGCAGGATGGCAGTTATGCGCCAACCTCCGTTTCCGTGCAGACACTGGCGGACAAGGCCAACCGCTATGGTGCCGTCGTCGGCGCCGGCAGCGCACAGCCCTTGTGGATAGGCAGCCCCTTGCGCGTGCACCGCCGCTGCGTGGAGCCGATGTTCTCGCTGGCCAACAGCATCGCCTACGAAGACAAGATGGTCTATGGCTTGAGCGAGCGCACGCCGCCGGCCGGCGCGCGGGGTCTCACGAAAGGCCCCAGCTGCTGGATCGATGCCATCGGCGCCGTCAGCTACAAGCAGGTCGTGCCTGTGCAACTCGATTTCGTGCTGGAAGTGCTGCTGAAACTGTACCGCCGCGACGGCAAGCTGCCCGACATGTATGTGATTACGCCATTCAAGGCCGTGCGCAACGAATTGCGTTCGCGCATCGTCGACATGGACTGGGACCGCCGCCTCGGCTACGGTAAGGCGCCGACGGCGCGCGAGTTGCGCCAGTGGAGCAGCCAGATGGTGGGCACCGTGCATACCTTCCAGGGCAAGGAGCAAAGCGTGGTGATGCTGGTCCTCGGCGCCGACGACAGCACGGTGGGCGCCGCGCAGTGGGCGGCTGCCACGCCCAACTTGCTCAATGTCGCCCTGACGCGCGCGCAGCACCATGTGTACATCGTCGGCAACCCGCTGCTGTGGGGGCAATTGCCGCATTTCGCGCCGGCGTGCGCGCAATTGCCGCATACGGGCATGCATGAGTTTTTGGTGGAGATGGGTTGACGGCCCCATGACCATGCTTTACGGCGTAGGTCGGATTAGGTCCGCAGGACCGTAATCCGACAATATGGTTGGCGCATGATGTCGGATTACGCGCTTGCGCGCTAATCCGACCTACAGTCCTCGAGCGGAAACACTAAAGTGAACGTCGTGGCGGCCGCATCGGACGCCACGGTCGCGCTGCCGCCATGCAACTGCATGATGGCTGTGACGATGGCCAGGCCCAGGCCTGTGGAAGCGGCCGAGTCGCTGCGGGCCGGATCGGCGCGGTAGAAACGCTCGAACAGGTGCGGCAAGTGGCGCGCGGGGATGGCAGGGCCGAGGTTGCTCACGCTCAGTTCCACTCCCTCGTTCGTCGCATGCGAACGCAGCAGTATCGTGCTGCCCGGCGCCGCGTGGCGGATGGCGTTCGACAGCAAATTACCGAGCGCACGGCGCAGCAGTTGCGGCTCGGCCGTCACATTGCCGCTGCCGTGGCAAGCCAGCGCCAGCTCGCGCTCTTCGGCCAGTCCCTCAAAGAAATCGGCCAGGCGCAAGAATTCGTCCTGCACGGGCAGGACTTGCTTGACGAGCACCATTTCATCCTGCTGCGCGCGCGCCAGAAACAGCATGCTGTCGATCATGCGCGACAGCCGTTCCAGCTCTTCCACATTCGACGACACCAGCTGTTCATATTCTTGCGCGCTGCGCGGGCGGGCCAGCATGACCTGACTTTGCCCCAGCAGATTGGTGACGGGCGTGCGGAATTCATGCGCCAGGTCGGCGGAAAATTGCGACAGCCGCGCATAGCCTTCCTGCAGCCGCGCCAGCATGGCGTTCAGGGCGTGGATCAGCGGCAAGAGTTCCGTCGGCGCGCCGCGTGCATCGAGTTGCTGCTCCAGCTTGCCCGGCCGCACGAGGGCCGCATGGGCGGCGATATTGCGCAGCGGCCGCAGTCCCCGCAGCAGCATCAGGCTCGCCAGCAGCGCCGCCACCAGCGCGCTGACGGCCACCGAGACGACGATCTGCCAGCGGTAGGCGGCAAACATGGCCGTGCGGTCGCCATAGACCCGGGCGACGGAAATGTCCGCCATCTGCGCCGGGTCGCCGATGCGCGCGCTGGCCGCCACCACGCGTGCGGGATAACCGTCGCGGCTGGTCCAGCTGACGATGTCGCTGTCCGTCACGGGCGCATCGACGGCCACGGGCACAGGATGCGCCACCGCCTCGCCGTTCGGGTTGACATCGATCAAACGCGTGCCATCGGCGCGCACGATGCGCACCAGGGAATTTTCTTGGCCGCTCATGGTGTCGCGGAAATACTGGGGCCGCTCGCGGATGATGTCGAGGGTGCCCGCATTACCCAGCAGCTGCTGGATCTGCCGCAGTTTACCCAGCAATAATATGTCGTCGCGGCGCTCGATTTCCGCCACAAAAGAGCGGTATAAATGCATGCCCAGCCCGGCCGACACGAGCGCCACGATCAGCACGAAGACGAGCGTGACGCGCAGGGTCAGCGAGCGGCGGAGTTGCGCCAGCTTCATGCGGCCGCGCCACTGTCAGGTGCGGCAGGCGCGCGCAATTCGCAGACATAGCCCATGCCCCGCAAGGTGTGGATCAGCTTGGGCTCGAAGGGATCGTCGAGCTTGCTGCGCAGGCGACGGATGGCCGCGTCGATGACGTTGGTGTCGCTCTCGAAATTGATGTCCCACACTTGCGAGGCGATGATGGAACGCGACAACACCTCGCCCTGGCGCCGCGCCAATAAATGCAGCAAGCCGAATTCCTTCGCCGTCAGGGTGATGCGCTGGCCTTGCCGGCTGACCTTGCGCTTCATCACGTCGATTTCCATGTCGCCGATGCGGATGACGTCATCTTCGCGCGGCGGCCCGCGCCGCAGCAGGGTGCGGATGCGCGCCACCAGTTCGGCAAACGCGAACGGTTTCACCAGGTAATCATCGGCGCCCAGCTCCAGCCCCTTGACCCGGTCCTGTACTTCGTCGCGCGCCGTGAGGAAGATCACGGGCACGTCCGCTCCGCCCTCCTGCAAGCGCAGCGCGCGCAAGACTTGCCAGCCGTCCATGATGGGCAGCATGACGTCGAGCACGATGAGATCGGGTGACTCCGTACTTGCCATGTGCAAGCCGTCGCGGCCATTGCGCGCCAGGCTCACCGTAAAGCCGGACTCGGCCAGGCCGCGCAGCAGATAGTCGCCCGTCTTCGGTTCGTCTTCAATGACCAGGATGCGCATGGGTAGGGGCTTTCTTGTGGGAAGTTGAACCATTTTACGCCGCGTGCAAACCGCTGCGGATGATAAAAATGTCATGCAGCGATCATCTTCTCGTAGGGCAACACTGGCCATACTGGCGTCACTTTACTCAACGGACAGCCACATGAAAACCCTGTTACTCGGCAGTACCCTGCTGTGCCTGCTGGCCAGCCCAGCCCACGCTCAGCTGCGCAAGGTCGATGACCTCTCGCTGACAGCGGCCAACAAGCTGGCCGACGCGGCCATGGCCGCATGCCAGGCGCAAGGACGGCACATCGTCGTCACCGTGCTCGATCGTGGCGGCAATATTGTCGCCGTGCAGCGCGCCGATGGCGTTGGGCCGCACAACACGGATGCCAGCCGGCGCAAGGCCTACACAGCCCTGTCGACGAAAAACGATACCCAGGCGCTGGCCGTGGCCGCGCGCGGCAATCCCGACATGGCCAATTTGACGACCGTGCCGGAACTGTTGCTGCTGGGCGGCGGCCTGCCCTTGCGAGCCAAGGGCGAAGTGGTCGGCGCCATCGGCGTGGCCGGAGGCGGCGGCGCCCTGCAAGACCGCGCCTGCGCCCATGCCGCCCTGGCCGCCATCCCTGAACTCGATTCCCCTACCCTTTAAACTGAAAGATACGACGATGAGCACACTGAAACAAATCACCGCCGCCCTGGCCTTCGCCAGCCTGTCCAGCATGGCCCTGGCCGCCGCCAATCCCTTGAGCGTGCACATTCTCGACTTGCAGAGCGGACAGCCGACGGCCGGCGTAACGGTCACCCTGGAGCAAAAGAACGGTGAAGGCTGGCAACAACTGGGCAGTGCCGTGACGAATGCGCAGGGGCGCATCGCGGCCATGTATCCGGTGGATGCGCCCATGCAGGCGGGCGACTACCGCATCGTGTTCAAGACAGGCGAGCACTATGCACGCCTGAAACAGGAAACTTTTTTCCCGGAAATCCCCGTGCAATTTCATGTGGAAAAGACTGACCAGCACTATCACATTCCCTTGCTGCTCAGCCCTTTCGGCTTTTCCACTTACCGGGGCAATTAACCGTTGATCAGGCTACCGTCTTCGCCGTCTGCCCGAACAGCACGCTTTTCGCGTCGCCGCTGACGGTCGGCTGCACATTGATTTCCGCCGCTCGCGCATACGCGCGCACGGTGGCGGGACGGGCGGCAATGGCCGCGAACCAGCGCGCCAGATGCGGGAAATCTTCCAGCTTCTGGCGCTGGCGTTCGTGCGGCACGATCCACGGGTAGATTGCCATGTCGGCGATGGAATAGCTGTCGCCTGCCACGAATGCACGGTCCGCCAGGCGCTTGTTCAGCACGCCGTATAGCCGGTTCGTTTCGTTGACGTAGCGCGTGATGGCGTAGTCGATCGGTTCGGGCGCATATTGCACGAAATGGTGGTTTTGCCCGGCCATGGGGCCCAGGCCGCCCATTTGCCAGAACAGCCACTGCATGACTTCGGCACGTCCCCGCACGTCGGCCGGCAGGAATTGCCCGCTTTTCTCAGCCAGGTATTGCAGAATCGCACCCGACTCGAACAGCGACAGCGGCGCGCCGCCATCTTCCGGCGCCTGGTCGACGATGGCGGGGATGCGGTTATTCGGCGCGATGGCGAGAAACTCGGGCTTGAACTGCTCGCCCTTGCCGATATGCACGGGAATAAGGTTGTAGGGGATGCCCGCTTCTTCCAGGAACATCGTCACTTTGTGCCCGTTGGGCGTGGTCCAGTAATACAGGTCGATCATCGTGGTCTTTCCAGGTAGATAAGTAGGGGCAGGCGAACTTGGCATAACTATTGTCGCGCCGCAACTGATATGCATGGATATAATGCCACGTAAGCGAAAAACAAGGCGGCGCAAGCACCCACTCGCGCCGTTACGCAGGCATCCCGACATTCCCGAGCACAAACAAAGAAAGCCGACCATGCGCAAACTCCTGATCGTCACGCTGTCCGTCCTGCTGTCAGGCTGTGTCCAGGACTTCGCCATCTACATGTTCGATGGGCAAGACCATTCCCTGACCGTGCGCCGCCAGCAACGTTATTTTTGGCAAGATACCGTGGAAGTGCAGCTAATGGCGACGAATCTGCCGCAATGCCAGCGCCTGCATACCCTGTCGACGGATGCGCCGGCCGACGTCACCGTCGAGCTGTTCGCGGCCGGCGATGGCATCTGGAATATCCGCATGGGCAAGCAGTTGTGGCAGGCGGAAACGAATACCTGCAATGAGCTGACGGAAATGGAAAACGACCCGAAAGCCGACCTGGGCCAGCCGGTCGGGCAATTCGTGGTCGTCGATGACAAGCTGGAATTCGAACCGGCGCCGCCAGCGGCGGCACCAGCCCAGTAAATCAGCGCGCCGCCAGGCTGCGCAGCGGCTTTTTCGCCACGGCGCGTGGCGCGCCAGTCGAAGTGGCCGCCAGGCGCGGCGCCGTGCCCGATTCCTGCGCCGACAGTTTGAAACGCGCCACCAGTTGCGCCAGCACGGCCGCCTGGTCCTGCATGCTCGACGCTGCCGCCGCCGCCTCTTCCACCAGTGCCGCATTTTGTTGCGTCACGCTATCCATTTCCGTGATCGCCTGGTTGACGTGGCCGATGCCCGTGCTTTGCTCGTGCGACGCGGCCGTGATGTCGGCCATGATGTCGGTCACGCGCGAAACGGAAGCGACCACCTGATCCATGGTCGTGCCCGCCTGTGCGACGAGCGTGCTACCGGCCGCGATGCTGTCGACGGAAGCGCCGATCAGCTCCTTGATTTCCTTCGCCGCACCGGCCGAGCGCTGGGCCAGATTACGCACTTCAGATGCCACGACGGCAAAGCCGCGGCCCTGTTCGCCAGCGCGCGCCGCTTCCACGGCCGCGTTCAAGGCCAGGATATTCGTCTGGAAGGCGATGCCATCAATGACGCCGATGATGTCGACGATCTTGCGCGACGAGGCGTTGATGGTGTCCATGGTGCCGATCACTTGCGCCACCACGGCACCGCCCTGGCGTGCCACGGCGGAAGCGGACTGCGCCAGTTCATTTGCCTGCACGGCGTTGCCCGCGTTTTGCGTCACGGTCGAGGTCAATTCCTCCATCGAGGCAGCCGTTTCTTCCAGCGAGCTGGCTTGCATTTCCGTGCGCGCCGACAAGTCCATATTGCCGCTGGCGATCTCGCTCGACGCCGTGGCGATCGTCTCGGCGCTATGGCGGATTTCGCTGATCGCATCGACCAGGTTGGTTTGCATGGTTTTCATCGCATACAGCACGCTGTGGCGATCGTTCGCATGCGTACGCACGACGCCGCTCAAATCGTTATTCGCGATCTTTTCGGCCACGTCGGCCGCATACTCGGGATCACCGCCCAGCGCATGGCGCAAGCTACGGTTGATCACCACGACGACGGCGGCCAGCAGGCCGCATACGAGCACCAGCACGCCCAGCGAGGTCAGCAGCGACTGGCGGAAGGCCGCGTCGATATCGTCCATGTACACGCCAACCACGATGGTCCAGCTCCACGGCTTGTAGGCCACTACGCGGCTCATCTTCGGTTCGGGGGTCTTCTGGCCGGGGCGGGGGAAATAATAGTGGACGAAGCCCTTGCCCGTATCGCTCTTGCCGACGGCCACGATGTCGCGGTACAGATAGGTGCCGTTGGCATCCTTGAAGTCCGACATGTTCTTGCCATCGGTTTGCGGCGCGGCAGGATTCATCACGACGACGGCGTCGAGGTTGATGATGGACAAATAACCGGTCTCGCCGAAACGCATGCTCTTGATGACGGCCGTGGCCTGCTTTTGTGCTTCTTCCTTCGTCAAGGCGCCGCTGGCGGCCAGGTCGCCGAACATCTTGACGGCGCCCAGGCCCAGGTCGGCGGCATTGCTCAGGTCGGCGCTGCGTTCTTCGATGCGGATCTTGCGCACTTCCAGGGCGTTATAGACAAAAATAACGGTGATGCACAACAGGCTGCAAATCAGGGGAATCCATAACTTCTGCTGGAACGTCAATTTCTTCATGCTGTGTCTCCAACTATCTATGTGCGGCGAAAGGCGTGGTCCGCTTCCAGCCCGGCAGGCCAGGAATGCGGCGGCGACGGTGCTCGGACGGCACCGTTCAGACGACACCAGCATACGCTTGAAATACCGATATTTACAATGCTGGAAAGCAATGATTTTTGCCGGGTGTTGTTAATGCGTTGCGACAATTGATGAGAATTGATGCTGCATTGCAGTAAAAAAGCATGCAGATAGGGGGCGGCAAGGCAGGCGGGGGTGGCGTGCCTGTGTCAAAATGCAGCCCGGATATACGATGAATCACGAAAGCACAGCATGACCAAGAATGAAGCCATGAAACGCATCAACGACCGCCTGGGCAAACCCACCTTGACGGACAAGAACACGCATTTTGCCAGCGTCGCCAGCTATGGCACGGACGAAGGCTGGTGGCTGAAGATCCCCTTCCTGACCTTCAAGCAGGAATTGCATTTTATTCTCAACAATGAGAAAACGAAAAGCTTCCAGCACCTGAAAATCGGCGCCAACCAGATCCTCAGCCCCGGCATGAAATTTCGCAGCACGGGCGGCGCCGCCGACGCCTTCATGTCGGCCTCGGCGCCGAAGCGCCTGGTCGACTTGCTCGACGGCGGCAGCAAGTACAACTTCACCAAGCATTTTATTAACGATTATCGTTACTGATGCGCGGCCGTGCCGCCGTCGGCTGGCGGCAGCCACGCCTTGATCAAATGCTGGGCGATGTCGAGCGCGTCGTCGCGGCTGATGCCGAAATGCAGGGGGTAACCCCAGAACTTGCCGAACATCACGGCAAAAGCCTTGCCGGCCAGGCGCTTGGCGGCGCTCGGTTCGACCAGCACCATGCCCTGGATATAGGCGCGGATGGCCGCCTTGTTCTGCTTCATCCAGAGTGACGCCCGCTTGCGCTCTTCCTGCGGGTGTTCATGCCCATCCTCGTCAAAGCCTTCCTCGCTGAGAATGACAAACGCCTGGCGGCGCGCCAGCAGCGCGTCAAACTGGGCAAACAGAATATCGGGCTGGGCAGGCGCTGCCTCGCGGCGCATCCAGACGAGGGGAAAAGCGGATAGATCAAGCTGCATGATGATGACTCCTTCAAGGGGTTGCCGTTCCTCCTTACCTTCATCAGAACACTGGCGGCGGCGGTTGCCGTTGAAGCGGGGCTGCGGATGCCCATACGATAGCGCTGGCGGTGCTGTGCGTCATTGCATAAAATAGCCACAATATTATTCAATCCAGCCAAAGTGTTCTCATGCCCCATCCCCTCTTGCCCAGTGTGCTGACGGCCCAGCTGGGCCTGGACCCTGGCGCCTCCCTCATGGATTTCGACATCGATGGCGTGTTGCGTCCGCTGCTGGCCGTGGGCCTGGCCAGCGTGTCCGAGGAGGCGGAGCAGGCGCCGCACCAGCACCGCAAGGGGCAGTTGCTGTATGCGACGCGGGGCGTGATTCATTGCGAGGTGGACAGCGGCGTATGGATCGTGCCGCCCCAGTGCGCCGTGTGGATACCGGGCGGCCTGATGCATTCCGCGCAGGGCGTGGGTGAGGCCCAATGTTATTGCCTGTTTGTCGAGCCGGCCATGGCGCCGGCCTTGCCCACCGTCTGCTGTACCGTCGCCGTTTCGCCCCTGCTGCGCGAACTGATCGCCAAGGCGGCCAGTTTCCCCACCCTGGCCACGCTGCATGGCGCGCAGGAACGCCTGGTGCTCACCCTGCTCGATGAACTCGCGGCCGCGCCCGTGGAAGACTTGCATCTGCCGATGCCACGCGATGCGCGTTTGCGCCGCCTGGCCGCCCTGCTGCTGGCGCAGCCCGCCGATAAAAGCACCCTGGCCGAGTGGGCCAGCCGCATCGGCATGAGCGAACGCAGCATGACCCGGCAGTCACTGGAGGAACTGGGCATGAGCGTGGGCCGCTGGCGCCGGCAATTGCACGTCATCCTGGCCTTGCGGCGCATGGCGCAAGGCCACAGCGTGAAGGCGGTGGCGCTGGAACTCGGTTATGAAAACACCAGCGGTTTCGTCACCATGTTCCGCAAGGCCGCGGGCAAGCCGCCGGCGCGCTACCTGGCGGAACGGGAATCGGGAAGAACATGAAAAAAGGCGGCATCTGCCGCCTTCGTCAAGCATCGCCGCTGAACAATCAGCTTTCGCGCGCCAACGCCAGAAATTCCGTGCGCAGCGCCAGGTTCGGCTGCATCTCGCCCAGCATGGCCGAGGTGATGGTTTCTTCGCCCGGCGTACGGATGCCGCGGCTTTCCATGCACAGGTGGCGGCAGCGTACGACCACGCCCACCGATTTCGGTTCCAGCACTTCCATCAGGGCATTGGCGATCTGCATCGTCATGCGTTCCTGCACTTGCAGGCGCTTGGAGAAGCAATCGACGAGGCGCGTCAATTTCGACAGGCCGACGATCTTGCCGTTGGGCACGTAGCCGATGGTGGCCTTGCCGAAAAACGGCGCCAGATGGTGTTCGCAATGGCTGTAGACGGGAATCCCGCGCACGACGATGAGCTCGTTGTACTGTTCCGCGCCATCTTCAAAGGCCTTCAGCAAGTCCACCGGATCCTGGCCATAACCGGACGTCCAGTGCTTCCACGCCTTGGCCACGCGCGCAGGCGTTTCCAGCAAGCCGGGACGCTGCGGATCTTCGCCAAAGCTGCTGATCAGCCGGCGCCAGTCGTTTTCGGAGAATTCTTCTTGAGACATGCTACACCACCCTAAAATTTTCAATTGCCGCCAGTATATAGAAAATGCGGCAGGCTGCCCGAGCAGCCCCGGCTTTCTATGCCGTTGGCGGACGGTGAGCGCCGACCAGCAACGCGGAAATCGACACGCTCGAACTCGCTTCCGGCCACGCATCGCCGGGACCGAACCAGCGCGCTTCGGCAATCTCGTTCTCGTCGAGGCGGATCTCGCCATCGAGGTAATCGGCCGTAAACGCGATCATCAGCGAATGGGGAAACGGCCAGGACTGGCTCATGAAGTACTGCAGGTTGTGCACGCGCAAGCCCACCTCTTCCATCACTTCGCGGTGCACGGCTTCCTCGATCGATTCGCCCGCTTCCAGGAAGCCGGCCAGCGGGCTGAAGCGCTGCGATGGCGAGTGCTTGTGCATGGCCAACAACACCTGCTCGCCCTTGCGGATGAGTACCATCATGGCCGGCGAAATGCGCGGATACGCGAGCATGCCGCAGGCGGCGCAGGTGAAACAGCGTTCGCCGCGCGTGCGCTGCATGGGCATGGCGCACACGCCGCAATGGCGGTGCGTGCGCGCCCACTCGGCCAGTTGCACGGCGCGGCTGGCCAGACCCAGGAAAGCGTCGTCGACGGCATTGAACAGCGAGCGCATGCCGTGCCAGGCCAGGCCGGCACCCGGTGGCAACTCTTCGTCGGTCCAGACCGTCTGGCAATAGCGGCCCTGCCACAAGCCCACGGGCTGTGCGCGGCTCAGATCGATATCGAGCGCGGCCGCCTCGGCGGCCGTGGGCAGGGATAACTCGGGCGTACGCAACAACAAACGCCCGCGGTGAAAGACAAACGTCAGCGTATCCGTGGCGGACGGGGCCGGTTCGGGCGCATCGATCAGGGGGACAAAGGCATCGGGAGTCTGCAGCATTCTGAAAGGAAATTTGTAAAGGTTGCTCATCATACTCCCGCCGGCGGACGCTTGCGCGCATAGCAGCGGCCAGGCCGCAAAGCAAGCATTCATCAGCCATGACAGTGTTTTTTTTGCGGCACGCCCAATCCGTTGCGTAAATGATACTGATAACGATTCTCATTTACGAAATAGCGCCCAGTTATTACAATGTGGCCTATTCCGTCTCCATCGCCAGCCACTTGCCCGCGTGCCCAAGCACTGCGGCGCAGAGCCAGCCAGGAACCACTACCCTGACCTTTTCGAAAGAGCAAGATGGCAATCAAGAGCCGCAAACACGCCCCCACCCGTTTCAACCAGCACATCGGCGCCGCCCTGGCCGTGATGCTGCTGCCCGTCGCCGCCCAGGCGGCCGACCCGGCCGGCCAAAGTGCCCCGGCATCGCAGCAAATGCTGAACGAAGTCAAGGTCATTGGTTCCAAGGAAAATGATTTCAAGGCCGAAAAAGCCTCGTCGCCTAAATACACTGAAGAGCTGGTCAATACGCCGCAAACCATCGTCGTGATCAAGAAGGAATTGATCGAGCAGCAAGGTGCGCTGACCCTGACGGACGCGCTGCGCAACACGCCAGGCGTAGGTACTTTTTTCCTCGGTGAAAACGGCAACACGAACACGGGTGACGCCGTCTACATGCGCGGTTTCGATTCGTCGGGCAGCATCTATGTCGATGGCGTGCGCGACGTGGGCTCCATCTCGCGCGACGTCTTCAACATCGAACAAATCGACGTGCTGAAGGGCCCGGCGGGCACGGACAGCGGCCGCGGTTCGCCGACCGGCTCGATCAACCTGGTCAGCAAGACAGCGACCATGGAAAACAAATTCAATTCGCTGCTGACGGCGGGCAGCGGCAAGCAGAAACGCGCCACGGCCGACTGGAACCGCATCCTCGACAGCGACTCGGGCACGGCATTGCGCCTGAACCTGATGACGCAGGACAGCGGCAACCCGGCGCGCGATGAAGTCAAGAACAAGCGCTGGGCCTTCGCGCCCACCGTCACCTTCGGCATCGGCAAGCCGACGCGCATCACGGCCAGCTACCTGCATGTGGACCAGGACAACGTGCCCGACGGCGGCGTGCCGACCATCGGCTTGCCAGGCTACTCGACGCCGGACGTCCCGACGAAGGAGCAACCGGTCATCCGCACCTTCCTGAACAGCGCAGCCAAGGTCGATCCAAAGAATTTCTACGGTTCCACTGCGGACTACGACAAGATCAAGGCCGACATGGGCACCTTGCGCATCGACCATGATTTCTCGCCAACCGTGCAGATACAGAACACCACGCGCTACGGCAAGACCAAGCAGGACTACCTGCTGACGGCCTTCATGGGCAGCATGGCCAACCTGAAGACACCGGTCACCACCGATCCTTCGACCTGGACCCTGGCGCGCTCGCTGCGCACCGTGAAAGACCAGGAAAACACGATCCTGACCAACCAGACCGTGGTCAGCGCGCAATTCGACACGGGCGTGCTGAAGCACTCCCTGGTGGCCGGCGCCGAGTTCACCAGCGAAAAACAGACCAACTACAGCTATGTGCCCGCCACCTTGGGCACCTTGCCGGCAGCGAACCTGTACAACCCGAATCCGCGTGACCCGGTCACCGGTCGCAACCCCGTGCGCAGCGGCGCCTTCACCGAAGGCGAAGTCAACACGCAAAGCCTGTATGTGTTCGACACCATCAAGTTCGGCGACAAGTGGCTGTTCAACGGCGGCGTGCGTTTCGACCATTTCAACACCACGTATGATGCAGTTGCTCTGCAAGGGGCCGTGACCGCGCCCGCGGTACAGCCATTGCCAGTGGGCACGCCGATTCCCACCCATTTGACCCTGAGCGACACCTTGGCCAACGGCAAGATCTCGGCCATGTACAAGCCGACGCCGGACAGCAGCGTGTACGCCTTGCTGGCCACGTCGAAAGCGCCACCGGGCGTCAACTTCGCCCTGAGCGCCGCCGCCAACAGCGCGCAAAACCCGAACTATGATCCGCAGGAAACCATTACCAAGGAAATCGGTACCAAGTGGGACTTCCTGAAGCAAAAACTGTCGCTGTCGGCCGCCGTCTACCAGACCACGGTCAAGAATGAAGTGGAACAAGATCCCGTGATCGCGACCCTTTATTACCAGACCGGCAAGAAGCGCGTGCAAGGCCTGGAACTGGGCGTGGTGGGCGAGATCATGCCGAACTGGCTGGTCAGCGCCGGCTACACGCGCATGAATACCAAGGTCGAGTCGAACAAGGTCTTCACGGCCAGCGGCGACAAGAACCTCACTTACACGCCAAAACAGGCGTTCACCAGCTGGACCTCGTACACCCTGCCGTTTGGCCTGAAGATCGGCGGCGGCGCGCGTTACGTGGGTGAAATGCTGCGCGGCACCGATGGCGCCGTCGGCACGCCGGCACGCGTGGATGCCTACTGGGTCTTCGACGCCATGGCAACGTATCCGGTCAACAAGAACCTCGACTTGCAGCTGAATGCCTACAACCTGGCCGACAAAACCTATGTGGCGGCCATCAACAAGTCCGGCTTCCGCTACACGCCAAGCCAGCCCCGTTCGTTCAGCCTGACGGCCAATATCAAGTTCTAACATCAATAGAACCGCATTGCGCACCATCGAGCCCCTCTTCGGAGGGGCTTTTTTATTGTCCTGATAATCTTGTCTTTTTGACGCACCGCCGCCCATCCGCCCAGCCGCGACTAGCGTATGAAAAGTCATACAGCGATGGCCCGCCGCGTCCAATATTTCGCGCAAGCACGCGAAGTTGCAACATCCTGACAACAAAAAAGCTTCCTTAAATCAACAACTTAAGAAGTTATGCGCCAAATGCCAATTTCAGGCATATCCTTTGCTATGTACAGGTTTTGCTGCAAATAATCGCTAGCACGCAAGGGCTTGTTTTTGAGAAATATTGACTCCAAGCTTGAGTTGCTCGCTATCAATAATCCGCTCACAGCGGCGTTTCACCGGAGGAGTCAAAATGAAAAAGAAACGGCCATTAACCCTGTACATCCTGATTGCCATGGTCCTCGGCATTATTGTCGGCTATGGATGCAACACCGCTTTCCCTGATGCCAAGCTCAGCGCTCAGATCGCTGGCAATATTTCCATCGTCACCGACGTCTTCCTGCGCCTGATCAAGATGATCATTGCGCTGCTGGTGTTCTCGACCCTGACGGTCGGTATCGCCCACATGGGCGACGGCAAGACGGCCGGCCGCATCGGCCTGAAAGCCATGTGCTGGTTCGTCGTTGCCTCGCTGGTCTCGCTGGCGCTGGGCATGGTGCTGTCGAACCTGATGCAGCTGGGTACCAACCTGGGCTTGCCATTGCCGGATGTACACGCTTCGACGAATTTGAAAACGGCCGCCTTCACCTTGAAAGATTTCTTCACGCACCTGGTGCCGAAGTCGCCGATCGAGGCCATGGCCAACAATGAAATCCTGCAAGTGCTGGTGTTCTCGATCTTCTTCGGCGGCGCACTGGCCGGCCTGGGCGAATCGGGCAAGACCCTGACGGCCGTCGTCGACCAGCTGGCACAAGTCATGCTGCGCATCACCGGCACCATCATGAACCTGGCCCCGTTGGCCGTGTTCGCCGCGATGGCTTCCGTCATCACCACGCACGGCCTCGGCGTGCTGGTCACGTTTGCCAAGTTCATGGGTGGCTTCTACCTGGGCCTGATGTGCCTGTGGGCACTGCTGATCGGCGCCGGCTTCATCGTCATCGGTCCGCGCGTCTTCAAACTGGTCGGCCTGATCCGCGAACCGTTCCTGCTGGCATTCTCGACGGCCAGCTCGGAAGCGGCCTATCCAAAACTGCTGACGGCGCTCGACCAGTTCGGCGTGGACCGCAAGATTTCCAGCTTCGTGCTGCCGATGGGCTACTCCTTCAACCTCGATGGCTCGATGATGTACTGCACCTTTGCCGTGCTGTTCATCGCGCAAGCCTACGGTATCGACCTGTCGATCGGCACGCAGATCACCATGCTGCTGCTGCTGATGCTGACCTCGAAAGGCATGGCCGGCGTACCGCGCGCCTCGCTGGTGGTGATTGCCGCTACCCTGAACCAGTTCAATATTCCAGAAGCGGGCTTGCTGCTGCTGATGGGCGTCGACCAATTCCTCGACATGGGCCGTTCGGCCACCAACGCGGTCGGCAATGCCGTCGCCACGGCTGTCGTCGCCAAGTGGGAAGGTGGCCTGGCCACCGAGGAAGAAGCAGCCGCGGCCAACGCGGCCAGCCAGAACACGGAAAGCCATTGGGGTGAAGCGGATCACGCTAGCAAAGCCTGATAGCGCCATGGCCCGCCACAAGCGGGCCATTTATTTGTTGTCCATGTTGAGTAACAAGCAGTCAGGTAGTGCGATCAGTAGTCATTCCAACTTATTAGAGAGATTTTCATGAAAAAAGTCCTGTTTACCCTGCTGACCCTCGGCGCAGCCTCCACCGGCGCCATGGCCCAATCGAGCGTGACCGTCTACGGCGTGGCTGACGCCGGCCTGGTATTCGACAAGGATGCGGCCGGAGACCGCCTGAACCGCGTCGCTTCCGGCGTCGCCTCGGGCTCGCGCATCGGCTTCAAAGGCAAGGAAGACTTGGGCGGCGGCCTGGCCGCTACCTTCGTGCTGGAAAGCGGTTTCAATATCGATACCGGTACCTCGGGCCAGGGCGGCCGACTGTTCGGCCGCCAGGCGTATGTGGGCCTGACCGGCAGCGCCGGCGCCCTCACCCTGGGCCGCCAATATACGCCGTACTACCTGGCCCTGCGCGACGTGGCCGATCCGTTCGTCATCGGCCTGGCCGGCACGGCATCGAATCTGATGGCGACGAATTATCGCATCGACAACATGGTGCAATACAGCACGCCGACCTGGAGCAAGCTCTCGGCCGACCTGGCGTATGGTTTTGGCGAAGTCGCCGGCGACAATTCGAAAAACCGCAGCATGGGCGGCGCCGTGCATTACATCGACGGCCCGCTGAACGTGACCCTGACGCATCACCGCCAGGAAAATGCGCTGGCGACCCAGCAAACGCGCAACACCCTGCTGGCCACACGCTACGACTTTGGCGTGGTGCAAGGTAACTTCGGCTACGCCGACAACCGCGCCCTCGACAACAGCAAGAGCAACGACATCCTCGTCGGCTTCAGCGCACCGTTCGGCGCCGCCAAGCTGGTCGCGTCGTACATCCGCCACAACGACAAGAGCAATGCCAACCGTGATGCCCAGCAGTGGGCCATAGGCGCCTTCTACGCCCTGTCCAAGCGCACCGACCTGTACACCGGTTACGGCCACATCAGCAATAAAAATGGCGCCACCTACACCGTCGGCAATGCCACGGACGATGGCACCGGTAATAGCGGTTTCAACTTAGGTATGCGTCATACGTTCTAATCGCGGCTAGTTTCAGCGCAGGCCGCCGGATGCACATCCGGCGGCTTTTTTATTTCCGTGATTACTTAAATGCGATACTGTGGGTTCTTGCAAGTTGGCAGCTGATTTTATGAATAGCAGTACTACCAAACCCTCCCTTTCCTGGCGCCAGCGCCTGTCGCAACGGTCGGGCCGCGAAACGCTGGCCTGGGGCGTGGTGCTGGCCGCCTGTCTGGCCACCGTCTGGCTCGTGTATTTCTGGACCGAACGTATCGCCATCGGCAAGCTGCAGGCCAGCGGCGCGCAGCGCCTGGAAGTGTATGTCAGCAGCCTTGAAAATGCGCTGGAAAAATACGACTTCCTGCCCAAGACGCTGGAGCTGAACCGCGACGTGATCCGCCTGCTGCAGCACCCGGAAGATCCGGTACTGGTCGATACGGTCAACCATTACCTCGAGCAGATGAATGCCCAGGCGAAATCGTCGACCATTTTCATCAGCAACCTCGATGGCAACACGCGGGCCGCCAGCAACTGGCAGCAGCCCGACAGCTTTATTGGCGACAATATCTCGTTCCGCCCCTACGCCCAGGATGCGCTGCGCGGCACGCCGGGCCGCTTCTATGGCGTGGGCACGACACGGCTGGAACCAGGTTACTTCTTTGCCCACGGCATTTACCAGAATGGCCACATGCTGGGCCTGGCAACGGTGAAGGTGAACCTGGAAACCCTGGAAAAACGCTGGGTGCAAGGCGCCGACAAGGTCATGCTGGCCGACGAGCACGGCGTCATCTTCCTCAGCTCCATGGCGGACTGGAAGTACAAGACCCTGGCGCCGCTGTCGCCCGCCATCGTCGAAGAACTCAACCGCACGCGCCAGTACTATTCGAAGCAGCTGGCCGCCATCCCTTTCGTTTCCGACCGCCAGCTGGGCAATGGCGCCCGCGTGATCAGCGTGCGCGAGCAGGAACACGCCGACACGCCGCCGAAGATCAGCTCCAGCGTCATGACACAGATCAAGCTCAAGTCGCCGCAAGGCTGGACTTTCATTTATTTGTCCGACCTGGCTCAGGCCAAGGCCAGCGCGCGCGCGGCGGCCGCCTTCTCGTGCGTGCTACTGGGCTTTTTCATGCTGCTGTTCTTTTACCTGCGCCAGCGCCGCGCGGCCGTGGCGCAAAAATTGCGCGCCCGCGAAGACTTGCAGCATGCCTATGATAACCTGGAAGCCATGGTCGAGGAACGCACGTCGGAACTCAATGCCATGACGCAAAGCCTGAGCCAGGAAATCGAGGTGCGCAGCAAGGCCGAGCAAAAGCTGCACATCACGCAAAACGAACTGTTCCAGGCTGGCAAGATGGCTGTGCTCGGGCAAATGTCGGCCAGCATCACGCATGAACTGAACCAGCCGCTGACGGCGCTGCGCACCATGTCCGACAACGCCGTCATCCTGCTCGAGCGGGGGCGGCTCGACGATGCGCGGCGCAACCTGGCGAAGATATCGCAAATTGCGGCCAGGATGGGGACCATTACGGGCCAATTGAAGATTTTTGCGCGCAAGTCGACGACCAGCCTGACCTCCGTGTCTATCCCCACAGCGATCAGTAATGCCCTGTTCCTCGTCGAACGCCGATTGCAGGTGGAAAATGTGCGTTTTACTTTGCAACTGCCGCCCGAAGACATCTTCGCCATGTGCGAAAGCAACCGCTTGGAACAGGTGCTGGTGAATCTGTACGCCAATGCGCTTGACGCCATGAATGGCAGCGACGTGCGCAGCCTGCGCGTGTCCGTCGAATGCACGCCCGAGCATGTGCTGATCCACGTGGCCGACACGGGACCGGGCCTGTCGACGGAAGTGTATGAACACCTGTTCGAACCATTCTTCACGACAAAACCGCAAGGCCTGGGCCTGGGCCTGGGACTGGCCATTTCCGAACAGATCACGCGCCAGTTCGGCGGCGTGCTGCGCGCCGAAAACGCCCCCGGCGGCGGCGCCATCTTCACCATCGAACTACAGATAGCAACGCAGGAGGAAAAACATGTTTGACGGCTTGAAGGTCTTGCTGGTCGAAGACGACCCCACCGTACGCGAAGGCAGCGAGCAGGCATTGCAACTGGCCGGCCTGGACGTGCTGGCCTTTCACTCGGCCGAGCTGGCCTATAAACTGCTGACGCCCGATTTCCCCGGCATCGTCGTGAGCGACGTGCGCCTGCCCGGCATGAGCGGCCTGGAATTGCTGCAAGCGGTCAAGACGCTCGATGCCAACCTGCCCGTGATCCTCGTTACAGGCCATGGCGACATCACCATGGCCGTGCATGCCATGCGCACAGGCGCCTATGATTTCATCGAAAAACCGTATTCGTCCGACCAGCTGGTCGACGTCATCCTGCGTGCGCTGGAAACCCGGCGCCTGACCCTGGAAGTGCACAGCCTGCGCCGCCAGCTCGAGGACGGCGGCGGCATCGAAGCGCGGTTATTGGGAAATTCCGTGGCGATGCGCGACATACGGCGCTTGATACTCGACGTAGCCGACGAACCGGCCGATGTGCTGATCTATGGCGATACGGGCACGGGCAAGGAAATGGTGGCCCGCTGCCTGCACGACTTCAGCCACCGCCGCAAGCACAATTTCGTCGCCGTCAACTGCGGCGCGATTCCTGAAAGCATATTCGAGAGCGAAGTCTTCGGCCACGAACCGGGCGCGTTTACGGGCGCGGCCAAGCGGCAGGTGGGCAAGATCGAGCACGCGGACCAAGGCACTTTCTTCCTCGACGAAATCGAAAGCCTGCCCCTGTCGCTGCAAGTGAAATTGCTGCGCGTGCTGCAGGAACGCTATATCGAACGGCTCGGTTCGAACGTGGCCACGCCCGTCGACGTGCGCGTCATCGCGGCGGCCAAGCTGGACCTGGAAGACTTGTCGCAGCAGCAAAAATTCCGCAGCGACCTGTACTACCGCTTGAATCTGATCGTGCTGCACCTGCCGCCGCTGCGCGAGCGGCGCGAGGATATTCCCATCCTGTTTGAACACTTCGTGCTGGCCGCCGCCGCCCGCTACAACCGCGCCGCGCCCGTCGTCTCGAGCGCGCAGATGCGCAACCTGATGGCCCATTCCTGGCCCGGCAATGTGCGCGAACTGCGCAATATCGCCGACCGCTTCGTGCTCGGCATCGCCGGTGGCGCCTCGAGCCTGCTGGCGAGCGGCCAAGCCAGCCCGCTGTCGCTGGCGGAGCAGGTGAACGGCTTCGAACGCGCATTGATCGAGCAGGAACTGCGCGCATATGCGGGCAACGTCAGCGAAGTGAGCGCGGTGCTCGGCTTGCCGAAACAGACTTTGTACCACAAGATGCAGAAGTACAACTTGGTGGCGGAAGAGTTCAGGTAAGCACGCCAACCCGGCCCGTGCGCAAGGGCGTGGCCCAGTCGGGCCGGCCGTTGGCCAGCGCCAGCCGGGCCGCCTTTTCCCAGTCATATTCCACGGCGTATAACTGCGCCGTCCAGCGGCCATCGGCGCCCTGTTCGGCAATCGCATAGCGCGCATGCGGCGTGCCGTTTTCCATCACGTGCGGATAACCATGGTCGTCGTCGTAGGCTTGCAAGCCGACGCTGCCCGGGTTGACGATCATCCGCCCATCATTCAGGCGTACCTGGCGCGGCATGTGCGTGTGGCCGCACAGGATCAACGCGGCGTCGGCCTCACCGGCACGTTCGGCCACTTCTTGCGGCGTGGCGGCGCGGCTGCCTTGCGGCGTGACGCTGTCGAGAAAATACACGAGGTCGCTGGCGGGCGTGCCATGCACGAGCAGCACATCGTGTCGCAGGCGCAAGGTGGCGGGCAGTGCCGCAATCCAGTCCAGTTGTTCCGGCAGCAGTTGCGCGCGCGCATAGGCGTCCGACACACCCATGCGGGCCGGATCGCCCAACAGCTGGCGCTCGTGGTTGCCGCGGATGGTGGGCAGGCCGAGCGCCATCAGGCGCGCCGCCGTGGCGCGCGGCTGCAGATGGCCCGAGACGATATCGCCAAGGTTGACGGTCACATCCACGCCACGCCGGGCGATGTCGGCCAGCACGGCGTCAAGCGCTTCGAGGTTGCCGTGGATATCGGATATGGCGGCGATTCTCATGTTCCCTCCTGTGCACACCATTCTGCGCGCGTCAGACGATACAAGCAATGCGTGCGCAATGCGTGTCCTGGCGCCAGGGCCGGATGCTCGAAAGTGTCCACATCGCGACGCATGCCCAGGCGCGCCATCAGCGTGCTCGAGCGCAAGTTGGGCAGCGCCGTGAACGCGACGATTTCCGGCAGCTGCAAGCGCGCAAAACCTGCCTGCAGGGCGGCCCGTGCGGCTTCCTGTGCATAACCTTGCCCCCAGTAATCGAATGCCAGGCGCCAGCCGATTTCCACGCACGGCGAACATGGCAGTTGCACAGCAGGAATATGCAAGCCCGTCATGCCGATGAGGGCATCGTTTTCTCGCAAAGCCACGGCCCACAAGCCCCAACCCCGCTCGGCGATCAGGCCGCTGCAGCGCTTCGCCATGATGTCGCTGGCCTCGCGCGACAGGGCCGCAGGAAAATAGGCCATCACGCGGGGATCGGCATTCAGCGCCGCGAACGGCGCGAAGTCGCTGTCGCGCCATTGCCGCAGTACCAGACGCGGCGTCAGCAGTTCCATGATTTCCTGCATCGTTGACATCCCTTCATTACCAGTTTTTACAGTTGCTTGACCGGCGGTAGGACAAGTCCGACGGCAATTTGCGCCGTGCGGCTACGTGATCTAAATGTAACAATTGCTACCATTTCCTCATTGCACTGCCGCCCAAAGCGTCGCGACAGTTTTCACTTTATTTTGAGGAGTTGCCCCATGTCTGCCATGTCCGTGTCCACCCGCCTGTCCCCACCCCGCCCGCACCACCTCGCCTTGCGCGGCGCCATGATGCTGGGCGTGCTGGGCATCGCCACGGCGGCCGCCACTGCACGGGCCGAGCCATCTCCCACTCTGGATCGTGTCAGCATTTCAGTAGGCGCCTTTTCCGCCGATCCGCGCATCAATATCGGCGCCGACACGCAATTTGGCCGCATCGACGCGCCCGAATCGAAGCCTGGACACACCACGATTCCCCGCGTAAAAGCGGACTTGCTGATCGGCGACCGCCATGGCCTGGCCTTCGATTACTACCGCTACGACAAATCCTACACGCCCACCTTGACGGGCGAAACCATCATCAATGGCCAGCCCGTGACGGGCACGGCCACGGCGAATGCCGATCTGAAGCTGGACCTGGCCAAGCTGGCGTATAAATGGTGGCTCGGCAGCGGCAACGACACCTTTGGCATCGGCCTGGGCGCCGCCTACTACCATGCCAACCTGAAAGGCACGGCCACCGGCGTCGTCAATGGCGAAACGGCCACGGCGCGCGATTCCATCGGCGAGCACGCGTTTGCACCGCTGCTGGAAGTGGGCTGGCGCCATGCCTTCACGCCGGACTTGCGCATGTATGCGGAAGCGTCGGGCATCAAGAAAAACGGCGGACGCATCAACGGTCACATCTACGGCGGGAATGTCGGAGTGGAATGGTTCCCGTTCAAAAATATCGGTTTCGTGGCCGATTACGGCATCTCGAAAATCAAGCTGCACCGCGACAGCGAACGCGATGCCGACCTGAACATCCGCCTGACGGGACCGTCGGCGTATGTGAAAGTACGCTTCTAATCCAGCTCAGGCCGCCGGTTTCAGCAACGTCAGCTGAAACTGCGGCAAGTCCGGATCGTCATAGGCCTCGATCCTGGCAAACGGCAGGCGCGCAAACGCCTGCCGCCAGAACGCGCAGGCGGCGGCATCGGCGCGGAACGTCGCCACCATCCACGTTTGCTCGCTGCCCAGCAGCACGCGCCGGACCACTTCCAGCGCCAAGCCCCGGCGCCGGTACTTATTCAAAATAAAGAAATCGCTGAATTCCTGCACCGGCAGCTTGCCCGCCATGCCGGGCTCGGTGATGAAAAAACCGGCCAGCGCACCGTCGACCTCGATCCAGACGGCCGTATGCCCGGGCGCATGCACATACTCGGCCAGCCCGGCATCGCACACGTCGTAGCGGCCATCGGCCAGCACGTCTTCGCCGCTCCAGGCGGCGTTGTCGTAACAGTACAGCTGGAACAGCTGCGCCAGCGCCCTTTCTTCGCCGGGGGCAACGGCGCGTAATGTCATGTTCTGGGCTATCGGCATGGTCCGTCTTTCCGCCGCATGGCGTCGCTGAAATGACGAGTGTAGCACCACGTCACTCCTCCCTCCGCCCTGTCGGGGAAGCCCAGAAGAGGACCCTGAAACGCTATCTGCAGGGCAAGGACGGCCCGCTGCATCCCCGTTCATGGCATCAACGGTACACCAATCCCCCATCGATCAGCGGCGCCTGGCCCGTCATGTAATCGGCATCGGGCCCCGCCAGGAAGGAGACGAGCCCTGCCACGTCGTCCGGCGTCTCGGCGCGTCCCAGCGCGATGCCGTCCACATATTTTTTATACGTCGCGCCCAGCTCGGCGCCCGTCACTTCGGCCATGCGCTTGTCGATCTCGGTCCACATGTCCGTGCCGACGACGCCAGGGCAATACGCGTTGACGGTGATGCCGTCGGCCGCCAGTTCCTTGGCGGCCGCCTGCGTCAGCGCGCGCACGGCAAACTTGGTGGCCGAGTACACGCCCAGCAAGGCAAAGCCGTCGTGCCCGGCGATGGAGCAGGCATTGATGATCTTGCCCTTCTGCTTGCGCTTCTTGAAGGTCTTGGCGGCCGCCTGGATGCCCCAGAGCGTCCCTTGCACATTGATGCGCATGATGCGGTCGACCTCTTCCGGCGTGACGTCGAGCAGCGGCTGCACTTGCGCGATGCCGGCATTGTTGACGATGATATCGAAGCCGCCCAGCTCCTGCTCGGCAAACGCCACCGCTTCGGTGACCTGAGCGAGCTGCGACACGTCAGCAATGAAAGTGACGGCGCGGCGGCCCAGCGCACGCACTTCGGCGGCGGCCGTGTCGAGCTTTTCCTGGTTCAAATCCACCAGCGCGATATCGGCGCCATCCTTGGCCAGGCGCAAGGCGATGGCCTTGCCGATACCTTGCGCGGCACCTGTGACCAGCGCGACTTTTCCGGAAATACCCATGCTGCGTTCCTTTCAGAGTAGTGAGAAGAGACGCTTCAGCCTACCTGAATTTCGTCTTTTTCCGCGCTTTGAAACGTGCGCGCCCGGAAAAAGCGCACAGGTCAAGAAAGGAGAAAAAAAATGCACCGAAACACGCTATGCGAGCGCTGCCGTACTGGCCAATGGCGGCACCTGGGGTAACATGGCCAGCATCGCCGGCGAGCGCGCTGGCACCACTTCAAAGGACGTCCCCATGCCGCATCGCCACCTGCCCATCCGCGCCAGCCTGCTGCTGGCGGCCCTCGTTTTCACCACGCCCGCCTGGAGCGCCGACCCGGTCCACAAGGAAACAGTGGAACTGACGGCAGGAAAAACCGTGCACAGCGTGAAAGGCAAGATCAAGGGCTACGCCACAGCCGAATACACGGTAACAGGCAAGGCCGGCCAAACCCTCAGCGTCAAGCTCAAGACCAATCAACCGTCGAATTACTTCAACATCCGCCAGCCAGGCCAGGATGAAGCCCTGTTCATCGGTTCATCCGGCGGCAACAGCTACCAGGCAAAACTGCCGGCCGATGGCGAGTACACGGTACAGGTTTACCTGATGCGCAACGCTGCGCGCAGGAATGCCGTGGCCAGCTACAGTCTGGAGATGGGCTTGCGCGATTAAGCAAGAGAGCCGCCGACGCGGTCGATACGGCCCGCGTAACAGCCCCGCTTGGCATTATGAACATGAATATAACTGACGTCCGCATTGGCGAATAGTCGTGCAATGAGGGCTTCCATGGCAGTGCCGTCCACCACGTCGGCATCGAGCATCATGCCATCGGCAGCATAGGCGCGCAGCGACAACAGGCGCAGCCGCATCGATTGCGGCACCTGGTTGACGGCATCGTACGCTTGCGTGGCGCCCTCGCGGACAAAAATGGCGTGGCAAGCCCGGTAAGGCGTCATGGCGGGCTGGCACACATGATTCAATAACAGCACGGTCTCGCCCAGTTCGGCGTCCACCAGCGCTATGCGGTCAGGAAATCCGGGGTGTTGGTCGACCACCTGGCGCCGCATGCCGAGCGCCGTTAACTCGGCATCGGACAAGGAAAAAAACGGCAGAAAAGGTTCGGGCGACAAGCCCGTAATACGAAAATCCATGCTGTTCTCCGGCGTCGTCAAAACCACCATCAGACCAGCATCGGGACGGCGCCGCCATCCGCTTCTTGCTATGGAATGTGACCATGCGTCACGGAGTGCCTTCTAGCGCCCGTGCGCATAAAACGCCCGTACGCATAAAAAAAGCCTGCTTCACGGAGGAAGCAGGCTCTTGTAGACAGTGTCTGACGGCAGGCGTCAGAACGGCGTACTTAGAACGGAATGTCGTCATCCATATCCGAGAAGTTCGGAGCTGGCTTCGGTGCCGGGCGTGGCGCCGGTGCCGGAGCTGGACGCGGGGCTGGCGCCTGGCGTGGGGCCGGGGCATCGTAACCGCCGCCACCGCCACCACCGTAGCTGTCATCGCCACCGCCGGCGTCGCCGCCCATGCCGGAACGGCCGCCCAGCATTTGCATCTGTTCCGCGATGATGTCGGTTGCGTACTTCTCGACGCCGTCCTTGTCCGTGTACTTACGGGTTTGCAGACGGCCTTCGACGTAGACGGACGAACCTTTTTTCAGGTATTGGCCGACGATTTCCGCCAGGCGGCCGAAGAACGAGATACGGTGCCACTCTGTCAATTCTTTTTGTTCGCCCGTGTTGCGGTCCTTCGATTTGTACGAAGTGGCCACGGCGATGTTGGCGATCGCGTCGCCGCTAGGCATGTAGCGGATTTCCGGGTCACGGCCCAGATTGCCGACGATGATGACTTTGTTGACTGATGCCATGAATAACTCCTGATGAACTGCAGCGGGAGCCGGTGTCCCGCGCGTTAGTTTAGTGTACTAAACGAGGATTATAAGCGACCACGCGGCGCAAAGCACCCGCTTTCTGGCGGACGCCATCTCCCGTGCGGCAGCACGTTTTTTTCACGGCAGGGGAAAACAAGAAACTTGAATACTGGTATTATATACAGTATTCAAACGTCAGTACGCATCTGCATCAAACTTTGTCAGGGCACGTTCGCCCGGCGGCGCAATCCGCCCATGGACGCCTCAGGCATGCAGAGCAAAACCCGGCTATAGTTACAGGTTGACCCGTTGTGGCCCCTCATCCGCACCCAGGCACAATGCGCCGGCCGCACCACTCACTGAAAGCAAGGCAATCACATGGAACAGATCCGCATTCGCGGCGCTCGCACGCATAACCTCAAGAATATCAATCTCGATTTGCCGCGCAATAAGCTGATCGTGATTACCGGCTTGTCCGGATCCGGCAAGTCGTCGCTGGCCTTCGACACCTTGTACGCGGAAGGCCAGCGCCGCTATGTCGAGTCGCTGTCGGCCTATGCACGCCAGTTTTTGCAGTTGATGGAAAAGCCCGATGTCGACCTGATCGAAGGCTTATCGCCGGCCATCTCCATCGAACAGAAGGCAACGTCGCACAATCCGCGCTCGACGGTGGGCACCGTGACGGAAATCCACGATTATCTGCGCCTGCTGTACGCGCGCGTGGGCACGCCCTACTGCCCCGACCATCCAGAAAACGCGCTGGCCGCGCAATCCGTGTCGCAAATGGTCGATGCCGTGCTGGCCATGCCGGAAGACACCAAGCTGATGATACTTGCGCCCGTCGTTGCCAACCGCAAGGGCGAACACGTGGACCTGTTCGAGCAGATGCAGGCGCAGGGCTTCGTGCGCTTTCGCGTGCAGAGCGGCACGCATGCGGCCAAGATCTATGAAGTCGATGACCTGCCGAAACTGAAGAAAACGGAAAAACACACGATCGACGTCGTCATCGACCGGGTCAAGGTGAACCAGGAGATCAAGCAACGCCTGGCGGAAAGTTTCGAAACAGCCCTGCGTCTGGCCGATGGCCGCGCCATTGCCTACGAAATGGATACCGCCCAGGAGCATGTGTACTCCAACAAGTTCGCCTGCAATGTGTGCGGCTATTCGCTGCAGGAACTGGAACCGCGTCTGTTCTCGTTCAACAACCCCATGGGCGCCTGCCCCGAATGCGACGGCCTGGGACATATTGAATTCTTTGACCCGAAACGCATCGTCGCGTTCCCGAACCTGTCGCTCGCTTCGGGTGCCGTCAAGGGCTGGGACCGCCGCAACCAGTTTTACTTCCAGATGCTGTCGAACCTGGCCGCGTATTACGAGTTTGACCTGGACATGCCGTTCGAGCAGCTGGACTTGAATTCACAGCAAGCCGTGTTGTACGGTTCCGGCAAGCAAGTGATTCCATTTACCTATGTCAACGAACGGGGCCGCACCGTCATCAAGGAACACACGTTCGAAGGCGTGGTCAACAATCTGCAGCGCCGCTACCGCGAGACGGATTCGATGGCCGTCAAGGAAGAATTGGCCAAGTTCATCAATGAAAAATGCTGCCCCTCATGCGATGGCGCGCGCCTGCGGGTGGAAGCGCGCTTCGTCAAGGTCGGCACGGGCAAGCAGCAGCGCGCCATCTATGAAGTGGCGGGAAAACCGCTGCGCGAGACCCTGGAATTTTTTGAAAAGCTGAAACTGACGGGCGCCAAGAAAGAGATCGCCGACCGCGTGGTCAAAGAAATCATTTCGCGCCTGAAATTCCTCAACAATGTGGGCCTCGACTACCTGTCGCTGGACCGCAGCGCCGACACGCTCTCCGGCGGCGAAGCACAACGCATCCGCCTCGCGTCGCAAATCGGCTCCGGTTTGACGGGCGTCATGTATGTGCTCGATGAACCGTCGATCGGCTTGCACCAGCGCGATAATGACCGCCTGATCGAAACCTTGAAACACTTGCGCGACATCGGCAACAGCGTGCTGGTGGTCGAGCATGACGAAGACGCCATCCGCACGGCCGACTACATCGTCGACATGGGCATCGGCGCGGGCGTGCACGGCGGCGAAATCATCGCCGAAGGCACCCTGCAAGACATTCTCAAAAACAAGAAATCGCTGACGGCGCAATACCTGAACGGCAAGCTGAAGATCGCCGTGCCAGCCAAGCGCCACGCCAGCAATCCGGAAAAACAGCTGGTCATTACTGGCGCGACGGGCAACAACCTGAAAAAGGTGTCGCTGAGCTTGCCTGTGGGCTTGATGACATGCGTAACGGGCGTGTCCGGTTCAGGCAAGTCGTCGCTCGTCAACGATACCCTGTATCCGGCCCTGTCGCGCCATTTGTATGGTTCGCAGACGGAACCGGCGCCGCACGAGTCGATCAGTGGCCTGGAACACTTCGACAAGGTCATCTCCGTCGACCAGGCGCCGATCGGCCGCACGCCGCGCTCGAATCCTGCCACGTACACGGGCTTGTTTACGCCGATCCGCGACTTGTTCTCCACGGTGCCGACGGCCAAGGAACGCGGCTACAGCGCGGGCCGCTTCTCGTTCAACGTGAAGGGCGGGCGTTGCGAAGCGTGCCAGGGCGATGGCGTGATCAAGGTCGAGATGCATTTCTTGCCCGACGTCTACGTCCCGTGCGATGTGTGCCACGGCAAGCGTTACAACCGCGAAACCCTGGAAGTGCAATACAAGGGCAAGAACATCACGGAAGTGCTGGGCATGACGGTGGAGGAAGCGCATGAATTCTTCAAGCCCGTCCCCTTGATCGCGCGCAAGCTGCAAACCCTGCTCGACGTGGGCCTCGGCTACATCAAGCTGGGCCAGAGCGCCACCACGCTGTCCGGCGGCGAGGCGCAGCGCGTGAAATTGTCGCTGGAATTGTCCAAGCGCGATACGGGCCGCACCCTGTACATCCTCGATGAACCGACGACGGGCTTGCACTTCCACGACATCGACTTGCTGCTGAAAGTCATCCACCGACTGCGCGACCAGGGCAACACTCTGGTGATCATCGAGCACAACCTCGACGTCATCAAGACGGCCGACTGGATCGTCGACCTCGGTCCGGAAGGCGGCGCTGGCGGCGGCCAGATCATCGCGACGGGCACGCCGGAAGACGTATCATTGAACCCGGCCAGCGTGACGGGTAAATACCTGGGGCCGCTGCTCAAGCAATAACGACGGCAGCGCAATAAAAAACGGCGCGGATTGCTCATGCAATCCGCGCCGTTTCTCTTTTTGATAGCACCCCAGTCATTGCCGGCGTGTCATTTATCGCACGCCAGTCTTTGCCGGCGTGTTTCTCCCCCACTACAACTCTCAACACCTGACAAGCTACTGCGCGGCGCGCTTTGCGGCATGCGATGCTCACCGTGCTTCAGCACGGTTGCGCTTCTTAGCCATAAATCACTGCCGCTCGCTACGCTTGTCAGATGCCGCTTTACGCTAACTTAATTACGCACTCAGCCGCTTTTCCAGCGCAGCCTTGTTGTCTGCCAATTCCTGCGGCAGATGATACGCGAGTTTTTCAAACAACTCCGTATGCAATTTCAATTCTTCCACCCACGCGGCCTTGTCGATCGAGGTGATGGTGTCGAACTGTTCTTGCGTGAATGGCAAGCCATCCCAGTTCAGGTCGCCATACTGCGGCGTCGTGCCGAACAGATTTTCCACGCCGCCGGCCTTGCCTTCGATACGGTCCAGCATCCATTTGAGCACGCGCATGTTGTCGCCAAAGCCAGGCCAGACGAACTTGCCAGCCTCGTCCGTACGGAACCAGTTGACGCAATAGATCTTCGGCAGGGCGGCCGGGTTGACTTTGCCCACCTTGACGCCCATGTCCAGCCAGTGCTGGAAGTAATCGCTCATGTTATAGCCGATAAATGGCAACATGGCAAATGGATCGCGGCGCACGACGCCCATCTGGCCCACGGCAGCGGCCGTCGTTTCCGAGCCCATGGTGGCGGCCATGTAGACGCCTTCGATCCAGTTGCGCGCTTCCGTGACCAGCGGCACGGTGGTCGAGCGGCGGCCGCCGAAGATGAAGGCCGAGATCGGCACGCCAGCCGGATCGTCCCAGGCAGCATCAATGACCGGGTTTTGCGTCGCCGCCACCGTGAAGCGGGCGTTCGGGTGCGCCGCCTTGGTGCCGGACGCTGGCGTCCAGTCCTTGCCCTGCCAGTCGATCAAATGGCTAGGCGCTTCCTTGGTCAAGCCTTCCCACCAGACATCGCCATCGTCCGTCAGCGCCACGTTGGTGAAAATCGTGTTGTCGCGCATGGACGCCATGCAGTTGTAATTGGTTTTTTCGTTGGTGCCCGGCGCCACACCGAAGTAGCCCGCTTCCGGGTTGATCGCGTACAGACGGCCATCGGCACCTGGCTTGATCCACGCGATATCGTCGCCGATGGTGGTCACTTTCCAGCCATTAAAACTTGCCGGCGGGATCAGCATGGCGAAGTTGGTCTTGCCGCAAGCCGATGGAAACGCTGCCGCCACATAATGCTTCTTGCCTTCCGGCGATTCCACGCCGAGGATCAGCATGTGTTCGGCCAGCCAGCCCGGGTTGTCGTCCGATGCTTGCGCTTCCTGGTAACCCATGTTCGAGGCGATGCGCAGGGCGAAACATTTCTTGCCCAGCAAGGCGTTGCCGCCATAGCCGGAACCGAAGGACCAGATTTCACGCGTTTCCGGGAAATGCACGATGTACTTGGTGCTGTTGCACGGCCATTTCACGTCGGCCTGGCCGGCAGCCAGCGGTGCGCCCACGCTGTGCACGCATGGAACGAATGCGCCATCGGTGCCCAGCACGTCGTACACGGCACGGCCCATGCGGGTCATGATCTTCATGTTGACGGCGACGTAAGGCGAGTCGGACAGTTCCACGCCGATGTGCGCGATTGGCGAGCCCAGCGGGCCCATCGAGAATGGCACGACGTACATGGTGCGGCCGCGCATGCAGCCATCGAACAGGCCGTTCAGGGTGTGGCGCATTTCGCCAGGCTCGGTCCAGTTATTCGTCGGACCGGCCGCTTCCTTCGTTGCCGAGCAGATATACGTGCGGTCTTCGACACGGGCCACGTCGCTCGGGTCGGAGCAGGCCAGGTAGGAATTCGGGCGCTTGTCGGCATTGAGCTTTTTCATGGTGCCGCTGGCAACCATTTCGGCGCACAGGCGCTCGTACTCTTCTTGCGAACCATCGCACCAGTAAATGCGGTCTGGCTTGGTGAGCGCGGCAATGTCGGCCACCCAGTTGATCAGTTTCTGTTGTTTAATATAAGCTGGAACGTTGAGTGCGGCGACGCCACCCATGACGGGCTGATTCATATTACCTCCAATACCAATAAAAGAAATTCTGGTCGTTCCGGCAAGACAGGCAGCATCGTTGAGAGGTGGCTGCGGCTCACTGCGGGCGGCGTGTTCACGCGGGCAGGGCTCTGGTGTCGTGTCCGCCGCGGCGCTCGCGCCGGCGGCATTTACCTGGATCATGCTCCCGGGCTGCAGGAACAGTTTGCGCTATCACTATAATCAGGAAGCTGCAAAAGTGCCGGCGATTGTACACCCGCATAACAGCTATTCTCGCAAAAATGTAGGAGAATAGCTTGACTAATGTAGTAGGCTATTCAGCATTTCCCGTATCCTGTTATTTCCCTACCAAATCCTCACTAAAATCGGCCATCCACCATGAAAATTGCCATACTCGATGATTACCAGGATGCCGTGCGCGGCCTCGATTGCTTCCAGTTGCTTGCCGGCCACGAGGTCAAAGTGTTCAGCAATACGGCGCGGGGCCTGGGCCAGCTGGCGATCCGCCTGGCGCCGTTCGACGCGCTGGTACTGATACGCGAACGCAGCAGTTTCAACCGGGCCTTGCTGTCGAAACTGCCGAATCTGAAACTGATTTCGCAAACAGGCAAGGTCAGCGGCCACATCGATGTGGCGGCCGCCACCGAGCTGGGCATCGCCATTGCGGAAGGCATCGGCTCGCCTACGGCGCCAGCCGAACTGACATGGGCGCTGATCATGGCGGCGCAGCGCAAGATCGTGCCGTACGCGCAACATTTGCAAGAGGGGCTGTGGCAGACGTCGTCGCTGGAACCAGCGCGCAACACGCTCGGTACGGTATTGAAAGGGCGCACCCTGGCGATCTGGGGCTACGGCAAGATCGGGCAATTGATTGCCGGCTATGGCCGCGCCTTCGGCATGAGCATCCTCGTGTGGGGCAGCGAAGCGAGCCGGGCGGCGGCTGTGGCGGCTGGCGATACGGCGGCAGAGTCGCGCGAGGCCTTCTTCGAGCAGGCCGACGTGCTGAGCCTGCACCTGCGCCTGTCCGACAAGACGCGGGGACTGGTAACGGCCGAGGACCTGGCGCGCATGAAGCCGGCTTCCCTGTTCGTCAACACCAGCCGCGCCGAGCTGGTGGCCGATGGCGCGCTGGAAGCAGCCCTGCCGCAGGGGCGCCCGGGCGCCGCCGCGCTGGACGTGTTTACGGACGAGCCGCTGCCGCCAGGCTCGCCACTACTGCAGCTGCCAAACGTGCTGGCCACGCCCCACCTGGGCTACGTCGAGCGTGACAGCTATGAACTGTATTTCCGCTACGCCTTGCAAAACATCGTCGATTTTGCGCAGGGTCAATGCACGCGCCTGCTCAATCCCGAGGTGTTGCAGCACCCGCGGCAAGTCCCTCAGGAGCGCTGAAAGCCTTTCAACAGATCCGGCTCGCCCGTGATGCGAATGGCGGGCGCCGACAGCACGTGCCGGCCGCGCCACAGCCCGGCCCAGCCGGGCGGCCACGCGATCTGAGGGCCTGCATATGGCGCCACGCTGGCGCGCACGACCACGACCGGTACGGGCGGCATGTCTTGCAGCGGCTCGCCTGCGGTGCGCTGCATATCCAGGCTGTACATGTAATTGGGCAATAAAGCGTCGCAGACGCGGCCAAACCACTCGCTATGGTCGTCGTCGCGGCCCAGCGCCTGCGCCAGCCCCTGCGGGTCGAAACGGGCCAGGGCATCGATCAGCTCGCCAGTGGTGGCGCCCGGGGAATCGCCCCAGCCCATCACGGGGTTGACGTTGTAATCGGCACCCGAGCCATACCAGCCTTCGCGCCAGGGCCGCTGCATCCAGTCGCGCGGCCCCGTAAACAAATGCCAGCGCCAGTGCAGGCCGGACGGCTTGGGCCAGGAATACAGATACAGTTTTTGATAGCCTGCCTGGTGCAGTTCGCGCACCATGGCCATCAGGCGCGCGTGCGGCATGCGGTCCGGCGGCGCGCGGCGAAACAGGATCGCTTCGCCATCGGCAAACTGCACGTCATCGGTCGACAGGTTCAGGTCCAGGGTACGCGCTTCGCTGCCGAAACGGGCGGCGATCCAGCCCGTCAGCAGATTGACGGACGTGATCACCCCGTAACCGCGGTGGCGGTGAAAAATGACGGTGCCGGGAGCGAGCGCTTTCATACGGAGTCGGGGGTGGCAGGCAAACAAAGAAACCAGTGTACTCACAGATGGCCAAATTTTCCAGATGCGATCTGCAACGGCCCGCAGCGGGCCCGCCATTCACGCAACGCTGCCAATCCACGCTATCATGCGCGTCATTCTCCACTGACATCGTGACCACATCATGACATTGCGCATACTCGCCACCGGCGGCACTTTCGACAAGCACTACAACGAATTGAACGGCACCCTGGGCTTTTCCGACAGTCATTTGCCGGCAGCGATTGCCCGCGCGCGCATGACGGCGCCCGTGGCGCTGGAGCAATTGCCCCTGCTCGATTCGCTCGACATGCAGGATGCGGACCGCCAGCGCGTGCTGGCCTCGTGCCGCGCGGCACACGAGAAAGCCATCGTCATCATCCACGGCACCGACACCATGCGCGAAACGGCGCAAGTGCTGGGCGCGGCGAACCTGCAGCAAACGGTGATTTTGACGGGTGCCATGATTCCCTATGAAATCGACAACTCCGATGCCCTGTTCAACCTGGGCTTTGCCTGCGGCGTGGCGCAAACCTTGCCAGCCGGCGTGTACGTAGCCATGAATGGCCAGATCTTCGCCTGGGACAATGTGCAAAAGAACCGCGCCGCCGGCGTGTTCCAGCCCTTGTAAGCCGATGGCGGGACGGGGCGCAAAAGCCGAGCGGCCAACGCTCTGACTGACACTCTGTCACAATTTGGCCAGCCCGCTTTCAGCGGGCTTTTTTACGTTTTTTCGCTTTGCATAAATTCTACAATACAACCTTTTTCATCTAATTATTGCTGGCAAAACATCAAATTGCCAATACAGTAATTTTATGTTGCAAAAAAACGCCATCAATCATTTTTAAAAACGTAGATATTTATAAATATAAAATCTATATTTAACATTTAAATCAAATATTCTTCAGTATCTCGAATTTATTGCCAAATCCGACACGGTTAAGGTGCATTTTTTCTTGCTGAGACGACATAATGTTTGCCTCGACAAGTTAAAAGTGCATTTATAACAATATTGCACCAAGTAGTCTTCCACCTCCCACCGACGTGGTTCCGCCTACCGTACACGAGCACCGCAGACCATCTACCCAATGGCTATATCGGTGCTCGTGTACCGCTTGTCGTTATTAAAACTACTACGGAGTAATTGTTACAATGGCATTTAAAGAAAAAATTGGCGTACGCAGCGTACGTCTGGCCCTGACCGTACTGGCAGGTAGCGTCTTGTTCTCCGGCCAATCCATGGCGGACGAAGCAATCCAAAAAGTTGAAATTACCGGTTCGAGTATCAAGCGTATCGCTGTGGAAGGCGCACTGCCTGTACAGCGCCTGTCGCAAGAAGCGATCGCCAAATCGGGCGCCACTTCGGTAGCCGACCTGATCCAGGCCCTGCCAGCCATGCAAGGCTTCACCATCGGCGCAGTTGCTGCCGGCTCCGACTCGGGCGGCAATACCAGTGCATCGCTGCACGGTATCGGCGAGTCCTACACCCTGGTACTGCTGAACGGCCGCCGCATCGCGCCACAAGGTTCCGGCACCACGGTCAACCTGAACGCCATTCCGATGAGCGCTGTTGAGCGCGTCGAAATCCTGACCGACGGCGCTTCGGCACTGTACGGCTCGGACGCCATTGCCGGCGTACTGAACTTCATCCTGAAGAAGAACCAGCAAGGCGCCACCCTGGAAGCCACCTACGGCGGTCCGGAAGACAAAGGCGGCAACGCCTGGAATACCAGCGTCACCTACGGTTTTGGCGACCTGGACGAAGACCGCTTCAACGTGCTGCTGTCGTACCGCCATGACGAGCAATCGAAACTGCGCGCCACCGACCGCGATTTCGCCGCTACCTCCTTCGTGCCATTCAGCCGCAACGGCAAGAACTACACCTGGGATCGCACCAGCACCTCGGGTTCGCCAGCAGGCGCCACCGTGGCCTACAAGAGCGGTGCTACATCGACCGCGTTTTCGCCTTACCTGGCTCAAAATGGCAAGTGCCCTGACGGTTTCGAAGTCACCACCGCCAATGCACGCGCTTGTGGCTTCGACACGGGTTCCACCGTGGAAATCGTGCCGCAATCGAAGCGTGACAGCCTGTTCTCCAAAGCAACGTACAAGCTGAACGACAACCTGAACGCCTTCGCCGAACTGGCTTACTCGCGCTACGACCTGACGGCGCGTATCGCCGCCAATCCGATCCCGATTGCGATCGCCAAGGACAGCGCGCTGTACAACACCTATGTATCGCCATACCTGACGCCAGCGCAACGCGCCGACGTCAAATCGGTGACGGCAAACTACCGCAGCACCGACTTCGGCCTGCGCGCCAGCAACACCATCACCGAAACCAAACACATGGTCGTTGGTGTGGAAGGCGAACTGGGCGCATGGAACTTCGAAAGCGGCCTGACCTGGTCGCAAAACTCGATCGACGAGCGCTACACGGGCGGTTACCAGAAGAGCCAGGAGTTCAAGAACATCCTCGCCAATCCGGACTTCAACCCGTTTGCAGCGACGCAAAAACCATCGGTGCAAGCGCAAGTCGCTGGCGCGCAGTTCGTTGGCTCCGTGCGTACCGCATCGACCACGATGCGCGGCGTCGACACGCACGGCTCGCGTGAACTGTTCAGCCTGCCAGGCGGCAAGGCCAGCCTCGGTATCGGCGGCGACTACCGCACCTATACCTATGAGCAATCGCCAGGCAGCAATGCCACCGGCGACGATATCTACAACTTCAACACCAAGGCCGCATACGACATGAGCCGCGACACCTACGGCGCGTTCGTCGAGTTGCTGGCTCCGCTGACCAAGTCGTTCGAAATGACCGTTGGCGGCCGTCACGATGCCGTCAAGGCGATCGATGACAAGCTGAACAACAAAACTGTCGGCAAAAAAGACAGCGCCAATACCTACAAGGTATCGGCACGCTGGCAGCCGGTACAGACCGTGTTGATCCGCGGTTCCTACGGCACGGGTTTCAAGGCGCCAAGCATGCTGGAAATTGCTCAGCCACTGGTCAATGCAGGCTTTACCGCCAAGAAATTTGACTGCCCATACCCAGGCAACGCACTGTGCCGCGCGGAAGCAACGCAATACAATGCGGTATCGCAAGGCAATCCGGATCTGCAATCGGAAAAGTCGAAGCAGTTCACCCTGGGCTTCCGTGTCGAGCCTAGCGCGGCCTTCTCGTTCGGCGCCGACCTGTGGGACGTGAAACTGCGCAACGCCGTGTCGGAAGTGTCCGAAGAGCAGGCATTTGCCGATCCGGTCAAGTATGCGTCGAGCTTCGGCGAATACATCGAACCATCGACCGGTATCGCTTACTACGCGTTCAAGAAACTGTCGGTCAACATCGGCAAGAAGGAATACCGTGGTATCGACTGGGATCTGTCGGCCAACCACAAGTTTTCCTTCGGTAAGCTGACCGCCCAATTGAGCGGTACGCACATGTTGCACGCTAACTACACCAAAGCAGGTAGCGACAATATCTACACCAGCAACATGAACTTCTTCGGCGACACCAATGAAGTCACGTTCCGCAATCTGATGAAGCTGACGACGACCCTGGACACAGGCCGCCTGAGCAACACGGTAACGGTCAACTACCGTAACGGCTACACCGATGCAGCCGCTACCGTGTACGACGTGGCAGCCGCAAAAGAAGTGAAGGGTTTCCGTCTGCAAGTACCGTCGTACACGACGTTCGACTGGCAAGCACGTTTCGCCTTTGACAAGCAAACCACGATCCGCGCAGGCATCAAAAACCTGTTCGACCGTGCACCACCGCTGTCGCTGCGCGCTTCGTCGGGCCACCAGATCGGTTTCGACCCACGCTACGCCGATCCAATGATGCGTTCGTTCTACGTCACCGGCAACTACAAGTTCTAATGTGACGTTGTGAATTAGCTTGTCTGAAAGCGCCTTGCACTTCACCGTGCAAGGCGCTTTTTTTTATGGCGCGACATATTGCGCAGACGAAAAAAAAGGAGCCGCAGCTCCTTTTTTTGTACCGGCATGACGGCGGTTACGCCGTCGCTTCACCGCCCAAGGCTTCGACCACGTCAGCCATCAGCTTGGAGAGCTCGCCCGTCATCAGCATCACGTCGCCGTCGAAACGCTCTTCGTCGTTCTTCGTGCTCGATTCCGTTTCCTTGATCACGTCCAGCGGCTTGACGCTCTTGATGGCCAGCGACTCCGTCAGCACGAACGAGATCTTGTCGTTCCACGTCATGGCCAGGCGCGTGCACTGCTTGCCGGCCGCGATGTGGCGGCGCACGTCGTCCGCTTCCAGGGTGTGGCGCACGTAGCGCACGGTGGCCTTGCTTTCGCCCGTGGCGCGCAATTCCGTATCCATGTCGACCGTGAAGCCGGCCGGCGCATCGTCCGCTTGCAACCATTCCGTCATCACCGCCACGGGCGAACGCTGCACGCGCAGGCTTTCCAGCGGCAGTTTGTCGACGGCTTTCAACAGCAGCTTGATGACTTCATCGGCTTTTGCCGGGCTGGCGGCATCGACCACCAGCCAGCCATTGACGGGGTCGATCCACGTCCAGACGTTGCTGCGGATGCTGAAGGCGCGCGGCAGCAGTTCGTCGGCCACGCGTTCCTTCAATTCCTTCATGGCTTTCTTGCCTGGGGCAAAGCCTTGCGCTTCTTCCATCTCGGCGGCGCGGGCCTTGGCCACCTGGTTGATGACGGTCGCTGGCAGCAGTTTCTTTTCCGTGCCCAGCAAGATCAGCATCTGTTTGTTGACCACGTGGACCAGGCCGCCGTTCGGGCGTGGCGTATCCCAGCCCTGGCGCATCAGATCCATGCTGGTCGCCGGCGTAAATTTGTTCGAGGACAGCGCCTCTTCCAGTTGTTCTGGCGTGTAAGCCCACGGTGCGGGCAGGCGGTAAATCTGAAGATTCTTGAACCACATAGTTTTTGTCTTCCGTTTGTTTCAGTAGTGCCAGGGGAACGCCATTCTACACTTTCGACACGGGAATGCCGTCAAAAGCGCGGACTGGCGCGGTGTTGTTGCTGCGTGGGGAAAGTCGCTACAGGGCGGGAAACAGCTCCGCCTGGGCTGGCGCCTGCCGCGTCACGAGGGCCGGGTCGGACAAGGTCGAGATGCGCACGCCCAGCAGGCGGATTTTCTTGTCAAATGGCACGCGCCGCAAGCAATCGCGGCTGGCGCGCAGGATGGCGGCGGCATCCGCCGTGGCGCTGGGCAAGGTAATGTCGCGCGTGACGGTGCTGAAATCCTCGAAGCGCAGCTTGATGCCCACCGTGCGCCCCGCCAGCGACTGTTTATCGAGGTCGCCCGCTACGCGCGTGCACAGGCTTTCCAGCTTTTCCGACAGGGTGGCGCGGTCGCGCACCACCTGCAAGTCGCGCTCGAACGTCGTTTCGCGGCTGACGGACTTGGTTTCCCGGCTCGTCTGCACGGGCCGGTCATCGATGCCCAGCGCCGCCTGGCGCAGCCAGCCCGTGTACAGGTCGCCGAACTGCGTGCGCAGCATGGCCATGTCGGCCCGGGCCAGCTCGCCGATGGTGAAAATACCTAGCGCTTCCAGCTTGGCCGTCGCTTTCGGACCGATGCCGTTGATCTTTTTCGCCGGCAAGGGCCACACGCGCGTTTCAATATCTTCCGGGTTCAGGATGGTCAGGCCATCCGGTTTTTCCAGGTCGGAACAGATTTTCGCCAGCAATTTGTTCGGTGCCAGGCCGATCGAGCACGACAAGCCCGTCGCCTCGGACACGGCCGCCTTCAGGCGCGCCGCCATGGCCGGCGCCTGCTCGCCGTATTCGGTGAGATCGACATAGATTTCATCGATGCCCACGTTCTGGATGATGGGGCACAACTGGGCCACGGCCTGCTTGAAGCGGGCCGAATACTCGCGGTAGGCTTCGAAATCGGCCGGCAGCAGGATGCTGTCGGGCGCCAGCTTGGCCGCCTTCATGATGCCCATGGCGGAAAACACGCCGAACACGCGCGCCGCATAGGTCGACGTGGTAACGACGCCGCGCCCCACGTAGTCGCGCATGCGCGCAAACTGCCGCGTGCCGTCTTCCTGCAACACGGGCTGCTGCAAGCGCCCGCCGCCAATGACGACGGCTTCGCCACGCAGTTCCGGATATTTCAACAGTTCCACGGAGGCAAAGAAGGCATCCATGTCCAGATGGGCAATCCAGCGACGGGCGGCGGGTGGCTCGGGAAGGGGGGAGGCAGATGTGGTCAAGGACACCTCGCGGCGGGATACTGTAGTTATATACAGTATCGCTGGAAATGCCCGTGGACGCAAGTTGAAACGCACGCGCAAGGCGGTTGCTTTTCCCAATAGCAAGATTACAATCCTGACACAACTATTCAAAGGAGTCGCCTTGTCTATCGCCCATCACGCTGCGCGCCGCCGGTCCGCCTGGTTATCCATCCTGCCGGCCCTGCTGCTGTCCTCGCTGGCGCCATCCGCGCTGGCCGCCGATGCCGCCACTGTCGCTACCGCCGCCGCACCTGTCGCCGCCAAGACGGCCTGGCAGGAAACGCGCCACGGCACAGTCGTCACGGACGACTACCGCTGGCTGCAAAAGAAGAGCGATCCTGCCGTGATCGATTACCTGAATGCGGAAAATGCCTACACGGCCGCCGTCACGGCCCCGATCCAGCCGCTGGCCGACAAGGTGACTGCGGAAGTGAAGGGACGCATGCAGGAAGTGGACCTGTCCGTGCCTGCGCGCCAGGGCAATTTCTACTATTACACGCGCACGGAAGCGGGCAAGCAATACCCGATTCACTGCCGCCGTCCTGTCGGCAAGAGCGGCGCCCACGATGCGCAAGCGCTTGAAGAAATCCTGCTCGATCAGAATCAATTGGCCGAAGGCCACAAATTCTTTGCCGTACGCGCGTTTGCCATCAGCCCGAATGAACAGTTGCTGGCCTACACTACCGACACGACGGGTTTCCGCCAGTACGAACTGCATGTCAAGGATTTGAAGACGGGCAAGCTGCTGGGCGATACCATGCCTAGAGTCACGTCCCTGGCCTGGGCGGCGGACAATGCCACCCTGATGCTGACGCAGGAAGACGCCACCACCAAGCGCGCGGACCGCTTGTTCCTCCTGCCTCTGGGTGGCACCTTGCAGCAGGTCTACCACGAGCCAGTGGAACAGTTCGCCATCGGCGTGAGCCGCACGCGCGACCATCGCTACTTCGTGCTCACTGCGCGCAGCACGGATACGAGCGAAGTGCTGCTGCTGCCAACGAGCAAGCCGGAAGGCAGTTTCCAGTCCGTGCTGAAACGGGAAAAAGGCCACCGCTACGGCATCGAACACCGCGACGGCCAGCTGTATATTCTGACCAACAAGGAGGCGAAGAATTTCCGCGTCGTCAGCGCGCCAGTGACCGCCCCGCAGCCGAAGAACTGGAAGAGCGTCGTGCCGCACAACAAGGACGCCGTGATCCAATCCATCGACGTCTTCCAGGGCTACCTGGTGGTGATGGAAAAGGCCCGTGCCCTGAACCGCGCCCGCATCCATGATTTCGCGCGGCATAACTGGAAGACGGTGCAGTTCGACGACCCCGTCTACCTGGCCACGGCGGCCGGTACGCCGGAGTTTTCCGCCACACAATTTCGCATGTCCTACCAGTCGCCCGTCACGCCCCCCACCGTCATCGACGTCGGCATGCAAGACGGCAAGCGCACGGTGCTCAAGCAGCAGGAAATCGTCGGCGGCTTTGACGGCAGCCGCTACACGACACAGCGCCTGTGGGTGACAGCGCGCGATGGCGTGCAAGTGCCGCTGTGGATCGTCTACAAGAAAGGCGTCAAGCTCGACGGTTCCGCGCCGCTGCTGCTGTACTCGTATGGATCGTACGGCATCTCGACGGAAGCCAGTTTTGCCATCAGCCGCATCAGCCTGCTGGACCGTGGCGTCATCTATGCGCAAGCGCATATCCGCGGCGGCACCGACATGGGCGAAGCCTGGCATGAAGACGGCATGCTGATGAAGAAGAAAAACACCTTCAATGACTTCATCGACAGCGCCGACTACCTGGTGCGCGAAAAATGGACGAGCCCGAACCGCCTGATCATCCAGGGCGGCAGCGCCGGCGGCCTCTTGATGGGCGCCGTCGTCAACATGCGCCCCGAGCTGTTCCACGCCGTGCACGCGGCCGTGCCCTTCGTCGACGTGATGAACACCATGATGGACGCCAGCCTGCCGCTGACGACGGGCGAATACCTGGAATGGGGCGACCCGAACCAGAAGGCGGCCTACGACTACATGCTCAGCTACTCGCCTTACGACAACATTGCGCGCAAGAATTACCCCGCCATGCTGGTGACGACGGGCCTGAACGACAGCCAGGTCATGTACTGGGAACCGGCGAAATACGTGGCCAAGCTGCGCGCGTACAAGACGGACGGCAATCCCCTGCTGCTGAAAACGAATATGGGCGCCGGCCACGGCGGCGCTTCGGGCCGCTATAACGCCATCGCCGAAAACGCATTCAATATGGCGTGGATGCTGTCGCAGTGGGGTATTACAGAGTAAAGTGAAAAAAGCGCTTGCAGAAGGATTTTTTCCGTCCTATAATAGCGCCTCTTCCAGACGTGGTGACAAACGTCGGGATGGTTTTCTGAGACAAGCAACGGGTGCTTAGCTCAGTTGGTAGAGCGGCGCCCTTACAAGGCGTAGGTCGGGAGTTCGAGCCTCTCAGCACCCACCAAATCAGAAAACTGTCCAGTGCTTCATGGATCAGCAATACAGATCATACGAGCTTGGAGTGGTAGTTCAGTTGGTTAGAATACCGGCCTGTCACGTCGGGGGTCGCGGGTTCGAGTCCCGTCCGCTCCGCCAATAAAAGAAAAGCCCTTTGGTTCTCTGAACCGAAGGGCTTTTCCCATTTCAGAAGCAGAAAACACGTCGGTTCCCCCTTCCCTGAATATTTTTGCGCTTTTCAGCAAAAAAACTGCTGTTCCCCCTCAAGAATAGTTGCACAAGCACGAAAGCGCCCCCTATAATAGTGCCTCTTCCAGACGTGGTGACAAACGTCGGGATAGTTTTCTGGGTATGCGGGTGCTTAGCTCAGTTGGTAGAGCGGCGCCCTTACAAGGCGTAGGTCGGGAGTTCGAGCCTCTCAGCACCCACCACCAATACAGAAAATTATCCAGTGCTTCATGGATCAGCAACACAGATCATACGAGCTTGGAGTGGTAGTTCAGTTGGTTAGAATACCGGCCTGTCACGTCGGGGGTCGCGGGTTCGAGTCCCGTCCGCTCCGCCAATAAAAGAAAAGCCCTTTGGTTCTCTGAACCGAAGGGCTTTTCCCATTGTGGGACCGCAAATGCTCTAGAATCAGCGCTACCCCGATTCTGCCCCTGCCCCGCAGCTTTTCTCTCTACCGCGTGCTGCGCTTGCGTCTGGCCCATCATGCTTTGCTGCAATTTGCCGCCAGCGCATCGTGCTGACCAGCCATTTGGCGCCGGACGTGCCGCTGGCGGCGACCATGCAATTGTGAAATAGGACTTTGCAGATCCGACAAGAAACGCTTAGGATGCCGTGTTGCAAAAACCGGCGATCCCGGTGCAGCCACAACGACAATATGGCGCGGCTACTCGCTGCGCCAGGCTTATTCTTGGAGATGACTATGTTGAACACCCACCGCAGCGCCCTGGCGATTTTGTGCGCCGCTTTTGCCACCCTTGCCACCTCGGCCCTCGCGGCCGGCCCCACGGGCACGGCCGCCGACTATGGCAGCAGCGCCCCGCACGCGGCCGCCCAGCGCAGCATCGAGCTGCAACCCGATACCCGCCACATCAACGTCACGCGCGGCGAAACCGTCACCATCGCGCGCGCCGGCCAGCGTTTTACGTGGCACGTGCAAACCTTCAACAACAAGACCGTCTTCGCCCTGGCAGAGATTGCGCCGAAGGACATGCCCGTCGACGGCGTGCAAGTGTATGTGGCCAGCAACCCGCTGTACGCGGGCAGCTAAGTTTCTTCTACACATAAAAAAAACCGGAACCACCTCGCGGCCGTTCCGGTTTTTTTCAGCGTAAAGATTTACGCCGTCAATGCTTCTTTCGATGCGGACTCTTCCACCACTTCCTCGTCGTCCGAGCGGATCAGGTGGTCAAAGGCGGACAAAGCTGCCTTCGCGCCTTCGCCGGTGGCGATGATGATCTGCTTGTACGGCACCGTGGTGACGTCGCCGGCCGCGAACACGCCGGGGATCGAGGTCTGGCCACGGGCGTCGACTTCGATTTCGCCATGGCGCGACAGTGCCACAGTGCCTTTGAGCCACTCCGTGTTCGGCACCAGGCCGATTTGCACGAAGACGCCTTCCAGCTCGACCTTTTTCGACTCGCCGCTGACGCGGTCCGTGTAGCTCAGGCCATTGACGATCTTGCCGTCGCCGTGGATCTCGGTCGTTTGCGCCGACGTAATCACGGTCACGTTAGGCAGGCTGTGCAGCTTGCGTTGCAGCACCGCATCGGCGCGCAATTCCGCGCCGAACTCGATCAGGGTCACGTGTTTCACGAGACCGGCCAGGTCGATCGCCGCTTCCACGCCCGAGTTGCCGCCGCCGATCACGGCCACGCGCTTGCCCTTGAACAGCGGGCCATCGCAGTGCGGGCAGTAGGCGACACCGTGGTTGCGGTATTCCTTCTCGCCCGGCACGTTGATTTCGCGCCAGCGGGCACCGGTGGCCAGGATGACGGTCTTGGCTTTCAACACGGCGCCATTCGCCGTCTCGATCTGCACCAATTTGCCCGGCGTCAGTTTCGCGGCGCGCTGGGTGTTCATGATGTCGACTTCGTATTCCTTGACGTGCTGTTCCAGCGCCATGGCGAATTTCGGACCATCCGTTTCCTTGACCGAAATAAAGTTTTCGATGGCAAGGGTGTCGAGCACTTGGCCGCCGAAACGCTCGGCCAGCACGCCCGTCTTGATGCCTTTGCGGGCAGCGTAGATGGCCGCTGCCGCGCCGGCAGGGCCGCCGCCGACGATCAGCACATCAAACACGTCTTTCTTGTTCAGCGCTTCGGCCTGGCGGGCGCCGGCGTTGGTGTCGAGCTTGGCGAGGATTTCCTCGACATTCGTGCGGCCCTGGCCGAAGTGCTGGCCATTGAGGAACATCATCGGCACGGCCATGATCTGGCGCTCTTCCACTTCTTTCGGGAACACGCCGCCATCGATGGTGGTGACCTTGATGCGCGGGTTGATCACCGCCATCGCATTCAAGGCCTGCACCACTTCCGGGCAGTTATGGCAGGAGAGCGAAATAAACGTTTCAAATTCGTAGTCGCCGTCGAGGTTGCGGATCTGCTCGATCACGGCCTCGTCGAACTTGATGGTGTGGCCGCCCACTTGCAGCAGCGCCAGCACCAGGGAGGTAAATTCGTGGCCCAGCGGCACACCGGCGAAACGCACGCCGATGTCGGAGCCTGCACGGTTGATGCTGAACGACGGGGCCCGTACGCCAGCGTCAAGGCGCTCGACCAGCGTGATCTTGTCGCTCAACAGGACTATCTCCTGGAGCAATTCCTTCATCTCGCGGGCTTTTGCGCTGTCATCGAGAGAAGCGACCAGCTCAAGCGGATACACCACTTTTTCCAGGTAGGATTTCAGTTGGGTTTTGAGGGTTGCGTCTAACATGATTTTTTCTTCCTTTACAAATATTTAGGCGAATGCCGGGCCGGACGCCCGGTCCGGCATCGCGGTAACTACTTGTTTGCTACGTGTTGCATCGAGACTTAGATCTTGCCGACCAGGTCCAGCGATGGGGTCAGGGTTGCTGCGCCTTCCGTCCATTTGGCTGGGCAAACTTCGCCTGGGTGAGCGGCAACGTATTGAGCTGCCTTAACTTTGCGCAACAGTTCCGATGCGTCACGGCCGATGCCGTTGTCATGCACTTCCAGCACTTTGATGAAGCCGTCTGGATTGATGACGAAGGTACCGCGCAGTGCCATGCCTTCTTCTTCGATCATGACTTCGAAATTGCGCGACAGGGCGCCGGTTGGGTCGCCGATCAGTGCGTATTGCACTTTCTTGATCGCGTCCGAGGTGTCATGCCATGCTTTGTGCGCGAAGTGCGAATCGGTCGAGATGCCGTAGACATCGACGCCCAGTTTCTGGAATTCAGCGTGGTGATCGGCCAGATCTTCCAGTTCGGTTGGGCAAACGAAGGTGAAGTCGGCTGGGTAAAAGACGAATACCGACCACTTGCCTTTCAGCGACGCTTCCGTCAGATCGACGAATTTGCCATTGTGGTATGCGGTTGCCTTGAATGGTTTAACTTGGGTATTGATCAGCGACATTTCATTTCCTCTCGTGTGGTGAATCAGTAAGACTCTAGTGTAAGGGGTTTTAACCCATATGCAAAATTGATTGTCACAATAGTTTCAATTGGTTTTAGCTATCATGACACCATGGGAACTCCATGATAGGCAGTTCCCACGCGATTGGATAGCGGTGACAGTGGATACCCCTGCCGCCGCCAGGTGTTTAATTCTTGAGTTCTTCCGGTACCTTGCCACCGTTTTCGGCCAGCTTGATCATTACCTGGCGGTGCAGCCAGATATTCATGCTGGCCGAATCGTTGGTGTCGCCCGTGAAGTGCAGCTCTTGCGCCAGTTCCTTGCGCGCGGCCAGGCTGCTGTCGAGTTGAAGCAGTTTCATCAGGTCGACGATGGACGTGCGCCAATTAAGTTTTTCCGCGTTCTTGCTGGCCAGGTCGACCAGCACCACTTCCACGTCCACCACGGGCGCGGCAGCGGCCGGAGCGGCAGCAGGAGCGGCCGGTGCTGCGGCAGGTGCTGTCGTGGCGGCGGCCGGCGTGGCAGCCGGTGCGGCATCGGACGAATGGTGGAAGATCTTGTTATAGATATTGCTGAAAATGCCCATGAGGTCACCTCGAGTTGAGTGAATGGAAGAAGATTGCCTGCGCACCCGGTGTAGGTACCGGTGACAGCAAAGCCGGGCGCAGGCGCCAGCCCATCGAGTATAAGCCCGTTCAAGCCGGGAGCCCCGTCCCGCAGGCCTGGATGAAATCTGGTGGCAGGCTGGGCCTGTTTCAAGGGCGCAAGGGCCGCCGGGCGTGCAGCAGCGCGTCGAACGCTTCGATGGCCAGCGGCGGCGCAAACAGCTCGCCTTGCGCGAAATCGCAGCCGATCTCCAGCAGCCGCGCGCGCTGCTCTTCGGTCTCCACCCCTTCGGCAATGACCTGCAAGCCCAGCTTGTGGGCCATGGTGACGATGGCTTCGCACAGCACCAGTTCGCTGGCGCCGGCCGCCAGTTTGCGCACCAGCACGCCGTCGAGCTTCAGGTAGTCGATGCCGCATTGCTGCAGCTGCGTCAGCGAGGCATGGCCGCTGCCGAAGTCGTCGAGGGCGATTTGCAGGCCCGCTTCGCGCAGGTGCTGCAGGCGTGGCGCCATGCTATTGCCGTTGGGTAAAAGTACATCTTCGCGCATGTCGAGCACAATGGCCGAGGCCGGCACATCGAGCGCCATCAGCTGGCGCAGCCAGGTGCCGGGTGCCTCCACTTCGCGCTGCAATTCCAGCGGCGACTGGTTCAGGCACAGTTGCAGTCCCGGCAAGCCGATGACCTGGCCCTGCGCGCGCCAGTGCAGCAGTTGCGTGGCCGCCGTGCGTAGCACCCAGTCGCCGATCTCCACGATCAGGCCGCTGCTTTCGGCCAGCGCGAGGAAATCGGGCGGATACACGATGCCTCGCTGCGGATGATGCCAGCGCAGCAAGGCTTCCGCCTTGGCAATATTGCCGCTATGCAGTTCGACGATGGGCTGGTAATACAGCTGCATCTGCTGTTCGCGCAGGGCCGTGCGCAAGTCCGCTCCCATGCGCATGCGGTTGACGGCCGCCACTTGCATGGCCGGCGTAAAGTAGCTGTAGCGGTTGCGCCCCGCGCCTTTCGACACATACATGGCCTGGTCCGCCTGCTTGAGCAAGTCCTCGATCGTGCCCGCATCATCGGGATACAGGGTGATGCCAATCGAGGCCGAGACGAAGGCCTGCTCCTGTCCCAGCAGGAACGGCGCCAGCAAGCCGTCGAGTATCTGCCGGGCGATGCGGTCGACTTGCTGCAGATCATCGATGTCGGACAGGATCACCGTGAATTCATCGCCGCCCAGGCGCGCCACCGTATCCGTCTCGCGCACGCCCACGCGGATGCGCCGCGCCGCCTCGATCAGCAAGATATCGCCCTGGTGGTGGCCGAGCGTGTCGTTGACTTCCTTGAAATGGTCGAGGTCGATGAACAGGATGGCCACGCGGCTCGCATCGCGCCGCCCCTGGGCCAGTGCCAGGCGCAAACGCTCGTGGAACATGCGGCGGTTCGGCAATTGCGTCAGGGTATCGAAATTGGCTTGCTGCCAGATCAACGCTTCCGTTTGCCGCTTGTCCGTCACGTCTTCCAGCATGCACAAATGGTGCGGTCCGCCATGGCGGGCCGTGGCGATGGCCGTCACCGAGGCATCGACCCACACCACGCCGCCATCGGGACGCACGATGCGCTTGGCGTGGCGGAATCCCTGCAGGCGCCGCGCCAGCAGCTGCGCCACGTGCGCCTGCTCGCCGGCCACATCGTCGGGATGGCTGATCTCCATCCAGCTCGAGCGCTTCATGTGCTCCAGAGTGCGTCCGGCGATGGCCAGATAGCGCGGATTGATATCGAGAAACTGTCCGCTCACGGTATCGATCAGGGCGATGCCCATGGGCGCTTCCTCGAACATGGTGCGAAAGCGCAATTCCCCCTGACGGATGGTTTCCTCGGTGCGGCGGCGCTCGCGCGCCAGGTTGTTGAAGTGGAAGCCGGCCGACACGGCCAGCAAACCGCCCGCCAGGCCCAGCGACAAATACAGCCAGCCCAGGTCGGCGCCTGGCACGGGGCGGTACAGGAAGCCCTTGTAGGCGCGGCTGTCCGTGGCCTTGGGCGGCAGCACGCCCATAGCCGCATACGTGTCGGCAATATGCTGCCAGCGCTGGGGATTCATGTAGCCGAGCTCCACCAGCACGGGCTGCAGCAGCAGTTCCATCTGCTGCGCCTCGTACAGCAGGTGCGCGCGGTCGTGGCGCTGGCTGTATTTGACGTGGATCAGTTGCGCCATTTCCTCGCGGTGCGCCATCGCGTATTGCCAGCCGCGCAGACTGGCCGCGCGGAACGCTTTGACACGCTCGGGATGGCGGCGCAGTTCCTGCTCGCTGGTAAACAGGTTGTCGCCGTAGAAATCGATGCCGGCCGTGCGCGGCGTAAACTGGTAATAGGAAAATCCCGCCCGGTCCAGGTAGTCCGGTTCGTTGGTGGAGTACGCGGCAATCGCATCGACTTTGCCATCGATCAAATCCTCGATCCGGTAGCTGGGCGGCAAGTGCTGCATCTGCTGCGGCGCGACGCCCATTTTCCCCAGGAACAACGACACTTCATCGGAGGCGGCCGCCACATTGACGGCCGCACCGATCATCACGGGCGCCCCCACCAGCTTGCGCACGTCGGGGGCACCGCCCTGCTGGCGCATCAGCAGCACGCTGGGCGAATGCTGGAATACCACGGCCAGCACCACCACGGGCTTGCCCGCCAGGCGGCTGAGCAACAAGGTGCTGTTGCCCACGCCATATTCGGCCTGGCCCGCCAGCACGGCCGCCTCGGCAGGCGGCACACCGCTGCCTTCGACCAATGTCACCTCCAGCCCCGCCTCGCGGTAATAGCCTTGCTCGATGGCCGCGTAATAGCCGGCGAACTGGAACTGGTGCGTGAAATTGAGGTGCAGGGAGACGGCTTCCAGCGCCCGGACGGGCGTGGCCAGGCACAGCAGCAGAATGAAACAGCAGCGGAAAGCGTCGGAGGCTTTCATCGGCATGGCGGGACACCACAGGAAGCTGCCGCGTTGGCAGGGATAAGGCTATTGTAGCCGCCCCTTTTGCCGATGGATAATTATTTCAATGCGGACAATAGCGTTGATGTTTTTAGCAAACAATCGCGCCATTGTTTGCGTTAGAACACGACGCCAGCCACCAAAATGACATTGGCGTACGGACTGCACTCGCCCGTGCGCACGATGGCGCGCGCGCCCTTGCTCAATTGCTTGAACTCGTCATGCGTCACCTGGCGCGCATCGGGCAAGGCCAGGGCCGCCACCTGCGCCGCCATGGCCGGATTATGCTGCGGCAACTCGCTGGCGAGCAAATGGTATTCCACCTGCATTTCGCTCAGCACGGTGTTGACGGTATCGATGAAGCCGGGGATGCCGCGCGTCAGGGCCAGGTCGATCAAGGGCACGCCCGGCTGCGACGGCAAGCCCGCGTCGCCGATGACGAGCATGTCGCCATGGCCCAGCGAGGCAATCAGTTGCGACAGTGCGATATTAAGCAGCGGTGATTTTTTCATGGGTTCAGAACAGCTCGTGCAAGTGGGGGATCGACGTTTGCGCGCCGGGTTTGGTCACGCTCCAGGCGGCCGCGCGCTGGCCTTGCTGGATCGCTTCCGCCTCGTCCATGCCGGACGCCAGGCCCGCCACAAAACCGCCGATAAACGTGTCGCCGGCGGCCGTTGTATCGACGGCTTTCACCGCTTCGGCCGGGAACGTGAAATCGCCGCCATACAGGGCCGCGTGCACGCCCTTGGAACCCAAGGTAATGATGACGTTGTCGCTGCCCAGCTTTTGCAGCGCGGCGGCCAGCGCCTTGACGTCCGCGCCTTCCGGGCTGACGCCGGCCAGCATGGCCGCTTCGATTTCATTCGGAATCAGGTAGTCGACCAGTTCCAGCACGCCTTCCGGCAAGCTGGCGGCCGGGGCCGGGTTCAGCACCACGGTCTTGCCCAGCGAACGGGCCAATTTGATCGCGTGCACGACGGTGGCCATCGGCGTTTCCAGCTGCAGCACGATGATGTCGGCCTGCTCGATCAGCTCTTTTGCCGCGTCGATGTGCGCGGGGCTGAGCAGATCGTTGGCGCCGCCGGCGATCACGATGCTGTTCTGGCCGTTGTCATCGACAAGGATCGAGGCGATGCCGGACGCGACACCTGGCAAGGTCGTGATGTGGCTGTCGATGATGCCGTCGCCGACCAGCGCCGCGCGCAGGGTCGCGCCAAACGCATCGTCGCCCAAGCAAGCGACCATGGCCACTTGCTGGGCACCGGCCACTTTGCCGCTCAGGCGCGCGCAGGCCACGGCCTGGTTCGCGCCCTTGCCGCCAGGAATGGTTCTAAACGCGCCGCCCGTCAGGGTTTCGCCGGGGAGGGGCATGCGCGGCACGCGCAAGACCAGGTCCATATTGATGCTGCCGATAACCACGATCATGATGTCATTCCCATCAGTTCAGTTGCAGGTGAAGAAGTAGGTGCGGTAGAAGTTACAGCGGCGACGACGCTGGAGCCGCGCACGTGCAGTGCCGGCGCGATGCTGCGCTGCTGGCGCGGCAAGGCGGGGTCGGCGATGCGCGCCAGCAGGCAGGCAGCCGTGATGTGGCCCAGCTCGCGCGTATTTTGCGCCACGCTGGTCAAGGCCGGATGCACGAAGCTGGCCAGGTCGATATCGTCGAAGCCGACGACGGCCAGTTCTCCCGGCACGGCAATGCCACGCTCGGCGGCGGCGCGCAGCGCGCCAAAGGCCATCAAGTCATTGCAGCAGAACAAGGCGTCGGGGCGCTGGCCTGGCGGCAGCGCCAGCACGTCCAGCGCGGCCGCATAGCCGCCCGCGCTCGTAAAATCGCTATGGCGGCACAGCGCGTCGTCCAGGGCCACGCCCGCGTCCGCCATGGCGCTGCGCACACCGTCGATGCGCTCATTGGAAATGCTCACTTCACGGGGACCGGCGATGCAGGCGAAGCGCCGGCGTCCGAGGCCCAGCAAATGGCGCGCGGCCAAGGCACCGCCAGCGCGGTTGTCGACGGCCACGGCATCGATGGACAGGTCGCTGGGCGCGCGGTCGAGCAGCACGGCCGGCACCTTCATCTTGCGCAGCAATTCGCCATCGCTGTCGGCCAGCGCGGACAAAATCAGGCCGTCGCAGCGCTTGGTCAAGAGCACGTTCAGATAGTCGCGCTGCTTGACGGGGTCGTCATCGGAATTGCATAAAATCACGCTGTAGCCGGCCGCGTAGCAGCTGTCCTCGATACCGCGCGCCACTTCCGAAAAATACGGATTCGTATTGTTGGGGATGATCAGGCCGATGGTGCCCGTGCTGCGGCTGCGCAAGGACCGCGCCAGTGCGCTGGGCACGTAATGCAATTGTTCCACGGCCGCCAGCACGGCGCGGCGCGCCTCGTCGCTGACGGGGCGGGTATTGTTGAGGACGTGCGACACGGTGGTAAACGACACCCCCGCCGCCTGCGCCACTTGTTTGATGGTTGCCATGGGCCAGTATTATGAACGCTCGCCGCGGCGGCGGTAGGTGTCGAGCACCACGGCCGCAACGATCACCAGGCCCGTGACGATGCGTTTCACGGGTTCGGACACGCCCACTTGCGCCAGGCCCGCTTCCAGCACGGAAATAATCAACACGCCAATAAACGTGCTGATGACGGAACCGCGCCCACCCATCAGGCTCGTGCCGCCGATCACGACGGCGGCGATCACTTGCAATTCCATGCCCACGCCGCCGTTCGGGTCGGCCGCTTCCAGGCGCGACACCTGGAACAGCGCGCCCACGCCGGCAAGAAAGCCCATCAGTGCAAACACCAGCACCTTCGACGGTTTTGTGTTGATGCCGGACAAACGCACGGCTTCTTCATTCGTGCCGATGCCGATCCAATGGCGTCCCAGCACCGTGCGCGTGAGCACCAAATGGCCGATGACAACGATGGCAATCGAGGCAATGAAAGCGGGCGACAAGCCGAACGCGATCGGCGAGCTGATGCCGTCAACGGCGCTGCCGATGTATTCCGTGCGCGAGTTCGTCACTTGGTACGCCATGCCGCGCGCCATTTCCAGCACGCCCAAGGAAACGATGAACGAGGGAATGCGCCAGCCGACGGAAATCAGGCCCGTCGTGGCGCCGCACAGGGCGGCAACGAACATGCCCAGCAGGGCCGCGCTCCACACGGGCCAGCCCCAGTGCACGACGGCCAGCGACAGTACGGAAGCTGCCAGCGCCATCACGGAACCGACCGACAAATCGATGCCGCCGATGATCAGCACGAAGGTCATGCCGACGGCCATCACGACCAAGGTCGGAATATTGTTCGACAGGGTGCTCAAGGTGGCCAGGGTAAAGAAGTTTTCGCTGGCGAACGAGAACAGCACGCACATGGCGAGCAGGGCGCCGATCAGGCCCGCATAGTTTTTCAGGTCGGCCAGGCTGCGCTGCAGATACGAAGGAGAGGAATTGGTGGTCATGGGAATCTTTCCGGCGGATCAGGCCGCAGCTGGAGTGGAAGTGGGAGTCAAATAGCCGGAGAAGGCGGCCGACAGCAGCGCGTCCTGGCTCCAGGCGCCGCGCTCGAAGGTGTCGACAATGCTGCCCGCGCTCATGACGGCGATGCGGTCGCAGATCAGCATCAGTTCGCGCAAGTCGCTCGAGACGATGACGAGGCCCTTGCCCTGGCGCGCCTGCTCGGCCAGCACCTGATAAATATCAAACTTGGCGCCGATATCGATGCCGCGCGTGGGCTCGTCAAACAGCATCACGGGGCAGTCGCGGTACAGCCAGCGGGCGATCACCACTTTTTGCTGGTTGCCGCCAGAGAGCTCGGCCACCGTTTGCGCGCTGTTGCGCGAGCGGATGCCCAGGCGCTCGATGTAGTCGTCGGCCACCGACGCTTCGGATGCATCGTTGAGCCAGCCCGCGCCGCTGACGGTGTCGAGCGAGGCCAGGGTCGTGTTGACGGCGATGGACTGGCGCAACAACAAGCCTTGTCCCTTGCGGTCTTCCGTGATCATGGCGATACCGGCTTTCACCGCTGCCTGCGGCGAGGCCAGGGCGGCAGGTGTTTCGCTGTCGCCAAGGAACACGTCACCGGCGTCGGCACGGTCGGCGCCGAAGATCAGGCGCAGCAATTCCGTGCGGCCCGAGCCGATCAGGCCGGCGATGCCGAGGATTTCGCCGGCACGCAAGTCGAACGAGGTCGGGTTGACGACCTTGCCGCGCGCCAGGCCACGCACGCGCAGCAGCGGTGCGCCCAGCGTGCGGCCGCTCAGGTCGACGGCATCATCGGCCGAGCGGCCCACCATCAGGCTGACCAGATCGGCGGCCGAGTGGCCCGCGATATCGTCGTCGCACACGAGCTGGCCGTCGCGCAGCACGGCGATGCGGTCGGCCACGCGCTTGAGTTCTTCCAGGCGGTGGGAAATATAGATGATGCACACGCCTTCGGCTTTCAGGCGTTCGATTTGCAGGAACAGCAACTCCACTTCGCGGTGCGTCAGCATGGCCGTCGGCTCGTCGAGCACCAGCAGGCGGCAGGCGCCGATCAGATTGCGCGCGATTTCGATCATTTGCTGGTGGCCGATGCCCAGTTCGCCCACGAGGGTCCACGGATCGAGGCCGCCCAGGCCCACTTTTTCCATCTGTTCACGCGCGTCGCGTTCGAGGCGCGTACGGTCGATAAAGCCGAAACGCTGCGGCAGATTTTTCAGGTACAGGTTTTCCGCGATCGACAGGGTGGGAATCAAATTGAGTTCCTGCATCACCATGCGGATGCCCGGCGCCTCGGCGGCGCCGCGCGAGGCGGGTTGATAGGGCTTGCCGTCGAGCAGCATCGTGCCCGTGGTGGCTTGCTCCAGGCCGCAGATGATCTTCGACAGGGTGCTCTTGCCAGCACCGTTTTCGCCCGTCAGCGCCAGCACCTGGCCGGGGGCAAAGCGCAAGCCCACGCCGCCCAGCACGGGGCCGACATAGGACTTGCCGATGTTATCCAGGGTCAATAGAGGGGTGGCGGCTGATGGCGCCGGGGGGATGTCGGTAGGCATGATAAAACTCCGCGGAATAAGACGGCGGAGCCGGCGCCAGCAATGTTGCTATGGCGCCGGCCCCGGCGGGATCAAACGATCAGGACTTGGCGGCCTTGGCGACCAGTTCGACCTTGGTTTCGATGACGCCACCGAGCTCGGCCTGTTTCTTCTTCTGCGCCAGCGCTTTCAGCACGGTGTCGATACCGAACACGGCTTGCTGCGAACCGAACTGGTCGGCGGTAGCCAGCACGCGGCCATCGGCCAGCATCGGCTTGATGGCGTTGATGTTGTCGTAGCCGACGACGATGACTTTGCCCGTCTTGCCGGCCGCCTTGATGGCGGACACGGCGCCGATGGCCATGTTGTCGTTACCGCACAGCAAAGCCTTGATGTTCGGGTTGGCGTTCAGCATGGCGGCCGCCACCGTATTGGCAGGAGCGATTTCCCACTGGCCCGACTGCACGCTGACAACCTTGGCACCGGCCGCGTTCATGGCGTCCTGGAAGCCCAGGGTGCGCTGCTGCGCGTTGTAGGTCGTCGACACGCCTTCGATGATGCCGACCGGGTCGCCCTTCTTGATCTGCTTGGCCAGGAAGTCGCCGACCACCTTGGCGCCCTTGCGGTTGTCCGGACCGACGAACGGCACGCTGATGCCCTTCTCTTTCAGCGCGCCTTCGTCGAGCTTGTTGTCGATATTGACGACGATGATGCCCGCATCGATGGCTTTCTTCAGCACCGGCACCAGCGCTTTCGAGTCGGCCGGGGCGATCACCAGCGCGTTGACGCGCGAGACGATCATTTGCTCGACCAGCTTGATCTGGCTCGACGTATCCGTCTCATCCTTGATGCCGTTCGACAGCAGGTCGTACTTGGCGGCATTGGCCTTCTGATGCGCCTTGGCGCCATTTTCCATGGTCAGGAAAAATTCATTGGCGAGCGACTTCATCACCAGCGCCACCTTCGGTTTGGCAGGTGTCTGCGCCATCGCCGGCACGGCGGGCAAGGCACACACCAGGACAGCGGCGGCAATCATTTTCAGGCGAATACGGGATGTCATGAGCGTCTCCAGAGTTGTTGGTCAAGCACGTCTACATCATGCTTTTATGAAATTTCACGGCGCGCAAACGTTTGCGCGAAGCGAATAGTGCCTCAATGCCCTATTACAGTGCAAGCAAAACTGTATGTGCGGTGCAGCAAAAAGGGCGCGCCCACAGGGAAACGATCAGGCCGATGCGATCAGCCTGCCGAGGAGAAATGCGTAGAAATCAGGCGTTTGTTGCGGAACGGGCGCTGGCCCACTGCACTGCCAGCACGCTGGCCAGCACCAGCAGCAAGCCCAGCATCGACCAGCCCGTCATGGCCTGGCCCAGCAAGGCCCAGCCCAGCACGACGGCCATCAGGGGACTGAGCAGTCCCAGCGAGGAGACGGCCACGGGCGACAGCCTGGCGATGCCGCGAAACCACAGCGCATATGCCAGCAGGGCGCCGGCCAGGCACAGGTAGGCGTAGGCCAGGACTTGCTGCCAGGACAGCGCCGGCAAGGGCGCATCGGCCAGCCAGGCGACGGGTGCCAGCATCAGGCCGCCGAGCAGCAATTGCCAGCCCGTCAGCGCCAGCACGGGCAAGTCCGGCTTCCAGCGCCGCGTCAAATAGGTACCGGCCGCCATGCAGGCCGTGCCGCCCAGCGCGGCGGCGATGCCGATCGGTTCCCACACGGTGCGCGGCGACAACAACAAAATGCCCATGCCCGCCACGCCCAGCACGCTGGCAAGCAAGGCCAGGCGGGCCGGACGGCGCCCTTCCACGCCCCAGGCCAGGCCCATCACCAGCAGCGGCTGGATGGCGCCCACCACGGCCGCCAGGCCGCCTGGCAAGCGGTAGGCCGCCACGAACAGCAGCGCCTGGAACACGCCGATATTCAGTGCCGACAGGATCAGTACGCGGGCCCAGTCGCGCCGCGCGGGCAGGCGACGCATCACAAACAGCAACAGCAGGCCGGCCGGCAGCACGCGGATCAGGGCAGCAGTGAAGGGCCGGTCCGGCGGCAGCAATTCGGACGTGACGATATACGTGGAACCCCAGATCAGGGGCGCCAGCGCCGTGAGCACGATATCGCCCCAGGCGGGACGGGCAGGAGAGGCGGACATGCACTATCTCGACATGAAGATAAAAATGGAGTGTGGACGCGAACTATCTTGATGTCAAGATAAGTTGGCTTGCGCCGCTGTCGGGCGGGCGTAAAAAAGCCCGGCATTGCCGGGCTTGGTGAACTGCGCCAGACGGCACGCCGCGCCGCCTGCCTGATGCTTAATCGCGCACGCGCCGCAGGGTCGTTACCCGCATGCCGCCCATGCTGATCTGCGCCGTGCTGCCATCGTCGCTGACGATAATATCCATGGCCGCTTCGCCCGCGCCTTCCGGCGCGATCGTCACGGTATTGCCCTTGGTGGTGAAGGTGGCCTTGGTCGAGGTGCCGTTATTGATCACGCTGTCACTTGTAAATTCCAGGACGTTGCCCATCGCCGCCTGCCATTTCCCCACCGCCGGGTGGCCGCCAAAGCTGAACACGCTTTTCAGCTTGTCCAGCATGCCCGCACCCTGCACGGCTGACGCTTTGCCTATCGCACCGGTCATGGCCGCCTGGCTCATGTGCGCTTCGTCGATGACTTGCCATTGCTTGTCGACCAGCGCCATCGGCAGTCGCACTTGCAGGTCGCCGTCCGGCAAGCGCTGCAGGATCAATGCGCGGTCCGGCGATTTGGCGAACCACGCCGCCTCATCGGTCAGCGTCAGGGTGGCCTTGGCCATCGCCACTTGCTGTGCGCCCAGGTCGCGCACCTGATCGTAGCCGCTGACCTTGGCCACTTTCACGCCCTTGGCCACGCACAGCTTGTCGCCACGCAAGGCCGCCTTGCCCGGCGCGGCCAGCGCGTAGACAAATTGCGATTGCGCAATCCAGCCACCGCTGCTTTGCTCGACGGGAGCGTTGTACAGGCCGCCACGCACGAGGATATCGAGCCATTGCCGAGTGGAACTGTCGTACGACGCCACGCGGATTTCTTCCTTCTGGTACGGCAAGTTGGACAAGCACAGCAGCTTGTCGCGCGCCGCCTCGTCGGCCGCCAGGTGGGCGTCGATGGCGCGGCTGAAACTGCTGGCCGAGGCTGCCTCGGGCGCCAGCAGCCACGCCAGCGCGCCACCGGCCACGATGACCGCCGCCAGCACACCGCCGGCGATCATGACGTGGCGCCGCTTCACACCGGGCAGCGCCGGCGTCGCGGCCGGTGCAGGCGCCGGTGCTGGGGCTGCGGCGGCGTTGACGGCCTTGCCGCATTCATCGCAAAAGCGCGCGTCGGGCGCGTGGGCGGTGCCGCACTGTTTACAGAATTGCGCCATGGTCTGCCTTACTTGAGTTTATGCGCGCATTCGCCGCAGAACACGTCATCGGACGCGACCGGCGCTTTGCAGCTCGGGCATTGCAGGCTGTCAGCCGGCGCAGCGGCCGAAGCAGCGGGAGCGGCTGGCGTGGCCGGTGCCGCAGCTTGCTCAGCCAGGGCACGCGCGCGTTCACGCGCTTCCTCGGCTTTTTTCTTGACCGTGGCTAGGCCGTCGTTCAGGCTCGCTTCCGAGGCGCTGAAATCGACATTGCGCGTAGCGTTCAGGTAAATGATGCACACGCCCTTGGTAAAGATCAGGCCCGGTACCACGGCCGCGGCCGCCAGCAACAAGCCGCCACCCAGACCGGCTGCGATGATGTAGCCGGAACCGCCGCTCAGGCCCGAAGCGAGGGAATACATGTTCATCTGGCCGCCCAGGCCCAGGATGCCGGCCGACATGCCGCTCGTCAGCGACACGCCGGTACCGATCACGCCAAAGATCAGCAGCGCGACAAACGAGGTGATCAGGAACAGCAGCACTTCCAGCAGGATCACCGAAACCAGCTTGGTGCGCACGATCAGGTTCAGGCGGGCAATGATCTGGAAGACGGTGGCGCCCGACCAGGCGGCAGGGCCGGCCAGTGGCAGCATCACGTAGAACAGCGCAAACACCAGCACGCCCAGCACGATGGCCGACAGCGGGAAGACGACCGTGTACAGCACGGGGCCGAGCACGGGGATCTTGCAGACGAACAAGATGATGGCGATGGCGAGCATGGCCGCCAGCACGATCAGAAATTCCAGGAAGACGACCGCGATCAGACGGTGGCTCGTGTACAGCGAGACGAGCACGGCATCAACCAGGCTCATGCCAGGCTGGCCTTGTACATCGCGCATCAGCAAAATGCCCACGGCGTTGGAACCGTAAAACATCACGAGGAAGGCCATCAGGCCGCCCAGGAAGCCCAGCAGCACGCTGCTCATACTGCCGGCGAGCATCGTCAGTACGCCACCGACGAGCACGGCGCCGATAAAGGTCAGGGCCAGCAGGGCAATCGCGCGGAAGTTCTTGATGGCGTCGGTCGCTTCGATCAGCGAACCGAGCGCGGAGGAAAAGGGAAGAGATTTAGGTACTTCTGTGGAAATGGTCATGTCTAGCCTGGAAGGGGGAAATCGGAAGGGGACGGCCTGCCTGGCCGCCCCGTGGTCATGCTGTGTTAGTAGGCCAGCGCCAGTTGCAGGTCGGACGCAGGCGCCTGGCGCTGGACGATCTGCAGCTTGACGTCCTGACCACCGACGCGCTTGCTATTCAGGTACAGCGCCGTGCGGACAGGATAAATGCCTTGCGGCACGCCTTCCGGCATGGGAATCGAGAAGCCACCCTTGTAGGCGCCGCTGCCGTTGTTGCTGCTGACCACCTTGCGCACGGTTTTGATCAAGTCGCCATTGGGCTTGTACAGGCTCAATTCTTCTTCCACCAGCGGGTTCGGATCGCGCGTGCCGGCCGCCACTTCAATATACGAATTGGTCTGCGCCTTCTGGCCCGGACGTACGGACGACGGCGTAAAGCCCGTCTCGTATTTCACCAGGGTCGATTGCTCGGGCAGCTTGCCCTTGTTGGCCACTTTGTAGTCAGTCTGCACCTGCTGTGCCGTCTTGACTTGCTGGCTTTGATAATTCAAGGCCACGCAAGCGAGCGCGCCCAGGCTGGCGCCCAGGGCCGCACCGCGCACGGTGTTGTTGCCGCCGCCCAGCAAGCCGCCCACGACGGCGCCGATGCCGGCCAGCATGGCCGTATTGCATTCGCCGCTGGCCGCGTCCGTGCCTGCGGTGGTGGTATTACTCGTGGCGCCAGGCCCGCCCGGGGCGGCGCAGCCGGCCAGCATCGAAGACACGACCAGCAGCGCCACCATGGGCTTGGCAATTTGTTTCAAGTTTTTCACGTTATTCTCCGGAAAGATCAAAATAGGAATGGGAAGCAAGCCGCGCGGCTTACTCGATCTGGATTTGCGACAACGCCTTGTCTTGCGCTTCTTTCGCCTTGCGCTTGATGTCGAGTGCATGGCGGTTGCCCGTGTCCATGCGCAGCACGGCATTCGCATTGGCAATGGCACAGTCGTATTTGCGCTGGCTCATGCAGTGGCTCGCTTCGGACAGACTGTCCGTGATCACGCTTTCCAGGCCGCTAGTCTGTTTGGCGGGCGCCGGCAGCGGTGTCACCTTGGCGGGCTTGACCGGCTTTTCCACGACGGGGGCGGGTGCGGGTGCGGGTGCCGGCTCCGGTGGTGGAGCAGGAACGGCGACCGGCACTGGCGCCGGTTCGGCTGCGGCCGCCGCAGATGTCGTGGCAGACTCGGTCGCCGTGGCGCCATCAAGCACAGGGTCGCTGATGGCCAGCGGCTGCTCGGCGGCAGGCGCAGGGTTCGCCTGCGCGGGCAAGGCTGGCGCGGCTTCTGGCGCCGCGACAGTCGGCTTGCCTGACAGAAAATAGTAAGCGCCCGCACCGCCCAGCAGTACCACCGCTGCGACGGCGGCGGCGATCAGTTTCGTGCGGTTGCCAGCCGGTGGGCTGTCCGTCTGCACATCGGAGGCGGGAGCTGGCTCGGGTACAGGCTCGGGTGAAGCTTCGGGCACGGGCTCGGCACGGCGCTTTTCCAGCACGGGCGGTGGTGGCGGTGGCGCGACCGGTTCCGGCACCGCCACCGGCGCCGGGGCAGGCTCAACAACAAGCTCAACGGCGGGCTCAGTCACTGGCTCGATAGCGGGCGCAATGACGGGTTCCGGCAACGGCGGCGGCACCGGCACGGCAACGGGCGCCACGGCAAAGCTGAACGCGCACTTGGGGCAGAACTTGGCGTCAAGCTTGCAATCATGGCCGCACTGGCCACAGGCTTTGCCTGGTACGGGAGCGGCTGCGGCAGGAGCAACGGCAAACGTCGTGCCGCAGGAAGAACAGAATTTGGCGCCCGGCTTATTCTCGGCCTGGCAGGAAAGGCATTTCAATTGGCTTCTCTTTTCATATCAACGCTGGGAGTCGCGTACGCTGGTGCTTGCCAGAATGGCAGCTTTGTTGCTGTACGGCTAAATATTCAACGAGTATATTTTCAAACCCCAAGTTGCCACAAGGGAAAATTGCCTTTTGCTCTATCCAATTTTTAAATATTGGTAAAAATCCCGCCACCACGGCAGTCCGCCGCCCCATCTTGGTGCGCAGATAGCAAAAAACCCGGCAACGCTGTACGCATTGCCGGGTTTTCAGTCGATGCCCGAGGGCACAGGGGCGTTTACTTGCGCCCGCCCCGTGCTGGCGCCCCATGGCTACCCTTGGCTGGCGACTTGCTGCCACGGCCCATCGGCGCGGCGGCCGGCTTGGCCTTGGTCTTGATGGTCGACAGGATCGATGGGCGCACCTTCGACTCGGCGGCCGACGCTTTGGGCGCCGCTGCCGTACCGCCCAGGGCGATGCGGTTCTTGCCTGGCGTGACCTTGAACTTGTCCGGCGTGCCGGCGCCATGCGTCTGGCGGCTGCGTTCGCCTGCCGCCAGGCCGCCCGACTCCGACGACGTCCAGGCGGGTATCAAATGCTTGTCGCCATTGCCGATCAAGTCGCCACGGCCCATGTTGACCAGCGCTTCGCGCAGGATCGGCCAGTTGGCCGGGTCCTGGTAGCGCAGGAACGCTTTGTGCGTGCGGCGGATCTTGCCGCTGCGCGCCGTTTCCACCACTTCCGAATCCGCTGTCACCTTGCGCAAAGGATTCTTGCGCGTGTGGTACATCGTCGTCGCCATGGCCATCGGCGTGGGCATGAAGGTTTGCACCTGGTCCAGCTTGAAATTGTTTTTCTTCAGCCACAGAGCCAGGTTCAGCATGTCCAGGTCCGTCGTGCCAGGATGGGCAGCGATGAAATACGGGATCAGATACTGCTTCTTGCCCGCTTCCAGCGAGAAGCGGTCGAACATTTCCTTGAACTCGTCGTACGCGCCAATGCCGGGCTTCATCATCTTCGACAATGTGCCCTCTTCCGTGTGCTCAGGAGCAATCTTCAAGAGGCCGCCGACGTGGTGCGTGACCAGTTCCTTCACATACTCGGGCGAACGCACGGCCAGGTCATAGCGCAAGCCCGAGCTGATCAAGACTTTCTTGATACCAGGAATGGCGCGCGCCTTGCGGTACAGCGAGATGAGCTTGCTGTGGTCCGTACCCAGGTTGACGCAGATGGACGGGTACACGCACGACAGGCGGCGGCACGACACTTCGATCTCTTTTTCCTTGCAGGCCAGACGGTACATATTCGCCGTCGGGCCCCCCATATCGGAAATGGTGCCCGTAAAGCCTTTGGTTTTATCGCGGATATGTTCGATTTCACGCAGGATCGACGGTTCCGAGCGGCTCTGGATGATGCGGCCTTCATGTTCCGTGATCGAACAGAAGGTGCAGCCGCCGAAGCAGCCGCGCATGATGTTGACGGAAAAGCGGATCATTTCCCAGGCCGGGATATGCGCCTTGCCATAGCTCGGGTGCGGGGCGCGCGCGTAGTTCATGTCGTACACGCCATCCATCTCGTCCATGGCCAGCGGCAGCGGTGGCGGGTTGAGCCACACGTCGCGTTCGCCATGCGCCTGCACCATGGCGCGCGCATTGCCGGGATTCGATTCCAGGTGGAACACGCGCGACGCGTGCGCGTACATGACGGGGTCATCCTTGACGACGTCGTAGGCGGGCAGGCGCACGACCGTCTTGTCGTGCTTTTCCTTGGCCATGGCCAGGCGCTCTTCGCGGCTCATGATGCGGATCGGTTTGATGACTTCGGCCGATTTCGACGCATTTTCCGTGGCGCAGGCGGTCTTGTCTTCCTGCACCATCTCGTAGGGGCTGTAGTGCGGATCGATCTTGCCGGGCACGTCGACGCGGGTGGAATTGTGCACGCCCCAGTCGTCGCCGGGCAACCAGCCGGACGGCACCATGAAGGCCGTGCCGCGCAAGTTGCGGATATCCTTGATCGATTCGCCGGCGGCCAGGCGGTGCGTCAGGTCGACCAGCGCCCGCTCGGCATTACCGAAGATCAGCAGATCGGCCTTGGAATCGGGCAAGACGGAACGGCGGACCTTGTCCGACCAGTAATCGTAATGGGCGATGCGGCGCAGCGATGCTTCGATGCTGCCGATGACGATGGGCACGTCGGGATACGCTTCGCGCGCGCGCTGGGCGTACACGGTGACGGCGCGGTCCGGGCGTTTATTCGGTTCCGCATTCGCCGTGTAGGCGTCGTCGGAGCGGATCTTGCGGTCGGCCGTGTACTGGTTGACCATGGAATCCATGTTGCCGGCGGTAATGCCGTAATACAGGCGCGGCTTGCCGAGGATGCGGAACGCGTCAGCCGACAGCCAGTCCGGCTGGCTGATGATGCCGACTCGGTAGCCTTGCGCTTCGAGCAGGCGGCCAACGAGGGCCATGCCGAAACTCGGATGGTCAATGTAGGCGTCGCCCGTGACGAGGATGACGTCGCACTGGTCCCAGCCCAGCGCGTCCATCTCGGTACGCGACATCGGCAGGAAAGGCGCCACGGCAGCGCGGGCAGACCGCTTGGGAACGGTCGCAAATAAATTGGTAGGGGAGCTCATAGGGTACGGATTGTACCGGAATTGGCCATTTCCAACCTGACGGCCTGCTTTTTACTGTTGGATTTCAGTACAAAAAACGTTTATTTTTCAATCACTTGGGGTCAGACCCATTGGGTCTGACCCCAGAATTTTTGACTGCTGGGGTACGACCCGGCGGGTCGGACCCCGATCAAATTCCCATATTCGCCAAAATCTCACCAAGCTCCCGCAACGCCGGCTCCAGTTTCGGGTGCTTGACGGCAAACTTGGCCGACAATTCCTGGCTGCGCTCGGCCAGGCCATAGGTGGTCGACTCTTCTTCCTGTTCCTGCGCGGCGCGCTTTTCCATCAGCAACTTGATGTCGACATCGAGTTTTTGCAGCAAACCATGCAGTTCTTCATCGACGGGGCCGCTGGTTTCCAGTGTCGAATGCAGTTGTTGCAGCGATTCCTTGAGTTTGCTATCCATGTTTTTTCCTGTCAGTCAGTAAATTGCGTGTCCAAGAACAATTGTTCCACCTTGCTCCTGGCCCACGGGGTCTTGCGCAAAAACTTCAGGCTCGATTTGATGCTGGGATCGCTGATGAAGCAATTGATATCGATGTGCTTGGCCAGGCCGTCCCAGCCGTAGTGGGCTTGCAGGCGCGTCACGATACCTTCCAGGGTGATGCCATTCAAATCTTGCTGACTCATATACTCTTTCGACTGCCTTCTTGTTTACATCTTACTCAATTCTACGCCGCCGGCACGGAAAGCTTGCGTGCGCCAGGTCAACGCAACGCAAGCTTCTGATGAGGACGGCTTACTTCGCGTTCAAGCCGCGGCGTTCCAGCAGCGGTTCCACGGTGGCATCGCGGCCGCGGAAGTCACGGAACAGTTGCAGCGCATCGACGCTGCCGCCGCGCGACAGCAATTTGCTGCGGAACCAGTCGCCATTCTTGCGCGTCAGGCCGCCGTTTTCCTTGAACCAGTTGACCGATTCCGCATCCAGTTTTTCCGACCACAGGTAGGCGTAGTAGGCCGCCGAGTAGCCGCCCGAGAAACTGTGCGAGAAGTAGCTGGTGCGGTAGCGCGGCGGCACGGGCGCGTAATCGACACCCGCGTCTTTCAGCGACGCCGCTTCAAAGGCCAGCACGTCGGTCGGGATCTGGCTCGGCGTCAGCTGGTGCCAGCGCTGGTCCAGCAGGGCCGCCGACAGGTATTCCGTCGTCATGAAACCCTGGTTGAATTTCTTGGCCGCCGTCACCTTGTCGAGCAATTCCTGCGGCATGGCCGCACCGCTCTGGTAGTGTTTGGCATAGTTTTGCAGCACTTCCGGCCAGACGGCCCACATTTCATTGACTTGCGATGGATACTCGACGAAGTCGCTCGGCACGCTGGTGCCGGCAAAGCGCGGGTATTTCACGTTCGAAAACATGCCGTGCAGCGCATGGCCGAATTCGTGGAACATGGTCGTCACTTCATCGAACGTCAGCAAGGTCGGCTGGCCAGCCGGCGGCTTCGGAATGTTCAATTGGTTGGCGACGACCGGATGCGTGCCCATCAAGGACGATTGCGACACGTATTCATTCATCCACGCGCCGCCATGCTTGTTGCCGCGCGCATAGAAGTCGGCAATGAACAGGGCCAGCGGCTTGCCGTTGGCGTCCGTCACGTCGTAGACGCGCACGTCCGGGTTATACACCGGCAGATCTTTACGTTCCTTGAAGCTGATGCCGTACAGTTTATTGGCGGCAAAGAAGACGCCGTTGTTCAGCACGCTGTTCAATTCCAGGTATGGTTTCAGCTCGTTTTCATCGAAGTTGAAACGCTGCTTGCGCAGCTTGTCCGTGTAGATGGCCCAGTCGGCCGCCGCCACCTGGAAACCGCCTTTTTCCGCATCGACCACTTGCTGCAGGTCGGCCGCTTCGCGGCGCGCGTTGGCGACGGCCGGTTTCGCCAGTTCCGACAGCAGTGTATTGACGGCCGTCGTGGTCTTGGCCGTCTGGTCTTCCAGCGAATACGCGGCATAGTTGGCGTAACCGAGCAAGGTGGCCCGTTCGGCGCGCAGTTTTGCCAGTTTCAAGACGATGGCGCGGTTGTCGAACTCGCCGCCCTGGCTGCCACGGTTCAGCGACGCATCCATCAGGCGCTGGCGTGTCTTGCGATCCGTCAGCACGGCCAGCGGCGGCTGGCCGCTCGTATTCACGAGGGCGATGACGAACTTGCCCGTCAAGCCGCGTTCCTTGGCGGCGGCGGCAGCCGTATCGATATCGCTGTCCGTCATGCCGGCCAGTTCGGCGCGCGTGTCGACGACGATGCTCTTGGCATTCGTTTCCTTCAGCACGTTTTGCGCGAAGGCCGTTTCCAGGCCCGCCTGCTCGGCGTTGTAGGCTTTCAATTTTTCCTTGTCCGCATCGGACAGCTTGGCGCCGGCGCGCACGAAATCCGTGTGATAGCGGGCCAAGAGGCGCAGGGATTCGGCATCAAGACCCAGCTTGTCGCGCTTGGCGTACAGGGTATCGATGCGGGTAAACAGTTTTGGATTGAGGGTAATCGCGTCGCCATGCGCGGCCAGTTTCGGCGACACGTCCACTTCCACCGCTTCCAGCACGGCATTGGTATTGGTCGACGTCATGTTGCTGAAGATGCTTTGCACGCGGTGCAGCAACTGCCCCGTGCGCTCGAGGGCCACGATGGTGTTTTCGAACGTGGGCGCCTGGCGGTTATTGGCGATCGCATTGACTTCGGCCAGCTGGCGTTTCATGCCTTCGGCAAACGCCGGCGCGTAGTGCTCATCCTTGATCAGGCCGAACTGCGGCATCTGGAATGGCAGCGGACTGGCTTTCAGCAGAGGGTTCTGGGCGCTGACGGCGGCGGCGGGCGCGGATTTTGCAGTGGCGGCAGCCATGGCGGATGGAGCGGCGTGGGCCAGCATGACGCTGGCGGCGATGACGAGCAGTTGTGGACGGATCATGACATCTTTCAGAAAGCGCGGGGAAGAGCCGCGATCGCGTCGCGGGCCAGTGGCAGATCATAGCAGCCTGTCACACAGGCGTCATCCAAGATGGGCGATCCTGTGGTGCATCGCGCCAACTGCGCGGTTTACCACGGTTTGCGTGGCGGTTCGCCAAATAAAAATGGCCGCCCATTGCATGGCGGCCACTGATGGTCATCACCGGCCAGGCCGGTGACGGGTACGAGGATTACTTGCCGTTCAGGCCACGGCGTTGCAGCAGCGGCTCGATCTTCGCATCGCGGCCGCGGAAGTTGCGGTAGATGTCGAGCGCGTCGGCGCTGCCGCCGCGCGACAGCAGTTTATTGCGGAACCAGTCGCCGTTCTTGCGCGTCAGGCCGCCGTTTTCCTTGAACCACTCGACCGTGTCGGCGTCGAGCTTTTCCGACCACAGATACGCGTAGTAGCCGGCCGAGTAACCGCCCGCGAACGCGTGCGAGAAATAGGTGGTGCGGTAGCGCGGCGGCGCCGGGGCGAAATCGACGCCAGCATCCGTCAAGGCGGCCTTTTCAAAGGCCAGCACGTCGGTCGGGATTTGCGCCGGGGTCAGCTGGTGCCAGCGCTGGTCCAGCAGGGCCGATGCCAGGTATTCCGTGGTTTTGTAGCCCTGGTTGAAATTGTCGGCCGCCGTCACTTTCGCCAGCAGCTCGGCAGGAATAGCCGCGCCCGTCTGATAGTGCTTGGCATAGTTTTGCAACACTTCCGGCCACAGCGCCCACATTTCATTGACTTGCGACGGGTATTCGACGAAGTCGCGCGGCACGCTGGTGCCGGCGAAGCGCGGGTATGTCACGTTCGAAAACATGCCGTGCAGCGCATGGCCGAATTCGTGGAACATGGTGTTGACTTCGTCAAACGTCATCAGGGTCGGCTGGCCCGCTTCCGGCTTCGGAATGTTGAGGTTATTCGCGATCACCGGCTTGCGGTTCAGCAAGGTCGATTGGCCCACGTAGGCATTCGCCCAGGCGCCGCCGCGCTTGTTGCTGCGCGCGTAAGGGTCAAGCGTAAAGATGGCCAGCTGCGTACCGTCTTCATTGAAGACGTCGTAGACCAGCATGTCGGACGTGTAGACGGGCAAGTCGGTGCGCTGCTTGAACGTGAGGCCATACAACTTGCCTGCAGCAAAGAACACGCCCTTGGTCAGCACGCTGTGCATTTCAAAGTACGGTTTCAATTGCGTCTCGTCGAAGTTATAGCGTTCGGCGCGCACCTTGTCGCTATAGAAGGCCCAGTCGGCGGCACCCACCTTGAAGCCGCCTTTGCCTGCATCGATGACCTTCTGGATATCGTCCGCTTCACGGCGCGCATTGACGACGGCCGGCTTCGCCAGCTCGCCCAGCAGGGCGTTCACGGCGGTCGTGTCGTGCGCCGTCTGGTCTTCCAGCGAATACGCCGCGTAGTTCGGGTAACCCATCAGCGCGGCACGTTCGGCGCGCAGTTTTGCCAGTTCCAGCACTTCCTGGGTGTTGTCGAACTCGCCGCCACGGCTGCCGCGCGCTTGCGAGGCGACCATGATGCGTTCGCGCAAGGCGCGGTTGGTCAGCAGCGACAGCGGCGCCTGGCCCGTCGTGTTGACGAGAGCGATCACATATTTACCGTCCAGGCCGCGCTTCTTGGCCAGGCCGGCGGCCACTTCGATGGCGGCCGGCGACAGGCCGTCCAGCTCTTCGCGCGTGTCGACGACGACGGCCGACGCATTCAATTCCTTCAGCACGTTCTGCGCGAACTTGGTCGACAGGGCAGCGAGCTGGCCGTTGTAGGCGCGCAGCTTTTCCTTGTCCGCGGCCGACAGCTTGGCGCCGGCGCGCACGAAGTCCGTGTGATAGCGCTCGAGCAAGCGTTTCGATTCGGCATCGAGGCCCAGCTTGTCGCGCTTGGCGTACAGGGTATCGATGCGCTTGAAGAGTTTGTCATTGAGCATGATCGCATCGCTATGGGCCGCCATTTTCGGCGCCAGCTCGCGTTCCAGGCCCTGGATCGTGTCATTCGTATTCGAGCCGGACATCACGGAAAACACGGTGCGTACACGGCTCAGCAACTGGCCCGAGCGCTCCATGGCCACGATGGTGTTGTCGAACGTGGCAGGTTTCTTGTTGTTCGCAATCGCACTGATTTCCGCCAGGTTGGCGGCCATGCCTGCCGTAAAGGCGGGCGCGTAGTCGGCGTCCTGCACCTTGTCGAACGGCGGATAGTTGAATGGCAGGCTGCTCGCTTGCGCAAACGGGTTCGAGGCGGGCAGTGTTGCCGCCGCGGTAGCGGTGGAGGCAAAAACGGCGGCGGCTGGCGCCAGCATCAGGCTGGCGGCGATGACGAGCATTGTTGGACGGGTCATGTCTTCTTTCAAGAAACGCAAGAGAGCCGCGATTGTGTCGCGGGCCAGCCTGAAATAATAACAGCCTGAAACACTTGCGTCACCAGCAACTACCGATGGTAGCGATATGGCCATACATGAAAGGTTTTCATGCCCGATCATCCGTCAGGCGCTCCCCTGCGGCAGGTCCATACCCATCACGCTCGGTGCCGGGTTCCCCTTTGTTCAGTCCCGCATGGACGCGCCGGCGTAGCTCGACGCTTTGGAGCCAGTCCAGAATGAACAGCGTGCGCTCGATGCGGCCAAGTTCACGCAGCGCGATTACTGAAAATATGCGAGATGCCTTGATCTAGAATGTGATGATGAAGTGAGCGCCATCGTTGACCGGGCGGGCGTAGCGCACGGTTCCGCCGTTCAACTGAATTAGCTGCCGCACCATTGCAAGGCCGATACCGCCTCCCTGTTTTTTGGTCGAGAAAAATGGCGTAAACATTTCCGCCGCTACCCCATCGGCAATGCCATGTCCATTGTCACGCACATCGATGCGCAACCGGCCACCTGTCGTGAGGCGCGCATCGACGGCCACTTGCGGCACCAGACTCGCGGTGGTTGCTTCTACCGCATTCTGGAGCAGGTTAACCAGAGCTTGTTCGATCTGGCCAGAGTCAGCCCGTAATGCCAGCGTGCTTGATGCGACGACGAAAGTCGCGCTTCCTCCGCGGGCCTGCCAGCTCGGTGCCACCAAAGCCGATAACCGTGCAAACAAGTCTTTGATTAGGAATTGTTGCGGCAGAGGCGTCGGTAGGCTAGCCAACACGCGGTAATGGCTGACGAAATGACCCAGACTTTCAGCGCGACGGCTTATTGCGTCTAGCGCGACGTCAAGGTCTGCGGCCACGTCGGGAGCAAGAGAGCCTGCTGCCTCAGCGAGCAGCGTGCGCGACGTTTGCGAAAGGGACGCCACTGGTGTCAGTGAATTCATGATCTCATGGGTCAATACATGGACGAGCTTGCGCCAGGCTTGCATGGCTTCAGCGGATAGTTCGTCCTCCAGCGGCAGCAGTGCAACGAGGGACTGCGGCGCACCATCGACGGTCAAAGCATTGCGCACGGCTAGGGCACGTTCAGTGCCATGCTCACTGTCGAACTGAACCAGCGTCCGCGTGCCAACGGCAAGGCCGGCTAAAGCCGTACTTAGGGGAACCGTGTCAGTGACACGTCCAGGCGCCAGAAGCCGCCGCGCGCTTGCATTCAATGGTTCCATCCTGGTCGGAGTCATGTTGAACAGCGGGACCGGTGCATGTTCAAGGCGTGCTTCAAGCAAGAGCAGTCGGAGAGTCTCAGGCGCTTGCAAAGTCGGGAGTTGAAACTGTCTCTCTGGCGTCATTGCCGTAACGTGTACGATTGAAGGCCAAATCAGCGCTGCAGCGAGCAGCACTGTCAGGACGAGCAAAACGGCGGCACGTGCTCCCAGACCATCAACGCTCCCATTTAGCGCACCACCTACCCACCCAGCCGCAGCAAGCAGTGTCCCGCCGAGGGCGACGCGAGCCTGTCTATAACCCATGTTTGTCCAGCTTGCGATACAGCGCTGCCCGGCTTACACCCAGCGTCTTGGCGGCCTTGCTGATATTTCCCTTAACTTCCAGCAGCGCCGCGGCGATGGCGGCACGTTCGAGTGTACCCAGTTCACGTGGGACATCGATGGTCAGCGGGGACGATAACGCAGGCGCAGCTGTCTTCGCAGAAATACCGAAGTCAGCGATGGTATAGACATCTTCCCGACCTAGGATGACAGCGCGTTCACAGGCATGGCGCAGGGAGCGAACATTGCCTGGCCATGCATTCGTGCACAGTACATCGAATGCAGTCGCTGCTATGGCGCGCGCGGGTTTGCGATATTGGTGCTCGTAGTGGGCCAAATAATGGCGCAGCAAGTCCGGAATGTCGCCCGCGCGCTCGCGTAAGGGCGGCACGCGCAGGACGATAGTATTTAGGCGAAACAGAAGGTCTGTGCGAAAAAGCGCAACGTCGTGCAGCCGGTCTTCTTCGAGATTGGTGGCACTAATGACGCGCACGTCAACGCCCTCGGGAGTGTCCGCGCCCAAGGGCGTCACTTGGCGTCGTTCGAGCACTGTTAGCAGCTTCGCTTGTGCTGTCAAGGGCATATTGCTGACTTCGTCAAGAAACAATGTGCCACCGCACGCTGCCTGGAAGCGGCCCGCGCGGTCATTGCGTGCATCGGTGAACGCGCCGCGCCGGTGTCCGAACAATTCGCTTTCCAGCATTGCCTCTGGCAGGCTCCCCATATCCACTGCGAGAAACTGCCGGGATGCCCGGTGTGAAGCCCGGTGAACGGCTCGCGCCACCAGTTCCTTGCCCACGCCGTTTTCTCCCAGGATCATGACGTTTGCCTCGGTGGGACCCACACTGGCGATCATGTCACGCAAGGCAGCCATCGCAGTCGAGTTTCCGAGCAATCCATCGGCGTCGGCTGGCGCCGCGTCAGATGCTTTGGCATGAATAGGCTGACGCAAGGCCTGTCGCGCAAAGGCTGCCTCGACAGCATGCACCAGGCGAACGTTATCCCACGGCTTTGTCAGAAAATCGCTTACGCCGCCCTGCATCGCCGCAACGGCCAGAGGAACATCAGCGTACGCGGTCATCGCGATGATATCGGGTGGGTTGGGCAGCGCCCTCAATTGCGCCAAAACCTGCATACCTTCGCCACCATCCGTCCGTCCCGCCGAAAAATTCAAATCGAGGAGAACAACGTCAGGACGATTGCTTGCGAGCCATGTGGGCAACTGTGCAGGATGGTCAAGTGTCGCGACCTGCGCAACGTGCCGGCGCAGCAGCATACGCGCTGCCAGCGCCACGTCTGCATCGTCGTCGAGGATCAGTACATTTGCGTGCTTGCCGGACATTGGAAATAAAAGAATTAACAGAACTCGAGTTTATCAGCATGCTTTGCATGATTCCACAGCGCGATATCACTTTGCCCAAAGTGTCCGGAAGTGGACAGTTTGCATGTGCGTTTGCGAACGAATGAGCGGGCAATTGAAAAAAATACCGGTCGATTGGGCCGAAACCGCGTGGCACGGATGTTGCGACAGTAGAAATCATGACAAAAGACGACAACGCAAATGCATCACGCCCTACGGGTGCGGCGATGGACCAACCGGTCCTACGACAGCGCGGCCGGCGTTGGCGCACGGCAATAGCGATTTTGCTCATCTTGATTGGCCTTGCTGCACTAGCGTGGTGGCTCTGGCCCAGCGGACTGCAGGTACCCGCTGCCAGCGTGCGCATCGCTGTCGTCGAGCGCGGCATCCTGCGCGACGACGTGGCCGCGCGTGCAACGGCCCAGCCGCTGCACTCGGTCGTACTGGATGTGGTGGAAAATGGCCGGGCCGAAGAGGTGATGGTGCGCGATGGCGCGCTGGTACGCCAAGGCGAATTACTGTTCCGGCTGTCGAATCCACAGCGCCGGCTTGAGGTGCTCGCACGCGAAGCTGAGCATGCGCAGCAGATTTCAAACCTGTTGAACCTGCGCCTCGCGGGTGAAACCAGCCGGGCGGAAAGTGCGCGGCGCAGCGCCGACCTCGCGTTTGCAGTCGCTCAGGCTGAGAAGCAATTGGCGAGGAGCGCGGCACTGGCCAAGCAGGGTTTCGTGTCGGGTTCCGCACTGGAAGAAGTAGCCGACCAGCTGACGCGGCAGCGCCACGCGCTAGCCAGCGAAGACGCCGCTGGGAAAAGCGAAGAGGCAGCCCGGCGCGACGCCATCGGACAGATTGCCCAGGCGGTATCCAGGCTGGAAGATGGCCTGAAGTTGGTCAATGCTGGCGTCGATGCACTGGCCGTGCGCGCGCCCGTTGCCGGCCGCCTTGCAGATTTCAAATTGCAGGTAGGGGAAACAGTCCGATCAGGACAGCGCCTTGGACGCATCGACGACATCGCGCAATTTTGTTTAGCGGCCCAGCTCGACGAATACTATTTACGGCGCCTTGCCACCGGCCGACCGGCGACAGCCGTGATCGATGGCCAGACCAAGCACGTGGTTGTCAGCCGCATATATCCGCAAGTGAGCGACGGCAAATTCACGGTTGAGTTGACGTTCGTTGATGGCCAGCCGGCCACCCTCAGCCCAGGCCAGAGCGTCGACGTCCTGATCACGCTGGGTGCTGCGCGGACTAGCTTGCTTCTTCCAAACGATGCGTTCAGCAATGACACCGGCGGCGGCTGGGTATTCGTCGTGCGCGCTGACGGCGTACAAGCGGAGCACCGGGCCGTGCGTTTTGGCCGGCGCAACAGCACGCAGATCGAAGTACTCGACGGCCTGGTCGCCGGCGAGCGCGTCATCGTGTCATCCTACACGCCGTATGCAACGGCGCGGCATCTTCAGCTTACTCACTAACAGGTCTCTCACGGAAATGACAAAATCATGCAATTGAATCGTACACAACAGCAAAGCATGTTCAGGCTCGTCAACCTAACGAAAACGTATCGTGGCGGCGAGGTGCAGACAACGGCGCTTGACCGGATTGACCTCACCATCGCCGCGGGTGAATATGTGGCGATCACCGGGCCGTCCGGCTGTGGTAAGTCTACACTCCTGGGTATGCTGGGACTGCTGGACACGCCCGACGGTGGCGAATGCTGGTTCGACGGTCGCAATGTGGCGGGCTGGAGCGAGGCACAGCTCAACCGATTACGGCGCGGACGTATCGGCTTCATTTTTCAGAATTTCAATCTAATCGAAGAATTGACGGTTGCCGAAAATGTGGCATTGGCACTTGACTACCTGGATGTGCCTGCAGCGCAACGAAAGGTTCGCGTCGCCGCGATGCTCGATCAACTAGGCGTGGCGCATCGCGCCGGTCACCGTCCGTCGCAACTTTCCGGCGGACAGCAACAGCGTGTAGCCATCGCGCGCGCGCTCGTGGCCAGTCCAGCGCTGCTGCTTGCTGATGAGCCAACGGGCAATCTTGATACAGCACACGGCGACGAGGTGATGCGCATTCTGCGTCAGATCAATGCAGATGGCACGACCATCGTCATGGTGACGCACTCGCCGACGCACGCCGCGCAAGCTTCTCGTACGATACGGCTGCTGGACGGCCGTATCCTGATCGACGCCCTGCAGCCCGCCTGACCGGAGAGCGAACATGTTATTGACCACGATGCGCCACAGCGCACGCGCACTGCGACGGGAACCCGCCTACGCTGCCATTGCCATACTCACCCTGGCTATCGGCATTGCTTCAGCCATACTGATTCTCGGCTTAGTGCGTTACTGCTGGCAATATAATGCCGAAGTGCCCGATGTGGAACATGTCTACATCGTGAAGCAACGCGACAATGTCGATCCCACGGGCCCCTGGTACGACCAGGCGCCGCTGCTGCTGCGCTCTGTTGCAGCGGCAGCACCCGGTGTGGCTGCGGCCACCGGCTACTTGCCATCACGTCCCGAGACAGCAGGCTTGACGGTCAACGTCGACGGCAAGCTGCATGCCCTGAAAAGCCTGACTGTCTTGCCTGGGTTTGTCGAGATGCTGGGCCTGAGGGCAATGCGGGGCGATCTTGCCACGGCATTGGGAGTGCCGGATCAGATCGCGGTCACCGAATTAACCGCAATGCGGCTGTTTGGCACCAAGCAGGCCCTGGGCCGCAGTCTGTTTGCGGAAGGTAAATTGTTACGGGTTGGCGCGGTGCTGCGTACGCCGGCTGCGAATACCACCATGCCATTTGAAGCACTGCTAGGCACCGATTCAACGCTCGCGGCCGATGTCCGCGATGAAATGCGAACCGGCCTCAAAGGCTGGTCAGGCAAGCTCCTGGTGCGTGTGAACACCGGCGCGTCCGTGCCGATGCTTGTCCGACAGCTGCAGGACGCAGTCGACGGTGCACCAGCATTACATCAGCAGGCCCCCGATATCAAGGCGCGCCTGGGCGTGCGCCCAGTAATGGACATTGCGCTAGCGCGGCTCGACGCAGCCTATTTCGATACGGGCATCAAGGGTAATTTCATCGCCAGCGCGGGCCAGCGGGGCGATCCGGTGGTCGTTGCCGGCCTTGCCGCTGTCGCCGTGCTCATCCTTGTTCTGGCTTCGATCAATTTCGTGAACCTGGCGACTGTGCGGGTAGTGCGGCGCCAGCGTGAACTGGCCATGCGCAAAGTGCTCGGCGCCTCAGCTTGGAGCATTGCGCTGGAATTGCTGGCGGAGGCATGGCTGATCACGTTCTTGGCGGCCTCTGTCGGCCTACTCCTGGCATGGCTGGCACTGCCGCTGTTTTCGACCCTGGTCGACCGCCAACTCAACCACGCGTTCACAGTTGGCGACCTGGGTTGGGTCGCTACCCTTGTCGTCGGGCTCGGGCTGTTGACGGCGGCCTGGCCGGCGTGGATCGCCTGGTCTGTCCCTTCGGCACAATCATTGGCCGGGCGCACGGCAACTGAATCGCGTGCGACTGCACGCCTGCGGCGCAGCATGACCGTGGCGCAGCTAACGGCAGCGATTGGATTTGCCAGTGTGACGTTAGCCATCGCCTGGCAGACAAGTTACGCCATGCGTGCTTCGCCCGGATTCGACCCGGCCTCCATACTCATCGTAGATATGCCTGAACAGGTCAAATACAGCGCGCCAGCGCGCGGCCTGATGACGGCTTTGGCGGCTGCGCCCGGGGTACAAGACGTCGCTGTGTCGGATGACGCGATCGGCCGTCATAACGACACGTGGCGCCGCGACCTGAAACGTCCGGATGGCACCAGTGCCACGATGGAAATCAAGCAAGTTAGCCGCAATTTTTTTATGCTTTACGCCATCAAGCCAGAAGCCGGGCGCTTATTCGATCGAGCACTGGACCGTGACGACGACCCCGTGCCGCTGGTCCTAAATGCACTTGCAGCACGCCAGCTCGGCTTTGCCGACGCCAGAGCAGCACTTGGTCAAATCGTCATCACGACAAATTTTGATAACAAGCCGGTCCCAGGTCGTGTCATCGGGATCGCGCCACCACTGCGGTTCCAGTCATTGCGCGAAGCACCGGCGCCGATGGCGTTCCAATTGAGCACAGGCGGTAGTGCCTTGAGCGTGCGCACGAATGGCGACGCCGCCAGGGTGGTGAATGTCATCAGGTCCATATGGCCAAGTTATTTTCCCTCGGCCATTCCGTCCATCCAGCCAGCGTCGAGCGTCCTCGCCGCCAATTATGCTGACGATGCGCGCATGGCCAGCCTACTCGCACTGGCAACAGGTATCGCCCTAACCCTTGCAGCATTTGGAACCTACGTTCTGTCGGCCGATACCGTGCAGCGCCGCGCTCGCGAAATCGTCTTGCGCAAGCTGCATGGTGCAAGTGACACTGCTATCGGCCTGCTGGTCTTGCGCGGCGTCGGAACTATGCTGTTGGTAGCCGCGTTAATTGGATTGCCGGTTGCAGCAGTGGCCATCGCACGTTATCTGTCTACTTGGGTCGAAACGGCACCTGTCGGGTACTTGCCCCTACTGCTCGCGTTCGTCGTGACCAGCGTCGTTGCATTGGCGGCAGCCAGTCGACAAGCGTGGATCGCGATGAAGGTCCGTCCCGCCAATGCCCTTCGAATGTAAGGCATCAATGTTCGTTACGAACACGCGACGTAAGCAAAACGCAGCCTTTGAAAGGCTGCTTTGCGTCCAGGCTGTGTGAAAACGCAAAAACACGAAATTTTCATGGGTAGGGTGACCATTCCCCACGCCGAAAAAATCGCGTAGCGGGCGTTTTAAGAGACCGTTTTTTTGCGGGGCCGAATTTTTCTGCGTTTTCACACAGCCTCGGTCGAAAGCAGTCCTTCATTGAAGGACACGTTGCCTTGGCGCCCGATTTTTTCCGAGTTCTCTGTTCTCCCCTGGACGACCAACAAGCGGCGTCGCCAGGCTAGTTCCAGTCTCAGTAGTGCGGCGGACGCTCGTTGACCAATCCGCCATTGGCCTGCTGCGCGCCGTCGCGCACGTGTTCGCCCAGCTTGTGCAGCAGCGCTTCGAGCTGGTCGATGCGCTTGCCCTGCTGGTACACCATCTGGTTCAGCGATTCGACCAGGTCCTCCTGCTGCGCCAGCTTGATTTCGATATCGACGAAACGTACTTCCATCTGTTCTGCATTGTCCATGGTGCTCACGGTGACTCCTGACTGAAAGCGGCATTTTACCGCCGCAGCGGCGTGAGCCAGGACAAACAAGCGGCATTCTTGCCGAAGCGGTGCCGATTTCTGCCTATTCTCTCCGTATGGCTGAATCAAACCGCTTGACGAATGAGAACAAACGATTACAATGGACGTATCCACTTTGCCTGACCTGACCGACACGCGCAAGACGGCTGAATACCGCCGCTGGGAAGACTCGCTGCACGACGTGGCGGCTGCCGCCATCGATGCGCGCATCAAGCATTTGCAGCACGGTAAAAAGGGCGACTGGCGGCCAGTGGGCGAAGGCGTGTGCGAGCTGCGTTTTTTACAGACGGGACCGGGCTGGCGCGTGTATTTTCACGAAACCAACCTGGGCACCCTGATCTTGCTGCTATTGGGTGGAAACAAATCGAGCCAGCAACGCGACATCAGGCACGCGCAAGCGATACTGCAAACATTGAAGGCCCAACAGGCGGCCATCCGGAAGCAAAAAGCGGCGGCCAGCCCATCGACAGGAGCACGAAAAAATGAAAGACCATACTGACGCTGACGGCTTCGACCTCGACGACCTCGACGCACTGGGATTGAGCAAATTTGATCCGACGCAACACCTGACCAGCAAGGAAGCCGTGGCCGCCTACATGAGCGAAATCGTCGCCACCGGCAACGCCGAACTGTTCCAGTCGGCCATGAACGACGTGGTACGCGCCTACGGCATGGGCAAGGTGGCGGCCCGGGCCGACATCACGCGCGAAGGCGCATATAAAGCATTGCGCGAAGGCAGCAAGCCGCGCTTTGAAACCATCTTAAAGATGCTCGATGCGCTGGGCATGCAGCTGGCCATCGTGCCGAAAACCACGCCAGACGGCGCCGTGGAAGCGTGAACGCCCCTTAACCCTTCGGCGCGGCCAGCAAGGCCTTCATGCGCGCCAGACGTTCTTTCGGCGAAATCACTTCCGCCTCCGTCGGCACGGCGTCGCCCACGTCGAGTTCCATTTCCTTGATGAAGCGCGACGGGTCGCAATGGACTTGCTCGCCAGCCCGCTTGCGCTTCTTGCACCACGTGATGTGCAAGGTGCGCTGGGCCCGCGTGATGCCCACGTACATCAGCCGCCGCTCTTCCTGGATGCGCGCGGCGATGGTTTCGGCCGGCGCGTCAGGGTCGCCCTTGTGCGGCAAGATGCCCTCTTCCACACCGACCAAAAACACGTGCGGAAACTCGAGACCTTTCGACGCGTGCAGGGTCGACATGCGCACGGCGTCCTGCTCCTCGTCCTTGCCTTCGAGCATGGTCATCAGGGCCACCATCTGCGTCAGTTCCAGCACGTTCTTTTCTTCGCCGTCGCGGTCCTTGCCACCCCGGCCCCGTTCCTTGAGCCAGTTGACGAATTCCAGCACGTTCTGCCATTTGCTTTGCGCTTGGCGTTCCTCGAAAGCATCGTACAGATACGATTCGTAGTGGATTTCCTTCATCATGTCGTCCAGCACTTCGGCCGCGTTGTCGCCGCTGCCGGCCGCGCCGGGACGGCTGGCGCGCGATTCGAGGTCGTTGATGAAGTTGCAGAAGTCGCGCAGCGGTCCCAGCTGGCGATCCGTCAGCTTGGCCTCGATGCCGCCTTTGAACACGGCCTGGAACAGCGAGCACTGCCACTGCCCCGAAAATGCGCCCAGCACCTCCAGCGTCGATTGCCCCACGCCACGGCGCGGCGTCGTCACGGCGCGGATGAAAGCCGGATCGTCATCTTCGTTGGCCAGCAAACGCAGATAGCTGATGATGTCCTTGATCTCGGCCTTGTCGAAGAAACTCTGGCCGCCCGAAATCGTGTACGGGATGCGTTCCTTGCGCAAGCATTGCTCGATGATGCGCGCCTGGTGGTTGCCGCGGTACAGAATCGCGTAGTCGGAAAATTTGTTCTTGCGCTCGAAATGGTCGGCCGAAATCATGATGGCGACCTGCTCCGCCTCCTGCTCGTCCGTCTGCATGCCCAGCACCTTGATCGGTTCGCCCAGGCCGTGTTCGGACCACAGCGACTTTTCAAACAGTTTCGGGTTGTTGCCGATGACGGCATTGGCCGCGTTGAGCACGCGCATGGTGGAGCGGTAATTCTGCTCGAGCTTGATCACGCGCAGATCGGGGAAATCCGTTTCCAGGGTCTTCAGGTTTTCCACGGTGGCGCCACGCCACGCATAAATCGCCTGGTCGTCGTCGCCCACGGCCGTAAACATCGGCTTCTTGCCGATGCCCGTCACCATCAGTTTCACCAGTTCGTACTGACAGGTGTTCGTGTCCTGGTATTCGTCGACGAGCAGATAGCGCAGGCGGCGCTGCCACTTGTCGCGCACGGGGCCGTTGTTGCGGAATAGTTCCACCGGTAAACGAATCAGATCGTCGAAATCGACGGCCTGGTAGGCGGACAAAGTCGCCACATAGCTGCGGTAGATGCGCGCCGCGTTCGCCTCATCCTCATCCTTGGCTTGCGCCAGCGCCATGTCCGGATCGATCAGGCCATTTTTCCACAGGGACATGGCATTCTGGATGCCACGAATGACCTGTTTATCGGTGGTAATGGCGAGGTCTTGCACGAGGGAAAAGCAGTCGTCGCTATCCATGATGGAAAAGCGGTCCTTCAAGCCCACGCCATTGGCTTCCTGGCGCAGGATTTTCACGCCCAGCGAATGGAAAGTCGACACCGTCAACTGCTTGGCCTGGCGCGGCTGTTTTAATAACTTGGCGATACGTTCCTGCATTTCCAGCGCCGCCTTGTTGGTGAAGGTCAACGCGGCGATGGTGCGCGGGTCATAGCCCCGGTCTTCGATCAGATGGGCGATCTTTTGCGTGATCACGCGCGTCTTGCCCGAACCGGCGCCCGCCAGCACGAGGCAAGGGCCGTCGAGGTAGGTAACCGCTTCGCTTTGGGGCGCATTCAGACCGAACTGTGGTGCTTTGGACATCAGGGTATTTCCGCAGGGAACAGCAGTCCATTGTAACAGCGTCGCGCAGGCTATTTGCACGGCGGACCATGCCTGAAAAACAGGCATAGTCATTGATATATCGCCATATGCCGCCATCTTGGCCGATTCAATGCGTGCGGCGATGCCACGCCTGGAGTACCATTCCGCCTATATCGCCCGTGCGCGCCCACTTACCGAATGGCAGTCCCATGAAATTTGAACACCTGATTGAAATCAACGATCCCTTGAACCCGCTGATCGACACCTTGACTCTGGAACAGGTCTGGCGCGGCCTCGTCTTGCGCGCCGAGTCGCCGAAGCTGTTCGTGCCGCACCTCGACGAATGCCAGATCAGCGAGCGCAGCGATGCCGGTTTCGCGCGCAGCCTGCGCTATGGCGAACTGGTCATCAACGACAAGGTGGTGCTGATACCGCAACTGCAGGTGCGCTACGAAGTGCCGGCGCAGCAGGATATCAGCGCCTCCTCGCTGGTGATGACCATCGAAATGCCTGACGAAGCGAGCATGTGGGTGCGCTTCCAGTACGACGACGGCCACGACGCGGCCACCGACGCGGCCAACGCCCTGTACGACGACTTCCGCCGCTCGGCCTACAAGGAGTCCGACATCGACACGGTGCGCATCATGCGCGAGCTGGCGCTCGAGGGACGGCTCGATGCTGGTCTGCTGAATTAAATCAAACTCGCGCGCTGCGGCCCCACAGCTGATCGGGGCGAAACTGCAGTCCCGCCTGCTCCGCGCTGAGCACTTCGCGAATCGCATGCAAATCCACGCGCGTATCGCGCCGCAGCGGCACGTCCAGGCGCGCGCCGCGGGGGCCGATCAGTGACTGCACATGGGGCGTGGTGGCATTCAAGCCCTTGCGCGTGACCACGCCGATTTCCCCATTCAACAATTTGACGAAAGTGCCGACCGGGTAGATGCCCAGTTCGCGCACCAGCAGGGACGCCAGCGGCGCATCGAGGGTGGCCTTGTCGGCCATCAGCATTTCGCGCAAGGCCACGTTCGGCAGCAAGGGCTGGCGGTAGCTGCGCTTCGACACGCGCGCGCAATAGCGGTCGGCCAGCATGATCAGGCGCGCGCCGATGCCGATCGCCTCGCCTTGCGTGCCCAGCGGATAGCCGCTGCCATCGATATTTTCATGATGCTGCAGCACGGCTTGCAGCCAGACGGCGTCCGTGACGCCCGCCGCGCGCAGCAAGTCGACACCGGCTTGCGGATGGGCGCGCAAATAGGCGCGTTCCTGCGCATCCAGCGGCCCCGCCTTGTGCTGGAAATGGGCGTGGCGTTCCAGCATGCCCACATTCATGCTCAGCGCGGCCAGCACCACGCTGCGGATCACGCCGTCATCGAGTTTCAGGGCACGCGCCAGCAGAGCCGTGATGACGGCCGTGTCGACGCTGTGGCGCACGGCAAAGTCGCCCGCGCCCTGGTTGTGCAGGATGCAGGCCAGCGCCACGTCGGCGTCCAATGCAACGGCCTCTTCCACCAGCTGCGCCAGCGGCGCGAGGGATAAATGGCTGTCCTCCTGCCCGGCGGCAATGACCGGCAAGACGAGGGCCAGGCCAGCCGTGACGAGATTCAGCATGCGCAGGGCCGACGGTACTTCCGTGGCCGTGCGCGGCACGTCGGCACTGGTATCGGCGATGACGCCGCGCGCCAGCAGCAATGCGATCTGGTTCTCGCTGCTGATGACATGGCCCAGCCTGGCCAGCAAGCCGCCCGTCTCGCTGTGCACGTCCCAGGGCAGGGCCACGCCCAGTGCGAGTTCTCCCGCATAAATGCGCCGAATTTTCACATCGTCTCCGTGTCATCGCCAGCCGCTACCCTTTTTACCATTGCGGCATGGGCGGCATGTGCCAATTGAAATGTTTTTTGCTTTTAATCAATATTTCAATGTGGCAGCGATGATCGCGCAATCATGTGAGCTTGTCTACAAAATTATGTAAATCATAAAGTTGCCTTCAAGGTCCCGGTGTGCAATCGGCGCAGCCGGGCGCGTGTTCCGGGTCTTTTTCCAGGTGCAGCGCCAGTTCGCGCAAGGCCGTGCGCACGCCTTCCTCGATGACGGGGTGGTAGAACGGCATCTCGAGCATGGCCGGCACCGTCAGCTGGGCTTGGCAAGCCCAGGCGAGCAGATGGCCCAGGTGTTCCGCCCGTGGGCCGATCAGTTCGGCGCCGAGAAAGCGCTTGCTGCTGAACTCCGCATATACGCGCAGCAAGCCCTGGTTTTGCAGCATCACGCGGCTGCGGCCCTGGTTGCCGAACGACACGGCGCCGACGGCGAAGCGGCCCGCGTGGCTCACGCACAATTGCTGGTACGTCGCGCCCACGGTGGCGATCTGCGGTTCCGTGAAGGCAATCGTCAACGGCGTGCGGCGCAAGCCCGATTTGACGTCAGGAAAGCGCGCCGCGTTGTCGCCCGCGATGCGGCCCTCGTCGGCCGCTTCGGGCAGCAGCGGTAGTTCGTTATCGGCATCGCCGGCGATGAAGATGGCGCTCTTGCCGCACTGCATGGTATGCCGGTCATGCAGGGGAATGCCGTGACGGTCGAGCTCGATTTGCGCCGCCTCCAGGCCGATCTTGTCCACGTTCGGCGCGCGGCCGATGGCGGCCAGCACATACTCGAACTGCTCGGTTTTTTCCACGCCGGCGTCATCGCGGCTGGTCAGCAAGATGCCGCTGCCGTCAGGCGTTTTTGTCATGTGCGCGACCTTGGTCATGAAACGGATATCGAGTTCGCGCGCCAGCACGGCATCCGCCTCGCGCAGCACCAGCGGGTCCGTCAGCTGCGCGACTTTATTGCCGCGCGCAAACAAGGTCACGCGCACGCCCAAGCGGGCCAGCGCCTGGCCCAGTTCCAGGCCGATGACGCCGCTGCCAACCACGGCCACCGAGCTGGGCAAATCCGTCCACTCGAACACGGCGTCGCTGGTGATGAGGCGCTCGCCCGCCGCCTGCCACTCGGGCGGCACGATGGGCGTGGAACCGGTGGCGATCACCACGCTGGCGGCCTCGACGATCGTATGCTCATCCACCTGCAGCTTGCCTGGGCCGATGAAGCGCGCATGGCCGCGCAGTTTTTCTTCGTCGGGAATCGCATTGACGCCGTCGAGCACGAAGCCGACAAAGCGGTCGCGCTCGCTGCGCACCCTGGCCATCACTTGCCGGCCATCGACGCGCACGGGACCCGGATGCACGCCGAAAGCGGGCGCCGCTGCCACGGCATGGGCCGCCTCGGCCGCCGCGATCAGGAGTTTGCTGGGCATGCAGCCCACACGGGCGCAGGTTGTGCCGTACGGTCCGCTTTCGATCATCAGCACGCGCTTGTCATGCATGCGCGCCGCTCTGTGCGCCGTCATGCCGGCCGTGCCGCTGCCGATCACGGCCACATCCACTTGTATCGTCTTCATGGTGCTGTCCATCCTACTGAGGTTGCTCACAGCGTTCGATACTACCCGTTTGCCAAAAATAAGGTTTTACTTTGCAGCAATATATGCATTAGTATAACTAATCATTTTCAAAATTTATAAGCTGAGCTAATGGGATCACTCGATTATCGCGCGCTGGCCGTGCTGGACGCCGTGGCCAGTCATGGCAGTTTCGACAAGGCCGCCCTGGCGCTGGGCATCACCCAGTCGGCCGTCTCGCAGCGCATCAAGGCGCTGGAAGACGCCAGCGGGCGATTGCTGATCATCCGTGGCCAGCCCGCCGTGCCGACGGGCCTGGGCCAGCGCCTGATCGTGCATCACCGCAATGTCAAGCTGATGGAAGCGTCGCTCGACATCGACCTGGGCAACAGCGTCAGCATGCCGGAAATCGCCATCGCCATCGATGCCGACAGCCTGGCCACGTGGTTCCCCGACACCTTGTCCGCCCTGCTGGCGCCGCCGCGCTGCCAGCTCGACGTGCGCCTGGCCGACAGCGACAGCGCCTTGCAAATGGTGCGCGACGGCTCCGTGTTTGGCTGCGTGGCGGCCGGGTCCGGCACAGCGATCGACGCGGCAGCGGCCACCAGCGTCACGCCACTGGGTACCTTGCGCTATGTCTGCGTGGCGACACCCGTGTTTGCCGGGCACTGGTTCGGCGATGGTTTTATTACCGAGGCGGTGCAACTGGCGCCGGCTGTCGTAGGCCAGCACAGCTTGCTGGCGCGTTTCCTCGCTGAACAATTGAGCATGCGTGAACCATTCCCCCACCACACCTTGCCGGTGGAAGCGGCGCGCCGCGGCTGCGTCCAGGATGGCCTCGCCTACGGCCTGATGCCGCAGCGCCTGGCCGCGCCAGCGCTGGCGACGGACCGTCTCGTGGATCTGATGCCGGGCAGCACCCTCGACGTAGCACTGAGCTGGCATGCGTGGACCCTGGACACGCCGTTTACCAAGCTGCTGTCGGAACAGATCGTCAAGTCGGCGCGCGATTACCTGAACTAGTCAAATATCCAGCGGGTCCACTTCCAGCGACCATTTCACACGCGTCTTCATGGCGCGCAGCTCGGCTAACCATTCCTTCAAGAACGCCTGCAGCGCGGGCCGCGAGGGCGATTCCAGCAGCAGCTGGGCGCGGTCCACGTTGTAGACGCGCGTCATGCTCATGGGAATCGGGTCATTGATGGTCACCTGCGGGTGTTCCATGCACTCTTTCGCCACCTGCAGGAATTCGATGGCCGTGGCCAGCTCGGGTGCCTCGGCGCGCAGCAGGGCCTGGAACAGGTAGGGCGGCAGCGCCGCCTGCGCCCGCTCTTCCAGCAAGGTCGTGGCGAAATGGTCGTAATCATGGTTGACGACGGCGTCGTACAGCGGATGGCGCGCATAGCGCGTCTGGATCAGCACTTCACTGACGCTGCCCCCTTCCGTCTGCGCGGCCCGCCCGGCGCGGCCCGCCACCTGCATCAGCTGGGCGAACAGCCGTTCGCTGGCGCGGTAATCCTGCGAAAACAGTGCCGTGTCCGGGTTCAAAATGCCGACCAGGGTCAGCTTTTTGAAATCGTGGCCCTTGGCCACCATCTGCGTGCCGATCAGAATATCGACTTCGCCCCGGTGCACGGTGTCGAACGCCTCCTGCGCGCTGCCCTTCTTGCGCGTGGAATCGGCGTCGATGCGCAAAATCCGCGCCTCGGGAAACAATTGCTGCAAACCTTCTTCCACGCGCTGCGTGCCGCGTCCCAGCGGCTGCAAGTCGACGTTGCCGCACGTGGGGCAATGGCGGGGAATGCGCAGTTCCAGGCTGCAATGGTGGCAGCGCAAGCGGTGTTCGGGCTTGTGCAGCACCATGAACGAGGTGCAGCGCGTGCAATTGCTGATCCAGCCGCACGATTCGCAGCAGATGACCGGCGAATAGCCGCGCCGGTTCAGGAACAGCAGCGACTGCTCCCCGCGCTCCATGCGCAGTTTCAAGGCGGCTACCAGATGCGAAGTCAGGCCATCTTTCGGCTTGTCGCGCTCCATGTCCAGGATCTTAACGCGCGGCAACACCGCATTCCTGACGGCCCGTTCGCGCAATTCCAGCTTGCGGTAGCGCCCCGTCTGTGCGTGGTGCCAGCTTTCCAGCGAGGGCGTGGCCGAACCGAGCACGATGGGAATCTGCAATTGCCAGGCACGCCACACGGCCAGGTCGCGCGCCGAGTAGCGCAAGCCTTCCTGCTGCTTGTAGGAAGGGTCGTGTTCCTCGTCGATGACGATGAGCTTGAGCTTCGGCAACGACGCCAGGATGGCCAGCCGCGTGCCGAGCACGATGCGCGCCTGGCCCTGGTGGGCGGCCAGCCAGTGCAGCATGCGCTCGCCCTCGGACAGGCTGCTGTGCAGGGTCGCCAGCATGACGCCGGGAAAGCGCGCGCGGATATTGCCTTCCAGCTGGGGCGTGAGGTTAATTTCCGGCACCAGAATCAGGATTTGCGCATCGTCCTCGCGCGCCAGCACCTGGGCGCAAGCTTGCAGATACACTTCCGTCTTGCCACTGCCCGTCACGCCGTACAGCAGGGTCGGCTTGAAGCCCTGGGCGCCGCCGATGGCGTCCGCCGCTTCCTGCTGGGCGGCATTCAGGGCCGGCATGTTCAGCGGCGTGCCGTCGTGCGCGTCGGCCAGCTTGCCCAGCTTCTTGATGGCGCGGTCGAGCGCCACGGTGGTGAGCACGCGCAAATTCTTCGGCAAACCGGGCAGCGCCACTTCACCGAGCGGGCGCTGGTAGTAATCGGCGGCAAAGGCGGCCAGCGCCAGCCACTGTTCCGACAGCGGCGCCAGCTGGCTGCGCACGGCCAGCACGTCCTTCAATTTCGCGGCCGGCACGTCGGTGCTGTCGGAGACGCCGACGATCAGCCCCATCACTTCGCGCCGGCCGAACGGCACCAGCGCCAGCTGCCCCACTTGCGGCAGCGGCGCGGCAGCGTCCGCGCCGGCCTCCGCCACCGCCGCGTTCCAGCGGTAGTCGAACAGGGCGTTCAAGGGCGTGTCGAGCGCGATTTTCAGGATGCACGACGTCAAAATGCACTGCGACATGGGAGGTGGGCCTATCTCAATAAAAAAGCGCGCCGCAGGATCGGTGGCGCGCGGGATGTCCGGCATCAAGCCAGCGGGCCATGATACTTGTTTCGCCCATCAAACACCTAACGGCAGGCAGGACAGCGTGTCATCGTGCCTGAAGAAAATTCTGTGGATAACTTTGTGGACAAAGCAAAATTAACTTTCAGAAAAATGTGGACAGAAAATTTCGATCGCCGTCAAGAGCGGCACGCAAGAAAAATTAATCTTTTAAAATCAATGGCTTAAAAATTGATGCCCGGGAAGCCATAAATCCACAGGGCATTTCCGCCGCTGTGCATAACTGAACCATTTGTAATGTATTTATACAGAAATCAGCACCGTTTTGATGCATGCGATCCGCAAAAATACGGGAGGAATGAAGCAAAGTTGACAATTGCCGGGCAAGCGTTCGTTTTTAGCTGACGAGCGGCGAAACATTGTTCAATTATCATGCACTGCAACATGCACTTCAGGTGAAACCTGAACATCGGCGCTAAGTATCGGTTAACAAAATACTTTTCAATTTTATCCACAGAATCTGTTGATAACTTTGTGGACAATGAAGGAATAAGGCAAGCGAACGAAAGAATAACCTTATCAATAGCAACAAAGTCCGCCGAACAATGGATTTTTTATGTCTTAATAATCAAGCACTTGCAGAGTATCCCCGGGCATGGCTTTTACGGTGCCTCTTATTTCCGCAGCAAAAAAAATTGTGCATAAGTCGGTATTTCTTGCTAGGGCGCAGCAAAGAAAAAGGCAGGCTTCCGCTGGAAAGCCTGCCTTGACTGCCCCTGACCAGGGGGAAGCGAATACTTACTGGCCGCTGCGCATGGCGCGGCTCATGCTGTGCACGGCTTCCACCATGGCTGCCACGGATTCCGGCGGCGTGAACTGGGAAATACCATGGCCCAGGTTGAACACGTGGCCCGTGCCTGCCGATGGCGCGCCAAAGGCGTTGAGCACTTTCGCCACTTCGGCGCGGATCTGCTCCGGGCTGGCAAACAGGATGGCCGGGTCGAGATTGCCCTGCAAGCCCACTTTATGACCGACCAACTGGCGCGCGCGCGTCAGGTTGACGGTCCAGTCCAGGCCCACGGCATCGGCGCCAATGTCGGCGATCTGCTCGATCCACTGGCCGCCGCCCTTGGTAAACACGATGGCGGGAATCTTGACGCCATCCTTGTCGCGTTTCAGCTGCGCCACCACTTGCTGCATGTAGGCCAGCGAGAATTCCTGGTAGGCGCCGTCGGCCAGCGCACCGCCCCACGAGTCGAAAATCATCACGGCTTGCGCGCCGGCATCGATTTGCGCATTCAGGTATTGCGCCACGGAAGTGGCGTTGATCGCCAGGATGTGGTGCATCAGGTCCGGGCGGTTGTACAGCATCTTCTTGATGGTATGGAACTCTTTCGAGCCGCCGCCTTCCACCATGTAGCACGCCAGAGTCCACGGGCTGCCGGAAAAACCGATCAGCGGCACGCGGCCATTGAGTTCCGTGCGGATTTGCGTGACGGCCTTGAAGACGTAATCGAGCGACTCCAGGTCCGGCACTTGCAGCGCCTTCACGTCCTGTTCCGTGCGCAGCGGGCGCTCGAACTTCGGGCCTTCGCCATCGGCGAAGTACAGGCCCAGGCCCATGGCGTCAGGCACCGTCAGAATGTCGGAGAACAGGATGGCCGCGTCGAGCGGGAAGCGCTCCAGGGGCTGCAAGGTCACTTCGGTCGCGTAATCGGGATTCTTTGCCAGCCCCAGGAAAGAGCCGGCCCGCTCGCGCGTGGCGCGGTATTCGGGCAAATAGCGGCCCGCCTGGCGCATCAGCCAGACAGGGGTGTGCTCGGTTGGCTGGCGCAGCAGGGCGCGCAGGAAAGTATCATTCTGGAGCGGAGCAAATTGTGGCATGGCAGGCAATCGAGCTTGGAGAAGCGGTATTATCGCATCCAATCGCTGCCATTTCATTGATTCCGGTGCCGCTTTGCAGCATTTGCCACGCACAGCGATGACTTTCGTTGTGCCTGCCCTTCCATTATGATGATGCACGCCGCCGCGCGCCCTGACCCTGCCTGGCGGCCCTTGATTCCCTCACTACACGGAGCCCGCATGACCTCGACCGCATCCAGCACCCCTTATGGCATCTGGCCATCGCCGATCAGCGCGGCCATCGTCGCCGCCGGCGCCTCGCCGCTGACGCAGCTGGCCCTGGGCGGTGCGGATGGGGCCGACGTGTTCTGGCTGGCCGGGCGCGCCAGCGAGGCGGGCCGCAACACCCTGCTGCGCCAGCGCGGCGCCAAGGTTGATGAATTGACGCCGGCGCCGTTCAACGTGCGCACCCGCGTGCATGAATACGGCGGCGGCGCGTATGCCGTGGCCGGCAATACCGTATATTTTTCGCATTTCGCCGACAATTGCCTGTACCGCGTGGCCGGCGACGGCGCGCCGGAAGCGTTCACCACGGGCGGCAACACGCGCCACGCGGACTTCGTTGTCGATGCGGCCCGCGCCCGCCTGATCGCCGTGCGCGAACAGCACCCGGCGGAAGGCCATGCGCATCCGGAAAACAGCCTGGCGGCCGTCGGCTTCGACGGGCGCGAAACGGTGCTGGCGCGCGGTCACGATTTTTATGCGGCGCCGCGTTTGTCGCCGGACGGCAGCCAGCTGGCCTGGATCAGCTGGGATCACCCGCGCCTGCCGTGGCAAGGCACGGAACTGTGGCTGGCCGACGTGCAGGCGGACGGCAGCCTCGGGTCGCCACGCCTGATCGCCGGCGGCGCGCGCGAGTCGATTTGCCAGCCGGAATGGTCGCCGAACGGCTTGCTGCACTTCGTTTCCGACAGCAGCGGCTGGTGGAATTTGTACCGTCTGCACGGCGCCGACATCGAGGCGCTGTGCCCGATGGAAGCGGAATTTGCCACGCCGCACTGGACCTTCGGCGGCAGCATGTACGGTTTCCTTTCCGACGACGAGATCGTCTGCACGTATATCCAGGCCGGCGTCAGCTACCTGGCGCAATTGAACGTGGCGGCGGCCAAGCTCGAGCCGATACCGCACCCCTACCAGGAAATCCGCGAACTGCGCGTGGGCCCCGGCTTCGTCGCGCTCTTGGGCGGCAGCCCGACTATTGCGCTGGAACTGGCGCGCATCGATTTGTCCAACCATGAGCTGGAAGTGCTGGCGCAGTCGATCGCACAATTGCCCGCGCTCGAGTATTTGTCCGTGCCGCGCAGCTTGAGTTTCCCAAGCAGCAATGGCCGCACGGCTTACGCCTTCTTTTATGCGCCCACCAATGGCGACGTGCAGGCGCCCGCAGGAACGTTACCGCCCGTCATCGTCATCAGCCACGGCGGCCCTACCAGCATGGCCAGCAATACCTTGAAACTGGCGACGCAGTACTGGACCAGCCGCGGCATCGGCGTGCTCGACGTCAACTACGGCGGCAGCAGCGGTTTCGGCCGCGAATACCGCGACGCGCTGCGCGGGCTATGGGGCATCGTCGATGTGGAAGACTGCATCGCCGGCGCGCGCTACCTGGCCGCCAACGGCCTGGCCGACCCGGAACGCCTGATCATCCGCGGCGGCAGCGCGGGCGGCCTGACGACCCTGTGTGCACTGACCTTCCACGACGTCTTCAAGGCCGGCGCCAGCTACTATGGCGTATCCGACCTGAAGGGCCTGGACGACGATTCGCACAAGTTCGAATCGCGCTACACCGATTACCTGATCGCCTCGCAGCCGCAAGCCGAGGCGCTGTACCGCGAGCGCTCGCCCATCCACCACACGGATAAACTGTCGCGCCCGATGATCTTCTTCCAGGGCCTCGACGACAAGGTCGTGCCGCCGCAGCAGTCGCAACTGATGGTCGACGCACTGCAGGCGCGCGGCGTGCCGGTGGCCTACGTGCCGCTCGAAGGCGAGGGACACGGCTTCCGCAAGGCGGAAAACATCGTGCGCACCCTGGACGCGGAACTGTATTTCTACCAGCGTGTATTCGGCTTGCCCGTGGCGGCCGGCACAGCCCCTGTCCACATTGCCAATTTGCCCGAATGACAGACCAGCTCTTGCTTGACGAATTTGCCGCCCTGGAGCAGCACGAACAGATGATCCTGGCCCTGCTGGCCATCGCGGGCGAACCGGTGGGCAAGCATGCCGTGTATGAACACTTGCAGCGCGCCAATGTCGTCGAGCCGGATGGCACGCCGTTCGCCCTGCTCACCGTCACGAACATGCTGCAGCATTTGACGCGGCACGCGCTGGCATCCGAAGTGGTGGGACGAGGCTTTGCCTGCGAAGCGAAATTACGCTGGCCCGCCATGCGCGCGGCCATCGAGCACCTGGTGTTTCGCGACCTGTGCCAGGCCATCGAGCTGATCAACCCCGTGCGCCGCAACTGGGATGGCTATGTGGAATTGCGCAGCTACCGGCAAGGCGTGGCGCGCCTGCGCATCGCCCTGCTGCGCAACGACGAAGTGCGCCACGTGGCCGCCATTCTGGCCGCCTGCATGGCGTGCTACGAAGCGCAGCAGCTGCATCCGCTGATCGAGATTTTCGGCCGGCCGTTCGAGCCGGAAATGCTGTCTTTCGTCATGCCGCAACTGCAGGATGACATCCTTGCCGTGCTGCTGGGCAATGCCTCGCGCGAGCCGGCCACGGCGCACGCCATCCGCACGTACGCGCGCGCCCACCATGCGCGCCAGGCGGCCGCCGGCGACCATATCGGCGCCGCCTTGCCGCTGGCCCTGGCCGAAGACGCCCTTCTGTGCGGCGAGCTCGACGCGGCCGCCCGCTACCTGGCGGGCCAGCAGGGGCCGCAGGCGCTGTTTGTCGACAGCAGCATCGCCTTGTTGCGCGGCGAACATGCGCACGCCGTGGCCGGCTACGAAACGGCCTTGAAGGGACTGCGCAAGGAAAGCGGCAAGCGCAAGCTGTGCTTTACGGGCATCGGCGGTCACCTGTACGTGCTGGCCCTGCTGCGCGGCAACGACGCCAAGCTGCTGAAAAACGCGGAAACCTATCTCGATATCGCGCTGCACGCGCAGCCGAACCACGACAGCATCGTCTATCAGCAACTCAATACCTTGCGCCTCGTGCGTGCCGGCGTGCAGCAGGCGGAAAGCATCCCCACGCGCAGCTGGGAAACGGGACTGCAGGCACAGCTGTTCCAGGCCTTGCTGTACTACTGGCTGGCGCTACCACAACTGGCCGAACGCAAGGACCAGCTGCGAGCGCTGGTGCAGCAAGCGGACGCCGCCGGCTACGATTTGATCGCGGCGCAGGCGGCCGGCCTGCTGGGCTTGATGGGCGAACCGCAGCAGGAGCGCTATGCCACGGCCAAGCGGGCGCAGCACGGCCTGACGGACATGGCGCCGTGGTTCGAACGCCAGGAAGCGTGGCAGCGCCAGCTGAGCGCGCTCATCAACCTGCAGCAGAGCGCCCCCGCCGAAGCACTGGGCGGCGTGTCGCGGCTCGTATGGCTGGTGGCGTTCGATCCGCGCTTTGGTCTCACGGCAGTGGAAGTGCGCGAGCAGAAACGCGACGCACGGGGCGGCTGGAGCAAGGGCCGCGCCATGGGTCTCAAACGCCTGGCCGAGGAAGCGGGCGACATCGATTTCCTCACGCCGCAAGACGCACGCGCGGCCGGCAGCATCGCGCCGTTCAAACAATACTATTCATCGGCGCCCCGCTATGAAGTCGAGCTCGACAAAGCCGCCATCTTGCTCGTGGGCCACCCGCTCGTCTTCTGGCTCGACAATCCCGACACGAGAGTGGAACTGATCGCCGGCGCGCCGGAGCTCCTGATCAAGTCGCACGAGGGGCAGCTGTGGCTGGGCATGCAGCCGCCCCTGCCCGACAGCGGCAGCAATGTCGTGGTGCAAAGGGAAACGCCGACGCGCTTGCGCGTGGTGCACATCCTCGACGAGCACCGGCGCATCGGCGCCATCGTGGGCCTGGGCCTGTCCGTGCCGCTGCACGCGGAAAAACAGGTGATGCAGGCCATCGGCGCCATCTCGTCCATGGTCACCGTACAGTCCGACATCGGCGGCGGCGCCGGCGACGCGGAAGCGATCACGGCCGACCACCGCCTGCACGTGCATTTGCTGCCCTACCAGCAGGGTCTCAAGATGCAAATTCTCGTGCGGCCATTGCTCGACAACGGCGCCTATTATGCACCGGGCAGCGGCGCCGAAAGCGTGTTTGCCGACGTGGCGGGCCGGGCCGTGCAAGCGCGGCGCGACCTGAACGCGGAACGCGAAGCGCAGCGCCAGCTGATCGGGAAATGTCTGGTGCTGGAAGAGGCGGAAGAAGAGCATGGCGAGTGGCTGCTGGGCCAGCCGGCGCTGGGCCTGCAACTGCTGGTGGAGTTGCAGGCGCTCGATCCCGCCGGCATGGTATTGGCGTGGCCCGAGGGCGAAACCATGCGCGTGTCGAAACGCATCGACAGCGGACAGATGCGCCTGAATATCAAGAGCGAAAAAGACTGGTTTGCCGCCAGCGGCGAAGTGCAGATCGACGAAGACAAGGTGATGGATTTGCGCGCCCTGCTCGACTTGATGCAGAACAATAAAAGCCGCTTCGTGGCCTTGGGCGACAACCAGTTCCTGGCCCTCAGCGATGAACTGCACCGGCGCCTGTCGGAACTGGCCGCGTATGGCGAGACGCATGCCGACGGCGTGCACATCCACCCGCTGGCCGCGTTTGCGCTGGAAGAGCTGGCCAACGATGCGGGCGGCGTGAACGCCGACAAATTGTGGCGCGAACACTTGCTGCGCCTGCGCGCGCTCGACGACTATCAACCACAGTTGCCCAGCACCTTGCAGGCGGACTTGCGCGACTACCAGCTGGCCGGCTACGAATGGCTGGCGCGCCTGGCGCACTGGGGCGTGGGCGCCTGCCTGGCCGACGACATGGGCCTCGGCAAGACCTTGCAGGCGCTGGCGCTGATCCTGGCGCGCGCGCCGAACGGCCCCACCCTCGTCGTCGCCCCCACGTCCGTGTGCATGAACTGGATCAGCGAAGCGCAGCGCTTCGCGCCCACCTTGAACATCAAACTGTTCGGCAGCGGCGACCGCGCCGACATGCTCGATACATTGCAACCGTTCGACGTGGTGGTGGCCAGCTATGGCTTGCTGCAGCAGGAAGCGGCGATGTTTGCCGGCGTGCACTGGCATACGATCGTGCTCGACGAAGCGCAGGCGATCAAGAATGGCGCGACCAAGCGCTCGCAAGCCGTGATGGCCCTGCAAGGCGATTTCCGCATGGTGGCCAGCGGCACGCCGCTGGAAAACCATTTGGGCGAATTGTGGAACCTGTTCCGCTTCATCAACCCCGGCTTGCTGGGCACCCTCGACCAGTTCAATTTGCGCTTTGCCGGGCCGATTGAGAAGGACCAGGATAAACGGGCGGCGGCCGGTGCGCGCTTGCGGCTGCGCCGCCTGATCGCGCCGTTCATCTTGCGCCGCACGAAGACGCAAGTGCTGTCGGAATTGCCGTCGCGTACGGAAATCGTGCTGGAAGTGGAATTGTCGCCGCAGGAAACGGCGCTGTATGAATCCTTGCGCCGCGAAGCGCTGGAAAAGCTGGCCATGGTGGAAGGGCCGGCGTCCAAGAAAGCCATCCAGATCCTGGCCGAGATCATGAAGCTGCGCCGCGCCTGCTGCAATCCGCAACTGGTGGCGCCGGAATTGGGCCTGGCCAGCAGCAAGCTGGCGGCGTTCGCGCAACTGCTGTCGGGCTTGCTGGAAAACCGCCACAAGGTGCTCGTCTTCAGCCAGTTCGTCGACCATCTGACCCTGATCCGCCAGCATCTCGAGCAGCATGGCGTGCGCTACCAGTATCTCGACGGCAGTACGCCGATGCAGGAACGCAAGCGCCGCGTCGATGCTTTCCAGGCGGGCGACGGCGACGTCTTCCTGATCAGCCTGAAGGCGGGCGGCATGGGCATCAATTTGACGGCCGCCGATTACGTGATCCACATGGACCCGTGGTGGAACCCGGCCGTGGAAGACCAGGCCTCGGACCGCGCCCACCGCATGGGGCAATTGCGCCCCGTCACCATCTACCGCCTGGTGGCCAAGCACACGATCGAGGAAGGCATCGTCGAATTGCACCAGCACAAGCGCGACCTGGCCGACAGTCTGTTGGAAGGCAGCGATGCGGCCGCGCGCATGTCGGCCAATGACATGCTGGGCATGCTGCAGGAAGGGTTGAAGCGATGAGATTGAAAAAATGAGCGGGGCCACCGCGTTCCATGCGATGATCCATTTTCCCTGTTGCCCTCCCACGCCATGACCGACTATATCGCCACCAGCGCCGGCCAGCGCGCCACCTTTTTGTGCGGCAAATCCTGGACCGCCTACGTCAGCACCTTCCTCATTGCCGTGCTGCTGTTTTTTGCCGCCCTGCCGCTGGCCTTCAAGTACAACACGCGCGCCGCCTTCATCGTGCTGGTCGGCTCGGCCCTGATCGTCGGCTACCGCCTGCTGACGATACGCAGCTACCAGCTGTACTACGATGAGGCGGGCGTGTGGCTGGCGTCCGGCATCTTGCCGTGGAAAAAGAAACTGACGGGCGTCAAATGGCGCGACATGGATGAAGCCGTCTATGAAACGAACTTCTGGAGCTGGCTGTTCCAGTCCTACACGGTGCGCGTCAGCCAGCGCTACACGCAGGAAACGGAAATCCACGCCACCGGCATGGCGCGCGGCAAGGATGCCGTGGCGGCCATCAATGCGCGCCACCAGGAACTGCTGCACGGCAGCGCCATCGTCGTCTAGCGCCGCAGGGGCAATTAGTGCTAATCTTTGGGCCGCCCAGGCAAGCAAGGCCAACCTATCAATAGTTGTTTGCTACTTATATTATCAGTTTATTATTTTCTGATGAGGGCAAACGACAAAATATTCAAGAGATAAACTATGCTGATAAAAAATAAAGTTGCGCTCGCCGCATTGATGATGGCCTTTACCCTGACACCGGCCAGCGCCGCGAAGAAGCCGCAGAAAAACGGCAAGGCCAGCACCAGCAGCAGCAAGAAGAAAACCGTCGCCAAGAAAGCGGCCGTCGTCACGGCGGCAACGGCAGCCACGGTCGCGGCCGTCGCCAGCGAGAACAGCAGCGACCGCTCCATGAATAACCTGAGCGGCCAGTTCCTCACGGCCCTGTGGCGCCTGGACCCCGAAAGCGCGATTTCCGTCGGCAAGTACGATGGCGCCGCCAACCTGAGCATTCCCGACGCGGCCAGCCGCCAGAAGCAACTGGCCTTCATCGAAGAATGGCTGGGCAAGTTCGGCAAGCTCAACGCCGGCAAAATGTCGGACAAGCAACGTACTGACCTGGCCTTGCTGACCAATAAACTGCAATCGGACCGCTGGTATCTGACCACCTTCCGCGAATTCGAATGGAATCCCGCCCAGTACAACGTGGCCGGTTCCATCGACTTCATCCTGAACACGGAATACGCGGCCCAGCCACAGCGCCTGCGCACCTTGCTCAAGCGCATCGCCACCGTGCCGCAATACTATGCGGCCGCGCGCGCCAGCATCGTCAACCCCACGCGCGAACACACGCAGCTTGCCATCGCCCAGAGCGCCGGTGTGCTCAGCGTGCTTGACGACTTGAACAAGACGGCACAGGGTTCCATTCTGACGCCGGCGGAAAAACAGCTGTACAACGCGCGCATCGCCGCGGCCCGCACGGCCGTGCAAGGCTATGCGGCCTGGCTGACGGAACAGGATGCGGCGCTGGCGCAGAACGGCAATGCGCGCTCCTTCCGCATCGGCAAGGATTTGTATGAGCAGAAATTTGCCTACGATATCCAGGCCAGCGTAAGCGCCGAGCAGATGTACCAGAAAGCCCTGGCCGCGCGCGAAAAGCTGCTCGAGCACATGGATAGCCTGTCCGACGAGCTGTGGGTAAAAACCATGGGCGCCACGGCCAAGCCGACGGACCGTACGGCGAAGATCGGCATGGTGATCGACAAGCTGTCGAGCAACCACGTAGCGGCCGCCGATTTCGTGCCGGAAATCCGCCGCCAGATCCCGGAACTGCAGGAATGGGTGACCAGCCACAACCTGCTGACGATGGACCCGAAAAAGCCCCTCGTCGTGCGTGAAACGCCCGCTTACCAGCGCGGCGTGGCCGGCGCCAGCATCGAGGCGCCCGGCCCGTACCGCCCGCAAGACCGCACCTATTACAACGTGACGCCGCTCGATGGCGAAACGCCGGAACAGGCGGAAAGCAGCTTGCGCGAATACAACCACTGGATCTTGCAGATCCTGAACATCCACGAAGCCATCCCCGGCCATTACACGCAGCTCGTGTATGCCAACAAATCGCCGTCGCTGGTCAAGTCCATCTTCGGCAACGGCGCCATGATCGAAGGCTGGGCCGTGTATGGCGAGCGCATGATGCTCGAATCGGGCTATGGCAACAACGCGCCGGAAATGTGGCTGATGTATTCGAAGTGGAACTTGCGCAGCGTCACCAACACCATCCTCGATTACAGCGTGCACGTGCTGGGCATGACGGAAGCGCAAGCGCTCGACCTGCTGACGCGCCAGGCTTTCCAGACCCAGCGTGAAGCGAAGGAAAAATGGCGCCGTGTGCAGCTGAGCTCGGTGCAACTGACCAGCTATTTCAGCGGCTACAGCGAAATCATGGACTTACGCGAACAGCGCAAGCAAGCGCTGGGCAGCAAATTCGTGCTGAAGGATTTCCACGAGCAATTCCTCAGCTACGGCAGCGCGCCCGTGAAAGTCATCAAGGAACTGATGAATTAACTTGTACGCATCCTCTCCTTGCAAAGGGCGCCGTGGCGCCCTTTTTGCATGCGTTTGCGCCACCGCAAACCGCCGGCGTGCCTGTCCATTACGCTGACGGGAAGGCAGGCGCCACCGCACTCCTCACTGGCAATTGCCGATTTTCCTGCTAGGCTGGATACAGGAGCGTCCATGCATATGCCCATCCAGTTCGACACCCTCGATTACGCCAAACGCCTCGCCTCGGCCGGCGTGCCCACGCAGCAGGCGGAAGCCCATGCCACGGCCTTGGGCGAAGTACTGGGTTCGGCTGTCGTCGTGCATGGCGAACTGGCGGCGCTGGAGCGCAATCTGCTGGGGGAAATCAAGCTGGTGTCGCACAACGTCGATACCAGGGTGGACGCCCTGGAGGTGAAGATCGATGCGCTGGAAGTCAGGCTCAATAGCAGAATAGATACGTTGGAACAGAAGTTCGATGCCAGGTTCGATAACTCCGAGCACAAATTCGACGCCCGCCTGGAACGCCTGGACTTGCGCCATGGCGCGGATATGAAACACGTGTACTGGATGATGAGCACCCTGATCTTGCTCAACTTGGGCATCCTCAGCAAACTGATGCTGCAGTAAGCACCCACCAACTTTCCGGACGATAAAAAAGCCGCTGCTCCCGAAGGAGGTCAGCGGCTTTTGCCTGTACGTGTAGTCAATCGTCTAGGACACTTCTTCCGGCGCCTGGGTGGCCTTGACGAAGATGGGCGCTACCAGCAGACCCAGCTCGAACAACAGGCACATCGGAATGGCCAGCGAGAACTGGCTGACCACGTCCGGCGGCGTGACGATGGCGGCAATCACGAAGGCGCCGACGATGATGTAGGGACGCACTTCCTTGAGTTTCGCAATAGAAACAATGCCCATGCGCACGAGGATCACCACCACCACGGGCACTTCGAACGTGGCGCCAAAGGCCAGGCACATCGACATGACGAAATCGAGGTAGTTTTCGATATCGGGCGTCACCGCGATCGACGATGGCGAAAAGTCGCTGATGAAGTGGAAGACGCGGCCAAACACAAAGAAATAGCAGAAGGCCACGCCGGCCATGAACAGCAGGGAAGACGAGATGACGAGCGGCGCGATCAGGCGCTTTTCATGCGTATACAGGCCGGGGGCGATGAACGCCCACATCTGGTACAGCACCCAGGGCAAGGCGACGATGAAGGCGATCACCAGGGTCACTTTCATCGGCACCAGGAACGGCGAAATGACGCCGGTGGCGATCATTTTCGAGCCGGCCGGCAGCGAGGCGATCATCGGCGCCGCGATAAAATCGTAGATCTGCGAGGGGCCGGGCCAATAGAACAGTACGGCGCAGACGACGGCGATGCCGATCGACGCCTTGACCAGGCGGTTGCGCAGCTCGACCAGATGCGAGATAAAAGTTTCTTCCACCGGGGATTTGCTACTCATGAGTAAAAGGAGGAGGAACTGGCGCGCGGACGGAAGCGCGCCACGCGGGCGGCCGCCGACTGCACGTGCAGCTTGCCGCCATGGCGCTGCTTGTACCAGCCAGGGATGGCGGAATTGCGCACCAGCTTCTTGCGGCGGAATTCGCGCGCCTTGCGGGCCAGGTCTTCATTGGTGGCGCGCAGCATGGCTTCATGGGCATCGTGATGCCCGTCATACGAACTCGAATCGCCGCGCCAGGCGTTTTCCACCTCGGCCAGGTTGCCGGAAATCGAGTTTTCAACGCCATGCATGGACTTCTCCACGCTTTGCTTGACGGAATGGGCCGCATCCTGCACTTCCTTCTGCAGGTTTTTCAGCTCTTCCATTTCAATTTCGCGCGAGACTTCGGATTTCACCTGGTTCAGATAGCGTTGCGCGCGGCCATACAGGGTGCCGGCCATGCGCGCCACTCTCGGCAACTTTTCAGGGCCGATGACTATCAACGCAACCACGCCGATGATGGCGATTTTAGAGAGACCGAGATCGATCATAAGCGGACAAGGGCCGTTACCGGACGAGGCAAGCGCCCCGCCACGCTATCAGGACTTGCTTTTCTCTTTCGTCTCGACGTCGATGGTGCTTTTGTCGGCCACTTGCGATGGCGCAGCAGGAGGGGTATTGGCTGCCGGGGCGTCATCTTCGCCCTTGACGCCATCCTTGAAGCCTTTGACGGCCTTGCCGATATCACCGCCGATATTGCCCAGTTTCTTGGTGCCGAAGACCAGCATCACAATGACCAGAACGATCACCCAGTGCCAAATACTCAATGAACCCATCACATTCTCCTTGCGGGACGGTGCCCGAATAGCGTCAACCAATGCCGGTAGTATACACGTGAACCCGGCGCGCAGCGAAATCAGTGTTGACCGCGCCAGGGACGGGGACCGCCGTACACATGCATGTGCAGGTGATACACCTCTTGCCCGCCGTTCGGACCGCTGTTGATCATGGTCTTGAAGCCGCCGGCAGGCGCGCCATCGGCGTCATACGTGACGGCGCAACCGAACTCGGCAGCAAGTTTCGGCGCCAGGCGCAGCAGCTTGCCCAGCATGTCCGTATGGCTGTCGTCGCAGTCGGACAGGCTGGCCACGTGGCGCTTCGGGATCAGCAGCAGGTGCACGGGGGCGGCCGGGTTGATGTCCTTGAAGGCCAGCAAGTCCTCGTCTTCATACACGATGGTCGAGGGAATTTGTTTTGCAGCAATCTTGCAGAAAATACAGTTATCCACGCACGCTCCAGTAGGTCAGTGTTTGTCTGTTTCGCCGGCATCGCGCAGCTCATCCTTGCGCGCCGCCTTTTCTTCCAGGCCGGACAGGCCTTCGCGGCGCGCCAGCTCGTCGAGCACCTGCTGCGGCGTCAGGTCGAACTGCGCCAGCATCACCAGCGAGTGGAACCACAGGTCGGCGCATTCATACAGAACCTTCGACGGGTCGTTGTCGCGGCGCGCATCTTTGGCGGCCATCACGGTTTCCGTCGCCTCTTCGCCGATTTTTTTCAAAATCGCGTCATCGCCCTTGGCAAACAGGCGCGCGACATACGACGTAGCGGGGTCGCCGCCGTTGGCCAGCTTGCGCGATTCGATCACGGCGGCCAGGCGCTTCAGGGTTTCGCTCATTTGCTCTTGCTTTCCGCGTAAATCGTCTCAGGGTCTTTCAGGACGGGGTCGGTGACTTGCCATTCGCCCGTTTTTTCGTCGCCTTCGAATTTCTGGAAGAAGCACGAATGGCGGCCCGTATGGCAGGCGATGCCGCCCGCCTGCTCGATTTTCAACAAGACCACGTCTTCGTCGCAATCGAGACGGATTTCCAGCACCTTTTGCGTGTGGCCAGACTCTTCGCCCTTGTGCCACAGTTTCTTGCGCGAACGGCTCCAGTACACGGCTTCGCCCAGCTCCACCGTGCGCGCCAGCGCATCGCGGTTCATCCAGGCAAACATCAGCACGTCATTGCTGCCCGCTTCCTGCGCGATCACGGGCACGAGGCCGTGCTCGTCCCATTTGACCTTTTTCAGCCACTTGGCATTGCTTGCTACGATGGTTCCGTTTTGCATGTTCTTCTATCCTGCTGATTTTACGCGAGACGCATGGGAATGCCCTGCTGCGCCATGAAACGCTTGGCTTCCTGCACCGTGTGCTGGCCATAGTGGAAAATGCTGGCGGCCAGCACGGCATCCGCACGGCCCACCTTGATGCCGTCAACCAGATCCTGCAAACCGCCCACGCCGCCCGAGGCGATGACGGGAATGCTGACGGCGTCGGACACACCGCGCGTCAGGCCCAGGTCGAAGCCGACTTTGGTGCCGTCGCGGTCCATGCTGGTGAGCAAGATCTCGCCAGCACCCAGGCTTTCCATTTTACGCGCCCATTCGAACGCGTCCAGGCCCGTGGCGGTGCGCCCGCCATGGGTAAAAACTTCCCACTTGCCGGGCGACACCTGCTTGGCGTCGATGGCGACGACGATGCACTGCGAGCCGTGCTTTTGCGAGGCCTCGTACACGAGCTGGGGATTCGTCACGGCCGAGGTGTTGATGCTGACCTTGTCGGCGCCCGCGTTGAGCAGCCGGCGCACGTCTTCCACCACGCGCACGCCGCCGCCCACCGTCAGCGGAATGAACACTTGCGACGCGACGGCTTCGATGATGTCGAAGATCAGGCCGCGGTTGTCGCTGGACGCGGTAATGTCGAGGAAAGTGATTTCATCGGCGCCCTGCTCGTCATAGCGGCGGGCGATTTCCACCGGATCGCCGGCGTCGCGCAATTCCGTGAAATTGACGCCTTTGACGACGCGGCCATTGGTCACGTCGAGGCAGGGGATGATACGTTTTGCAAGCATGATGGTATCCAGATTGTCGCCAGGCCAGGGCGTGCGCAGGCACGCTCCCGGCCGGCAGGCTTAAACGGCGGCGTCGGTCAGTTCGTCGGCGCGTTCTTGCGCCTGCGCCAGGTCGATCGTGCCTTCATAGATGGAACGGCCGCAAATCACGCCTTCGATGCCTTCGGCCTGAACCGCGCACAGCGCTTCCACGTCGCCGATATTGTGCAGGCCGCCCGAAGCGATGACGGGGATCTTGACGGCTTGCGCCAGCTTGACGGTGGCGTCGATATTGATGCCGCCCATCATGCCGTCGCGGCCGATGTCCGTGTAGATGATCGATTCGACGCCGTAGGCTTCGAATTTTTTCGCCAGGTCGATCACTTCATGGCCCGACATCTTGCTCCAGCCATCCGTTGCCACTTTACCATCCTTGGCATCGAGGCCGACGATGATGTGGCCTGGGAAGGCGCTGCAGGCGTCGTGCAGGAAGCCGGGGCTTTTCACTGCCGCCGTGCCGATGATGATGTAGGTGATGCCGGCGTCGAGGTAGCGCTCGATGGTGTCGAGGTCACGAATACCGCCGCCCAGCTGCACGGGGATTTCCTCGATGTCGTTTTCCACGGCGAAATCTTGCACGGCCTTCAGGATGGCCTTGACGGCGCCCTCGTTCTTCGGCTTGCCGGCAAAGGCACCGTTCAGGTCGACCAGATGCAGCCGGCGCGCGCCTTGCATCAGCCAATGGCGGGCCATGTCGGCCGGGTCTTCGGAAAATACGGTGGCAAGTTCCATATCGCCTTGTTTCAGGCGTACGCAGTGACCGTCTTTCAGGTCGATGGCGGGAATGAGCAGCATGGTCAGTGTGATTTAAAAGTGAGTGAGGGGCGGAAAAAAAGCCGGAGAGCTAACGTTAAGGTTGCCAGTGAACGAAGTTCTTGTACAGCTGCAAGCCAGCGGCAGCACTTTTTTCAGGGTGGAACTGTGTGGCGAAAATATTATCACGGGCGACGGCGCAAGCGAACGGCGCACCATAGACAGTCTCGCCCACCGTGTGCAACGCCTCTTGAGGTTGAGCAAAATAGCTGTGCACAAAGTAAAAATAGGCGTTGTCGGCGATGCCATCCCACATGACATGGGACGCCGTTTGCCGCACTTGGTTCCAGCCCATTTGCGGCACCTTGAAGCGCGAGCCGTCTTCCTGCACCTGGCCGTCGAGCTGGAAGCGCACGACTTTGCCTGGCAACAAGCCCAGACCGGCCGCATCGCCCTCTTCGCTGCCGTCAAACAGCATCTGCTCGCCGATGCACACGCCCAGCACGGGCTTGCTGTCGGCGGCGCGCAGCAGCGCTTCGAGCACGCCCGATTCGCGCAGGCTGCGCATGCAGTCGGGCATGGCACCCTGGCCCGGCAAGACGATGCGGTCGGCGCTGTCGATGTCTTGCGCCAATCCGGAAATGCGCACGTCGGCTTCGGGCGCCACGGCGCGCAGCGCTTGCGCCACCGAGCGCAAATTGCCCATGCCGTAATCCACCACCACAATTTTATTCATGTTTGATCTCGGAATCTACAGTGGTTCGCGGGCGCTTACAGGCTGCCCTTGGTCGATGGAATGATGCCGGCCGCGCGCTCGTCGAGCTCGGCAGCCATGCGCAGCGCGCGGCCAAAGGCCTTGAACACGGTTTCGCATTGATGGTGGGCATTCGTGCCGCGCAGGTTGTCGATATGCAAGGTCACGCCCGCATGGTTGACGAAGCCGCGGAAAAATTCCAGGGTCAGGTCGACGTCGAAGCCGGCGATCATGGCGCGCGTAAACGGAATGTGGTATTCGATGCCAGGGCGGCCCGAGAAATCGAGCACCACGCGCGACAGCGCCTCGTCCAGCGGCACGTATGCATGGCCGTAGCGGCGGATGCCCTTCTTGTCGCCGATGGCCTTGGCCACAGCCATGCCCAGAGTGATGCCCACGTCTTCCACCGTATGGTGGTTGTCGATATGCACGTCGCCCGTCGCTTCGATGTCGAGGTCGATCAAGCCGTGGCGGGCGATCTGGTCCAGCATATGGTCGAGGAAGGGCACGCCAGTGTTCAGCTTTTGCTGACCGGTGCCATCGAGGTTGAGGGCGACGCGAACTTGCGTCTCATTGGTGTTGCGCGTGATTTCTGCGGTGCGGTTCATGGGAGGCTCTGGCGGTAGGCTAAACGAGGGATGCCTTGAAGGCATCGTAAAAAAGGGAATTCTCTTCCGGGGTGCTGACGCTGATGCGCAGGCAATTGGCCAGCGCAGCATGCATTTTACTCATATTTTTAATTAAAACCCGGCGGGCAAGCAGTTTTGCGCAAACATCGTCGGAATCAGCCACACGAATCAGAAGAAAATTTGCCTTCGAGGGGAATACCGTCACGCCGGGCAGCTGCGCCAGGCGCTGCGCCAGCGCGTCGCGCGCGCTGTTGAGCAAGGCCGCCTGGGCATTCAACACGTCGAGGTGATCGAGCGCGAATTCGGCCGCCGCCTGCGTCAGCACATTCACATTGTACGGCGGGCGCACTTTCTCGAATTGCGCCAGCAGGGCCGGCGCGGCCGACATGTAGCCGAGGCGAATGCCGGCCAGGCCCAGTTTCGACACGGTGCGCATCACCACCAGGTTCTCAAACTCGGGCAAACGGCCCATGAAGCTGTGCTGCGCGAACGGCTCGTAGGCTTCGTCGACGACGGCGATGCCCGTGTCGCCGAGCGCCGCGAGGATGCGTTCGATGTCGGCGCTGGCAAACAGGTTGCCCGTCGGGTTGTTCGGATAGGCGAGGAAGACCAGCGCCGGGCGGTGCTCTTCGATGGCCGCCAGCATGGCCGGCATGTCCAGGCTGAAGTCCGCTTGCAACGGTACACCGACGAAATCCATGCCGGCAAACTGCGCCGAGCGTGCATACATGACGAAGGCGGGAACGGGCGCCAGCAGCACGGCGCGCTTGCCCGGCTCCTGGTGCGCGCAGGCCATGGCCAGGATGGAAATGAGTTCATCGGAGCCGTTGCCCAGCATGACGTCGTAGCCGGCGGGCACGCCCAGTTTGGCGCAGATGGCCGCCTGCAGGCTGGCATACGACGGCGGATAGCGGTTCAGCGCCACGGCGGCCAGGCGCGCGCCCAGTTCCTCGCGCAGATGCGGCGGCAGCGGATACGGGTTTTCCATCGCATCGAGTTTGATGTAACCGCTGGCATCGGCTACCTGGTAGCTTTTGACGGCCCGCACATCGGCGCGCACGGTGTTGCTGATTAACTGATCGAGGAAAGACATGCTGCAAACACTCCTGATGGAATTAAATGGATACGTCTTCCGGCACGGCGGCGCTGCGCGCCTTGCGGGCCGGCGCTTTTTTCACGGCGGGCGGTTTCTTCACGGCGGGCGGCTTCCTGGCAGCCGCCGGCTTTTTCGCTGCCGCCTTGGCGGCTTTCGGCGCGGCCAATGTGACCGGTTCGGCCAGCTCCTGCGTCAACGCCGCCAATCGCTGTTCGATGATGGCGCAGTAGTCGGGGTTCAATTCAAAGCCGACGAAATCGCGCCCGCAGCGCTTGGCCGCCAGGGCCGTGGTGCCGCTGCCCATGAACAGGTCGAGCACCACGCCGCCGGGCGGGCACGACGCCTTGACCATGCGCTCGATGATTTCGAGCGGCTTTTGCGTCGGGTGGTCGGCCCGTTCCGGGTGTTCCTTGTGCAGGCGCGACACGCTCCACAAGTCTTTCGGGTTGTAGCCCACTTCCAGCCATTTGGCGCCGATGAAGATCGAGCGCGAACGGGCTTTCTTGGTGGCCGCGTCGTAGGCGATGCGCACCGCGTCAAGGTCGAAGTAGTAATCCTTGCGCTTGACGAAGAAGCCGATGGTGTCGTGCACCGATGAAAAGCTGCGCACGCTGCCGCCCATGGACGGCACGCGGCGGTCCCAGATGATTTCATTCATCATCGCCATGCGCTGCTTCAGCATGACGAAGATTTCCGGCGAATAGCGCCAGGTGAGGAAGATATACAGGCTGCCGTTGGCTTTGAGCTTGGGCAGCGCCGCATCGATCCACTGTTCCGTCCAGCGCAGGTAGTCGGCCACCGACTGCTGGTCCGAGGCATTGCCGTAATCCTTGCCCAGGTTGTACGGCGGATCCGTCAGGATCAGGTCCACCGAGCCATCGGGAATACGCGCCAGCCCCGCCAGCGCATCTTCGCAATAGACCCGGTTGACCCAGTCCGGCTGCTCCGCCAACTTCGTCATGGCTGCGGCTTCAGGCGCAGTTCGGCGCTGCGCGCGTGCGCCTGCAAGCCTTCGCCGTACGCCAGCGTGGCGGCGACACGGCCCAGGGTTTGCGCGCCCGCTTCACTCACGTGAATGATGGACGAGCGCTTCTGGAAGTCGTACACGCCCAGCGGCGACGAAAAACGCGCCGTGCGCGACGTCGGCAGCACGTGGTTGGGACCGCAGCAATAGTCGCCCAGCGATTCGGACGAGAAGCGACCGAGGAACATGGCGCCCGCGTGGCGGATCTGCTCGGCCCACTGCTGCGGATTCTCGGCCGAGATTTCCAGGTGCTCGGCCGCGATGGCATTGGCGATCTCGCACGCCTCTTCCATGCTGCGCACCTTGATCAGGGCGCCGCGGTCCGCCAGCGAGGTGCTGATGGTGGCCTGGCGCGGCATCGTCGGCAGCAGCTTGGCGATGCTCTCTTCCACTTTCGCGATGTAGTCCGCGTCCGGGCACAGCAGAATCGCCTGCGCCAGTTCGTCGTGCTCGGCCTGCGAAAACAGGTCCATCGCGACCCAGTCCGGGTCCGTCGTGCCGTCGCACAGCACGAGGATTTCGGAAGGCCCCGCGATCATGTCGATGCCGACGATGCCGAACACGCGGCGCTTGGCGGCGGCCACATAGGCGTTGCCGGGGCCGACGATTTTATCCACGGCGGTGATGCTCTGTGTTCCATACGCCAGCGCGCCGACGGCTTGCGCGCCGCCGATCGTGATCACGCGCGTCACGCCCGCGATCGCGGCGGCGGCCAGTACCATCTGGTTTTTCACGCCATCGGGTGTCGGCACCACCATGATGATTTCGCCCACGCCCGCCACGTGCGCGGGAATGGCGTTCATCAGCACGGACGACGGATACGCGGCCTTGCCGCCCGGGACGTAGATGCCGACCCGGTCCAGCGGCGTGATCTTCTGCCCCAGCACCGTGCCATCGGGCTCGGTGTAGGTGAAGCCGCGCAATTCCTCGCGCTGGCGTTCGTGGAAGGCGCGGATGCGCTGGGCGGCAATCTGCAGCGCCTCGCGCTGGGCCGATGGCAAGCCGTTCAAGGCCGCCTGCAATTCGGCTTGCGAAATATCGAAGGCCGCCATTTCCGCCGCGCCGCCATGCGGGATGCGGTCGAAACGGTTCGTGTATTCCAGTACGGCGGCATCGCCGCGCGTTTTCACGTCGGCGAGGATTTTTGCGACCGACGTTTCAATCGCTGCATCGGTGCCCGCCTCGAACGCCAGCAAGGTGTCGAGCGATTGTTGGAAACCATCCTGGCTTGAATCGAGCTTGCGTATCTGTATCGGCATAATCGGCTTTCTGCTACTGAAGGTGTCTAGGCTTGCGAAGCGCGTTCAAACGCCTCGATAATCGGCTGCAAGCGCTCGCGCTTGAGCTTGAGCGCGGCCTGGTTGACCACCAGGCGCGACGAAATTTCCATAATGTGCTCGACCTCGACGAGGTTGTTCGCGCGCAGGGTGCTGCCCGTGCTGACCAGATCGACGATGGCGTCGGACAGGCCGACCAAAGGCGCCAGCTCCATCGAGCCATACAGCTTGATCAGGTCGACGTGCACGCCCTTGGCGGCGAAGTGCTCGCGCGCCGTGTGCACGAACTTGGTGGCCACGCGCAATCGCGCGCCCTGGTGCACGGCCTTTTCGTAGTCAAAACCGGCCTGCACCGCCACCGACATGCGGCAAGAAGCGATATTCAGGTCGATCGGCTGGTACAGGCCTTCGCCGCCGTGCTCGAGCAAGACATCCTTGCCCGCCACGCCGAAGTCGGCCGCGCCGTACTGCACGTAGGTCGGCACGTCGCTGGCGCGCACGATGATGACGCGCACGTTCGGATCGTTGGTGGCCAAAATCAGCTTGCGCGAGGTCTCCGGGTTTTCCAGCACCTTGATGCCGGCCGCTTCCAGCAGCGGCATGGTGTCCTCAAAAATGCGGCCTTTCGACAGCGCCAGAATCAGCTGGGAGCTGTCACCGTTGTTCGATCCGTTCATGCTCGTTCCTTGTTATTTGATGCGTACGATATTCGCGCCGACGGCCGACAGCTTCACTTCCATGCGGTCGTAACCACGGTCGAGGTGATAGATGCGGTCGATCAGCGTTTCGCCATCGGCGGCCAGGGCCGCGATCACCAGCGACGCCGACGCGCGCAGGTCGGTCGCCATCACGGGCGCGCCGCGCAGCTGCTTGACGCCGGCGATGATGGCCGTGTTGCCCTCGATGGTGATGTCGGCGCCCAGGCGGTTCATTTCCTGCACGTGCATGAAGCGGTTCTCGAAGATCGTCTCGGTGACGCGGCTGGCGCCATTGGCAATCGTGTTGACGGCCATGAACTGCGCCTGCATGTCGGTCGGGAAGCCCGGGTATTCCGTCGTACGGAAGCTGACAGGGTTCGGGCGGGCCGACATCTCGGCGCGGATCCAGTCGGCGCCGAAGGTCATCGTCAGGCCCATGGCGCGCAGCTTGTCGAGCGCAGAGTCGAGGATATCGGTGCGCACGTTGCGCAGGGTGATATCGCCGCCGGTGGCCGCCACGGCGCACAGGAAGGTGCCCGTTTCGATACGGTCGGCTATGACCGCGTGCGAGGCGCCGTGCAGGGCGTCCACGCCCTGGATCACCAGGCGGCTGGTGCCGATGCCGTCGATCTTCGCGCCCATGGCCACCAGCAGGTGGGCCAGGTCCGTCACTTCCGGTTCGCAGGCGGCGTTTTCCAGGATGGTCTCGCCTTCGGCCAGGGTCGCGGCCATCAGCAAATTCTCGGTGCCGGTGACGGTGATCATGTCGGTGACGATGCGCGCGCCTTTCAGCTTGGCGCACTTGGCGTAGATGTAGCCCGCTTCGATGCGGATCTCGGCGCCCAGCGCCTCCAGCCCCTTGATGTGCTGATCGACGGGGCGCGAACCGATGGCGCAGCCGCCCGGCAGCGACACCTTGGCTTCGCCGAAGCGCGCCAGCATGGGACCGAGCACGAGGATCGAGGCGCGCATGGTTTTCACCAGTTCATACGGTGCTTCCAGGGTGTCGATGGCGCTGCCGTTGAGCACGACGCGGTCGCCGTCCTGCCGCACTTTCAAGCCCGTCTGGCCCAGCAGTTTCAGCATGGTGGCCACGTCGTGCAGATGCGGCACGTTCGTCAGGTCCAGGTCGCCCGCGGTCAGCAGGCCGGCGCACAGGATGGGCAGGGCGGCGTTTTTCGCGCCGGAGATGGCGATGTCGCCGTTCAGGCGGTTGCCGCCGTTGATGAGGAGCTTGTCCATGTGCTTATCCTTGGAATTCTTCAGGTGTCAGGGTTTTCATCGACAGCGCGTGGATTTCCTCGCGCATGCGGTCGCCCAGCGCCGCGTAGACGATCTGGTGGCGCTGGATCAGACGCTTGCCGGCAAACGCGGGCGAGACGATCACGGCCTGGAAGTGCTGGCCATCGCCCTCCACTTCGAGGTGCGTGCATTCGAGGCCGGCCGACAGATAGCCGTGGATCAGTTCTGGAGTGGTGGTCACGATAAGTCCTTGATATTGAATAGTGTAGTGATGTGATGTGCCGCAATCAACGGCGCAATTAGTGTCGCAGTCGGTAGCCGCTTTTCAGCAGACGGATCGACGCCAGCGCCAGGATCACGAGGAAGCCGGCGACGATGGAAAGACTGAGCCATGGGCTGACGTCGGACACGCCGAAGAAGCCGTAGCGGAAGCCGTCGATCATGTAGAAGAAGGGGTTCAAATGCGATACCGTCTGCCAGAAGGCGGGCAGCGAGTGGATCGAATAGAACACGCCCGACAGGAAAGTGGCCGGCATGATCAGGAAGTTCTGGAAGGCGGCCAGCTGGTCGAATTTCTCTGCCCAGATGCCGGCGATCAGGCCCATGGTGCCCAGCATGGCGGCGCCGAGGAAGGCGAAGACGACGATCCACAGCGGCGCAACAAACGACAGGTCGGCGAACCAGCAGGTGATGGCGAACACGCCAAAGCCCACGGCCAGGCCGCGCGCGACGGAAGCGAGCACATACGCCGAGAAGATTTCCCAGTGCGACAGGGGAGTGAGCAGCACGAACACCAGGTTGCCCGTGATCTTCGACTGGATCAGCGAGGACGAGGAATTGGCGAACGCGTTTTGCAGCACGCTCATCATCACCAGGCCGGGAATCAGAAAGGCCGTGTAGCTGACGCCGGGGCTCGGCTCCACGCGGCCGTCGAGCACATGGCCGAATACCAGCAGGTACAGCATCGACGTGAGCACGGGCGCGGCCACGGTTTGCGTCGCCACTTTCCAGAAGCGCAGCGTCTCTTTGTAGACGAGGGTGCGAAATCCTGTCGAAATCATACGGTACCTTTATCCATGATCTGCAAGAAGATATCTTCCAGGTCGGCTTGTTGCAATTGCATTTCATCGATCTCGGCACCCGCTACGCGCAGGCGGGCGAGGATTTTCTCGACTTCGCTGTATTCGTTGACGCGCAGGCTGAACTTGTTCGGCGCCTGCTGCTCTTCCGCATGCAGCACCAGGTGCCGCAGGTCGTCCGGCAGGCTGCCGTTTTTGAGGTGCACCTGCAGCTGCGAGCCGGCGATGCGGCGGATCAGGGCCGACATGGTGTCGAGCGCCACTACCTTGCCGGTTTTCAGCATGGCCACGCGCTGGCACATGGCTTGCGCCTCTTCCAGGTAATGGGTGGTCAAGACAACCGTGTGGCCGCCTTCGCGGTTCAGGCGCGAGATGAACTTCCACAGGGTCTGGCGCAGTTCCACGTCGACGCCGGCCGTCGGCTCATCGAGCACGATGACGGGCGGCTTGTGCACCAGCGCCTGCGCCACGAGCACGCGGCGCTTCATGCCGCCGGACAGCGCGCGCATGTTGGTGTCGGCCTTGCCGGTGAGGTCGAGGTTTTCCATGACCTCGTCGATCCACTTGTCGTTGTTCGGCAGGCCGAAATAGCCGGACTGCAGGCGCAGGGTTTCGCGCACGGTGAAAAACGGGTCGAACACCAGTTCCTGCGGCACCACGCCCAGGTTGCGGCGCGCGTTGCGGAAATCCTTGACCACGTCGTGGCCATGGATCTTGACGGTGCCCGCATCGGGACGTATCAGGCCGGCGATGATGGAAATGAGGGTGGTCTTGCCGGCGCCGTTGGGACCGAGCAGGCCGAAAAACTCGCCTTCTTCGATGGCCAGCGACACGCCGCCCAGCGCCTTGAGCGATTTATAGCTCTTTTCTACATTCGTTATTTGAATTGCGGTCATGTGCTTGTTTCAAGTGTAATGCGTCTGGTGTGATGCGCCAGTTGCCGGAGACATCGAGGCCGGCAGGCCGGTGCAGGGCGCCACCTTCAGGCGAGGACGGCGCAACAGTCAATTATAGTTGGAAAATTCGTGGAACACTTGGAGATCAATCCGGCGGCGCTGCTGGCCTGCCGGCTTGAAAGCTACTGCTGATGCGGGGAGTGGGACAGGATCAATGATGATGCAGATCGGACGGGCTGCGTTCGGCGTGGCCGCCGGCGCTGGCGCAGTCGTCAGCCGTCAGCGTGCTCGAGACGAGCGAGCAGACGCCATACAGCTTGGTGAGGTTTTTCAGGTTGTTCGGCAGGTTTTTCAGCTCCAGCACGCCGCCGGCATCCTGCGCGGCGCGCTGCCACGTCAGCATGACGGAAACGGCGGCCGAATCGACGGCCTTGACGTTGCGCAAGTCAAACTTCGTCTGACCCGAGCGGATGGCGTCCAGACCCTGCTCCAATGCCGAAGTGGCATTGTGCACGGTCAGGGAAGTCAGGGACTGCAAGGTGTCGAGAGAGTCGGGCATGGCGTCGGGCTGCGCTGGTCTGGAGCTGGGTCAGGAGCTATATGATAGCCGATTATTTGGCTTTGGCAGCGGGACGGCTGGCAAGGGCCTTGTTTTTCGCAGCCAGGGTCTTGATCAGGCCATCGATGCCGCCCTTGCTGATCTCGCTGGCGAAGCTGCTTTTGTACGTTTCCACCAGCCACGCGCCCAGCACGTTGATGTCATAGATCTTCCAGCCGGACGGGGTTTTCGCCACGCGGTAGTTCAGGGGCACGGGTTCGCCGCGCGCCACGTTCACTTGCGAACGTACTTCCACTTCCGTGTCGGCCGGGTCGGCGCGCAGCGGCTTGAATTCCACGGTTTCGTTCTTGATCTGCGACAGGGCGCCCGAGTACGTGTAGATCAGCAAGGTGCGGAACTCCGCGGCCAGCTGCTTTTGCTGGTCGGGCGTGGCATCGCGCCAGTGGCGGCCGGCGGCCAGCGACGTCATGCGCTGGAAATCCACGTACGGCAGGATCTTGCTTTCCACCAATTCGGTGACGCGCTTGATATCGCCAGCCTGGATGGCCTTGTCGGCCTTGGCCGTGTCGATCACGTCCTGGCTGATGCGTTTGACCAGGACATCCGGTGCTTCGACAGCAGGGGCGGCCTGGGCGGCGGTGGCAAAGGCGATGGTGGCCATCGCCAGCAGTTGTTTCATCAATTTCATGGTTCTACCTTTCATGATGTTGCTATGCACCGGCTGGCGTTCATCGCAGCCGTGGTGTTCTTGCGTCCAGTTTACTCCTGCGGCCTGGCCTGGGAAGCAACGGTATTGCTACCAGATGTTACGAGGTCCGCTGGCGCCACATCGGCGGCGGCCGTGGCCGCAGGCGCGTCATTGGCAGGCTGCGGTTTTGCCTCGTACTCCGGCTCGTAATCGCTGGTGTCGTTTTTTGGCACTTTGCGGTCGCGGCGGTCCGTATCGCCATCGAACACCTTGCTTTCGCGCGCCTGCAGGAAGCCGTCGCGGATGAACTCATAACGGTCCAGTGCAGCCGCTTCCATCAGGTTCGTCGCGTCGAGCAGCGCGGCGCGCTTGTCAACCACGCGCGTCACCGTGCCGATATTGCGCACATAAGCCGGATCCTTGTAGCGCCATGGGTCGCCCGCGATATCGAGCGGCAGGGCCGCCGTGTCGCGCACGGTCGATGGGCCCAGCAGCGGCAGCATCACGTACGGACCGGACTGGACGCCATACCAGCCCAGGGTCTGGCCAAAGTCTTCGTTATGCTTGGGAATGCCGGCCTGCGAGGCGATGTCGATCAGGCCGAAGATACCGAAAGTCGAGTTCATGCTGACGCGCACGACATCTTGCAAGCCCGCTTCGCCCTTGCCTTGCAGCAAGTTATTCATGGCGCTCCACACATCGGACAAGTTGCCGAAGAAGTTGCCCACGCCTGTTTGCACGAACGATGGCGTGACCTTCTTGTAGGCCGTGGCGACCGGCTTCAAGGCCACCTGGTCGACGGTGTCGTTGAACTTGAACATGGCGCGGTTATACCCTTCCAGCGGGTCGCGCGGATTGGTGCCGGTGGCGCAAGCGCTCACGCTGGCGGCGATGGCCATGGCCAGGCCGATACGTACCAGACTGCCTTGGGATTGCTTGTTCGACTCGCTCATTTGCTGTCCTTTCCTTCCGCTGCCTTGCTGTAGATGAACTGATTGATCAGGTCTTCCAGCACTGTGGCCGATTGAGTACGGGCGATCTTGTCGCCCTCTGCCAGGTTGGCCAAATCGCCGCCTGCTTCCAGGCCGATATATTGCTCACCCAGCAAACCGGCCGTCAAAATCTTGGCCGAGCTGTCTTTCGGAAATTTGTAGCCATCTTCGATGTCGAGTTTCACCAGCGCCTGGTAGGTCTTGTCGTCAAAGACGATTTCCGAGACCCGGCCCACCACCACGCCAGCGCCCTTGACGGGCGCCTGCGGCTTGAGGCCGCCAATATTGTCGAACTTCGCACTAATGGTATACGTCTTGCTGAAAGACAGCGAGCTCATATTGCCGGCCTTGAGCGCCAGAAACATCAATGCCGCCACACCGAGCAAGACAAACAAGCCGACCCAGACATCCAAAGATTTACGTTGCATAAACAATCCTAAATAATTTTTACTTGCCGCCACCTGCGCAGAACACTGCCCAGGCCGATAATTTTGTCGCCTATCGGCAATTACTTGCTAAACATCAAAGCCGTCATCATGAAGTCGAGCCACCACACCATCAACGACGAAATGACCACCGTGCGCGTAGTGGCGCCGGATACGTCTTCCGGCGTCGGCTGTGCCTGGTACCCCTGGAACAGCGCGATGAAGGTCACCGCGATGCCGAACACCAGGCTCTTGATGGTGCCGTTGCCCACTTCTTTCCAGACATCCACACCGCCTTGCATCTGCGACCAGAACGAGCCTTCATCGACACCGATCAGCACCACGCCGACCAGGTAGCTGCCGATGATGCCGACGGCCGTGAAGATGGCGCCCAGGATCGGCATGGCGATCACGCCGGCCCAGAAACGGGGCGCCAGCACGCGCTGGATCGGGTTCACGGCCATCATTTCCATGGCCGACAGTTGCTCGCCCGCCTTCATCAAGCCGATTTCCGCCGTCAGCGACGTGCCGGCACGACCGGCGAACAGCAGCGCCGTCACAACGGGGCCCAGTTCGCGCGTCAGGGACAGCGCGACCAGCAAGCCCAGCGACTGCTCGGCGCCATACGTGGTCAGGGTGTAATAGCCTTGCAAACCCAGCACCATGCCGACGAACAGGCCGGAGACGGCGGTAATCACCAGCGAGCGGTTACCGATAAAAAACAGTTGCTCAATCACCAGGCGCGGACGGCGCCACAGGCCGCCCGACGAAGCGATGATGATGAAAAACGAACGCACGGCAAAGCCGAGGTCTTGTACCGAACGACGCAACCACGCTCCGATCGACGCCAGGAAACGCGCGATCATCGGCCGTCCCCCGCCTGCAGACCCAGGTCGTCGGCCAGCGACTTGCCCGGATAATGGAACGGGACGGGGCCATCGGCCTCGGCATTGACGAACTGCTTGACGTACGGATGCGTCGACACGGCCATCTCGGCCGGCGTGCCGTGCGCCACGATCTTGCCCGATGACAGAAAATAGACGTAATCAGCGATGGCGAAACACTCCTTCACATCGTGCGATACCAGGATAGACGTGGAGCCCAGCGCATCGTTCAAATTGCGGATCAAATTGGCCGTCACGCCCATGGAAATCGGGTCCAGGCCGGCGAACGGCTCGTCGTACATGATCAATTCGGGGTCGAGCGCGATGGCGCGCGCCAGCGCGACGCGGCGGCCCATGCCGCCCGAGATCTCGGCCGGCTTCAACTGCGCCGCATTGCGCAGTCCCACGGCGTGCAGCTTCATCAGCACCAGGGTGCGGATCAGCTCTTCATTCAAGTCCGTGTGTTCGCGCAGGGGGAACGCCACGTTCTCGAACGCCGTCAAGTCCGTAAACAGCGCGCCGTGCTGGAACAGCATGCCCATCTTGCGGCGCAGCTGGTATAACTCGTCGGTGCCCAGCGTATGCACGATCTGGCCGTCCACATTCACGGAACCGGAACTGGGGCGCAGCTGCCCGCCGATCAGGCGCAATACGGTCGTCTTGCCACTGCCGGAGCCACCCATGACGGCCACAACTTTTCCACGTGGGAAATCCATTTGAAGGCCCGATAAAATCGAACGTTCTCCATAGGCAAAGTGTAAATCACGGATCTCAACAAGATTTGGCACGACGAAGCTCACTATTTTAATGGCGTATTGTAGTGCAGAAACGCCAACCTCTGCTGAGACACCCCTGCTTACAGCCCCGGACAGGGGAAGAATACAACACTAATGAATCGAAAGTCAGATATTGTAGTGGAAATTCGGCCGCCATATCGCGTCCCCATCGAGCCGCGTTCACGGCCATTGACCTGACAGGCAAAAATAACAAAAGCCACGTCGCGATCCGCGCCGTGGCCCTGTCAAAAAACGAACAATTGCTCGTTTTTTAGCGTGGCAGCAGCGATGCCCCCATCAGGAACTCATCGACGGAGCGCGCGCACTGGCGCCCTTCGCGGATGGCCCACACCACCAGCGACTGGCCACGGCGCATGTCGCCGGCCGCAAACACCTTGGCCACCGACGTCTGGTAGCAGCCGGCGCCATCCGTTGTCGCCTTGACATTGCCGCGCGCATCTGTATCGACGCCGAATGCTTCCAGCACTTGTTGTACAGGTGAAACAAAACCCATGGCCAGGAAGACCAGGTCGGCCTTCATCTCGAATTCCGAGTTCGGCACTTCGCTCATCTTGCCGTCTTTCCACTCGACTCGGCAGGCGATCAGCTTTTCCACCTTGCCGCCCTTGCCTTCGAAACGCTTGGTGGCCACGGCCCAGTCGCGCTCGCAGCCTTCCTCGTGCGAGGACGAGGTACGCAGCTTGGTCGGCCAGTACGGCCAGACGAGCGGCTTGTTTTCCTGTTCCGGCGGCTGCGGCATCAGTTCGAACTGCGCCACCGAGGCGGCGCCATGGCGGTTCGAGGTGCCGACGCAGTCGGAACCCGTGTCGCCGCCGCCGATCACCACCACGTGCTTGCCCGTCGCCTTGATCTGGTCCTTGAGCTTGTCGCCCGCGTTGACCTTGTTTTGCAGCGGCAGGAAATCCATGGCGAAATGCACGCCTTTCAGTTCGCGGCCCGGCACGGGCAAGTCGCGCGGCTGCTCGGCGCCGCCGGCCATGATGACGGCGTCAAATTCTTTTTCCAGGTCTTCCGGGAAAATGGTTTCCTTGGCCCAGTTGTTCACGTGGGCAGGGAAATCCTTGCCAACCAGCACGCTGGTGCGGAACACCACGCCTTCGGCTTCCATCTGTTTCACGCGCAGGTCGATGTGCGATTTTTCCATCTTGAAGTCGGGGATGCCGTAGCGCAGCAAGCCACCGACCCGGTCGCTCTTTTCAAACACGGTGACGGCATGGCCGGCGCGCGCCAGCTGCTGCGCCGCCGCCAGGCCGGCAGGACCGGAACCGACGATGGCCACTTTCTTGCCCGTGCTGAATCCCGCCGGCTGCGGCGTGACCCAGCCGTGCTCCCAGCCCATGTCGATGATTTTATGTTCGATCGACTTGATGCCGACCGGATCTTCGTGGATGCCCAGGGTGCAGGCCGATTCACACGGCGCCGGGCAGATGCGGCCCGTAAATTCCGGAAAGTTATTCGTCGAATGCAAGACGTCGAGCGCTTCGCGGTAGTTACCGCGGTACACCAGGTCATTCCAGTCGGGAATGATGTTATTCACGGGACAACCCGTGGTGCAGAACGGGATGCCGCAGTCCATGCAGCGCGCGCCTTGCACGGTCGCTTGCGCATCCGACAGGTGCAGCACGAATTCCTTGTAGTTCTTCAGACGCGCGGCAGGCTCCAGATAGTGTTCGTCCTGGCGCTTGAATTCCATGAAGCCGGTAATTTTACCCACGATAGTTCCTTTGTATTTGGCTGGCGGGGAGCGGCCGGGCCGCTCCCTGGTCATTCATTTGGCAATGAGCTTGGCTGGCTCAGGCGGCGACGGCTTGGACTTCCATGGCGGCGTCAGCGGCCATTTCAATCAGCGCACGCTTGTATTCGTTCGGGAAGACTTTCACGAACTTGCCGCGCGCCGCAGCCCAGTCGTCGAGCAAGACGCGGGCGCGGGTACTGCCCGTGTGCTTGAAATGACGCTCGATCAGGCGCTTGAGGATGACCTCGTCCGCTTCCGGCACGCCATCGCGGTGCTGCGTATGCCAGGCATCGCGGTCGACGTGCTGTTCCGCTGCCGACACGACCTTGTCCAGGCTGACCATGGCCGTGTTGCACTTGCTGGCAAAGTCGCCGGCTGGGTCATACACATAGGCGATGCCGCCCGACATGCCGGCCGCGAAGTTGCGTCCCGTGTTACCCAGCACCACCACCGTGCCGCCCGTCATGTATTCGCAGCCATGGTCGCCCAGGCCCTCGACCACCGTGGTGGCGCCCGAGTTGCGCACGGCAAAGCGTTCGCCTGCCACACCATTGAAGAAGGCTTCGCCGGCGATGGCGCCGTACAGCACCGTGTTGCCGATGATGATGTTGTCCACGGCCCAGCCGCGGAACTCGGTATTCGGCCGCACGATGATGCGCCCGCCCGACAAGCCCTTACCGACGTAATCGTTGCCTTCACCCACCAGGTCGATCGTGATGCCGTGCGCCAGGAAGGCGCAGGCCGACTGGCCCGCCGTGCCTTGCAGCTGGATGTGGATGGTGTCGTCCGGCAAGCCGGCATGGCCGTATTTCTTCGCCACTTCGCCGGACAGCATGGTGCCCACCGTGCGGTTCAAGTTGCGTACGGGCGAGATGAACGAGACGCGCTCGCCCTTTTCCAGCGCCGCGCGCGCTTGCGCGATCAGCTTGTGATCGAGCGCTTTTTCCAGCGCATGGTCCTGGAATTCCACGTGGCGGCAGGCTTGGCCGCTTGGTGTTTCCGGCTTGTGGAAGATGGCCGAGAAGTCCAGACCTTGCGCCTTCCAGTGCGAAATCGCCTTCGATTTATCGAGCAAGTCGACACGGCCGATCAGCTCGTCATACGTACGGATGCCCAGCTGCGCCATCAATTGACGGGCTTCTTCGGCCACGAAGAAGAAGTAATTGACGACATACTCGGGTTTGCCCGAGAACTTGGCGCGCAGCACCGGATCTTGCGTGGCCACGCCCACCGGGCACGTGTTCAGATGGCATTTGCGCATCATGATGCAGCCTTCGACCACCAGCGGCGCCGTGGCGAAACCGATCTCGTCGGCGCCCAGCAGCGCGGCGATGACCACGTCGCGGCCCGTTTTCATCTGGCCGTCGGCCTGTACGCGGATGCGGCTGCGCAAGCCGTTCAAGACCAGCGTTTGTTGCGTTTCAGCCAGACCCAGCTCCCACGGCGTGCCCGCATGTTTCACGGACGACAGTGGCGACGCGCCCGTGCCGCCATCATGGCCGGCAACGACGACATGGTCGGCTTTCGCCTTGGTGACGCCGGCGGCGACCGTGCCGATACCCACTTCCGACACCAGCTTCACGGAAATCGAGGCGCGCGGATTGGCGTTCTTTAAGTCATGGATCAGCTGCGCCAGATCTTCGATCGAATAGATATCGTGGTGCGGCGGCGGCGAAATCAAGCCCACGCCCGGCACGGAAAAGCGCAGGCTGGCGATGTATTCCGATACTTTATGGCCTGGCAACTGGCCGCCTTCGCCCGGTTTCGCGCCCTGCGCCATCTTGATCTGGATCTGGTCGGCCGAGTTCAGGTAGGCGGCCGTGACGCCGAAACGTCCCGACGCCACTTGCTTGATGCGCGAACGCATGGAATCGCCTTCCTGCAGCGGAATATCGACGACGATCTGCTCGGCGCCCACGATGGAGGCCATAGTGTCGCCCTGGCGGATCGGGATGCCCTTCAATTCCTGCGTGTAGCGGTTCGGATCTTCACCGCCCTCGCCCGTGTTCGACTTGCCGCCGATGCGGTTCATGGCGACCGCAAGCGTTGCGTGCGCTTCCGTGCTGATGGAACCGAGCGACATGGCGCCCGTGGCGAAACGCTTGACGATTTCCTTGGCCGGTTCCACTTCATCGAGCGGGATGGCCTTGGTCGGGTCGAGCTTGAACTCGAACAGGCCGCGCAAGGTCAGGTGGCGACGGCTCTGGTCGTTGATGATTTGCGCGTACTCTTTATAGCTGGAGAAATTGTTGCTGCGTGTGGAATGCTGCAGCTTGGCAATCGCGTCCGGCGTCCACATGTGGTCTTCGCCGCGCACGCGGAACGCATACTCGCCGCCCGCGTCGAGCTTGTCCGACAGCACGGGGTCGTTGCCGAAGGCCAGCGCGTGCAGGCGCAGCGCTTCTTCCGCCACTTCAAACACGCCGATGCCTTCCACGTTCGAGGCCGTGCCCTTGAAGTATTTGTCGACCAGCGACTTGTTCAAGCCGATGGCTTCGAAGATTTGCGCGCCGCAGTAGGACATGTAGGTCGAAATACCCATCTTCGACATGACCTTCATCAAACCCTTGCCGACAGCCTTGGTGTAGTTATAGATGGCTTTGTCGCCCGACAAATCGCCTGGCAAGCCATGCGCCATGTCGGCCAGGGTTTCCATGGCCAGGTACGGGTGGACGGCCTCCGCGCCATAGCCCGCGAGCAAAGCGAAGTGGTGCGTTTCGCGGGCCGAGCCCGTTTCCACGACGAGGCCGGTGGAAGCGCGCAAGCCCTTGCTCACCAGGTGCTGGTGCACGGTGGACGTGGCCAGCAGCGCAGGGATCGCCACCTGGTCGGCGCAAATGGCGCGGTCCGAGACGATCAGGATGTTATGGCCCGACTTGACGGCATCGACGGCTTCCGCGCACAGCGAGGCCAGGCATGCTTCCACACCTTCCTTGCCCCAGGCCAGCGGGTAGCAAATGTCCAGTTCATACGATTTGAACTTGCCGCCCGTGTGGGCGCTGATGTTGCGCAGACGGGCCATGTCGTCAAAGCCCAGCACGGGCTGCGCCACTTCCAGGCGCATCGGCGGATTGACGTTGTTGGTATCGAGCAAGTTCGGTTTCGGGCCGATGAAGGACACGAGCGACATCACCATCGCTTCGCGGATCGGGTCGATCGGCGGGTTCGTCACTTGCGCAAACAGCTGCTTGAAGTAGTTATACAAAGGCTTCAGTTTGTTCGACATGACGGCCAGCGGCGAGTCATTGCCCATCGAGCCCGTCGCTTCTTCGCCGGCCACGGCCATTGGCGCCATGAGGAATTTCAAGTCTTCCTGCGTATAGCCGAATGCCTGCTGGCGATCGAGCAAGGACGGCTGGGCTTTTTCGCCCTGGGCGCGGTCCAGCTTTGCCTGGCCGTCGGCCAGCTTGATCTCGTCGAGCTTGATGCGCACGGAGTTGATCCACGCCTTATAGGGCTTGGCGTTGGCGTAGGTGTTTTTCAATTCCTGGTCGTCGATGATGCGGCCCGCTTCCAGGTCGATCAGGAACATTTTGCCAGGCTGTAAGCGCCATTTCTGGATGATTTTCGATTCGGGAATCGGCAGCACGCCCGATTCCGACGCCATCACCACGAGGTCGTCATCCGTCACGATGTAGCGGGCAGGACGCAAGCCGTTGCGGTCCAGGGTGCCGCCGATATGGCGGCCATCCGTAAACGCCATGGCGGCCGGGCCGTCCCACGGTTCCATCATCGCCGCGTGGTATTCGTAGAAGGCGCGGCGGTTGTCGTCCATCGTCGTGTGGTTTTCCCACGCTTCCGGAATCATCATCATCATCGCCTGGGCGATCGGATAGCCGGCCATCAGCAGCAGCTCGAGCGCATTGTCGAAGCACGCCGTGTCGGACTGGCCTTCATAGATCAGGGGGAACAGCTTTTGCAGGTCGTCGCCCAGCACGGCCGACTTCATCACGCCTTCGCGCGCGCGCATCCAGTTGAAGTTGCCTTTGACGGTGTTGATCTCGCCGTTGTGGGCGATCAGGCGGTACGGGTGGGCCAGCGGCCATTCGGGGAAAGTATTCGTCGAGAAACGCTGGTGGACCAGGGCCAGGGCCGAGATGCAGCGCGCGTCCTGCAAGTCCTTGTAGTACACGCCCACCTGGTCGGCCAGCAACAAGCCTTTATAGACAATCGTGCGCGCCGACATCGATGGCACGAAGAATTCTTTGCCGTGCAGCAGCTTCAAGGCCTGGATGGCGTGGCCCGACGATTTGCGGATCACATACAGTTTGCGCTCGAGCGCGTCGGTGACCATGATGTCCGGGCCGCGGCCGATGAAGATCTGGCGAATGACGGGTTCCTTGGCGCGCACGGTGGGCGACATCGGCATGTCCGTATCGATGGGCACGTTGCGCCAGCCCAGTACGACTTGTCCCTCGATGCGCACGGCGCGTTCGATTTCCTGTTCGCAAGCGATGCGCGATGCGTGTTCCTTCGGCAGGAAGACCATGCCCACGCCGTATTCGCCAGGCGGCGGCAATTCCACGCCCTGCTTGGCCATTTCTTCGCGGTAGTACTGGTCGGGAATCTGGATCAGGATGCCGGCGCCATCGCCCATCAGCGCATCGGCGCCCACGGCGCCCCGGTGATCGAGGTTTTTCAGTATCAGCAAACCCTGTTCGACGATCGAATGGGTCTTGTTGCCCTTGATATGGGCGACGAAACCGACGCCGCAGGCATCGTGTTCATTGGCTGGGTCGTACAGGCCTTGCGCTTTCATGGGCTTCTCCGCTGCATATGACTATCGAAAAACTAGAGTAGTGCAACGCAACAAAAAACTCAACCAGAACAATTAGGGTCGGAGTCGAATTAAATCTGATTCTGTAGCCCTGAAAATTTAATAGGGACACAGTCGAGGCGATTTCAATAAAACGTCAGAAAGGAGTCATTTTTTGTTTTAAATGCGAATGGGTTTCAATTGACGTGCGCTTCGGCCACGATTTTGCGGGGACGGCCCCGCTTGGCTGGCAGCACTTGCCGCTGCATTTTCTGCTCCAGGGCCTGCTTGAAAACGTCGGAACCCAGCGGCCAGCCCTTCAATACAGCCTCTTCCACCACTTTCACCTGGCTGCTGCCCAAGCCTTGCTCGAACAGGCGCAGATAGGCCGCCTCGCGGTCGAACGGCGTGTTGCCGAGCGCCCAGTACAGCGCGTGGTCGGTGATGACGGGGTCGGGCCGCACACCGGCATGGTGGGCATAGCTGGACCACGTATGGTCGAGTGCATGTGCCACCAGCCCCGTTTGCACGGGCACGCATTCGAGGTAGCGGCAGCAAGTGAGGAAGAAATTGTCGGGATCGATGACGGAAGTTTTGTAGCGTCCCTGCCACAACGCCCCTTCGCGTCCGTATTTTTGGTTGAAATGCGGCACGTAATAGCGTCCCAGCCACTGCATCAGCTGCCCCAGGCCCGTCGCATCGCTGGGCGTGGCCAGTAAATGTAGCTGATCAGGCAATAAAACGTAGGCGTGGATGGCCACCTTGAACATTTTCGCGCCCGTTTTCAGCCAGGAGAGAAATTGCGCATAGTCGGCCGCGTCCTGGAACACGGGCTGGCGGTTGCTGCCGCGCTGGATCACGTAATGGGGCAGTGCAGGAATGATAAGGCGGGGCAAACGGGCCATGGCAAGAGTCGGTAAAGATAGGCTAAGGCCTTGATTTTACACAATTGCGAGCACAAGACGCGACTCTGACCCTGTTTTATTTGACATGCTGGAAAAAGCGCTTGACTCTGTCCCTTTTATTGCGCCGACCACTTGCGGACGGCGCAATACGGCAAATCAGGACAGATTAAAGCTGGCCGAGAGGCTGTAACCCTCGCCATACGCGCTGCGCAGCGGCAAGTCCTGGCCCAAGCCCGTCTTGGCTTTCTTGCGCAGGCGGTAGACGAGCATGTCGACCCGGCGGCCCGCGTCGGGATCTTCGCCGCCCATGCCGGCCACGATGACATCGCGCGGCACGGGGCGGGTATTGATGGTCAACAGGTGCAGGAAGTTGAATTCCTTTTCCGTCAGGGCGATGACGGCGCCCATCAGCTCAAGTTGGCGAGCGCTTACTTTCAAGGTCCACTTGCCCGGCTCGGGCACGGGGTCTTGCGGGCCGACGCGGCGGTCGAGCGCCTCGATGTGGGCGGCCAGTTCGGGGAATTTGATCGGCTTGGTCAGATAGTGGTCGGCACCCAGGCGCAAGCCCAGGATGCGGCTGTCGAAAGCGACGCGCCCCGTCAGCACCAGCACGCCGATTTGCGGATACAGCTGGCGCATGCGGGGGATGACGTTGAAGCCATCCTCATCGGGCAAGCCCAGGTCCAGCACGACCACGCCAACATTGCCATGGCTCAACGCCGTCCACATCCCGCCAGCGGAGCTGGTGATATGAACTTCGTGTTCGAGCTCAACGAGAAACTCCGCCATGTCTTCGGCGTAGTCCAGATTGTCTTCGACGATCAGTATTTTCGTCATTGCAACGCCATTCTTCCGTTAGTGAGCTACCGTGGGCAAACCATGCCATTCACTTCTGCACCATGATGGACGGCACAATAGGTTTACGTCAAGGAATTATCACGGTTGCCTTCAGCGGAAGCAACTTTTTTCTAGTCTAGCCGGGAAGCGGCAGCCAAATCCGGAAAAGTGCCCCGCCTTCGGGCAGATTATGCCCCTGCAAACTTCCGCCATGCACCTCGACGACGGCGCGCGCCATGTACAGGCCCAGGCCCGCGCCAGGATGCGTGGCCTCGATTCCTCGGAAACCTTTTTCGAACAGCCGGGCCAGTTCTTCTTCCCGCAAGCCAGGCCCCGCATCACGCACGGACAGCGCCACGCCTCCTTCGGGCACCAGCCTGGCCGACACGGTGATGGCGCTGCCCGGCGGGCTGAACTTGACGGCGTTATCTAACAAGATTTTCAGGCACAGGGCCATGCCGGGCACGTCGCAGCGCAGCTTGGCCGGCAAGTCTTCATCGAGCTCCAGCTGCACGCGGTGGCTGGCCGGCACGGTGGCGGCCGCCTGCTGCAGCAAGGCCAGCGGCGCGATGCCGTCGGCGGCCCGCTCGCGGCCGATGGCCGCCATGCGTTCGGGCGACAGATAATCGTCGATCATGGCCAGCAGGCGATCGACGGCCGTCTGGATTTTCACGTAGCGCTTGCGCGTGGCCTCGTCCGCCTCGGTGGACGTCGAGACGAGGCGCTGGATGGCGCCATCGATGGTGGCCAGCGGCGTGCGAAATTCATGCGACAGCATCGAGGCGAAGCGCTTTTGCTCCTTTTCCCGTTCGGCTTCCTGCGCCTGGGCGGCGCTGACGTCGCGCACCGTGCCCACGACGGTGACGCTCCGGCCAGCCGCCGCGGGCACGATGGTCGAACTGATTTCCAGCGCCAGCTGGTGGCCGTCCGCGTGCGGCAGTTCCACTTCGCGCAGCAGGGTCAGGCGGCTGGTGTCGCCATCGCGCCAGCGTTGCAAGCGGGCCGGCACGTCGGCCGCCAGGCGCGCCGCATGCGCGCGCAAGGCAGCCGCGTCATGGCCCGTCAGCCGCAGCGCGGCGGGGCTGATGTAGAGCAATTCGAGGGTGGTGGCGTCGAGCAGGAAAGCCGCGTCGCGCCCGTGTTCGGCCAGCAGGCGGAACTGCGCTTCGCCCGCCCGCGCGCGCAGCAGGGCGCGGCGCAACTGGGCGAAACGCAGCGCCATGAGGATGGCGCCGGCAAGCAGCAGGAGGAAAATAGGCAGCATGCGTTATACCTGGCAAGAAAGAATCGCCAAGTATAAGCGTGCGGCAGCGTTAATCTTCCAGCGGGGCGAAAATCTGCTGCAAGTCTTCCTGCGTGAGGGCCATCTTCTGCGATTCGCCTTCGGCCAGGATCGATTGCGCCAGTTCCGATTTCTTTTGCTGCAGCAGCTGGATTTTTTCTTCCAGCGTGCCCTTCGCGATCAGCTTGTAGACGAACACGGGCTTGTCCTGGCCGATGCGCCAGGCGCGGTCCGTGGCCTGGTTTTCCGCCGCCGGATTCCACCACGGGTCGTAGTGGATCACTGTGTCGGCCGCTGTCAGGTTCAAGCCCACGCCGCCCGCTTTCAGGCTGATCAGGAAAATCGGCACGGCGCCCTGCTGGAAGGCCGCCACTTGCGCGCCCCGGTCCTTCGTTTCGCCCGTCAACAGCGCGTACGGGATGTCGCGCGATTCGAGCTCTTCCTCGATCAATTCCAGCATGCTGGTAAATTGCGAGAATACTAGGATCTTGCGCCCTTCGTCGAGCAAGTCTTCCACCATCTGCATCAGGTCGAGCAGCTTGGCCGAACCGGCCGACTGCTTCTTCGCCGGCAAGGATTTCACGAGACGGGGGTCGCAGCACACCTGGCGCAATTTCAGCAGCGCTTCGAGGATGACGATCTGGCTGCGCGCCACGCCCTTCTTGTCGATTTCTTCGCGTACCTTTTGATCCATCGCAAGACGCACGGTTTCATACAGGTCGCGCTGCGGCCCCGTCAATTCCACCTTGCGCACCATTTCCGTTTTCGGCGGCAGCTCCTTGGCGACATTGTCCTTCGTGCGGCGCAGCAAGAAAGGCTTGATGCGGCGGTTCAGCAGCATGCGGCGCAGCGGGTCGTCCTGGCGCTCGATCGGATGGCGGAACTGCGTGTTGAACGTCTTCTCGTCTCCCAGCAAGCCCGGCAGCAGGAAGTGGAATTGCGACCACAGTTCGCCCAGATGGTTTTCCAGCGGCGTGCCGGACAAGCACAGGCGGTGGCGCGCGCGCAGCAGGCCCGCGCTTTGCGCCGCCTTGCTGCGCGTATTCTTGATGTAGTGCGATTCGTCGAGGATGACCAGGTGGAAATCATGCTCGCGCAAGGTTTCCTCGTCGCGCGGCAGCAAGGCGTAGGTCGTCAGCACCAAGTCGCATTGATCGATCTGGTCGAATTGCTGGGCGCGGTCCTTGCCTTGCAGCAGCAGCACTTTCAGGGAAGGTGCAAACTTGGCCGCCTCGTCCTGCCAGTTGCCCATCAAACTCGTCGGTGCAATCACCAGGGCCGGATGCGTGAGACGGCCCGCTTCCTTTTCCACCAGGATATGCGCCAGGGTTTGCACGGTTTTACCTAAGCCCATGTCATCGGCCAGGATGCCCGCCAGGTCATGGTCGCGCAGGAATTGCATCCATGCCAGACCATCGGCCTGGTAATCACGCAAGGTCGCCTGCAGGCCGGCTGGCGCCGCCACTTTTTGCACGGAACCGAACTGGCTCAGCTTGCGGCCCATGGCGCGCAGCTGCTCGCCGCCCGTCCATTGCATCTCCAGGCCCCGTGCCAGCTCTTCCAGGCGCGCCGCGTCCAGGGTCGACATGCGCACGGCATGTTTGATCTTGTCGCTGAAATACAGTTCGCCCAAGGTGTTCAGGATGGGGCGCACACGGCCCCACGGCAAGGCCACGCGCGTACCGTCCGGCAAGGTTGCCAGCATCTGGTCATCGTCCGCATGCGCTTCGATGACTTTCGGATTGAAATCGTTGGGCGCGTTGCGGATCAGCTGCACCAGCACGGGCAACAGCGGCACTCTTTCGTGGTTGACGACGATGCCCAGTTCCAGCTCGAACCAGGCGTTGCCGCTGTCCGGGTCCTGGTCGTCGATTTCCGCGTACCAGTCGCCCACGTCGCTCACGTCGTAGCGGTACTTGGCCGTCTTTTCCACGATCCAGCCCTGCTCCAGCAAGGCGTCGATGCCGGACTCGGCAAAACGCAGCCATTCCGCCTGGGACGGCAGTTGCAAGGCGCCCTTCAAGCCGCTCAAGGGGGCCGAGCCCGGCTTCTTGAATTGCAGCTCGGCCAGGGTGGCCAGCGCGCGCGCTTCGTCGACCGTGTTTCTCTGGATGATTTCCGTCACGTCGCCCACTTGCCGCACCACGCGCTGCGACGGGTCGAACGAGACGCGCTCGCCATCGTAGTCGTAGGACAGCACGGCAAAATCGCTCCAGCGCTGGATGCTGCCATCGGCCAGCATGGCGCTATCGAGCAGCAGGACCGGTTGCGCCGGCACGTCCTTGCGCAAGCGCTGCGGCAACGGCTGCGGCAGCGGCATCAAATGCTGCAAGCCCTGCGCCAGCAGCAGTTGCGACACGCGCACCTTGTCGTTCGCGTTCAGGGGCGGCGCCTGCGCCACCAGCGCCTGCAAGTCGGCCAGGGAAATGTCGGAGCCGCCCTGGTTCAGTTCCAGCACGCCGCACGACAGATTGTCGATGTACCACGGCGGATCGGTGGGCAGCATGTAGTCGATCTGGTCGGCGCCATGGTGCTTCGCGCCTTCCGGTGGATCCACTTGCCAGCCCAGGCGCATGGTCTTGCCCTCGTCCCGCCAGAACAGGCGGGCGGGACGCACGGGACCTTCCTTCAACGGGTACACGAGGCCATTGCCGACATCGGCCCAAGAATTGGCCCACAACAGTTTATCCTGCTCGGCCAGCATTTTCAGCAGGGCCGCGCCCACCTTGCCCTTCGGCTCCGTGGCGCTGCCCGTCTGCGAATTCTGTCCGCTGCGCATGGCCACGAAGAAACGCACGAGGTCTTCGTCGGCCGGCGTCAAAAACGTGGGGGGCGCCGACAGCAGCGAGAAGATTTCGCTGATGGGCGACGCCGCCGCCACGTCGCCGTTCGGCCGCAGCCGCGCCTTGTACAGGCACAGGGCCACGTGGCGGCCGCCGCTGGTGGGCGCCAGCACGTAGATCAGGCGGTGCTGGTTGAGTTTGGGATCAGGCTCGGCAATCGTCAGCACGGCCTTCGGATGGGCGGCAGCCTCCACCCGCTGCAGCCAGGTGGCGACGGCATACGGCAAAGGCGCTCCCGGCGCGCTGGCCGGGGCAACTGGGGTTTCACTGGTTTCGTCGCGGGTAAAATCCATGGGGCGCATTTTTGTGTAAAGGTCGTATCCAAATCGGCAACAGGCAATATTATCCGCCATACAGCCGTTGCTGGCTTGATTCACACACGCTCTTTGAGCAGTTTTAATGCGCGATGCCTAAAAAATAAGTATTTAATACGACACTTGAGGCCCGCAGACGGCAAAAATGGCCCGTCACGGGCCATTTTTGCGTCCACTGGACGGCTTATCAGGCCGGCACAGTTTCTTCTTCTGCCACGCTGGCGGCCTCGACTACCGGTGCGGTGCTCGTATCGGCCGGCGTAAAGTTGCGCAAAAACAAGAAGAACTGGCCCATCATCTGCGTCCACAGTTGCAGATTGATATTCAGGTAGTCCTTGCTGACGCCGCCGGCGACCAGCACATCCATTTCCAGCACGACGAAATCGCCATGCTGGGCCACGCGGGCGAAACGCTTGCTGCGGTGCCATTCGGCCAGCAAGCCGGCCGGCAAGTCGCCGCCCTGCACGCGCAGCGGGCAGCTCAGGGTCAGATCCGCGTACTGGCCAGGCGCTGCTTCATTGCCCCACAGCACCTGGAAGCCGATGCCATGGCTGGCACTGTGCAGGCGCACGACGCCGTCGTGTTCGATGCTGGTCACGGCGCAGCCGGCCGCCTTGATGGCCTCGGCCGTTTGTTCCGCATTCAGGGTGGTCAGCAAATTGGTATTCGTGTTTTCCATCGTCATTCCATTCATTTCAAAAAAATTATTGGGGGGCCGGCGTTTCTGTTTGACGCGCATCAAAGCGGCCCTGGTACAGCTGGTCGCCGTACTGCTGCGCGATTTGCTCGAGTTTCACCCTGCTCTGCGCGGCGAAAGGCTGGCGCGCCTTCATGACGTCCAGCACGCCAAGACCTTCATACGCTTGCAGGATGTCCTGCCCGGCCGCATACAGCTGGGCATTCTTGCTTTCGCAGCGCGCCAGGGCACCGCGCTGGGCCGTCACTTCGCCGTCCAGGCGCGCACGCTCCGCTTCCAGCCGCTTGCCCGTGGCAGTCAATTGCTCGCTGGCCTGGCGGTACTGCGCCAGGCTGGCGGCCGCCTCTTGCGCGGCGGCCGTGCTGCGCTGTTGCTGCTCGCCCAGCTTTTCCCGCTGCGCGCGCTCGTGCGCCAGCTGCGACTGGCTGCGCGCCAGCTCCTTTTTCAAGCCATCGCTGGCAGGTTCGGCCGCAGCGGGCGCCGCCTTGGCGACAGGGGCACCCTTTGCTTTGAGCATTTCCAGCTCGCCGCGCGTCTGCTGCAATTGCGCCGTCACGTTACGCAACTCGGCCCGCAAGCGCTCTTCCATGCTTTGCCCCTTTTGTGCCTGCGCCGTACCGGCGGCCAGCAAGCTCAGCAGCAATAAAGGCAGGCGCATTTTGTTGGATATCAACATCATGGCTCCTTAGAAACGCGCGTTCAATTCGATTTGCAGCGTGTCGATCGACAGTGCCGAACCGAACACTTCGCGGCTCGACGTCCAGCGGCCGTTCAGCCAGGTATTCTTGTCGAGCGCATACGCGCCGCCCAGGTAGTAGCCGCGCGCATTCGTGCCGCCCAGGTGGAAAGTCGAATCGTTGTAGGCGTCAGGCAAGGCGTCCGGTTCGATGCGCTTGTAGCCCAGTAAGACGTTCCAGTCGCCGCGCGCCGCCGGGCTGGCCTTGCCCAAGGTCGCTTGCAGCATGTAGGCATTGCCGCCGCTCTTGAAATCGGCTTGCGATACGCCGCCCGTGCCGCCGAAATTGTTCATGATGCCGCCCTTGGCGCGCGCCCACATCTCGTTCTTGTCGTAAGCCATGTTGCGCACATAATCGCCTTCGATGCGCAAGTCCGTGCCGCCGGCGACCTTGCTATCCCAGCGCGCATTCAGGTTGGCCAGGCGGAATTTCGACGCCAGCCCCACGAATTGCGGCTGCGGCGTATTGGCCGGGTCCAGCGGGTTCAGAGCGATATTGCGCAGCAGCATCAAGCTATTGCCTTTTTGCATGCTCGACGGACGCGACCAGTCCGTGCCGCAGCCATCGGCGCCCGCGTACAGCGCACACGGCTGCGAGTACTCTCCGCTGATGTTGCGGAAGTTGTAGTAGGCCAAGGCGCCACGCAGCTGATGGTCGCTATTGATCTTCCACGACGCGCCCACTTGCGCACCCAGCAGCCATTTGTTTTCGCTGGCCATTTTTGCCTGGCTGCGGCTAGGCGCATTGTCGGATGAATACTCGAGCGGAATCAGGCCCAGGGTACCGAAGACGGTGACGGCCTTGCTCTCGCCGACCGGCTGCTGCACCTTGGCGGCGATGCCGTCGAAATTGAGTTCGCTGGAAAACAGTTCGTCGCCAGAGACGAAGGGATTGTCGAAGCGGCCCGCCGTCAGTTTCAGCCAGGAAGCGGGCTGGTAGGACAGCCAGGCCTGGTCCAGCCAGATGTTTTTCTTGCCCAGGCCGCCACCGAGGGTTTGCGTGGTGGACACAGGGCTGTCGTCATTGCCGCTGGCCAGGCGGATGCCTGCCTGCGTGGTGTCGGAAATATCGGCCAGGATGCCCAGGCGCGCACGCGCGCGCAGCAAGTGCTTGCGGTCTTCGCGCGTGTTCAGCAACGCCGGCAGGGTCAGGTTGGTGTTCGAGTTGACGTCGTAGCCGCTGCCGCTGTTGAGCGAGCGCCAGTCGATCTCGATATTGCTGTTGGCCATGTCGTAGTAGCGCGATTCGTAGCGCGCGCGCACGTCGCCTTCCAGGCGGATGCGCTTGGTCCAGGCCGGCGTTTCATTCGGCGCCGCCCAGCCGCTCGCTTTTGCCTCGGCCATGACCTGGCCCTTGATTTCGTCGCGGATCTGTTCGCGCACGGTTTGCGAAATATACGGCACGCGCACGTCGCCCGGCTGCACTTGCGCCAGGGCGGCCGGCGCGGCGGCCGGACGGGCTTGCGCTTGTGCCAGCGCTTCGCTCTGCGCCTGCGCCAGCAGCGCTTCGCCGGCATCCTTGTTCAGGGCGCCGCTCTGGATCAGGCCGCGGATCAGCTTGACCATGGTGCTGTCGGCCGGTGCCGTCTGGGCTTGTACCGCGCCTGCCGCCACACTCAGGGCCAGGGCAGCCAGCGCCAGCGGAAGGCGGCGCGCACGCTGTGGGGAAGAAAATAAGGAATTCATCGCTTCTTTCGGTAAATGAGGAATTAGTTCATGCGCTTACGGGCGCCGACCTTTAATGGAAACGCGGGCCGGGAAACGCAGGGATGCCGGTGGCCGCTCATCGGCGCGGAAATCGCGCACCATGGCCAGTACCTGCTCATCCGTCTGCGCATTGCCCGTGCCTTGCACCAGCTGCACTTTCGTCGTCTTGCCTTCCGCATCGAGCCACAGGTCGACGCGGATGTCGCTAAACGCCAGCTGGCGCGTGCGCGGATCGCGGGCAAAGGCCAGCTGCAGCGCGTTGGCCACATAGCGGCCATACGATCCCGCGCCGAGCCCACCGCCACCGCCGCCGCCCGTCATGCCGCCGCCGCGTCCGGCCTGGATGCCGAAGGCGTCGCTGCCAGCCTGCGCCGCGCCATCGATGGTGACAGGGTCGCCCTTGTCCGGCGACGGGCTTTCCGGCGCGTCATCCATGGGCTTGTCGGCCGGTGTCGGTTCCGGCTCCGACACTTCCGGCACCACCTTGTCCGGTGTCGGTTCCGGCAGTTTTTCCGGTTCCGGCGGCGGTGGCGGCGGAGGGGGCAGCATCAGCATCGGCGGGGCCGCCACTTCGCGCTTGGTGGCGGCCGTGTCCGACAGCAAATACCAGACCAGCGCGGCCAGCGCAGCGGCCAGCAGCACGCCGCCGGCCACGCCGCCCCAGCGGCGCCACCACTGCGCCGCACCCGACGATTCCGGGGCGGCCATCTTCATCATGTCGTCACGCTTCACCTTGCGCTCCTCATGCCGGCTTGCCGGTCACCAGGCCCACCTGGTTCAGGTCGATGCGGCGCAGCAAATCGAGCACTTCGACCACTTTCGCGTACTGCACGGCGGCATCGCCGCGCACGATCACGGGAAAGTCGGGCGTCAGGGCCTTTTCCGTGCGCAAGCGCTCTTCCAGCTCGGGCAGGGTGACGGGATAGGCGTCGAGAAAGACCTGGCCCGCGTTGTCGATGGTGATGGCCTTGGTCTTCGGTTTTTCCAGCGCCATGGCCGAGCTGGCCTTGGGCAGGTCGACCTTGATGCCGGGAATGCTGGCGTTGCTGGTCAAAATGAAGATCACCAGCACCACCAGCAACACGTCGACGAAGGGCGTGATGTTGATGCCGCCGCTACGCTTGCGGGGGGTAAACTTGGCGGAGGTGGCCATGGCTATGCCCCCCTCACGCCTGTTGCAGCACAGGACGCATCTGGCGTCCGTCGCCCTGCTCTTCGGCCAGGCGCGTGGCGAACTCGTCGACGAAGACGGCCATGTCGGCAACGATGGCGTCCGAACGCGAGGACAGCCAGTTGTAGCCGAACAGGGCGGGAATCGCCACGCCCAGGCCGGCGGCCGTACACAGCAGCGCTGCCGCCATGCCCGGCGCCACCGAGTTGATGTCCACGGCGCCCGCCATGGCCGCCACGACGAACACCAGCATGATGCCGATCACGGTGCCGAACAGGCCGACATACGGCGCGCCTTCGATGGTGGTCGACAGCCAGATCATGCGTTTGGACATGCGTTCGCTTTCGCGCACCATCACGCCATCCATGGCGGCGCGGATGGCGCCGATGGTCGCGTTCGAGACGGCGTTCAAGTCGTAGCCGCGGTCATGGCGGCGGCGCATCTCGTCGATGGCCACGTCATACAAACGCCACAGCGAGGAATCCGTCTTCACGGAAGCACTGAGCTTGCCGTTGCGCGACAGGTGGTCGAGCGGTGCGCCGGCCGCTTCGTGGAACGACTGCATGAATTGCGCATTGGCGCGCGAGATGGCGCCATAGCTGCGGCCCTTGCCGATCATGATGATCCACGACAAGACCATCATCAGGCCCAGCACACCGACGACGATCCACGCGTCGAGCGGCATGGCGGCGATGATGAAGCCGAAATGGCTCTTGCCTGCTTGCTGTTCGTCGGCGCCAAACACGGCCAGGCGCGATTCGGAACCTTGCGAGACGGCGTCGGCCAGCAACAGGGCATCGGGACGGGCCGTACGCGACAGGCGCAGCTCGTCGATGGCGCCCGTGAAGTTGGCCAGGGTGGCGGTACCGGAAGCGACCGGCGGCGCATCGGCGCCGACCGAGGCTGCCGTGCTGAACGCTGGCAGCGCGGTGGCCAGCGACACGGCCGGGCGGCCGCCCACGTACAAGGCCACGTTGGCTTTGTCGGCCTTGACAGCCAGGTGCGACCATTGCGCGGCCTGGATAGGCTGGCCCGGCTTGCTGCGCTGGCCATTCACCTGCACGAAGGGCACGCCCTGGTCTATGCCGATCAGCAATTCATTGGCGCCGTCGCGGCGTGCATACAGCACTTGCTGCGCGCCCAGGCTGTCAGGACGCACCCAGGCGGAAAACGTGAACGGCGCACCGGCGGCCAGCGCCAGCGATGGCGAGGCGGGCAGCATCAACGGCGTGGTGCCCAGGCGGGCGCCGGCACCGATGACGGAACCGTCGAGCGACGGCACGGCCGTCTGCGCATGGTTGCCGTAGGCGGTGCTGTCGCGCGAGGGGACGCCAGGCTCGGTGAAGTGGTACACGAGGCTGTAGTCGGGGTCGAAAGTGCGCTGGCCATTGCCGGAAGCGGGCGCCTTCGGATTGCCGTAGTACATCCACAACTGCTGCGGCGTACCGGCCGTCAGGGCCGGCACGTCGACCCAGATCAGGGCGATGCCCAGCAGCGGGTTGAATTGCTCGATCTGGTGGTTCAGCACCGTTTTATCGTCGCCCGCCACGAAGCGCAGGTCGGCGCCGTTGTCGCTGACGCCTTCGAAGTTGAAGTTACCCGAATGCAAGCGCAGCAGCACGGGAATGCGGCCGGGATCGCCGCCCACGGCGCCCGCCTTCGGGCCGGCGTCGACGGTGACGGGTTTGCGGTAAGCCCAGTCGGGCTGCCACCAGGCATGCGCCAGGCCGGGAACGAGCGTGCCCAGGATCGTGAGCAGGAAAAGAAAACGTTGCATGACAGTGATTCTCCGAAGAAAAGTCCAAAAAAGTGCAGTGCTGGTGAGCTGGCCCGTCAGTAGCTGGCCGACAGGTTGAAATTGATGCGGCGCACGTGCTTGTGCGTGCGCGGGCCATCGCGCAGCGGGTAAGCGAAATCGATGCGGCCATTCAGGTAGCGCAGGAACTGGAAGCTGCTGCCCACGCCCACCGAGGCCAGGCCGAACAGGTCTTTCTGTTCCGGCAACGGGTCGCGCAGACGCAGGCGCGCCCCATCGGCAAAGGCAAACAGACGCCAGTTCTCCAGGCGGCTGAAGTACGTCAGCTGGGGCGTGCGCCACTCGACGGTGCCCGAGACGCCGTAGTCGCCCGTCGCTTCGGCCGACAGGTAGCCGCGCACGGAATTGGCGCCGCCGGCGGCCATCTGCTCGCCCGACACGAGCGCCGCATCGGCCAGCTGGCCCGCCAGCTTGCCGTACAGCTGCGCGCCGCTACCCAGGGTGGTAGTGACGTTGGCGTCGCCCTTCAGCACGAGGAAGCTGGGCGAAGCCTTGTAGCGCTTGTTGTCATAGGCGGCGCTGTTGCTGCCATAGCCGAACGCGGCGCGCGTGCCGGCCACCAGCGACAGGCCCAGGCCGTAGGTCGCCGTCTCCGTCTGCGCAAAGCCGTTGTAGGCCACGCTGAACGGCACATACTTCAGGGGAACACTGGAGCCGGCGCCATTCAGCTGCAGCGCTTCCTGGTTATCCTTGAAATCGATGCCGCCGCTAAAGCTGTGCCACCAGATGCCGCTGTTGGGCACCGTGTAATTGAGCTTCATGCCCAGCGCATGGCCCTTGCCCAACACGCTGGTGCCGCCCGTGCTGGCCACGTTGCTGTTCGACTGGTAGCCGGTCGCTTCCACGCTCCAGCCCTGCGTGCCGATCGGCGCCACGTACGAGGCCGACCACACCTTGGTCTGGTTCAGGTCGCCCGGCGTGCCGAAAAAGCTGATGGTGGCGCTATGCCCCATCTGCCACAGGTTGTCGTGGCCGAGCGAGATGCTGCTGCGCAGCTTCTTGGTATCGGCGCTGTAATCGTTGTTCAAGCCCACGCTGGCGCGCCACGGGCTGCTGTCCTCGACTTTCAAGTCCACGTCCATGGTGCCGGGCAGGCTGCCCTGCTTGACCAAGGGCATCACCTGGCGCTTGGCCCCCCGGTTCAGGGCCGTCAATTCCACTTGCGCCTGGGTAAAATCGGGCACCTTGCCTTCCGTCAGGGCCGGCACTTGCTGGCGCACGTCGAGCGGCGAGTTGTATTGCGCACCGACCACGCGCAAGCGCCCCACCTTCGTTTCGCTCACCTGCAGTACCACCACGCCCTGCTCCACCTGCTGCTCGGGCAAGTCCACGTAGACGGACTGATAGCCGCGGGCTTGATATGCCGCAACGAGGGCGTCGCGCGCCCCTTCCACGTCCTTCAGGGTGCGGCCCGGCCCCAGGAAGGGCGTGACCGCTTCTTCGATGGCACGCGCGTCGAGCACGGTATTGCCGCGCACCAGGTATTCCTCGATCGTCACCTGCCGTTCCGGCGCGGCCACGGGGGCGACGGCCGGCACAGCGTCCTGCGCGCGCGCCATGCCGGGCAGCGCCAGCATGGCCAGGCACAGCATCGTCAAGGCCCTTGCAGGCGCCGCTGGCGGCACGCCCCTGCCCTTGGTTGTCATTTCACGCATCTTCCATTCACCTTAAAATCAAACGGTTGCCCTGTGTTGCGGCGCTGGGCCGGCGTTTTTTCTGTTAATGCTGATCTACTGATGCCTAGACAGCCGCCGCGCGCGACGACTGCCGAATGTCATCAAATGTTCATAAAACTCACGGCTGCAGGCCGCGCCGCTCGTTCGGCGTGAGCGCCTGCAACTGCGGCGCCGTCAACGGTCCCGCGCCCAGCACCTGCACCACGCCGGCCGGCTGGTAGCTGGACGCCTGCGGCTCGCCACCCTGGTGCTTGCCGGCACCGGCTTCGTCCGCCTGCTCGTTGCCAAAGCCCAGCACCTTCACCGTGAACAGCGACGGCAGCGCCTGGCGCGTGGCGGCCCGTTCCCGTTGCAGCACGTCTTGCGCCGCCGTGACGGCTTGCGTGGCGGCCGCGCTGGCATTGCTGAGCGCGCCCACGTTCACGGTAGCGATCACGGGCAGGCCCGCCGACTTGCCCTGCACCTGGACGTTTTCCGCATTGATCACCTGCAAGGCCGCCAGGTTGACGTTGCCCGAGACGCGGATGCCGGCCTCGCCCGCGTCGATGCTGCCCAGCGGGGCGATCAGGTCGATGTCGCCGGGCGGCACCTCCGGGATCGGATTCAGGGTGGCGATGCCGGCGCCCGTGGCCGGCGTGCTCGGCGACAAGCTGACGAGGCCGATGCTGTCGTAGGTGCGGCGCTGCGGCGTGTAGACGACGGTGGACTTGGTGCCGCGGCCCGCATTGATGTCGCCCGTGGCCGACCAGGCCAGGATGTTGCCGCCGAAGGTGGTGAAGATGCGGCTCTGGCCCAGCAGGATGCTGTCCTTTGCATACATCTGGATCTCGCCCGCGCCCTGCGTCAGCACGCCCGAGCCTTCGCCCGGCGCATAGCCGCCATCGACGCCGATCAGCGCCCGTCCGCCCGGCACCGTGATGCCGATATCGCCGCCGACATCCGTGTGGATGCCCGCGTCGTTGACGATCACGTGCGGCACATTGACGGTCGGACGGCCCGCCTCGGCCCACTCCTGCGGGCTCAGGTAGCGCACGCCCGCGACCGGCCGCTTGGTGTACACGCCGTCGTAGTCGTTGACCGTGTACAGCGCGCTGCTGAACATCGTCAGGTCGCCCTGGTACTCGATCTTCTGGCCCGCCTTGTCCTGCGCCGGGAACAGGGTGGCGATCGCTTCGCGGCCGCGCAGGTAGCTGCCCCGGCGCATGCCGTCCGGATCGTTGTATTCGCGTCCGGCCGCCTTCAGTTCGGCAAAGTAGACATTGCTCAGGTAGACCTGCTGCTGTTCCTTCGGCAAGGCGGCAAAGAAGCTGCGCGCATCGGTGGCCGGGTCGTAGCGGATGCCCAGGCCGCTGTCGCCACCGAAGCGCGTCGTCAGCCAGTTCACCAGGTGCAGCTGGCTGACCTGCGCATACTCGCGCGCCAGGTCGCGCCGCACGGCGCCAGATGCCGCGCCAGCCTTTTCCAGTTCCGCCTGCTTCGTGCCGAGGAAGGCGGACGCGCCCGCCTCGTCGCCGCTGTAGGCGAACTGGCCGCGCAGCCAGTCGGCCAGGGTCAGCTTGCCGCCGTAGACGTACACGGCACTGCCGGCCTGGTCGGCCAGCGGGCGGCCTGGGTCGGCCAGCTTGGCCGGGTCCAGGTAGCGCGCCGCGAAAGCCGCATAGTCGGGACCATTGCGGCCCACGCCGGCGGCCACGCTGATGCCGGCGCCATTGCCGCGTTCGCCGGGGCCCGTGTTGACGATGGAGCCGAGGCTGCGCAATTCCGCCTTGTCGGCCATGTACAGGTCGCGCCCGGCGCTCACGTTCAGCTGGCCCGGTCCCGCCACATAGAAGGTGCTGTAGCGGATGTCGCGCCCGGCGCTGACGACGGAAACGTCGTCGGCATTGCGGTGCACGAACAGATTGCCGCGCGCGGACGAGACGCCGGAGACGACCGGCTTGTCCGGAAAATCGGGCCGGCCGACGAAGCCCTGGCTGGTCCATCCGGCCGCGCCTTCCGGCACGCCTTCGACGCTGCCGAGCGGCGTGCCCGAATTGACGATGTCGCGCCCGGCCCGCACGGCCACGGCGCCGCCGCCTTCGTACCACACGCCCAGCGCGCCCGTTTCGCCCTTCAGTGTTCCCCGGTACACGATGCCGCCCGTACGCAGGCCGACGATGTCGCCGCTGTTGGCATAGAAATGCGCGGGCTGCTGACCCACCGGCACGTAGTCCGACACCGTCGGCGCCGTCATGCTGAACAGCGGATACAGTTGCTGCGAAGAATCGCTGGCGCCATTCGGCGTCAAGCCGAACCATTTCAGCGCCCCGGGCGCCAGCCCGTTGGCGCTGACGTTATGCAAGGGCAGCAGGCCGAACCAGACCGGGTCCAGTGCGCCAACGAAGCCCGGGTTGAATGGACTTGGCAACAGGCGCGGATCGGCGCCCGATGCGGTGATCGGATAGCCGGCCGCATGGATGGAGTCGGCCGCCAGCATTTCCAGCTGGCCCGTGCCCGTCTTGACAAATTGCGGCGCCACCGGCGACGGCGCCAGGATCACGCCGTTTTGCGGCATGTCGACCTTGCCGCCCTCACCCAGCCTGCCCAGGCTGGCATTGCCGTAATACAGGCTGCCGCTGGCGGCCACGGCGCGCAACACGGACGGCATGACGAAACGTGCATCCGTTGGCGCGTGGTTATCGCCCATGTCCGATTGTATCCAGGCGGACGTCGGCGTCAGATTGCCGCCGGCGCTGAACAGGTCGATGGCGGTGGCCGGCGTCCACAGCGAGAACCAGCTCCAGCCTTCGCCCTGGCGCTCAACGCCCTGGTAGTTGAACGGCGAACCATTGCCCAGCTGCTTGACGCGGCCCGCATCGGCCGTACCACCCAGCACCAGGTCGCCGCGCGCATCGATGCGCACGCCGCTGTCGCCCGGCACGAGGATGGGCCCGCCGCTGGAAATGGCCGTGCCCGCCGTATACGTTTCATACGGCCGCGATTCCTTCGGATCGGCGCGGTCGAAGCGCAGTTCGACGCCGCCCACGGCGCCCGCCTCCATGCGCAGCGCACCGCGCAGATTGGTGAAGGTGCTGTTGAGCGTCGGATACTGGCGCTCGAAGCGCGTGTCGGCATTCGGGGCATCGCTGTTGGCATCGAAGCTGCGCACCTCGGCGACAGGGTTGAGCCCGCCGCCGATGCGGATGTCGAGGTCGCCACCGCCCGTCAACAGCAGCTTGCCGTCCGGCGTCACCCTGCCCGTGCTGCCCACGGCCACGTTCAGGCCCTGGCTGCGCGGCGCGAACACGCCGCCCGGATCGGCGCGCGAGGTCAGCATGCCGGCGTTGCCGCCCGCCTGCAGCAGCACATTGCCGCCGCCGAGGGTGCCGATGCCCGTAAAGCCCGACACGACCGGCAGACCTGCAAACAGGTCGCCGCCTTCGGGACGCGCGACATAGGTGCCGAAATTGATCCACCATGCCGTTGGCACGCCCGCCCCCGTGCTGCCGCTGCCCTGGCGCCACAACCAGGCGCCGATGTCGCTGGTGTCCTGCTGCGCGCTCAGGGTGCCGATGGCATCCTCGCGGCGCTGCAGGGCGGTGCCCACGGTGTCGCCTTTGACGTCGCCCTGGGCGCGCAGCAGCAGGTTACCGCCGTGCTCGGGATACCAGGCGCGGTACAGGCTTTCGCTGCCGCCATCGACGAAACGCGTCAACTTGTCGTCGCCCAGCGCGCCGAGCAGCTTGCCCTTGGCGTTCAGGCCGCGCGGCAGGTTGAACAGATCCTTGCCATCGACCAGCGGCGAGGCCGACTGCGTGCCCGCCGTGTAGACGCCATACAGCGAACGCATGTCGAAATCGCCGGCAGCGAGCAAATCGAGGTCGCCCATGCCCGTGCGCAGCACGCTGAACAGGAGCTGGCGCGCCGGCTCATCCTTGGTCACCATTTCGGGCGGCGTACCGTCGGCAATCTTGGTCACCAGATCCGCATAACTCTCCAGCATGTTCGCTTCGGTACCAAACCACATTGTGATATCGACCTCGCCTTCCGGGTACCCCAACATGGTGGCGTACTCGTTGAAAATATAGGTGCTTGGCAAGCCCGTGCCCGGCTTGACCGACGTCCGTTCCTCCATGCCGTAATGCGTATCGGCCAGCATCAGATGGGCGTCCTTCGCATGCGGCCGCAGCGCGCGCGTATCGGCGGCGGCCGTATCGGCGCCGCCCACCAGGCGCAGCGACCACGCTTGCGAACCCTGGGCCAGCATGGGCGCCAGCGCCAGGTTGCGGCCCTGGCGGCCCGCGCCATCCTCGGCGCGCAGCGCCACCATGGTCGCGTCGCCAGGCAGCTTGACCAGCGTGCCGGCCGGCAGCACGCTGCCCTTGTCCAGCGCCAGCGCCGACGCCAGCACCACGCCGTTGACGGGATTGACGCTATCGCCCGTGTCCCGCGGCTTGCCTTCCGGGAAAGGCAAAGCCACATTCGCCGGCCACAGCATGGCCGCCACGCTGGCCGCGCCAGGCAGGCGCAGGCCGGGATCGAGCTGCATGCCGCTCGATAAGGCCAGCGCCTTCGGCAAGACCGTACCGGCCGCGTACAGCACCTTGCCGTCGGCATCGCGCACGGCGCCGCCCAGCACGCTGCCGGCAGGCAAGTTCAATTCCGCCGTCAAGGTGGCGCGCGCCGCCAGCAAGGTGCCGCCGCGCAGCTGCATGGCCTTCATCGGCACGGCGAAATTGACGCTCGTGCCCGATTGGAAATACGTGTCTTCGGCCAGTGTCACGAGGCCTGCTTGCGGCACGACGACCTCGCCGCCCCATGGCAAGCGGCCCTTCACCAGTTGCCAGCCCTTGTCGTCCGACGTGACGGGCAAGGTGCGGGTATCGAAGCCATCCGTGATACTGCCAAAGACGCTGAGCTTGCCACCGGCGCGCACGACCAGCGCGCCCGCCTCGCCCGAGCCGTACACGCCGCTCAGGCGCGCCAGCGGATTGACGCCGTCGTAGCGGTGGCCCGACAGGTCGATGTCGCCATCGATGTGCAAGTCGCCGCCCGGCGTGGCGCTGACGATCTCGACGCCAGGGCGCAGGTGGAAAGCGTTGGCATCGCCGCGCAAGCCGCGCAATTTGTTGTTCATCAAGTTGCCGTTGGCCAGCGCGTGGGCCATGAAGAGCTGGCTGTCCCCGTGTTTCTCGTCCAGATAGGCCTGGTTGATACCCTGGTAGCTGCGGCCGTCCGCATCCTTGCCTGTACCGGCCGGCGCATCCTTGTATTGCCAGAAAGCGTTGACGTTGATGGTGCGCGCGCCAGCGATGTTCAGCGCGCCAGCCGCATCGATGTCGACATCGTTGCCCGTGGCGCCGCCCAGGCGGCGCGCGTTCAGGTCGATGCTGCCATAGTTGCCGCCCTTGTCTCCGCTGCGCAGGTCGAACCGCGCGCCGTTTTCCAGGCTCAGGCGTCCACCAGGCGCGGCCAGTTCGATGACGGCGCGGTTCGGCGCCTCGATCGCTTGCCCGTAGCTGTCCGTGCGCAGCACCGTGCCATGCGCGTCGAGCACGGCGCCCGATTGGATGGTGACGCCGTCGCGGCCGGCCAGGCGGATGCTGCCCACCTGCTCGCCGCTGGCGTCGATACGGCCACTCACGCTCAAGCTGCCGCCATCGACGGAGACGCTCACTTCGCGCGCCTTGACCTCGTCGCCGATGGTCAGATTGCCCTGCTTGAGCTGGAAGCTGCGGCTGCCGAACACCTTGCCCGTGGTCAGGCGCTGGTTCAGGCCGGCGAAGTCGCCGATCTGTTGGGCGCGTACCTCCACGCCGCCGGCCGCGTACGGCACGAGGGTGCCGCCCGCGTCATAATGGCCGCTGGCGCCGCCCAGCAAGCTGCCGCGCAAGTCGGCAGTACCCGCCGCGTCGCCCGTGGCGATCACGCTCAGCTTGCCGGCACGGTTGTTCACGGCCGACACGTCGATCACGGAAGCGGCCGCCTGGCGCACGTCGCCTGCGCGGCTGTCGAGGATCACGTCGCCGCCCCAGCTGTACTTGCTGGTGTCGTAGAAATCGATCTTGCGGCCCGCCAGGTCCAGCTTGGCCTTGTCGCCCAGCAGCACATCGCGCTCGGCCGACAGGGTCAGTTTTCCGCTTGGCAGAACCACCGACGTATCCACGCTGACACTATTGCCGCTCAGCGCCACTTCCGCGCCCAGGGCGCCGGCCAGCGCCGCGTTCGTCGGCGTGGCGGGGGTGGCGGGGGTAGCGCCGGCCGGCGCGCTCACCTTGAGGTCGCCGCCCGCCGTGATGCGGTTGACGGAACCGGCCGCGCCCGTCAGCAGCGGCGTGTTGATCAGCAGATCGCCGCCGCTGTAGCGGTAGCCATTGGTGGCCGTATCCCACGCGCTTTGCGACTGGTAGACGTTCAGGCTGCCCTTGTTGTTGGCGGTCAGCTGCTCGCTGGCATTGAGCGCCACCTGGCCGAAGCCCAGTATCAAACGGTCGAGGTTGTGGATGGTGTCGGGGCGGCTGTCCGGCGTGAAGCCGAACTCGATGCGCTTGGCGTCGATCTGCAAGCGGCCGGTGCCCGTGCCGGGGCCGTTGGCAACGACGGCGCCAGGCGCATTCGTCGCGCCCTGCCACACAAGGGTGTCCGTGTGGATGCGCGCCAGCGCGTCCGTGCCGCCATAGCCGTAGATGGCGGGCGTGTTGAGCACCAGGCGCGACAGCGACGACTTGCCCGTCGCCGCATCGATGGTCGACAGCTGCGACGAATCATAGAAATTGAAGGAATTGCGCGCCGTCAAGCCCAGGCTTTCCAGTGCAGGCGCGCCCGTGCTGGTATCGCCGCGCAGCAGGCGGTCGAGCACGTCCTGGTTCAGCGCCAGGCCGTCCGGCAGGGCACCGCGGGCGCGGGCGTCCGCCAGCGACGCTGCGCTGCCGATATTGATCGAACCCATCCCCAGCACCAGGTTGCGCGTGCCGTAGCGCACGTTGTCGCGCAGGGTAAACGCGCGCTCCGTGACGGCGGCGATGGTGCCTTCCGAATACAGCGAAGTGGTGCCCGCGCAGGCGCCGCCCGCCTTGGCGCATGTGCCGATATCGATGATGCCGGGGCCACTCGAATCGGACGGCGTGCGCACGGCCGGCAGCATGTCCAGCCAGCCGTTCGAGACGGCCAGCACGCTGCCCATCGGCTGGTACACAAAGCCGTCGCGCGAATCCCAGGCCGCCTTGCCGCGGCCCAGCGTATTGATGCCGGAACCTTGCTCGAGGAAGATGCCGTCGTCGGTTTTCGTGGTCACCAGGAACACTTCGGCCGCCTTCAGCACGGCACCGTCGCGCAGCACGATGCCGCCCGCCGATTCGTTGATGGCGGCGATATTGGCACGCTGATTGGTACCCGTGGCGAAATCGCTGTAGGTGACGCGCGGCAAGCCGCCGATGCCCAGGCGCTGGGCGCCGAAGGCGTTGATCTGCGAAGCGTGCACGGAGACGCCATCGAAGTCCGCCTGCGCTGCCGTGCCGTCGGCCAGCACTTGATAGCGGGTACCCGCATGGCCACCCGTGCCCAGCAGCAGCGAGCCACCGAAGCCGCCCTCGGCCGGCGTGTACAGGGCGCTGCCATCCATCATCAATGGCGTGTGGTTATTTTCAACGCTGTGCAGCGACGGGGCGATCAGTTGCACCCGCACGCCCTTGGCGTCGCGTTCCAGCGTGGCGCGCGGCACGCCGTCGCGCGTGGCTTGCGCCACGGCAAAGGCGGCATAGCCCGTTTCATTGTATTGCGAGTAGGTACGCAGCACGTCGGCCGGCGTCAGGATGGCCTGGCTCGGCACGGCGTCGCGGATGGTCGTGCCGGCGATGCCCGTCTGCGCCGCCGTCGCATACGAACCATTGCGCATGGCCACCGTGCCGCCCGCCTCGACGGCGCCGGCCAGGCCATTCAATTCCACGCGGAAGGCGCCCGGCAGCAAGGCGAAATTCGATGGCAGCAGGGTGTAGGTACCGGCCGCCAGGCCGGGCACGCCCGCGGCGATGGTGATCTGGCGTCCCACGGCCGGCTTGCCCGCGCCCTGCTCGGCCGTCAAAGGCGCCACGTCCGGCTGCACGCCGGGAATGATGGCGTACACGGGGTTGGTATTCAGGCCGGGCAAGGTAAAGCCGCCATTCGGCTTCATCTGCACCAGCGGATTGAGGCGCGCATCGGTGGAGCCGCCCCGTCCGGCCAGGAAGGCCGCGCCCGTCAAGGTGCCGCCGCCCGACAGGTCGAGCACGGCGCCGGCTTGCACGTCGACGGCGGCGCCGACCAAGGCGATCTCGGGGCCGTTGCCCACGCCCTTGAAGACGACGTCGTTGCCGTCATACAGGTAGCTGAGGCCATCGAGCGTGCCGCCGTACGGCATCGTCAAGCCTTTTGCGCTGACGGACGTCAGGCTGCCCGGCAGCAGATTGACATGGCCCGTATTGGCTTCAAAGCCTTCGGCCCCCAGTGTGATCTGGCCCAGCGGCGCGCGCAGCACGCCGTGCTGGTTGATCGTGGGCGCGACCAGGCTCAGGCTGCCGAACACGGAAAACGGCTGGTTCGGCGTGGCGCTGCCGGCGCTGCGCTCGACAGTGAGCGTGCGCAGCGGATCGAGCGTGACGCGGATATTGCCGTATTCATCGACCCGGCTGCTCTGCCCCACCGTGACCATGCCGCTATCGCCCGTGGCCGGATAGATTTGCGCGGCGACCAGGGTGGCGTTGCCGGGCTGGTACAGGGCGGCGTTGTTCGACATGCGCAAGTCGCCGCGGCTATTCAGGGTCAGCTGCTCGAAGGCATCGCGTTCGACGGCCAGCGGCGTGCCGCTGCTCTGCACGATCTCGCCGCGCGTACCCATGTTGACCTCGCCAGCGAGGTCGAGCATGCCCGCATCGATCTGCAGCAGCGAGCCGTCGGCCACCAGCGGCACGCCCAGCATGCCGCGCCCCTTGCCCGAGTTTTTCGAGCCTTTCACGGCATTGGGCACGATGTAATTGTCTTTCTGCGCGCGCGCGGCCGTTCCCAGGCGCACATACGGCGCCGCCAGGCGCACCTGGCTGGCAAGGCTAGCCAACTTGTCCTGGCCGTCCGCATCGGGCTGTGGCGTCTGCGGAGGCTGCTGCGCCAGGCCCAGCGAACTGGCGCTCAGGCGCAGGCTCTGGCCCAGCGCCAGGCTGACGTCGCCATCGACGCTGAGCATGCCGTTCACATGCATGGCCAGGTTATCGAAGCCGCCTGCCTGCACGCGGTCGACGCCCAGGCGCGCACTGCCGTAGCGCAAGGCTTCATCCTGCTGGCCGGCGCGCAAATCAACCGGCAATACGCTGTCGCCCTGCACTTGCGCCAGCACGAATTCGCGCGGTACGCGCACCGCATTGTCGACGCTATCGCCTTCCAGCGTCTGGCGGTTCACCTGGCCATAATTGGGCGTGTCGAGCGCCATCGCCAGGGTGCCGCCGGCCGCCCCGGCGCCACCGGCCACCGCGCGCAGCGTGCCATCGGCAAAGATGCCGTTGTACGAACTGAGCGAAATCAAACCGCCGCTGCCGGCCACGTTGACGGCGCCCTGGTTCGGCAAGTCCAGCGTGGCTTGCGCGCCGCTGGCGTCGAGCAGCGCGCCCGGGCGCACGACGACAAAGGCATCGGCCGCGTCGACGCTGGCCGCGTCGGCCTTGTAGCGGGCGCCGATTTCGATGCTGCCGCCCTTGTCGGCGCGGCCATAACGGCCGCCGCGCATGTCGGTGGCGACGGTGGCGCGGCCGGCGACGTCGAGCACCGCGTGTTCGCCGATCCAGATCGACGTGGCTTGTCCCTTGCCGTTCGGCACATCGGCATCGCTGCCCGTGCCCAACGTGCCGGGCAGGATGGCGATCTTGCCGCCCCAGGCATCGAGGCGGCCGTCGATGCTGACCTGGCCATTGCTCGTCATGCTGATCTGGCGGCCCGGATCGACCGTGACGACGGCGCCTTGCGCCACCGCCAGGGCACCCTTCACGTACGGGCTGCCGGCCGTCAGCGTCAGGTCGGCGCCGGCGCGCTGCGTCAAGCGCCCCTTGCGCGCATCTTCCTGGTACAGCTCTGGCGTCCACACTTCCAGCGCGGCAGCCGGATCCGTGCCGCTCGCCACCGTGTGGCCGGTAGCGGGATTGAAGCGCAGCACGGGCATTTTCACATCGATCCGCGCATCCTTGACCACCACGACGCCGTCGCGGCCGGTGACGGCGTAGTCGGCAAAGCCGCTCTGGAACAGGCTGGCGTCCAGCGCCAGCATGGGCTGCACGGCAACGTCACGGCCCAGCATGGTGCCGGTCGGCAGCAGCGCGCCGCGCGGCGCGCGCACGTCGTCGGCGGCGATGCTGCCGGCCGCATACTGCGTCGTCATCGGCAAGATGGGCAGGCCGTTCGGGAAAGCCGCCGCCGAGACCTCGAAGCCCGTAGCAAGGCCGTTGATGGCCGTCACCACGCTGCCGGCGGGCGCGATGGAGCCGCCCCAGACATATGCCGTGCCGTCGATGACGACGTTCGCGCCCGGTGGCACCAGCAAATCACTCCCCAGCACCAGCGGTTTCTGCGCCGACACGTCGACCGTCACGGGCTGGTCCAGGATCTGGCCCGGCTTGATCAGGCTGCTGGTAAGCGCAAAATCGAAGGGAATCTTCTCGCCCTTGGCAATCAAAAATTCATCGGCCAGGCGCAAGCCGACGGGGGCGCTGCTTCCTCCTGGCAGCACGTCGCCGTCCTGCAGCTTGCCGCCGATGCTGACGGCCGTGCCGCTGTCGATCGTCAGGCGTCCGCCGCCCTTCACGCCATGGCCGCGCAACTCGCCGTCAAGCTTGAGCAAGGCGCCCGTCGGCGTTTTTTCGCGCGGCAAGTCGACGGCCAGGGCGATGTCGCCGCCGCGCCCGCCCTGCAGGCTGCCATTGCTCATCAAGGCAGCGCCCGACGAAACGTCAATGACGCTGCCGCCGGCCAGTTCGATGCCGCCCGAACTCTTCAATGTGACCTTGCCGCCATTCACGTACGGCAGGCCGGCGACCGCGCCCGGGTCCAGTTCCAAATTGCTCCACAGCCCCCGCGCATCGAGACGCACGCCCGGCGCCACGCGCACGCCGGCCGGGCCCGTGGCTCGTCCTTCCGGCGACACGGGCCCTTCCACCCACACGGCGCCCGCGTTCGCCAGGTAACGCGAGATGATGTCACCGGCGGCGATGCTGCCGCTGCGCGCGCTCACGTTCGCCTTGATGGCCACGTCGGTGGCGTGCAGGGCAATGTCGCCGCCATCGGCCACGCGCACGTCCGCGTTGACGTCGAGCTTGTCGTAGGCGTAGATATTCAGGACGCCCAGTTCCAGGCCATTGAGCCAGTCCGCATCGAGCTGCAAGGTCTTGCCGCGCGCGGCCGGCAAGGCCTCGTTCAGCAGCTGGCCATCGGCGACGGATGCCACCTTGCCGATCTCGACGTTTTCCAGCACGGCTTGCGGGCTGTCGCGCAACTGGCCCGCCTTCGTATCGAAGACGGGCGTCATTTTGCCGACGATCAATTGACCGGCGCGCGCGGCCGACGTCTGCGCCTGCTTGTAGCTATCGACGCCGTCGTCGCGCTTGCGCTGCTGGCGTTCGCCCTGGAATACGGACGTGTCGATATCGCCTTCGAGCACGGCGGCGCCCGTGGAGACGATCAGGCGGCCCGCATCGCGGCCCACCGTGTAGCCGTTTTCCAGGCGCTCGCGGGGACCGATCAAGGCATTCGCGTGGGTTTCCGTCGTGTTCGCGCCCCAGCGCGCATGCGTGCTTTCATAACCGCGGTACAAGCCCGTGTACAGATTGTCGCCAGGGGCAGTGCTCAGCTTGTACATCGCGCCATCGGCGCCTTTCAGCCACGTCTGCTTGACCATGCCCGTCTGCACGTCCAGCGAACCGCCGGCGATATTGATGCGCGAACCGGCCTGCGTCACCACTTCGCCGCCGCCAAAGCCGACGGTGCCGCCCTGGGCCGCCCATTCGCCGATGCCGTGGCCGCTGGTATTGAGGTAACCGCTCACTTCCAGCAAGCCGCCCGCCGTGTACCAGCGGTCCGTGGCGTAGCCGTTGGTGCCGGCCGGCACCAGTACCAAGTCGCGGCGGTCGACCCACACGTCGCTGTTGTTCAGGTATTTGGCGTCGCGGCTGCCCGGCGCGTCGCGCTGCTCGTTGCCCTGCACATTGATCAGCACATTGTTGCTGCTCATGTCGACCTTCACGCCGACGGCGCCGGAGACGTCGATGGCGGCGCCGCGCGCCACGTGGCTGCGGCGGGCCGCATCGGCCAGCACCTGGCCGCCCGTGGCCAGAGTCAGCGAATCGCCTTCGAACTCGATGTTGCCGGCGGAAACGATGCGCACCAACGACTGGTCGCGCCGGTCCTGCGGCGTGTCCGTGCCCTTGCCCGTGTCTTTCAGCAAGGTGTCGCGCTGCACGTCGAGCGCCGTGGCGCCATTGTCGTCGATGACGATGGCGCTGACGCTGCCGCGCGCCAGGGTCACGCCGGCGTTCTCGCCCGCCGCCGCCAGGTGGATCGTGCCGCGGCCATTGACGGTCGTGCTCGACAACAGCACGCCATCCTGGCGCACGCTATTGCCGCTGAGCGTGATGTCGCCCGTGGCCGCCTGGATCAAGCCGTTGTTGACGACGCTGCCGGCGCCGCTGTCGGCCACGCGCAGCATCTCGACTTCATTGCCGCGCGTGCTCGAATACTGGTTCTTGTCCGTGCCCATGCCCTGGCGCACGACGATGGCGTCGCCGGCCGCCAGGGTGGTCTGGCCATTCGGCGTGGTGATGGCGCCCGCATTCTCGACGGCGCGGCCGGCCAGCAGCACGTAGCCGCCGCCTTCCGTCACCGTCTGCGGCTTGCGCGTGTCGATGCGCGCGCCGGCGGCGACGACGACGTCCGCTTCGGCCGCCACATGCGTAAAGGTATTCTGGTCCAGCAACAAATCATTCGCGAAGGTCGGCACGGCGCCCGTGCCCTGCACCTTGCCGTACAGGCCGCTCTTGAACTGGCTGTCGCTCATGCCCATGGCGGCGGCCGCCAGGTTGCGCGTATCGATCTGGCTGCTGCCCGTAAACACGATGCCGTTGCGGTTGACGATCATCACCGTGCCGTCGGCCTTGATCTGGCCCTGGATCTGGCTGGGGCGCGCCAGCGGATCGTTGACGCGGTTCAACACGGACCAGTGCGATTTCTGGTCGAACTGCAAGGTGGTGTTCTTGCCGACGTTAAAACTTTCCCAGTTCAGGATTGCCTTGTCGTCCGTCTGCACGACCTTCACGACGGTCTTGCCATCGGCCTGGCTCTGCACGGGGCCCTGGGCGTTGAGCCAGCCCGCCGTCAGGCTGTTGCTGTCGACCTGCAAACCGCCCTTGACGAGGCCGTCGGGCGCGCCGCCGGCCGCCAGCGCCGCCTGGCGCGCGGCCGCCTGCACCGCCTGTTCGGCGGCGATGCCGCGCGCGGCCAGCAAAAGATTGTTCAGCGATTGCTGCAGCTTGCCTTCGGCCTTTTGCTGCTGCAACAAAGGGTTATTCAGCGCTGTGGCCGGCTGGCCATTCGGCAAGCGTCCCGTGGCGGCGGCCGTGCCCTGCTGCGCGCCCTTGCCCGCGAACCAGGCGCCGCTGAACGGCTGCTGCGCCTGCGCGCCGCCCGCCTGCAGCAGCATGGCGATGGCCAGCGCCAGCGGTTTCAAACGCACCGGGCGCCCGTTGTGGCTGCCCGCCATGGCGGAGGAGGATGCGTGTTTCGTGACCGACTTGCTTCGCTGCATGGCGACATTCCCTTTTCATGTTCCGTTGCTGACCGATATCGCGAGGCGGCGCGCGGCACGCACGGGGGCGGGCGGCAGGCACTGATTCGCGGCTTCCAGCAGCATTGACAGGGAACAAGGTCCGGGACTGCAAAAGGTCATGAAAATGTCATAATTGGCGCCAGGCCTTTGCGCTCAACCAAACAGCACGATACCGCCCGGCAAACGCGTCACGCGTGCGCCATACGCATCCTGGATCAGGGCGATCACGTCGTCGAGGCGGTCGAGCGAAAAGCTCGCTTGCACGCGCGCGTGTTTCAAGGCGTCGCCATTGAGGATCAGCTTGCCGGGACGGTAGCGGTTCACCTCGTCCACCACCTCGGCCAGGGTGCTTTGTTTGAAGACCAGCAGGCGCTGGCGCCACGCGCTGACGTCGCCCCTGGCCACGGCGCGGGCGATGCCAAAATGCTCGGGCCGGTAACGCAGCTGCTGGCCGGCCGCCAGTTCCGCATCGTTGCCGGCTTGCGCCACGCGCAGGCGGCCCGCCAGACACGTCACGCACACTTCCTGGCCGAACAGGCGGATATTGAAACGCGCGCTGCCGGCCGATACCGTGCCATCGCCCGCCTGCACACGCACGCTGGCCGCGCCGCGCAAGCCGGCCTGGAATTCCGCTTCACCGGCCAGCAACACCAGCGACGCGGCGCCGTCCTGCACGGGCGCCGCGTCGAGGCGCGTCTGCGTATTCATCTGCACCAGCACGCCGCCATCGAGCGCCACTTCGCGCTGCTCGCCCGTGCCCGTGGCGTAGTCGGCGGCCAGCCCCGCCACGGCCGGCCACAGGTCCGTGGGCGGGCGCAGCACCAGCAAGCCCAGCGAAGCAGCGACGGCGCCGCCGAGCCAGGCGCGCCGCGCCACGTTGACAGGCGCCTGCGCCCGCTTGACGGCGCGCGCGGCCGGCGCCATGGCGCCCCACACGGCGCGCGCTTCGGCAAACGCCGTCGCATGCCTGCGGCTGCGCGCGCACCAGTGACGGAACACTTGCGCGTCGCGCTCGCTGACCTGGCCCGAGGCCAGGCGCACGACCCACGCCTGCGCTTCCTTCTGGATGACACCCATGTCGTCTTCCGTTTGTTCAATCATGATGTTTAGACGTTTTTCCCGCGCCAGGACCGAAGCGCTGGATGAAATCGCGTCCCATGCGTTCGCAGCAATGTTCGAGCCCGGCGCGCAATTCCTTCTCCACCGTGCGGGCGGAAATGCCGAAGCGTTCGGCGATGTCGCGGTGCGGCAACTGGTCGACGCGGGCGGCGATGACGATGGCGCGCCGGCGTTTCGGCAACTCCTGCAAGGCCCGTTCCAGTTCTTCCAGTTCGGCGCGCGCGCTGAAGGTGCGGGCCGGGTCGGCCAGCTCATCGGCCATCTCGTACAGGTCGTCGATATCGGGCAGGCTGAGCAGGCGCGCATTGTCGCGGCGTTGATCTTCCGCAATGTTGATGGCGATGCGCATCAGGTAGGCGGACGGGTAGCTGATCGCCTCGGGCGCCGTCATCCGCTCCACCCGCAGATACGTTTCATGCAGCGCGTCATTGGCCAGGTCTTCCGAGCCCAGGCGGCGCTGCAAATGGCGGCGAAACTGTCCGTAGCGTTCCAGGAACAGCTTGCGCAAAGTGGCTTTCAGTAAATCCGACATGGTCAGGGCACCCCAGGCAAGAGGTAGGGTGCGCAATCGGCATCCGGGTCGGGCCGCGGCGTCAGTAAAATCGTCAGCGGCTGCGGCAAGCCCGCCGGCGGCGCGCCATCCATCAGCAGGCTGCGCAGGCGCTGCAGCACGGCGCGGTCGCGCTGTTCCACGCCGCTCGGTTCAAGCACGTGCACGGCGCGCACCTTGCCCCGCTCGTCGAGCCACAGCTGGAAGGCCAGGCGGTAGCGGCCGAAGGCGTCCGGATGCAAACGACACAGGGCGCGCGTGAGCGAGCGCTGCAGGACGGCCGCATAGCCTTGCAATGGTGCGGTGGCGGGGGCAGCTTCGGCCGGCACGGGCGCCGGCGCCACGGATGCATCGGCCAGCGCCAGCAAGGTGAACGCATTGCTGCCGCTGAAGCGCGCGCCCAGCTGGGTGCCCGCCAGCAAACGCTGCAGCGCTTCGGCAGGCGTGTAGTCGCCGCGCACGGGCGCCGCCACCCTGCCGGCCGCCAACTGGCTGCTGACGAGCACGGAATACCCGGTCACTTCGCCAAACGCCACCAGGGCCGCGTCGAGCGGCTGGGCGGGCAAGTCGAAGCGCAGGGTTGCGTGCGCGGCGGCATCAGCACCGTCCGCGCCCGCAGCCGGCCGCACGAATGTCATCAACGTCATCAATGTCATCAGCAAGCAGGCGGACAGGGCATTGCCCTTTGCGGCGCGGCGGTGGCTTAGTGTCATTTTCCAGGGGACGCAACGAAAAGTCCTGCTCATGAAGTGTCTTGACTGCAATAGTTCAAGCAGAATGGCAAGATGGTAGCTTCGTAAAATGACAACTGCATGACATGGCACCGGCCCACATCCCGGCCTGTGTCATCGCCGCGACACATGACTTTGCTATGCTGAACGCTGATTCCACCGTTCCGGGAGCCGCCATGGCACGCCTGTTCTTGACTGTTTTATTCGCTTGCGCCGCCCTGCCCGCGCAGGCGGACGAGCACACCGTCGTCGTGAAGGCCGCCGCACCGGATAAGGGCTGCGTGGAAGTGGAAGTCAATGGCCAGCGCGCGCAATCGATGTCATGCTTGAATGAAAAATTATTGCCAAATAGCAACACCATGAACCGGCAGCCGCCCACCCTGTCCGGCGCGGAAGCCGTCATGCAGCGCCCGTCGAACCAGCTGGGCCTGTACAACCGTGCCGCCCTCGAACACCGCATGGGCAATGCCTTTGGCAAGTCCGTCACGCCGCAGCGCCCGAGCACGCCACCACCCGCGAGCCCGCTGCTGCCGCCACGTTGACCTTGTTGTCAACGCACAGTCCATTTGCGCTGTCAAGATTGCGCAATCGCGCCGATTGCGTATCATTCCAGGCTTGATCGCTCTGGAAACAACCATGCTGCCCACTATCGAACAACGCCTTGCCCTTGAACTTGCCGCCAAACCGGTGCAGGTTGCCGCCGCCATCGAACTGCTCGACGAAGGCGCCACCGTGCCCTTCATCGCCCGTTACCGCAAGGAAGCGACCGGCGGCCTCGACGATATCCAGCTGCGCCTGCTGGAAGAGCGCCTGCGCTACCTGCGCGAGCTGGAAGAGCGGCGCGCCGCCATCGTGGCGTCGATCACGGAACAGAACAAGATGACGCCCGAACTGCTGGACGCCGTCATGCACGCGGAAGACAAGACACGCCTGGAAGACCTGTATTTGCCGTACAAACAGAAGCGCCGCACGAAGGCGCAGATCGCCATCGAAGCGGGCCTGATGCCGCTGGCCGACGGCTTGCTGGAGAACCCGGAACTGACGCCGGAAACGGAAGCGGGCAAGTTCCTGCGCGACGCGTTTACTAGTGCCGACGGCAACAACCCGGGCGTGCTTGACACCAAGGCGGCCCTCGACGGCGCGCGCCAGATCCTGATGGAACGTTTCGCCGAAGATGCGACCCTGCTGCAAACCTTACGCGAATACGTGCAGGAACACGGCATCGTGGAATCGAAAGTGGTGGAAGGCAAGCAGGACGAAGGCGAAAAATTCGCCGATTATTTCGATTACTCGGAAACCATTTCCACAGTCCCTTCGCACCGCGCGCTGGCGCTGTTGCGCGGCCGCCGCGAAGGCATCCTCGACGTCACCTTGCGCCTGGATACGGAAGCGGAAAAACCGAAATGGGATGCGCCGCACAATCCGTGCGAAGGCCGCATCGCCGCCCGTTTCGGCATCAAGCAACAAGGCCGCCCGGCCGACAAATGGCTGGCGGACACGGCGCGCTGGACCTGGCGCGTGAAAAGCTTCATGCATTTGGAAACGGAACTGATGGGCGCGCTGCGCGAACGCTCGGAACTCGACGCGATCAACGTCTTTGCCACCAATCTGAAGGCGCTGCTGCTGGCCGCGCCGGCCGGCCAGCGCGCCACCATGGGCCTCGATCCTGGCCTGCGCACGGGCGTAAAGGTCGCTGTCGTTGATGCCACCGGTAAAGTGGTCGACACGGCCGTGATCTACCCGCACCAGCCGAAGAACGACTGGGACGGTTCGCTGCACACCCTGGGCCGCCTGGCCGCCAAGCACAATGTGTCCTTGATTTCGATTGGCAATGGCACGGCGTCGCGCGAGACCGATAAACTGGCGCAGGACCTGATCAAGCAGCATCCGGAAGCGAAGATGACGAAGATCGTCGTCTCGGAAGCGGGCGCGTCGGTATATTCGGCGTCCGAGTTCGCCTCGAAAGAATTGCCGGACATGGATGTGTCGCTGCGCGGTGCCGTCTCGATCGCGCGCCGCCTGCAAGACCCGCTGGCCGAACTGGTGAAAATCGACCCGAAATCGATCGGCGTGGGCCAGTACCAGCATGACGTGAGCCAAAGCCAGCTGGCCCGCTCGCTCGATGCCGTGGTGGAAGATTGCGTGAATGCCGTCGGCGTGGATGTCAATACGGCATCCGCTCCCCTGCTGGCGCGCGTGTCCGGCCTGTCGGCCAGCGTGGCGCAAAGCATCGTCACCTACCGCGACATGAAGGGCGCGTTCACTTCGCGCGCAGCCCTGAAAGCCGTGCCGCGCCTGGGCGATAAAACATACGAACAGGCAGCCGGCTTCCTGCGCGTGATGGGCGGTGAGAATCCGCTGGACGCCTCGGCCGTCCACCCGGAATCGTACCCGCTGGTGGAAAAAATCCTGGCGGACATCAAGAAGGATATCAAGGCCGTCATCGGCGAAACCGCCTTGCTGAAAACCTTGAGCCCGGCAAAGTACGCGGATGAAACGTTTGGCGTGCCGACCATTTCCGATATCTTGAAGGAACTGGAAAAGCCGGGCCGCGACCCGCGTCCGGAGTTCACCACCGCCACCTTCAAGGAAGGCGTGGAAGAAATCCGCGACTTGCGCCCGGACATGATTCTTGAAGGCGTGGTCACCAACGTGGCCGCCTTTGGCGCCTTTGTCGATATCGGCGTGCATCAGGATGGCCTCGTGCACATCTCGGCCCTGTCGAACACGTTTGTGAAAGATCCGCACACGGTGGTCAAGGCTGGCCAGGTCGTGCGCGTGAAAGTGTTGGAAGTCGATGAAAAGCGCAAGCGCATCGCGCTGACCATGCGTTTGACGGACAGCGCGCCGCAAGCGGGCAGCAAGCCCGAGCAGCGTGGCGACCGCAACGACCGCCGCAGCATGGCGCAGCACCAGTCGCAATCGCGCAACGCGCCCGAGCCGGCCGGCAGCATGGCCGCCGCGTTCGCCAAGCTGCGCGGCTAAGTCCATGGCCGCCAGGCATGATTTCGTCATCCTGGCGGTGGACGCCGCCAGCGTGGAGGCGCAGCTGCTGCTCGACGCATTGTCGGACGCGCTGATGCGCATCAATGGCGACAGTGGCCGTTCTTCCTTCGATGTCGAAGCGGCAACGCCGCGCGGCGGCTTTTACCTGGCCCGCGATGCGGCTGGAGAACTGCTGGGCTGCGCCGCCCTGCGTCCGCTGGGCGAAGCGGACAGCGCCATAGGCGAACTCAAGCGTATGTATGCGCGCCCGGGTTCCGCTGGCGTGGGCGCGGCCCTGCTGGCCCATGTCGAGGCGCAGGCGCGCCAGCATGGCTACCAGGCCCTGCACCTGTCCACGCGCGTGGCGAATACCCGCGCCGTGGCGTTTTATGCCAAACACGGCTATGCACCCGTCATTGCTTGGGGCAAATACGTGGGCGCGGCACAATCGACCTGCCTGGGCAAGACCTTATAAGCGTCAACGTGGCTGACTTGCCCAATTTATGACTTGAGCGCATACCCGTGCCGGCGTTTTCTTATAAAATGACGGCATCTATTTATTTACCCCATCAGAGGCAGCTATGAGCGACGTACAAACCTGGATCAAAGAAACCGTGACGAACACGCCAGTCGTGCTGTTCATGAAGGGCACCGCCCAGTTCCCGCAGTGCGGCTTTTCCGGCCGCGCCATCCAGATCCTGAAAGCGTGCGGCGTGGAAAACATCGCCACTGTCAACGTGCTGGATGACCCGGAAGTTCGCCAGGGCATCAAGGATTACTCGAACTGGCCAACCATTCCACAGCTGTATGTCAAAGGCGAGTTCATCGGTGGTTCCGATATCATGAATGAAATGTTTGAATCGGGCGAACTGAAGTCCCTGCTGGATGCCTGATAGCCAAACGCAGCGGCCGCGCCGTATCGTCGTGGCCATCACGGGCGCCACGGGCGCCGTGTATGGCTTGCGGCTGCTGCAATTGCTGGGCGCCACTCCCGGCGTCGAGACGCATCTGGTCTTGTCGGATGCGGCCGTATTGACCCTGCACCAGGAAACGGGCGTGGGGCGCAAGGAAATCGAAGCGCAGGCGCACGTGGTGCACAAGCTGCGCGACATCGGCGCCTCTATCGCCAGCGGCTCGTTTCAATCGGATGGCATGGTCGTCGCACCGTGCTCGATGAAGACCCTGGCGGCCGTCGCGCATGGCTTGTCGGATAATTTGATCACGCGGGCAGCCGATGTCGTGCTCAAGGAGCGCCGCCGCCTGATCCTGATGGTGCGCGAAACGCCGTTCAACCTGGCGCACCTGCGCAATATGACGGCCGTGACCGAAATGGGCGGCATCATCTTCCCGCCCTTACCGAGCTTCTATCACCACCCGCAAAGCATTGCGGAGATGGTCGACCATACGGTGGCGCGCGTCATCGACCTGCTCGGCATCGAGCACAGCCTGGCGCCGCGGTGGAATGGTCTCAAGTCTGCAAGCGACACCCCTATTCTGTAGTTGGCGTCACGATGTAACTCTGGCGTCACGATGCCTGACAAAAGCGTAGCGAGCGGAAGGAAGAGGTGGTCGAGAAGCGCAACCGTACTCTAGTACGGTGAGCATCGCAGGCCGCCTATGCCGACGCGCAGTAGCTTTGGTCAGGCATTCCTCATCTCTTGTCGAATTGATGGGCACTTGCCTGCTTCAAATCCCTGGCTTCTTCAACCATCCTGCGGTGGGCGATCCGTTTGCGCATCACTTCCGCATGTTGCGCGGCAGTCATGGGGGGCACGGTCATCAAGTCCTTCAGCTGCGCGGTATTGCTGTAGTTACTTTTCATAAGACGGCTCAAATGCTCGGCTCCGTAGTGGATGAACTGGCTGCTTCTGATGTGATTATGCGCTGGTATTGGCCGCTGCGCCGCCGCACGCGGGATTATTGTCAAATAATTCCGCTGCAGCGCAACATGCGAGGTCTTATTGTGCGGCAAAATCATGTCTCCAGTATGACCTTGCGCAAATAAAAGGACAGGGGGAGCACCGCCAGCGAAAGGCGGACGGCGCCGGCCGGGGAGGGCCTGGATGCTTACTTTTGGTAGTTGACGCGGACCAGCATGCGAATAAATTCTCGCGCGATTTGACGATGATGTTCATCTAATCTTTGCAAATCGGCAATCAATTTCACATCGGCGGACTCAAATCGCGACAAAGCGCTGCCCGCTTCGCCATTCGGCGTGGCGCTTTCCGGGCCGCCAAAACGCAACCATTCCGCCGGAACGCCCAACCATTGGGCAATCATGCGCAATTTCTCTTGCGTCGGAATTGCTTCACCTACTAACCATTTCCTAGCTGCATGCACGGTAATCGGGCGCCCGTCGAAACGGATATTGAATTCCCGGGCCAGTCTGGTCGGGCTGTCTGGAGAATAATGGGCGTTTTTGAGAGCCAACTGAAGTCGCTGGCTGAAGCTTTCGCGTTCGTTAGAAGAATTCATAGGTGTACTATTTCATGTTGTAACATGAAAGTCAGTTTCTTGAATGACCATACAGATTGTTACATTTGAAAAGAGCATCAATTAACAATTAACACTCCGGCCGGGCTTTTCAGGTCAAAAAGTGGGCCGAATTTTCTCTTGCGATTCTGCGTGGCTTCGGGTCAAATTCGCGGCTAGCCTTGATTTTCGCACTGCAGCACGATTCAAAGCCTCGGTTTGGCATTACAACGTACGGTATCGGATAATGCCCTCCTCTACCGATACATGCAATGCCCATGTCATACAATTTCTTGTAGACAAAGTTTTCAGAAGGGCCATTTTGTTTCCAATATAGAAACGACATCAACAACGTGCTCATGGTGAAACGTTGTTTTTTGACCGTGCCTATTGGAAAGAATCTGCGCCTAAAAATTCTACTGCCATCGCAGCGAAAAGAATGTCGCCGTTATGCCAGGAAAGCTCTTTTTGGTGTCATCTTGGCCACCAACTCTCGATCTTAAGCGCGTTTGTGCGAGAAGAATCAATTTATTTTCAGTAATTGTTGCCTGATTCGCCAAATTCTCCCGTTCATGCCTTCTTTTTTCTTTGTTGCAGCACGGGCAGGGCACGCTACAATAGTATTGACGTTGACGTAAACGGCACTTTGCCACCCATTGCCTCTCAACACTCTTCCAGCGACCGACCACCCATGCAACCGACACCGCCCGCACCCATGACGACCTATACGATTACCGAACTGGCGCGGGAATTCGACATCACGGCGCGCGCCATCCGTTTCTATGAAGACCAGGGCTTGCTCAGCCCGAAACGCGAAGGCGCTGGCGGACGCAGCCGCGTCTACACACCGCGCGACCGCACCCGCTTGAAACTGACCCTGCGCGGCAAGCGCCTGGGCCTGGCATTGTCGGAGATCAAGAGCTTGGTCGATATGTACGAGTCGCCGAAGGACACGCGCGCGCAGATGGACCGCTTCCTCGGCGTGCTGGCGCAGCACCGGCAGACCCTGGAGCAGCAACGCATCGATATCGAAATGGCGCTGGCGGAAATCAGTGCGCATGAAGACGCCTGCGCGCGCATGCTGGCGGACTTGAACCTTGACAAGGCGCAAACAAACTAAATCGATGCGGCGGCGCTTGCCACGCACAGCGCTTTACACGCCTCACTTTACGTTTACGTAAACGTCACAACTGAGTATCATAGCTTCACTGACCCGGCACCCATGACCGCCACACTTATAACGACGACGAGGACGACATGCTCCATCTCCCAGGCTTGACCTTTGACCACGGCGACGACATCGCCTCCTTGCGCGAAGCGATCCAACAATTTGCCGCCGCCGAAATCGCGCCGCGCGCGGCCGAAATCGACCGTACGGACCAGTTCCCCATGGACCTGTGGCGCAAGATGGGCGACATGGGCTTGCTCGGCATCACCGTCAGCGAAGAATACGGCGGCGCCGGCATGGGCTACCTGGCGCATATCATCGCCATGGAAGAGATTTCGCGCGCCTCGGCTTCCGTCGGCCTGTCCTACGGCGCCCACTCGAACCTGTGCGTCAACCAGATCAAGCGCAACGGCACGGCCGAGCAAAAAGCCAAATACCTGCCGAAACTGATCACGGGCGAACACATCGGCGCCCTGGCCATGTCGGAACCGAACGCGGGCTCGGACGTCGTCAGCATGAAGCTGCGCGCCGACTTCAAAGGCGACCGCTGGGTCTTGAACGGCACCAAGATGTGGATCACCAACGGCCCCGACGCGGACGTGCTGGTGGTGTACGCGAAAAACGACCTGGAAGCGGGTCCGCGCGGCATGACGGCTTTCCTGATCGAAAAGAATTTCAAGGGCTTTTCCATCGCGCAAAAGCTCGACAAGCTGGGCATGCGCGGCTCGCACACGGGCGAACTGGTGTTCCAGGATTGCGAAGTGCCGGCCGAAAACGTGCTGGGCGGCCTGGGCAAGGGCGTCAACGTGCTGATGTCGGGCCTCGATTTCGAGCGCACCGTGCTGTCCGGCGGCCCGCTGGGCATCATGCAGGCTTGCATGGATCTGGTCGTACCTTACGTGCATGACCGCAAGCAATTCGGCCAGGCCATCGGTGAATTCCAGTTGATGCAAGGTAAGCTGGCCGATATGTATTCGACCATGATGGCGTGCAAGGCCTATGTCTACGCCGTGGGCCAGGCCTGCGACCGCGCCACCACGCCGGAAGCCGTGCGCCAGTTGCGCAAGGATGCGGCCGGCGCCATTCTGTATAGTGCGGAGAAGGCCACCTGGATGGCGGGCGAAGCGATCCAGGCCCTGGGCGGCAACGGCTACATCAACGAGTATCCGGCCGGCCGCCTGTGGCGCGATGCCAAGCTGTATGAAATCGGCGCCGGGACCAGCGAAATCCGCCGCATGCTGATAGGCCGCGAACTGTTTGCGGAAACCAAGTAAGCACGGGCGCGCGACGATCGACTGGGTGATGAGCCATTTATGCGAGCACAGACATGACGCAAATTGCCTTCCCCAAATTGCTCTCTTCCCAGATTGCATTCGATATCGCGCGCACCATCCGCGACGGCTTCGACAAGCATTACCGCTTGTTCCGCGAAACAAGCCAGCAAGCCAAGCAGTATTTCGAGCAAGGCGCCTGGGCCGCGGCGCAGACGGCGGCCCGCGAACGCATCGATTATTATGACAAGCGCGTGCAGGAATGCGTGCAGATGCTCGAAGATGAGTACGAAGAGTCGGAGTTGAGCGACGAAGTGTGGCGCGAACTCAAGTTGCACTACATCGGCATGCTGACGGAGCACAAGCAGCCGGAACTGGCGGAAACCTTCTTCAATTCCGTCTGTTGCAACATCCTGCACCGCACGTATTTCAATAACGACTATATTTTCGTGCGCCCCGTCGTTTCCACCGAATACATCGAAACGCAGGATCCCGCCCCCACCTACCGCGTGTACTACCCGGGCCAGGATGGCTTGCGCCACACCCTGACGCGCATGGTGAGCAACTTCCAACTGGACTGCGCATTTGCCAACCTCGAGCGTGACGTGGCCCAGGTGGAAGCGCGGCTGCAGCAGCTGTTCGGCGGCGACCGGATCGAGCCGAACCACCAGATCCAGGTCTTGACCAGTTTGTTCTACCGCAACAAGGGTGCCTATCTGGTCGGCAAGGGCATCAACGGCAACCGCGAATATCCGTTCGTCGTGCCCATCCTGCACAACCGCCACGGCAAGCTCGTGCTGGACACGGTGCTGTTCGAGCACCAGCAGATCGCCGTGCTGTTTTCATTTACCCGCGCGTATTTCCTGGTCGATATGGAAGTGCCGTCGGCCTATGTGCAATTCCTGCGCAGCTTGCTGCCGCGCAAACCGCGCAGCGAAATCTATACGATATTGGGTTTGCAAAAACAGGGCAAGACCTTGTTTTACCGCGACTACCTGCAGCATCTGAAACACTCGTCAGACCACTTCGAAAGCGCGCCCGGCATCCGCGGCCTCGTGATGCTGGTGTTTGCCCTGCCCTCGTTTCCGTATGTTTTCAAGGTCATCAAGGATTTTTTCCCGCCGCCCAAGGAAACCACGCGCGCGCAAGTCCAGCAAAAGTATTTGCTGGTAAAACACCACGACCGGGTGGGCCGCATGGCCGACACGCTCGAGTATTCCAACGTGGCCTTTCCCCGCGCCCGTTTTGCCGAGGAATTGCTGGCCGAGCTGAAACAGTTCGCCCCCTCGCTGATCGAAGAAGACCACGAGCAGATCATCATCCGCCACCTGTACATCGAGCGGCGCATGGTGCCGCTGAACATGTGGCTGAGCAATGCCGAAAAGGAAGGCCGCGATGACCTGGTCGAACACGCCATCGTCGAGTACGGCAACGCCATCAAGGAATTGGTGGCGGCGAATATTTTCCCGGGCGACATGCTGTATAAAAACTTTGGCGTGACCCGTCATCAGCGCGTCGTTTTTTACGATTACGATGAAATCGAGTACATCACCGATTGCCAGTTCCGCGTCATCCCCGAGGCGCGCACGGAGGAGGAAGAAATGTCGGCCGAACCGTGGTATCCCATCGGCAAGCACGACGTGTTTCCCGAACAATTCGGCACCTTCCTGCTGGGCAATCCCCGCATCCGCCGCTATTTCATGCAGCACCATGCCGACCTGCTGACGGCGCAATATTGGCAGGCGCGCAAGCAGCGCATCGAAGACGGCCATATCGAGGACGTCTTCCCGTATCCGCAGCACCTACGTTTTTGTATGCAGTCACCCTCCCCACCCTTAACCGGAGATCCAACATGAATGATCCAGTCGTAATCGTCGGTGCCGCGCGCACCCCCATGGGCGCCTTCCAGGGCGACTTTGCCAACGTCACCGCCAGCGACCTGGGCGCCGTGGCCATCCGCGCCGCCGTCGAACGGGCCGGCGTGGCGCCGGACGCCGTTGAACACGTGTATTTCGGCAATTGCCTGATGGCAGGCCAAGGCCAGGCGCCCGCGCGCCAAGCCTTGCGCAAGGCCGGCTTGCCCGATTCCACGGGCGCCGTGACCCTGTCGAAAATGTGCGGCTCGGCCATGCAGACGACCATGTTCGCGCATGACACCTTGCTGGCCGGCAGCGCCGACGTGGTGGTGGCGGGCGGCATGGAATCGATGACCAACGCCCCTTACCTGGTGCCGAAGGCGCGCGGCGGCTACCGTATCGGCCATGGCATGATCTATGACCACATGATGATGGATGGCCTGGAAGACGCCTACAGCCGCGATGAAAAGGGCAATGCCCGCTCGATGGGCACGTTTGCCGAAGAGTGCGCCAGCCAGTACCACTTCACGCGCGAAGCGCAGGATGCGTTCGCCATCGAATCCGTGAAGCGCGCGCAGGCGGCCACCAAGGATGGCAGTTTCGAGTGGGAAATCGCACCCGTGACCGTTTCCGGTCGCGGCGGCGACACCATCGTCAGCATCGATGAAGGCCCGCAAAAAGCCCGCCTGGAAAAAATTCCGACCTTGAAAGCGGCGTTCAAGAAGGATGGCACGATCACGGCCGCCTCGTCTTCATCGATCAACGATGGCGCGGCAGCCCTGGTGCTGATGCGCGAATCGACGGCGAAAAAACTCGGCTGCACCGTCATCGCGAAAATCCACGGCCACGCCACGCATGCGCAGGCGCCGAACGAATTCACCACGGCCCCCATCGGCGCGGTGAAAAAGCTGTACGCCAAGACGGGCTGGAGCAGCAGCAATGTCGATTTATTCGAGATCAATGAAGCGTTCGCGGCCGTGCCGATGGCCGCAATGCACGACCTCGACATTCCGCACAGCAAGATCAACATCCACGGCGGCGCGTGCGCGCTGGGCCACCCGATCGGCGCCTCGGGCGCGCGCATCATCGTCACCCTGCTGGGTGCCTTGAAAAAAACCGGCGGCAAGCGCGGCGTGGCGGCCCTGTGCATCGGCGGCGGCGAAGCGACGGCGATGGCAATCGAACTGGTATAAGCTGCTCTGTTGACGACAGGCGCGCGCGGCGTAGTCACGTACGCTGCGCGCCTTTTCATTGATTACTCAGGGAGAAAGACATGCCTACCGCATTGATCATCGGCGCCTCGCGCGGCATCGGCCACGAAATCGTCCATCAATACCGCCACGACGGCTGGCGAGTGATTGCCACGGCGCGCACGCAAGACGCTTGCGACGCCCTCACGCAACTGGGTGCCGAAGCGCACCGGCTCGACGTGACGGATGTGGAAGGCTGTGCCGGCCTGGGCTGGAAGCTCGACGATGAAAAGCTCGACGTGGCCATCCTCAACGCGGGCGTGTATGGCCCGCGCCACGATGGTACCCCCACGCAAGAAGATTTCGATGCCGTCATGCACACAAACGTGCTGGCGGCCATGCGGCTGCTGCCGATCCTGGCGCCGCTGGTAGGCAATGCCAAAGGGAAACTGGCCGTGCTGTCCTCGCACATGGGCTACTTGAGCGAGCGGGGCAACCCCAGCGGTTCGTTGTACCGCGCCAGCAAGGCCGCCTTGAATTCCGTGCTGATCGACACGTCCCTCGTGCATGGCCCGCAAGGCGTCAGCTGCGTGGCTTTCCACCCGGGCTGGGTGCGCACGGACATGGGCGGCGCCGGCGCCGATATTTCGCCAGAGGAAAGCGCCGCCGGCATCCGCGCCACCCTGGCCAGCCTGCCGGCCACGGACAAGGCCGTGTTCCGCAATTACGATGGCAAGCCCATCGCCTGGTAATTCCACCACCCACCATAAAAACAAACGAGACGACGTCCCATGATACTCAATGAAGAACAATCGATGATCCAGGAAGCGCTGCGCAGTTTTTCGCGCGAACGCCTGGCGCCCAACGCGGCCCGCTGGGACAAGGAACATCATTTCCCGAAAGAAGAATTGCAGGAACTGGCCGCGCTGGGCGCCTTTGGCGTGGCCGTGCCGGAAGCGCTCGGTGGCGCCGGCCTCGACTATGTGTCGCTGGCCCTGGTGCTGGAAGAAATCGCCGCCGGCGATGGCGGCACCTCGACTATCATTTCCGTCAACAATTGCCCCGTGTGCAGCATCGCCATGATGTACGCCAACGACGCGCAAAAGGAACAATGGCTGCGCCCGCTGGCGCAAGGCACGATGCTCGGTGCGTTTTGCCTGACGGAACCGCACACGGGCAGCGATGCCTCGGCCCTGCGCACGACGGCCACGCGCGACGGCAATGAGTATGTAATCAACGGTACCAAGCAGTTCATTACCAGTGGAAAATATGCGGACGTGGCCATCGTCATGGCCGTCACCGACAAGGCGGCCGGCAAGCGCGGCATCAGCGCCTTCTGGGTACCAACGAACACGCCTGGCTACATCGTGGCGGGACTGGAACAGAAGATGGGCCAGCACTCGTCGGACACGGCGCAAATCTTGTTCGACAATTGCCGCATCCCTGCGGAAAATCTGATAGGCGAAGAAGGGCAAGGCTACAAGATCGCCCTGTCCGGCCTGGAAGGCGGACGCATCGGCATCGCCTCGCAAGCCGTGGGCATGGCGCGCGCCGCGTATGAGGCGGCCCTGAGCTATGCGCGCGACCGGGAAAGTTTCGGCAAGCCCATCTATGAACACCAGGCCGTGCAGTTCCGCCTGGCCGACATGGCGACACAGATCGAAGCGGCGCGCCAGCTGATACGCCACGCGGCAGCCATGAAGGATGCGGGCTTGCCGTGCCTGAAGGAAGCGGCCATGGCCAAGCTGTTTGCGTCGGAAATGGCGGAAAAAGTGTGCTCGGACGCCATCCAGGTGCACGGCGGCTATGGCTATGTATCCGACTTCCCCGTCGAGCGCATCTACCGCGATGTGCGCGTGTGCCAGATTTATGAGGGGACCAGCGATATTCAGAAGATTTTGATAGCGCGGGCCCTATAAACCCCAGGGCAGATGCTGGGGTCGTACCCTGCAGGGTACGACCCCGGGGTTACGCCGTTGGGTTTTCAATAGACGAAAAAAAGCCCGCTAAAACGCGGGCTTGTTCCAATGTATTACCAATGCTTTAATCGTGTCATGGACGCCAGTGCTATCTGCAAAGTGCCTCCTGATTTTCGGACTCCCATGCTATCTGCATGGTGACTCCAAGTGTAAATCGACCATCGTATCCGGAATTACAAAATCCATTTCTTCGCACTGTCACGCCATCGACATTACACCTGTCGGTCGCCGCGCTGAAACTGGATGGTGAGATAATTTGCTGCCAAATCTCAATCACTGAACGGAGTATAGCACAGCTTTTTGTGCGGTGCAATAATCTTTTTAAATCAAGTCCTTAGCGCCAGCGGCTTGTCCTCTTCGCCGCCACGGGCCACTCTTTCGTATTCGGAAATCACTTGCGCGCCCAGCAGCAGCAAGGTCGCGCCGATCTCCAGGCTGAACATGACGACGATGGCCGTCGTCATCGAGCCATACACGATATTCACCTGCGACAAGGTGGAGAAATACCAGACCAGCACGTGCCGCGCGATTTCCCACAGCAGGGCCGCCGTCACGCCGCCGATCAACGCATGCGTAATCGATAATCGCCCCACCGGCATGACCAGGTAGATCGAGCTGAGCACGAGGATTTCGCCAGCCAGCCCCAGCAAATACAGCAGCACGCCCGATACCCCTTCCAGGCCCCAGTCGTGGCGCAAGAAACGCACGCTTTCCTCCCCCATCACTTGCAGGCTGCCCGCCACCAGGGTGATCAGCAAAATACCGATACCCAGGCACAGGATGTAGCAATACGGCAGCACGGCGGAAATGAGGAAATGGCGGCGGCGGATGGCCACGCGGTGGATGAAGATCACGCTCATGGCGTTTTCCAGCACGGTAAACGCCAAGGAACTGAAAAACAGCATGGTCAGCAGCAAGAGCCAGCCGATCACGCCCCGGTTGTTGAGGAAATGCGCGACCTCGGCCACGATGGCTTTCGATTGCCCGGGTACCAGCCATTCCAGGTAATGACCTATGGTTTGCAGCAATTCGTCCTGCGCGATCACGTGCGACAGGGCCACCACCACCAGCATCAGCAGGGGCACGATGGACAGCAGCGAGTAGTACGCGACGGCGCCCGCCAGCAGCAAGCCCTGGTTGGCGCGGAAACCCTTCAGCACCTGCAGCACGAAGGCCAGCGGGTGGCTGAGGATGTAGGTACTGGCGTGGCGGTTGATCATGTCGGGTACGGTGAAGAAGGCGGCGCGGCCTCGTGCCACGCCTGCATTCACACTAGCATACTGACAATCGCCCCGCTGCACCGTACGCTAACAGACGGCCGGCTCCAATAAGGTCAAGGTTTGCCGGTCCGCATCCAGGGTGGCGAGGATGCCCATCGGTAGCGTGAACTGGTGGCGGATGTGGCCAAACGAATAGCCGCTGACGGCTGGCACGCGCAAGGGCTGCAGATGCTGGTCCACGGTGGCGTCGAGGGTCAGCGCGGTATCGCCCTCGGCCGCCTCGCAATGCTCGAAGATGCCCAGCATCAAGGCCGCCGCCTTGTTGAACCCCACGGACAAGTCGAGCTGGCACAGCATGCGGTCGATGCGGTAGGGCACTTCGTTGATTTCTTCAAGGAACAAAATATGCTGGCGGAAATCGGCCGCATACGGCGTGCCGGCCAGCGCGCTGACCATGCACAGGTTGCCACCCGTCAAGCGCCCCGTCGCCTGGCCGCCGTGCACGGTGCGGATGGCAAAGTTCGGCTGCGTCTGCGCGCGGCGGTGATTGTCGAGCGCCATCGGGATCGTGTACTGCTCTTGCGGCGTCATCAGCACGTTTTGCAGCTGCGTCACCGTGTACTCGGAAAACGTGGACGAGGCCACGGGGCCGTGGAAGGTCACCAGACCCGTCTGGCGGGCGATGGCCAGGTGCAGGGCCGTGATGTCGGAATAACCGATCAGCACTTTCGGGTTGGCGCGGATCAAGGCGTAATCGAGCAGCGCCAGCAGCGAAATGCAGCCGGAGCCGCCGCGGATGGCCCACACGGCCTTGACGTCCGGGTCGCGGAACGCCGCGTGCAAGTCGTCGAGGCGTTGCTGCACCGTGCCCGCATAATTGCCGTGCACGGCGCGGATATTGGCGCCCAGGCTGGCGCGCAATCCCAGCGATTCGATATTGCGCACGGCCTTGGCGATGGCGTCTTCATCCGTAAAACCGCCCGGTGCGATGATGGCGACCAGGTCGCCCTGGCGCAAACGCGCCGGCTTGATCAATGCGTGTTGCTGTTGCATGCGTTTGCCCTTCCCTTGCGTGGCCGCCGCCCACGCCGGTGTGCCTGCCGCCCCCAAAGTGGCGGCCAGCAAGCCGCCGAAGCGGCGCCGGCTGAGATTGGTCTGACTGGACATGCGACCCTTTCCTGGAATAAAAACGGCGACGCCAGGCGCCGCCGCACGAGGTTAGCACGCCAGCGGGATCGCCGCCGGCATGGTTGCCTTACATGAACTTGTACTTCAGCTGGAACGACAGCGAACGGCCGCGTGGGTCGGCCACGCGCGGGTCCCAGCCGGCGCCGACCACTTCATCCACGTTGTGCGCGGTGAATGGCGGATCGCGGTCGAACAAGTTCTGGATGCCCACGGTAATCGTCGTATTTTTGAAGCCCGTGTACGTGCCCGACAAGTTATACGTGGTGTAGCTGGACACGTCCGGCTTGAAGCCCGGTGGCGGCGCCCCCTTGCCGCCGTTCGGCAACTGGTCCTTGTAGCCCGATGAAAAACTCTGGATCAGCAAACCGCTCCAGTCGCCGCGCGACACGCCAAAGCTGGCATTGTGTTTCCAGCGCAGGTACAGATCGCGCGTGTAAAACTTGCCAACCAGTTCCTGGTATTCCTGGCCCTGGTATTCCGCAAACTTGAAGCTGTCCATATACGTGCCATCCAGGGTCGCCGTCCATTTTGCGTCCTGGATCTTGCCTTCGCCACGCAAGCCCACGTCGAGGCCGCGCACGCGGCTGCCTGCCGCATTGATCCAGCCCGCCTGCACGTACTCGATGGTGCCATCCGGATTGCGGTGGATGTACTGGTTCAGCGCCTGGTAGTTGGCAAGCACGATTTGCGGCGTGCGGTTCAGGATGCGGTCCTTGGTATTGATGGCCCAGTAGTCGAACGAGGCCGAATAGCCCTTGAATGGCTCAATGACAAAACCGACGCTGCCCTGCTTCGACGTTTCCGGCTTCAGGTTCGTGTTGCCGCCCGTCCTGTAGTCGAGGCGGTCGATGGCGCAGTACTCGGGCACGCCCGGATGCTTGGCGCAGCCTTCCTGATCGATCACGCCGTTCGGCAACTCCTGGCTCAGCGAACCGGAATACAGCTGCTGGAAGCTTGGTGCGAGGAAACCCTTGCTGGCCGAACCACGGAACAGCAGGAAGTCGGTCGGCTGGTAGCGGAAGGCCAATTTCGGATTCGTCGTCGCGCCCACCAGGCTGTAATCGTCGCGGCGGATGGCCAGTTGCATTTCCAGGTCCTTCGTGACCGGCACCAGCAGCTCGGCATACACGGCCTTGACGGTACGGCTGGCATCTTTTAGTGCGGCATTGCCTGGCGACAGCAAAATCTGCGTGGCATCGACGTCTTGCGCAAAGCTGTAACCTTCGCGGCGCAAGTCAAAACCGGCCGCCATGGCCAAGGCACCGGCCGGCAGCTGGAACAGCTCGCCCGAAACGGAACCGTCGATCTGCGTCAGGGTCGTCTTGCCGTGCTGGAAGTCGCCACGGAACTTGGTCGATTCGATCAATTGCTTGGCCGCTTCCGTCTGGCTCTGGCCGGCGCCCACCCATGGATTGATGATGCCGCTGGCCAATGCCGCGTACAGCTTGTCCGTGTAGGAATAGCCATCCGTCAGCTTGGTCTTGGTGCTGCTTTCGGCGCGAGAAATGCCGGCCTTGTAATCCCACTTGCCAAAGTTACCTTCAAAGCCCACCAGCACGCGGGCATTGTCGGTGGTGTTTTCCTGCGTGCGGTTGCCCACGTCATTGGCGCGCCATTTGTAGGAAATCGGCTTGGTCCTGTCGAACGAGGGGATGTAGGCCGACAGGTCCTGGTAATACGCGCCGCCGACCGGATACAAATTCTTGTTGGCAACAGTCGCCTGCACCTGCATCGGCGTCAAAATGGCCGTGGCCTTGGTGCGCGAACCGAGCACTTCGACAAACATGCGGTGGTCGGGCGCCAGCTGGAACGTACCGCGCGACAACAGATTGGCCCGTTCGACGGGGAATTGCAGCACATAGTCGGCGCCATAGTCATACGCGCAGGAATACGTGGTGCGCAGCGGCGAGGTCACGTCTTTCCACAGTGCCGTCTGGTACTGCGACATGCCGGCGATGCTGTCGCACTTGCCCTGGAAGCTCAGCGGATTGGCTTGCAGGTATTTATTCGCATCGCCTGGCAGCTGGAACGAGGTGCCCAGCGCCGTTCCGGTACCCGCCATCTGATTGGCAAACGGCGTGCCCGTGGTATCGGGCGACAGGCCGCGGCCCGGCTGGTAGCCGTTGACGAAAGAGCGGTCGCGGCCATTGAGCTGCTGCGCCTTGTCGACGGTCAGGCTGGCCATGATGTTGTAGCGGTCGCTTTCGAGCGAACCCGTGCCGGCCAGGAGCGAGGCACGGCGCGTGGCGCCGCCGCCTGCTTGCGTGTCGTTGGTGGAGACGGACGCTTCCACACCGCTGTAATTGGTTTTCAGAATGAAATTGATCACGCCGCCGATGGCGTCCGTGCCATAGATGGCCGAGGCGCCGTCCTTGAGAATTTCCACGCGCGAAATCGCGCCCAGCGGGATCGAGTTCAGGTCGACCGACTTGCCGCTGGCGCCATGCGTGGCGATGCGGCGGCCATTCAACAGCACCAGCGTGCTCGACGGTCCCAGGCCGCGCAGCGAGGCGAACGAAGCGCCGCCGCTGACCCTGTCGGCATCGGCGCCAAACACGTTATTGCCCGAAGTCATGTTATCGGCACCCGTGCCATTCGCTGACAAGGTGCGCACCAGTTGCTCGGTCGTCGTAATGCCCTGTTTTTCGATCTGGTCAAAGGTGATGACTTGCACGGGCAACGCGCCTTCCTTGGCCACCCGCTTGATGCTGCTGCCCGTCACTTCGACCCGTTGCATCGATGGCGGCGCCGCTTCCTGTGCGACGACCGGCCCCACCACCCCCATCAATGCCACCAACTGCGCTAGCTTTTTCAATTTCACAGGTCTTCTCCTTGTTGGGCAATCGAAACTTGAGTTCTCAAGTCAGGCTGTATAGATATGTCGCAACGTCTGTCTCGCGGTACATTTTTTTATGACAATTGCGCATGACTTTATTTGTTTTCATTTTCAGAGTAGCGCGATGCATCCGCGGCCAGCCAATGAAAAATGCTTTCCTAACCATAACTTTTTGGAATGAATGCCCTTTTCAGCGACATGGTCACTTGTCTGCGGGGCTACCCTTGGCTTTATCCACGTCCAGATAGCGCCAGGACGTGAATTCCACGGGGTGGCGCCTGTAGTTTTTTAGCCACGGTTGCTGCAGGTCGGCAGAGATGGGATGCGTCAGCAGCACCCACGGCGTGTAAGCGTGGATCAGCTGAAACAGGTCGAAGTACAGACTGCGTCGGCGCGGCGTATCGGATAGCAGGCGCGCCTCCTCATAGCGTTTATTGTAATCGGGCAAGTTGAAGCGGGCATAGTTGGCGCGGCCACTGTTGGGACCGTACAACAATTGCATAAAGTTATCACCATCGGGGAAGTCGGCGATCCAGTTGGTCTCGAACATCTGCACCTTGCCCAGACGCGAGGCCTTGATGATTTCCGTCTTCTTGTCGCTTTTAAATTCCACGCGCACGCCGATGGCATTCAGGTTACGCCGCCACAATTCGTCGCGCAAGCGTCCTACCGTGCTCGGCTCCGTATGCATGGTCAGGATCAAGGGCGTGCCGTCCGGCTGGGTGCGGAAACCATCTGGACCCGCCTTGTAGCCAAAGCGGTCGAGCAGGGCGCGCGCCAGGGCCGGATCGTAGCCGACGGGGCTGCGGTAGCTCTTGTCGTAACCGAGCACATTGGGTGGCAACGGCGACTGGGCCGGCAAAGCCAGCCCCTTTTTCAGCAGCGCGATGTCTTCGCGGCTGTTGTAGCTGAGGGCGATGGCACGCCGCAGGGCCAGCTTGTCCTTGCTCGTGCCGCCCAGCACGGGGTCGTCCATATTCATCCACATGTAATACGTCTGCAGCACGGGAAAGCGCGTCAGCTGCATGCCCTTGGCGGCCAGCGCCGGTTTCAGCGCGCCGTTTTCCAGCACCATATCCGTCATCGATTCCGGCACTTGCTCCAGGTAATCGAACTCGCCTTTCAAAAAACCCAGCATGCGCGATTGATATTCCTCGACGATACGCACCTCGATGCGTTCGACCAGCGGTAATTGCTTGCCTTCCAGCGCTGTGGCGATGGCGCGCGCGTCGACGGGCAAGGCGGCCAGCGCCTTGGTTTCCGTATGGAACACGGTGGCACGGAAAGTCGAATTGGCCTGCAGCACGATCTTGTCGCTGCGTTTCCATTCCTTCACCAGGAACGGCCCCGTGCCCACGGGATGGTTGCCGATCTGCCCTGCCGCCGGATACGCTTCGGCCACTTCGCGCGCCACCACAGCGGTCGCCGGCATGGCCAGGTAAAACAGGAAGTTCGGGTCGACGCCGTTCAGGCGGATGCGCAAGGTGTATTTGTCCAGCGCCTGCAAGCCGGCGATCGGCGTGTCGTAACTGAATTTTGTTTTCAGGGCCGCATCGCCCACCAGCTTGTCTTCCAGAAGGAACAGCCACGGCGACTTCAGGCTGGGGTCATACAGCCGCGTCAGGCTGTAGACATAATCCTGCGCCGTCACTTCGCGCGGCTTGCCCTTGAAGGCGGGATCGGGCGTAAAGAAAATGCCAGGCTGTAAGTGAAAGGTATAGGTGCGCCCGCCATCTTCCACGGTCGGCATGGCGCGCGCCGTATTGCCCTGCAGCTGCACAGGGCGCGCCAGGTAGTCATAGCGCAGCAAGGGATCGAAAATGTTTTCCATCAAATTCAGGCTGGCCAGGTCCGATGCCACGGCCGGGTCCAGGCCCGTCTCGCTGGTGCTGAGGAACAGGTGCAAGGTCTTGTTCGCGCGGGCATCGGCGGCGGCGTGGGCCGGTACGGTAAAAAGCGTCAACAGGGCCAGGCCGGCGGCGCAGGCGGTTTTGCGTAAAAACATCATCAGTAATCCAGTGCAGACAAGGGTAAGGAACAGCAGTAAGCAACAGGCATCCCCCACACTACGCGGGCACGCTGCGGGGCGCCAATGAAAACAGGCTGCCAGCTTATAACTTTTTGGCATGCGATTGCTGCATTCTTTCATCAACTCGTATCGGGCTGCCCCTATACTTTGTTTGCAGACATTTTTCACTCCCGACACACAGAACTGATCGCATATGGCACTTAATTACATCTGGTCCGGCTTTTTCCTCGTTGGCTTCCTGGCCGCAGTGCTGCAGTGGCTGTTTCTCGGCGATACCGATATCTTCAAGCGCATCATCGATGGCACGTTCGAGACGGCGCGTATGGGCGTGATGGATATCGCCCTGCCGCTGGCGGGTGTGATGACCTTGTGGCTCGGCATCATGAACATCGGCGAAAAGGCGGGCATCGTCGGCTGGCTGGCGAAAGTGATCGCACCGTTCTTTTCGCGCATCTTCCCGGAAATTCCGAAAGACCATCCGGCCACGGGCCACATGGTGATGAATTTCTCGGCCAACCTGCTGGGCCTGGACAATGCGGCCACACCGTTCGGCTTGAAGGCCATGGAAAGCCTGCAAACCTTGAACCCGAACAAGGAAGAGGCGACGAATGCGCAAATCATGTTTCTGGTGCTGCACACCTCGGGCCTGACCCTGATTCCGCTGGCCATCATGGCGCAGCGCTCCATCCTCGGCGCGGCCGACCCGTCCGACATCTTTATCCCGTGCATGATCGCCACCTATGTGGCCACCATGGTCGGCATCATCACGGTGTCCATCAAGCAGCGCATCAACTTGCTCAACCGGGTCGTGCTGGGCTGGATGGGCGGCATGACGAGCGCCATCGTCGCCATGATCTGGTACTTCACGCAATACCTGACGAAACAGGAAATCGAGCTGGTCTCGAAAGTGGTCAGCAACCTGGTGCTGATCAGCGTGATCGCCATATTTATTATTGGCGCGCTGCGCAAGAAAGTGAACGTATATGACGCCTTCATCGAGGGGGCGAAAGGTGGCATCCAGACCTCGATCACCGTGATTCCCTACCTGGTCGGCATGCTGGTGGCCATCAGCGTCATCCGCAACGCGGGCGTGTTCAATTTCCTGATGAGCGGCATGAACTGGTTCTTCGCCAACCTGGGCATCAATACGGACTTCGTGCCCGCGCTGCCGACGGCCATGATGAAGCCGCTCAGCGGCTCCGGCTCGAAAGCCATGATGATCGACGCCATGAATACCTACGGCGTCGACTCCTTCGTCGGCCGCCTGGCTTGCGTCTTCCAGGGCTCGGCCGACACCACCTTCTATATCGTGGCCCTGTATTTCGGCTCGGTGGGCATCCGCAAGACGCGCTATGCCATCACGGCCGGCCTGATCGCGGATCTGGCTGGCGTGATCACCGCCGTCTTTGTCGCCTACGTCTTTTTCCACTAAGGAGCACCATGTTACGTCCTGTTCTGATGGCGGCACTGTTGGCGGGTCTTGGCCTGTCGGCTGCCCAGGCGCAATTGCCCGAATCCGTCAGCCTGCTGTTGCGCAGCGCGAATATTCCCGAAGACGCCATGGGCGCCATCGTCTTGCGCGGCAACACCACCGTGTTGTCGCATGGGGCCGAGCGCAGCATGCAGCCGGCCTCCACCATGAAACTGGTGACGACGGCCGTGGGCCTGGAGCAGCTGGGGCCCATCTTTCGCGGCCGCACGGAATTGCGCACCAGCGCCGACGTCATCAATGGCGTACTGAAGGGCGACTTGATCCTGCGCGGCGGCGCCGACACGGATTTCAATGCGGACGTACTCGAGCACATGCTGCAAACCCTGCGCACGCAAGGCATCGTGAAAATCAAGGGCGACCTGATCCTCGACCGCCAGCTGTTTCAGCCGGCCCGGCCCGACATTGGTGCGCCGCCGTTCGACGAATCGGCCGAGTTCCGCTACAACGTCATCCCCGATGCCTTGCTGCTGAACACCAATCTGCTCGATATCAATATGAACTCGACGGAGCGGCAATTGAGCATCCTGATGCAACCGGCGCTCGAGAACGTCAGCATCACGAGTGACATGAAACTCATCAAGGGCAGTTGCGCCAGATGGGAAGACGGCTGGCGCCCGCCCGAATACCGGCGCGATGCGAGCGGCAAGCTGCAAGTGATACTGCATGGCACCTTCCCGCAAAATTGCAGCAAGGCTACCAGCATCAATGTGCTTGATCGCAACGATTACGCAGACCGCTTGTTCCGTGCGACCTGGAAACGCCTGGGCGGCACGATCACGGGCACGGTGCGCGAAGCGCCGGCAACAGGCTTGCCGCCGACGGCCGAACCGGTCGGCACGCGCATGCTGGCCGACCACGTGGCGCGCGCCTTGCCGGAAGTGCTACGCGATATCAACAAGACGTCCGACAATACCCTGGCCCGCACCCTGTTCCTGAGCCTGGGCAGCTTGCAAAGCGATGGCTGGCTGGGTAGCCGCCCCGTCGCCATGGCGCTGCCGGAAGACACGGCCACGCGTGCGCGGCAAGTGATACAGGAATGGTTCCAGCGGCATCAGATCGACACCCAGGGCATGCTGGTCGACAACGGTTCCGGCTTGTCGCGCACGGGACGCATTGCGCCTGCGCAAATGGCCGGTGTCCTGCAGGCCATGCAGCAAAGCCCGTGGGCGCCCGAGTTCCAGTCCAGCCTGCCCATCGTCGCGCTGGACGGCACCATGCGCAAGCGCCTGTTGAACAGTCCGGCTGCCGCGCGGGCCCGCATCAAGACGGGAACATTGAAGAATGTGGTGGCCATCGCAGGCTATGTCCCCGACGCCAACAACCAGCTGTGCGTGGTGGTCGCCATGATCAATAGCGACCTGGTCGGTAACGGCAACGGCCGCGCGGCTGTCGATGCGCTGATCGAGTGGGTCGCCAGGAGCGGCGCCACGCAGGCGGTGGCCGGTCAATAAAAGGGTAAAAGGCAGCGCGTAGCGCTGCCTTTTTTTGTCTGTTGCATTGGCTGCTGAGTTGTCGGATTACGCTACGCTAATCCGACCTACCCGGCGTTCTATGAGCGTAGGTCGGATTAGCGCTACGCGCGTAATCCGACACCAACCGCGGCGTATCAAACCACCAGACGAAAAAAAACCCGCCAATTGCTTGACGGGTTTTTCTCTACTGCGAATAACAAGCCTGACGATAACCTACTTTCACACTGGTTGCAGCACTATCATCGGCGCAAAGTTGTTTCACGGTCCTGTTCGGGATGGGAAGGGGTGGGACCAACTTGCTATGGTCATCAGGCATAACT
>NZ_JBFPNG010000065.1:0-237621 GCF_040815535.1 Massilia sp. LMS1-1-1.1 | reverse complement strand
GGAGCCTAAGGGCGGATACGGCATCCAGTTACCCGGTCTTGATATGCCTACCAAGATTTTGACAGCGGTCGATACCGTTCGCAATATCACGAACGGCATGAAGGGAATAATACAAGGTCGGATTAGCGCGTAGCGCGTAATCCGACAACACCACGAAGGCGTCAACAATATTGTCGGATTACGGCGCTTTGCGCCTAATCCGACCTACGCCACGATTATTTCAGCTGGCCCAGCAGCGTTTCGGCATTCGATACTTCAAACTTGCCGCCCTGCTCGACGTTCAATTGCGTCACGACGCCATTGTCGACCAGCATCGAGTAGCGCTGCGAGCGCGTGCCCATGCCGTGCTTGGAGAAATCGGCGTCCAGGCCCAGTGCCTTGCTGTAAGCGGCATTGCCGTCAGCCATCATGCGCACGACGCCGGTGGCTTTCTGATCGCGGCCCCAGGCGCCCATCACGAACGCGTCGTTGACGGAGATGCACCAGATTTCATCGACGCCCTTGGCTTTCAGGTCGGCAGCGTGCTGCACGTAGCCTGGCACGTGCTGTGCGGAGCAGGTTGGGGTGTAGGCGCCTGGCAGGCCGAAGATGGCGATCTTCTTGCCCTTCACCAGGTCTTGCACGTTGAACGTGTTCGGGCCCAGTGCGCAACCTTCGGTTTCGCTTTCGATGAATTCGGCCAGGGTGCCTTCTGGCAGGGTGTCGCCGATCTTGATGGTCATGTTGACTCCTTGTGTACTGTCGGTTGAGGGTTCTGCCGGCATGATGCCGACACTGCGCGATAGTATGCCTGACTTGCCGTATTTGTGCAGAAAATGGCCGGAAAGGCAAAGTCAAAAGTCAAAAGCCGGCAAAAAAAACGGCGGCCCTCAGGCCGCCGTCATCGTTGCATACATCAGATCACCTTTTCCATATTGAAGCGCATGAAAAATGCTCAGGGCAAGGCGCATGGCCGAAGACAGTACGAATGTACGGCAAGGCTATGCAACGCCGCCATGGGCTTTTTTCACTGCGCTTAATCGGCTTGCTTGCGCAGGAAAGCAGGAATGTCATACGTCTCCATGCCATTCTTTTCCATCGCGCGCACTTGCTCGGAAGCCGATTCGCGGCGCCATACTGCAGGCGCCTTCATGCCGTCGAAACCGGCGGCCGGCGTGGCCACGCCAACCGTCGTCGTCGCCGCTTGCGCGCTACCCATGGCAGCCGACGGGGTCAGCGGGCTGTTGTGGGTACCGGTGCGCAGCACTTGCTGCGGTACCAGCTGGATGTTTTTCTTCGCGCGGCCCAGGCCCGTGGCCACCACGGTCACGCGGATGTCGTCGCCCATGGCGTCGTCGTAGGCGATACCTTGCGCGATCGACGCGTCCGGCGCGGCAAACGCGCGCACGGCAGCCATGACTTCCTTGATCTCTTTACCTTTCAAGCCGCGGCTGGCCGTGACGTTGACCAGCACGCCGCGCGCGCCGGACAGATCGATGCCATCGAGCAGCGGCGAAGCGACAGCCTGTTCGGCGGCGATACGCGCGCGGTCGACGCCGGAAGCCGTCGCCGTACCCATCATGGCCTTGCCCTGCTCGCCCATGATGGTTTTCACGTCGTTGAAGTCGACGTTGATATGGCCAGGCACGTTGATGATCTCGGCAATGCCGGCCACCGCGTTGTTGAGCACATCATCGGCGTGCTGCATCCATTCCAGCATACTTTCGTCTTCGTAGATCTCTTCCAGTTTTTCATTGAGGATGATGATCAGCGAATCGACGTGCAGGGACAGCTGCTCCAGGCCTTCGTCGGCGATGTCCATGCACTTCTGGCCTTCGTACGAGAATGGCTTGGAGACCACGGCCACCGTCAGCGCGCCCAGTTCCTTGGCCACTTCGGCCACGATGGGAGCGGCGCCCGTACCGGTGCCGCCGCCCATGCCGGCGGCGATGAAGACCATGTGCGCACCGCGCAGCGAATCGGCGATGCGCGTGCGCGACTCTTCGGCCAGCTGGCGGCCGACGGCAGGCTTCATGCCTGCGCCCAGACCGGTATCGCCGATCTGGATGATGTTGTGGGCCTTCGATGTCGACAGGGCCTGTGCGTCGGTGTTGGCGGCAATGAATTCCACGCCCGACATGCCTTTGTTGATCATGTGTTGGACTGCATTGCCACCCGCACCGCCGACGCCGACGACCTTGATGACGGTACCTAAAGCTGTGTTATCGACCATATCGAACTCCATGATGTGCTCCTATCAGATGCGGTTTCCAAGCGCCAGGCCTCATATTGGTAGGAGAACTGGAGATTGAAAACTGCGGTTAAATATAAAATTAAGTTATGTGTGTGTACCTGCGATGCTGCTAAAAAACCTGTACTGCCGGGCGTAAATCATGCCCTTAAAAATTTCCTAAAAACCATTCCTTCATGCGCTGCCAGACTGCCTTCACCGAGCCGTCCTGACGCGTCACGATGTGGCCGCGCAGGTATTGCTTCTTCGCTTCCAGCAGCAGGCCCAATACCGTGGCATAGCGCGGACTGCGCACCACGTCGGCCAGCTGGCCCCGATACTCGGGCGTGCCAAGGCGCGCCGGTTTCAGGAAAATATCTTCCGCCATTTCCACCATGCCGGGCATGATGGACGTGCCGCCCGTGAGCACGATGCCCGAGGACAGCACGCCTTCGTAACCGGATTCGCGCACCACCTGGTGCACCATGGCGAACAGCTCTTCGACACGCGGCTCGATCACTGCCGCCAGCGCCTGGCGCGACAGGTTGCGCGGGCCGCGGTCGCCCAGGCCAGGCACTTCCAGCGATTCGCCGGGGTCGGCCAGGACTTGCTTGGCCACGCCATAGCGGATCTTGATTTCTTCCGCTTCCGCGGTCGGGGTGCGCAAGGCCATGGCGATGTCGTTGGTGATCTGGTCGCCGGCGATGGGAATGACTGCCGTATGGCGGATCGCGCCATCGGAGAATACCGCCACATCGGTCGTGCCGCCGCCGATGTCGATCAGCACCACGCCCAGTTCCTTCTCGTCGGGCGTGAGCACTGCATCGGCGGACGCCATCGGCTGCAGGATCAGGTCCGACACTTCCAGGCCGCAGCGGCGCACGCACTTGACGATGTTCTGCACCGCCGACACGGCGCCGGTGACGATATGCACCTTCACCTCCAGGCGGATGCCGCTCATGCCGATAGGCTCGCGCACATCTTCCTGGCTGTCGACGATGAACTCTTGCGGCACCGTGTGCAGCAATTGCTGATCGGTCGGAATGTTAACCGCTTTTGCCGTCTCGATGACGCGCGCCACGTCGGTCGCCGTCACTTCCTTGTCCTTGATGGCCACCATGCCGCTGGAATTGAAGCTGCGGATATGGCTGCCCGCAATGCCCGCGTACACATTGCGGATCTTGCAGTCGGCCATCAGCTCGGCCTCTTCCAGCGCGCGCTGGATGGACTCCACCGTGGCTTCGATATTGACCACCACGCCCTTTTTCAGGCCCTTCGATTCGTGCTGGCCCAGCCCGATCACTTCGTGGCGCCCGTCGGACATCACTTCGGCTACCACCGCCACCACTTTCGAGGTGCCGATGTCGAGGCCGACGATCAGGTTTTTCGCGTCTTTTGTCATTTCTTTCGCCTAGTTTTTTGGGCTATTAATTAATTGGGTATTCGGTTAAGCCGGTTTTTTAATCGGACTGCTGTTTTTCTTCTTGATCACTGGCTTGCCATCCTTGCCTTCGGCCGGTATCACCAGGCCGGCGGAACTGAGCGCCAGGCCATTCTGGTAGCGCATATCGATCGTGTCGATATTTTCCAGCCGGCTCGCCAACTGCGGATAGATGCCCACCAGCCGGTCGACGCGCGCCTTCAGGGTCGTATGATTCTGCTCGCGTCCCAGCGCCACGCTCATGCCGTTATTCAGTTTCACGGTCCACGCATAGCGGCTCGACAGCGACAGGGTTTCCGGCACCATCTTCAGCGGCGCAAACCACTTTGCCAGCTGCACATAGGTGGCCAATACTTCTTTTTCGCTGCCATCGGGACCGGCAAACGCAGGCAATTCATGGTCGTCTTCGGCTTCGGCCACATTCGCCGTAAACACGTCGCCCTTGACCGACAGCAGACGCCCATCCTCGCCCCAGGTGCCCAGCGCTTCGTGTTCTTCCAGCGCCACGATCAGCTGGTTCGGCCACTCGCGCCGCACGCTCGCACGGCGCACCCAGGGCACCGATTCGAACACGCCGCGCACGCTTTCCAGGTTGGTCGTGAAAAAATTGCCCTTGATGCGGCCCAAAGTGCCGCTGCGCAGGGTCAGGTAATTCACGTGGCGCAGGCCCTTGTCGTCCGCGCTTTCCACCTTGATCGTGCGCAGGTCGAACATGGGACGCTGCGACACCCACCAGACGCCGGCGGCCACGCACACGACCAGAACCGCGGCCAGCAAGCCGTTGGCAGTCGTATTGAGGCTTTTAGCGTCATGCCACATATCAGTGCTGTCCCTTGTGCATTTTCAGACGCGCGCCAGCGACGATTTCCAGGCACAGGTCTTCATAGCTAATGCCCACCGCGCGCGCCGCCATCGGCACGAGCGAGTGACCCGTCATGCCGGGCGAGGTATTGACTTCCAGCAGGAACAGCTTGCTGTCGGCCGCGCGCATCAGCACGTCCACCCGTCCCCAGCCTTCGCAGCCGAGAGCGCGGTAGGCCGCCACGGCGATGCGTTCCATCTCCGCCACGATCGCCGGGTCCAGCTGCGGCGGGCAGAAATACTGCGTATCGTCCGTGAAGTACTTGTTCTGGTAATCGTAATTGCCTTGCGGCGCGACGATCTCGATCGGCGGCAGCGCGCGCGCCGTGGTGCCCTTGCCCAGGATCGCGACGGTGAACTCGCGGCCCTTGACGAATTCCTCGGCCAGCACCGAATCATCGAGACCGGCGGCGATGTCGTAGGCTGCCCGGAAGGCCGATGCCTCGTTGACCGTGGTGATGCCGATGCTCGAACCTTCATGCGGCGGCTTGACGATCAGCGGCAAGCCCAGTTCCGCGGCGACCTTGGCCAGGTCGGAGCTGTCATCGAGCACCGCGTACTTCGGCGTCGGCAGTTGATGCATCAGCCAGATCATCTTGGTGTAAATCTTGTCCATGCCCACCGCGCAAGCCATCACGCCGCTGCCCGTGTAGGGAATGCCCAGCTGCTCCAGCGCGCCCTGCAGGCTGCCGTCTTCGCCGAAGCGGCCGTGCAGCGCGATGAAGACGCGGTCGAATTTTTCAGCGGCCAGTTCGGCCAGGCTGCGTTCGCCCGTGTCGAACGCGTGCGCGTCCACGCCGCGGCTTGTCAACGCGGCCAGCACGCCCGTGCCGGACATCAGCGACACTTCGCGCTCGGCCGAGCTGCCGCCGAACAGGACGCCGACCTTGCCCAATTGTTTTACATCGATAGCTGAAGCTTGGTTCACATCAGGCCTTTACAGTGTTGGATGGATACGTAGTCAGTTGTTGCGGGATGCCGCTGATGGAGCCCGCGCCCATGGTCAGCACGACGTCGCCGTCGCGCGCCACGCTCATGATGGTGTCAGCCATGTCCTTCATGGACTCGACGAAAATTGGTTCGATCTTGCCGCGCGCGCGCAGCGCATGCGCCAGGGCGCGGCCGTCGGCGGCAACGATAGGCGCTTCGCCCGCCGCATACACTTCGGACAAGAGCAGCACATCGGGCGCGCCCAGCACTTTCACGAAATCCTCGAACAGGTCGCGCGTGCGGCTGTAGCGGTGCGGCTGGAACGCCAGCACGAGGCGGCGGCCCGGATAGGCGGCGCGCGCGGCGGCCAGGGTCACTTCCGTTTCCACCGGATGGTGGCCAAAATCATCGACCAACGCGAAGCTGCCGCCGTTCGGCAGCGCCACGTCGCCGTAGCGCGTGAAGCGGCGGCCCACACCGGAGAACTCGGCCAGGCCTTGCTGCGTGGCGCTGTCGGCGATACCGATTTCGCGCGCGATGGCGATCGCCGAGCAGGCATTCTGCACATTGTGCATGCCGGGCTGGTTCAATACCACGTCGAGGTCCGGGTAGCCTTCCTGCAGCACGGTGAAATGCATTTCCAGGCCCACGGCGCGCGCGTTAATGGCGCGCACTTGCGCGTCTTCCGCGAAACCGTAGGTGGTGACGGGCTTGGTAACGGACGGGATGATGGCGCGCACGTGCGGATCGTCGATGCACAGCATGGCGCGGCCATAGAACGGCAAGCGGTGCGTGAACTGCACGAAAGCCTGCTTGAGCTTTTCGAAATCGTGCTCGTAGGTGTCCATGTGATCGGCGTCGATATTCGTGATCACTTCGATCATCGGCGTCAGGTTCAGGAACGAGGCATCCGATTCATCGGCTTCGGCCACCAGATAGTCGCCCGAGCCCAGCTTGGCGTTCGCGCCGGCGCTGGTCAAACGGCCGCCGATGACGAAAGTCGGGTCGAGACCACCTTGCGCCAGTACGGAGGCGACCAGGCTGGTGGTCGTCGTCTTGCCGTGGGTGCCGGCAATCGCGATGCCGCGTTTCAGGCGCATCAACTCGCCAAGCATCACGGCGCGCGGCACCAGCGGGATCTTGCGCGCGCGCGCGGCCGCCACTTCCGGATTGTCTTGCGGGACGGCGCCCGACGTCACCACCGCATCGGCGTCGCCGATGTTCTCGGCCGCGTGGCCGAGCATGACGGTCGCGCCCAGGCTCGCCAGGCGCTGCGTCGCCGCATTGCTGCCCAGGTCGGAGCCAGACACCTTGTAGCCGAGGTTGACCAGCACTTCGGCGATGCCGCTCATGCCGCTGCCGCCAATGCCGACAAAGTGGATATTGTTTACTTTATGCTTCACAGAGCTAACCTCATGCCAGTTTTTCCAATACGTGTGCGATCGCCTCATTGGCGTCGCGCTTGCCTGCTGCCAGTGCCGCTTGCGCCATGTGCTGGCAGGTATCGCGCGTCAAGGACGCCAGCAATGTGCTCAGCGACGCCGCACTCATTTCCGTTTGCGGCAGATGAATCGCCGCGCCTTGTTTTGCCATCCATTGCGCGTTGTCGCGCTGATGGCTCGTGGTCGACGCCACCAGCGGCACGAGCACGCTGGCCACGCCGGCCGCCGTCAATTCCGACAGGGTGATGGCGCCTGCGCGGCAAATCACCAGGTCGGCCTCGGTATATGCCTTGGCTATGTCGTCGATGAAGTCGACCACATTGGCTTGCACGCCCGCCTGCGCATACGCGGCATGCAGGGCGTCGATATTCTTCTTGCCCGACTGGTGCGTCACCAGCGGACGCTCGGCTTCCGGCATCAACGCCAGCGCGGCAGGCAGATTGTCGTTCAGCGCTTTCGCGCCCAGGCTGCCGCCCACCACGAGGATGCGCAGCGGTCCGCTGCGGCCCGCGAAGCGAAGCGCCGGCGGCGCCATGGCGAGGATCTCGGCGCGCACGGGATTGCCCGTGACGACGGCCTTGCCGGCGGCGCTGCCGAAATCGGCAGGGAAACCAAAGCACACTTGCTGCGCCAGCGGCACCAGGGTCTTGTTCGACAACAGCAGCGCCGCGTCGGCATTGACCAGCACCAGCGGCACGCCCTTCAGGCGCGCCATCAGGCCGCCCGGCACGGTGACGTAGCCGCCCATGCCCATCACCACGTCCGGCTTGCGGCGCGCGATGAAGCGGCGGATGGCAAAGAAGCTGGCCAGCATCTTGAAGCCGCCCTTGACCGTGTGCGCCAGACCCTTGCCGCGCATGCCCGAGAACGCAATGGCGTCCATGGGAATGCCGCTCTTCGGCACCAGGTCCTGTTCCATGCCATGGGTCGTGCCCAGCCAGCTCACTTCCCAGCCGCGCGCGCGCATCGTCTGCGCAATCGCCAGGCCCGGGAAGATATGGCCGCCGGTGCCGGCCGCCATGATCATCAGTCTTTTCGTCGTTTTCAAGTTTGTCACGTTGTTCATAGCCGGCCTCCGCGCATAAGGATCCGGTTTTCGTAATCGATGCGCAGCAAAATCGCCAGGCCGATACAGTTAATCAGTACACCCGTGCCGCCATAACTCATCAAAGGCAAGGTCAAGCCCTTGGTCGGCAGCAGGCCCAGGTTCACGCCCATGTTGATGAAGGTCTGCACGCCGATCCAGATGGCGATGCCCTTCGCCGTCAGGCCGGCAAAGGTCTGGTCGATGGCGATCGCCTGGCGGCCGATGTCGAACGCGCGCTTGATAATCCAGTAGAACATGCCGATCACGATCAGCACGCCAACCAGGCCCAGTTCCTCGCCGATCACGGCCAGCAAGAAGTCCGTATGCGCTTCGGGCAGGTAATGCAGTTTTTCCACGCTGCCGCCCAGGCCCACGCCAAACAGTTCGCCGCGCCCGAAGGCGATCAGGGAGTGCGTCAGCTGGTAAGCCTTGTTCAGCGCATTGTCTTCCTGCCACGGGTCGAGATACGCAAAAAACCGCTCGCGGCGGAATTTCGACAAGGCGATGATGGTGACGAAGATCGCCGTCAGCATGGCGCCGATGCCGCCGAACCAGATGGCGTTGACGCCGCCCAGAAACAGGATACCCATGGCGATGCAGACGATCACGCCGAAGGCGCCCAGGTCGGGCTCCATCAGCAGCAGCAGGCCGACGAAGCTCACGGCCAGCGCCATCGGCATGAAGCCCTTGGTCAGCTTGTGCATGTATTCCTGCTTGCGCACCGTGTAGTCGGCCGCGTACAGCACCATCACCACCTTCATCAGCTCGGACGGCTGCGGCCGCAGGCCCGGCAGGTTCAGCCAGCGGCGACCGCCGTTGACCGACACGCCCAGGCCCGGTATCAGCACCATCACCAGCAGCACCAGGGTGCCGATGAACAGCCACGGCGCCATCTTTTGCCAGGTGGCGACGGGAATGCGGAACACCAGTGCGCCGGCGATCACCGACACGCCGATGAACAGCGCCTGGCGCACGACGAAATAATTGTTCGTGTAGGCGGCGAACTTGCGCGCATCCGACAGCGAGATCGACGCCGAATACACCATCACCATGCCCAGCAACATGAGCAGCAGGACCACCCACACCAGCGGCTTGTCGTAGTCCATCATCTTCGACTGCCGCGCGCGGCTATCCAGCGGCTTGGCAGCCGAGCCGGAACCAAAGCTGAAGGGCAGTTGGAAGGCCATCAGATATCCTGTCCGTTTTCCAGGGCGATGTCGCGCACGGCGTCGACAAACACCTGCGCGCGGTGCGCATAGTTCTTGAACATGTCCAGGCTCGCGCATGCGGGCGACAGCAGCACGGCATCGCCGGCCAGCGCCAGGCTGCTGGCGCACTTGACGGCTTCCGGCAAGGTGGCGCAGTCGACGATGTCCACGCCGGCCGGCTCGAGGGCCGCGCGCAGCGCAGGCGCATCGCGGCCGATCAGCACCACGGCGCGCACGTAGCGCGACACGGGTTCGGCCAGCGGCGAGAAATCCTGCCCCTTGCCGTCGCCGCCGGCGATCAGCACCAGACGCTGTTCCACGCCACCAAACGCCTTGCCCAGGCCAAACAGGGCCGCGACTGTCGCGCCCACGTTCGTGCCCTTGCTGTCGTCGTAGTATTCGACTTCATTGACTGCCGTGATCAGCTCCACGCGGTGCGGCTCGCCCTGGTATTCGCGCAAACCGTGCAGCAGCGGCGCAAACGGCAGGCCGATGGCGCGGCACAGGGCCAGCGCCGCCAGCGCATTCGAGGCGTTGTGCTGGCCGCGGATTTTCAGCGCATCGGCCGGCATCAGTTTCTTGGCCATCGTCGGCACCGGTTCCGGCGCCGGATCGTTCTTCTTGCGCTTTTTCTCGATCACTTCTTCGCTGGGCACGGCTTGCGCCAGCCAGAAGATGCCGCGTTCATTGACCAGGCCAAAGCTGTCCACTTCCACCGGTTCGCCCGTGCCGAAGGTGATCGTCTCGGTCAGCGGATCGGCCATGTGCATGACGGCCGCATCGTCGCGGTTCAGGATGCGCACGGTCTCGTCGCCGAAGATGCGCGCCTTGTCGGCAGCATAGGCGGCCATGTCGCCGTGCCAGTCCAGGTGATCCTGCGACAGGTTCAAGACCGTGGCCGCATCGGCCTGCAGGCTGAACGTCGTGTGCAACTGGAAGCTGGACAATTCCAGGATCCACGCTTGCGGCAAGGTACTGGCGGCGGGTTCGGCCGCTTCCGCTTCCGCATCCACGGGCTGCGGCGCAGGCTCGGCATCAAGCACTTCACGCAGCACGTCGAGCGCGGCCGGGCTGATATTGCCGGCTACGCGCGTGGCCAGGCCCGCGCGTTCGCACAGCAGGCCTACCAGGCTGGTGACGGTCGTCTTGCCATTCGTGCCCGTGATGGCGATGACTTTCGGTGCATAGCCGCGTTCCGCCTTGAGCGCGGCCAGCGCCTGCGCGAACAGTTCGATCTCGCCCCACACGGGGATATTTTTTTCGGCAGCGGCCGGCGCAATGTGCGCCAGTTCGCGGCCCGGCGCCAGGCCAGGGCTGACGGCGACGAAATCGACGCCATCGAGCAGGTCGGCCGTGAAGGCGCCGGCGATGAACTGTGCCTGCGGCACGGCGGCCTGCAGCATGGCCAGGCGCTCAGGGGTTTCCCTTGTATCTGCCACGCGGACTAGCGCACCGCTGCGGGCCAGCCACAGGGCCATGGCCAGCCCCGATTCGCCGAGGCCCAGTACCAGTGCGGTTTTAGCGTCGTACATCATCAGCGCAGCTTCAAGGTGGTCAGGCCGAGCAGCACCAGCATCATGGTGATGATCCAGAAACGCACGACAACCTGCGTCTCTTTCCAGCCTTTTTGTTCAAAATGGTGATGCAATGGCGCCATCAGGAAGACGCGGCGGCCGGCGCCATAGCGCTTCTTGGTGTACTTGAACCAGACGACCTGGATGATCACGGACAGCGTTTCGACGACGAAGATGCCGCCCATGATGAACAGGACGATTTCCTGGCGCACGATGACGGCGATGGTGCCCAATGCGCCGCCCAGTGCCAGCGCGCCCACGTCGCCCATGAACACTTTCGCGGGGTGCGTGTTATACCAGAGGAAGGCCAGGCCGGAACCGGCCAGCGCGCCGCAGAAGATCACCAGTTCGCCGGCGCCCGGAATGTGCGGAATGAACAGGTAGCGCGCATAGGTGGCGTTACCGGTCAGGTAGGCGAACAGGCCCAGGGCCGTGCCGACCATCACGGTCGGCATGATGGCCAGGCCATCGAGACCGTCGGTAAAATTGACGGCGTTGCTGGTGCCGACGATGACGCAATAGGTCAGCGCGATGAAGCCCCACACGCCCAGTGGATAGCTGATAGTCTTGAAGAACGGAACGATCAGATCGGCCTTCGGCGGCAGGTCCATGGCGAAGCCCGACTGCACCCAGGCGTAGATCAGATTCCACACGTGGCCCGCGTCGGGTTCCGACACGGAGACGGAAAACGCCAGGTAAAACGCGGCGACGATGCCGATCAGCGACTGCCAGAAGTATTTTTCGCGCGAGCGCATGCCTTCCGGATCCTGGTGCACCACCTTGCGGTAGTCGTCGGCCCAGCCGACGGCGCCAAAGCCCAGGGTGACGATCAAGACCGGCCAGATGAAGCGGTTCGACAGGTCGGCCCACAGCAGGGTGGAAATGCCGATGGCGATGAGGATCAGCACACCGCCCATGGTGGGCGTGCCGTGTTTTTTCAGATGCGTTTGCGGGCCGTCCGTACGCACAGCCTGGCCGACCTTCATGCGCGTGAGCATGCGGATCACGGCGGGACCGGCGCACAGGCCGATCAAAATCGCCGTCAAGGTGGCGAAGACGGCGCGGAACGTGATGAAGTTAAAGACCCGCAATGGGCCAATGTCGTCCTGGAAATAATGAGCGAGCCAGAGCAGCATGATTAGTGAGCTTCCTTGTTATTGTTGTTTGAACCAATCAAATGCTGCACGGCCCGTTCCATCTTCATGAAACGGGAGCCCTTGATTAATACTGTTGCATCCGAACGGCCGGACAAATGCGCATCGAGCGCCGCCAGCAAACCGTCGAACTGTTCGAAATACTCCACGACCGTGCCCGATTCCTGGCTCGCGGCAGCTTGCGCCGGATTGACCAGATGGCGCGCCAGGCCGCCCGTCGCCAGCACGTGTTCGATGCCTTTGGCGGCGGCGTAGGCGCCGATCTCTTCGTGGAACTGCTGCCCCTGCGTGCCGACTTCGCCCATCTCGCCCAGCACCAGGATGCGTGGTGCCGCGGCCTGCGCCAGCACATCGATGGCCGCGCGCGCCGAATCCGGATTGGCGTTATACGTGTCGTCGATGATGGTGGCGCCATTGGTGGCACGTTTTTTCTGCAGGCGGCCATTCACTGGAGAAAACGCCTCCAGGCCCTGCTTGATATGTTCCGGCGCGATGCCGGCGCCAACGGCGCATGCCACGGCCGCCAGCGCATTGCGTACATTGTGTTCACCGGCCGCCTGCAAGCCGACAAAGAACTGGCGCAGACTGCCGTCCCGTGCGCGCACGCTGACGAACAGGTCGCTGCCAAAATCCTCGGCCGCGCGGTGCGTGCAGCTGACGTCGGCCTCTTTCGACAGGCCGAAGGTGATGGCGGCGCGTGCACCGGCCAGTTCGCGCCACAGTGGCGTGAATTCGTCGCCATGCGGGAAGACGGCCACGCCGTCGTCTGCCAGGGCCGCCAGCGCGGCGCCGTTCTCGCGCGCCACGGCTTCCACCGTATGCATGAATTCCTGGTGTTCGCGCTGCGCGTTGTTGACCATCGCCAGGGTCGGCGCGGCAATCGCGGCAAGGCGGGCAATTTCTCCCGGATGGTTCATGCCCATCTCGATGACGGCCGCCTTGTGCTGCTCGCTCAGGCGGAACAGGGTCAGTGGCACGCCGATCTCGTTATTCAAGTTGCCGCGCGTAGCCAGGCGCGCTTCTTCGCCGAAGGCCGCCGCCAGGATGGCCGAAATCATTTCCTTGACGGTGGTCTTGCCATTGCTGCCAGTGACGCCGATGACGGGTACATTGAAGCGGCCGCGCCAGTGGTTGGCGATGCGGCCCAGCGCGGCCAGTGTATCGGCCACCACGATGGCCGGCACCTTGCCGCTGTCCCAGCCATCAGGCAGGCGCTCGACCACCACGGCGGCGACGCCGCGCGCGGCCACCTGGTCGAGGAAGTCGTGGGCGTCGAAACTCTCGCCGCGCAGGGCGACGAACAGCGAGCCGGCTGGGGCGCTGCGGCTGTCGGTGGACACGCCGTCAAAAACGGCGTCGCCCGTCAGCTGCGCACCTTGCAGCGATGGCATCAGTTCCGTCAGGCTTGCGTGCATGAGGCGATCCATCAGTTCGTCCTCATCATCGTCAGGCGCGCGGACAGGGCCAGCTGCGCATGGTCGGCGTCGGAGAACGGCAGTTTCTTGCCCTTGATTTCCTGGTACGGCTCATGGCCCTTGCCCGCCAACAGGATCACGTCCGGCTTGGCCGCGTGCTTGATGGCCGACAGGATGGCGGCGGCACGGTCTTCGATGGCTTGCGGCTGCGGGCCGTCTGCGCGCATGCCGGCGACGATCTGCGCGATAATGGCGTGCGGATCTTCGCTGCGCGGATTGTCGCTGGTGACGAGCACGTGATCGGCCAGCTGCGCGATGGCGCCCATCTGCGGACGCTTGCCCGGATCGCGGTCGCCGCCGCAGCCGAACACGCACCACAGCTGGCCGCCCCGTTCCTGCGCCACCTGGCGCAAGGCGGCCAGGGTTTTTTCCAATGCGTCAGGCGTATGCGCGTAATCGATGACGACCATCGGCGCTTCCTGGCCGCCCACCTGCTGCATGCGGCCCGGGGCCGGCTGCAGCGATTCGATGCCGTCGATGGCCGCGCGCAGGCCGGTGCCGTGCGCCAGCAAGGCACCCAGCACGGCCAGCGCGTTGCTGATATTGAAGTGCCCCACCAGTTGCGTCTTGACCAGCGCCACACCAAGCGCGCATTCCAGATGGAAGTCGGTGCCGGCATTGCGGCTGCGGAACTGGCTGGCGCGCAGCATCAGCACACCCGGCAAGTCGGGCAAGGCCGTCGCATCCTGCAAGGTGTAGCCGATGACCGGATATTCGCCGGACAGCTTGCCATCCACGTGGCGCACCAGGCGCAGGCCCATGGGGTCGTCCAGGTTGATGACGGCCGTTTTCAGGCCGGGCCAGTCGAACAGCTTGACTTTGGCCGCCTCGTAAGCCGCCATGTCGCCATGGTAGTCGAGGTGGTCGCGCGTCAGATTGGTAAACATGGCGACGTCGAAATGCATGCCGGCCGCGCGTTCCTGGTCCAGGCCAATCGACGACACTTCGATGGCAACGGCCTTGGCGCCTGCGTCGCGCATGGCGGCCAGTTTGCGCGCCAGCAGCACGGCGTCCGGCGTCGTGTAACCGGTGACGTCGAATTCGATGGCGCCGCGCGGCTTGCACAGGCCCACGCCCAACGTCCCGATGACGGACGATGTTACGCCCAGGCGCGCCAGCGCTTGCGCCAGCCACAGCGCGCACGAGGTCTTGCCATTCGTGCCCGTCACGCCGGCGCTGAACATGGCGCTGTCGGGCATGCCATAAAAAGCATGCGCCACGGGGCCGGCCAGGCGTTTCAGGTCGCTGACCAGCAGGTGCGGCACTTGGCTCCATGCGGCGTTCCATTCCACAGCGTCATGCACGATGGCGGCGGCGCCCTGCGCGATGGCGGCGGCGATGAAATCGGTGGCGCCCGCATAGGCGAAAAACACGTCGCCGCGCTGCACGCGGCGCGAATCGGACGTCAGCTGCCCAGACGGGGCAGCCGTTTTGATCCACAAACTGATGTCTTGTATGGTCATGAGTGACTTCACATGGCCTCCGGGCCGGCGTTGGCCGGGACCACGATTTCGGTAACGGAGGAATCGGGCGGTACGTTCATCGCGCGCAGCGCGTTGGTCGCAATCGCCGCGAAAGCGGGAGCGGCAACCTGGCCGCCATAGTGGGCGGGGCCGGTCGGTTCATCGATCATCACGGCAATGATGAAGCGCGGCGCCGACATCGGCACCATGCCCACAAAAGAGCCGATGTATTTGCGCGGCATCGCATAGCGGCCGTTTTCCACTTTATAGGCGGTACCCGTCTTGCCACCCACGCGGTAACCGGCAACCTGGGCGCGCTTGGCCGAGCCGTGTGCGCCGGAGACGACCAGTTCGAGCATGGCGCGCATTTCGGCGGCCGTCTTCGGTTTGATCACTTGCTGGCCCACGGGCAGTTCATTGACCTTCTGGAACGACAGGGGAATCGTGTCGCCGTCGCGCGCGAACATCATGTAGGAGCGCGCCAGCTGGATCAGCGAGACGGAAATGCCGTTACCGTAGCTCATGGTCGCCTGTTCCACCGGGCGCCACGATTTATACGGACGCACACGGCCGGCCACGGCGCCGGGGAAGCCCCATTTCGGCTGCTGGCCGAAGCCCACCTTGGTAAACATTTCCCACATTTCCTGCGACGGCATGCCCAGCGCGATCTTCGAGGTGCCGATGTTCGACGACATCTCGATGATTTCGGAGACATTGATCACGCCGTGCGGCTTGGTGTCGGTAATCGTGCGGTCGGCGATGGTGTAGCGGCCCGGGCCCGTGTCGATCAGGGTGCCCGGCTTGACCCGGCCCGTGTCGAGCGCCAGCGAGACCGTGATCGGTTTCAGGGTCGAACCGGGTTCAAAGGTATCGGTCATGACGCGGTTGCGCAGCTGCTGGCCCGTGAGCTTGCGGCGGTCGTTCGGGTCGTAGCTCGGGTAATTGGCCAGGGCCAGCACTTCGCCCGTGTGCACGTCGAGCACCACGGCGCCGCCGGCCTTGGCGTTGAATTTCTCCACCGCTTCCTTCAACTGCGTGAAGGCGATGTACTGGATCTTGCTGTCGACGGACAGGGTCAGGTCCTTGCCGTCATGCGGTTCGTGGATGAAGCCGATGTCTTCGACGATGTGGCCCAGGCGATCCTTGATCACGCGGCGGCTGCCGGTAGTGCCGACGAGGGTCTTCTGCTGCGCCAGTTCCATGCTTTCCTGGCCCACGTCTTCCACGTTGGTAAAGCCCACCACGTGGGTCATCACTTCGCCCTGTGGATAAAAGCGCTTGTATTCCTTGCGTTCGTCGATGCCGTCGATGCCCAGCTTGGAGATCTTGTCGGCCACGTCCATCTCGACCTGGCGTTTCAGGTAAACGAAGCTGCGGTCCGAATCGAGCTTCTTGCGCAATTCGTTGACGTTCATTTCCAGCAGACCGGCCAGCGCATTGATTTTTTCCGGTGACGCCTGCAGCACGTCGTCGGGAATGGCCCAGATGGCTTTCACGGGGACGGACGAAGCGAGCACCTGGCCATTGCGGTCGGTGATCTTGCCGCGCGTGGCCGGCAATTCCAGCGTGCGCTCATAGCGCGCCTTGCCCTGCTTTTGCAGGAACTGCGTCGACACGCCCTGCAGCCACAGGGCGCGCGCGCCCAGGCCGGCGAAAGCGAAGAACAGCAGGAACAGCACGACGCGCGAACGCCAGACGGGCAGACGCACCGCCAGTACGGGGTTCTTCGAGAATGGCACGCCTTTCGATGCCGCCACCCGGCCGTTGCTATTACCGCCCAACTTCATTATTCGCCCTCCGTCAGGTATTGCGTACGCGCCGCCGTCAGCGGCGTCATGCTCAGGTCGCGTCGCGCGATCGATTCGATGCGTTCATGCTTGCCCAAAGTGGACTGGTCCAGCTGCAGTTGCGCCCAGTCGATGTCGAGCTGGCGCGACAGCGCTTGCGCGCGTTCCAGGTCGATCAGCAGGTGGCGCGACTGATACTGCGCGTTCACCAGCGACAGGCCGCAGCACACCAGCAGGGCCGACAGCACGACACACAGCTTGCCAGTCATCGGGCGCCGCCACTAACTGGAATGGGCAAACGCTGCGCCACGCGCATCACTGCCGAACGCGAACGGGGGTTGCCCTCGATCTCGGCGTCGGACGGCTTCATTTTCGAAATCAGCTTCATTTCCGGCTGCGGCAAGTCGACCGCGCGGATCGGCAGGCGGCGGTCAGGCTGCTCCACGTTCGCCTTCGAGGCGAAGAAGCGCTTGACCATGCGGTCTTCCAGCGAATGAAAACTGATCACGGCCATGCGCGCGCCAGGCGCCAGGCAGGCATACGCCTGGTTCAGACCGATCTCGAGATCCTCGAGCTCTTTGTTAATGAAAATGCGTATGGCCTGAAAGGTGCGGGTAGCGGGGTCCTTACCCTTCTCGCGGGTCTTGACGGCGCCTGCCACGATGCTGGCAAGCTGTCGTGTGCTTGAAATTGGCTGGACTGCCCGGCCAGCAACAATCGCCTTTGCAATCTGAAAAGCAAACCGTTCTTCCCCATAATCGCGTATCACTTTCTCTAAATTCTGCTCGGTTTCCACGGCCAGCCATTCGGCCGCCGAGATGCCGCGCGTGGTATCCATGCGCATGTCCAGCGGTCCGTCGTTGCGGAAGCTGAAACCGCGCGCCGCGTCGTCGACCTGCGGCGACGAGATGCCCAGGTCGAGCAAAATGCCGTCCACCTGCTGCACGCCGCGCTCGGCCAGACTGGCCGTCATGGTGGCAAAGCTGTCATGGACGATCTGGAAACGGGGGTCGGCGATCTGTTCGGCCGTGGCAATAGCTTGCAAATCCTTGTCGAAGCCGATCAGGCGCGCATCATCGGCCAGGTGCGACAAAATCAGGCGGCTATGGCCGCCGCGGCCAAACGTGCCATCGACGTAAACGCCGTGCGCGCGGTCGCCCGTCAGGTCGAGGGCATCGACCGCTTCATCGAGCAGCACCGTGCGATGCTGAAATTCCGGCACCGTGAGTTGTGTCATTACGGAGCCTTAGAAAGAAAAATTGGAAAGTACATCGGGGGTGCCGGCATCGATCGCCTGCTGTTCTTTGTCGGCCAATTTGGCGGCATCCCATATTTCAAAGTGGCTGCCCATGCCGATCATCATGACTTCGCGCGCCAGCCCGACGGCGTTGCGCAATTCGGGCGAGATCAGCACGCGGCCGGCCGAGTCCAGCTCGACGTCGACGGCGTTGCCGAGGAAGATGCGCTGCCAGGCGCGCGCCGACATGGGCCAGGCGGCGATTTGCTGGCGGTGGCTTTCCCACACGGGACGGGGGAAAAACAGCAGGCAGCCATCGGGGTGTTTGGTCAGGGTCAAACGGCCTTCGCATTGAATCGCCAGCGCGTCACGGTGCTTGGCAGGGATAGACATCCTGCCTTTGGCATCGAGATTGATTGCGGACGCGCCTTGAAACACGAAAGACCTTTTTTTGAGCTTGGGTTGCGACGCTTGCGCATCGCGATGAAAAGGGAAAATTTCCCACAAAAACACACTTTTTCACACAGTTGCCCACTTTAGAGGAAGCAAAGATAGTGGTCAAGCGGTTTCCGATTGGCAAAACAGGAATTTTATTAATGAAATTAAGGACTTAGCGCATATCGTTGAAGGAGTCTCAAATAAAAATATATCGATAAATTAGATACTTATGAAAGATAGTGAATGTGGTACCTCATCTGCACACATGTGTTTTCCTACCGTAAACATCGAAAAAAACGAAATCGAAAAATTGAATTTTTTACAGTTAGTTGACACATGACAATAGTTTCGTCATCCAGGCACAACAGCAATCAAGCACCGCGAAAGACTTGGTTTAAAGAAAAAATAATCGTCCGTGGCGCGTACCGGCCCAGTTTTCCGGGGCTGGCCTGACGTGGGAAAACTATTTTTGCAATGCAGCAATTAATTAAAACCAAGAAACTTTAACCAATTGCTCACTTTAAGTTGTCTATACAACTTTATCTCCGCCACTCTATTTTTAGAAACAAAAAAAGCCCCGTTGCGGGGGCTTTTGAGCGGCGCGCAGCGATCAAAGCGCTGCGGCCGAGATGCTCCCTGGCAAGCCAGAGAGCGGAAATTCAAGTGAAGCAGGCCGATAGGCCGGATTTTGTTACGGCGCCTTCCCTTGCAGGTCGGCGCTATGACAGTCATTCCTCTAGGCGCCAGATTACTCGGGCGCTCAAGCTTTCTACCCGCACGCTCCGCGAGCAGCATCATCGCGTGCCTATTTGAAATTGCACCAGGTGGAGGTTACCGCGTTTCACCGTAACTTAATACGCTCGTCTCTGTGGCCCTATTCCTCGCCTTATACCATGGGCTAACTGCGCTTGCGGCTTTCAGCGGACGGCCGTTAACCGTCACCCCGCTCTATGGAGTCCGGACCTTCCTCCCGCCAGCGCATTGCTGCGCCGGCCAGCGACTGTCTGGCCTGCTTCACCCGCCATTGTACCGCGCCGCAGCAGATTTCTGCAAAAGCGCGCCGCACCAGCCGGGGGATTGTGTAATTCGGTGTCGCCATTTCAAAAGCCGGGCCAAATCGGCTCACATAGAATGAGGCAAGCTGCTTGCATGCAGGCGCATGCGCACCGCTTGTCCCACTACTTTGCCACCCACTAGAATATAAAGAGCCGAACATGACGCAACAACCCCGTACCGGCGGCCAGATCCTGGTCGATGCCCTGCAGATCCACGGTGTCGACACCGCTTTTGGCGTGCCTGGCGAAAGCTACCTGGACGTGCTCGACGCCCTGCACGACTCGGGCATCCGCTTCATCATCAACCGCCAGGAAGGCGGCGCCGCCTTCATGGCCGAAGCCTACGGCAAGCTGACGGGCAAGCCGGGCATCTGCTTCGTCACACGCGGACCGGGCGCCACCAACGCCTCGATCGGCGTGCACACGGCCTACCAGGATTCCACCCCGATGATCCTGTTCATCGGCCAGGTGGGCAACGATTTCGTCGATCGCGAAGCGTTCCAGGAAATCGACTACCGCCGCATGTACGGCCAGATGGCCAAATGGGTGGCCCAGATCGACCGCGCCGAACGCATTCCCGAATACCTGGCGCGCGCCTTCCAGGTGGCCACCAGCGGGCGCCCCGGCCCCGTCGTGCTGGCCCTGCCGGAAGACATGCTGATCTCGCTGGCAACCGTCGCCGACACGCGCGCCTATCAACCGGTACAAGCGGCGCCGTCCGACGCCCAATTGCAGCAGCTGCGCGACATGCTGGCCACCGCGAAGCAGCCGCTGGTCTTGCTGGGTGGCACTACCTGGACGCCGCAAGCATGCGCCGACCTGCAGCAGTTCGCGGAAAGCAACCACCTGCCCGTCGCCTGCGCCTTCCGTTTCCAGGACTTGCTCGACAATGCACACCCAAACTACATCGGCGACGTCGGCATCGGCATCAATCCGAAACTGGCCGCGCGCGTGAAAAATGCCGACCTGGTGATCGCCATCGGCCCGCGCCTGGGTGAAATGACGACGGGCGGCTACACCCTGTTCGACTCGCCCGTGCCGCGCCAGCGCCTCGTGCACATCCATACGGATGCCGAAGAACTGGGCAGCGTCTACCAGGCCGAGCTGATGATTAACAGCGGCATGCCGCAAGTGTGCGCCATGCTGGCCGCCATGGCCCCCGTCGATGCTTCCGCATGGAAACATACTGCGGCCGAAGCCAAGGCCGAGCTGGCCGCCTACCAGGAACAGCCGCCCATCTTCCAGGATGGCCAGGCGCCGCTGGACCTGTGGCAAGTGACACAGGAGATCATGGCGCAAGTGCCGGCCGACACCATCCTGACGAATGGTGCCGGCAACTACGCTTCGTGGGCCCACCGTTTCTACCGCTACGGCGGCATGCGCACGCAGCTGGCGCCAACCAACGGCGCCATGGGCTACGGCGTGCCGTCGGGCGTGGCGGCCAAGATCGTGCATCCGGAGCGCACCGTGATCACCTTTGCCGGCGACGGCGAATACATGATGAATGGCCAGGAACTGGCCACCGCCGTGCAATACCAGGCGGGCGTGGTCATCATCGTCTTCAATAACCAGATGTTCGGCACCATCCGCATGCACCAGGAGCGCGACTACCCGGGCCGCGTGTCGGGCACGACCCTGCACAACCCGGATTTCGCGGCGCTGGCGCAAGCGTATGGCGCGCATGGCGAAGTGGTAAATACGACAGAAGAGTTCGCCCCTGCCCTGCAACGGGCGCTGGCGCACGCCAAAGCGCACAACTTGCCGGCCCTGATCGAGCTGCGCTACGACGGCAACCTGATCACGCCGAACGCGACCTTGGCCACCATCCGCGCCACGGCGGAAAAAGCGCAGGCGGCCAAATAAGCTCCTTGCAACGCTGCAAATAACAAAGGCCCGGTCGATACCGGGCCTTTTTCTTTGGCTCTGTCATCGGCAAGTAGGGGAATGCCGGAATTTTCCCTTGGCCGTGCTGTCTGACTCTGCATATCAATCACACAGGGAGTAGATCATGCGGCCAGCCGAATGGATCACCTTGATTGCGCAGTTTGCTCAGTTGAGCCAGCGCCAGCGGCAAGCAGGCATTGCCCTGCTGCGTGGCAGCGCGCCACACGACGCGACCGTCGCGCTGCTGGAAAATGTGGCGCAGCCGCGATTGGCCTGTCCCGCCTGCCACTCGCCTCACTTGCACCGACATGGCCATGCGCACGGCTTGCAGCGCTACCGCTGCGTGCCATGCGGACGCACCTTCAATGCGCTCACCGGCACGCCGCTGGCCCGCTTGCGCCATAAATCGTTGTGGCTCGCCTATGCCGATTGCCTGCTGGCATCGGATTCCGTGCGCAAGGCGGCCAGTCAATTAGGAGTGCATCGCAACACCACGTTTCGCTGGCGCCACCGGTTTTTATCGCTGGCCAAGACGGACCGGCCGCATGGCCTGCACGGCATCGCCGAGGCAGACGAGTTATATCTGCTGGAATCGGAAAAGGGAGCGCGGCAGATGACGCGTCCGCCCCGGCGCCGGGGCGGCCATGCCCATAAACGCGGCATATCGAACGAACAGGTCTGCATCCTGGTGGCGCGCGACCGCACGGGACAGACCCTCGATTTCGTCACGGGAAAAGGAGCGCTAACCAAAGCGCAGTTGCACCACTGTTTGTTGCCCATGATCGACAAGGATGTGCTGCTGGTCACCGACGGCCATGCCGCCTATCGGGCTTTTGCCAGGGAAGCGGGGATCAGCCACCAGGCCGTCAATTTGCGCGCCGGCATCCGCGTGCAGGGCGCCGCCCACGTGCAGAACGTCAACGCCTATCACAGCCGTTTGCGACAATGGATGGGGCCGTTTCACGGCGTGGCGACGCGCTACCTGCCGAACTATCTGGGATGGCGCTGGATACTCGACGCCAGGCGCATCCGCTCACCGGAAACATTATTGAAAGCAACTTTGGGCGCATTCCCACATCTAATGGTGACATAGCCTTTTCTTTTTGACAGCAGCAATCGCTCAGGCGGCGGGCGCTGGCGCGCTTTCCTCGGCAGGCACTGGCTCGGCCGGCGCTTCCGGCATCGGCGGGCATGGCGTGCAATGCTTCAGGGGACGGCCAAAATCACGCACGCGGCTCAGTTTCATCGGCATGCGCACGTTGCCGCCGCAATAATCGCCTTCCAGGGTCAGGGTCTGCCCATCCTTGGAAAACTTGCCGACGATGGTGCGCTCTTCGCTGTCGGCACCGGCGATGGTGAAGTCGAAAACGCCTGTGGCGGCATCCAGGTTGACGTCGTTGGCCACGATGGGCCAGCTCAGCGCGCCTGCCGTGAATTCATAGATGACGGAATCAGCCTCGGCAAAGCGGTGCAGGGTGACGCGCTGGCCGCCGATTTCGCCGCTATCCTTTTGCAGGCACAGGTCGGAGTAGACGGCCACGCCGTAGCGCTCCAGTCCGGCCGGCTTCTTGCCCTTGACGGCAGCGACAGCGGCACCCGTGGCGCCAGCGAGCAGCAGCGCGGCCAACATGGCGGCCAGGCGCGGCGATGTGTATGAATACATGGCATTCCTTTACTTGAGTAACGGCGCCATTATAACTGGCGCCGCCAATGCAAAAACGCGCCGCCAGGACTAGCCTGGAGACGCGTTTCCTTGCTTATCAGCATCCCCGAAGGGATGCTGGCAGCGGTACTAAGCTTCGCTTGCGCGAATATTAGAACGAGTGGCGAACGCCAACGTTGAAGGCTTTGTCGCCCGTACCGATGTTGCTGTTGTTGCCAACAGTGTAACCAGCGTTGTTTTTGTTCTTGATTTTAGCGTACGAAGCGTAGGTGCTGGTACGCTTCGACAGAGCGTACGAGTAACCCAGTGCCCATTGATCAGCATCAGCGTTCGTAGCAGCTTTGTCGTTCGTGCGGATGAACGAAGCCATTACGGTGCCAGCTGGGCCAACAGGTACAGTAGCGCCAACCAGGATGTTGTTGCTGTCGTTGCTGTAAGCAGCGGTGTTGTAGTTGAACGAGTTACGGGTCGTAAACGTGCCGTTTGGATTTTGCGACGCGTTGTTTGCAATACCGCTGTTGTTACCTTTGTTCACGCCGTATGCGACGTAAGCTTTAGCAACTGCGAAGTCGTAGTTAGCTGCCAGCAACCAGTTACGAGCGCTGCCGGTTTCGGTCGTTGCGGTGTCGTTGCTGGTGGTGTTGTAAGCGATACGAGCGTTCAAAGGACCGTTCGAGTAGCCAGCCGACGCGCCAATTTGACGGCCGATTTTGTTCGAATCAGCGTTTTCGCCGAAGGTGTAAGCCACGTCAGCGTCAAAGCCGTTGAAGTTTGGCGACGAGTACAGCACGGTGTTGCTGGTGCGGGTCAGCGTTTTTGCTGGGAACAAGTTCTTAGCGGAACCAGCGTAGCCAGCTGCGAATGGATCAGCAACTTTCGACAGGGTGTTGTACCAAGGGCTGTATTGACGACCCAGGGTCAGCGTACCGGTCGTTTTGCTGCTCAGGCCAACGTAAGCTTGGCGATTGAACAGGGAGCCGCCAACGTCTTGCGTACCGCTGTCAACGTTGAAACCCGATTCCAGAACGAACAGTGCCGACAGGCCGCTGCCCAGATCTTCGGTGCCTTTGAAGCCCAGACGGGAAGCCGAAGCAATGCCGCTGTCCAGTTTGTTAACGTTGCCGTTAACACCGCCGCGCTCGCTGACGAAACCAGCGTCAACGGTACCGTAGATGACAACGCTCGATTGAGCTTGGGCTACGCCAGTGGCTGCTGCCAGAACTGCCAGGGTGATCAGAGTTTTTTTCATTGCGATTTCCTTTAATTTTTGAAGCAAAAAGTAATACAGCCTATGCATCTCGAGCTGCGCTCTAGCAGAGCGCTTTTTATGAGTGAGGGCAAGGTCTCCACCTGCCACATTGCTGTTCCGGTCAGGGGAACATTCATATCGGTATCGGCACGCTATTGCACCGATAAGCTTGAAGGCTGCATAACGACCGTCATTCGTGCGCCGGTTCGGTGCTCAAACGGCACCGGAAGCGGCACTATAACGACCGTTTCACATTCCATCAAGTTCCAACATGTTACTTCCGGTACCAGGCCGAGGGCTTTTTCAGGCATCCCGACCATCGCCAACCGTACTACGCGACAGAGCCAGTGCCCCTTGCCAACCAATGCATTGGCCTGATTGACCATTCCATCATAGCGCATGCCTTGTCGACACCCGTTGTATTAGTGCAACAGTATCAGGCGAGTGATTAAAACGTCAACGTGCTTTACCCGTCATTTGCCGTCCAAGATTTACGCGACAAAGCGCACAATTTGTCAGGTGATAATGGATAAACGGAACGAAGCATACACGGCATCGCCAATCTTTGCTGCCGAACGCACAAAAATGGGAATTGATGCGCCCGTTTTTGGTGCGTTGCCGCATTATTCAGGGGCGTAGGCACCATTTTCGACGTCGGCGCGCGCGTCAAAAAAATAGGCAGAGTATCAACACAATTACTGACTTTCCGGTAATTTAAATTGCTCACATAGAAATGTTTTCCATGTTTTTCAGATAATGCTTCCATACGTCGATTGGAACGGATGAGGTCGACTCTTGCTTGTAAATTGCACATCACTTGAAACAATTTCTTACAATGTTGCCTTCTCAATATTTTGGCATATTTGTGTCTAAAAAACGACACTTTGACCGAAATCAAGTTTTTAGCGGCCCGATTCCACGCTATTTACTTCTTCTTTTTTGCATTTTTTTCTTAAAAGTATCAAGAAACCACCTTAGCGCTGGCTTGCGCGCCGCAGCAGGCGCATGAAACCGCCCAGCAAGGGCAGTTTTTCATACAATTCTTCCGCTGCATCCCAATAGTCGCGGTGCACGACCACCCTTCCCTGCGCATCAAAGCGCACATGGGTTGCGCCACGAATGCACTGTTCGCCAGATACCAACCGTTTCATGCGGAAGCGAAACTCCCACGTCAGGAACGCTTGCTGCCCCTGCCCCACGCTTTCCAGCACGACAAACCGGGGCGCATCGACTTGCACGAACATGTGCTCGAAGATGGCCAGGATGGCGGCATGCCCCACCACCTCGTTGAACGGGTCCTTGAAGTGGGCGTCTGGCGCATACACGGCACCCAGCTGGGCCAGGCTTTCCAGGCTCAGGTGCTCGTAAAACGCCACCAGGCGCGCCAGCGCCGCTGCCACGCGTTCCGTGTCCGGCATACTTGCGCTCATACGCCCGTCACCTTGCGAATCAACCAGAAATAGGCGCGGTACGGCAACAGCCGCGCCAGCCGCATAGTGTTGGTAAAGCGTTTGGGAAAGTGGATGTGGAACTGGCCCCGCTCGATGCCGTCGAGCATGGCGGCGGCCGCGTCCTGCGCCGTCATCAGGGCCGGCATCGTGAAATCGTTGTCCGCCGTCAAGGGCGTGGCGACAAAACCGGGGTTGATTTGATACACATCAATCCCGCGTGGATGCAGGTCCAGATACAACGACTCCGTCAGGTTGATCAGCGCCGCCTTGCTGGCGCCATACGCGAGCGCCTTGGGCAAACCGCCATAACCGGCCACCGAGGCGACGATGCCGATGCCGCCGCTGCCCTGGCGCAACAACCACGGCAAGGCTTGCTCCAGGCAATTGAAGACGCCGCCCACATTCAGGGCCAGCAAATCCTGGGCCGCCTCGAGGTCGAAGCTATCGGCGCGCATGGCCTGATAGCCGCCAGCGACCACCAGTATCAAGTCGATATGCGTCCACTGCTGCTGCAATTGCGCGCTGACGGCGCGCAGCTGCGCGTGCTCGGTGATATCGAGCGGCAATGCCTGCGCCAGAGGCTGCCCCTCGCACAGCCGCTCGAGACTGGCGCGATGGCGCGCTGACAAGGCTACGCTCGCGCCCTGTTCCAGCAGCAAGGTGGCGCACGCGGCGCCGATGCCGCTGGAAGCGCCGATGATCCACACATGCTTGCCTGCCCAGCTCGTGATCTTGCGATTCATGGGGCCGCCTGCGGACGCTTGCTGAACGACAAAGTGACGGCGCCCAGGCTGAAGCCGAACTTGCTCATGGCGGCGCGGTTCAGCATGACCTTGTCATCCATCAGGAACATCCAGTCCTCGAAGTCGACGTGGTAGACCGTGCCGTCGACGGGCAGCGCCAGCACGTATTGCCAGCGCAGCGCATTGCCGGCCACTTCGCCGACGGCTTCTCCGATCACGTCGGGCGCTGTGCCGATGAAGCGCCCGGGCGCCGTCTTGCGCAAAGTCCACACGCGCCGTTGTTTGCTGCCGTCCGAATACGTGAAATCCTCGTCCAGGGTGCCAATCTCGCCCACCCAGCTGGCCCGCATCACGACGGTGAAGCGCTTGACCACCTTGCCGGAGCGGTCCTGGAAGATGCCATGGGCGTCGAGCGTGCCGTTGAAGTACTGCTGCAAATCGAGCTTGGGTGTTTCCTGCGCGTACATGGCCGGCGTGGGCGGCGTGGAACAGGCGGTCAGCGCCAGCAGCAAGGCGGCCGCCGTCATGCCGCGCCGGCAATATTTCATCAGATGCATGGTCGATACTCCCCGGTTTCACTATATATATGTTGTAGAGGCGCGCGCCACAGCAGCAGCGCCGCCAGCAGTTTCAGGGCGCAGGGCAGCAAGGCATAGGCGGCAGCCAGGGCCGGCAAGCCGTCGCCGCTGTTGCCAGGCACATAGCCGAGCCAGGCCAGCAGGGGCAAGGCGATGCCGGCCGCCAGCGCCAGGCTCATCTGCACGCCCCAGTTCCACCAGCCGAAATACGCGGCTTCGTGCCGCCCGGCATGGCCAGCCGCGCCGATCAACCCTGCCAGCAGGGCCGGCGGCAGGGCCAGGTCGGCGCCCAGCGCCAGGCCCGACAGCAGGCAGATCGTGGCAAAGCCCCATGCGGCGCCCGCACCCAGGCCATACGCCCAGACAAACACGGCCGCGGCCAGCAACATGGCGCCGCCCCAGGCGCGCGCCTCGCCAAAGCGGCGCGCCAATGCCACCCACGCGGGCATCGAGGCGGCCGCCGCGCAAAAGTAGACGATCAGAAACGGCCCAGCGTAATGGCCCAGGCGCAGGTAGTCGGTGGCAAAGAACAGGAACAGCGTGGCGGGGATGGCGGCCGCCACGCCATTGACGAGCAAAACGGCAAACAGCCAGCGAAACGCGCGCTGGCGAAACGGCAGCTTCCAGCCCTTGCCGGAAACCGCTTCTGCCGCACTGCGCAAGGCGGGACGCGGCGCGCGCGCCAGCAGCAGCGCGCCCGCGGCCAGCAGGCAGGCGGCAAAGGCCAGCGACAAGCCGTCATAGCCGAACAAGGAAGTGAGGCCCGCCGCCAGGATCACGCCGAGCAAGCCGCAGCCTTCGCGCACGGCCGTCACGCGCGCCCGCTGCGCGCGCAGCTGGCTCAGAGCCGCGCCCCAGCTCTGGTGCGCGATGCCGGCCAGGCCATAGGCAGTGTAGACGAGCAGCAAGGCAGCCAGGAACCAGGCCAGGGTCGCCGTTTCCCGCATGGCCGGTGGATGGAACAGGGCGCCAAAGCCCAGCAGCAGCAAAGGCAGCGAGGCGCCGACATATACGGCATAGCTGCGCCCGCCACGCGCCATCCAGGCACCGAGGGCCGGATCGATGAAGGCGGCGGCGATGCGGGCCGCCAGCAGCACGGCGCCGATCTGCGCCAGGTCCAGGCTGCTGCGCTGCGCATAAAACGGCGCGACATATATATAGATGGGTAGCGCCAGCATGGCCAGCGGCAAGCCGAACAGGCCATAACTGAACAAGGCCGGCAAGTTCAAGGCGCTGCCCACGGCATTCATGGCAGCGGCGCCGCACTCTGCAGCAAGGCCGCGCGCAGCTTCGGTGCCGTTGTCGATGGCGACAGCCAGATGGCAAAGAAGGCGCGCGCGAAATCGCCATCCGTCACGTCAGCCAGCACCTTGCCGTCGAGATAAAAGCGTACGCCAGGCGCGATGCCGGCCCGGTAGACGCCCGCGATGCGCTGGTCTTCCTTAACGTCAGGAAAGATTCGCTGCATGGTGGACAGCCAGGCCAGGCGCTGCGCTTCCGTGCCCACGCCCAACTTTTGCATCTGTTCATGACTGGCTTCGGCGATCTTCTTGCCATCGAGCGCACGCGCATAGCGCAATTCCAGCACAAACGGCGCCGTTTCGGACGCCGCGCCCTGGTAGCCTTGCGGGCCCACCCACAGTTGCGCCCGATAAATACGCATGCCGAACCACGTGTATTCGCCCTCGCCCGCCAGCCGGGCTTCAGGCACGTCGGCAGCGATAAAGGCCGGCGGCGCAGCCGCGGCACCCAACACGGTCAATGACAGCACAATAGTGGCAAGCAGGCGGCGCATGGTCAGTCCTTGATCAGGGTAAATTGCATCACATCCGTGTTGTGCGCCTGGAAGGCGGCCTCGCAATACGCGAGGTAAAACTCCCAGGTCAGCAGGAAACGGCCATCGAAACCCTGCTTTTCCAGCGCCGTGCGCTGGGCCAGGAAGCTGGCGCGCCACTGGCGCAAGGTTTCCGCGTAATCGAGGCCAAAGCTGAAGGCGTCTTCCACGCGCAAGCCCTGTGCCTCGGCGGCGCGGCGAAACTCGGCCGGCGAAGGCAGCATGCCGCCCGGGAAAATGTACTGTTGAATAAAATCCGTGCTCTTGCTGTAGCGCTCGAACAGTTCATCGGCAATGACGATGGTCTGGATACAGGCGCGTCCGCCCTGCTTCAGGTTGCGTGCCACGCATTCGAAATAGCCGGGCCAGTAGCTTTGCCCCACGGCTTCGAACATTTCGATCGAGGCGATGGCGTCGTACTGGCCGGCGCTGTCGCGGTAATCGCACAGTTGCAAATCGGCCTGCTGCGCCAGCCCCGCATCCTGCAGGCGCTGGCGCGCATAAGCGAGCTGTTCGGTCGACAAGGTCAAGCCCGTCACGTGGGCGCCGTAGCTGCGCGCGGCCGTTTCCGCAAAGCCGCCCCAGCCGCAACCGATTTCCAGCACCCTGGCGCCCGGCCGCAGTTGCAGCTGATCGGCGATGCGCCGGTATTTGGCTCCCTGCGCCTGCTCCAGGCTGGCGCCTTCGGTGAACAGCGCGCTCGAATACGTCATCGACGGGTCCAGCCACAACTGGTAAAAGGCGTTGCCGATGTCGTAATGGGCGTGGATATTCTTTTTGCTGCCTGCCCGCGAATTGCGGTTGAGCAAATGCCGCAGCTTGTAGACGAGGTTGCCCCACCAGTTGCCGTAGATCAGCGATTCGATCTGCGCGCGGTTGCGTATCATCAGCTCGATCAAGCCCGGCAGATTGTCCGTGCGCCAGTCGCCGGCAATAAACGTTTCCGCAAAGCCGATGTCGCCCGAGCGCAGCACGGCCGAGCACAAGCGCCAGTTGTGCAGATCCAGGGTGACAGGGTGGCTGCCGTCGCCGTACAGCAAGATACTGCCGTCAGGCGTGCGCAGGCGCAGGGCGCCATGCTGCAATTTTTGCAACAGGCGCAAGATCACGCGCCCGGAGGCGGGCACATCTAGGTGCGTGTGATCGGCCGTGTGGTCGGGACGGACGCAGGCGCGCGCCTGCAGACCGGTCGGCAGGGAATCGGAGCTCATCGGGACACCTTTTCTTGTGGTGGAAGGGGTTTGCTGAAAAACGGCACGCGGCGCAGCCACAGGCGCAAGGCTTGCCAATGGATGCGCGCCATCACGCCTAACGTCATCAGGGGGTAACGCAGCAGCGCCCAGGCGATGGCGCCATCGCGCAGCGGCTGCGCCGTGCCGGACAAGCTCGTCTGCAGCAGCGGACCGTCGAGGTCGTCATAGTCGACCCGGGCCAGGTGGCGCTCACGTCCCTGCTCGCCGTTGCGCAGGAAATGGAAACGATAATTTCCTTCCACCTTGCAAAATGGCGAGACATGGAAAATTTTATTGGCGCGCAACTCGCTGCCATATGCGATGGCGCCGCCCTGCTCGAGCAGGTACAGGTGGCGCTCGCCGAAGGTATTGCGCACATCGCAGACCACGGCGCGCAGCGCGCCATCCGGGCGGTGGCAAAACCAGAAGCTGACGGGATTGAAGACATAGCCGAACATGCGCGGCATGGTTTGCAGCCAGATTTCACCACCCGCATCCGTCACGCCATGTTCACGCAGCAAGCCATCGATCCAGTCCAGCAGCGGCGTCGCGCCATCGCCATGGTCGCTGTCGCGGAAGGACAGCACATTGGCGCCGTTGCGCGACATCAGCCGGGCAGGAAAGTCGCGCGCGCCCATGCTGCGCAAGGGCAGGCGCAGATAAAACATGCCGTAAGCAAAAGCATGGGCGCGTGGGCGCAGCCGCGCATGGCGCACCTGTCCCAGGCACAGCTGGGGCTGCGGCTGGAGCGGCTGCGATGGATCACGCGGCATGGCCGAGCTCCGCCGCCGCCATGCCATTGAGTATTTGCGCCACGGCCAGGCCCGACTTCAAGCCGTCCTCGTGGAAACCATAGCCCGTCCATGCGCCCGCGAACCACGTGTGCTGCGCGCCCTGGAAACCGGCCAGGCGCGCCTGGGCGGCAATGGCTGCGCCATCGAACACGGGGTGGGCATACGAAAATTCGTCGATGATGCTCGCCGGAGCGGGCTCGTCGAGCGGATTGAGCGACACGATGACGGGCGTGGTGAAGGGCAAGGGTTGCAACTGGTTCAACAGATAATGCACGCACACTTGCGGCGCATCGCCGTGCGCGGCCGGCCTGCCCTGGTAATTCCAGGCCGACCAGGCCTTGCGGCGCTGCGGCAGGCAGGACGCATCCGTATGCAGCACGGCGCGGTTGGGCTGGTAGCGCACGGCTTCGAGCACGGAGCGCTCGTCGTCGCGGATGTCCGCCAACAGGGCCAGCGACTGGTCGCTGTGGCAAGCGAGCACGACGTGATCGACATGCTCGACGCCGGCGGCCGTGTGCAGCTCGACCATGCGCGCGCCATCGTGCGGCTGGCGGCGCACGGCCAGCACGGGGCAAGCGAGGCGCTGCTGCGGAATGCCCGCCAGCAGTTTTTCCACGTACACGCGCGAACCACCGCGCACCGTGCGCCATTGCGGACGGTCGCTCACTTGCAGCAAGCCATGGTTGTGGCAGAAACGGATGAACGTGGCCAAAGGAAAGGCCAGCATCTGGCGCGCCGGGCACGACCAGATGCAGGCGGCCATCGGCAGCAGATACCAGTGGCGGAACTCGTCGCCATAGTTGTGCAGGTCAAGGTATTCGCCCAGCGACATGGCCGGCGCCGGCACGCTGGCCGTGGCCAGGGCGCTGGCCTGGCGGTTGAAGCGCACAATGTCGCGCAGCATGCGCAGGAAGGCGGGCCGCAGCAGGTTGCTGCGCTGGGTAAACACGGTATCGAGACTGGCGCCCGCCCATTCCAGCACGCGCGCATCGGATGCCGTGCCCAGCGGCATTTTGACGGAGAACGACATGTCGCTGTCGGCCGCCTCGACACCGAGTTCGTCGAACAGTTGCACCAAGTTCGGGTAGGTGGCGTGGTTAAACACGAGAAAACCCGTGTCGACGCCGTGCGTGACGCCGTCGAGCGTGACGTCGACCGTATGGCTGTGGCCGCCAAAATAGTCACCCGCCTCGTACAAGGTGACGTCCTGGCCCGCCTGCGCCAGGCGATAGGCACACGACAATCCTGCGATTCCTGCTCCGACGACGGCAATTTTCATGAGTGCACCTGTGTTAAGTTTGTCCTGGACAAATAAGCCTCATGGATAATCGATGAAATATTGATTTATGTCAATGAGCGCTCTCAGCCGTTCAGAAACTTATACGTCGGCAATTTTCAATCGGATTCAGCTATTTGGTCCGGGGTGGCGGAAGGCGTAAAATACACTCCACGTTCTTTTTGCATGCGAGCAAGCCCCCTGGTATGGATACTGACCTGCAACCTACTTCCGCCTTCAGCATCAGCGATGTCGAGCGCGATACCGGGCTGGCCAAGGAAACCTTGCGTGTATGGGAGCGACGCTACGCCTTTCCCCAGCCCCAGCGCGACGCCTTTGGCGAGCGCAGCTATCCGGCCGAGCAAGTGCAGAAGTTGCGCATGGTCAAGCGCCTGCTGGACCTCGGATTTCGTCCGGGCAAAATCATGCAGCACAGCACCGTGCAACTGCAGCAGCTGGCCAGCGCCGGCAGCGCGGCGCCGCCAGCGCCGGCCCCCCAGCTTGAACACTACCTGTCGCTGTGCCGTGGCCACCAGATGACGGAACTGGGCGATGCCCTGCGCCAGGCGCTGGCCGTGCTGGGCTTGAAAGCGTTCACCATCGACGTGATCGCCCCCCTCACGGGCATGGTGGGCGAAGCGTGGGCTTGCGGCGACCTGGCCGTGTATGAAGAGCATCTGTATAGCGAAACCTTGCAAACGGTGATGCGCCACGCCATCTTTTCCCTGCCGCAAGCAAGCAGCCCGTCCACGCGCACGCCGCGCATCGTCCTCAGCACCTTGCCGCAGGAGCGTCATGGCCTGGGGCTGCTGATGGCCGAGGCCTTGTGCGCCGCGGCCGGCGCCCACTGCATGTCGCTCGGCGTGGAAACGCCGCTGACGGACATCGTCGCGGCCGCCCGCGCGCAGCGGGCCGACATCGTGGCGCTGTCGTTTTCCAGCGCCAGCAAGCAACGGCAGACGCGCGACAGCCTGCATCAGCTGCATGCAAGCTTGCCGCCAGAGATGGAATTGTGGGCCGGCGGACGCAGTCCCGTGCTGTACAAGCAGCCGCCAGCCTTTTTGCACGTGCTGGACTTGCGGCAAGTCGAGGAAAGCATCGCCGACTGGCGCCGCCGCCATCAGGCACTGGCCCTGCAAACCCACTGAACCGGCTGGAAAGCGCGGCAACTGCGGCGATCTCCGTGGATAGCCGCGCAATGTTGCCAATCGAACAGTAAAGCATGAAGGGCCGGGCGCGCTCTGGTAGAATAGCCCGTAACACAGTGTCCGGCGCCGCCGGGCCTTAGGTCAGCACCCGCCACCACACATCCATGTTTAGTTTCTTCAAGAAAAAACCTATCGCTCCCGAGGCTGCGCCAGCCGAGCCCCTCGTCCTTCCCGCCGCCACGCCGCCTGCACCGCAGCCTGCCGCTACGCCCCTGAGCGGCGCGCCGGCCGAGCTCGTGCCCGTGATCGTGGCCGCCGAACCCGAGAAAAAATCGTGGATGACGCGCCTGAAGGCCGGCCTGTCGAAAACTTCGAACACCTTGTCCGTGCTGTTCGTCGGCGCGAAGATCGACGACGCCCTGTACGAAGAGCTGGAAGCGGCGCTGCTGATGTCGGACGCCGGCATCGACGCCACGGAATTCCTGCTCACAGAATTGAAGAAAAAGGTCAAGGAAGACAAGCTGCTCGACGCCGCCGCCGTCAAGGCCGCGCTGAAAGTGTTGCTGATCGACCTGCTCTCGCCGCTGGAAAAGCGCTTCGAGCTGGGCCGCCACAAGCCGCTCGTGATGATGATTTCCGGCGTGAATGGCGCCGGCAAGACCACCACCATCGGCAAGCTGGCCAAGCACATGCAGTCGAACAACCAGTCCGTGCTGCTGGCCGCGGGCGACACCTTCCGCGCCGCCGCGCGCGAACAGTTGATGGTCTGGGGCGAGCGCAACAACGTTACCGTGATTTCGCAGGAATCGGGCGACCCGGCCGCCGTGGCCTACGACTCCGTGCAATCGGCGAAAGCGCGCGGCATCGACGTGGTCATGGTCGATACGGCGGGACGCTTGCCAACGCAGTTGCACCTGATGGAGGAATTGAAGAAAATCAAGCGCGTGATCGGCAAGGGCATGGATGGCGCGCCGCATGAAACCCTGCTCGTTATCGACGGCAATACGGGCCAGAATGCCCTCACGCAAGTGAAAGCGTTTGACGATGCCCTGCAGTTGAGCGGCCTGGTGATCACCAAGCTGGACGGTACCGCCAAGGGCGGCGTGCTGGCGGCGATTGCCCGCGTGCGCCCCGTGCCTGTGTATTTCATCGGCATCGGTGAGAAAATTGAAGACTTGCAGCCTTTCGTGGCTGCCGAATTTGTCGAAGCGCTGCTCGGATAAGCCTACCTACATGATTGAATTTCAGCACGTCTCCAAGCAATACTCCCCCGATGCCGTGGCGCTCAGCGACATTTCGCTCAGTATTGCCAAGGGCGAGCTGGTGTTTCTGGCCGGCCCGTCCGGCGCCGGCAAATCCACCCTGCTGAAAATGATCGCTGCCATGGAACGCCCCACGTCGGGCAAGCTGATCGTCAATGGCCAGGACATGGCAAAGATCAAGCCGGCCGGCGTGCCCTTCCTGCGCCGCAACATGGGCCTGATCTTCCAGCAGCAAAAGTTATTGAACGACCGCTCCATCCTGGCCAACGTCATGCTGCCACTGCTCGTCGTCGGCGCGCACAAGGCGGCCGCCGAGCAGCGCGCGCGCGCCGCGCTCGACAAGGTGGGATTGCTGGACCGCGCCATGGCGCGTCCGCTGTCGCTGTCGGGCGGCGAGCAGCAGCGCGTGTCGATCGCGCGCGCCATCGTCAACCGGCCGCAGATCATCCTGGCCGACGAACCGACGGCCAACCTGGACCGCGCCAGCGCCAACAAGGTGCTCGACGCCCTGAAAGCCTTCCATTCCGTGGGCGTGACCTGCCTCATTTCCAGCCATGACGAACAGATGCTCGACGCCGCCGCCCGCGTGATCCACCTGAAGAATGGCCAGCTGGTCGCCATCGACAAGGCCACGCAAGCGCCCGTCTTCGCCCCGCCCGATCCCGATTTTGCACCTTCCCCCAACCAGGACGACGCGCAGGGAGAACAGCCATGAGAGGCTGGTTCCGTCAACACCGCTTCGCGCTGGGCTCGGCGCTGATTCACTTGCGCAAGTCGCCGGGCGGCTTCCTGTTGAACGTGCTCGTCGTCGCCATCGCCCTGTCGCTGCCGTTCGCCGGCTTGACCATGCTCGACAATGTGCGCCCGATGTCGGAACAGATGTCGGTCGATCCGGAAATCAGCGTCTTCCTGAAGATCGACACGCCGCGCGAGCAAGCCGTGGCTCTGGCCAGCGCCATGCGCAAGATCGTGGGCGAGCAAAAGGCGAAGATCGTCTTCATCCCGCGCGAACAGGCGCTCGACACCCTGAAAAACAAGAATGGCCTGGCCGACGTACTGAGCACTCTGGGCGACAATCCCTTGCCCGACAGCTATGTGCTGAAGCTCGACGCTTTCAGCAGCGCCAGCGAAGCGCAAGATGTCGATGCCGTGGCGGAACAGCTGCGCCATTTGCCCGGCGTGGAATCGGCGCAAGTCGATTCGGCCTGGGTCAAGCGCCTGGCTGCCCTGCTGGGCGTGCTGCGCCTGGTGCTGCTGCTGCTGGCCATTACCCTGGGCGTGGCCGTGATCGCCGTGGTCTTCAATACCATCCGCCTGCAGGTGATGCAGCAGCGCGATGAAATCAGCATCTCGAAACTGATCGGCGCGACGGACACCTTCATCCACCGCCCCTTCTATTACACGGGCGCCCTGCTGGGCCTGTGCGCCGGCGCGTTGGCCCTGGGCGCCGTGGCGCTGGCCTTGCAACCGCTGAATACTGCGATTGCCGAGTTTGCCCGCCTGTATGCGTCCGAATTCCAGCTGGTGCCGCTGGCGCCGCTGCCGATGGCCGGCCTGCTGGCCGTCAGCGCCGGCCTGGGCCTGATCGGCGCCTTCCTCTGCGTACAGCGCCACCTGGCGCGCCTGAACTGATTGTCACTTCCATGGCGGCGCCTTCGCTGCCGCCATGCGTCCCCATCCTGCTGTTATCTTGATATTAAGCAAGTATTCTTAAGGCTCGCTTCAGCCAAAGGCCGTAGACTAACTACGTTGTCCTGAAGCGCTATCTGGATATATATCAAGCATTAAATCATCATAGCATTTAGGCTATCAGGACGATTAAATGTGCTGATTGGCACTCTCACGCAGAGAGTGCTAATATAGGGACATACCAAAGGCAGAAGCGCCATGGACGCCAGATGAAGATGGTGCCGCGCTCTGCAAAGTGCAAGACCGAATACGCAAAAACGAACAGACAAGAGGACCACGTCGCGTGACGTGGCCAACTGGAACAAAGCAAGACTACGAGGGAGAAAACATGACTATGATGTCCGCAACGTCCGCATTGGTTCCGACCAAAAGTAATGCGCTGGGCCTCGGTTTCACTGGCAATCTGGGCAATATCGACGCCTATATTTCGGCCGTGAACCGCCTGCCCATGTTGACCCACGACGAAGAAATTTCGCTGGCGAAACGCCTGCGCGAAAAAAATGACCTGGCCGCCGCGCAAGAACTGGTGCTGTCGCACCTGCGCCTGGTGGTCTCGATTGCCCGCGGCTATCTGGGCTATGGCTTGCCGCATGCCGACCTGATTCAGGAAGGCAATATCGGCTTGATGAAAGCGGTGAAACGTTTCGATCCGGACCAGGGCGTGCGCCTGGTGTCGTACGCCATGCACTGGGTGAAAGCCGAGATGCATGAGTACATCCTGAAAAACTGGCGCCTGGTCAAGGTCGCGACGACGAAGGCACAGCGCAAGCTGTTCTTCAACCTGCGCAGCCACAAGACGGGCCTGGACGCGATGACGCCGAAGCAGATCGATGCGCTGGCCAAGCTGCTCGACGTGAAGCGCGAAGAAGTGATCGAGATGGAAACGCGCTTGAGCGGCCGCGACATCGCGCTGGAATCGCCGACCGACGATGAAGACGACAAGTTTTCGCCGATCGCCTACCTGTCGTCGGAGCAAAGCGAGCCGACCAAGGTGCTGGAAGCGGAACAAGTGACGCGCCTGCAATCGGAAGGCCTGGAAACGGCCTTGAGCAAGCTCGACGCCCGTTCGCGCCGCATCATCGAAGCGCGCTGGCTGGCCAACGACGACGGTTCCGGCGCTACCCTGCACGCGCTGGCAGAAGAGTTCGGCGTATCGGCCGAACGCATCCGCCAGATTGAAGTGGCGGCGCTGAAAAAAATGAAGGGCGCCCTGGCCGCCTGGGTGTAATCGCAAGCAATGCCGCAATGCAAAAGGCGCCGCAAGGCGCCTTTTAGTTTTACAAGTTGATGTTTATCAACAGATAAATATTGTCAGCCCTTACGCTGCAGCCAAGCCCTTGACGAGGACTTCGGCGACCAATTCATTCAGATCCGCGCCGCGCTCCTTGGCCAGGGTCTGCAATTGCAAGACCAGATCGCTGTTCAGCTTGACGGCGAATGGCACCAGGCCCAGGGCCTGATCGCGCTTGCGCTGCTCGCGGCGGTCGACGACCACCGCTTCCTTACCGAATGCACCGGCGCCGGGAACATTCATCTTTCCCATCAGTTTCTTGGCATCGCTTTTGGCCAGGTCGGTTTTTTTCATGGTTGTTTCCTGATTTTCAAAACAGCCATTTTACGCAGTAATCGGCGCGCCGCGTGGCCGGCGCGTCAATTCATCGGCAGCACGCCAATAGTGCGCCAGAAAAATATCATTTTGTTATTATCATTTATCCCACGCATGCACAGGCACGCCCGGGACGCTCTACCTGAAAGGAAAAACATGCATTACCTGACCCGCTCTTATCGTACCGTGCTGCTTCCCCTGCTCATCGTCTGTCTGGCCGTGCTGGCCGGCTGCGGCGCGGCCGGCAGCGCCGGCGACGCGGAAAACACCCCGCGCAGCGTCACCCACGTGCTGTCGCCGGGCGAACAGGTCGCCATCACGGCCACCGATACCCTGAAACTCGAACGCGTCAACGACAGCCGCTGCCGCAAAGGCGCCGTATGCGTATGGAAAGGCTACGTCAGCTACAGTTTCAGTTTGCTCAACAGCGCAGGCGCCACCGACATCGTGCTGTCCGATTCCATGCCGGGCGCTTCCAGTTCCGTCACCGTCAACCACCTGACGTTCACTTTGCTCGACGTCGATCCGGCCACGCCGCCCGCACTCAACACAGCCGAGCCCACCTACCGGGTCAAGGTCAAGATCACACAGGGCGCGCTGCCCCGCTAAGCGCTAGGCATCGTGGCGCTGGCGGCTGTCGGTCGGCGCCTGTTGCCGCTCCAGCATGCCGTAATCGCGCACGACGGCGGCGATGCGCAGCCGGTAATCATCAAATATGCCCTGCCGGCCAGCCGATTGCGCCGCCCGGTGCGCTTCCAGCTGCCGCCACTGCGCCAGCGCCGCCTCGTCGCGAAAGAACGACAGCGACAGCAATTTGCCCGGCTCGCTGAGGCTGCTGAAGCGCTCGATGGAAATGAAACCATCGACTTCGTCAAGCAAGGGCCGCAGCGCGGCGGCCAGATCCAGATACTGCTGGCGCCCTTCTGCACTGGGCCACACTTCAAAAATCACGGCGATCATGCGCTCGCTCCTTGCGTAAACACGGGGATGCGGGCGTTCAGCGATGCTTGATAACGCCACGCCAGTGGCAAGTCTTCCAGCCTGTCGGCCCACGCCTGCAAACAAGCCATGGCAATGGCGTGCGCGATGGACTGGCCCGGGCAGATGTGGCGGCCGTGGCCAAAGCCCGACTCCGCATGGCCGGCGCTGGCCAGCACGACGACGATCATCTGCCCGGCCGGCACCCGCACGCCATCGAATGCCACAACGTCCGCCGTGTAGCGGCGCGTGTTGTGGATCGGGGGATCATGCCGGCTGACTTCGCGCAGCATGGCCGGCCACCGCTCAGGCGACGCGCGCAGTTGCGGCAGCAACTCCGGCTGCGCGCGCAAAGCCACTATGGCATTGCCCAGCAAGCCGGCGGTCGCGTCACACGTCTGCGACAGCAAGCCCACGAGGTTGGCCAGCAGACCGCTCCCCATGGCATCGCTCTCTGTCACGATACTGGCCAGCAGGCTGTCCGGCCTCGCGTTGCCCTCGCGCAGCAAGTGGCCAAAACCTTGCAGCAGGGAGTCGGCCGCCTCCTGCGCGCCAGCCAGTTGTTCACCATTGCTCAGCGGCGACAGGCAGGCGACGAAATCGCGCGTCCAGGCGGCCAGCGCCGGCCATTGCGCTGGCGCAAAGCCCAGCAATTGGGCCGTCGCAAACAAGGGCAGTTGAAAAATCGCCTCGTTGAGCTGGATGGCGCTGGCGGGCACGCGGTCGCTGGCCATGCACAATGTCTGCGCCTGCAGGCGAACCACGTCCACCTGGCCCAGCGCGCGCGCCAGTACCTGTTTCGGCACCGTATGCCGCTCTCCATCATTCATGCGCACGAGCTCCGCAAAAATCGCGCCGCACGGCGTGCCTGCCAGAGACTCCGGCACGACCAGTCCCGGCGGGCGCACGCGGCAAGCGGGATGCTCGAGCACGGCGCGCACGCCGGCCGCGCCCGTCGCCAGCCAGCAATCGAGTGAGGCATCGAAACGCAGCGGCGGGCCGTCCGCCAGGCGGCGATAGTAGTCATACGGCGCCGCGTGGGTGACGGCGGAAAAAGGGTCGGCGGGGTCGGCGAGATGCATGCGCATTCCATTGCAGTGAAGTGGGGACACGAGTATGCTGGTCCTTCCACCACAACACTTCGCCAGCGAACGAATCATGGATGACAAACTTCCCTCGGCCGACATGGGCCTGGCGCAACTGGCCGGCGCCATCGCCGAACCGGCCCGCGCGCGCATGCTGTGCAGCCTGCTCGATGGCCATGCGCGCACGGCCACGGAATTGTCGACGCTGGCCGAAGTGGGCGCCTCGACGGCCAGCGCCCATTTAAGCAGGCTGCGCGACGATGGCTTGCTGTCGATGGTGGCGCAGGGCAAGCACCGCTATTACCGGCTGGCCAGCACGGAGGTGGCGCGGGCGCTCGAAGCGCTGCTGGTGGTGGCCGGCGTGCCGGCAACGCCGTTTACCCCATCCACGCCGGACCGCCTGCGCCATGCGCGCACCTGCTACGACCACATGGCCGGCACCGTCGCCGTCGCCATGCACGACCAGCTGCACGCGCAAGGCTGGCTGCTGGACGACGGCGGCGAATATCGTCTGTCGGAAGCGGGGGCGGCCGGCATGGCGGCCCTGGGCATCGACGTGCCGCAATTGCAGCGCCAGCGCCGCCGCTTCGCCTGTGCCTGCCTGGACTGGAGCGAACGGCGCGCCCACCTGGGCGGCGCGCTGGGAGTCGCCCTGCTGCAACTGGCCCTGCGCCAGCGCTGGGCCGAGCGCGAACTCGACAGCCGCGCCCTGCGCATCACGCCAGCTGGCGAGCGTCGTTTACTGGCCGCCTTCGGCGGTTGAAGGGCACACGATGATCGCCTTCCAGGGCCTGACCAAACAGTACGGCAGCTTCGAGGCCGTCAAGCCGCTGACCTTGCAAGTGGGCAAAGGAGAAGTCTTCGGTTTCTTGGGCCCGAACGGGGCGGGAAAGACCACCACCATCCGCATGCTGATGGGCATCCTCGTGCCCAGCAGCGGGCGCGTGCTGGTCGATGGCCTCGATTGCCACCGCGACGGCGCCGCCGTCAAGCGCAAGGTGGGCTATTTGCCCGACAATCCCATCTTTTACGACTATTTGCGGGGCCGTGAAATCCTGCAATTCGTAGCCGAAATGCATGGTTTTTCGCGCACGGAAGCGGCCGCCCGCGCCGCGCGCCTGCTGACGGAATTCGGGCTCGATGAAGCGAGCGAGGATTTCGCCGTCAATTACTCGCTGGGCATGAAAAAGAAACTGGGCCTGGCCTGCGCGCTGATCCACGATCCGGCCGTGCTGATCCTCGATGAACCGATCAACGGCCTCGACCCGCGTGCTTCGCGCGACGTGCAGGAACGCTTGCTGCGCCGCGCCGCCGCCGGCACCACCATCTTTGTGTCCACGCATTTGCTCGATATGGCGCAAAAGCTGTGCAGCCGCGTTGCCATCATTCACAGGGGCGCCCTGGTCGCCACGGGTAGCCTCGACGATATCCGCCAGCAGCTGTCCAGAGATGGCAGCCTGGAAGAGCTCTTCCTGCAACTGACCGACGAAGCGGCCTCTGCGTGACGCCGCTGCCGCCCACCGCCTGGCGCGCCGTCTGGCTGCTGACCCGCTTGCGCCTGCAGCGCCTGCTCAACGTCAGCGGCCGGGGCTTTTCCTTCAAGAAAAATAATAAAAGCCGTCCCGCCACACCGGGCAAGCGTGGCGGACGCTGGCTGCTCGGCGCATTGCTGCTCGTGCCCATGCTGTTTTCCTTCGGCAGCATCGCCCGCCATAGCGTACTGAACATGCATTGCCTGCTGGACCAGGTCGCCGCCTGCCAGGCACGCGGCAGCCTGTACACGGGCAGCCACCTGCTCGATCCCGTCATTGCGCAATTGATGGCCACGCCCTTCAGCGCGGCGCTGATCGGCGGGCTGACCCTGCAGTTGGCGCTGCTGTGGCTGGTCAGCGTCCTGCTGCCGCTGGGCATGGGCGAACTGTCGAAGCCGGACTGGGATCTGGAATGGCTGATCACCCTGCCCGTCGAGAAAAGCACCTTGCTGTGGGCGCGCGTGCTCGAACGCACGCTCGTCAATCCGACGGGCTTGCTGGCCCTGTGGCCCAGCACGACCGTGATCGCCTGGTATTCGGGCCAGGGCTGGATGTCCCCTTTGTCCGGCCTGCTCGCCAGCCTCGTCCTGCTGGCCCTGGCCGCCATGCTGCGCACCCTGGTCGACACGGGTTTGCGCCTGTCGCTCACGCCATCCCGGCTGGGCAATCTGCAGGCGGTAATTTCTCTGGCAGGCCTGTTGCCCATGTATATGGGCATGTCGTTCGGCATGGGCACGGGCGGCTTCGCCTATGCGTGGGCGGCCGCCATGCCTGCCTGGAGCAGCTGGACGCCGCCGGGCCTGCTGTTGCGCCTGCTCAATGCCGATGGCATGGCCGCCTTGCTGCCCGCCGCTCTGCTGCTGGCGCAAACGCTGCTGTTGATGCTGCTGGGCATGGCCCTCCTGCGCCGCCAGTTGCGCCATGGCGTCGTGGGCGAGGGGCAACGCGAAGGCACGCGCAAGCCGGCAGCGGCGCCATTGCCCACACGCCGGTGGCGCCTGCGCATCGGCACGGCGATCCAGCGGCGCGAACTGACGTTGCTTTTGCGCGACCGTAATTTTCTCGTGCAGACCCTGCTGATGCCCTTGCTGATCCTCAGCGGCCAGGCCCTGTTTACGGGCCAGGCGCGCGACCTGCATGCGCTGCTGGACAATCCGGTCCTGCTGGCCTCGACGGGCTTTTTTCTAGGCACCTATGTGCTGCTGATGTCGGCCTTCCAGACCCTGAACAAGGAAGGCGGCGCGCTGTGGCTGCTGTACACGTTTCCCGTCCCCATCGAGCAGGCGCTGCGGCAAAAGGCCCAGCTGTGGGCCGCGCTGGCCTTGCTGTATCCATTGATCCTGTTCGGCGCGGCGCTGGCCTGGCTGCCCGCCTGGTCATGGCAGACGGCGGGCCTGATGCTACTGGCCCTGGCCGGCATCCCTTTGTACTCGATGATCGCCGTGGCGCTGGGCGTGTTTGCCAGCGATCCGCTGGCCACGGAAACCACGGCCAAGGTGCGCCCCGCTTACACGTACCTGTATTTGCTGCTCACCGGCCTGTACATTGCCGCGCTGGCCGCCGGCAACCCTGCGCAGCAACTGGTGTTTGCCGTGCTCACGGGCGCGCTGGCCGTGGCCCTGTGGCAAAAGGCGCGCGATGCGCTGCCCTACCTGCTTGATCCCGCCGCCTCGCCGCCAGCGAGAATCACGGCGGCCGACGGCCTGATCGCCGTCATGCTGTTTTTCATTCTGCAAACCTTGCTGTTGATCCTGCTCAAGGACCAGGTGGCCGCGCCGCTCACGTATGTGCTGCTGCGCCTCGTGTATTGGCGCGCCGGGACGGCCGGCGTGCCGCGCATAGCACAGGGCCGCCAGCCGTGGCGCTGGGGAGTCGTCGGCGCCTGTGCCGCGGCGCTGTTCGGCATCGGCTACGCGGCCCTGTTGCCGCCTGGTACGTTTCCACCGGCCGGTGGACACTGGCTGTGGCTGCTGGCCCTGGGCGTGCTGGCCGCGCCCCTGTGCAAGGAATTCATCTTCCGCGGCTTGCTGCAGGGCGGCTTGCGCCGCTCGCTGCCGGCCTGGCAGGCGGTCACTGTCGCCGCCGCGCTGTTTGCCGTCATGCATCCACCCGCCGCCATGCTGCCCGCCTTCGCGCTGGGCCTGTGCACGGGCTATGCCTATGAGCGCAGCGGCGCGCTGCTGGCGCCCATGCTGGTGCATGCCGGCTACAACGCGGCCCTCCTCGCGTACCAGTTGCAAGGATAGATACAGGCACAGACAAGTTTGCTAGAATCGCACACGATTTCCGTCCGTATCCCAACCAATGACTACGCACAGATCACGCATGAATCCACGCTTGTTTGCACCATGTATCCTCGTTGCGCTGCTGAGCGGCTGCACGGTACTCGCCCTGCGCCCCAACAGCGGCGTCGAAAACCGCATGTTCACCGTGCAGGAAGCTCCGCGCCTGCGCATCGACGCGCCCAAGGCGCGCATCCAGAATCCCATGCCCAACGACCACTTCATCGGCATCGCGCTGTCCGGCGGGGGCAGCCGCGCAGCCAATTTCTCGGCCGCCTCGCTGGAGCAGCTGGAACAGTTCGGCCTCGTCAGTGGTGCTTCGGCCATCTCCGGCGTGTCGGGCGGCGCCATCGCGGGCGGCTACTATGCACTGCATGGCAAGCAGACGGATTGGCCTTTGCTGCGCAGCAAACTGAAAACGGATTTCTTCGGCCAGACCATTTTGAAACCGGCCAACCTGACGACGATGTTGTTGACGAACAAGACGCGTACCTCGTTCCTGTCCGACGTGTTGGACGATGTGCTGTACGACAAGAAAACCTATCAGGACTTGCCGCACGACGGCCCCATCTTCCTGGCCAACGCGACGGACGCCACCGATGGTGGCAAGCGCGTGGTGTTTTCTTATGAGTATTTTTACGGCACCCTGCATTCGCCGATCCAGGATATCCGCCTGGCCACGGCCGTGGCCACCTCGGCCGCCTTTCCCGGCGTGTTCGATTCCGTCACCTTCGAGCGTTTCCGCCCGAAAAACACCTTCGTGCCGGAACTCGGTTCCGAGTCGCGCGAATCACCGTCGTACGTGCACCTGTTCGACGGCGGCGCGGCCGACAACCTGGGCGTGGAAACCCTGTGGGATGTGGCACTGACGCAGCTGTACGGCAACGACATGGCCGTCGTGCCGCCGCGCCTGAACAGCAAGCCCTTCATCCTCATTTCCATCGATGCCAACGCGCCCAATTCCAGCGCCGTCTTCGAAAAAATGTCGGACGAGCGCCAGCCGCTGGACCGCATCTTCAACAAGAATATCTACGACGCCGTCGACGCCCTGTTTTCGCGCCAGCGCAAGGAAAACCTCGTCAAGATGGGTTTTGGGCAAGCCCGCTTCGATACCATCACGCATGAAAACTTTGGCGACCTGAGCCAGAAATTCGTCAAGGGCAAGCGTACCTCGGCCTTTGCCATCCCCGTGCTGTGCCGTCCCCACCTGGGCCAGTACCGCTGCGAAGTCGACGCGGCCGATCCCTTGCCGGGCCAGATCCGCACGCGGCTCGAAGGCTTTGCCTGGCATATTTCCATCGACCAGATCGCCTCGCTGGCGCTGCGCCTGGCCAGCGGCGATGCGCAAGTCGACGGTGCCCGCAAGGAAGAGCGCGCCGCCCTCGTCAAGCTGCAACGCCTGGCTACGCAAACGAAAACCCATCTGAAGCTGACGGGCCCGGAAAATTGCAGCCCGGAAGTGCTGCAATCGGCCCTGTACAGCGCCGCACGCGTGCTGATCCTCGACGACGAGGAATCGCGCTTCGCCCTGTGCGACTACATGCTGGCGGGCCAGCTGATCAATGACGACACCGTCTGCAAGCAGCGCTATGTGCACGCCGTGCCCCGCTTTGCCATCGAAAGCGAAGATTTGCAGTACCGCAACCTGAGTTCGGACGGCAATTCCGTGAACGTGCCGATACGCTGCAAGAAGTGAGCGCCTTGGCACGGCCTGCCCGGCAGTTGGCAAAGGCGGCTACAACGCCAGCACGCGCTTGCCGTGCACCCATTCCAAGCTGCCATAAGGCGATATCCGGTTCAGTTGCTGCAAGGAATTGAGTGCCAAGGCAGGATCGCGTTTGACATATTTTGTATAGGCACCGATATAAAACAAGCTTTCGGCAAAGGCATCCTGCTGTTCTTCAGCGTCCTTGCGCGCAATTAAGCGGGATAACTCCGTCAGATTATCCGCGCCCTGCCACATTCTTAACAGCGCGCCATAATGCGATTTGCTATTCTTTTCAATATGGACAGCCTGCTTTTCAAGATTTGCATTGGCAAGCGAAGCATCGTTTGCACGCGCCATGATATAGCGATAGACCACTGCCCGATATTCCGCGAATTCAGGTTCATCGGACGTAAATTCCGTATCCGCCAGATAGGCCAACGCGTTTTTCCAGTCACCCAATTCAACGCTGGAAAAAGCGGCGAGTATGAAGCCGGATTGATGCACTGCCAGCCTGCCGGCCCGCTCATCCGGTTTGGCGGCAGCCGCCGCCTGGCGTTCACTGTCAAGTAGCGGCGCCAGCAGGGCCAATGCATCGGCTGCATGTCCTTGGGTAAAAAAAATCGTTGCTTTGGTAACAGTGAAAGACGCTTGCTGTTCCGGCGTGGCAATCCGCAACGCTTGCTCGACCAAGGGCAAAGCTTCTTGCGAACGGTCCAGGGAGTCCAGCGCGGCTGCTTGCATTATCAGCATGTCCGCCTTGCTTTTATCACTAAGCTCCTTTTTCCCCAAAATCTGCGCCAGTTTCAACTGCCGCTCGTGCGTTTCTTTAAGAAAGTTTTCCTGGGCTTGCGATAAACTACTGGCCAACACCAGCGCACCAGCCATCACGCAAGAAATTACTTTAGATAACAGCATAAATTACTCGATTATTGGGAAATAAAATAGCGAGTATATCAAGCAAAATTAACTGATGGAAATTTTCCCAAAGCGTCAATATCTGTCCAGCCAAAAAAAATGACACGCACGATTACTCGTGAGTGTCATTAGCGCAAGGATTCCTGGCGCCCGGTTGATTTAGATCAATCGACCTTAAATCAACCGACTACGCCTGCGCATGTAGCTGCGGCTTAACGCACCTTCCAGTTCCTGCTCCGATTTATGCTGGTTCACCGTGTACAGGGCCCACAGGGCCGCCGGCACCCAGCCGATCACAGTGCACTGCAGAATCAAGGCGGCGGCACCGGCCAGCGGGCGCCCCAGCATGAAAAACGTGAGACACGGAAGTAGCAAGGCTATCAGCAATCGCATCACGACATACTCTCCTAAATATAGAGCAGCGGACAAGGGCCGGTATCCGGTCCGTCCCCCGCCCGCTGCGTACTGCTCCTTATAGATGCACGGCAATTTGCGGCATCAAGTCGTCAAACGTGCGACCGTTGCCGTTTTCGCCGATGGCGTGCATCTTCCATTCGCCGTTATGGCGGTACAGCTTGGCCATGATCTGTGCCGTGTGGGTACCTTGCACAGACAGGTTGAAACGCGCGACTTCCTGGTTATTGCTGGCATTCAAGATGCGGCAATAGGCGTTTTCCACCTGCGAGAAGTTCTGGCCAGTAAAGCTGTTGACGGTGAAAACCAGGCTTTTCACGTGTGCCGGCACTTTTGACAGATCGACATTGATCTGTTCGTCGTCGCCATCGCCCGCGCCCGTACGGTTGTCGCCCGTGTGGACAATGCTGCCGTCCTTGCTTTTCAGCTGGCGGAACCAGACGATGTCGGACGTGCTCTTGTTTTCATCGAACATGACGCACGACGCGTCCAGGTCGACGGCTTCCGTCTTCGAACCGAAACCGAGGAAACCCTTGGTCTTGGCCGCATCCCAGCCCAGGCCCATGGTGATACGGGTCAGGGTGGTACCAGCTTCTTTGTCCAGAGAAATCTTCTGGCCTTTGCTCAAATTGACAGACATACGCATAGCTCCTGTTAGGTTGGTTACTGCTTGATTACGCCGGCTTGCTTTGGGTCCAGGCGAGGAAGGCCGCGCGGTTGCGCGAGCACACGAGGATTTTTCCCGTGCCTGAAAACTTCAATACCATGCCCTCGCCGCTGGTCTGGCTGTTGATCAAATTGCCCAGAAAGCCGCCGCTGCTGCCGGTCGTCATGGAAATTTCGTATTGCAGGCGGTTGTCCCAGCACACGACGTGCGAGTTATCGATCACCACGTCCTTGCCAGGCGTCACTTCCAGTATCGACATCGCGCCAAAACCGGACACCGCCAACTGGCCGCTGCCTGCCGTCTCGGTAATGAAAAAACCACCGCTCTGGGCAAACAGCGCGTTGCCAAGGCTCTGCGTGCGCACCTTCAATTCCACGCCAGAACTGGCCGCCACGAAGGCGCCGTCGCTGATCATGTATTGCTGGGCGCCCACCTCGAGCACCCGCATCGCGCCTGGCAGAGTCGGCGACAACAGACAGTCGCCGTCGCCCCGCATGGCTTCGATATGCTGCTGAAAGAACGATTCCCCGTTGGCAAAGGTGCGCATCAGCGCGGCGCCTATGCCGCCAGTCATCTTGCCTTTCAGCTCAAGATTGGTTTCCATCATCACCATCGCATTGGATTCGCAATAAATCTTCTCGCCCTTGGCAAGCGACACATGCAGGAACGGGTCGACGTCCCCGGTAATAGTAAAAACTGGCATCTGACTGTTCCTTCCTCAACTCAGTAATGATGGGGGCGGTCCACACAGCGGACCGCCTTGACTGCTTACAACTTAAACACCGACACCAAAGGAGGCCGCCAGTGGGCCCAGACCGCCTTTGTAGCCTTGGCCGATGGCCTTGAATTTCCAATCGGCGCCATTGCGGTAGATTTCGCCGAAGACCATGGCCGTTTCGGCAGAGCCGTCTTCCGACAGGTCGAAGCGGGCGATTTCCGTGTTGCCGTTGGCGTTCACGCAGCGCACGTACGCTTTCGATACCATACCAAAGTTTTGCTTGCGCGCTTCGGCATCGTGAATCGTGACGCAGACGGCGATCTTGTCGATCTCGGCTGGCACTGTGGCCAGGTCGACCATGACGGTTTCATCATCGCCATCGCCGGCGCCCGTGGTGTTGTCGCCCGAGTGGGTGACGGAACCGTCGCTCGATTTCAGGTTGTTGTAGAAAATCATGTCGACGTCGGCGCGTACCTTGCCGTCCGCCTTCAACAGGAACACGGAACCGTCGATGTCGAACGCGGCGCCATCGGTGGCGCGGGCATCCCAGCCCAGGCCGATGATCATCTTCGAGATGCCAGGAGCTTCTTTGCTCAGGTTGACGTTGCCGCCTTTTTGCAGACTGATTGCCATGATGTATTTCTCCTATGTGAAATAAAAGTCCAGCGAATAATTAACTTATAAAACACCTGGCGCCCTCCACCGGCCCGACTCCCCAGGCCGGCGGCGGCGCTTGCTGCATCACGCTGGCAAACGGGTGTGGCGTTTGCCGCGTATCTCTTACGCCTTGGCTGCTGCTTCCAGCTCAGGCTGTTTATCTTCCGTGCCTTCCAGCAAGGCCATGCGTCGCTTGTAACGGATCGACGACCACAGCGAGGCGAGAATGAAAGCCACGCCGATCAGACCCGTGAAGATCTCGGGAATGTGGAACTTCATGCTGACCAACATGATCACGGCCAGGATACCGATCGCATAGTGCGCGCCGTGCTCCAGATAAACAAACTCGTCGAGCGTACCCTTGCGCACCAGGAACACCGTCATCGAACGCACGAACATCGCGCCGATAGCCAGGCCCAGCATGATGATCACGACATCCTTGGTGATGGCAAACGCGCCGATCACGCCGTCAAAGCTGAACGAAGCGTCGAGCACTTCCAGATACAGGAAGCCGCCAATACCGCCGCGCTTGACGATGTCGCCCATGTTGCCGTCGCCGTTATCGCCTTCCAGCAAGCCGCTGATCACGTCGACACCCACGTAGGTCAGGATACCCCACAGGCCGGCCGTCAGGACCACCAGTTTCTGGCCTTCTTCGATCATCGACAGGCTGGCCATCAGGGTGCCCAGCGCGATCATCACGGAAATCGACGATACCTTGCCCAGCGCGCCCAGTTTTTCTTCAATACGGCCCAGCCAGTGCGTTTCTTTTTCGTCGTCCAGCAGGAAGTTCAGGAAGACCAGCAGCAGGAAGATGCCGCCGAAAGCCGCCACTTCCGCATGGTGATTCGTCAGGTGCATCGAGTACTGTTCAGGATTGCTCAGTGCCAGATTCCAGACTTCCATCAAGCCCAGGTCCGCCGCTTGCGCCACGATGACCAGCGGGAACAGCAAACGCATGCCGAAGACGGCGATGATGATGCCGACGCCCAGGAACAGGCCCTGCCAGAACTTGTCCCAGTTCTTCAGCACCGAAGCGTTGACCACCGCGTTGTCGAACGACAGCGAGACTTCCATCACGCCCAGGATCACCGCGATACCGAGCGCCGCCAGCATCGTCTGCACGCCACCGTGCGTGTAACCCCACCAGGCGGAAATGCCCAGGCAGATAAATGTCACTAGAAATGACACTCTGAAATGTTTCATCGATAGTTCCCCTTTATCCAAATTCAATGGAACGTAGTATAGGGACGTGTGACACATTTAAAAATAGAAGATAATGGAAGTATTACTTCGTAAAAACAGAAGATAGAGGGTGCAGCGATGAAAACCACGGGCTTCAATTACCGCCATTTGTATTTCTTTTGGGTGGTTGCCAAGGAAGGCGGCGTGACGCGCGCGGCTGAACGGCTGGGACTGGCCGTGCAAACCATCAGCACGCAGCTGGCCCTGCTGGAAAAGGAGCTGGGCAAATCCTTGCTGCAACCGCAGGGACGACGCTTGGTGCCGACGGAAGCGGGCCGCCTGGCGCTCGGCTATGCGGACCAGATTTTTTTGCTGGGCGAACAGATGCAGGACGCGCTGGCCGACGCGGACGCGGAAAAGATGCGCCTGACGGTGGGCATTTCCGATTCGCTGCCGAAACTGATGGCGTACCGCATGCTCGACGCCACGCGCAGCCTGGACCAGCCCATCAAACTCGTGTGCCTGGAAGACGAATTCGAATCCCTGCTGGCCGACTTGGCCCTGCACAAGCTGGACCTGGTGCTGACGGACCGCGCCGTACCGGCCGGCGCCAGCCTGCGCGTGTCCAGCCACCTGTGGGGCGAGAGCGCCATGAAGCTGTTCGGCATCCCCGCGCTGGCCGAACAATACCGCGACAATTTCCCGCACAGCCTGCACGGCGCGCCATTCCTGCTACCGGCGCGCAATAACGCCTTGCGCGGGCGCATCGACGAATGGATGGTGCAGCAGGGCGTGCGCCCCGACGTGGTCGGCGAATTCGAGGACAACGCCATGCTCAACGCGTTCGGCCGCAAGGGCCTGGGCCTGTTCTTCGCGTCCGCCAGCCTGGCGGCCGATATCGAAGAGCAATTCGGCGCCGTGCTGGTCGGCGACGCCTCATCCCTGCGCGAACAGTTTTACGTCATCTCGAACGAGCGCAAGATCATGCACCCGGCGCTCGACGTGATCCTGGCGGCCATCCAGGGCCACCCGAAGATTCACAAGGAAACCTGATAAATCCATTCGAAAATAACGTTTGAATAATCAATCAAAAGCGATTGTAATAAAGCCTGAGACAAACACGCGCCCAGCCCTCGCCGGAAGGGCGCGATCACCATAAAAAACAGGAGCGGCACCATGTCCACGGCAGGCAAGACGATCGATATTCCCGATCTCATCAATAACAACAAGATCGGCTCCTTCCAGATCGGCATGCTGATCCTGTGCGGGCTATGCGTCATCATGGATGGCTTCGACGTGCAGGCGATGGGCTATGTGGCCCCGGCCATCATTGCCGACTGGCATGTCAGCAAGGCCAACCTGGGCCCCGTGTTTGGCGCGGGCCTGCTGGGCATGCTGGTCGGCTCGCTCGTCTTCAGCATCACGGCCGACAAATTCGGCCGCCGCCCGGTGCTGATCGGCTCGACCATCTTCTTTTCGCTGTGCATGCTGGTCACGCCGCTGGCAACGACCATCGAGCAATTGCAGCTGATCCGCTTCATCACGGGACTGGGCCTGGGCGCCGTGATGCCGAACGCCATGGCGCTGGCCGGCGAATACAGCCCCCTGCGCAAGAAAGTCACGCTGATGATGCTGGTCTCGTGCGGCTTTACCCTGGGCGCCGTGCTGGGCGGGCTATTGTCCGCCGCGCTGATTCCCGCCTTCGGCTGGCAATCCGTGTTTTACGTGGGCGGCGTGGTGCCGCTCGTCATCGGCGTGCTGATGTTCTTCCTGCTGCCGGAATCGATGCAATTCCTTGTGCTCAAGAAACGCAAGCTGGACAAGGTCGCCAAGTGGCTCAAACGCATCGACCCGACGGTGACCATCACGGCCGACACGCAATACCTCGTGCATGAGAAGGAACACAAGGGCGCGCCCGTGCTGCAATTGTTTACGGGCGGCCGCGCCAAGATGACGATATTGCTGTGGGTCATCAACTTCATGAACTTGCTGAACCTGTATTTCCTGTCGAACTGGCTGCCGACCATCGCCAAGGAAGCGGGCCTGTCGACGGCCAACGCCGTGCTGGCCGGCACTGCCCTGCAAGTGGGCGGCACCATCGGCACCCTCGTCATGGGCCAGCTGATCGACCGCTCGAGCTTCCGCCGCATCCTGCTGCCGTGCTTCCTGGTCGCCGCCGTGGCCATCGCCCTGATCGGCCGTCCGGACGTGTCGCTGGCCTTCCTGTTCATCACGATTTTCATTGCCGGCTTTTGCGTGGTGGGCGGCCAACCTGCCGTCAATGCCCTGGCGGCCAGCTACTATCCGACCACCCTGCGCTCGACGGGCATCGGCTGGAGCCTGGGCATCGGGCGCATCGGCTCCATCATCGGCCCCGTGCTCGGTGGCGAGCTGATCCGCCTGAACTGGCCCAACAGCACGATTTTCCTCGTCGTCGCCATCCCGGCCATCGTCTCTGCCGTCATGGTCTTTGCCATGCGCGGCGGGCCGCAAGCGGCCCCCGCCAAGGTAACCGCCTGAGGCACGCGCATCAGCCGATTGAACCGTACGCCGTCATAAAGTTGCATGTTTTATACTCAAATGCTCATCCATTTCAGTAAACCGACATGACCAACATTAGCAATGACGGCGCCGCAACCAGCCTTCTGGAAGCAGCCTGGACCCAGCGCGAAGAAACGCTCTACACAGCCCTGTTCGGGGACCTGGGACCGGGCATCTACCCGCTCGACCTGTCCCTGTTCGAACAGATGTTCAACTATACGCAAGTCGACCCGCGCTGGCTGCATATCGGCGTGTTCGAATGCCCGCCGACACCCGCGCGGCCGCACTGGGTCTACGTGTCGTCGGGCCTGTCCAATCCATGGGACGACGAACCCGATGCGGAGGAAGAGTGGACGGGACTGGGCCGCGAACTACTGCTGGAATGCCCGCAGCAGTCGCCATGGGCGCTGGCGCTGGTACGCAGGTTCGCCGCGTACCAGATGCTGCTGGCGGCTGGCCGCTTCGGCGACCAGGAACCGCTGGACTCCTGGGACCGCATGTCAGTTGGCGGCCCCATCGATGGCCAGCAGTCCGTATTGAGCGCCATCATCATGGTGCCCAGCGAACATTACCCGGAAGAATATGCACTGGTCTCGGGAAAATTTGCCTTCCTGCAGATTATCGGTCTCAGCGCTGCCGAGCTGGCGCATGGCCGCGCGCACGACTTCGAGGACTTGCTGCAGACGCTGGGCGACCAGGGCGCCGCACCGCTGGTCGACGCCGCACGCCGCAGCATCGTGTAAAACCGCAGGGCCGATTCGCCGGAAATTAGGATACTGCGCCCTTCGTCGTTTAAGATGACGTTTTACCAGCCCATCTTCAGCACCCCCATGCACAATGTCTTGCTAGTCCTGCTCGCCCTCTTCCTGGTCGCGCTGAACGGTTTTTTTGTTGCCGCCGAGTTTGGCATCGTCACATTGCGGCGCACGCGCATCCGCGCCATCGCCAAGACGCAGGGACTGCGGGGCCGCATCCTGGCCAAGGTGCATGGCCAGCTGGACGCCTACCTGTCCGCCTGCCAGCTGGGCATCACCCTGGCGTCGCTGGGCCTGGGCTGGGTCGGCGAACCGGCGTTCGCCGGCCTGCTCGAGCCGCTGTTCGGCGCCATCGGCGTCACGTCGCAAGAGCTGATCCATGGCGTCTCCTTCGTCGTCGCTTTCAGCGTGATTTCCTTCCTGCACATCGTCGTGGGCGAACTGGCGCCCAAATCGATGGCCATCCGCAACCCGGAAGCCGTCGGCCTGTGGAGCGCGATTCCCCTGTACGGCTTTTACTGGACCATGTATCCGGCCATCTACCTGCTCAACGCCAGCGCCAACTGGGTGCTGCGCCTGGCGGGCCTGTCCGGCAAGGGCGGCCACGACGCCCATTACTCGTCCGAAGAATTGAAGCTGATCCTGCGCACCAGCCAGCCCGGCGAAAAGTTTACGCGCGACGAGCGCAACATCCTGGCGCAGTCGCTCGATTTCGAACAGATGACGGTGTCGGACCTGATGCGCCCGATCAATGAAGTGATCGCCCTGCACGCGTCGAATACCCTGGAAGAAAACCTCGACACGGTGCTCCGCAACCGCTTCAGCCGCTACCCGTATTTCGACATGAATGAAGACGACGTGCTCGGTGTCGTGCACCTCAAGGATCTGTTCTTTGCCCAGCAGGCGGGCAAGCCGATCACCTCGCTCACGCCGTTCCTGCGTCCCGTGGACATCATTTCCGCGCGCACGCCGGCACTGGAACTGTTCCGCCGCTTCCGCGACGGCGCCCCGCACTTCGCCCTGATCGGCGAAAAAGGTAAGCGCCCGCTGGGTTTCATCACCCTGGATAACTTGCTCGGCGCCATGGTCGGCGAAATCCGCGATGAATTCCGCCGCAATGAAAACGACTGGCTCAAGCAGAGCGACGGCACCCTGATCGGCAAGGCCAGCCTGCCCATCTTCTCGCTCGAACGCATCCTCGGCATCGATATCGAAAACGAGGAACTGGGACTGGATGACGTGGAATCGGTGGGCGGCTTGATCATGGTCAAGCTCGGTGACATCCCGAAGCAGGGCCAGCGCATCACCTTTGTCGACTTCGATATCGTCGTCAAGAAGATGAACGGGCCCCGCATCGTGCTCATTAAAGTGATCCCGAAGCAGGAGCGCGATCTGGATGCGGATTTAAGAGATTAACTACTTCTTGCTCGTCAGGGTATCTTTGCCCTGCGGCACGGTGGTCTCGCCTACCGTCCACGTTTGCAGCAAGCTGTACAGCACGGCCAGCAGGGTCGGGCCAATAAAGATGCCGACGAAGCCGAAGGCCAGCACGCCGCCCAGCACGCCGAGCAGCACGAGCAAAAATGGCAGGCTGCTGCCGCGGCTGATCAGCATGGGTTTCACCACGTTATCCACGCCGCTGATCAGCAAACCGCCCCACACCAGCATGAAGATGCCCCAGCCCGTCTGGCCGTCATTGAACAGCCAGATGGCGGCGCCGCCCCAGATCAAGGGCGGTCCCACGGGGATCAGCGAAAAGATGAAGGTGGCCACGCCCAAGAGGGCCACGGCCGGCACGCCGGCGATCAAAAAACCCACCACGGCCACCAGCGCCTGCGCCAGCGCCGTGCCCAACAAGCCATACATGACGCCGCGCACGGTGCGGCTGATGGTCAGGCCCACACCGGGCGCGCTGTCGCCGATGATGCGGCCGGCGCCCGTCATCAGGGCGCGGCTCAGCTGCTCTCCGTCGCGGTAGAGGAAGAAGCTGACGAACACGGCCAGGCTGGTCTGCGCCAGACCCGTGCCCAGCAGGATGCCGCCGGAAGCGAGGAAATGGCGCGCCGGTTCCAGCATCGTTTTGCCTAAATTGAGTAATTCCTCGCGGTCAGCGAGCAGGCGATCCACGTAGCCGGCGATGGTTTCGCCCACCACGGGAATGCTGGCTAGCCAGGCCGGCGGATGCACGCTGCCCGTTTCCAGCGCGGCGCGCAACTGTTCATAGATGCGCGACACGTTATCGGCCAGGTTGTAGGTGACGAGGGCCAGCGGCAGCACGATGACGAGCAGCAGCGACAAGGTCATGATGGCGGCCGCCCAGTTGCGCCGGCCTTTCAGGCGGTCGAGCAGCAGCAGGTACAAAGGCCAGCTGGAAATGCCCACGCAGGCGGCAAACAGCATGGCGGCGAGGAAGGGCCGCAAGACGAAAAAGCAGCCGATCAACAGGAAGATGATGGCTGCCAGGCGGGCGTGGGGCTCGAAACGTTTGTCCATGTACTGCATGTCCTGAAGATGGCGCCTAGCGGCGCGACCGGATCAGGATAGCAGAAGTTTAAGATCGTGCGCGATGGCGGCCGGCTTTTCGCCGTGGCGCACGAACAGGCGGATCTTGCCTTCGCGGTCGAACACATAGGTGCCGGCCGTGTGGTCGACCGTGTAGCTGCTGTCCGTCTCGCCCTCGACCTTGGCGTAATACACCTTGAATTCCTTGGCCACCTTGGCCGTCGCGGCCGCGTCGCCATACAGGCCGACGAAACGCTTGTCGAAGGCCGGCACATATTCGGCCAGCAAGGTTTGCGTGTCGCGCTCGGGGTCGACCGTGACGAACAGCACTTGCACCTGGTCCGCCTGCGGCCCCATTTCCCGCATCACCTGGGCCATGTCGGCCATGGTGGTGGGGCACACGTCCGGGCATTGCGTATAGCCGAAGAACACCAGCACCAGCTTACCCTTGTAGTCGGCCAGGGTGCGCGGGTGGCCAGTGTGGTCCGTCAGCGCAAACTCGCGCGCGTAGCCGAGGCCCGTCACATCCGTGTTCTTGAATGCCAGCTTGGTCGCCGCTGGCTTGCCGCAGCCGGCCAGGACGGCGACCAGCGCGGCCGCCAACAACAGTGTCAGGGTTTTTTTCATGTGCCGATAGGAATGTAGTGGTCGACCAGCAAGGCCGCGAACAGCAAGGCCAGGTAGATGATGGAAAACGTAAACGCCTTGCGCGCGATCAAGTCCGTGTAGTGGCGGTACATCTTCCACGCGTAATACAGGAAGCCGGCGTTGAGCACCACGGCCGAAGCCAGGTAGATCAGGCCGCTCATGCGCACGGCGTACGGCAGCAAGGTGGTGGCGGCCAGCGCGATCGAATACAGCCAGACGTGGAATTGCGTGAACTTCAAGCCGTGCGTGACGGGCAGCATGGGCAGGCCCGAGCGCGCGTAATCGTCGCGGCGGTACATGGCCAGGGCCCAGAAGTGCGGCGGCGTCCACACGAAAATGATCAGGACCAGCAGCCAGGCCTGCATCGGCACGTCGTTGGCGACGGCGGCCCAGCCCAGCGCGGGCGGCATGGCGCCGGACAGGCCGCCGATGACGATGTTCTGTGGTGTAGCGGGTTTCAGCACCATGGTGTAGATCAAGGCATAGCCGACAAAGGTGACAAAGGTCAGCCACATGGTCAGCGGATTGACGAGGTGATACAAAATCGCCATGCCCAGGCCGCCGATCACCAGCGCGAACACCACCGTCTGTTTCACCGTGATGTCGCCCATGGCCATCGGGCGGCGCGCCGTGCGGGCCATGCGCGCATCGATCTCGCGCTCGGCCAGGCAATTGACGGCAAACGCGGCGCCGGCCAGCAGCCAGATACCGATGGTGCCGAACACCACCGCGCGCCAGTCGGGCAACTCCTCGCTGGCCAGGAACATGCCGATGACGGCGCAAAACACGGCCAGTTGCGTCACGCGGGGCTTGGTCAGCGCCCAATACTGGGCGATGCGGGGGGATGGTTTACGGCTGATGGTCTGAGTAGTCATTTATGCGATACGGGAAGGACTGGCTGGTGCCGAGGGCACTGGCGCGGAGGCGGAAGCAGATTTCCGCGCTACATCGAGTTGGAATTTAGCCTTGTAGTTTAACATGGTCAGCAATAACACGAGCAGCGCCGCCCCGCCGTTATGCAGGACGGCAATCGACAATGGCCAGCTCAGGTAAATCGTCGCCAGGCCCGTGGCCGCCTGCAGAACCAGCACCAGCGCAACCCAGCGTGCCGTGCCGCGCAAGGACGGCAGTTTCCACGCGCGAAACACGGTATAGCCGATGCCGGCCAGCACGATGAAGGCGAAATTGCGGTGCACCCAGTGGATGGCCGTCAGCGCGGAAAACGGCAAGTAATGGCCAGCGGCCGTCTTGCCCAGTTCGCGCCACAGATGGAAGCCATGCTCGAAATCCATTTCCGGAATGACCTTGCCGCCGCACAGGGGGAAGTCCGTGCAGGCCAGAGTGGCGTAGTTGGTGCTCACCCAGCCGCCCAGCGCGATCTGCACGGTTAACAGCACCAGCGAAAAGATCGCCAGCGCGCGCACGGGGCGCAGCACGGCAGCGTCCGCATCGGCGCGCAGCAAGGGCTTGACGGCATGGTCCTGGCGCCCGCCCAGCCATGTGAGCATGGCCAGCAAGCCCATGCCCAGCAGCAAGTGGATGGTGACGATCACGGGCTGCAGCTTCAGGGTGACGGTCCAGGCGCCGAACGCGCCCTGCAGGCAGACGAACAGGAACAGCGCCGTGGGCAGTCCAGGCGCGAACTCGGCACGTTTGCTCTTTCTCCACTGGCGCCACGCCTGCACCATCATCGCCACGATCAAGACGCCTATGGCCATGGCCAGGTAGCGGTGCGTCATTTCGATCCACGCTTTCACCACCGTCACGGGCCCCGTCGGCATCAGGGTTTCCGCCGCCACGATGTGCTCGTGCGCGAGGAAAGGATTGGCCGAACCATAGCAGCCGGGCCAGTCGGGGCAACCGAGGCCCGAGTCGGACAGGCGCGTGAAGCCGCCAAACATGATCAGGTCGACCGTCAAAAAAACAGCGATCCACACGAGCTTGCGGTATTTATTGGCGTCCGCGGACACCCAGACCATGGTCAGTGGCAGCAGCGCCACCAGCAGACCCGTCAAGCCCAGCTGGGCCAGCGCGGAGAGATGCATCGTCGGCATGCAGCCCCCTCAACCGATCGCCGAAGCTTTGAGCAGCTTGGCGATGTCTTTCTTGATCTTGTTCGGGTCCGCGTCTTTCGGGAAGCGCATCATCAGATTGCCCAGCGGATCGATCAAATAGAAATGGTCGCTGGTCTTGCCGCCCGGCTCCACGGGCAGCCACGCTTTCAAGGCGTCGTTATTGACGCGCAGCATGCTGGTGCCGTCGAATTCGCGCATCACGAGCGTGTCGAGCGGCTGGGCATCCGTCACCAGCCAGACCCGTTCCAGGCGTTCGCGTTCCTTGCCCTGCATGAGGCGCAGTTGTTGCATGTCAAACAATTGCTTCTTGCATGCTTCCTGGCAGTCGGACGGCCCTGTCTGCAGCAGCACCCACTTGCCCTTGAATTGCGCCAGCGGCGACGCCTTGCCATCGAGTTCCGTCACCTGCAGCGCTGCCTCGGGTATCGGGTACAAACGCGGGTCGATCAGGGCGCCGTAATTGTTGCGGCCAGTGGGCTTGATGATGTAATACGTGAAATACGAGGCGATGATGGGAAACGCGCATACGGCCACGACGGCCAGCAGTTTCCAGCGTCCCGTATTCTGTGCCTGTTTATTGCTGCTGTCTTGCGTTGCTTCAGGGTTGTTTGTTTGCACGTCGAAATCCTGTAAAGACAAAAAATAGAAAAGCCATCAGTGCCAGTGCGTACCACTGGAATGCATAGCCGCGGTGCTTGTCGGCGCCCAGGTCCGGCGCCGGCCAGTCGCGCACGGGAAGCTGGCCGGACGCTGGCACCGTTGCTGTCGAATCAACTGTTTGTTCAAGAATGAATGGTTGCAAGGCCAGGCCACTGGCCTGGGCCAGCTGGCCGATATCGGCATTTTGCACGATGGCGTGCGGCGCCAGGGCCGGCGCCGTGCCCAGCTCCATCACATGGCCCGCGTTCAGGCGCGCGATGCCGCTAATGGTGACGGTGCCGGCCGGTGTCGTGTAGTCGGGAATGCGCGTGCGCTCGGCATTGTTGCGCGGCAGCCAGCCTTGCGCCACGAGAACGTGCGTGGCTGAACCGTCGATCTGGAATGGCGTGAGCACATGAAAGCCGGCCTGGCCCTTGTAAGGGCGGTTGTCCAGGTAGACCGTCCAGGCGGGCGCAAAATGGCCCGTGACGGTGACCCTGCGGTATTCGATCGCTTGCGCATCGGCCGGCAGCATCGGCGCGGCCGTCAATGCCAGGGGCGCGGCCTGGTTGCCCGCTTCCAGCCGGGCGGCGCGCGCGACTTTCTCGTCGCCACGGCGCTGCTGCCATTGCGCCAGCGACACGCCCAGCGCCACCAGTAGCAGCATTACAACAAATGGAATCCATCTAAAATGGAAGCGGATACGCATTACAATGAAACCTCCTCAAGCCTGGCGCTACCATCCATGAAAATCCTCGTTGCCATTGCCTTCATCCTGATCCTGGGCAGCCTGGGCTCGGCCCTGTTCTTCCTCATGCGCGACAAGGGCAAGAGCAACCGCACCGTGCAGGCGCTGGCCCTGCGCGTGGGCTTGTCGATCACCCTGTTCCTGCTGATCCTGCTGGCGCACAAGCTCGGCTATATCCAGCCCACGGGCATACATTAAATGCTGGGGTCTGTCCCTGCGGGATCGGAATCCGCCCCATTGGGGCGAATTCCCCCGGCAGGGACTGACCCCGGTGCTAACGACGTTGCTTGGTTAGCAAAATTCTTAGACTAAGAAAAAAGCCGTACCCAGGATGTCCCGGTACGGCTTTTTTTATGGTGCAGGCGCAAGCGCTAACCGCGCGCGCCCTGCCCCGCCATTATAACCAATACACGACCACATACAGGCCCAGCCAGACGACGTCGACAAAGTGCCAGTACCAGGCGGCGCCTTCGAAGCCGAAGTGGTGTTCCGGCGTGAAGTGGCCTTTCAGCACGCGGTACAGGATGACGGACAGCATGATGGCGCCCAAGGTCACGTGGAAGCCGTGGAAGCCTGTCAGCATGAAGAAGGTGGCGCCGTAGATGCCGGACGTCAATTTCAAGTTCAGTTCGCTGTACGCGTGCATGTATTCGTAGACCTGGAAGCCCATGAAGATAGCGCCCAGCAAGATCGTGGCGAACAGGAACAAGGCCGTCATGCCGCGGTGGCCGGCGCGCAGCGCGTGGTGCGAAATGGTCAGGGTGACGCCCGACAGCAGCAGCAAGGCCGTGTTGATGGTTGGAATCCAGAACGGCGTCATGGTGGTGAATTCCTGCACCGTGCCGGCCGGGCCCGTATTGCCCCACTGAGCGGCGAAATCGGGCCAGATCACCTTGTGATCGAGATCGGCCAGCCATGGCATCGAGATGCTGCGCGCATAGAACAGGGCGCCGAAGAAGGCGGCGAAGAACATGACTTCCGAAAAGATGAACCAGCTCATGCTCCAGCGGAACGAGTGGTCGATGCGCTCGCTGTACAGACCCTGCTCGGACTCGCTGATGGCGTCGCCGAACCAGAAATACAGCACCAGCAGGATGCCGGCCAGGCCCAGGTAATTGACGTACGGGCCCCAGGAGACGTCGTTGACCCAGGCCGATGCGCCGATCATGGTCAGCAGCAGGCTGGCGCCGCCCAGCATGGGCCAGCGCGACGGGCCGGGCACGAAATAATAGGGTACGGCGGCGTGGTTGGAACTCATCATCATCTCCTCAAAAACTTATAGGGTGGTTTTTTATAATTTATAAAACGACGAATTTAACAATTGAAATCAGGATGCCGATCAGGCAAGCCACCACCAGGAAGCCGGCGATGACGATGTGCACGGGATTGAGCTTGGCCGAATCCGTGTCGAAATCGCTCTTGCGGCGCAAGCCCGTGAACGACCACACGACGGCCCGCAGCGAATACAGGAACGACGCTTTTTCAGGCTGCTTGGATTCGCCCATGCCACTCTCCTATTGGACGGCCGGCGTCTGAGCCTGGCTCAGACCGGCAATCTCGAAAAACGTGTACGACAGCGTGATGGTTTTGACCTCTTTCGGCAGGGCCGGATCGAGGAAGAACACCACCGGCATCTGCCGCGCTTCCTTGGCCTTCAGGGTCTGCTGCTTGAAGCAGAAGCATTCGACCTTCTTGAAATGCGGCGTGGCGCTCTGCGGCGCGTAGCTGGGGATGGCTTGCGCGTTGACGACGCGGTTTTGCGTGTTGACCACTTCATACATGACGGTCACCAGTTCGCCCGGATGCACCTGCATGCTCGACACCGTCGGGCGGAAGCGCCATGGCCCCTGCGCATTGCCGTCGAATTCGACGGTGATGCTGCGCGTCGTGTCGACCTGCGTATTGTTGTCGTAGGCCACCGTGCCATCTTTTTGCGTCAGCACGTTAATGCCCATCACTTCGCAAATCTGCTTGTAGACGGGAATCAGGGCATAGCCGAAGCCGAACATCAGCACGGCAATGACGAGCAGCTTGCCCAGCATCTTGCGGTTCAGGCCGCGTGTTTCCTGTTGGATTGGCGTCGTCACGTCAGAGCCACATGCGCTTGACGAACACGGACAGGAAGAAGAAGGCCGCCAGGCCCCCCAGTATCAGCCCGGTACGCAGGTTGTTCGGTTTTTTACGTTCGGTCATGACAGGCACTTTATTCAAGACGGGCCGCGCAACACGCCGGCCCGGGATACCTATTTATTTCACGGTCGGCGGCGTTTCAAACGTGTGGAAAGGCGCCGGGCTCGGCACGGTCCATTCCAGGCCTTCCGCGCCTTCCCATGGTTTCGCTGGCGCAGCCTTGCCGCCGCGGATGGTCGGCAAGACCACGAAGAACAGGAAGTACACCTGCATCAGGCCGAAACCGAAGCCGCCGATCGAGGCGATCATGTTGAAGTCCGTGAACTGCGCCGGATAGTCGGCGTAGCGGCGCGGCATGCCGGCCAGGCCCAGGAAGTGCATCGGGAAGAAGGTCACGTTGAACGTGATCAGGGACAGCCAGAAGTGGATCTTGCCGCGCGTTTCGTTGTACATATAGCCAGTCCATTTCGGCGACCAGTAGTAGAAGCCGGCGAACAGGGCAAACAGCGAACCGGCCACCAGCACATAGTGGAAATGCGCCACCACATAATAGGTATCCTGCAGCTGGATGTCGATCGGCGTGACGGCCAGGATCAGGCCCGTGAAGCCGCCCATGGTAAACACGAAGATGAAGCCGACCGAGAACAGCATCGGCGTCTCGAACGTCATCGAGCCCTTCCACATCGTGGCGATCCAGTTGAACACTTTCACGCCCGTCGGCACGGCGATCAGCATGGTCGCGTACATGAAGAACAGCTGGCTCGTCACCGGCATGCCGGTGGTAAACATGTGGTGCGCCCATACGATGAAGGACAGAATCGCGATCGAAGCCGTGGCGTAGACCATCGACGCGTAGCCGAACAAGGGCTTGCGGGCAAACGCGGGCAGGATCTGCGAGACGATGCCGAAGGCCGGCAGAATCATGATGTAGACCTCGGGATGGCCGAAGAACCAGAAGATGTGCTGGTACATGACGGGGTCGCCGCCGCCTGCCGCATTAAAGAACGAGGTGCCGAAATGGCGGTCCGTCAGCGTCATGGTGATGGCGCCGGCCAGCACGGGCATGACGGCGATCAGCAGATAGGCGGTAATGAGCCAGGTCCAGCAGAACATCGGCATTTTCATCAGGGTCATGCCCGGTGCGCGCATGTTCAGGATGGTCACGATGATGTTGATCGAACCCATGATGGACGAGGCCCCCATCAGGTGCATGGCGAAAATCGCCATATCCATGCCAGGGCCCATCTGCGTCGACAGCGGCGCATACAGGGTCCAGCCGGCAGCCGTGGCGCCGCCCGGCACGAGGAAGGACGTGGCCAGCAGCAGCGCGGCCGGCGGCAGCAGCCAGAACGAGAAGTTGTTCATGCGGGCAAACGCCATGTCGGACGCGCCAACTTGCAGCGGGATCATCCAGTTGGCGTAGCCGACGAAGGCGGGCATGATGGCGCCAAACACCATCACCAGGCCGTGCATGGTGGTCAGCTGGTTGAAGAATTCAGGGTGGAAGAATTGCAGGCCTGGATGAAACAGTTCCGTACGGATCATCAGGGCCAGCACGCCGCCCGACAGCAGCATGATGAACGAGAACCACAGGTACAGGGTACCGATATCCTTGTGGTTGGTGGCAAACAGCCAGCGGCGGTAGCCCGTGGGGTGATCGTGGGCATGGTCGTGACCGGCGTGGTCCAAGGTGCTAGTGCTCGTGCTAGTACTCATATGCGGCTCCTAATTACTTGCGTGCAGCCACGATTTCGGCTGGTTGAACGATGTTCTCTGCGGCCTTGTTCGACCAGGTATTGCGCGTGTAAGTGATCACTGCGGCAATTTCCGTGTCGGACAGCTGTTTCCAGGCTGGCATTTCAGCGGGATACTTGCCGCTCTTTTGCCCGTTCAGCAAGATGTGGATCTGATCCGCTTTCGGACCGTTCACCACCGCCGAGCCGTCCAGCGGCGCAAACGCACCGGGCACGCCCTTGCCTGTCGCCTGGTGGCAGACCACGCAGTTGGCCGCATACACTTTCTCGCCCTTGACCTTCAATTCGTCGATGGTCCACACCTTGCTTGGATCATCAGCCAATGCCGCCATTTCCTTTTGTTTTACATCAACCCAGGCCTTGTAGTCATCGGCTGATACGACCTTGACGACGATGGGCATGAACGCGTGTTCCTTGCCGCACAGCTCGGCGCAATTGCCGCGGAAGGTGCCGATATGATCGGACTTGAACCAGGTGTCGCGCACGAAACCGGGAATCGCATCCTGCTTGACGCCAAAGGCTGGCACAGACCAAGCGTGGATGACGTCGTTGGCCGTCAGCACCACGCGGATCTTCTTGTTGACCGGCACGACGACTTCGTTATCGACTTCGATCAGGTAGTTCTCACCGCGTTTTTCCGTCGGCGGCGCACCTGGCGCACCCACTTGCGAGCGCGGCGTGGCCAGGTTGGAGAGGAAGGAAATGCCTTCGCCCTCGCCTTTCAGGTAGTCATAGCCCCATTTCCACTGCATGCCGGTGGCCTTGATGGTGATGTCGGCGTTCGAGGTATCCTTCATGCCGACGACGGTGCGCGTGGCAGGCAGGGCCATGCCGATGACGATCAGGAAAGGCACGACGGTCCAGGCGATCTCGACGGTGGTGCTTTCGTGGAAAGTGGCCGGTTTGTGGCCCAGGGACTTGCGGTGCTTGAAGATGGAATAAAACATGACGCCGAACACGGCCACGAAGATCACCAGGCAGATGATCATCATCAGGGTGTGCAAATCGTAGATTTCATGGGCGATCTGTGTCGCCGGCGGTTGCAGATTCATTTCGAACGGCACGGGACCGCCGGTGCCGGGATAGGTGCTGGCAGCCGGTGCCGCCGTGGCCCATCGCCCGATGCCAAACGCTGTCAAAGACAGCCCGAGCAGCAACGATTGAAGTCGCTTTGCATGTGTCATGTTTTCCCCAACCACCCAAAAAATAATGATATTTTAAACGGCTGCGGACTTCTCCGTACTGGACCGCTGCCGCTCCTCCATGAAAGCAACACGGCCAGAATGCGGCCATGTGCGTCAAGCACCAGCGAATTCCATGCTGGCTGCCGCAGCAAAAACGGCGGCGCGCAACCATGCTGGAACCCTGTTTTTCTTCCCCACATCGAAATGGCCTCGTGTGGAAGATGGTTACTATACTAATGCAGTAACTTCGAATTCGTCTCGCTTTGTTTTTTTTATTTTGTATGCAGCCCTTGTTTTTTCTACTTAACAAGCTGACAAACAATCAACGATTATAATCAAGTAAACTTGAATCCATCAAGCAATAATCGGCTTTGTGCGCGCCCTTCTCCCGGCAGCCGCGCGCTTTGCAACGCTTGCTGCAACATTAACGCGCGGATGCCGACCAAGTGTCGGTTTCTTTGCCCTTTTATTTGGGTTTGCGCGGCAAGTCGAATCGGATGATGGCTTCCCCGTTGCGCGTCACGCGCGGCGCGGGACGGAAAGCGTGGCCATAGATCACCTCGAAACTCAGGCCCAGCTTGCCATCGGGGCGGCGCGTTTTTTCCAGCGCGGCCAGCATGCGCTGCCAGGCCGCCTTGCCCATCAGGCCGCGCCGGCGCGTGGTCAGCGGGTTGCCGCCAAAGGCGCGCACGTCCGCCAGCAGTTTTTCCGCCGTGTCGTAGGTCACCGTGATGATCTCCATATCCAGCACGGGCGTGGAAAAACCCGTTTCGACGAGCATGTCGCCAAAGTCGTGCATGTCGACAAAGGGCAAGGCATGCGGATACAAGTCCGCCTCGGCAAAGGCGTCGCGCACTTCGCGGAAAGTGTCGGGACCGAAACAGGAAAACATCAGCAAACCATCGAGGCGCAGCGCGCGCCGCCATTCGGCAAACACGCGGTCGGGCTGGGCATGCCAGTGCAGCGCCAGGTTGGACCACACGAGGTCGATGCTGCCCTGCGCCAGCGGCAAGTCGCCGAGGTCGCCGCACAGCAAATCCACGCCCGCCTTGGCTGGCAAGAGTTTGCTGAGGAACTGGTTCAAACTGGCCAGTTTCGACGCGGGCGCGCGCGCCGCCTGCATCATCGCTTGCGCTGCATCGAGACCGATAATCTGCGCGGCGGGATAATCCTTGTGCAGCTGCGCCAGGTCCGCACCCGGACCGCAGCCGGCGTCAAGCACACGGTGCGGCGTGATTTTCACCAGCTCGAGGCGCTCGTGCATGCGTGCCGACACTTCGCGGCGCAGGAAGTCCGATGGCGCGACGCGCGCCGGACGGGAAAAGAAATCGCGTACTTGCACCGCATCGATGGGCGCACTCATTTTGGGCGGACTGGTGGGAACTGGCATGTTGAAACCGGTGAGGTGAGATAATGTCGGCAGTGTACATGGAACGACGCCATCGCGATGCGAACCGCCACCCGGCACCGCCTTGATGCCGCGTGGCAGGCGCTGCGCCAGTGGCTGGGCGCCACGGTGCTGCCGGCCCAGTGCGCGCTGTGCGGCATCGGCTGCCCACAAGTGCTGTGCCCGCCCTGCCGCGCGCAGTACCTGGGGCAACTGCGCCACCGCTGCCGCCAGTGCGCCAATCCGCTCGACGATGTGGCGCTGCTGTGCGGGCGCTGTTTGCGCCACAGGCCCGCGTATGACGCCACGATCACGGCGTTTGATTATGCGGCGCCCGTCGACCAGTTGCTGCTGCAGCTGAAATTCGGCGCGCGCCTGGCGCTGGCGCCCCTGTTGGCAGAACTGCTGCACGTTGCCATTCAGCAACAACCAGAGTGGGAAGCGCCGCAGCTACTGTGCCCCGTGCCGCTGGGGCCGGCCCGGCTGGCCGAGCGGGGTTTTAACCAGGCCCTGGAAATTGCCCGTCCGCTGGCGCGCCTGCTGGACGTAGCTTTGCAGCCCCGTCTGGCGCTGCGCGTGCGCGACACCCGGGCGCAAAGCGGCGTGTCGCCGCAGGAACGGCAAGCCAACCTGGCGCACGCGTTCGCCATCGCGCCCGAATACGCGCCGTTATTGCAAGGGTGTCATGTGGGCATCGTCGACGACGTGATGAGCAGCGGCCATACCGTCAACGCGCTGGCCGCCGCCTGCAAGAGCGCGGGCGCGGCCAGGGTCAGCATTCTGGTGGTGGCGCGCACGCCGCCACGCTAGCATCACTTATATAAGGAGAGCATTTTGTTTCACGTTGTTTTGGTAGAACCTGAAATCCCGCCCAATACGGGCAACGTCATCCGCCTGTGCGCGAATACGGGTGCGCAGCTGCACCTGGTCGAACCGCTGGGCTTTCCGCTCGACGATGCCAAGATGAAGCGCGCCGGCCTCGATTATCACGATTACGCCAACATGAAGGTGCACAAGAATTGGGAAGCGTTCCTGGCCGACACCCAGCCCGACCCATCCCGCATGTTCGCCATGACGACGCGCGGCTCGCGCCCGTTCGGCGACGTGGCCTTCCTGCCGGGCGACGTGTTCGTGTTCGGTTCCGAAACAAAAGGCCTGGACCCGGCCCTGCGTGACGGCTTTCCGGCCGAGCAACGTATCCGCCTGCCGATGCGACCGGACAACCGCAGTTTGAATCTGTCGAATACGGTGGCCGTCGTCGTGTATGAAGCCTGGCGCCAGCACGGATATCAGGGCGGCGCGTAGTCGGATTAGGCCCAAGGGGCCGTAATCCGACAACATTGTTGGCGTTAGTGGTGTTGTCGGATTACGCGGGGCTTTACCCCGCTAATCCGACCTACCCGTTTGCATACGGCGATCAGCGCAGCGCCAGCTGCGCGTCAACGCGGGTATCCACATCCAGCATCACCAGCTGCGTGCGCAGGTCGCGCGTGGCGGCCAGCTTGCCGTTCACGTACAGATTCGTCTTGACGCCATACACGCCTTGCGACACGCCGGCCGGCAAGGTCAGCTCGAACGAATTTTCAAAGCGCCCGCCCGACTTGTTGTTGCTGGCCAGGGCTTTCGAGCCGGACTTGAATGGCTGGCCTTGCGGGTCGAGCACGACCAGCTCTTCGCGCACGTCGTTGACGCTTTGCGCGCTGCCATTGACCAGCTCGACCACGGAATTGACCTTGAACGGCTGGCCGCGCTTGACGGTCGACGCACTCAGCTGCGGCGTGTACGACACCACTTGCGGCTCGCGCGGCAGCGCGCCGCGTGTGCGGATGTAGTCGCGGTCCGCCTGCGCCGCCGTCTTGGTCTGGCGCGAATTGACATTGATGGCCAGGCAACCGGCTGCCGCCAGGCCGCCGCCGATGGCAGCACCTTTCAGCGCGCCATTCTTGCCGCCCGCCAGCGCACCCAGCAGCGCGCCCACGGCCGCGCCGGCAGCGGCCGACGTGCCCACGCTGCACGGGTCCTCATCCGTGGCCGCCTGGGCGCCACCTTGCGGATAGGAACTATCCTGGCGCACGCCGTTCGGATTCATCGGCGCCGTGGCGCAGCCGGCCAGCATGGCCGCGATGGTCAGCGCAGCGGCCGCGCGCAAGGTGGTGTGGTTCAGCATGGTGACTCCCCAGATAGCTAATTGATCGTTGTTTCCGTCTGCAGCACTTGCCGTTCGCGCTCGCGGATGCGGCGCGACAGATTGTCGATGCGCGCATTGCCCGGATCGACGCGGCGCGCGCTTTCCAGATACGTCTTGGCCGCATCGAACTTGCCTTCCAGCAAAGAACGCTCGGCGTCGCGCAGAAACGATTGCGCCATTTCGTTGCGCATGGCCGCGCCGCTATCGACGGGCGACGTTTCCAGCGGACGGCGTTCGGCCACCGCTGAACGTTCGACCGCGCGCGCGGGCGCCGGTTCCTGCTGTGCCGGCGTCGGCACGGGTGCCAGGACTGCAGCCGGAGCTGCAACGGGCGCCGGCGCCGCAGCCGCCGACAGCGCCTGCACGTCAGCCTTCAACTGCGGCAATTCCACCGCTTCGCGGTCGATCGCTTCCAGCCTGGCGATGCCATTACCTGCCGCCACCGCATCCTTGCCATCGAGCGCCTGGCGCACGCCCACCAGTACGGACGCGGCTGCCGCCTGCTGGCGCGCCAGCTGCTTGCGCAAGGAATCGACGCTCGACGCGCCCGCGCAATCAATGTCGAGCCCGGCAATGCCCTTGGCGGCGCTTTGTAATTGATGGCCATCGATCGCGCGCTCGATGGCGCGCACGCTGCGCTGGCAACTGCTGGATGCAGCCCCAGCCTTGCCGATGGCTGCCTGCAAATCGTCGGCCTTGGCGCTGGACTTGCCTGTGCATACATTCTTCGCCGTCGCCAGCTTCTGGCGGGCACCGTCCAGGCTGCCATTCGCTACCAGTTTCAAGCCGCTGTCGATGGCGTCATTGCAGGCCGATTCATTCTTGCCGCCCGGCTTGCCATTCATGTAGACGATGACGGCCGCCAGCACGGCGATGCCGCCCAGCCAGCGCAGCCACTTGCGTGGCGGTGATGACCGTTCGGTTGATGCGGGCGGCGCTGCCGGCGCGGGCTTGGGCACGGCTTTCGGCTGGGCCGGCTGGGCCTGTTTCGCTGGCGCTGGCGGTGGAACGACAGCCGGTTTCGGTGGCGCTTTCGGTGCGGGCGCAGGCGCCACCGGCACAGGCGGTGGCTTGGGCGCTACTGGCTGCGGCGGCGGCACGGCCGCGGCTGGCTTGGCCGCGCCCGCCACCGCATGACCGCAGTACGGGCAATGGCTGACAACGGTCCACAGACCCGTCTTGCATTTGTTACAGATATCCAAAACTAATCCTTCATTCCAACGTCATTCCAGCGTTCACAGTGGCGGCGGCATCAACGGTGGCGGCGCGCTGAGGAACAAGGGCGCCAGTTCGGGGAACTGGGCCAGGTCGGCCCAGGCCGGCAAGCCCGCGCGCCACACCTTGGTGGTGCCTGGTGCAACCTGTCCCGCCTGCACGTATTGCACGATCTGCTGGGCCGTGAACGGTCCCTGCTGCTGGCCATTAATACCCAGGAAATACTGGTATTCCACCAGCGGCGGGGGCATGCCGCCCAGCGGTGGCGGCGCCATGCCGAACACGGCTGCCGCCGGAGCAGCGGCCGCGCCGGCCGGGCGCAGCAATTGCTCAAGGCGCCCCGCTTCCAGCATTTCCGCCTTGATCGCATATTTCAGGCGTGGCTGGCCGTCCGCTTCCGGCTCGCGCACTTCCCAGTCATAAGCATCGCTGTCGGAGTCGCCGATAACGTTCGCCCATTCCTTCAGGCGGCCCAGCAGGGTTTGCACCGTGCGGTCGAGCTCATCGCTGGCCATGCCCTTGCGGCGCGCCGACTCGCGCAGGCGCGCGCCCACTTCGGCGGAAATGGCGCTGCCAAAACCGACGTACGGCAGCTGCGAACCATCGGCCTGCGCCACCAGCTTGGGCGCATACACGGTGCGTTCATAGTATTTTGCCAGCGCCACCATGGCGGCCGTCTGCACGGCATCAAGCGCCGTCAATTTTTCCTCGATGCGCAGGGCGATATTTTTCTCGTACGAGGCGGGCATGCCGTTCTGGCGGATGGCCCGTTCATTGCCGATGCGGCGCAAGTCGCCCGGCTCGACGGCAAACTGGTACTGGCCCGGCGGCACGACGCGGCCCGTGTGGCGCGTCAGCACGCCCAGCATGATCGCTTGCAGGAATTCGCCGAAGTCTTCCGCCAGGCGCTTCATCTCGTCCGTGTTCGGCGCGATCGGGTGCGTGAATTGCGTCGGATCGATGTGCGTGTGGGTCGGCGCCTTGTCGTTGTCGCCTTCCTTGCGGTAACTGGTGCGCCAGCCTTCCAGGCCCCGCAGCACCGTCATCGGCACGCCGGCCAGTTCGCAATAGCAGACGGCACGCCCGCGGATGCCCGTCTCGACGATTTCCAGCTGGCTCACCGTGATGCCCACCTGGGTCGGCACGCACGATTCGAGCTCGGCACCGAATTTGGCCTTGAAGGCGGCCGCATTGGCCACGCCGATCACGCACTTGAACTGGTCCGACACGACCGTGAAGTCGCCCGCCATATTGGCGTCGATCCACGGCATCGAGCAGGCCAGCAGCTTGCGGAAGCGGTCCAGGCGTTCGGACACATCCATCTGTTCCAGCGCCTCGAACAGGGGGTCGGGCGTGCTTGTCGCGCCTTCCACGAGGCTCGTCGTGGCAATCATGTTCTCGGCCATGCGCGTGACTTTGGCCAGGATCAAGCCCCGTTGCGCCGGTTCGCCCAGCATGGGGAACAGCGCTTTCGAGCCGCCCATGTCCTTGAACGCTTCATCGGCCCACTGGCGCAAGGTGGCCGCCGATGGCAACGCGATGTCTTTTTCCGTGACGGGAATGACGATCAGGGTCGCGTGTTCCTTGTCCAGGTCCTTCTGCAAAATCGTATTCGCCGTTTTGAGTTCCGCCAGCATGGCCAGCACGCCTTCGCGGCCTGTCTGCAGCTCGCCCACCAAGCCATTCCACTGCGCGCGGCCTTGCGCGTCGACGCCGACCCGGTTGCCCAGCCAGCGCGACAGTTCGCCCAGCAGGACGACGGACTCGTCCGCCGCCTTGGCGCGCAGATGGAACTTCAAGGCATTCGCCATTTCAGTGCGCAAATGATCCATCACCACGCCGGCCTGCTTTTCGCCGTTGCTGAGGAAGCCGAAGGTGCTGCGCGTCTGCTCCAGGTTATTCAGCAGGCGCTCGTATTCGCGCGAACGCACGGCTTCCTTGATTTCGCGGTAGCGCTCGGCATTGTTGCCGATCTGCGCCGTCAGTCCGCTGCCCGGCGCCTCGATGCGGTCCTTGATCTGTTCCACCAGCGACAGCACGTATTCCAGGCCGCCGAATTCCTTGTTGTCCAGGTAACCATACAGCTGGTCGCGCACGACTTTCTTGACGTCTTCCAGCACTTCGCGGCGGCGCTTGCTGATGCGGTCTTCCGTCGTGTCGGCCGTGGAATCCTGGTCGCGCACGGCGTCGCGTTCCAGGTGCTTCATGGCGTCGCGCACCTGCGCCGGCCATTCGCTGCGGTCAAAGCCCGTGCGGATATCGTTGATGCGCGTATTGACCCTGTTTTCCACACCGGCCAGCAAATGGCCGTGGCGGTCTTCCAGCAATTCGTCGACGACGCGGAAATCGATGAAGTCGCCGCTGGAACGCTTCAGTTCGATGCTCTTGTCGGAAAACTCGGGAAAGTCGCTGAACGGCGTGCCCTTCAGGAACATATTGGCGGCAAGGAAATTATCGCGCTGCGTATCCGTCGCGCGGTTGGCGCCCGCATCCGTGCCGCCCACGCCAAAGAACGCCTGCAGCATGGCGCCGGCCCAGCGGTGGGCCCGCTCGTCGCGCGCCGCTTCCTGGCGCGTGTCGAGCACGGCCATGCCGAACGAGGAAAAGCGCTTCGAGAAATACAGCCGCATGTCGCCGAAACGGTCTTGCGGCACGGGCGCGTTGTACAGCGAGTTCTTGTGCTGCGCCTGGTTGACGGCGATCGAACGCTTGGCGCGCGCGAAGTCGGCCGAGGCGAAATCCTCGAACAGCGAATCGGCCACCATGTGGTAGACGTCGCTGACATCTTTGGTGTGCTGCTGGGCCAGGTTACCCGAATCGATCAGGTAGACCTCGCTGTACGGCTCGCGCGTCAGTTCCGGGCGGTCGTACGCATCCCAGCGGCCCACGTAGCCCTTGTTGCCCATCATGGCCGATTCCAGCTCCATCAGCGCCGCATAGCCATTGGCCTCGACCCGGTCCTTGTTGGCCTTGGTGTAGCCGGTCGGCAAGAACAGCATCAGCTCGACGTCGGCCGCGCCCACTTCGCTGCGCGCCAGCCAGCGCGCCAGCAAGCCCATGTCAAGGAAGGAACCGGAACCCGTGCCGCCCGCCACGGAGCCGACGATGACGATGCGGAAACGATTCGTTTCCATGCGCAAGCCCAGCTCGGCCAGCTGGCGCTCGTGCGACAGGCCCGCCTTCAGGGCTTTCAACTTTAAACGGATCTTGTCGCGGATCTTCGCGTACTTGTCGAAGAAATACAGGCGCGAGACGGCGCGGATCTGGCCGGCGCCGCTGCTCATGTCGAAACGCAATTCGCGGATGCGCTGCGGCGTCAACGGCAGCCATTCCTTGATGTGCGGATATTTTTCCAGGGAATCTTCATCACGGCTGTACTTGTCCATGTCGAACGATTCGACCACCTTGTCATCGTCCGTGAACTTCACCTGGTCGAACTGCAAGTCCTTCGCCTGCGACTCGCCGCTTTCGATCACGGCGCCATTGTCGAGGTCGAAATGGATGAATTGCGCGATGGGAAAGTCGGCCAAGCCCTCGATGCGTGTGCGGTTGCCCGCGCCGCCCCACAGGGTGTTGAGGACGCGCCGGCGCACGCGCATCAGCACCTGCATGCCCGTGCCGCCGATACCGATGAACAGGGTCGGGCGCAGTTCGATGATCTTGTCCTGCTTGCGCTCGCTGGCGCCGCCGGTGATGGTTTGGTTCAGGTTCTCTGCCATGGTGATTCCTTGGATAAAGCGTGTTACGGCGTGCTTAACGGCGGCTTGAGGTAAATGTCAGCAACAGGGCGACCAGGCCCACCAGCACCAGCGGTCCCATGAACAGTGGCGCGAGGAATTTATGCGCGTTCACGGCCGCCAGCACGACGCCGGTCGCCAGGCTGGCCAGGAAGATGAACAGCCACCAGCCCGAGGCATTGGCCTTGTTCGGCGGCACGCGCTTGGCGACCAGGCCATTCGCATAGGCATTCTTGGCAAAGAAAAAGGCGATGAACAGCAGCAACAGCACGACGCCGCCGATCAAGGTATCGCGCGACGAGGTATCGGTCGTGCTGGCAGGATCGAGCGCGGGCGCAGGCTCGATGGTGGCCGTAGTGGCCGCAGCGCCGGCAGCCGGTGCATCGGCGGCAGGCGGCGCGGACGCCGGAACTGGCAAAGTAAAACCTGCGTTGTCTTTGGGAGTGTCTTGCGCCATGGTATGCCTCTGGTGGATTTGACTAGTTTAAAAAGGAATCTGTGTTCAGGCCAGGCTCAGGGTATGGCCCTCGGCCACGCGCACGACGGCCGGCTTGCCCAGGCCCCGCTTGAGGTCGCCAATGTCGCGGCCGTCATCATCGCGGATCTGCACACTCTTGAATGGTTTCAACAGCACTTGGCGCTGCACGCCATCGGCCATCACCTTGTAGCGCGTGGCGCGCGTGCCGACCAGGCCCAGCGCCAGCAAGCCCAGCACGAGCGCCAGGACGCCGCCCAGTATCACCAGCACGGGCAGCAGCGGATACTGGATGCGCACCAGCAGCGGTATCGTTGCCTGCGAGGCGCGCACGCTGTCGGGCGGCGTAAACATGCTTGAGATCGGGTCGCCAGGGAACAGTTCCTGCAAATCCTTGCCAAAACTGGACGCCAGCGCCAGCCGCTGTTCCGACAGGCCCACTTGCGCCTGCATGGGCAGCATCACCTGCTTGCCCATGGCGGCGATCGCCTGCGCCGACCACGGCGATGGAATCTGCGCCATCGGCAGCGCAAACTGCACTTGCACGGACTGGCTGGCACCCGGCTGCAGCTGGCGGATTTGATCCGGCGCAACATGCAGCGGCGCGTTCTGGCCGGCCAGGCTGGCGTGCACCTTGGCGCTATCGATCACGTACGGGAAAAACATGTTTTGCAGCGACGCCTGCAGCACCACTTGCGGCAGCAGCTTCGCCGCATCGACGTCGAGCACGATGGTACGCCCGTCACGGCCCAGGCTGGCGTGCACATTGGCGCTGTTCTTGACGGACTGGGGCACGATGCGCACGGCATCCTGGTCCACCGGTTTCAGGCGCGCGGGCGGGCGCGTCAGCACTTGCGACAGCCGCCCTTCGGCCAGGATGCGGTTCAACGCCTCCGACGCGGGCTGGCCATACGCGAGCGCATACACCATCAGGCCCTTGGCGCTGTACAGCTTGCCCTGCACGGGCATGCGCAGCGGAAACACCACCGTCTTGGTGATCGACGGTTCCAGATGCAGCAGCCGGTAAAAGTCGCGGTTGCGCTCGGCCGTCTGGCTGTCGTTGTTCGGGCTGTTCTTGTTATTCGTAAAAATCCACACGATACCGGAGGCGGACTGGAACGGGCCCGTGATGGTCTTGGTGACGGCTTCCTGGAAATCCGTGTCGGCCAGCGCGCCGCCGGCGCTCTTGCGCGCCAGGCCGAGATTGGCCAGCTGGCCCGCCACGCCGGCGCCGCCCTGTCCCTGCCCGATCAGCGCGGGCGACACATTGCTGCCGCTGCTCTGACTGAAGGCCAGCGTATAAACTTTATCAGACGGGTTCGTGGCGGCCTGCGCCACGGCGCCCACGAGGGCTTTCAGTTGCGACTGCTCATCCGTATAAAACGGCTCCATCCAGCCCGAGTTTTGCACGAGAAAGGCTTGCTGGATGCCGGCCGCCTGCACGCTGGCGGTGGCGAAAAAGGCGGCGCAGGCCGCAATCAGGACGCGCGCTTTCATGCCTGCAAGGCCCAGCCATCGATGCGCGACAGCAAGGGGTGATACGCCCACAGCATGCCTTCATGGACAAACAGGCGCAAGCGCCACGGCTCGCTGACGGCGAACGTATGGAATACGGTTTCGCGCAACTCGTCGTCCTGCACCAGCTGCGCCGCCAGACGCTCGTTCGAGCGCAGCACGCTCGACAGGCCGGCGCTGGTGGCGAACTTCACGCCAAAGACGCTGTTGCCAACGCTTGATTCCAGCAGCGGCATGACGGCCTGGTTCTTGCCGCCATCGTCGCCGTGTTCCGGTTCTTCCCACGGCGCCGTTTTCAGCTTGGTGGCGAAGCGGTAATTGAAGCTGCCCGAACACAGGCGCGGTGCCAGCGCGTCGGCCCGTTCGGCCTGCGCGCCCAGTTTCACGTAGACATAGGTGCCGCGGCTGCGCTCGAAGCACAGCTGCCACAGGCCACCGTCGCGCGACACGTAGGGGCTGCCGAATTCAAAATGCGGCACCAGCCCTTCGGGCCACGGGGTGAACGAGGCGGCCACGTTGCCGTCCGGCTGCAGCTGCAAGCGCAGCTGGCCGTTGGCGCACGGCCACACGGCCATGCGGTTGTAGGCGACGGGCGCGCTGACGGTACCCAGGTCGACCATGCCGTCGAGCAGCACGTCGCTGCCCGGCTTTTGCGCGGCGTCAAGGTTGACGAAGCGGATGCGGCCATCGTCGTCGCGCAGCGGTGCCCACAGCCGGTTCTGGAACCAGACGGGGCTGGCAATGCACGGCGCGCCGCCCACGTGCTCGACCACGTAGGTCAGCGACGGCACGTCGGGGCGGATGCAGGCGAGGCCGTGGCTGGTCGGCAAGACCAGCACGCTATTGAACTCCGGCACCAGCTCGGCGCGCCAGGCGCCGTGGGCCAGATCCGATTCAGCCAGCAGGCTGCCATAGTCGGGGTCCAGCGCCAGCCAGCGTTTCGAGGCGGGCAGCCACGCGTGCAGGACGGCCTTGCGCGGGTCGAGCGCCAGCAGCGCGGGTGCGCTGGTGCCGAACTGGGCGGAAAAGAATTCGTATTCGCCGGGCGGCGGCATGGGCAGCGAGGCATCGGCTTGCGCATGCTCTTCGCGGACGCGCTGGTCGGCCAGTTTCAGCGGCACGCTGGCCTGGCGCAAGCCGGCCGGGCCAGCCGGCGGCACGTCGCTGACGGGGTGTGCGCCATAGGGCGGCACCCACGGCGGGGTAATTGAAGTGTCGGGCGGCACTTGCAAGGCCGCGCCCGAAACGGGGTCGAACGAGAATTCGGGCGGAAACTGGCGCACGGGCGCGTCGGCGGCAGCGGGCAGGCGCCGCGCCAGCATCAGCTTGCCGATATCGGCATGGCTCACCAAGGGCGAGACGTTCTGGCCGTCCGCGCTGCGCTGCATGCTCCACGCGCCCTCGTCATCGACGTACCAGGCGCCGGAGGGCAGTGGCCAATCCCCAGAAGTTTTATGATCCATTTATTTTCTATGACAAGCAATGCATATCAGACGGTGTAACGTGCTGGGGCGGTCGAAACGAAGTCGCAGCCCTGGCAGTTCTCATAGTAACGTCTTTTTATCTGTATGGAAACATTGACGAGCTTCCTCAGCCCTGCTGCGTCCGCACTTTCGTCAACAGCTTGGTGGTCGAGCGGTCATGCTCGAAATCGATGGCCACAGCCTGGCCGCCATACGCGAGCACGGCTTTGCCTTCCGGAATGGCCGCCATGTCGTAGTCGCCACCCTTGGCATAGATTTCCGGTTCGATGTCCTGCACCACTTCCAGGGCGCTGTCTTCCGAGAATGGCACGACCAGGCTCACCGCTTCCAGCGCGGCCAGCACGGCCATGCGGTCTTCGCAGTTGTTCAGGGGACGGTCGTCGCCCTTGCCCAGACGTTTCACTGAAGCATCAGTATTCACGGCAACGATCAGCGAAGCGCCCAGCGCGCGCGCCTGCGCCAGATACGTCACGTGGCCGCGGTGCAAAATATCAAACACGCCGTTCGTCACCACCACCGGTTTCGGCAGGGCCGCGGCGCGGGCGCGCAGTTCGTCACGACCACACAGTTTGTTTTCAAAGTCAGGCATGGATATCTCTTGTTGGGTTATTAATAGGGTCGCAATAAAAGGGCCGCAATCAGGCGTGGCTATCGCTTTGGATGCCGCCGGCATCGCGGCGCCAGGCATCGATCAAGGCCAGGATCGCCGGTTCCAGGTCCTCTTCGGCAATGCGATCTTGCCGGTGGTAAATCATCAGCGCATACACGCCGGCCAGACGGCTGACGGGCGGCGACAGCGCATATTCATTGCCGTGCGCCGGTTGCCTGGCACGCCAGTAATTGATCGCCGCTTCCAGCGTCTGCATCTGCAGTTCCATCACCCTCTCCCTCCGCCGCCCGGTCCCGCATTATAGGGGGCGATCCGCTACAATACGCCATCGGCGCCACAGTTTCACGTTTGCGCCACCTTTCATTCATTGCAAGTAAGTACTTCCTGTGTTTCAATCAACCTATGACACTGACTGAACTGAAATATATCGTTGCAGTCGCGCGAGCGAAGCACTTCGGCCATGCCGCCGAAGCTTGCTTCGTTGCCCAGCCCACCCTGTCAGTGGCCATCAAGAAACTCGAAGACGAATTGGGCGTCGTCCTGTTCGAACGGGGCGGCGCGGAAATCTCCGTCACGCCCCTGGGCGCGCAGATCATCGCGCAAGCCGAACGCGTGCTGGAACAGACGGCCGCCATCAAGGAACTCGCCAAGCAAAACAAGGACCCGCTGGCCGGCCCCCTGCGCCTGGGCGTGATCTACACGATCGGCCCCTATCTGCTGCCGCCCTTGGTCAAGGCCATGATAGACCAGGTACCGCAGATGCCTTTGATCTTGCAGGAAAACTTCACGGTTCGCCTGCTCGAATTGCTGCGCCAGGGCGAACTGGACGTGGCAATCATGGCCCTGCCCCTGCCCGACCATGGCATGGCGATGCAGGAACTGTATGACGAGCCCTTCGTCGTCGCCATGCCGCGCCAGCATCCGTGGACGGCGCGTGACAAAATCGCCGCGCAGGATTTGAAATCGGAAACCATGCTGTTGCTGGGCAATGGCCACTGTTTCCGCGACCAGGTGCTGGAAGTGTGCCCCGAAATGGCGCGTTTTTCCTCGCCCGGCAACGGCATGCAGCGCACGTTTGAAGGTTCCTCACTGGAAACCATCCGCCACATGGTGGCCAGCGGCATCGGCCTGACGGTCTTGCCGCGCGCCTCCGTCGCCAATATGCACGCCACCGACGGCATGCTCGAATACCGGCCATTCGCCGCCCCCGTGCCATCGCGCCGGGTGGTGATGTTGTGGCGCAAGAGTTTTACGCGCAAGGCCGCCATCGACGCCCTGTGCGCGGCCATCGCCAGCTGCAACTTGCCTGGCATCACTCCCTTGTGCGAAGACGACGAATAGTACATTTACATACTATTTGCGATAATCGACCTTTCTCTTCAACAAGATCGAGTCTTCCATGAACAAGCTGGCGCTGTATTTCCGCCTGATACGGCTGGACAAGCCTATCGGTACCGTATTGCTGCTGTGGCCTACCCTGTGCGCGCTGTGGCTGGCGCAGCAGGGCGTGCCGGACTGGCGGCTGCTGCTCATCTTTACTCTCGGCACTTTCCTGATGCGTTCGGCAGGCTGCGCCATCAACGACTACGCCGACCAGGATATCGACAAATTCGTCAAGCGTACGGCGGAGCGCCCCATCACCAGCGGACGCATCAGCGGCAAGGAAGCGCTGGCCGTGGCCGGCGTACTGACCGTGCTGGCCTTTTGCCTGATCCTGCCCCTGAATGCGCTGACCAAGCAACTGTCCGTGGCCGCCGTCATCATCGCGGGCACCTATCCCTACTTCAAGCGCTTCTTTGCCATTCCGCAAGCGTATCTCGGTATCGCCTTCGGCTTCGGCATTCCCATGGGCTTTGCCGCCATCACGGATTCCGTGCCCGTCGTCGCCTGGCTGCTGCTGCTAGGTAATGTCTTCTGGGCCGTGGCCTACGATACGGAATACGCGATGGTCGACCGCGACGACGATTTAAAAATCGGCATCAAGACGTCGGCCATCACCTTCGGCCGCTACGACGTGGCCATCGTCATGTTTTGCTATGCCGTTTTCCTGCTGCTGTGGCTGGGCTGCGGCTGGTACCTGGGCTTGCGTTATTGGTTCGTCGCGGGCCTGGTAGTTGCGGCCGGATGCGCCGTTTACCACTACACCCTGATCCGCGCACGCGAGCGTATGCCGTGTTTTGCGGCATTCCGGCATAATAACTGGCTAGGAGCAGCGGTGTTTGCGGGCGTGGTGCTGGACTTTGCTTTCCGTTAAGCAATAACTCTGGCGCCGCGGCAGCCCTTGAGGCGGCGCAAGACAAGCCTGGCCGCAGCTGCCTACACTGGTATTTCACTGTGCAGTTTCACTTCCATGAGGTAATACATGAGCTCGATACATACCGGAAAATCCAGCAGCGACAGCATCCTCGCCGACGCCGACAAGGCCCGCGACAAACTGGCGGGCGACTTGAAAACCGTCATCAATGAAGCGGAAGGCTGGCTCGACGGCGCCAAGGATCAGACGGGCGAGAATGTGAAAGCCGTCAAGGACAAGTTCATCGCCACCCTGGAAACGGCCAAGAAAGACTTGATCAAGCTGGAAGAAGACTTGCTCGAACGGACCAAGAAGGCGGCCAAGGTCACCGACGAGTACGTGCAGGACAATCCATGGAAAGCCGTGGGCGCGGGCGCCGTCGTGGGCGTACTGTTCGGCCTGCTGCTTTCCTCGTCACGCCGCTAGTTAGTACCGACGCAGCACCGACGGCATAGGCCGTCTCCTGACGCGAAAGGCAGCATATGGCTATCATGCACCATGTCGCCCAAGTCGCAGCGACCCTCGCCGCCATCGTCCAGACCCGTCTGGCCCTGGCGGCAGTGGAAATGGAAGAAGAGTCGCTGCGCTTCCTGTCCTATCTGGCCCTGGCCATGCTGGCACTGCTGTGCCTGTTCGTCGGCCTGGTATTGATCGTGTTCCTCGTCATCGTATTATTTTGGGACACGCACCGCATCGCCGCCATCGCCATCACGGCCGCCGTCTTCATCATTGCCGCCATCGCCACCCTGCTGGGCGTGCGCGCCAGTTTCCGCAGCAAGCCGAAACTGCTGTCCTTCACACTTTCCGAACTGAACAAAGACCTGGACGAGCTGCAACTGCTGGCACGCCGGGGATCGGAGCGGCCATGACCACGCATCCCACCAAGTTGTCGCACGTCCATACGGCCGCCAGCCTGGCGCAGCGGCGCGATGCGCTGCTGGCCGAATGCGCGCTGCAACGCCTGGCTCTGAGCGTGCAAACGCGGCAATTGATGGAACCGCTGACGGGCGGCAATCTGCGCCATACCCTGGCCACGCGCTTCAAAATTCCCCTGATGATAGGGGGCGCCGTGCTGGGCCTGCTGCTCGTGCGTCCGCGCCGTTTCCTGCCGCTGATGCGGGCCAGCGGCGCACTGCTCAAGCACGCCACGGCCGCCATGCCCGTCGTGCTGGCGCTGGCGCAGCGTTTCAGCAAGAAAGAAACACCGGAATAAAATATTTTTTTCCTGGCTGCATCCAAATAGCAAACCCCTGCGTAGTAATGGTATCAACCAGCCGGTTGAGCCAACTACCAGGAGTTTGCCATGCTTGCCACCATCGCCCCACGCCATACCGCCCCTTCCCTCACCGTGCTGTGCGCCGCCCTGCTGATGGCCGCCTGCGCCCCCATGAGCGCGCGCTATTCGCAGGAACAATTGCCGAACGCCGTGAAAGTGCCCGATGGCCACCAGGTGGCCATGCAGACGGTGGGCGTGGGCAAGATCGCCTACGAATGCAAGGCCAAGAAAGACATGACGGGCCATGAATGGGTCTTCGTGGGACCGGACGCGGCTCTGAACGACCGCAGCGGCATGAAAGTGGGTACGTATGTCGGTCCTCCTGCCACCTGGGCCAACCTCGATGGCTCGAAAGTGACGGCGACACAAGTGGCCGTGGCGCCGGCCGGCGCGGGCAACATCCCGTATCAACTGGTAAAAGCCAACCCGGCCACGGGCAGCGGCGCCATGCAGGGCGTCAGCTACATCCAGCGCGTGGCCACCAGCGGCGGCGTGGCGCCAAGCAGCCCCTGCGGCATGGAGTCGATCGGCGCCAAGCAATGGGTGCCCTACCAGGCCGACTATATCTTCTGGAAAGCCGTATAAATACCTGGCGTTGACGGTTGGCAAGCTGGTTTCTGGCCTATACTCGGCATTGAAAACTTGCTAACCGTTAAACCTTGACGATTGCCCCAACCTTGCCAGCCCACGCCGCCCCTTACGATTACGATGCCGCCCTGCGCGCCTGCGCCAGGGGCGAGCAGCAAGCATTGCATGGCCTGTACCAGCAGGAAAGCCGCTATCTTCTGGGCGTGGCCCTGCGCATCGTGCGCCAGCGGGCCTTGGCCGAAGACGTGCTGCACGACGCCTTCCTGAATATCTGGCGCCGCGCCGGCAGTTTCGACGCCACGCGCGGCAGCGGCAAGGGCTGGATCTATGTGGTGGTGCGGCACCAGGCGCTGGACGTGGCGCGTGCCCGCGCCCATGAACTGTCAGCCGACGAGGATACCGTGGAAACCCTGCTGCACGAACGCCAAAGCCATGATACGGGCGAGGCCTATGCCGACCAGGCGGACTTGGGCAAGCTGCACGATTGCCTCGGCCACCTGGACGAGCCCAAACGCAATAGCATCCTGTACGCCTACGTCGATGGCTGTTCCCATAGCGAAATCGCGCAGCGCCTGCAAGCGCCGCTGGGAACCGTCAAGGCCTGGGTCAAGCGGGGCCTGGCCGCCCTGCGGGAGTGCATGCAATGATCAACAGCGACGAGGAATTGCAACGGCTGGCCAGCGAATACGTGCTGGGCACCTTGGAATTGGCCGAACGCGCGGCAGTGGAACAGCGTTTGCCGCGCGACGCCGCCCTGCGCGACGCCGTCGATGCCTGGGAACAGCGTCTGCTGCCGTTGACCACGCTGGCGCCGCCCGAAACGCCTTCGACCCAGCTGTGGCCGCGCATCAGTGCCAGCCTGTTCACGCCGAAAGCCGTGCGGCAAGCGGGCGGCTGGCAAGCGTGGTGGAACAGCCTGGCCTTCTGGAGACTGCTGGCCGGCGGCGGCCTGGCGGCGACGGCCGCGCTGGCCGTGCTGGTCACTACGCAATTGCAAGCGCCCAGCGGACCCGGCTATCTGGTGGTGCTGGTGGCGCCGCAGGATAAATCGCCGGGCTGGATCGTGCAGGCGGGCGGACGCGGCGGCAAGAGCCGCGACCTGAGCCTGATCCCGCTGGGTCCGACTGCCGTGCCGCAGCAAAAAGCCCTGCAATTCTGGACCAAGGGCAAGGACTGGGGCGCGCCCGTCTCGCTGGGCCTGGTCAAGCCGGGGCAAAGCCTCAAGTTGACCCTGGATAAGCTGCCGCCGCTGCAGCCCGATCAACTGTTTGAAATCACGCTGGAACCGCAAACAGGCTCGCCGACAGGCAGGCCGACTGGGCCGATCCTGTATATCGGCCGCGCCGTCAAGGTGATGTAGCGTTTATTTGCCCAGCTCGTCCCCCATCTCGCGTCCGCGCTGCGCGGCCGCCTTGATGCCCTTGACGATGGCCGCCTTCACGCCGCTCTCTTCCATGCTGGTCAGGGCCGCGTAGGTCGTGCCGCCTTTCGACGTGACCCTCTCGCGCAGCAAGGACACCGGTTCGCTGGAGTTCGCCGCCAGCTGCGCCGCCCCCGTAAACGTGGCAATCGCCAGCTGCGTCCCCTGCTCGGGCGTCAAGCCCAATTCGGCCGCCGCCTGCTGCATCGCTTCGATAAAGTAAAACACATAGGCGGGACCGCTGCCGGACACGGCCGTGACAGGGTCGATCTTCGCTTCATCGTCGAGCCAGACCGTCTGGCCGACGGCGCGCAGGATGGCATCCGCCGTCTTTTTCTGTTCTTCGCTGACGCCGCTGCTGGCCACCATGCCCGTGATGCCCATGCCGATCAGGGCCGGCGTGTTCGGCATGCAGCGCACGATAGCCGGGTAATCGCCGAGCCAGCGCGACAGGTCTTGCGCGCGGATGCCGGCCGCGATCGACAGGATCAATGGCGCACGCTCCCCGTCGAGGAAGGGCAGCAATTGCGCCGCGACTTCGCGCATGCTTTGCGGTTTCACCGCCAGCACGATCACGTCCACGCCGCGCAGCGCGTCACCGGCGGCAGTGGCCGTCGTGACGCCGAATTGCGCCTGCAGTTTTTCCAGCGCCGGCGCGTGCGGGTCGATCACGTGGATGTTGCCGCCCAGGGTCAATTTACCCGCCAGGCCGGCGATCAGGGCCGCGGCCATGTTGCCGCCGCCCACGAATGCGATATTCAATTCTGTCGTCATGCTTGTTCTCTCTTCATCAGGAATAGTTGCGGGAACCGAAAATGGCGCTGCCCACGCGCACGATGGTGGCGCCCTCGAGCACGGCGGCGCGCAAGTCGGCCGACATGCCCATCGACAAGGTGTCGAGCGCCAGCCCTTCGGCCTTCAATTGTTCGTACAGCGCGCGCAATTGCGCAAAGGCGGCGCGCTGAAGCGTGAGCTCCGTTTCCGGCTCGGGGATGGCCATCAGGCCCCGCAAGCGCAAACGGGGCAATTGCGCCACGGCATGCGCCAGCGCCGGCAGTTCGGCCGGTGTCACGCCGCTCTTGCTGGCCTCGCCGCTGATATTGACTTGCAGACAGATATTCAGGTCCGGCAAGCCGGCCGGGCGCTGCTCGGACAGGCGCGTGGCGATCTTTTCCCGCTCCACCGTATGCACCCAGTCGAAGTGCTCGGCGATGGGGCGCGTCTTGTTGCTCTGGATGGGGCCGATGAAATGCCATGCCGGCGCGTGCTGCGGCGCGGCCGCCTTCACAAAGGCGATCTTGTCGAGCGCTTCCTGCAGATAATTTTCGCCGAACGCCGCCTGGCCCGCGCGCATGGCGTCCAGCACGGCATCCGCGCCGAAGGTTTTCGAGACGGCCAGCAGGGTCACGTCGGCCGGGGCGCGCTGCGCGTCAGCGGCGGCCTGCGCAATACTCTCGCGCACGGCTTGCAAGTTCTGTTCGATTGTGGACATAATCATTTTCTAGTGTATAGGGGCGGCGGCACAGTGCGCCAGCCCATCAATGCAGGCACAGGGATTATAAATGGACATCTCCGAACTACTCGCTTTCTCCGTCAGCAACAAGGCTTCCGACCTGCACCTGTCTTCCGGCCTGCCGCCGATGATACGGGTCAACGGCGACGTGCGCCGCCTGAACGTGCCCCCGCTCGAGCACAAGGAAGTGCACAGCATGATCTACGACATCATGAACGACAGCCAGCGCAAGGCGTATGAAGAAGCGCTGGAATGCGATTTCTCGTTCGAAATTCCCGGCCTGGCCCGCTTCCGCGTCAACGCCTACAACCAGGAAAGGGGCGCCTCGGCCGTGCTGCGCACGATTCCGTCAAAGGTGCTGACCCTGGAAGACCTCAACGCGCCGCGCATCTTCGGCGAGCTGGCCATGCGCCCACGGGGCCTCGTGCTGGTGACGGGGCCGACCGGTTCCGGCAAGTCGACCACCCTGGCGGCCATGGTGAACCACGTCAACGAGCGCCTGAACCACCATATTTTGACCATCGAAGACCCGATCGAATTCGTGCACGAACCGAAGAAATGCCTGATCAACCAGCGCGAAGTCGGTTCGCACACGCATTCGTTCAGCAACGCGCTGCGCTCGGCCCTGCGCGAAGACCCGGACGTGATTTTAGTGGGCGAATTGCGCGACCTGGAAACCATCCGCCTGGCGCTGACGGCGGCCGAAACGGGCCACCTCGTGTTCGGCACCCTGCATACCTCGTCGGCGGCGAAATCGATCGACCGCATCATCGACGTCTTCCCCGCCGAGGAAAAGGAAATGGTGCGCGCCATGCTGTCCGAATCCCTGCAAGCCGTCATTTCGCAAAACCTGCTGAAAACTAAAGATGGCATGGGCCGCGTGGCCGCGCATGAAATCATGCTGGCCACGCCGGCCGTGCGCAACCTGATCCGCGAAGCGAAAGTGGCGCAAATGTATTCAGCCATCCAGACAGGCAGCAACGTGGGCATGCAAACGCTGGACCAGTGCCTGTCCGACCTGGTGCGGCGCGGTACGATCTCGGCCGAGACGGCCCGCTCGGCCGCCAAGGCTCCTGAAAACTTCCCCGGATAAGCCATGCAGACGACGCACGAACACTATGGCGCCATGCACGCGCTGCTGGCGCAGATGCGCGCACGGGGCGGCTCGGACCTGTTCATCACGGCCGGCTTTCCTCCCGCCATCAAGCTCGACGGCAAGCTGACGCCGCTGGCGGGCGGCGCGCTCGACGCGCAGCAGGCGGCCGGCTACGTGCGCGCCGTCATGAACGAACGCCAGGCGGCCGAGTTCGCGTCCAGCCGCGAAGCCAATTTCGCCATCAGCCCGGACGGCCTCGGACGTTTCCGCGTGTCCGCCTTCGTGCAGATGGGTCAGGCAGGCATGGTCTTGCGCTTGATCAATACCGCCATCCCCACCCTCGATGGGCTCGGTTTACCGGCCATCCTGCAAGACATCGTCATGAGCAAGCGGGGCCTCGTCATCATGGTGGGCGCCACGGGCTGCGGCAAGTCGACCACCCTGGCCGCCATGGTGGGCCACCGCAACGCGCACAGCCATGGCCACATCATCACCATCGAAGACCCCGTGGAATTCATCCATCCGCACGGCAACTGCATCGTCACCCAGCGCGAAGTGGGCGTCGATACGGACGACTGGGCCACGGCCCTGAAAAACACCCTGCGCCAGGCGCCCGACGTGATCCAGATCGGCGAGATCCGCGACCGCGACACCATGGACCACGCCATCGCGTTTGCCGAGACGGGCCATCTGTGCCTGGCCACCCTGCATGCGAACAATGCCAACCAGGCGCTGGACCGCATCATCAATTTCTTCCCCGAAGAGCGGCGCCAGCAGTTGCTGATGGACTTGTCGCTGAATTTGAAGGGCATGATTTCGCAGCGCCTGATTCCCAACAAGGACGGCGGCGGGCGCAAGGCGGCGCTGGAAATCCTGCTCAACTCGCCGCTGATGAGCGACCTGATCTTCAAGGGCCAGGTGCACGAGATCAAGGAATTGATGAAAAAATCGCGCGAGCACGGCATGCAGACGTTCGACCAGGCCCTGTTCGACCTGCACGAAGCGGGCGCCATCAGCTATGAAGACGCGCTTCGCAATGCGGACTCCGTCAACGATCTGCGCCTGACAATCAAACTCAAGGGCGCAACGGCGCCGGAACCCGCCCCGCAAACGGGCGCCACCAAACTGGGACTCCTCTGACATGACCAGCATCCACGATTTCCAAGCCGAGGCGCTGGACGGCACGCCGGTCGACCTGGCGCAATACAAAGGCAAGGTTTTACTAGTCGTCAACACGGCCAGCGCCTGCGGTTTCACGCCGCAATACCAGGGGCTCGAAGCGCTGTACCGCGAATTTCACGACCAAGGGCTGGTCGTGCTGGGTTTTCCCTGCAATCAATTCCGCCAGCAGGAACCGGGATCGAATGCGGAAATCGGCGCCTTTTGCGAGAAAAACTTCGGCGTCACCTTTCCCCTGTTTGCCAAGGTCGACGTGAATGGCCCGCATACGCATCCCGTATTTGCTCAATTAAAACAGGCGGCGCCCGGCATATTGGGCACGCAGTCGATCAAATGGAATTTCACCAAGTTTTTGGTGCGCAAGGATGGCAGCGTATTTCGCCGTTACGCGACGGCCAGCAAACCGGCCAGCCTGGCGGACGACATTCGGCAATTGCTACAGGAATAGCAATTTGACGGTTTGATTAAAAACAATAATTGCCGAAATCAATCAATCCGCACTTATTTCATGCTTGATATCAATATTGTGTTTCCAATAGCAAATTTCGGTGATAATGTTTGCATAATTATTCGCAGATATCGATCAAAAAACGATGCCAGTCTTTGGGAAAATATTATCTTCATGGATGCGGATGGGAATTTATTCCCGCCTCTTTCTTCCTATTTTCTTCCTGATACTCGCCGTTTCCGCCGTTCGCTATCACGCCCTGCTCGGCACGGAAACGGCGCTGGCCAATGCGCGCTACCAGAGCGATGCGCGGCAACTCGACCTGTTCCTCGCCAATAGCGTGCTGCCGCTGGCCGTGCACGCGGACAGCCACGCGATGCACGACAGCGTCCGGCAAGTGCTGCGCAGCGCCCTGCCGCTGAACCGCAGCCTCGTTTCCGCGCGCTGGGACACGGCGGGCGGGCATGTCGAAGTACTGGCCGACAGCAAGCTGGCCGGCACGCTGGCCACGGTGCCTACATGGTTCGCGCGCCTGGCCGGCATCACGGCCATCCGCAGCCGCCTGACGGTGGCGCTGCCGGACGGCGGCGACGGCATCCTCGACCTGCACTACACGCCAGGCCTGCCACTGGCGCAAGTGTGGCTCAGGGTGCGCGAGCAGGCCGTCCTCAGCGGCATCAATATCGTGCTCGTCTTCGTGCTGCTGGGCTTGATCTTGGCCACGCACCGCAAGCTGCTGGCGCGCTTCGTGCAAGCGACCGACCGCTTCCGCGACGGCAACTTCGCCGTGCGCCTGGCGGCGGGCGCCACACCCGAGGCGCAAGCCGTGTCGCAGTCGTTCAATGGCATGGCCGGCGATATCGAAGAACTGCTGACCTCGCTGAAAACCAGCCAGCGCCAGCTGGGCGAGCAACTGAACGAAACCGTGCACATGCAGCAGGCGCTGCAAAAGCTGTCCTGGCAAAACTACAATGATGTGCTGACGGGTCTGCCCAACCGTGCCGCGCTGGCCGCCCGCTTCGAACAGGAACTGTTCCTCGCGCGCGAACGCCAGCGCCTGCTGGCCGTCTGCCTGTTCGACCTCGACCACTTCCAGGCCATCAACGACCGCTACGGCGCCGAGGCCGGCGATGAAATCCTCAAACAGGTGGCCGGCCGCCTGCACGGCTTTACGGGCCAGGTCCACTACGCGGCGCGCCTGGGCGGCGATGAATTCGTCATGCTGCTGTGCGGCCAGGCCAGCATCGCCAGCATCGAACAAAACGTCACGCAGCTGATGGCGGAACTGAGCCGCCCCTACCAGTGCGACCAGCAGGCGCTGCACATGACGGCCAGCGCCGGCATCGCCGTCTACGCGGGCAAGGACTTGAATACGGAAAGCCTGCTGCGCCATGCCGACCACGCCGTCTACCAGGCCAAGCTGACGGGGCGCAACCAGTACCATTTCTTCGACACGAATCTCGATGAAGAAGTGCGCACCCACCACAACCAGCGCACGGAAGTGCGCCACGCCCTGATCAATGGCGAACTGCGGCTGTACTACCAGCCCAAGGTGAACATGCGCGCCGGCACGGTGGTGGGCATGGAAGCGCTGCTGCGCTGGCAGCATCCGCGCCGCGGCATACTGGCGCCCGCGCAATTCCTGCCGCTGGTGGAACAGACGGATTTGATCATCGACATCGGCGAATGGGTGCTGCGCCAGGCCCTGTGGCAGATGCAGCGCTGGGTGGCTGGCGGCAAGCACTGGGTGGTCAGCGTGAATATCGCGGCGCGCCACTTCCAGCAACCGGACTTCGTCTCACGCCTGGAAACCATCCTCGGCGAATTTCCCGGCGTGCGCGCCAGCATGCTGGAACTGGAAATCCTCGAATCGTCGGCCCTGCACGACATCGAAGACGTACGCCGCATCATCCGCGCCTGCCAGGCGCTGGGCATCACGTTTGCCCTCGACGATTTTGGCACCGGCTACTCGTCGATGTCATACCTGAAACGCCTGCCGGCGAATATCGTCAAGATCGACCAGAGCTTCGTGCGTAATATGCTCAACGACCGCGACGACCTGCACCTGGTGCGCGCCGTCATCGGCCTGGCCCGCTCCTTCAGCCTGACGGTGATCGCCGAAGGCGTGGAAAGCATCGAACATGGCGCGCGATTGATCCAGCTGGGCTGCGATCTGGCGCAAGGCTACGGCATCGCCCGCCCCATGCCGGCCGACGCCGTGCTGGAGTGGGCCGCCAACTTCGTGCCGGCGCCCCAATGGCGCATCGCGCAGTACAGCGAAGTGCCTATGTAGGCGTCAAGGCCGAGTCGATCAGCTCGATCCAGTGCCGCACGGGCGTCTCCGTACCCGACTGCAAATGGCTCAGGCAGCCGATATTGGCCGACACGATCATCTCCGGCTCGCACGCCTCCAGGTTCGCCACCTTGTTGTCGCGCAGCTGCTGCGACAGTGCCGGCTGCAGGATCGAATACGAGCCCGCCGAACCGCAGCACAAATGGCTGTCCGCGCACAGGCGCACGTCGACGCCGACGGCGCGCAAGACCTGCTCCACCTTGCCGCGCACCTGCTGGCCGTGCTGCAGGGTGCACGGCGGGTGATACGCCACCCTTTTGCCGATGCGCCCTTGCAGCAGCGCCACCAGCTCGTTTTCAAACGCCGGCATGATCTCGGACAGATCGCGCGTCAGCGCCGCGATGCGCCGCGCCTTCTCCGCATACTGCGCATCGTGCGCCAGCAAATGGCCATATTCCTTGACCGTGGCGCCGCAGCCGGAGGCAGTCATGACGATGGCTTCCGCACTTTCCACATACGGCCACCAGGCGTCGATATTGCGGCGCATGTCGTCCAGCGCCGCGTCCTGGTCGTTCAGGTGATGGCGCAGCGCGCCGCAGCAGCCCGCCTTCGGCGCGACGATCAGTTGCACGCCCAAGGCATCGAGTACGCGCGCCGTGGCCGCGTTGATGTTCGGCGACATGGCCGGCTGCACGCAGCCGTCGAGCAGCAGCATGGTGCGCGCGTGCTGGCGCGCGGGCCATGCACCGGCTTGCGCACCCGGGCGCAATTTGTCCTGCAAGCTTTTTGAGAGCAGCGGGCGCAGCGCCTGTCCCGCCTTGTACACGGGCGTAAACAGCCAGCGGCGCGGCAAGGCTTCCTTCAACGCGAAGCGCAAGGCGCGTTCGCGCAAGGGGCGCTGCACGCGCTGCTCGACGACGTTGCGGCCGATGTCGACCAGGCGCCCGTACTGCACGCCCGAGGGACAGGTCGACTCGCAGTTGCGGCAGGTCAGGCAGCGGTCCAGGTGCGTCTGCGTCTTGGCCGTGACGGGCGCGCCTTCGAGCACTTGCTTGATCAAATAGATGCGTCCGCGCGGGCCATCGAGTTCGTCACCCAGCAGCTGATAAGTGGGACAGGTGGCCGTGCAAAAGCCGCAATGCACGCAGGCGCGCAAGATGGCTTCGGCTTCGTCGCCTGCCGGCGTATTCTTGATGAAATCGGCGAGATTGGTTTGCATGCGCGCTCAATACATTCTGTGCGGGTTGAAGATGCCGGCCGGATCGAAAGCCTGCCGCAGACGCTGGTGGATGGTGGCCACGGCCGGCGCCAGCGGATGGAATACGCTCACGGCCTTGTCGCCGCCACGGAACAGCGTCGCATGGCCGCCCGCGGCCGCCACGGCCTGGCGGATGTGCGCGCTGCTGGCGGCATCGGCGTCGCCGTCGAGCTTGAGCCAGCGCTGCGCGCCGCCCCACTCGATCAGCTGGCGCCCTTTTAAAATCATGGCGCTGGCGTGCGGCGGCAGCGACAAGCGCCACAGGCTGCCCGCGCCCGCAAAGAAATCATGCGTTTGCTCGCGCACGGCCAGCCAGAAGGCGGCCGCGTCATCGTATGCCAGCACTTCGCCTTTCAATGATTGCAGGGCCGCCGACACGGCCGCCTCGGCGCCGGACAGGCGCACGCTCAAGACGCCATCGTGCCAGCAGCTGGCCGATATCGGCAGCGGCTTGCCCGCCCATTCATTGAGCATGCGCAAGGCGGCGATTTCAGCGCAGGCCACGCGTAACGTCGCTTCGCGCAGCGGCAAGGGCAGCACCTTCAGCGACACTTCCAGGATCAGGCCCAGGGTGCCCAGGGACCCCGCCAGCAGGCGCGAGACATCGTAGCCGGCCACGTTCTTCATCACCTGTCCGCCGAAGGCCAGGCGTTCGCCATGGCCATCCATCAGCACGGCGCCCAGCACGAAATCGCGCAAGGCGCCCGCGCTGGCCCGGCGCGGGCCGGACAAGGCGCTGGCGACGACGCCGCCCACCGTGGCGCCGGGGCCGAAGTGCGGCGGCTCGAAGGCCAGCATCTGGTTGCGCGCGGCCAGCGCCGCCTCGATCTCGGCCAGCGGCGTGCCGCAGCGGGCCGTGATCACCAGCTCCGTCGGTTCGTAATCGATGATGCCCGCATAGGCGCGCGTGTCGAGCACCTCGCCTTCGAGCTGCTGGCCATACCAGTCCTTCGTGCCGCCGCCGCGCAGGCGCAAGGGCTTGCCCGCCGCGCTGGCCGCCAGGATCTGCTGCCTGAATTGTTCCGCTATCGCTTGCAAAGGGGTCTCCGGAAAATTAAAAACGGGGCAGGTTGGCGAACGGCAAACGCCCCGCCGTTACATGCATCTTGCCGAATTCGGCGCAGCGGTTCAAGGTGGGAATCGCCTTGTCCGGGTTCAGCAAGGTATGGGGATCGAAGGCGCGCTTGACGGCAAAGAAGGCATCGAGTTCGGCGCGCGTAAACTGCACGCACATGGAATTGATCTTTTCCATGCCCACGCCATGTTCGCCCGTGATGGTTCCCCCCACGGCCACGCACAGGGCCAGGATGTCCGCGCCAAACGCTTCGGCGCGCTCGAATTCGCCGGGCATGTTCGCGTCGAACAGAATCAATGGATGCAGATTGCCGTCGCCCGCGTGGAACACGTTCGCGCAGCGCAAGCCATGCGTCGTTTCCATGGCGGCGATGCCCGTCAGCACTTCCGCCAGTTTTTTGCGCGGGATGGTGCCGTCCATGCAGTAGTAATCGGGCGAGATGCGACCGGCGGCGGGAAAGGCGTTCTTACGGCCGGACCAGAATTTCATGCGCTCCGCTTCCGACTGCGAGACGGCGATCGCGCTGGCGCCCGCCCCTTCCAGCACGGCCGTCATGCGGGCGATTTCCTCTTCCACTTCTTCGTGCGTGCCGTCCGCCTCGCACAGCAAAATGGCGGCCGCGTCAATGTCGTAGCCGGCCTTGACGAACGGTTCGACCATGCGCGACGACGTCTGGTCCATCATTTCCAGCCCGGCCGGGATGATGCCGGCGGCGATCACGTTGGCCACGGCATTGCCGCCCGTGACGACGTCGCCGAACGAGGCCATGATGACACGCGCCGTGGCCGGCTTCGGTATCAGTTTCACGGTCACTTCCGTGACGATGCCCAGCATGCCTTCGGAGCCGATGAAGACGGCCAGCAGATCCAGGCCCGGAGAATCCAGGCATTCGCCGCCCAGTTCCAGCACGTCGCCATCGATGGTGACGACCCGCACGCGCAGCACGTTATGCACGGTCAAGCCGTATTTGAGGCAATGCACGCCGCCCGAGTTTTCCGCCACGTTGCCGCCGATGCTGCAGGCAATCTGCGACGAGGGATCGGGCGCGTAATACAAGGCATATTGCGCAGCCGCTTCGGAAATGGCCAGGTTGCGCACGCCCGGCTGCACGACGGCCGTGCGCGCATACGCATCGACGCGCACGATGCGGTTCAGACGCGCCGTCGATAGCACCACGCCATCGGCAATGGGCAAGGCGCCGCCCGACAAGCCCGTGCCGGCGCCACGCGGCACGATCGGCACGCCAAGTTCGCGGCAGACGCCGAGGATGGCGATAACCTGTTCTTCCGTGTCCGGCAAGGTCACCACCATCGGCAACTGGCGGTAGGCGGCCAGGCCATCGCATTCGTACGGGCGCGTGTCTTCCGCGTCGGACAGCACGCAGCGGGCCGGCAGCACGGCCAGCAGGGCCGCGACGACGGCTTGCTGGCGCGCGGCGGTCAATCCGGATTCAGGGGCAGCATTGAGCATAAGATGGGAGACAAATGGGCATGGGCGTGCAACGATTGTAAGCACAAAAGTGGCGCGCACCACATTTTTTGTCCGATTTGCCCGCAAATCCGGCGCCGGGCGGCGCGCAGTGTCGTATGCTGCCCCCATTCTTCTTTACAGGATCCGCATCATGGGCAACCGACTTTCGAAAATCGCCACGCGCACGGGCGACAATGGCAGCACCGGCCTGGGCGACGGCAGCCGCACCAGCAAGGACAGCGCGCGCATCCACGCCATGGGCGACGTGGACGAACTGAACTCCAATATCGGCTTGCTGCTGTGCGAAGCCATGCCCGACGCCTTGCGCGAGGAGCTGGTGGCCATCCAGCACGACTTGTTCGACCTGGGCGGAGAAATCTGCATCCCCGGCTACCAGCTGATCAAGGAAGAGCACGTGCTGCGCCTCGATGACCTGCTGGCGAAATACAATGCGGACTTGCCTGCCCTCTCCGAATTCATCCTGCCGGCCGGCTCGCGCGCCGCCTCGCTCGCGCACGTGTGCCGCACCGTGTGCCGCCGCGCCGAGCGCAGCATCGTTGCGCTGGCCAATGCGGAGCCCCTGCACGAGCATCCGCGCCAGTACGTGAACCGCCTGTCGGACCTGCTGTTCGTGCTGTCGCGTGTGCTCAACCGCTTTGCCGGCGGCAGCGACGTGCTGTGGCGGCATGACCGCACGCGGGGATGAGATGAAAAAAAGCGATGCCTGTCAAACAGCATCGCCGTGCTCTATCCGGCTGACAGGCTGTGACTTAACCGCATGCCTGAAGGCAGGCTTTATTGGCACGGACACATGAAGGAACACTGAATTCCATGACACAGGCATCGAGTGCCATATAGCACTCGGATTGGCATTCCGAAATGTCGGCGGTACTGCTGGCCATGGCATACGAGGCGCTGACGCCCATGGCAAACAAAAAGAAACCGAGCTTTTTGAACATAAGCACTCCTGTTGAATTGACAGACGATCACGGACATCCATGGCGCGCCGTCTCTTACGCGCCATCCACACTCCGTCAGCGCGTTCCTAGCGCAGGCACTGGTTCAGGCATTCCTTGTACTGCTGCATGCAAGCTGGCTGGTCGAACTCCACGCAATCGAGCATGTTGCGTTCGCAGACAAAGGTGCAATCGGGGCTGCCCGCGTGCACACTGAAGGACAGGGCCGTGCCGGCGGCAAACAGGAAAGCGGCAATCTTTTTGAACATGGTCAGCCTTTCAAGTTAACAAGTGGGAACGTCAGATTTTCTTCAGCGCTGCCTCCAGCGCGCCCGCATTGAAACCCTGGATCTTGCGGTTGCCGATCAACACCACCGGTACGCCGCCGCCGCCCAGTGCTTCATGGGCTTTTCTTGCTTCCGGGGATTTCTCGATATCGAGATCGACAAATTCGATCTTGTTTTCCTTGAAGTAGGCGCGCGTCTTGGCGCAATAGCCGCACCAGTCCGTGCCGTACAGCACCACCTTCGTCTGAGCATTCGGGAAATACGCGGCGTAATTGCCCTCGGTGTAATTCGACTTGAGCAAGCCGGGCAACAAGGACAGGCCATAACCGCTGCCCAGGCCGGCGGCCAGTATCAAGCCATACATGGCGATGGTTTTAATTTTCTTTTGCATCATGAAGCCACCTTGACATCGTTACCTCCAAGCCGGGGCAATTGTTCCACCCCGGCACACCCGGTTTCTTAATTCACGCCGCATTCGGCCTTGCATGCATTTAACAATGCCTTGCAGGTGTTGCTGGAGTGGCCAGAATCGAGGCAATCGGTAAAGGCGCCATAACACTCGCGCTGGCAGTCGCTCAAGCTGTTGCCGGCCGCCCCCACCGAATAGGATGCGCTGATGCCGACGGCGAACAGGAAAAGTGCGATCTTTTTGAACATTTTCTACCTTTCGATTGACGTGAAAAAAGGAAGGCCACTTACGATTGCATGCTTATTACTTTTTAGAATTTACATCCTGAGAAATCGAATATAGACCGCACTTATTTTAGAGTCAACGTTTCCTTCCGATAAATTTCCAGTTTGGAAAATATATTGGAAAAGCCCATGAAATGTGGATTTTGGAGAGATTGGCAGGCGCCAAACGTCTATACAATATTGGCGCCGCAAGCAGGAAAAGGCCGGTTGCGGGCGCAACCGGCCGAGCGGCTACGCTTCAGTGCGAAGAAGTCACCGCGCTATCGACGGCCTGCACATGCTCGCGCAGCAAGCCGCGCAGCAACTGCACCTGCGCCACCGCATCGGCTTGCAGGGCCGTCAAGCCCTCGGCCGCGCACGGGCCGGGCGCGCTGGCATCGGCTTCACCACGCAGCAGCGCATCGATTTCCCCGCTGACGGCGGCAATCCACCGTTGCAATTCGGGCGGCGCCGGCTCGGCCTGGGGACTCAAACTGATGCGCGCCGTACTGCCCGCCACGCGGCGCAGCAGCGGCAAGGTGCGCAGGGCCGCCAGGCCCACGCCGCTGCTGCGGTCCAGGCGGCGCTCGATACGCAAGCGCTGCAGCACTTGCTCCGCGTTATTACTGGCCAGTCCCGCCTCGCGGCGCAGGCGCGCAATCGCGCTGTCCCAGCGTCCACCCGCCGCCAGCACGGCCAGCAGGTATTTCAGGTTGGCCGACACGGCTTTCGCCAGGCGCTGGTCGAGGTCGTCCGCCTCGCGGTCCGGCCACAGGAAAAACGTGGCCAGCAGGGCCAGCACGCAACCAAGCACATTGTTGCCCAGGCGGCTCATCGCATACACCATCTCGCTGGCCGGCGCCGCATAGTCGGCCACCAGCACGAAGGCGGGCGTCATGAACAGCACGTGCAGACTGTAGCTGACACGGCGCAAGGCCATGGTGGCGACGATCAGGGGAAACACCACCAGCGAAATACCGAGCGGCGTGTAAATGAACAGGCCGATCAGCACGGCCAGCACGGCGCCCAGCACGCTGCCCGCGACCCGCTCGATGCCGCGCGGCCAGGTGGTCGACACGGATGGCTGCAAGATCAATAACGTCGCCATCGTGGCCCAGTAGCCGAACGGAATCTGCAAGGCTTCGACCAGCAGGAAGCCGGCCGTCGTCGCCAGCGACACGCGCGCCGCATGGCGCCAGCTCAGCGACTGCGGCGTGGCGTTGACTTTCGCCGTTTGCCACGCCTGCCCCAGCGCCAGGAAGGCCGCCTCGCGCCACGGCAGCTGTGTCGCGCGCGGCAAGCCCAGTTCCATGAAGTCCACGTTCAGGCGCAGCGGCAGCAAGGCGCCCAGCGCCGCTTCCAGGCGCCGTCCGCAGCCCGCCAGGCGGCGCTGCAATGCCAGGGGCGGCGTTTCCGGCTGGCGCTGCACGGCTTGCCCCAGGCGGCGCAGCAGCACGGCCATCACTTCCAGGCTGCGCCGCGCGCGCGGGTCCTGGCGCAGGCGCTGCTGCTCGCGCTCGCACGTATGCGTGACGGCGATCAGATAGGCGAAGATGCGCTCGGCGTCGCTGAGCGCCAGCAGCAGGTTGTCGTACAGGGCGCTGCGTCCCGCGCGCGCGGGCGGCACGGCGGCCAGCGCCACGCGCGCCGCTTCCAGCGCGGCGCGCGCCTGCGAGCGGTAGCTGGCGCCATGCGCGGCCGCGTCCGGCAATGCCGGGCCCTGTTCCAGGAAGCGCGCATTGTCGCGCGCGATGCCGGCCAGGCGCGAATATGCGGCGCGGATGGCGCGTCGGGCCGGGCTAAACGGGTGGATGCGCCAGACCGTAAAACTGAGCACGGTGGCAAACAGGCAGCCGAACATGTACAGGCCCAGGAAAGGCGCCGTCTGCGTCATCGATTCCAATGGATGCGTGACCATCACCACGCAAGCCGTGGCCGCCAGGATGGCCACTTGCGCCGTGGCCGCGCCCCAGATGCGCGCCAGCGCGCCGGCCCAGGAAAACAGCAGCACGGCGATGGCCGCCGCCACCACGCCATGGCCGGCCGCCAGCGCAGTCAGGCCGCCAGCGACCGTCGACAGCAAGCCGAAGCCCACCATCGAGACGAAGCGCATGCGCCGCGTGCCGGCCGCGTCGGCCAGGCAGGTCCAGAAGGCGCCGATGGCGGCCCAGGAAAAATCGGGGTGGTCGAACAGCAGGCCCAGCAGCAGCATGGCGCTCGAGGCGCACGCGGCCCGCAAGCCCTCGGACAGATTCGTTTCATCGATGGCCAGGCTGACCATCCACAGGGGACGGCGCTGCGCCAGCTTGTCGGTATAGGCGTGCATGCCCGTCAGCCAGCGGCCGACCAGTGCGCGCGAACGGCGGTGAAATTTCCTGAAATACAAGTTGAACTTTGAAAGGGTATCAAAGCGTCATCGTAGCATTCCCCGGCGGAAAATGTTGCAGTGCAGCGTAAAATTCCTGTCGACGAAAAAAAAGCGGCACCGCAGTGCCGCTTCTCTTTATGCAGGCAAACTTAGCTGACGACAGCCAGGCGCGGCTGGCTGCCGCCAAAGCGCTGCTCAATCGACGCGGCGATGCCGGCGGCGTCCAGGCCCACGCTTTTCAGCAACTGCACAGGGTCGCCGTGGTCGATGAAGGTGTCGGGCAAGCCCAGCATCAGGATCGGCTTGACGATGGCTTCAAGAGCCAGGGCTTCGGCCACGGCCGAGCCGGCGCCGCCCATGATGCAGCCCTCTTCCACCGTCACCAGGTAATCGTGTTCCGCGGCAAGCTGTTTCACCAGCGCCACGTCGAGCGGCTTGACGAAGCGCATGTTGGCCACCGTCGCGTCGAGCTTGTCGCCCGCCGCCACGCTCGGCGCCACCATGGAGCCGAAGGCCAGGATGGCGATGCGCTTGCCGTGGCGCCTGATCTCGCCCTTGCCGATGTCAATACTGGTCAGTTCCGGCACGATGGCCACGCCAGCACCGGCGCCGCGCGGATAGCGGATGGCGGCCGGACCAGGATAATGGTAACCGGTGGTGAGCATTTGGCGGCATTCGTTTTCGTCCGACGCGGCCATGACGACCATGTTCGGGATGCAGCGCAGGAACGCCATGTCGTAGTTGCCCGCGTGCGTGGCGCCATCGGCGCCCACGAGGCCGGCGCGATCCAGCGCGAACGTCACGTCCAGGTTTTGCAGGGCCACATCGTGAATCAATTGATCGTAGGCGCGCTGCAGGAAGGTCGAATAGATGGCCACGACGGGTTTCAAGCCTTCGCAGGCCAGGCCCGCACCGAAGGTCACGGAATGCTGCTCCGCGATGCCGACGTCGAAATAACGGTTCGGGAATTGCTGTTCGAACTTGACCATGCCCGAGCCTTCGCGCATGGCCGGCGTGATGCCCACCAGGCGCTTGTCGTGCGCGGCCATGTCGCACAGCCAGTTGCCGAACACTTCCGTGTACGTCATCTTGCCCGGCGCCGTGGCCGGCTTGATGCCTTCGGCCGGATTGAATTTCGGCGTGCCGTGGTACAGGATCGGTTCCGCCTCGGCCAGCTTGTAGCCCTGGCCCTTCTTGGTGACCACGTGCAGGAATTGCGGGCCCTTCAATTGCTTGATATTTTGCAAGGTCGGGATCAGCGAATCGAGGTCGTGGCCATCGATGGGGCCGATGTAATTGAAACCGAATTCCTCGAACATGGTGGCGGGCACGACCATGCCTTTGGCGTGCTCCTCAAAGCGCTTCGCCAGTTCCAGCACGGGGCCGGGCAACACCGATTTGCCGACATTTTTCGCCGCAGCATAGAACTGTCCCGACATCAAGCGCGCCAGGTGGCGGTTCAGCGCGCCCACGGGTGGCGAAATCGACATGTCGTTGTCGTTCAAAATCACCAGCAGGTTGACGTCTTCCTGCACGCCAGCATTGTTCATCGCCTCGAAGGCCATGCCGGCCGTCATCGAGCCGTCGCCGATCACGGCGATCGCGTGCAGCGGGTCGCCCTTGATCTTGGCGGCCTGCGCCATGCCCAGCGCGGCCGAGATCGACGTCGACGAGTGCGCCGTGCCGAAGGTGTCGTATTCGCTTTCGTCGCGCTTCGGGAAGCCGGAAATGCCATCTTTCTGGCGCAAGGTATGCATGCGCTCGCGGCGGCCCGTCAGTATCTTGTGCGAATAGGTCTGGTGGCCCACGTCCCACACGATGCGGTCGTGCGGCGTGTTGAACACGTAATGCAGCGCGACGGTCAGCTCGACCGTGCCCAGGTTGGACGACAGGTGGCCGCCCGTCTTGGAAACGGAGTCGAGCAGGAAGCTGCGCAATTCCTGGGCCAGCGGCACCAGTTGCGAGCGGGCCAGCTTGCGCACTTGCGCTGGTTCATTGATGGTTTCTAACAGTTTCATTTATGCCTTCCGCTGCACGACCAGGTCCGCCAGCTCGCGCAAACGGCGTGCCTTGTCCCCGAATGGCGCCAGCGCCGCATGGGCGTCGCACCGCAATTGTTCTGCCAGGGCTCTCGATGGTTCCAGCCCCAGTATCGATACGTAAGTCGGCTTGTTGGCGGCCGCATCCTTGCCTGCCGTCTTGCCCAGGGTGGCCGAATCGGCCGTGGCATCGAGCACGTCGTCGACCACCTGGAACGCCAGTCCGACGGCGCGCGCATACGCGTTCAGCGCCGTCATCTCGTCTGGCGTCAAGTCCTTGCCGGCCAGCGCGCCGAGGATCACGGCCGCGCGCAGCAAGGCGCCCGTTTTCAACTGATGCATCTGTTCCAGCTGCGGCAAGGTCAAGGCCAGGCCGACGCTGTCGAGGTCGATCGCCTGGCCGCCGCACATGCCTGCCGAACCCGAGGCATGCGCCAGCAGTTTGAGCATGGCCATTTGCCGCGCCGGAGGAATGGCCGCGCCGTCGGCCAGCAGCATGAACGCCTGCGATTGCAGCGCGTCGCCGACCAGCAGGGCCGTCGCTTCATCGTAGGCGATGTGCACGGTGGGCTTGCCACGGCGCAAGGCATCGTCATCCATGCACGGCATATCGTCATGCACGAGGGAATACACGTGAATCATTTCCAGCGCGCAAGCTGCGCGCGCGAGAGTATCTTGATCCGCATCAAACAGTTCGCCTGCCGCCATCACCAGCAGCGGGCGCACGCGCTTGCCGCCACCGAGCAGCGCATAGCGCATGGCAGCGTGCAGCTTGTGCGGTACCGCCTCCGCCGCCGGCAGGAACTGGTCGAGCCGGCTTTCCACGCCGGACTGAGTCGCTTGCATCCAGTCGCCGAAGGTCACGCCGTCTTGCGATACGCTGGCCATCATTGGGCGGCCTCGCCCGCATCCACGAACGGTTTCAACATGTCGCCTTCCAATACTTTCACCTGCGCTTCGACACTATCGAGCTGGGTAGCGCAATACTTGACCAATTCCGAGCCGCGCTGATACGCCGCGACCGATGCTTCCAGCGGCAACTGGCCCGCTTCCATTTGCGTTACCAGCTGCGCCAGTTCCGCCATCGCCTCTTCAAACGAGGCCGGCGCTGCGGCAGCGGCAGTTAATTTCTTCGACATAGACTCAGATCTCTTCGTGGCACGAGGGGCTTGTAGGGAGACGCCGGGGACTCCCGGCCAGCATAGAAGCGTTATTTTAGAACAAACCACACTATTAAGTGAAAACTAAAGCGCAATCAGCGCGCTCAAAGTCAATAGCGTTGCCAGATTGGCAGTGGATTTTAGCGCAATCGCCCCTCTCTACCGGGTATTGCGCGCCAAATGACAATGTTTCTCATTAAAGTAGCCTATTTACCGGGGGGTTTTGGCAATGCCGAGGCCGATACGCGCTATAATCGCCGGTTCTGTCCGAAATACCGTTTCAACAAATTTGAATTCAGGTCTTTGCGGATTCTTTCTCTCTGTAGCGGTTGTCCAGGCAAGGGCCTGGGGCACTGCTGACCGTTGTACATTTATGGGGGGTTGGGATGTCCGATCTGGCTACTCACGCCAAGCTGGCGCGCTCAAACGCGCAACTTCCGGTCCACGTCTATTTTGACGAAACGCTGTTGCAGCGTGAAATGCAGCAATTGTTCCAAGCCGGCCCGCGCTATGTCGGGCATGCGCTGATGGTGCCGGAAACCGGCGATTTTGCGACCCTGGCGTCTGAGAACGAGGGGCGCATGCTCGTGCGCAACGCCAACGGCATCGAAGTGCTGTCCAACGTGTGCCGCCACCGGCAGGCGCTGATGTACAACGGCCGCGGCAACGCGAACCATATCGTCTGCCCGCTGCACCGCTGGACATACGACCTCAAGGGCGAACTGATCGGCGCGCCGCATTTCCCCGAGACGCCGTGCCTGAACCTGTCGAAAACGCCGCTGCAAAGCTGGAATGGCTTGCTGTTCGAGCAAAACGGTTACAACGTGATGGAAAAATTGAAAGATTTGTCCGTCTCGAAAGACCTCGATTTTTCCGGCTACATGTTCGACCACGTGGAAATCCACGAGTGCGACTACAACTGGAAGACTTTCATCGAAGTGTACCTCGAGGATTATCACGTCGAACCGTTCCACCCGGGCCTGGGCAGCTTCGTCAGCTGCGACGACCTGCGCTGGGAGTTCGGCAAGGATTACAGCGTGCAAACGGTGGGCGTGCACCGCGGCTTGCAGCAGGCCGGTTCGCCTGCCTACAAGAAATGGCAGGAGCAGGTGCTGCAATTCCGTGGCGGCGAAGCGCCGCCGTATGGCGCCATCTGGCTGACCCTGTATCCGAATATCATGGTCGAATGGTATCCGCACGTGCTGGTCGTCTCGACCCTGTGGCCCGATGGCCCGCAAAAGACGCGCAACGTGGTGGAGTTCTATTACCCGGAAGAAATCGTGTTGTTCGAGCGCGACTTCGTCGAGGCGGAACGGGCTGCCTACATGGAAACCTGCGTCGAGGACGATGAAATCGCCCTGCGCATGGATGCCGGCCGCAAGGCCCTGATGGCCCGCGGCGTGAGCGAAGTGGGTCCTTACCAGTCGCCCATGGAAGACGGCATGCAGCATTTCCACGAGTGGTACCGCAATAATATCGAGCTGTAATTAGCAGAAGGGCCGCATTGCGCGGCCCTTTTTTTATCCTCTCATTTCCCGGGAATCCAATGCAATCGTTATGGATGCTGTTTGCCAGTTTCATGTTCGCCATCATGGGCGTGTGCGTCAAACTGGCGTCGGATATGTATTCGACGTCCGAAATCGTCATGTACCGCGGCATCATCGGCATGATCGTCATGAGCTGCACCATCCTCTACCAGGGTGGCAGCTTCAAAACCACAATGCCGGGACAGCATCTGTGGCGCGGCGTGGTGGGCGTGATCGCCCTGTGGCTGTGGTTTTATGCGATCGCCATCCTGCCGCTGGCCACGGCCATGACCTTGAATTACATGGCGCCCATCTGGATCGCCGTGATCCTGCTGGCCGGCGGCTTCTGGAAAGGCATGAAACAGGTCGAGTGGCCGCTGGTGGCGGCCATTGCCATGAGCTTTGTCGGCGTGACCCTGCTGCTGCAACCGGTGTTCGAAACGGACCAGCTGGCCGGCGCCATTACGGCCTTGATTTCCGGCATGCTGTCTGCCCTCGCCTATTTGCAGGTGCGCAAGCTGGGCTTGCTGGGCGAGCCCGAATACAGGGTCGTGTTTTATTTCTCGGTCGTCAATTTCCTCGCTGGCGTGATCGGCCACGTGGCCAGCGCCGGCGGCGGCCCCGTCGTCTGGCATGCGCACACGAGCGCCTATGGCATCGGCTTGCTGGCCGCCATCGGCCTGTGCGCCACCATGGCGCAGATGGCCATGACGCGCGCGTATCGCCTGGGCAAGACCCTCGTGGTTGCAAATCTGCAATACACGGGCATCGTCTTTTCCAGCTTCTGGGGCGTGATGATCTTCGGCGACCTGTTCGACTGGCACGGCTGGACCGGCATCGGTATCATTCTCGCTTCGGGCATCGCGGCAACCTATTACAATACCCGCAACACGGCCCGTGGCGCGGCGATCGCGCGCACGGATCCGATTGCCAGCGAAGTGTAAAGGAGCGTTCCCGATGTACACCACCTTGATACAGGCCAGCGAACTGGCCAGCCACCTGAACGACAGCAACTGGGTGATCCTCGATTGTCGCCACGACTTGCTTAACCCCAATGCTGGCAGCGACGCGTTTGCCGCCGGCCACATCCAGAACGCGCAGTTCGCCGATATCGATACGGCCCTGTCCGGCCCCAAGACGGCGCGCGGAGCGGACTTTACGGGACGCCATCCTTTGCCCGACCGCAACGCCCTGCTGGCCACCTTGCGCGGCTGGGGCATCAATGACGACACGCAAGTGGTCGCCTATGACGGCCAGGGCGGCATGTTCGCCGCCCGCCTGTGGTGGCTGCTGCGCTGGCTCGGCCATCCTGCCGTCGCCGTGCTCGACGGTGGCCTGGCCGCCTGGCAGGCGCAAGGTTTGCCGCTAGTCACGCCGGTAGCGCCCCGCCCTGTCGGTAACATCACGGAAAAAACCAGCCTGACGCGCACGGTCAGCGTGCAAGACGTCATCGCCAACCTGGAAACCCAGGCGTTGACCGTCATCGACGCGCGCGCGCCCGACCGCTATCGCGGCAAAAACGAAACCATCGACCCCGTGGGCGGCCACATCCCCGGTGCGAAAAACCGTTTCTTCAAAGATAATTTACAAGCGGACGGCCGTTTCAAGAGCGCCGAGGAACTGCAGCGCGACTTCAGCGCATTGATCGCTTCACCGCAAACCGCCATCCTGCAATGCGGCTCCGGCGTGACGGCTTGCCACAACCTGCTGGCCCTGGAAGTGGCCGGCTTGCCGGGCGCGGCCCTGTATCCCGGTTCGTGGAGCGAATGGTGCGCCGATCCGGCGCGGCCTGTAGCGACGGGCACTGAATAAAAAAATGGCGGACCAGATGGTCCGCCACCTTTTACCAGTGGATAACTACGACGTTATCCCCAGCGCCTGATTCAAGCGTTCCAGTTCCGCCAGCCACGCCTGCTGGCTGGCCGGCTTCTGGTGGCGCGGCTTGCGGGCCAGGTCTTCCGCCAGCAATTGCTCCAGTTCGCACAAGCGTTCCAGCTGCACGTCGACGTCCGCCAGTACCGCAGATGCATGCTCCACGCGCGGCACGGGCGTCAACGCCTGCCCATCTTCCACACTGAGCCGTGCATACGCGCTGGCCGCATCGGGCCACTCTTCCAGCTGGCCATCGGCCACCACCCAAAAACGGTTGCACGCCGTCTCGATCAGGTCGCGGTCATGTGATACCAGCAAGCAGCCACCCGCAAAGCCGCGCAAGGCTTGTCCCAATTCCGCCTTGCCCTGCATGTCCAGGTGGTTGCTGGGCTCGTCCAGCAGCAGCAAATGGTAGCTGGCCAGCGACAACCCCAGGAACAGCAGCCGCGCCCGCTCGCCGCCGCTCAGGGTCGCCACCGTCTGGCCATGGCGCGCATAGGGAAAACCTGCCGAGATCAAGGCCTGCTTGCGCGCCACTTGGCTGCGCGCGGCCTCGTTTTGCACGGCAAACGGATACAGGGCGTCAGGCAGGTCGGCGTCATCGGCCAGTTGCTTGAGCGACTGGTCGTAGTAACCGATGTTGGCGGCGTGGTGGTAGCGCAAGTCGCTGCGCTCCTCCTGTGCCTGTATCGCTTGCCAGCACAGGCGCAGCAGGGACGACTTGCCGCTGCCGTTGGCGCCCAGCAAGGCGATGCGGTCGCCCGGTTTCAGCCACAGCTGGCCGACGTGGAACAGCAGCGGCGAGGCGGGCACGGCGCGCACGTCCAGGCCATCAAGCGCCAGCAGCTGGTCGGCCGCCAGCGCCTTGCCACGCAAGCTCAAGCGCCAGGGCGCGCCCTCGCTGACGAACGACTGTTCATCCTGCAGCTTGTCGATGCGCCGCTGCATGCTTTTGGCCTTGCGCGCCATGCCGACGTTATCGTAGACCTTGCCCCACAGGGCCAGGCGGGTGCTGCTGACGGCCAGGCGGTCGATTTCCTTCTGTTCGGCCGCATGGCGGGCGGCCGCGGCCACATCCGCTTCGGCCAGCGCCGCCAGCGCGGGGCCGCACGGCAGGTCGAAGTCGTAGAGGCGGCTATCGCGCAAGATCCAGCTGCGCGTGGCCACGTTGTCGAGCAGGCGCTGGTCGTGCGAGACGAGGATGAAGGCGCCGCGCCAGGCCAGCAGGAATTGCTCGAGCCACAGCAAGGATGGCAAGTCCAGGTGATTGCTCGGCTCATCGAGCAGCAGCACGTTCGGCTCCTGCAGCAGGGCGCGCCCCAGCAATAACCGCGTGTGCTGGCCGCCGGATAAAGAATGCACGGGCACTTGCGCCGTTTCCTGGTCGAAGCCCAGTTCGGCCAGCAGGCTGTCGACACGCCAATGCAGTTCCGGCTGGTCCAGCACGGGCGCCAGCAAGGCGTCGTACAGGCTCAGGCTGGCAAGTTCTGACGGCAAATGCTGCTCCACGTGCTGCAAGCGGCAGGCACGGGCGTAATGAATGGTGCCGGATGTCGCTTCCCGCGTGCCGCTGAGCAAGCCCAGCAAGGTGGATTTGCCGCAGCCATTGTGGCCGATCAGGCCGATGCGGTCGCCCTGGCGCAAGGTAAAGGCGAGTTCGTTGAACAGGAAACCGTCGTGGGTGTCCAGCTGTAAAGCTTGTGTCGAGATAAGGGTAGTCATGGCTCTTGTCTTTGTTCGGGATGCAAGCATCCGCGTTAACAGGAGCGCTAACGACAACGGAGTACCAGGAAAGGACTCGTCTAGGAGGGTAACTTTGCTCTGGCCAGGTTATCGCAGCGCGATAGAACGTGGGCAAGAGCGGACAAATGCGCTTAAAGAGCGTGCGCGCCACAAGGCGAGCAACAAGTTTTCTTCCATTATATTTTCCTCCTTTCTGTGCAAGTTAGTCAGAAAGGCAATACTACACCCACACAGTCAGTACATCAACCGCCGTGGCGCTTGTGCGTCAGGAACAGCACGATGCACACGCCCAGCGCGATCAACAGCACTTGCGGAATGGTTTCGCGCAGGGTGGCGCGGCGCTGCATCTGCGGCATCAGATCGCTCAAGGCAATGTAGATGAAGCCGGACGAGGCGAACACGAGCACGTAAGGAATCAGATTGCTGGCGCGGTCCAGGGTGAAATAGCCGAGCAGGCCGCCCGCCACCGCCATCAGGCTGCACAGCAGGTTGAAGATATAGGCGCGCAGGCGCGAGAAGCCGGCGTTGAGCAGCACGATGAAGTCGCCGATTTCCTGCGGGATTTCATGCGCGATGATGGCCAGGCCCGTCACCAGGCCCAGCTTCGGGTCGGCCAGGAAGGCGGCGGCGATCAGGATGCCGTCCGTAAAATTGTGCATGCCATCGCCAACGAGTATCATCCAGCCGGCCTTGCCCGCCTCGTGCTTGTCGTGGCCGTGCGCATGGTGGTGGCCATCGCCTTCGTGGTGGTGCGAATGGCGCAGGATGGCGAATTTTTCCAGCATGAAGAAGGCCAGCAAGCCCGCCAGCAGGGTGGCGAACAGGGTGCGCGGGTCCGCCTGCGATTCGAACGCTTCGGGCAAGGCGTGCAGCAGGGACGTCGACAACATGATGCCAACGGACAAGCTGACCATGCGCTCGACCACTTTGGACAGGAATGCAAACGAAAAGATCGCCGCCGCGGTAATGCTCAACACGCCCGCGATCGTGGTCGCGAGCAAAATGGATATAAGGACGGGATCGATGATTTTCTTACCTCAAAATGGCGCCGGGTCACTGGCGCCCGCGATGCTGGCGTCTGGCCTGATGAATGCGTTGTTATCTATTGTTTAATTTTTTGCGCGTTTGGCGGCAGCGTCGCGCGATGAAGATGCAATTGTACTGCATTGGCGCGCAGCGGGCATTTTACAGCCCGGTGCGCCTTTCGCGTTAACTTCCGGGAAATGCGGTGTTTTTCTGTTGCGTCGTCACGCCACGCCGTGCTGCTTGAACCAGGCTAAACAACGCGCATAGCCGTCTTTCGCATCGGCCGCCACATAGCTGGGGCGGTAATCGGCATTGAAGGCGTGACCCGCATCGGGATATACGACAAACTCCGATTTGTTGCCGCCCTTGGCCAGTGCGTCCGTCATCTTCGCGATCGATTCCTGGCTGATGCCCGTGTCCTTGCCGCCATACAAGCCCAGCACGGGGACCTTCAAGGTGGCAGCGATATTGATGGGGTTGCTCGGCTGCAAGGGAGTGGGCTCACCCACGAGGCGGCCATACCAGGCCACGCCCGCCCTGACGGCCGGATTGTGCGCCGCGTACAGCCACGTGATGCGCCCGCCCCAGCAGAAACCCGTAATGCCCAGTCGGCTCGTGTCGCCGCCATTCTGTTTCGCCCACGCCACAACGGCGTCGAGGTCCGTCATCACCTGCGCGTCCGGCGTCTTGGCGATAATGCCTTTCATCAACTCCGGAATGCTGCCCACCTTGGTCGGATCGCCCTGGCGCACGAACAGATCGGGCGCCAGCGCCAGATAACCCTGCTTGGCGAAGCGGCGCGCCATGTCGGCGATATGCTCATGCACGCCAAAGATTTCCGAAATGACCAGTACCACGGGCAAACCCGTTTTACCCTCCGGCTGGGCCGCGTACACGGGCACGGCCTGGCCATCGACCATCACCGACATGCTGCCCGTGACGAGCCCGGCGGAATCCGTCTTGATGACGTTTTGCGCCGCCACGGGCAGCACGGCCACGGCAAAGCCCGTTCCCAGCGCCACTTTCAGGAAACCACGCCGGCCATCCGGCCCGGACAAGCTGCTCTGGCCCAGCAAACTTTCACAATCGGTGATCATGTCGCTCATGCGTTTCTCCTGAAGGATGTGTTGACAAAAAATGTCGGCTTACGCGCTGCGCGCTAAGCCGACCTACGGTCACTGCTCGTCACTCTTGATCGGCACGTAGGTCGGCTTAGCGGGGCATGCCCCGCGTAAGCCGACACCGCATCAGTGCGCTTCGTCCCAATTGCGCCCAACGCCTACTTCCGCCGTCAGCGGCACCTTCAGTGCGGCCACGCCGGCCATCAGTTCCGGCAGCTTGCGCTTGACCAGTTCCAGTTCCGCATCCGGCACTTCCAGCACCAGCTCATCGTGCACCTGCATGATCATCTTCGTCTGCAAATTGTCCGTTTCCAGCCAGCCTTGCACAGCGATCATGGCCAGCTTGATCAGGTCGGCAGCCGTGCCCTGCATCGGCGCGTTGATCGCCGCCCGTTCGGCGCCCTGGCGGCGCGGGCCGTTAGGCGAGTTGATTTCCGGCAGCCACAAACGGCGGCCGAACACGGTTTCCACGTAGCCGCGCGCCTTCGCTTGCTGGCGCGTGTCTTCCATGTACTGTTTCACGCCGGAAAAACGCGCGAAGTAGCGGTCGATATAGCTTTGCGCGGCCGTACGGTCCACGCCCAGGTTACCGGCCAGGCCGAACGCGCTCATGCCGTAGATCAGGCCGAAGTTGATGACCTTGGCGTAGCGGCGCTGCTCGCTTTGCACTTCCGCGGCAGGCACGCCGAAGATCTCGGCCGCCGTGGCGCGGTGAATGTCGATGCCGTCGGCAAACGCGCGCAACATGGCTTCGTCGCCCGAGATATGCGCCATGATGCGCAATTCGATCTGCGAATAGTCGGCCGAGACGATGTGGCTGCCGGGCGGCGCAATGAAGGCTTCGCGGATGCGGCGGCCTTCCGCGCTGCGGATGGGAATATTCTGCAAGTTCGGGTCGTTCGACGCCAATCGCCCCGTCACGGCCACGGCTTGCGCATAGTTCGTATGCACGCGGCCCGTCGTGACGTTGATCATCTTCGGCAATTTGTCCGTGTAGGTCGACTTCAGCTTGGCCATGCCGCGGTATTCGAGCAGCACTTTGGGCAATGGATAATCCTCGGCCAGCTTTTGCAAGACTTCTTCATCCGTCGAAGGCGCGCCCGTCGGGGTTTTCTTGACCACCGGCAGTTTCAGCTTTTCAAAGAAGATTTCGCCGATCTGCTTGGGCGAACCGAGGTTGAACGGCTGCTCAGCCAGTTCATAGGCCTTCTTTTCCAGTTCGAGGATTTTCACGGCCAACTCGGCCGACTGGATGTTGAGCAATTCATCATCGATCAGCACGCCGTTGCGCTCGATCTTTTGCAAGACCACGGCCGTCGGCATCTCGATCTTTTCATAGATGAAGGTCAGCTTGACATCGCCCGCCACGTTGCCCCACATGGCATTGTGCAGGCGCAAGGTGACGTCGGCATCCTCTGCCGCGTATTTCGCCGCCTGCTCCACTTCCACCTGATTGAAGGTGATCTGCTTGGCGCCCTTGCCGCACACGTCCTCGAACGGGATCGTCGTGTAGTTCAGGTGGCGCAGGGCCAGGCTGTCCATGTCGTGCTTCTTGTGCGATTCGAACACATACGATTCGAGCAAAGTATCGTGGGCGATGCCGCGCAGGGTCACGCCATGGTTGGCGAAGATGTGGCTGTCGTATTTCAGGTTCTGGCCCAGCTTGGGCTTGTTTGCATCTTCCAGCCACGGGCGCAGTTTCGCCAGCACGTGTTCGCGCGTCAACTGTTCCGGCGCGCCCGCGTAATCGTGGGCCAGCGGGATGTAGCAGGCGGCATGTTCGGCAACGGAGAGGGAAATGCCGACCATCTGCGCCGTCATCGGTTCCAGCGACGTAGTTTCCGTGTCAACAGCCGTCAAGGGCGCCGCATCGATCAGGGCGATCCATTTGTCGAGCTGCTCATCCGTCAGCACGGTTTCATACACGGCCTCGACTGCTGGCGCGGCATCGGCGAACATGTCGCCCGTCGTATTCGCGATGGTGGCACCGGCAACTGTCGGTGCGCCAACGGGAGACATCGGCGGCGGCGCCGCGCCCAGTTCGCGCAGCAGGGCCTTGAAGCCGTAGCGGTTGAAGAAAGCCAGCAGCGCTTCCTTGTCTTCGTGTTTCGCCACCAGCGAATCGGCGATTGTTGTCATGTGCCCGGACAAATCGCAATCGGTCTTGACGGTGATCAAGGCACGCGCCTGCGGCAACCATGGCAGGGCCGTGCGCAGGTTTTCACCGACGGCGCCGCCCACACTGGCCGCGTTTTCCATCACGCCTTCCAGGCTGTCGTACAAGGTCAGCCATTTGACGGCCGTCTTCGGACCGCATTTCGATACGCCCGGCACGTTGTCGACCGTATCGCCGATCAGCGACAGATAATCGATGATGCGGTTCGGCGGCACGCCGAATTTGACCAGCACGGCCGCTTCGTCGAGCTTTTCATTGCTCATGGTATTGATCAGGGTCACCTGGCTGTTGACCAGCTGCGCCAGGTCCTTGTCGCCCGTGGACACCACCACGTTCATGCCGGCCGCTGCCGCCTGCACGGCCAAAGTCCCGATCACGTCATCCGCTTCCACGCCGTCGACCATCAGGATAGGCCAGCCCATGGCGCGCACGGCTTCGTGGATCGGTTCGATCTGCAAGCGCAGGTCGTCCGGCATCGAAGCGCGCGTGGCCTTGTACTCGGGATACATGTCATCGCGGAAAGTTTTCCCTTTGGCATCGAACACGCAGGCGATGTAGGCGGCCGGGTAATCGGCGCGCAAACGGCGCAGCATGTTGACCATGCCGTGCATGGCGCCCGTGGGATAGCCATCCGGGCTGCGCAGGTCGGGCAGCGCATGGAAGGCACGATAAAGGTAACTGGAACCGTCGACTAACAGCAGGGTGTTTTGCATAATGCCAATAAAATAAGGTGAGCCGCGCCAGCCGGGAAGAAACAGCGGCGGACGGGCGGAATATCGCACAATTATCGCAGAGTTTAAGGCCGCGCCACCGGCCGCCACGCGTGCCGTTCCTGGCGTTTTCAGCAAGCTGGCGGGTCCGTGCGGGCGCGCGGGCTGCCGTTGCCAGCCATTTCGGCGCAATTAAACAGCATTGCCTACCAGTTTGTTACAATGCCTTATAGATAAATTGACGGCATTACACCACTGCACGCGCTGCAGCCCCACACATGGAAGCGAACCCATCATGATGCGTACATCGACACTCTGGACATTCCTCGCCCTGCCCCTGCTGGCATGTTCAGCCATTGCCAGCGCCCAGACGCCGGCCAAACCGAGCGACGCGCCACCCCAGCTCGAACGTATCGAGGAAATGGGCGAAGCACCGATCACCGTGGCGCCAGCGGCGGCCAAGCAGCAAATCACCGAAAAACGCGAAGCGGGCGTGACGTCCGAAGTCAAAGTCACGAGCGGCGGCAGCACCTATTACATGAAGCCGGCCGCCGGTGGCGACCAGGCCAACGGCAACGCCTTGCGCGGCCCGCAATGGAAAGTGCTGGAATTTGACCTGGGCAAGAAGAAACAGAAACAACGCGATGAAGAGGCAGCGGACGCGCCAGCACCACCCGCACCAGCGAAGTAAGCAGCCACTCTCTTCTGCCCTGCCCCGGCCATCTGCGGGGCAGCCGGCTTTTTTTGACCTTTTAGACCATTCCCCTCTTTCCCATGGCAGTTTTTACCGCGCTACACCTGGACGATATCGGCCAGTGGATCACGCAGTTTCCACTCGGCAAACCTCTGGCGCTCAAGGGCATCGCGTCCGGCATCGAAAACAGCAATTTTTTCCTGAGCACGGAGCGCGGCGAGTACGTGCTGACGATCTTTGAAAACCTCAGCTTCGAGCAATTGCCGTTCTATCTGCAACTGATGCGCCATTTGGCGGACCGGGGCGTACTGGTGCCGGCGCCGATCGCCAATGCGGACGGCGAACTGGTGACGGCCCTGCAAGGCAAGCCGGCCGCCATCGTCAGCAAACTCGACGGCAGCTCGCAGATGGCGCCGCAAGCCGTGCATTGCGCGGCCGTCGGCGCCATGCTGGCGAAAATGCATCTGGCGGCGCAGGATTTCCCCCTGCAGCAGCCGAATTTGCGGGGACTGGACTGGTGGAACTCCACCACACCGCTGGTCTTGCATCACCTCGACGATGCCAAAGCGCACTTGCTGCGCGCGGAAATCCATTTCCAGGACGCCTTTGCTGCCTGCGATACGTATAAAGCCATCCCGCGCGGTCCCGTACATGCCGACTTGTTCCGCAACAACGTCATGTTTGACGGCGAGCAACTGACGGGCTTTTTCGACTTTTATTTTGCCGGCTGCGACACGTGGCTGTTCGACGTGGCCGTCACCGTCAACGACTGGTGCGTGGACCTGGCCACGGGCGTGCTCGACACGGTGCGCGTGCGCGCCCTGCTCGACGCCTACCAGGCCGTACGCCCGTTTACGCACGAAGAACAAACGGCATGGCAACCGATGCTGCGCGCCGCCGCGCTGCGCTTCTGGCTGTCGCGCCTGTACGATTATTACCAGCCGCGCGAAGCGGAAATGCTGACCCCGCACGATCCCACGCATTTCGAACGCATTCTGCGCGAACGTATCGCCACACCTGCTCCGGAACTGTTTTAAATATGGAAAAATTACCTGCAAGTACAGGTTGGCAATGGGTGAAACAAGGCTTTGGCCTGTTTCGCAAGCAACCTGGCGGCATGTCGATGCTGTTTCTCGGCTATATGTTCTGCATGCTGGCCGTCAGCATCGTGCCCGTGCTCGGCCAATTGCTGCCCGTCATCCTGGTCCCCGTGTTTTCCGTCGCCTTCGTGCAAGGCTGCCTGAATATCGACCAGGGCAAGCGCGTCCTGCCCAGCCTGCTGATCTCGGGCTTCCGCAAGCCCGCGTTTCCTTCCCTGTTCGGCCTGGGCGTGCTGTACATCCTGATGGCCATCGTTGCCATCGGCGCCTCGACCCTGGTGGACGATGGTTTGCTGTGGAAACTGGTCACCGGGCAACTGACGGAAGAAGCGGCACGCGCCGCCATCCCCGAATCGCGCCTGGGCCTCGGCATCCTGCTGGCCATCGTGCTGTACGTGCCGGCCGCCATGGCCTTCTGCTTTGCCGCGCCGCTGATCTACTGGAAACAAGTCAGCCTGGGCAAGGCCCTGTTCTTCAGCTTTTTCGCCGTCTGGCGTTCGCTGTCGGCCTTCATCGTCTTCGCCGCCACCTGGTTCGCCATCAGCATCGTCACCAGCCAGTTGCTGGCCGTCATCTTTGGCCGCACGCAGCTGATGATGCAACTGATGATGCCGCTGTCGATGATACTCACCATCATCATGCATTGCTCGTTCTATGCCGCCTACCGCCAGATCTTCGGCCTGCCCGTCGATGAGAGCAAGACGGTGTCGCTGGACAAGACCGGCGAGTGATCGCCAGACACCGGTCGGCCGCGTAATCTGACGCTGCGAGGCCGACAATGGTGTCGGATTACGCTTCGCTAATCCGACCTACGCGACCGGCCAGTAAGTCGGATTAGCGGGGCCGAAGGCCACGCGTAATGCGACAACATTGTTAGCGCCCGCGTTGGTGACGGATGGCCGTCACAGCCGTTCCAGCTTCGCAATCCCCAGGTCCAGCACCTTCATGCCGTGCTGTCCGAAATTGATTTGCGCGCGCGCATTGCCGCCGCCGCCTTCAATATTGACGATCACGCCTTCGCCGAACTTGGCGTGCGCCACGGATTCGCCGATGCGCCAGCCGCCGCCCGTGGCTTTTTGCGCGATCTTTTGCGCAATCGCATTATCCGAACCGAGGCTGACCACACGTGGCGCCTCATCCCAGGCCGACTTGCGGTTGCCGAACCAGTTCGCCTGCACCTTCGGCGACAGCCATTTCAGCGATTCTTCCGGCAATTCGTCGAAGAAGCGCGATTTCATGTTGTAGCGCGTCTGGCCATGCAGCATGCGCGTCTGCGAAAAGCTCATGTACAGCCGCTTGCGCGCGCGCGTGATGGCCACGTACATCAGCCGGCGTTCCTCTTCCACGCCATTGTCTTCCTTCGAACTGCTTTCGTGCGGGAACAGGCCCTCTTCCAGGCCGGTAATGAACACATTGTCGAATTCCAGGCCCTTGGCCGAGTGCACCGTCATCATCTGCAGCGCATCCTGGCCCGCCTGCGCCTGGTTATCGCCCGCTTCCAGCGACGCGTGCGACAGGAAGGCGGACAGCGGCGACATCACGGCCGGCAGCGGCGCGTCCGCGTCGAGGATTTCGATGCCATCCTGGTTCACGACGGGCGCGCCCGACTGCGCCTGGGCGGCAGGGCCCAGATGGGCCGGTGCCCCCTGGCCGAAACCTTCCTCGGAAATGAACTGGCTGGCCGCGCTGACCATCTGCTCCAAGTTCTCGATGCGGTCGGCGCCTTCTTTTTCGTTCTGGTAATGCTGGAGCAAGGTACTCGCTTCCAGCACCACTCTGACCATTTCCGGCAAGGACAATTGCTGCGTTTCAAAGCGCACGCCTTCGATCAGCTTGACGAAGCCGGCCAACACGCTGCCCGCCTTGCCCGCCACATACGGCACGGAGGCGTACAGCGAAATGCCGTACTGTTCCGAGGCGGCCTGCAATTGCTCGATCGAGCGCATGCCGATGCCGCGCGTGGGGAAATTGACCACGCGCAAGAAGGCCGAATCGTTGTGCGGATTGTCCATCAATTGCAAATAGGCAATCGCGTGCTTGACCTCGGCGCGCTGGAAGTAGCGCTGGCCGCCATACACGTGATACGGAATCGCGGCCGAAAATAGCGCATGTTCGATCACGCGCGACTGCGCGTTCGAGCGGTACAAGATCGCGATTTCGCTGCGCGAAGCGCCATCGGCGATCAGGCTTTTCGCCTCTTCGATGATCCACTGCGCTTCCTGCAAGTCGGAACTGGCTTCATACACGCGCACCTGCTCGCCATGGCCCGCGTCCGTGCGCAGATTCTTGCCCAGGCGCTTGCTGTTGTTCGCGATCAGCACGTTGGCGCTGTCGAGGATGTGGCCATGCGAGCGGTAGTTCTGCTCGAGCTTGATCAAGTTCTTGACCTGGAACTCATGCTCGAAGGCGCTCATATTGCCCACGTTGGCGCCGCGGAACGCGTAGATGCTCTGGTCATCGTCGCCGACGGCAAACAGGGCGCCGCCATCGCGGCTGCCGTGGCCAGCCAGCAATTTGAGCCAGTTGTATTGCAGGTTATTCGTATCCTGGAACTCGTCCACCAGAATATGGCGGAAACGGGCCTGGTAATGTTCGCGCAGCGGTTGATTGCGGCTGAGCAATTCATACGTGCGCAGCAGCAATTCCGCAAAATCGACGACGCCTTCGCGCTGGCACTGGTCGTCGTACAGCTGGTACAGCTCGACCATCTTGCGCTCGTGCGCGTCGTACGCTTCCACGTCCGTGGCGCGCAAGCCCTGGTCCTTGGCGTTGTTGATGAAATACATCACCGTCTTCGGCGGGAATTTCTCATCATCGATGTTGTTTGCCTTCAACAAGCGCTTGATCACCGACAATTGATCCTGAGAATCGAGGATCTGGAACGTTTGCGGCAAGGCGGCGTCGCGGTAGTGCGTGCGCAGCAGGCGGTTGCACAGGCCGTGGAAGGTGCCGATCCACATGCCGCGCGTATTGATCGGCAGCATGGCCGACAATCGCGTGAGCATTTCCTTGGCGGCTTTATTGGTAAACGTCACGGCCAGGATGCCGGGCGGCGATACCTGCTGGGTCTGGATCAGCCACGCGATGCGGGTGGTCAGCACGCGGGTCTTGCCCGAACCGGCGCCCGCCAGGATCAGCGCATGCTGCGCCGGCAAGGTGACGGCAGCCAATTGTTCGGGATTGAGGTTGTGAAGAAGATTTTGCATCCCGTGATTATACCGGCATGGCTAAAAATACTGTGCATTTGTCCAGCGGTCGCGGCATTTTACCCACGCGCGCTACAATCACCATCCCGACACCGCAGCCTGTATACCATGACACCACCGCCCCACCTCGACGGCGCCCGCGTACTGGCCTGGGCCTGGTCCGACCAGCCCTTCGGCCATGTCACCAATGAGCATGGTGGCGCCCCCACCGCCATCCACGGCCTGGCCGTGTGCCGCTACGCAGACGAAGCGCGCGTCTACCGTTTCAGCTGCGACGCGCAATGGGAAACAGTGCAGGATGACGTGCATGCCAGCGAGGACGATGCCAGGGAGCGGTTGCCGGCGCAATACCGCGCCGTGGCCGCCACCTGGCATAGAGGCTAACGCACCAGCTTCGCCTTGCCTTCGCTGAGCGCCTGAGCGATTACCTGGCGCGTGGTCTTGTCGGCGATCTTGACGACTTTTTCCTGCTGGCGGCCCAGGTCGCCCATTTGTTTGCCCAGCGCTTCCATCGGCTTGCTGCGCTGCTCCATCTGGCGCGACATCTGCTCCACTTTCTCGGCCTCGCGCTCGTGCACGTCGGCGATGCGGTCGTTGATCTCTTCCATCTCTTCCTGCGCATCTTCCATCTGCTGCTGCAGGCGCTCCACGTCGCGCTCGGCCGCGCGGCGCGCCGCGTCGCTCGTTGCCAGCGCCTGGCGGCGCGAGGCGTCACCGAGCTTGCGGCCCAGCTCCTGCTGCTGGCGGCCCAGCACGCGCAGCTGTTCCGACTCGCGCGCGCTGCCTTTTTCCAGACTGCGCGCGCCCATCTTGCGGCCCATTTCGCCCATGGCCTTGCCATGCGCGCCCATTTGATCGCCGAGCGCGCTCATCTCCTTGCCGATCTGTTTCGAAGGCTGCCATGCCGTACGCACCTTGCCCAGCAAGGCCGCATCCTGCAGCACATAGGCCTGCCCCTGGTCGCGGAACCACAGGAACGGTCCCTTGATCGAGCGCTTGAGCTTTTCCACCTGCTGCGAGTGAATATCGCTGTCGACGACGATGACGCCCTCGCTATCCGTGGCGCCGTCGACGAGCGCATAGCTTTCGCCCTTGTCGATCGAACGGCTGACCTGCACGCTGGGTGCGGCCGGCGGGGCAGGCGGCGCGGGCGGCTGCGGCGGTTGCACGGCCAGCGCGCTGCCGCCAAGCAGGATACCGGCCAGGCTGAGGATCAAACGGTAGGAAGTGGACATGGCTGCCTCGTCGCAAAAGTAGTAGAGCATTGACTTTAGCGGCGGATGGAGCACGGCTCCAGCGCGGTGCGACAGGCTGCAAAAAGACCTGCCTGGATGGCAGACACGGACGATGGATGGAACGCCGGGCAAAAAAAACGGAGGCCGCAGCCTCCGCAAAACGCCGTGGTACGGCGTAATGTATTAGTACAGCACGACGGAGCGGATCGATTCTCCGCTCTTCATCAGGTCGAAGCCCTGGTTGATGTCGTCGAGCTTCAGGCGGTGCGTGATCAAATCGTCGATGTTGAGCTTGCCTTCCATATACCAGTCGACGATCTTCGGTACGTCCGTGCGTCCCCGTGCGCCACCGAAGGCGGAACCTTTCCACACGCGTCCCGTCACCAGCTGGAATGGACGGGTGGAAATTTCCTGGCCGGCCGCCGCCACGCCGATGATGATGGACTGGCCCCAGCCCTTGTGGCAGCACTCGAGCGACTGGCGCATGGTGGTGGTGTTGCCAATGCATTCAAAACTGTAATCGGCGCCGCCGTCCGTCAGCTGCACGATGGTGTCGACCACATTTTCCACCTCGTTGGCGTTGACGAAATGCGTCATGCCGAACTTGCGTGCGATTTCCTGACGCGCCGGGTTGATGTCCACGCCGATGATCTTGTCGGCGCCGACCATCTTGGCTGCCTGGATCACATTCAGGCCGATGCCGCCCAGGCCGAACACGACGACATTGGCGCCTGCTTCCACCTTGGCCGTAAACAGCACGGCGCCCACACCGGTGGTGACGCCGCAGCCGATGTAGCAGACCTTGTCGAACGGCGCATCTTCGCGGATCTTCGCCAGGGCGATTTCCGGCACGACGATGTAATTCGAGAACGTGGACGTGCCCATGTAGTGGAAGATCGGCTTGCCGTCGATAGAAAAGCGCGAGGTCGCGTCCGGCATCAGGCCACGGCCCTGGGTCGAGCGGATCGACTGGCACAAATTGGTTTTTTGCGACAGGCAGAATTTGCACTGGCGGCATTCCGGCGTGTACAGGGGAATGACGTGGTCATCTTTTTTCAGGCTTTTCACGCCCGGGCCCACGTCGACGACGATGCCGGCGCCTTCATGGCCCAGGATGGACGGGAAGATACCTTCCGGATCGGCGCCCGACAAAGTGTAGTAATCGGTATGGCAAATGCCCGTGGCCTTGATCTCGACCAGTACCTCGCCCTCGCGCGGGCCGGCCAGGTCGACTTCCTCGATGGTCAAAGGCGCGCCCGCCTTCCATGCAATCGCTGCTTTGGTTTTCATGTGTGTCCTGTGGTGTGTGCTGTGTATGGTTGAACCGGGCGCGCCAGCGCGCCGTATCGCCACATCATAGCAAAGCAGGCGCCAGGAAAACGCTTACTTGGTTTTTGCGCGGTTCAAAAAGGCGCCGTGCAAGCCGTTCAGGGTTTCCTCGGCCAGCAGCAGCTGGCTGGCGATTTCATTGATCTTGCGGCGGCTGGAACGGGCATGGTCGCGCAGCACTTCGAAAGCAGTGTTGCGGTCCGTCTGGAACTTGCCCATCAGTAAACCCACGGCCAGGCTCGTTTCGCGGCCGGCGGCCAGCGCCGCGTTCAGGTTCAGCTCCGTGCGGCGCAGCTGGCGGATTTCATCGGCGCGCGCCAGGCCCGCTTCGAACGCCGGCATCAAGCGGCCCTCGTCGACGGGTTTCACCACGTAACCGACGGCGCCGTAGGCGGCCGCCTGCTTGCCCGATTCGCTGTCGCCGCTGCCGGACAGGAACATGAACGGCACGGCCGTTTCGCCATGCAGGCGCTTGGCCAGTTCCAGGCCGGACATGCCCGGCATGTGGATGTCGAGCAAGGCCAGGTCCGGCTCGCGCTGAGCGATCAGCTGCAGCGCCACTTCGGCCGAATGGGCCAGGGCTGTTTCGTAGCCGGCATGGCGCAGGACTTCGCCGAGGAACTCCAACAGGAGCTGGTCATCGTCAACGATCAGGATAAGGCGTTTCGCGGCGGCTGGCTGACTCATGGGTGGGGGACCTCGGTAATGAATGATGCTCTTATTATATGCCGATTATTCCCCCAATCCAGCCTTGCACGCCACTGTTCATGCCGCAAACAAATGATTGAATTGCTGCACCGCAATATCTACATCGTCCGCCTGGTAGACGCTGCTGATGGCCGCCACCATGTCGGCCCCACGCGCGGCCAGCGGCGCGGCGTTCTCCGGCGTCATGCCGCCGATCACCACACACGGCAAGGCGATCTCGCGTTTCGCCTGCAGCACGATGTCGAGCGGCGTCGTCACCGGGTACTTTTTCACCAGCGATGGATAAAAGCCGCCGAAGGCCACATAGCTGGCGCCGCCCGCCTCCGCCGTCCGTGCCAGGGCCATGTCGCCATAGCACGAGGCACCGACGATCTTGTCCTTGCCCAGGCGCGCGCGCACCTGCGCGACGGACGCATCCGTGCCGCCCACGTGCACGCCGTCCGCGTCGAGCTCTTCGCACAGCTCGATGAAGTCGTTGATGATGAAAGGCACGCCATACTTGCGGGCCAGCGCCAGCAAGGCGCCCGCCTGCTCGCGCCGCTGCTCCGCTTCCGCGCTCTTGTGGCGGTATTGCAGCAAGGCCACGCCCTCCTGCAAGGCTTGCTCGCTCACGTCGAGCAGGCGGTCGGTGTCGTCCCAGTTCGGGGTGACCAGATACAGTCCACGCATGATATTTTCCTTATTGAATGAATCGTTGCGGCATCAACTGACCAGGCGCAATCGCAAACGCGCCGGCCAGGGCCGCATGGCAATAACGTTGCGCGCCATCGAGCGCCTCTTGCATCGGCATGCCTTGCGCCAGGCGCGCCGCGATGGCAGACGCCAAAGTGCAGCCGCTGCCGTGAAATTCGCCGGGCAGGCGCGGCCAGCGCCACTCGCGCTCGCTGCCAGCACCATCGAACCAGCGGTTGACGATCACCTCGCCTTCGCCGTGGCCGCCCGTCACCAGCACGTTCTCACAGCCTTGCGCAAGCAAATTGTCTGCGCCGCCGAGAGCCAGCGCTTCCGGCCCGTTCGGTACGATGATGGTCGTCAACGGCAGCAAGGGCGCCAGCGCCAGCACGGCGCCGTCCCGGCTGAGCACGTCGCCATGGCCGCTGGCCAGCACGGGGTCTAGCACGACTGGCAAGCTTGAGCGAATCAGCCGCAATTGCGCGATCAGTTGCGCGATGACGGCCGCGTTCGCGGCGCTGCCGGGAATGCCGATCTTGACGGCATGAATCGCCATCTTGTCGATCAGCGCCTGCGCCTGCCGGCGCAGCAATTCTGGCGCCACCGGCTCGACGCCAAAGACCCTGTCGTTGTCCTGCACCGTCAGCGCCGTGATGACGGGCAAGGCATGCGCGCCCTGCGCCGCAATGGCCACGATATCGGCGGCGATGCCGGCGCCACCCGACGGATCGGCGCCGGCAAACACGAGCACAGTGTGGCGCATCGGCACCGTCACGCCAGGCGGCCCGCCATCGGCGACGACGGCGACGCGGCAAATTTACGGGGCATGCGTCCCGCCAGGAATGCTTCGCGCCCGGCCCGCACGGCCAGCTTCATCGCATGCGCCATGCGCACGGGGTCGCGCGCGCCGGCAATGGCCGTATTCATCAGCACGCCATCGCAGCCGAGTTCCATGGCGATGGCCGCATCGGAAGCCGTGCCCACGCCGGCATCGACGAGCACCGGCACTTTCGCCTGGTCGATGATCAGCGACAAATTCCACGGATTCAAGATGCCCATGCCCGAGCCGATCAGGGACGCCAGCGGCATGACGGCCACGCAGCCGATGTCTTCCAGAATCTTCGCCTGGATGGGGTCGTCGCTACAGTAGACCATCACGTCAAAACCATCCTTGACCAGCGCCTCGGCCGCGATCAACGTTTCCGGCATGTGCGGGAACAGGGTCTTCTCGTCACCGAGCACTTCGAGTTTCACCAGATTGCGTCCGCCCAGCAGCTCGCGCGCCAGTTGCAGGGTGTAGACGGCGTCTTTGGCGTTGTAGCAGCCAGCCGTGTTCGGCAAAATCGTGTACTGGTCGGGCGGCACGACATCGAGCAGGCTGGGCGCGTTCGGGTCTTGCCCGATATTCACGCGCCGGATCGCCACCGTGATGATCTGTGCCTCGGCCGCATCCGTCGCTTCGCGCGTCTGCGGCAAATCCTTGTACTTGCCGCTACCGACCAGCAAGCGCGATTGATACTGTTTTCCTGCGATGGTCAGCAGGTCGTTGTTATTACTGTTCATTGCTTTTTCCTTAGTTCAGCCGCCGCCGATGGCGCGTACTATTTCAACCTGGTCTTGTACCTGCAAGACCTGCCCCTGCCACGCCTTGCGCGGCACGACATTGCGGTTGACGGCCAGCGCCAGCGCCTGGTTTTCCAGCGACAGGGTGGCGATCAATTGGTCGAGGGTTTGCCCCGGCGGCACCTGGTGCGGTGCGCCGTTGAGCGTGATGTTGATGAATGCAGGCATCACGCTCTCCCTCAGACCTTGCGGTACAGCTCGGCACCGTTCTTGATGAATTCGATGGCCTTGATTTCCATGCCCTGCTTGAGCACCTTGTCTTCCGCGATGCCCATGCCGGCCGCGTATTCGCGCACTTCCTGCGTGATCTTCATCGAGCAGAAATGCGGGCCGCACATGGAGCAGAAATGCGCCACCTTGGCAGAATCCTTGGGCAAGGTTTCATCGTGGAATTCGCGCGCCTTGTCCGGGTCCAGGCCGATATTGAACTGGTCGTCCCAGCGGAATTCGAAGCGGGCTTTCGACAGGGCGTTGTCGCGGATTTGCGCGCCCGGATGGCCCTTGGCCAGGTCGGCCGCGTGCGCCGCAATCTTGTAGGTGATGATGCCGTCCTTGACGTCCGCCTTGTTGGGCAGGCCCAGATGTTCCTTCGGCGTCACGTAACACAACATGGCCGTGCCATACCAGCCGATCATGGCCGCGCCAATGCCCGAGGTGATGTGGTCGTAGCCGGGAGCGATATCGGTCGTCAATGGCCCCAGGGTATAGAACGGCGCTTCGCCGCACTGTTCCAGCTGCAAGTCCATGTTTTCTTTAATGAGCTGCATCGGAACGTGGCCCGGGCCTTCGATCATCACTTGCACGTCGTGCTTCCAGGCGACTTGCGTCAGCTCGCCCAAGGTTTTCAGTTCGCCCAGCTGCGCCTCGTCGTTGGCGTCGTAGATGGAGCCGGGACGCAAGCCGTCGCCCAGCGAGAACGACACGTCGTACGCCTTCATGATTTCGCAAATCTCCTCGAAATGCGTGTACAGGAACGATTCCTGGTGGTGCGCCAGACACCATTTCGCCATGATGGAGCCGCCGCGCGACACGATGCCCGTCAGGCGCTTGGCAGTCATCGGCACATAGCGCAGCAGCACGCCCGCGTGGATGGTGAAGTAGTCGACGCCCTGCTCGGCCTGCTCGATCAGGGTATCGCGGAAGATTTCCCACGTCAGGTCTTCGGCCTTGCCATTGACCTTTTCCAAGGCCTGGTAGATGGGCACGGTGCCGATCGGCACGGGGCTGTTGCGCACGATCCATTCGCGCGTCTCGTGGATATGTTTACCTGTGGACAAATCCATCACGTTGTCGCCACCCCAGCGGATGGCCCAGGTCATCTTTTCCACTTCCTCGCCGATCGACGAGGTGACGGCCGAGTTGCCGATATTCGCGTTGATTTTCACGAGGAAATTGCGGCCGATAATCATCGGCTCGACTTCCGGATGGTTGATGTTGGCGGGGATGATGGCGCGGCCGCGGGCGATTTCCTCGCGCACGAATTCCGGCGTGATCTCGGCCGGGATGCTGGCGCCGAACGACTGGCCCGGATGCTGGCGGCCCATCAGGTCGGCCAGGCGCTCGCCCATGGGACCGGACGCTTTCAGCTCGCGCAAATATTCCTGGCGGCGCATGTTTTCGCGGATGGCGACGTATTCCATTTCCGGCGTGATGATGCCCTGGCGCGCGTAATGCATCTGCGTCACGTTCTTGCCGGCAATGGCGCGGCGCGGCTTGCGGTGCAGGTTGAAACGCAGCTCGGCCAGTTTTGGGTCCGCCAGACGGGCGATGCCATAGTCGGAGGTCGGGCCCGGCAATTCTTCCGTATCGGCACGTTCGACGATCCACGGCAGGCGCGGCGTATCGAGGCCCGAGCGGATGTCGATCTGCACGTCCGGGTCCGTGTACGGGCCGGACGTGTCGTAGACGTAGATCGGCGGATTCTTTTCGCCGCCGAACGACGCTTCCGTGTCGGACTGGCTGATCTCGCGCATGGGCACGCGGATGTCGGGGCGGCTGCCTTCAACATAGATCTTGCGCGAATTGGGCAGCGGCGCGATGGCGGCTTCGTCGACCGTGGCGGTGGCGGAGAGGAATTTCGGGTTGGCGTTCATTTTGGCTCCTTGGCTAGACTATTTTTAAGCCTGGAGCCAGCTAAGGAGGTTCGGCTGCGCGCACGCGGAAAGGCGGGGTGCGTTCATCCTAAAGCTTCCCTTCGCTGGCATTATCCAGATCAGGTTCGGAGGGTATTTCTCACCCGCGCTTGCACTGTGTTTCCACAGCGAAAGGCAGGACCCCTAGCGTTTGCCGCCTTGCGGCAGCGAGCCAATTATACGCGGTTCACGCCGCGCGGCCAGATGATTTCTTGCAGGTGTCGTCTTTGTACATCGCTCTACTTCTTCTTGCCCCAGCGCCAGCTGGTCGGTTCGCCTTTCAGCTGGCAGATGAAAATGAGCACGGCAACGATGGCCACTTCATACACGATGTAGCCGACCAGCATGGTTTGCGGCGGAAACAGGAAGGCGCCGCAGGCGAACAGCGCCAGCGCGGCCAGGAACACCAGCCAGCCCTGCCACGTGATGGGCAAGCCCCAGCCCCAGCCATAGGTCTTGGCGGGGAACCAGTATTGCGGCGTTAATTTGTCAGCCATGATGCTTTCCTAGTGGATATGGATAGCAGCAAGTATAAATCAGGCGCCGCGATGGCGCTCCGTGACATCGAGGCCGATGCCGCGGTAGCCGATGAAGCGGCTGCCATTGTCGAACATCGGTTCGCCGCTCACTTGCAGGTACTGCGTACTGCCGTCGAGGTTGGCGCGGCTGTAGATGAAATCGAGGAACGGTTCGCGCGCGGCAATTTTTGCGTCGAGCAAGGCGCGCTCGGCGGCATTCCAGCGCTGCGGCTCTGCCTCGCTGCCGATACCCAGCATTTCAGCCACGGGACCGGAAAAGCGCGTCAGATTGCCCTGCGCATCCTGTTCCCAGTACCAGTCGGACGACAGTTCCGTGAAACGCTGGAAGCGCGCTTCGCTTTCGCGCAGCTCCGCCGTGCGTTCTTCCACCATCTGCTCGAGCGACTTGTTGTATTCGGCCAGCTTCTGGTACAGCAGGCGCACTTCCAGCATGTTGTGGATGCGCGTTTTCACTTCCACCAGGTCGAACGGCTTGCTGACGAAATCCTTGGCGCCCGCTTGCAGCGCGCGCAGCTTGTGGCCGGGCTGGGCCGTGATCACCAGCACGGGCAGATAGCTGCCCGCCTCGATGTCGCGCAAGCCTTCCATGACTTCGAAGCCATCCATTTCCGGCATCTGCAAGTCGAGCAGGATCAGGTCGTAGCGGTGCTGCTGGTGCAGCGCCCGCACGGCTTGCGGGTCCATGGTGGACGTGATGCGCGTATAACCGGCATTGCGCAGCACCTGTTCCAGCAGCATGACATTGGCCTCCTGGTCATCGACGATGAGGATGCTGGCGTTCAGGATCTCGGTGGCTTGAAGCATGGCGGTATTCCTAAAAATAAATGCTGAATTAGCGTACTGCGTGAATGTCGTCGGCCAGGCCGTGCGCGGCCGCATGGTGCAGGGCCACGTCGAGCGCATCCATGAATTCGACGACCTTGATCGGCTTGGTCAGGTAGCGGAAGAAGCCCGCTTCCAGGCCCTTCTCGATGTCGCGCGGCACAGCATTGGCCGACAGGGCCATCACGGGAATATGGCTCGTCAGCGGATCGTCGTGCAGGATATGCAGGGCGCCAAAGCCGCTGATGCCGGGCAGGTTGATGTCCATCAAGATCACGTCCGGCTGATACGTGCGCGCCAGGTCGATGCCCAGGTGCGCATCGATGGCCGTGAGCAGCTTCAAATCGCTGCGGCGGGCAATCAATTGCTCCACCAGCGCCAGGTTGGCGGGATTGTCTTCCACGTACAGCAAGGTGCGCTGGCTTTCCTGCGGCTCCTGCACCTGCGGCAGCGCGTCGCCGTCGCCCAGCACCAGTGCCGGCGCGCTGCTGGCGGCCAGTTCAAACCAGAACGTGGTGCCCACGCCGACCGTGCTGTCGACGCCGATAGTACCGCCCATCAATTCGACCAGTTGCTTGGTGACGACGAGGCCGATGCCCGTGCCCTCTTCCGTGCTGTTTTCCTGTCCCAGGCGGTTGAACGGCTGGAACAGCTGGGCTACCTGGCCCGCGTCGAGTCCGGCGCCGCTGTCGCGCACACTGACCCGTACCTTGGTGCCGCGCTGGCTGCAATCGACGGTGACGGTGCCGCCGCCTTGGTTGTACTTGATGGCGTTCGACAGCAGGTTGACCATCACCTGTTTCACGCGCGTGCGGTCCGCATGCACGAAGTAGGCTTCGCCGCAGCGGGGGAAATGCATGCGGATGCCGCGTTTTTCCGCCTGCGGCGCGATCATCGCCTGGCAATCCTGCAACACGTCGAGCAGCGACATCGCTTCCTGCGACAAGGTGACCTTGCCCGATTCGATCATGGCCAGGTCGAGGATTTCATTGATCAGGCGCAGCAGATACCAGCCGCCCTTGAGGATTTGTTCGATCGAGCGCTGCTGCGGCGGGCTCGGTGGCGGCACGTCGGAGGCCATCAGCTGCGCAAAGCCCAGCACGGCATTCAGCGGCGTGCGCAATTCGTGGCTCATGCTCGACAAAAATTCGGACTTGGCGCGGTTGGCCTTTTCCGCCACCTGGCGCGCCTTCTTCAACTCAGCATTGTTGGTCTCGACCAGCGAGCGCGTGTACGCCTGCTGCTCCTGCAGGCGCTGGTCCAGCAAGGCCTGTTCCGCCTCGACCTGCTTGCGCACCGTGTTGTCCGTGCCGATCAGCAAGTAACCGATGACCTTGCTTTGCGCATCGCGCAAGGCCGTCACGGAAACGATGGCGGGAAAGCGGCTGCCATCCTTGCGGATGTAAGTCAGTTCATAGATGTCTTCGATGCCGCGCGTGGCCTTGAACACGAGCGCTTCCACGCCGGGCGTGATGACGGTGTCGAGTTCGGCACTGAGGGCGGCTGCGCGCGCGACGATTTCTTGCGCGTCAGAAATACCGGCCGGCGTCAGCTTGTCGACCACGTCGCTCGCCGCATAACCGAGCATGCGTTCGGCGCCCACGTTGAAAATCTGGATTACGCCCTGCGCATCGGTGGCGATGCATGAGAAATTGGCGCTGTTGAAAATCGCATCCTGCAAGGCGCCCGCCTTGAGCAGCTGGCGCGGCAGGCTGGCGGCCAGGGTGCGCCGGTACAGCGCCACGAGCAGCATCAGCAGCAAGAAGACCAGCGCATCGATGACGCATGCCGTCTCGAACGGCGCGCGCCAGGCCAGCAGGCCGATGGCCAGCAGCACGATGGCGCTGAACGAGAACGCCAGCGCCATGGGCCAGCGCGATGGTGCGCGCGGGGGAATGTTTTCGACAGATTGCATGGGGTAGCCCGGGCTGTGACAACGATAAAAGAGAGGATGCGGCGTTCAGCGCGCCTGGCGCTGGCGCACGTCCGACAACAGGCGCGTGAATTCCTTTTTGACCACGCCATAGCATTCGCATACATGGCCTTCGAGGCCGGCGCGGTCCAGCACGGAAATATGGCCGCGCCGGTAGCTGATAAAGCCGCGCGTCTGCAAACGCCCGGCCGCTTCCGTCACGCCTTCGCGGCGCACGCCCAGCATGTTGGCAATCAACTCCTGTGTCATCGTCAGCTCGCGGTTCGGCAGGCGGTCCATGGTCAGCAGCAGCCAGCGGCACAGCTGCTGTTCCACCGTATGGTGGCGGTTGCACACGGCCGTCTGCGACATTTGCGTGATCAAGGCTTGCGTATAGCGCAGCAGCAAGCGCATGACGGGACCGGCGCGGTCGAATTCTTCCATCAGCAAATGCGCCTTCAGCCGGTAACCGACGCCGCCCGTCTGCACGACGGCGCGGCTCGGCGTCGAGTTGCCGCCCATGAACAGCGACACGCCCACGACGCCTTCATTGCCGACACCGGCAATTTCCGACGAGCCGCCGTTTTCCAGCAGGTAGTGAATCGAAACGATGGCCGTGGTGGGGAAATACACATGCTGCAGCTTGTCGCCCGAATCGTAGATCACGTCACCGAGCAGCATCGATACTTGTTCCAGATGGGGAGCCAGGCGCGCGAAATCGGCGTCGAGCATGGCGGCGAGCAAATGGTTTTGATTCGGGTTGTGCAGCTGGGCATGCGGACTCGACATGGGCAGGTTTCCTGTTTTCCAGTCGTCAGCTAGGGGGGAGATGAAAGGCGTCCGAACGAGGGGCGCCATGCGGTGCAGCGTAACACAGCGCTGGCACAGTGACCCGACTATATTTCTTGTCGGCATGGCCGTCCGTTCGGTAGCGAACGGACGGCATTTCGCCGCGCACCCTACAGTCAGTCACTGCCCGGCCTGCCTGATCATGGATCGGCACCGGTGCTGCCACGGGACCACCATGCAATCATTCTTCAAACGCATCTCCATTTCCGTTTCCACCTCGGCCCTGCTCACCCTCGCGTTCGGGCTGTGCCTGACGGCCCTGTGCTACGCCTCGGCGCGCCAGATCGAAGCGGAAAGCGCACGGCTGCTGCTGCAGTACCACGCCAGCGGACACACCTTGGGCGCCGCCCTGCTGCCGGCCAAAGGCATGGGCCTGGACGCCAGCCATCGCGGCTCGCTGTATGTGCTGCTCGGTGGAATGCTGTCGAGCCTGCTGGCGGCCGCATACGTGTATCAGCTGGTCTCGCGCAATTCCGTGATTGCCCGCATCACGGGCGAACGCACGGCGGCGCTGCAGTTTGCCAATTTGCGCCTGTCCGAAGACATCGCCGCGCGCATGCACAATGAAAAGTCGCTGCGTTTGCGCGAACGCATCATCGAAGTGTCGGCCAACGCCATCATCCTGTGCAGCGCCGACGCGCCAGGCTACCTGATCGAATACGTCAACCCCGCCTTCGAGCGCATCACCGGCTATGCGGCCGGCGAAGTCATCGGCCAGCGCCTGGAAGACTTGCAGGGTCCCGAACAAGGGCGGCAAGACATGCACGCCATTACGGCGGCCCTGCGCGAACAACGCGAAGGCAAGGCCATCGTGCGCAATTTCCGCAAGGATGGCAGCAGCTACTGGAGCGAACTGTTCGTCGCCCCCGTGCGCGACGCTGGCGATGGCGCGCTCAGCCACTTTGTCGTGGCGCAATATGACATCAGCAGCGTCATGCGTTTTGAACAGGAACTGGAATTTCAGGCCAGGCACGATATCCTGACGGGCCTGGCCAACCGGGCCCTGCTGCGCGAACGGCTGGAGCAGGCGATGGCCGTGACGCGGCGCAGCGGCCTGCCCCTGTGGGTGGTCTTCATCGACCTCGACCGCTTTAAATTTGTCAACGATACCCTGGGCCACGATGCGGGCGACCTTGTGCTGAAAAGCGTGGCCGAGCGCCTGTGCGGCGCCACGCGCGAAGTCGACACGGTGGCGCGCCTGGGCGGCGACGAATTCGTGCTGCTGCTGCCCCAGCATGGCAATGGCGAGCCGGGCGCTGCCATCCTGCAACGCATCCAGGACGCCGTGGCGCAGCCGCTGCAACTGGGCGAATATGAGTTTTTTCTCAGCTGCTGCATGGGCGTGGCCGTGTATCCCGACGATGGCGGCGATGCCGACACCCTGATCAAGCATGCCGACATCGCCATGTACCGCGCCAAGGAACAGGGACGGGGCCACTGGCAATTCTATGCTTCGAGCATGAATGCGGGCACCCTGGAGCGGCTAGAACTGGAGAGCGAGTTGCGCCACGCGCTGGAACGGGGGCAGTTCCACCTCGAATACCAGCCCCAGCTGGACCTGGCCAGCGGCGCCGTGGTGGGCATGGAAGCGCTGCTGCGCTGGCAACATCCGCAACTGGGGCGTGTACCGCCTGCCAGCTTTATCGGCCTGGCCGAGGAAATGGGCTTGATCACACCCATCGGCGACTGGGTGCTGCGCACGGCATGCGCCCAGGCGCGCGCCTGGCAACTGGCCGGCCATGGCCCGCTGCGCCTGGCCGTCAACCTGTCGGCGCGGCAATTCAAACAAAAGAATTTGCTGCACGCGGTGGCGCAGGCGCTGGCGGACACGGGACTCGCCGCGGCCCACCTGGAACTGGAATTGACGGAAAGCATGGTCATGCATGACGTGGAGCAAGCCACGGCCATCATGGCCAAGCTGAAGGCGCTGGGCGTGCAACTGTCGATCGACGACTTCGGCACCGGCTATTCCAGCTTGGCCTACCTGCGCCACTTCCCCATCGACGTGCTGAAAATCGACAAAACCTTCGTCAGCGACATCACGCACAGCATGGACGACGCGGCCATCGTGCGCGCCATCATTTCGCTGGCGCACAGCCTGCGCCTGAAAGTCATCGCCGAAGGCGTGGAAACGGAACAGCAACTGGCCTTCCTGCGCCGGCACGGCTGCGACCAGATGCAGGGCTACCTGTTCAGCCGCCCCCTGGCCGCCGCCGCCTTCGAAACATTGCTGCTCGAAGGCAGCATGCTGCCCGCCTAGCGCAAAGACTTAAAACGCGTGGCGCAGGCCGACGTTGAAGGCGCGGTTGCCCGTGCCCACTTCCGTGGCGTTGCCCACCATGTAGGCGGCGTCGTTGCGGTTGCGGATGTGCGCGTAAGCAACATACACATTGCTGCGCTTGGACAAGGCATACGTGGCGCCGATGGCCAGCTGCCGCGCATCGCGGTTGGCTGCATCGCGGTCATCCTTGTGCACGTACGAGGCCAGCAAGGTCGTCGCGCCCAGCGGCACGGACACGCCGACGATGGCGTCGCGGCTGTCCGTGGACTGGGCCGGCGCCTGCGTCGCGCCATACGGGTTTTCCGCAAAGAACATGGTGCTGCCATCGCCCGTGTTGCGGCCATAACCGGCAAAGGCCGTGGCCACGCCGAAGTTGTAGTTACCGGCCAAAATCGTGTTGTTCACGTCGGCCTTGCCCGGCTCGCCGGCACGGCTCTGGCGCGCCAGGCGCAAGGTCAAGGGACCGTTGACATAGCCGAGGGCCAGGCCCAGCGAGCGCTGGTCGGCCGCCACACCCGTATGTTCGCCAAAGCCGTACAGGACGGTGGCCGTCACGCCGCGCATTTCAGGCGAGGTGTAGCGCACGGTATTGTCGATGCGCGTGGCCGAATAACCGGCCAGGTTGGTTGCCGCGCCGGCAAAGCCGCCTTCGAACGGGTCGGCCACGTCGGTCAAGGCCTGGCTTTGCAGGTTGTACTGGCGCCCCACGGTCAGCATGCCCAGCGGGCTGTCGATGCCGACAAAAGCCTGGCGGCCGAACAATTGCCCCGCCTGGTCGGAGCGGCCCGTATCGCTCTGCACGCCCGCTTCCAGGGTGAAGACGGCTTGCAGACCATTGCCCAAGGACTCGGTGCCGCGCAGGCCCAGGCGCGAGCCAGCCGATATGCCGCTGGTGAGCTTGCTGACGCCGCCTTCCTGCACCAGGCCCGCATCCATCAAGCCATACATGGTGACTGAAGACGGATCAACTGACGACTGGGCGTGGGCGGCAGGCAAGGCGCCCAGGGTGGCGATGGTAGAAACGAAGCCGACGGTGATCGAGATTTTTTTCATGCTGGTTTCCTTGTAAAAGCAAAACCGGGAAAGCGCGCGGCCATGGCGCGGCCACAGGCGCCAAGGCGCGCTGCGGAGTGCCGTATCGAAAGACGACGGGCCAGATAACAACATTCCTGGCTAAACTGTGGCGGCGCGGCCGGCAAACGGTGGCGCGCGATATTCCGCCGTGAATGGTGCACCGCTGGCGGTGCGCGTGGCTCAGGCGCCCAGCCCGCAGGGGACGCTCTGAAAGTGGCTGGCATCGCAGATGCGCTGGCCGTGTGACGCGGACGAGAGTTGGATAAAACTGCGTCTGCTGGCACCGTCCGCAAAGATAGGGCAGGAGGCGCCGAGGCGGGCATTATAACATCGGCAGCCCTTTCATCCCCGTTCTGTTGCGGCAAAACGGCCCGCAAAGCCGCCAAAACACTGAAAAAGGCGGGTTGCCACGCTGCAGGCGATGCCGTGTCATCTATAATGGTTCCTTTTGCCAATCACACGCCAAATCATGGAATTAGCCAAGTCTTTCGAGCCCGCCGACATTGAACAATTCTGGCGCACCGAGTGGGAACAGCGCGGTTACTTCACCGCCACCCTCGATGCCGGAAAACCTTCCTTCAGCATCCAGTTGCCGCCGCCGAACGTCACCGGCACCCTGCACATGGGCCATGCGTTCAACCAGACCATCATGGATGGCCTGACCCGCTACCACCGCATGCTGGGCCACAACACAGCCTGGATTCCCGGCACCGACCACGCCGGCATCGCCACGCAAATCGTCGTGCAACGCCAGCTGGACGCGCAAAAGATTTCGCGCCATGACCTGGGCCGCGAGAAATTCGTGGAAAAAGTGTGGGAATGGAAAGAAAAATCCGGTTCCATCATCACCGGCCAGATGCGCCGCCTGGGCGCTTCGGCCGACTGGCAACGCGAATACTTCACGATGGACGAGCCGCGCTCGAAAGTCGTCACCGACGTCTTCGTGCGCCTGTTCGAGCAGGGCCTGATCTACCGCGGCAAGCGCCTCGTCAACTGGGACCCCGTGCTGGGCACGGCTGTGTCCGACCTGGAAGTGGTGTCCGAGGAAGAAGATGGCTCCATGTGGTACATCAAGTACCCGCTGGCGGACGGCAGCGGCTTCCTGACGGTGGCCACCACCCGTCCTGAAACCATGCTGGGCGACGTGGCCGTGGCCGTCGATCCGACGGACGAGCGCTATCTGCCGCTGGTGGGCAAGATGCTCAAACTGCCATTGACTGACCGCGAAATCCCCATCATCGCCGACGAATACGTCGACAAGGAATTCGGCACGGGCTGCGTGAAGATCACCCCTGCGCACGACATGAACGATTACGCCGTGGGCCAGCGCCACAAACTGGCGCAGATCGTCATTTTGACACTGGACGCGAAGATCACGGACGACGCGCCGGAAGCCTACCGCGGCATGGACCGCTTTGCCGCGCGCAAGCAGATCGTCGCCGACCTCGACGCGCAAGGCTTGCTCGAGCAAGTCAAGCCGCACAAGCTGATGGTGCCGCGCGGCGACCGCACGGGCGTCGTCATCGAACCGATGCTGACGGACCAGTGGTTTGTCGCCATGAGCAAGCCGGCCCCGGAAGGCACCTTCTTCCCAGGCAAGTCGATCGCCGAAACGGCGCTGGACAAGGTCGCCAACGGCGAAATCAAGTTCGTGCCGGAAAACTGGAGCACCACCTACAACCAGTGGCTCAACAACATCCAGGACTGGTGCATCTCGCGCCAGCTGTGGTGGGGCCATCAAATCCCGGCCTGGTACGACGACAAGGGCAATATCTTCGTTGCCAAGACGGAAGCGGAAGCCATCGCCAAGGCGCAGGCGGCCGGCAGCACGGGCCCGTTGAAGCGCGATGACGACGTGCTCGACACGTGGTTCTCGTCGGCCTTGGTGCCGTTCTCGACCATGGGTTGGCCGGAAGAAACGCCGGACATGAAGGCCTTCCTGCCATCGTCCGTGCTGGTCACCGGTTTCGACATCATCTTCTTCTGGGTCGCGCGCATGGTCATGATGACGGCGCACTTCACGGGCAAGGTACCGTTTGAAACCGTCTACGTGCACGGCCTGGTGCGCGATTCGACGGGGCAGAAAATGTCGAAGTCGAAAGGCAACACGCTGGACCCGATCGACCTGATCGACGGCATCGACCTGGAAAACCTGATCGTCAAGCGCACGACGGGCCTGATGAACCCGCGCGACGCGGAAAAGATCACCAAGGCCACGCGCAAGGAATTCCCGGAAGGCATTTCGGCCTATGGCACGGACGCCGTGCGCTTCACCATGGCCAGCTATGCATCGCTGGGCCGCAACATCAATTTCGACCTGGGCCGCTGCGAAGGCTACCGCAACTTCTGCAACAAGATGTGGAACGCCACCCGTTTCGTCATGATGAATACGGAAGGCAAGGACTGCACCGCGAACGACGCCGACCTGTCGCAAGCGGACAAGTGGATCATCTCGCTGCTGCAGAAGGCGGAACTGGACGTGGCCAAGGGCTTTGAAGACTTCCGTTTCGACAATATCGCCGCCACCATCTACAAATTCGTCTGGGACGAGTATTGCGACTGGTACCTGGAAGTCGCCAAGGTGCAAGTTCAGCAAGGCACGGAAGGCCAGCAGCGCGCCACCCGCCACACCCTGCTGCGCGTGCTGGAAGTGGTGCTGCGCCTGGCCCATCCGATCATTCCGTTCGTCACGGAAGCCTTGTGGCAGACGGTGGCGCCTTTGGCTGGCAAAACGCTCAAAGCTGAAGGTGATTCGATCATGATGCAGCCGTATCCGATCGCCAACACCGACAAGATCGACGAATCGGCCGAAGCGTGGATGCAGCAGCTGAAAGCCTTGACGGACGCGACGCGCAACCTGCGCGGCGAAATGCAGATCTCGCCTTCCGTGCGCGTGCCGCTGATCGTCGAAGCGGGCAATGCCAGCGAGAAAGAAGCGCTGGCATCGTATGCGCCATACATCCAGTCGCTGGGCAAGCTGGCCGACGTGCAGATCGTCGATGCATTGCCAGACTCGCCAGCGGCCGTCGCCATCGTCGGCACCACCAAGCTGATGCTGAAAGTGGAAATCGACGTGGCCGCCGAACGCGAACGCCTGGGCAAGGAAATCGCCCGCATCGAAGCGGAAATTGCCAAAGTCAACAGCAAATTGGGCAACGAAAGCTTCGTCGCGCGCGCCCCTGCCGCCATCGTTGCGCAAGAAAACGAGCGCTTGCTCAGTTTTTCGGCGACAATTGAAAAACTGCGCGAACAGTTTGCTAAACTAGCCAGCGCATAAGGCAAGTTTGGAAGGATTGCGCGGCGTCATCCGTGACGCCGCGCAGCACTGCTGGTCTTGCCTTGGTATATAACTGTTCGTGACACGATCAAAAAACCAATGGAGACTAGCGATGCATAAAGTATTCACAGCAAGCATTCAAGCAAGCGTACTGGTGGCCGCCCTGGCCATCGCCGGCAGCGCCACCGCGCGCGACGGTAACTTTACCCCCGTCGGCACATGGAAAACCATCGACGACGCCAGCGGCAAGCCGAAATCCCTCGTCGTTATCACGGAAAACAATGGCGTCTTGCAAGGCAAGATCGAAAAACTGTTCCGTGCCCCGAATGAAGATCAAAATCCCAAGTGCGACAAGTGCACGGGCGCCAACAAGGACCAGCCCATCGTCGGCATGGTGATCCTGTCCGGCCTGAAATATGACGGCAAGGAGTGGACGGGCGGCGAAATCATCGACCCGGCCACCGGCAAGCTTTACAAGAGCAAGGCGGAACTGACGGAAGGCGGCACCAAGCTGCAGGTGCGCGGCTATGTCGGCATCCCGCTGATTGGCCGCTCGCAGACGTGGGTGCGTGAAGAGTAAAGTCCCCCTGCCCTGATGAAGCCGGCCTTGACGCCGGCTTTTTTACGTCTATTTTCCGCACACGGCCGTTGTTTTCCAGGCCGAATCACATTTTTTTGACCCTATCTCCGAACGCCAGGGGCCTATGCGCGCCACCGAACATACTTGAAGTTTCCTAAATGAAATAGTGCATGCCTGTGACGCCATCGCCCTGTAGCGACAGGCGGCATGGCTCTGCCGGATGACCTCATCCGCGGATGACCGGCAATGACTGCCATGCACAAAGGAACACTATGAATCTCTTCAAGCGATATCTGAACCCGCTGATCGTCTCGGCAGGTCTACTGGCCATGGCCGCCCTGGCTGGCTGCGGCGGCGGCGACCAGGGACGCGATCCCATCCTCGGCTTGCCGGGCGCTACCCTGTCCAGCCTGGCAGTCACACCAGCCACGGCCACGGTCGCCATCGGTGCGGGCCAGCAATTCACGGCCATCGCCACGTATAGCGATGGCTCCTCGCAAGACGTCAGCGCCAAGTCGGCCTGGACGTCGGCCACACCGGCCAGCGCGACAGTCAATGCCGCCACGGGCTTGAGCACCGGCATCGCCGCCGGCAGCAGCAGCATCAGCGCCGCGTTTGGCGGCAAGAGCGCAGCGGCACAGTTAACCGTCTCGCCCGCCACCTTGAACGCGATCGCCATCACGCCGCTCGCGCCATCAATCGCCATCGGCGCAACGCAGCAATTCACGGTGACGGGCAGCTTCAGCGACGGCACCACGCGCGACGTCACGGCCGTATCGGCCTTTGCTTCAGCCAGCCCTGCCACGGCCAGCATCGCCGCTGGCGGCTTGGCGCTGGGCAAGGTTGCCGGCACGACGCAGATCACGGCCACCACGGGCGCGCTCACGGCCAGCACCGTGCTGACCGTCACGCCAGCGACCTTGCTGTCGATCGCCGTCACGCCGCAAAACCCCATCGTGCCCGTCGCCTCGACGCGCCAGCTGGCCGTCCTTGCCACGTATTCGGATGGCAGCAGCGTTGACGTCACGGCCGGCAGCAGCTTCGTTTCCGCCACGCCAGCCTCGGCCACCGTCGCCAGCGGCGGCCTCGTCACCGGCGTTGCCTTTGGTACCAGCGTCATGAATACCAGCTTCAACGGCAAGACGGCCAGCACCACCGTCACCGTGCCGGCCATTACCCTGCTCAGCATCGCCGTCACGCCGGCCACCGCCAGCATCATTGTCGGTGCCCAGCAACAATTCATTGCCACCGCAACGTATTCGGACAGCTCGAACGCCATCATCACCAACAGCGCCGCCTGGACGTCGGGCACGGTTGCCAATGCCAGCGTGCTGAACACGGGCGTCGCCACCGGCATCGCCGCCGGCACCAGCAGCATCACGGCCACGGCCGGCGGCCAGTCGGGCAGCGCGCTGCTGACCGTCACTGCCGTTGCCATCCCACCCGTCCTCAATCCGATCATCCTGGGCCGCGCCGCATCGTTCGGCGTGCTGGCCGGCACCTCGATCACGAATAATTCGGGCGGTACGACCCTGATCACGGGCGATGTCGGTTCGCCGTCGCAAACGGTCGATCCGACCCAGGCGGCAGGTTTTACCAACTACAAGTCGGGTGCCATCCTGGACGGCGCCATGACGGATTTGCAAGCGGCCATCACGGACGGCAACAGCCGCAGCTGCGACGTCAGCTTTGCCGGCAGCATCGACCTCGGCGGCCAGACCTTCGGCCCCGGCGTGTATTGCTATGCGGGCGCCATCAGCATCACGGGTACCCTGACACTGAACGGTCCCGGCGTGTACATCTTCCGCACGGCGCTGACCTTGAATTCGACCGTCAACTCGGTAGTTGCCCTGAACAATGGCGCCACGGCCGACAACGTCAGCTGGCTGCCCGTCGGCCCGACCACCCTGGCCGCGAACAGCGTCTTCAAGGGCAATATCCTGGGCCAGTCGGCCGCCATCACGGTGGGCGACAACACGACCCTGCTCAATGGCCGCGTGCTGACGGCCGCCGCCGTTACCCTGCGCAACAACCAGATCACCAAATAACCGGGACATGACCATGACTATCGCACACACATTGGGCGCACTAAGCGTCATGACCGGCGCCTTGCTGGCGGCGCAATCGGCGCAGGCGCAGGACAATACGTTCATCAACCCGGACTGGGCCAACAGCGCCTGGTACATCGGCGCGGGCGTGGGCCAGTCGCGCGCCACCATCGACGAGCCGCGCTTGCGCGCCAGCCTGGCCGCCAACGGCGAAACCGTCACCGGCTTCAGCAGGGACCAGCGCGACACCGGCTATAAATTGTTTGTCGGCCGCCAGCTGAACCAGTATTTCGCCGTGGAAGCCGGTTACTTTGACCTGGGCAAGTTCGATTTCAAGTCGACCACCAGCGGCAACGGCGTACTGAACGGGCAAGCGGCCTTTCGCGGCGTGAACCTGGACTTGCTGGGCCAGCTGCCGCTGTCGCAGCGCCTGTCCTTGCTGGGCCGTGTCGGCATGCACTACACCAAGACCAACACGGAATTCAGCGGCAACCGCCTGCTGGGTTCGACCAATACCCATGCCAGCGAGCGCAAGCTCAACGCCAAGGTGGGTCTGGGCCTCGAATACAAGTTCAGCGAAGCGCTGGCCCTGCGCGGCGAAGTCGAGCGTTATCGCCTGAACGACGCCGTCGGCAACCGTGGCGATGCGGACCTGTATTCCGTCAGCCTCGTGTATAAACTGGGCCGCCCGGCCAGCGCCACGCCTGCTTACCAGCCGGCGCCAGAAGTCGCCCCTGTCGTCGCGATGCCGGCACCCGTCATCGTGGCCCCACCGGCGCCAGCCCCCGTATCGGAAAAAGTGTCGTTTGCTTCCGAAGCCCTGTTTGATTTCGATCAATCGGCGCTCAAGCCACAAGGCAAGGCTGCGCTGGACCAGCTGCTCGGTCAATTGACGGACATGGACCTGGAAGTGATCGTCACGGTCGGCCATACGGATGCCGTCGGCCCTGACACCTACAACCAGAAGCTGTCGCAGCGCCGCGCCGAAGCCGTCAAGGCTTACCTGGTGGCGCAAGGCGTGGAAACGAGCCGCGTCTACACGGAAGGCAAGGGAGAAACGCAGCCGGTAGCCGACAACACAAGTGCCGCCGGGCGCGCCAAGAACCGCCGTGTGACGGTGGAAGTGGTGGGCACGCGCAAAGTTGCACGCTAAGTTACATGCACGTAAAAAACCGGCTTGCGCCGGTTTTTTTTCGTCCGCGAATTACTGCGCCGGGGCCGGCTTGCGGTGGTGCTTGCTCAAATGCCGGTCCAGGCTATTGGCAAACTGCTGCCGGTCCGACTGGCTGAAGGCGGCCGGGCCGCCCGTGTCCACGCCGCCGCTGCGTAATTCTTCCATGAAGGCACGCATCGTCAGTTGCTGGGCGATATTGTCCTTCGTGTAGAATTCGCCGCGCGGATTGAGCGCAAAGCCGCCCTTGGTCAAGACGTCGGCGGCCAGCGGGATGTCGCCCGTGATGACGAGGTCGCCGGGATTCAATAGCCGCACGATTTCCTGATCGGCCACGTCGGCGCCGGACGGTACTTGCACGGTGTGGATGAAACGCGAGGGCGGCACGCGCAAGCCCTGGTTGGCGACCAGGGTGAGCGGCAACTCCAGGCGGTCGGCGACCCGGTACAAAATTTCCTTGATGACGACGGGACAGGCATCCGCGTCGATCCAGATTTGCATGCCTGACATACCTTCTTGCGCCATCACAGTTCCCACGCTTCGCCGCCCGGGCCCATGCGCGGCGCGCTGACGCCGAAGTGCAAATAAGCGGCCGGCGTGGCGACTCGGCCACGGGGCCTGCGCTGCAGGAAGCCTTGCTGTATCAGATACGGCTCCAGCACGTCTTCGATGGTATCGGCCGCTTCGCCGATGGCCGCCGCCAGGTTGCCGATACCGACGGGGCCGCCGCCGAACTTGAACAGCACGGCTTCGAGCAGCTTGCGGTCCATCACGTCGAAGCCGGCGGAATCGACGTCGAGCATGGCCAGCGCGCGGTCGGCCACCACCTTGGTGATCTCGCCATTGCTTTTGACTTCCGCGAAATCACGCACGCGGCGCAGCAAGCGGTTGGCGATACGGGGCGTGCCGCGGGCACGCTGGGCGATTTCATGCGCGCCTTCCGGGTCGATCGGGGCTTTCAGCAAGGCGGCGCTGCGCGTGACGATCTTCGTCAGTTCACCCGTGTTGTAGAACTCGAGGCGCGCGACGATGCCGAAGCGGTCGCGCAGCGGGTTGGTCAGCATGCCGGCGCGCGTGGTGGCGCCGACCAGGGTAAACGGTTGCAGATCGAGCTTCACGGAACGGGCGGCCGGGCCTTCGCCGATCATGATATCGATTTGATAATCCTCAAGCGCCGGATATAAAATTTCCTCGACGACCGGCGACAGCCGGTGGATTTCGTCGATGAACAGGACGTCGTTCGCTTCCAGGTTCGTCAAGATCGCCGCCAGGTCGCCCGGGCGCTCGAGCACGGGGCCGGAGGTCTGGCGCAAATTGACGCCCATTTCGCGCGCGATGATGTGCGCCAGGGTCGTCTTGCCCAGGCCCGGCGGGCCGAACAGCAAGGTATGGTCGAGCGCTTCCTTGCGCTGGCGTGCGGCCGTGATGAAAATCTCCAGCTGGTCGCGGATCTTTTCCTGCCCGACATACTCGTCGAGCTGCTTGGGGCGCAAGGCCCGTTCGATCGCCTCCTCGTTGTGCGAGATGGGCGCCGCGTCGATGATGCGCTGTTCCGTGAAGCTGTCGGTCTGGATGCTCATGCCCTATCAGCCTTTCGACAGCGCTTTCAGCGCCAGTTTGATGCCGTCCGACACGCCGGTACCTGCCGGTACGTTCTTCACGGCGGCCAACGCTTCCTTGTCCGAATAACCGAGCGCGACCAGGGCATTCAAAATGTCCGATTGCGCGTCCGGCGCCGCATGCACGCCGCCGGCGCCGATATCGGCACCCAGCTTGCCCTTCAATTCCAGCAACAGGCGCTCGGCCGTCTTCTTGCCGATGCCCGGTACTTTCACGAGGCGACCGGAATCCTGCAGGGTAATGGCCTGCGCCAGATCGGCAATCGTCATGCCCGAGAGAATCGACAGCGCCATGCGCGCGCCCACGCCCGTGATCTTGATCAGCTGGCGGAACACGGCGCGCTCGGCCGCATTGCCGAAGCCAAACAGCAGGTGCGCATCTTCGCGGATGGCCTGGTGCGTAAACAGCACGACTTTTTCGCCCACGTGGGGCAAGTTGTAAAAGGTGCTCATCGGCACGTCGACTTCATAGCCGACGCCCTGGCAATCGACCAGCAATTGTGGCGGATTCTTTTCAAGCAAAATACCGGAGAGACGGCCTATCATCGCGTGTTCCTAATGTTGTGTATCGTTGTTTCTATTGATATGAGGGCCATGCGCCTACCCTACTAAACGGCCGCGCTTCATACGCAAGCCCTGTAGCTGGGGCGCCAGCGCGCCTATCATGGCCAGTGCATCGATACTGTTGGCGTGGCAAATGGCCACGCCCAGCGCGTCGGCCGCATCCGTACCGGGCAAGCCGGGCAAGGACAGCAGCCGCGACACCATTTCCTGCACCTGCTCCTTGGCCGCCTTGCCGTGGCCCGTGACGGCCTGTTTCACTTGTAGCGCCGTGTATTCGGCCACCGACAGGTCGGCATGCACGAGCGCGCAAATGGCCGCGCCGCGCGCCTGGCCCAGCAGCAAGGTCGATTGGGGATTGACGTTGACAAACACTTTTTCGATGGCCGCGCAATCGGGCTGGTAGGTGCCGACGATTTCGCTCACGCCCCGCAGGATGACCTTCAGGCGCGGCGGCAATTCCCCTTCGGAACCCGTCTTGACGGTCCCCGACGCGATATAGCGCAGCTTGTTGCCGTGTTTTTCAATGACCCCAAAGCCGGTCGTGCGCAGGCCAGGATCGATGCCAAGAATAATCATCGCCAGATTCTATAATGAATACGGCAGGCACCGGTGAATAACCGGTGCCTGCCGCTGAGTACTTTATCGAGTAGCTGTAGGTCGGATTAGCGGTACGCGTAATCCGACATGCGTTGCCAACTGCGCTTGTCGGATTACGCGCAGCCTGCGGCCCCGCTAATCCGACCTACTCTCTCTATCGATATCAATGGCGGAAGTGACGCGTACCCGTGTACAGCATCACGACGCCGCGCTCGTCCGCCGCATCGATCACTTCCTGGTCGCGCATGGAGCCGCCCGGGTGGATGACGCAGGTTGCGCCCGCGTCGACGACGACGTCGAGGCCGTCGCGGAACGGGAAGAAGGCGTCCGACGCCACGACGGAGCCCGTCAGCGACAGGCCGGCGTTTTGCGCCTTGATCGACGCGATGCGGGCCGAATCGATACGGCTCATCTGGCCAGCGCCCACGCCCAGGGTCATGTTATTGCCGCAGAAGACGATGGCGTTCGACTTGACGAATTTCGCCACTTTCCAGGCGAACATCAGGTCGGCCAGTTGCTGCGGCGTTGGTTGCAGTTTGCTGACCACGCGCAAGTCGCCGATACCGACGTTTTTCGCATCCGGCGATTGCACCAGCAGACCGCCACCGACGCGCTTGAAGTCCATGGCGTGCACGCCGCTGCCCAGTGGGATTTCCAGCATGCGCACGTTTTGCTTGCTCGACAGAATCTGTTTCGCTTCGGCGGAGAACGACGGAGCGATCAGCACTTCCACGAACAGCTTGGCGATTTCGCCGGCGGTGGCGCCGTCGAGTTCCGTATTGAAGGCGATGATGCCGCCAAATGCCGAGGTCGGGTCCGTCTGCAGGGCACGCGCGTATGCTTCCGCCGCATTCTTGCCCAGGGCCACGCCGCATGGGTTCGCATGCTTGACGATGACGCAAGCGGCGCTTTGCTCGAAGCCGCCCATGCTCTTCACGCATTCCCAAGCCGCATCGGCGTCGGCGATGTTGTTGTACGACAATTCCTTGCCTTGCAGCTGGCGGTAATTGGCCAGCGCGCCATCGGTGGTGACGAGGTCGCGGTAGAAGGCAGCGCTCTGGTGCGGGTTTTCACCGTAGCGCATGTCTTGCACTTTTTCAAAGGCCACATTCAGGATTTGCGGATAGGCGCCGCGCTCGGCGTGCACTTTCGTCGGGCCCAGGCTCGTCAGGTAGTTAGTGATGGCGCCATCGTATTGCGCCGTGTGCGCAAAGACTTTTTTCGCCAGCATGAATTTGGTGTCGTAGCTGACGTCGCCTGCCTTGCCATCGGCAGCACGCATTTCCGCCAGTACCACGTCGTAGTCGGTCGGATCGCAGATGACGACCACGTCCTTGTGGTTCTTGGCAGCCGAACGCAGCATGGTCGGGCCGCCGATATCGATGTTTTCGATCGCGTCTTCCAGGGTGCAATCGGCCTTGGCGACCGTGCCCTGGAACGGGTATAGATTGACCACCACCATGTCGATGGTCGGCATGTCGTGCTCGACCAGTTTCGACATGTGCTCAGGGAAATCACGGCGCGCCAGGATACCGCCGTGCACTTTCGGGTGCAGGGTTTTCACACGGCCATCGAGCATCTCCGGGAAACCCGTGTAATCGGCCACTTCCGTGACAGGAACACCGTTGTCTGCCAGCAATTTGGCGGTGCCGCCTGTGGACAGGAGGTTGACGCCGAGGGCGGACAGGGCGCGGGCGAATTCGAGAACGCCGGTCTTGTCGGAAACGGAGAGGAGAGCTTGTTTGATCATGGCTGTGGCTAGGTGGTTAAGTGTTCTTGGCGAATGGCGCAGCGGTCAGCTATGGAGCTGGGCCCGCTGCGGCGGATTCAAATCTTGGCGTCACTTGCATGCCGGCATTACAGCAAACCGTGCTCCTGCAATTTCTTGCGCAGGGTATTGCGGTTGATGCCCAGCATCTGCGCGGCGTGCGACTGGTTGCCATCGGCGCGTGTCATCACGACTTCCAGGATGGGCTTTTCCACGGTCAGCACGACCATGTCGTAGATATTCGATGCTTGCTGTTCGCCCAGGTCATTGAAGTAATCTTCTAGACTTTTCTGTACGACTTCCTGAATGCTTTCTTTGCTCATTTGTATGCTTCAACCGGCTGAACACCTGGCCATCCGGTGCCGCGTCGCTCATGCGGTCCGCGTGCTGCCCTCTTGCCTTGATGTTGTAATTAATATTGCATGACGCTCTGTATAGGCGCTCGCCCTTGTACTTCTTATCACTCTTGCTGATCACTATTGCTTATAACTTATACCACTGCCTTGCTATCTGCGCATGCTGCCGTGGCCGCTTCTATCAGGCCACTTTCACTGGATTCGGAGAGGCGGTATTGTAACCGTTCGCCAAATTTCCATTGCGACTCAAAAAATTGATCGACGGCCAGCAATTGCGCATCCGTCGACTCCAGCAAGTTCATTTGCTGGCGGAACGCTTCGCCGCCTTCCAGGTCCTTCACATACCAGCCGATGTGCTTGCGCGCCGTGCGCACGCCGAGAAATTCACCGTAAAACGCGTAATGGGCGCGCAAATGCTCGTCCATCAGGGTGCGCACTTCATCCACGTACGGCGCCGGCAGCAAGGTGCCGGTGCGCAGGAAATGGTCGATCTCGCGGCAAATCCACGGCCTGCCCTGCGCCGCACGGCCGATCATGACGGCATCGGCGCCCGTTTGATCGAGCACAAAGCGGGCCTTTTCCGGACTGGTAATGTCGCCATTGGCCACCACGGGGATGCCCACCGATGCTTTCACGGCGGCAATGGTTTCATATTCGGCATCGCCCTTGTAGCCATCGGCACGCGTGCGGCCGTGCAAGGTCAGCATCTGGATGCCGGCTTTCTCGGCGATGCGGGCGATGGTCAGGGCATTCTTGTTGGAACGGTTCCAGCCCGTGCGAAATTTCAGGGTGACGGGCACGTCAACGGCGTTGACGACGGCGTGCAATATCTTTTCGACCAGGCTTTCATCTTGCAACAGAGCCGAACCGCACCAGCTGTTGCACACCTTTTTCACGGGGCAACCCATGTTGATGTCGATGATCTGTGCGCCCCGGTCCACGTTGAACTTGGCGCAGTCGGCCAGGTCTTGCGGATCGGCGCCGGCGATCTGTACGGCTTTCGGCTCCATTTCACCTTCATGGTCCGTGCGGCGCGCGCTTTTTTCCGTCGCCCACAGGCGCGGATTCGACGCCGCCATCTCCGACACGGCGTAGCCGGCACCCAACTGCTTGCACAACTGGCGGAAAGGCCGATCCGTCACGCCGGCCATGGGAGCGACGAAAACGTTATTGCGCAGAATGTGAGGGCCGATTTGCACTGAGGAACCTGGAATGGACGGAGGAACCTGCTATTTTAACCGATTCCCTGCCTATTTAATAAGCACTATTTTTTTAGCTCAGTGCGTCAGAGTGGCGATGAGGCCGCTTAGCCCAGCTCGTCCATCGCGGGCGCGCTCAGGTGCTCGATATTTCCCCAGTGCACTAAATGCAGCTTGCCGTCGGCGTAAGAAAAACGATTGACGCTGGCATTCTTGACCTGGAAGTCGCGCGGACTGTCGAGCGTCATGCCGACCGCCTCGCGGTAAGCGCACTCGAGCACGCCGCCGTGGGCCACGATGGCGATCGTCTGGCCGTCATATTGCTCGGCCCAGCGGGCAATGGCGCCGTTTGCGCGCGCATAGAACTGGCGGAAACTTTCGGCCTGGCGTTCGCCCGACGGCATCACGGCGTCGATCTGGCGCGATTGCCATTGCGCATACTCGTGCGGATAGCGCGCGGCGATGTCCGCATACAACAAGCCTTCGAAAGCGCCATAGCAGCGCTCGCGCAGCAAGGTATCAGTCTGCACTGGCAGCTTGTTCACGTCGGCCACGGCTTGCGCCGTCTGCTGCGCGCGCTGCAGATCGCTGGCGATGATGGCGGCCAGCGGTTCGTCCGCCAGCGCCTGCCCCAGCGCGGCCGCTTGCGCCAGGCCCGCCTCGTTCAAGGCGATGTCGATATGGCCCTGCAGGCGGCGGCCCGCATTCCAGGCCGTCTCGCCATGGCGTATCAATAAAATCGTGGTGCTCATGCGTTATTTCTTCAGAGTAAGTGCCAACTCGGGATTGAGCGAATAGGCGACGACGAGCTGGGCTTCGTCGAGGATGTGGCCGTACAAGGCGGCATGGGCTTGCTGTCCCGTGAAACGCTCGGGCAAGGCCAGCTGCGGCACGTCGAGCGCGTACAGGCGGAAAATATAGTGGTGGATGCGCTCGTCATTCCACGGCGGGCACGGGCCGTCATAGCCGTAGTAATCGCCGGCCATGGCGGCATCGCCGGCAAACCAGCCCGTGTAGTCGTTGATGCCCTGGCGCAGCCCAGTAGCGGCCGCCTTGCCGCGCGGCGTGATGCCGCTGGAAAATTCACCGGCGGCAATCACGCGCATGCTGATGGGAATATCGAGCAAGCTCCAGTGATAAAAGTCGCCGCGCAGCGCCGTCAGCGGCAGGGCCTGGTCATCGCGGTTGGCCAGGCTGGCGTCTTGCGGCGCATCGGGGTCGATGCAGAACAGGGCCAGCGACTCGGTGCCGTTGGGCACATCGTCCCAGGCCAGATGGGGATTGCGGTTGCCGGCGAGGCGCACGCGGCTGGCCGGATCGATCTCGGCAAAAGCATAGTCGGCCGGCATCAGGCCGCCATCACGAAACGTCTCGCTCCACAATTTCATCGCTTGCTCCTCTTTATAGTTATTGTTTGACGCTTATTTGGCGTTCACTTGCAGCCAGAATGTGACGGGGCCGTCATTGGTGAGCGACACCTGCATGTCGGCACCGAACTGCCCCGTTTGCACGGCCGCATGGCGGCTGCGCGCCTGGTCCACGAAATGCGTGAACAGGCGCAAGCCATCCTGCGGCGCGGCGGCCGGCGTAAACGACGGGCGCGTGCCGGACTTGGTGTCGGCCGCCAAGGTGAACTGCGGCACCAGCAGCAAGCCGCCGGCCACGTCCGTCACGCTGCGGTTCATCCTGCCCGCCTCGTCGGCAAACACGCGGTAGCCGAGCAACTTGGTCAGCAAGGCGTCCGCTTCCTTCTCCGTATCGCCCCGCTCGGCGCACACGAGCACCATCAGCCCGGCGTCGATGGTGCCGATGGTGGCGCCATCGACATCGACCTTGGCCTGCGTCACTCTCTGCAGCAGCGCGATCATGCCGTCAAGATGACGCGCGCAAAGCTGCGCTTGCCAACTTGCAACACAAACTGACCGGCTTCCACTTGCAAGCCCTTGTCGCTGATGACGGTGCCGTCGATGCGCACGCCGCCCTGGTCGATCTTGCGCATGGCTTCCGACGTGGATGGGCACAGACCGGCTTGCTTGAGCAATTGCGGGATGCCCAGCGGTGCGCCAGCGAGGCTTACTTCCGGGATATCGTCGGGAATGCCGCCCTTCGAGCGGTTGACAAAGTCGGCCAGCGCATCTTCGGCCGCCTGTTGCGAATGGAAGCGGGCGACGATTTCTTGCGCCAGCGCAACCTTGGCGTCACGCGGGTTGCGGCCTTCCTCGACTTCCCGCTTCAGTTGGGCCAGTTCGGCGATCGAGCGCCACGACAGCAGCTCGTAGTAGCGCCACATCATGACGTCGGAAATGCTCATCAGCTTGGCGAACATGGTGTTGCCCGGTTCCGTAATGCCGATGTAGTTATTCTTCGACTTGGACATTTTTTCCACGCCGTCCAAACCTTCCAGCAGCGGCATGGTCAAAATACACTGCTGCTCCTGTCCGTACTGCTTTTGCAGTTCGCGGCCCACCAGCAGGTTGAACTTCTGGTCCGTGCCGCCCAGTTCCAGGTCCGATTTCAGGGCCACCGAGTCGTAGCCTTGCATCAGCGGGTACAGGAATTCATGCACGGAAATAGGAATGCCGCCCTGGAAGCGCTTGGTGAAGTCGTCGCGCTCGATCATGCGCGCCACCGTGTAGTGGGAAGCGAGCTGGATGATGCCGCGCGCGCCCAGCGGATCGCACCACTCGGAGTTATAACGGATTTCCGTCTTGCTGGCGTCCAGCACTAAAGATGCTTGCGCGAAATACGTCATCGCGTTAATCTCGATCTGTTCCTTGGTCAGCGGCGGGCGCGTGACGTTGCGGCCCGAAGGGTCGCCGATCATGGACGTGAAGTCGCCAATGAGGAAAATGACTTGATGGCCGAGGTTTTGCAGCTGGCGCATCTTGTTCAGCACGACAGTGTGGCCCAGATGCAAGTCGGGTGCGGTCGGGTCCAGGCCCAGTTTGATGCGCAGCGGAACACCGGTTTTCTCGGAGCGTGCTAATTTTTGCGCAAATTCGCTTTCGATCAATAGTTCGTCGACGCCACGCTTGGTAATCGCGAGGGCTTCTTGTACTCTGTCAGACAGCGGAAGCGCGGTCTGAGCGGCGTTAGCCTTTGTAGGCGATGCGGTGGTGTTGATTTCCATAAAATTTGACTGTAGATCTCAAAATGGTAGTAGGTTTGCGGAGTTTGTTATAATGCTCGATCCCATCAATCTTGCCGTATGAAAACGAATCAAAATAACAATAACAAAGAGCGCTAGCTCAGGTCACGTTCAAGGGCAAATTTTAACTGATTGCATGAACCCTATACATAAAATCACAGGCTCACGCTTGTACACACAGCTGACGACGACCCGCAAGGCACGCATTATTGGTGCGTCCGCGGTGCTGCTCGCCGTGGCCGCCTTCGGCGCGGTCGCTGTGTCGCCCATGGCGCCCGACGCATCGGACCTGCCGGTCACGTCCATCGCCCAAAACCTGGAAATGCCTGATCTCGCCTCGCAAATTTCCGCGATGGAACAGGTAGACCAGAATTTCACCCACGAAGAAAAAGTCCGCGCTGGCGACACCCTCGCCACCCTGCTGACCCGTCTCGGCGTGGATGATCAGGCGGCTGCCAATTTCATTAAAACCGACAAGATCGCGCGCGGCGTGATGTTGCTGAAATCGGGCAAGCGCGTGCAAGCGCAAACGACCGAAAACGGCGACCTCAACTGGATGCGCGCCACTCTCGTCGACGGCACGGACAAATCGGTCAAGAACATCCTGATCACCCGCAAGGGCGACAAGTTCGTGGCCACGGAAGTGGCAGCCCAGCTGGAACGCCGCGTTGAAATGCACGCGCGCAAGATTACTTCCACCCTGTTCGCCGCCACCGACTCCAGCCTGGACGGCACCCGCCTGCCAGACTCGATTTCCGCGCAAATCGTGGAAATGTTCTCCACCAATATCGACTTCCGCTCCGACCTGAAACGCGGCGACTCGTTCAATGTTGTCTACGAAACATTCTGGCAAGATGGCGAATTCGTCCGAGCGGGCCGCATCCTGGCCGGTGAATTCACCAACCGCGGCACGACTTACCAGTCCGTTTGGTTCGAAGACCCAGCAAGCAAGCAAGGCGGCGGTTACTACAGCTTCGACGGCAAGTCCCTCAAAAAAGCCTTCCTGAAATCCCCTCTCGAATTCTCCCGCATCTCGTCCGGCTTCTCCATGCGCGTGCACCCGATTTCCGGCAACTGGAAAGCGCACAAGGGCATCGATTTCGCTGCAGCAACGGGTACGCCTATCCGCGCTTCGGGCGATGGCGTGGTCGACTCCGTCGGCAGCCAAAACGGCTATGGCAATGTTGTTGTCCTGAAACACTGGGCCAACTACAGCACCGCCTACGCCCACATGAGCCGCTTCGCTTCGGGCCTGAAAAAAGGTCAAAAAGTGAGCCAGGGCGATGTGATCGGCTACGTCGGCACCACCGGCTGGTCCACGGGCGCCCATTTGCACTATGAATTCCGCGTCGGCGGCGTGGCACAAGATCCAAGCAAGCTGAACGTACAAGCCCAGGCGCCATTGACGGCCGCCGAGCTGAGCCGCTTCCGCATGGTATCGGCTGACATGATGCACCGCTTCACCCTGCTGCGTCCGAACGACACGGCACTGGCTTCGCGCTAAGCAACACTGCCTTCGGGCAACATATAAAGGCACCGCCCATGCAGATGGCCGGTGCCTTTGTTTTATGTGAACAGGAAAATGCGGCACAATGCATCCCATCACTTACGTACTCAAGGAAAACCCATGCTGTATATCGGCCTGATGTCTGGCACCAGCCTCGATGGCGTTGACGGCGCGCTGGTCGACTTTTCCGATGATAGCGGCACACGCAGCCTGGGCGATGCCTACATTCCCTTTCCCGCCAGCCTGCGCGACGACCTGATGGCCTTGCAAAGTGCCGGCCAAAATGAAATCGAACGCGAAGCACTGGCGGCAAATCAGCTCGTGCGCCATTACGCCGACTGCGTCGCTATGCTCCTGAACAATGCGGGCATCGGCCCGGACGCCATCGCCGCCATCGGCGCACATGGCCAGACCATTCGCCACCGCCCCGAGCTGGGTTTTACGCGCCAGTTGAACAACCCGGCTCTGCTGGCTGAACTGACGGGCATCGACGTCATCGCCGACTTGCGCAGCCGCGACGTGGCGGCCGGTGGCCAGGGCGCGCCGCTGGTGCCCGCTTTTCACCAGGCCATTTTCAATGTGCCCGGCCACACGCGCGTGCTGGCCAATATCGGTGGCATCAGCAATATCAGCGTGCTGCATGCGGACGGCACCGTGACGGGCTACGACACGGGCCCCGGCAATGCGCTGATGGATGGCTGGGTCTTGCAACACCAGGGCCAACCCTACGACGCCAATGGCGCCTGGGCAGCGACAGGCCAGGTCATCCCTGCCCTGCTGGCGGAATTGCTCGACGATCCGTATTTTGACTTGCCGGCGCCGAAAAGCACGGGACGCGACCTGTTCCATGCCGACTGGCTGAACGCCAAGCTGGCCGGCCATCCAGCCGCCCAGCCCGCCGACGTGCAGGCGACCCTGACACAGCTGACGGCCGCCAGCCTGGCGCACGCCATCCTACGCGACGGTGCGCAGGCGGAAACGGTATACGTGTGTGGCGGTGGCGCGCAGAACGCCAGCCTGATGGCGGCGCTGGCCCGCGCATTACCGGGCATGGCGGTGGAATCGACAGAAGCGCTGGGCGTGGCACCCAGCCAGGTCGAGGCGCTGGCCTTTGCCTGGCTAGCCTGGCGCTTTACGCAGCGCAAGCCGGGCAACTTGCCGGCCGTGACGGGAGCGCAGGGGCTGAGGGTACTGGGCGCCTTATACCCGAGCTAAGCGGGCGCATAAACACAAATAGCGGATCGATGATCCGCTATTTTTACATTCCGATAAAACTACTTTATACCGAGAACGATGAACCGCAACCGCAGGTGGACGTGGCTGTCGGATTCTTGATCACGAACTGCGCGCCTTCCAGGTCATCCTTGTAGTCGATTTCCGCGCCGACCAGGTACTGGTAGCTCATGGAATCGATCAACAGCTGGACGCCGTTCTTGACCATGGTGGTGTCATCTTCGTTGACGATTTCGTCGAAGGTGAAGCCATACTGGAAACCGGAGCAGCCGCCACCCTGCACGAAGACGCGCAATTTCAGGTCGGGATTGCCTTCTTCTTCGATCAGCTGCGCGACTTTTTCAGCGGCGCTATCGGTAAAGATAATAGGGGAAGGGATCACATCTTGCATTTCAGCGACGGCATTCATATCAGGCACTCCTACTAGAAAACATTAAGTCATTATAGACTGTTGGCGCAAGTCGCGCTGCGGCCGCCGCTGATGCGGCTGGACGGTGTTGTTCCTGCTCACATTTCCGACACGGCCAAGTGCAGCACGGGGTCGGCGCTGTCGTGCCGACTGAGCTTGCCTTGCACCAATGCACCGCTGTGCATTTCCAGCACCTTGTAATAGACCTCTCCTACAATGCGGGCTTTTGGCTGGATTTCAAGCATTTCGGACACATACACGGGGCCATTGATCTCGCCGCTGACGACCAGGCTCGAGCAGCGCACTTCGCCATCGATGCGGCCCGCCTCGCCCAGCACTATATACGTGGGCTCGCCCGGCTCGCCCGTGACGTTGCCGCGCACATGACCATCGATGCGCAAGCCGCCGCAAAACAGCAAGTCGCCCTCGATCCGCGTGGAAGCGCCGATCAAGGTATCGATGGGATTTTTCGCGTTGCGCTCGAACATGAACGTCATCCTGTCGGGTTGGCTGGCAGTCCAATTTATCACAGGTCCGGCAAAAAGGCGCCGGACCCGCGCAAGCACCGTCGCGTATCGTTACGGCATCACGGCGATGTGTTGCAAACCGGCCGTTTCTTTCAAGCCAAACATCAAGTTCATGCACTGCACGGCCTGGCCCGATGCGCCCTTGACCAGGTTGTCCTGCACCACCAGCACGATGACGGTATTGCCGCCTTCGGGACGGTGCAAGGCCAGGCGCAGCATGTTCGAGCCGCGCGTGGAGCGGGTTTCCGGGTGCGAGCCGAATGGCATGACGTCGACGAAAGGCTCATCCTTGTATTGCTCTTCGAACAAGGATTGCAGCTCTTCATTGCTGACATCCTTGTTCAGCTGCGCGTACAGGGTCGAATGCATGCCGCGGATCATCGGCACCAGGTGCGGCGTGAAGGTCAGCGCCACTTTCTCGTCCGTGAAACGCTGCAGTTGCGCCGTCGTTTCCGGCAGGTGGCGGTGACCGGCCACGCCGTAGGCCTTGAAACTGTCGCTGCTTTCCGAGAACAGGATGCCGATCTCCGCCTTGCGGCCGGCGCCGGACACGCCCGACTTGCAGTCGGCGATCAGGCTGCCCGCGTTGACCAGGCCAGCTTTCAGCAGCGGGTAAAAGCCCAGCTGCATGGTGGTCGGGTAGCAACCGGGGTTGGCGATCAGCTTGGCTTGCTTGATGTCTTCGCGGTTCAGTTCCGGCAAGCCGTACACGGCTTGCTCGATCAATTCAGGGGCCGTGTGGGGAATCTTGTACCACTGCTCGAACTTGGCCTGGTCTTTCAGGCGGAAGTCGGCGGCCAGGTCGATGACTTTCACGCCGGCGGCCAGCAGGGCTGGTGCTTGCGCCATGGCAACACCATGTGGCGTGGCAAAGAAGACCACGTCACACTGCTCCAGGTTGGCCTTGTCCGGCGAGGAAAACGCCAGTTTGACATGGCCGCGCAGGGAAGGATACATGTCAGCAACGGGCAAGCCATCTTCCTTGCGCGAGGTAATCGCCGTCAACTCGACATCTGGATGGGTAGCGAGCAAGCGCAGCAATTCCACGCCCGTGTATCCAGTGCCGCCGACGATGCCAACTTTGATCATGTTCTTTCCTTGTGTATAGATTGCATAAAGATGAGGGGAAACGCTACCCCTGCGGGTTTTCCGCGTATTTTACAGCGCAACGCAGAGTCACGCTGAAATGCAAAAAAGCCGCGAGACCAAAGTCCAGCGGCTTTTCGACCAGCACCCCGGAAGGTGCTGTAGCGTAGAAATTAACGCTTCGAGAATTGCTTTGCGCGACGTGCTTTGCGCAGACCAACTTTTTTACGCTCGACTTCACGTGCATCGCGGGTAACGAAGCCGGCTTTCGCCAGTTCCGGTTTCAACGCTGCATCGTAGTCGATCAGAGCGCGGGTGATGCCGTGACGAACTGCACCAGCCTGGCCCGACTCACCGCCGCCATGGACGTTGACTTTGATGTCGAAACGCTCGACATTGCCGGTCAGTTCCAGTGGTTGACGGATGACCATCAGACCCGTTTCGCGCGAAAAGTATTCGTTTGCTGGTTTGCCGTTAACAACGATCAAGCCTGTGCCAACTTTGATAAAAACCCGAGCCACTGCACTTTTGCGACGGCCGGTTCCATAATTGTAATTACCGATCATGTCAGTTCCTTAGAGAACAAGTGCTTTAGGTTGCTGAGCAGCGTGCGGATGGGAACCTTCCGCGTACACTTTCAGCTTCTTGATCATTGCGTAGCCGAGTGGGCCTTTAGGCAGCATGCCTTTGACCGCTTTCTCAAGCGCGCGACCTGGAAAACGCTGTTGCATTTTCTGGAAGTTGGTTTCGTAGATGCCGCCTGGATAGCCAGAGTGACGGTAGTAAATTTTCTCAGTAGCTTTGGTACCGGTCACACGCAGTTTGCCTGCGTTGATGACGACGATAAAGTCGCCGGTATCGACGTGAGGAGTAAATTCTGGTTTGTGTTTGCCGCGCAGTCGGAGTGCCACTTCGCTGGCAACACGTCCGAGGACTTTGTCCGTCGCGTCAACCACGAACCAATCGCGCTGGACTTCATGTCCTTTAGCGGAAAATGTTTTCATGTTGACTTCCTAATAGATTACACGCTCAAATGGTGGTTCCGACGATGTTGCTGTTCGGACTCTGCCTTATTTACTTTTCCTGAGCGAACGGAAAGCCGACAAGTATAAGCGGCTTTGCCTTGCCGCGTCAAGCCGCAATCGAGGCCGGCTGCGGCCCGGCGGGCGGCACATGGATGGGCATTCCTCTATTACAATACAAAACGCTTACAATTTTCGGAGAGTACGATGGAATGCAAAGTCAGCTGGAATGGCCCGTCGGGCATGAGTTTTCGGGCAGAAACGGGTTCCGGCCACCTGGTGACCATGGATGGCGCGCCCGATGGCGGCGGCCACAACCTGGCGCCACGCCCCATGGAAATGGTCTTGCTGGGCACGGGCGGCTGCACCGCCTATGATGTGGTGCTGATCCTGAAACGGGGGCGCGAAGCCGTCAGTGGCTGCGAAGTGACCCTGAAGGCCGAGCGCGCCGACACCGATCCGAAAGTCTTTACCAAAATCCACTTCCACTTTACCGTGCGGGGCAAGGCCCTGAAACCGACGGCCGTGGAGCGGGCTGTAGCCTTGTCGCATGACAAATATTGCTCGGCGTCGATCATGCTGGCGAAAACGGCGGAGATAACCCACTCGTTCGAAATCATCGAGGAATGATGTAGGTCGGATTAGCGCGTGAGCGCGTAATCCGACGACACCGCAAGCGCCAACAATGTTGTCGGATTACGGCCGGCGGCCTAATCCGACCTACCCTACCTGCTAGATGTAATACGAGGTTTTTGTCATCACTTTGCCCATCAACCCCATCAGCGCCTTCACGGGTGCCGGGGTATCGATGGCGCCCAGTCGCTGGGCGGCGGCGCCGTGTTCCACTTCGTCGATGGCCATTTGCTTGACGATGGCGCGCGACTTGGCGTCCTGCGGCGGTAATTCCTCCAGGTGGCTGGCCAGATGCGCTTCTACCTGGCGTTCCGTTTCCACCACAAAACCCAGGCTGCGGCCGTCGCCCATGCGCGCGGCGATGGTGCCCAGCGCAAACGAACCGGCATACCACAGGGGATTGAGCAGGCTCAGACGCGAGCCCAGCTCCGTCAGGCGCTGCGCCGTCCAGGCCAGGTGGTCTTCCTCTTCGCGTCCCGCTTCGTCGAACTGGGCGCGGATGGCCGGGCTGTGCGCATAGCGCGCCTGCGAGTTATACAGGGCTTGCGCGCACACTTCGCCCACATGGTTGACGCGCATCAAGCCGGCGCTGTGGCGCTGCTCGGCCGGGCTCAGTTCCGCATCGGGCGCATGCGCGGCCGGCGTGGGGCGCGAGGCCGAGGCCACGCCCGCCATGACGCGCAGGGCCTTGTCGGCGCCAACAATCAAACGATCCAGGGGGTCAAAATGGCGGTTTGCGGTCATCGTGGCTATTCATGTCAGGGAAAACATGAATTATAGGACGATAGCGGCCGGCCGTCCCCACGCCGTGCGCAGGGGGATCGGGGCTTTATTGACTTGTGCGCGCTTTTTCCTGCTCGATCCAGTCCACCACGGGGCCGACGGCGTCCAGGCCGGACAGGCTTTTCGCCACGCCCAAGTTCAGTGAGATCAGGAAGGAAATGCTGTCGACGGGAATGTCCGGGCAGTGCTGGGCAAACGCGGCGAGGAAACGCTCCGATTGCAGCACGCGCAAGACTTTCTCGCCGCTCATGAACTGCAGCACGCTGGCGATGCTGTGCCCGCCACCTATGGAGTGGTAGATAAAACGGTTGTACTTCGCGTCGATCTGCTTGAAATCGAGGGTTTCCTCCGTCATCAGGCCGGCCAGGTAGTACAGCCCCAGGCTGACGCGGAAGAAACCAATGGCTTCGGCACTGGTCATGCCGGCGCGGGCCACGGCCAGTACCTTGTCCTGCATTGCCTGATCGATCGTTTGCATTGCGCTCTCCCGCGCCGTCTGCGGCGCCCACCGGGCCAGCTTGCATGAAGATGCTGTTTTTTTCAATAGACCAAACGATATTTCCACCTTGCAAGTTACATTTTTTGCATGCTACTCTCGTTCTTCACCATTGAATGGATGATGCACATGATTGAGGTCAAACACCTGGCAAAACGTTTCCGCATGCCGCCCCACAAGGGCAAGGGCGTGCACGTCAGCGATCCGCGCGAACACGAGGGCTGGTTCCACGCCGTGCGCGACGTCAGTTTCAGCTGCGCCCCGGGCGAAGTGCTGGGCCTGCTGGGGCCGAATGGTGCCGGCAAGACGACCACCCTGCGTCTGCTGTCGACGGCCTTGCAGGCGGACGCGGGCAGCGCCCTCGTCAACGGCGTCGATGTCTTGCAGCAACCGCTGGTGGCGCGCCAGAGCATCGGCTTCCTGTCCGGTTCGACGGGCTTGTACGGCCGCCTGACGGCGCGCGAGAACGTGGAATACTTTGGCCGCCTGCATGGCATGCCGGCCGACAAGCTGAAACGCCGCTGCGACGAGCTGTTTTCCCTGCTGCAAATGGAAGAGTATGGCAGCAAGCGGGCCGATCAGCTGTCGACGGGCATGAAACAGAAGTGCGCGATCGCCCGCACCGTCGTGCACGAGCCGCAGGTGGTGATCCTCGACGAGCCGACGACGGGCCTCGACGTAATGTCGGCCAAGATCCTGCTCGACTTCATCGCCAGCTACAAGGCGCTGCGCGTGCCGCTGATCTTTTCCACGCACCACCTGCACGAGGTGGAAAAGCTGTGCGACCGCGTCTGCATCATCAACCGCGGCACCACCGCCTTCAATGGCACGGTCAACGAACTGCGCCACCTGGGCGGCAGCGCGGACTTGTACGACGCCTTTGTCAGCGTCATCAACCAGGGAGCCTGAGCCATGTGGACCATTTATCTGAAAGAGTTGCTGGAACTCACGCGCGACCGCAAGACGCTGATCTTCACCATCCTCATCCCCATCTTTGCCATGCCGCTGATCTTTGGCGGCTTCGCTTATGTTTCCAGCAATATGTTCAAGAACGCGAAAACGGCGGAAATGCGCTATGCGCTGTTCGGCAAGGACCATTCACCGGGCTTGAGCGCGCGTTTTGCGCAGCAGCACAACCTGCGCGAAGTGCCGCTGACCAGCGAGGGCGACATCCGCCGTGCCATCGGCGACGACAGCATCAAGTTTGCCGTCGTCATCCCGCCTCATTTTGAAGAAGCGCTGCAGCAACAGCAGCAAGCCAAGGTCACCCTGCATTACAACAGCGCCAGCACGGTCGACGTGACCCAGCAGCGGGTGCGCGAGATCGTCGAGGCCTACAACGCCAGCCTGCGCGAAAACGCGCTGTCGGCCCTGAACCTGAGCCCGGCCCAGCTGGCCTTTGCCCTGCACCCCATCGTGCTCGACAAGCAATCGACGGCCAACGAGCGCGAGCAGATGGGCGCCATCGTCGGCGGCATGCTGCCATATCTGCTGCTGATGGTGTGCCTGACGGCGGCCATGTACCCGGCCATCGACCTGGGCGCGGGCGAAAAGGAACGGGGCACCCTGGAAACCCTGCTGCTGGCCCCCGTGCCGCGCAGCGCCATCGTGGTCGCCAAGTTCCTCGTGCTGTTTACCGTCGGCATGACCTCGGCCGTGCTGATGGTGGGCAGCATGGGCGCCCTGCTGGCCATCTTCGGCAGTTCGCTCGAAGGCAACATGGCCGTCATGGTGCGCAGCATCGGCTTGCCCGACCTGGCCATGGTGACCCTGATGCTGGTGCCGACGGCCGCCATCTTCGCCTCGCTGCTGCTGTCGATCTCGATCTACGCGAAAAGCTACAAGGAAGCGGCCGGCATGATCACGCCGCTGATGCTGTTTGTCATCCTGCCCACGGTGGCGGCCATGTTGCCCGGCGTCGAGCTGAACTGGATATGGGCCATGGTGCCGCTGACGAATGTGTCGCTGGCCATGAAGGAACTGGTCAAGGGCACCATGGATTACCGCATGTTCGGCGTGATCCTGGCGTCGACCACGGTGATCGCGGGCGCGCTGCTGGCCCTGTGCCGCTGGTGGTTCAATCGCGAATCCGTGTTGTTCCGCAATTAGGTGCGTGGCGGGGGCACCATCCGCCCCGCCCAGCTGCACTCTGGGCACGCGAAAATGCCGTGTATCGCATGCAACTGCCCAGTACGTCTTAAATTCAATACAATGCCAGCATAGAGTAGCCCTGTCGCATCGGGCAGCAACGCATGAGTTAGGAGTTGTATGGAATTGCAGATCCGCAAATTGTCGAAGACCTACGCGAATGGCGTAGTGGCGCTGGACAACGTTTCGCTGACGATACCGCCGGGCATGTTCGGCTTGCTGGGCCCGAATGGCGCCGGCAAGTCGACCCTGATGCGCACCTTGGCCACCTTGCAGGAATGCGATTCCGGCTCGATCTTCTTCGGCGACTACGACGTGCTCGACGACAAGGACGAGATCCGCCGCATGCTCGGTTATCTGCCGCAAGACTTCGGCCTGTACCCGAAAGTGACGGCCTACGAGCTGCTCGACCACTTCGCCATGTTAAAAGGCTTGTCGCAGCGGGCGCGCCGGCGCGAAGTCGTCGACGGGCTGTTGCAGCAAACCAATCTGTTCGATGTGCGCCACCAGCGCCTGGGCGGCTTTTCCGGCGGCATGCGCCAGCGCTTCGGCATCGCGCAAGCCCTGCTGGGCGACCCGAAGCTGATCATCGTCGACGAGCCGACGGCCGGCCTCGACCCGCAGGAGCGCGTGCGCTTCCACAACTTGCTGTCCGATATCGGCGAAGACAAGACGGTGATCCTGTCGACCCACATCGTGTCCGACGTGGCCGACCTGTGCGCCAACATGGCCATCATCAACAAGGGCCATTTGCTGCTGTGCGGCAAGACCCAGGAACTGATCGACGAAGTCAGCTGCAAGATCTGGGCGCGCTTTGTCGACAAGAAGGAGCTGGCCAGCTTCCAGCAGCGCCACGCCGTCATTTCCACGCGTTTGCTGTCGGGCCGTACCCTGATCCACGTCTACAGCGACGACGACCCGGGCGACGGCTTCGAGGAAGCCATCGGCGACCTGGAAGACCTGTATTTCGCCACCATTGCCGGGCGCCACCGCGTCGCCCCGCAGTGCGACTGAGGGGACAGCCATGTTTGCCATCGCCCGCTTTGAAGCGCGACAGCGGCTCAAGCTGCTGTCCACCTGGGTGTATTTCGCCATGTTCCTGGCGCTGGCCATGCTGTGGATGGCGGCGGCCGGCGGCGTCCTCAAGGAAGCGAGCATCAGTTTCGGCGGCAAGTTCCTGATCAACGCGCCGCGCTCGCTGGCGTTCACGTGCAGCCTGCTCGGCTGTTTCGGCGCCGTGGTGGTGGCCGCCATGATGGGCCGCTCGGTGCAGCAGGATTTCGAATACGGCATGCAGCATTTCTTCTTCAGCGCGCCGATCAAGAAATACCAGTACGTATTCGGCCGCTTCCTCGGCGCCTATCTGGTGCTGGCCGTGGTGTTTTCCAGCATCGTCATCGGTGCCTGGCTGGGCGCCTGGCTGCCCGGCATCGACCCGGAACGGCTGGGCCCGCAACGGGCACTGGCCTACCTGATGCCGTATGTATTTACCCTGCTGCCGAACCTGTTCATCTTCGGCGCCATCTTCTTCGTCATCGCGGCCCTCACGCGGCGCATGCTGCCCGTGTACATCAGCTCGGTAGTCATGCTGATCGGCTACCTGGTGGCGCCGTCGCTGGCGCGCGACCTCGACTACAAGACCCTGGCCGCCCTGATCGACCCCTTCGGCACCACGGCATTGATACGCCTGACGGAATACTGGCCGAACGCGGAGCGCAACACGCGCCTGGTGACCCTGGAAGGCGTGTACCTGCTGAACCGCGCCATCTGGTCCGGCTTCGCCCTCGTGGCCTTGCTGCTCGGCTACTGGCGCTTCCAGTTCCACGCGACGACGGACGCGGGCGCCACCAGGCGCCGCAGCGAGGGCGAGGCGCCGCAGCGCCTGTCGAACGCCTCGCTATCCACGCAGGAAACGCCCGACTTCGCGCAACGCAACCTGGCAGCCCTGCTTCTCAAGATGAGCTGGCTGAACCTGCGCGAAACCATCAAGAACATCTATTTTGTCGTCATCGTGCTGGCCGGCGTGCTGACCATGTATGCGGGCGCGCTGGACATGGGTTCCATGTACGGCACGAATACCTACCCCGTGACGGAAAAGGTGCTGGACATGGTCAGCGCCTCGTTCGCCCTGTTCATGCTGATCATTACCACCTTCTACGCGGGCGAGCTGGTGTGGCGCGAACGGGAAGCGGGCACGTATCTGATGCTCGACGCCCTGCCCGTCCCAAACTGGCTGCCCCTGCTGTCGAAGCTGTTGGCGCTGGTCGGCCTGCAAGCCTTGCTGAGCCTGGTCATCATGCTGTGCGGCATGTCGATCCAGGTCTTCAAGGGCTATTACCGCCTCGACCCCGGCCTGTACCTGGAATCGCTGTTCCTGTCGCACCTGCCCTACTATGCGCTCGTGGCCGTGCTGGCCATCTTCGTGCAGGTGCTGATCAATCAGAAATACCTCGCGTATTTCGCCATGATTCTGTACCACATCGCCAGCATCAGCTTTTCCTCGCTGGGTCTGGGCGACCCGCTGCTGCTGTACGGCAGCACGCCGGAAGTCGTGTATTCGGCCATGAACGGCGCCGGCCACTTTGTGTTGCGCGAGCGCTGGTACTTGCTGTACTGGAGCGGCGCGGCCGTCATGCTGACGGTGCTGTCGCTGCTGTTCTGGCCCCGCGGCGCACAGGACAGCTGGCGCATCCGCCTGCGCCTGGCGCGCCACGGCCTCACGCACGGCGTGCTGGCCAGCTTTGCCGGCGGCGCCCTGATCTTCGTCTTCGCCGGCGGCGTGCTGTTCTACGTTTTCCACGTGGCCAACGATTACCAGTCCGAATTTTCCCGCGATGCGGACCGCGCCAGCATCGAACGCCAGTACCGCAAGTTTGCCGCCACGCCGCAGCCGCGAATCACCGACGTGAAACTCGACGTGGCCATCTACCCGGCGCAGCGCAGCCTCATCGTCACGGGCCGCTATCTGCTGCAAAACAAGACCAGCCTGCCGATCAGCCACATTTTTGTGCAGCAAGACCCGACCGCCACCATGCGCCTGCGTTTTGACGCGCGCGTGCATCCCGGCCTCGATGACGGCAAGCTGGGCTTCTACAGCTACCGCCTGGCCGCGCCGCTGGCGCCGGGCGCCACCTTGGGCCTCGATTTCGACGTCCGCTATGCGCCGCGCGGCATCTTCGGCCTGGGCCAGGACACGCCCGTGGTGGGCAACGGCACCTTCTTCACGAATGCCGTGCTGCCGCACATCGGCTACCAGCCGCAGCAGGAATTAACGGACCCGCGCGACCGCAAGAAACACGGTTTGCCGGCGCGCGAACGGGCCTTGCCGCGCGACGATGCGAAGGGATTGGCCGACAATTACGTCAGCAACGATGCCGACCGCATCAACTTTGACGCCACCGTCAGCACCGTCGACGGCCAGACGGCCATCGCGCCGGGCATGCTGGACAACGACTGGATCGCCAAGGGGCGCCATTACTTCCACTACACGATGGACCAGCCCATCCTGAATTTCTACGCGTTCCAGTCGGCCCGCTACGCCGTCAAGCACGAGCGCTGGCAAGACGTGGCCATCGACGTGTATTACCAGCCGGGGCATGAATACAATCTCGATCGTTTCGTGCGCGGCAGCAAGGAAGCGCTCGAGTACTACACGAAAAACTTCGGCCCCTACCAGCACAAGATCCTGCGCATCGTCGAGTTCCCCCGCTACGCCACGTACGCGCAGTCGTTCCCGAACACGATTCCGTACTCGGAAGGCCTCGGTTTCATCGCCAAGGTGGACGACAAGAACCCGAAAGACATCGACTATCCGTTCTACATCACGGCGCATGAAGTGGCGCACCAGTGGTGGGCGCATCAATTGGTGGGCGGCAACACGCGCGGCGCCACCGTGCTCAGTGAAACCCTGGCCGAATATTCGGCGCTGATGGTGATGAAGAAAACCGCAGGGCCGGCCAAGATGCGCCGCTTCCTGCGCTATGACCTGAATCAATACCTGATGGGACGCAGCGAGGAGCGCAAGAAAGAATTGCCGCTGGCCGAGAATGAAAACCAGGCCTACATCCACTACCACAAGGGCAGCCTGGCCATGTACTTGCTGCAAGATATCATCGGCGAAGACAAGGTCAACGGCGTGCTGCGCGACCTGCTCAGAACCCATGGCCAGAAAGGCCCGCCGTATGCGAGCGTGACGGCCCTGATTGCCGGCTTGCGCCAGGTCACGCCGCCCGAGCAGGCTTATCTGATCGACGACCTGTTCGAGAAAATCGTGCTGTTCGACAACCGCGCCCTGTCAGCCACGGCCACCAAGCGCGGCGATGGCAAGTACGCCGTCACCCTCAAGGTGCAGGCGGGCAAATTGACGGCCGGCGAACAGGGAGAGGAACACGACGCGCCGCTGCACGACTGGATCGAGATCGGCGTCGACGATGCGAATGGCCATCCGCTGCTGCGCGAGCGCCTGCGCATGACGGCCCGCCAGGCGAGCTACACCGTTATCGTCGGCAGCCGCCCCGGCAAGGCGGGCATCGATCCCGACAACAAGCTGATCGACCGCAAGCCGGACGACAATATGGTCACCGTCGAGCTTGAAGAGCCGTGACGAACAATGGCCGCCCGTGCATTCAGGGCGGCCACTTCGGTATCACAAGGGAATCAGCCTGCGGCGGAACGCGTCACCAGGCTCAGGCTGATGCCCATTTCCGTCAGGTGCTGCATGTCGGCCAGCGACAGGTCGAGCGGCGCATCGACCGTGTCATCGCCGTTCAGCTCCAGTTGCAGCTCGGCCACGATGCGCGGCATCGTGAACGTGACGCCGCGCGAACGGCATTCGGCCAGATAGCTGCGTATGCGCGAGGGCAACACTTGCGATTTGGGCGCCTGCGCGATCAGCACTTCAAAGCCGGAATCGAGATGCACGCGATTCGCGCCCTTCGCCTCGCCCTTGCGCCATTGTCGTTCCGGATCGGTGGGCAAGACTTCGAGGATGGATTTGAGCGTGGGGTCGTCCCCATGCACCGACAGCTTCGCGATATTCATATTGCAAGACTTTCTAGTCAGATCAGATCGTCAAGTCTACGCATGGACGGCAAATATGTCCACAAGGCAATATTTGCAATAGTTGATATCCGGCTCTAATTTGCGCTGCATCAACAACAGGCGGAACAGCATTGTTCCGCCTGCAACACTCACTACAGCGCCACGCCACGCGCCTGCAAGGCGGCCCGCACGCCGGCACCGTAGGCGGCATCGGCCCGGTCGAAGTGACCGAGTTGACGCTGCAAGGTTTCCGGCCGCACCAGACTCAAGGGACCAGCCAGGTTGTCGAACAGGTTTTGCTTCGCCTGCGCGGACATCAGGCGGAACAGATTGCCGGCTTGCGTAAAGTCGTCTTCCACGCCGCGCCCATCGTAGCGCGCCGCGCCGCCAGCCAGCGCCAGCGCTCCCTCGCCATGGCCCAGCCCTTGCGGCGCGCTGCCTGCCGCCGCCACGTTTGCGTAATTCTGTGCCGCGCCGCCATTGTGGATCGCCATGCCGCCGTCGCGCTGCTGGTTGTGGAAGGGGCAGCGGGCCGCATTCACGGGCAGATGCTGGTGGTTCGTGCCGACCCGGTACAGCTGGGCGTCGTGGTAGGCGAACAGTCTGCCTTGCAGCATCTTGTCCGGCGAGTAGCCCATGCCGGGCACGGCGTTGGCCGGCGAAAAGGCGGCCTGCTCGACTTCCGCATGGTAATTGTCCGGGTTACGGTTCAGCTCGAAAATACCGACCGGCAGCAGCGGGAAGTCCGCGTGCGGCCACACTTTCGTCAGGTCGAACGGATTCCAGCCCGTGCGCTGTTCCCATGCATCGAGTTGCTCCTGCGTCGCCACTTGCAGCTTGACTTCCCACTGGGGAAAATCGCCGCGTGCGATGGCGCCGAACAGGTCGCGCTGCGCGTAATCGGGATCGGCGCCGGCCAGGCGGCCCGCTTCCGCGGCAGGCAGATTCTTGATGCCCTGGCGCGTCTTGAAATGCCATTTCACGTACACGCGCTGGCCGTCGGCATTGATCAGGCTATATGTGTGACTGCCGAAGCCATCCATGTGGCGGTAGCCGTCCGGCGTGCCCCGGTCCGAGAACAGCATGGTGACCTGGTGCAAGCTTTCCGGTGCATGGCTCCAGAAGTCGAACATCATTTCGGCCGATTTCAGATTGCTTTGCGGATCGCGCTTTTGCGTGTGGACGAAATCGGGGAACTTGATCGGGTCCTTGATGAAGAACATCGGCGTGTTGTTGCCAACCAAATCCCAGTTACCCTCTTCCGTGTAGAAACGTACGGCGAAACCGCGCGGATCGCGTTCCGTGTCGGCACTGCCGCGTTCACCGCCGACCGTGGAAAAGCGCGCGAAGGTCGCCGTCTGCTTGCCTACTTCGGCAAACAATTTGGCCTTGGTGTAGCGCGAAATGTCGTGCGTGACGGTAAAGGTGCCGTAGGCGCCCGAACCTTTGGCGTGCACGACGCGCTCAGGGATGCGCTCGCGGTTGAAATGCTGGAGTTTTTCGATCAGGTGGAAGTCTTGCAGCAGCAGCGGGCCGCGGGGGCCGGCGCTGATGGAATTCTGGTTGTCGGCGACGGGAATGCCCGAGGCGGTACTGAATGGCGGCTGTTGGCTCATGGCTGCTTTTCCTTCGTTGTTGACTAATGGAACCAGTGTAACGAGGTCAACAACAAAGGAAAAGCTAATTGATTTTATCGAATCGATAGTTATTTACAATGCACACCCTTGCGCATCGCACACGCCACCGAGCTGCGCCTGCAACTTCGCCGGCTGGCCCAGGAAGCCGCCGATATCGATCACGGACAGCTTGCCGCTGCCATCGTCGAGCACGAAGGTAGGAAAGCCCTGCCCGCCCACCTGCGCCAGCAAGGTACGGCTGGCGTCGATGTGCCGTTGCGTGGCGGCGCCCGCCTGCCGCGCATATTCGGCCTGGAAGGCCGCCCCATCCATGCCCAGCTCTTGCGCCAAGGCCACGAGCACGGGCAGGTCGGCGATGCGCAAGCCGTCCACGTAATGGGCGCGCTGCACGCGCTGCAGCATGTCCAGGCCCTTGCCGGCCAAGGCTTCAGACGCCAGGATGGCCGTGATCGGCGGTTCGGAATCCATCGTGGCCGTCGTGTCGTTCAGCAAGCCGTTGATATAAGCATCGCCAAACGGTTGGCCCGACAATTGCTCGATGCGCCGGTCGTGCGGCAGCACATAGCCGCGCCACTCGGGCGTGATCTGGCGGCGATTGCTGCCCGTCATCATGCCGCCGCCGTGGAACGCCACCGTCAGGCCAGGCACGGCGCGCGCCGCCTCGACCAGCGGCGCGGCGCCGTAGCACCAGCCGCACAGCGGGTCGAAAATGTAGTGCAGTGTGGGCATGTGAGCCTCCTGGTTGCCGCTTACCATTTCATTTCGCCTTTGGCGACTTTTGCACTGGTTTCTAAAGCGCCATCGAGGCCCAGCTTCGGATAGCGCATTTTCATCGCCTCGATCAGGGCGGCCGAATTGGCGGCCTTGGCCGTTTCCTCTTCAAACGTCACCAGGTAGTCGCGCGTAAAACCGATGCTGTCCGGCGTCAGGGGCGAACCGACCTTGAAGTGGCCAGGCACGACGGTGACGGGTTTCAGGGCGGCGATGCCGTCGAGGGTCTTGAGCCAGTCCTGGCGCGATTGCGCGCTTTGCGTATCGGCCGTCCACACGTGCAAATTGCCAAACAGCACCACGCCGCCGACGACGGCCTTGATCGATGGAATCCACACATAGGTGCGCGCTGGCGTCGGGCCGGCGATGTCCAGCGACTGGCCTTCCAGGGCGATGCGCTTGCCCGTCAACGCTTCCGGAATGACGATGCTTTTCGGCGCATTGTCTTTCAGGATCGGGCCCCAGTAGGCGACCTTGGCGTCAGCCTTGCGGCGAATTTCCGCGACGGTTTCAGGCGTGGCAACGATTTTCGCCTGCGGGAACGCGGCCTTGATCACGTCGAGGCCAAAGTAAAAATCGGGATCGCTGTGGCTGATGTACACGGTCGTCAGTTTCTTGCCGCTGGCGCGAATCTTCTCCACCAGCTTTTGCGCTTCGGCGCGCGAAAACTGCGCATCGATCAGCACGGCGTCATGCTTGCCCGCGACCAGCACGGAAGCGACGGGGAAGATGGCCTCTTCGCCCGGATTGAATACTTCCAGGGTCAGAGGAGCGCTGGCGGCGGCCGAGGCGGCGCCGGCGGCAAACACGGTGGAAACAAGAACGCTGCTGATGGTTTTGGAGAACATGATCTGCCTTCACAAGATGATTGGGATGACTGCATCTTACGTTGCTCAATCCGGTAGAAAAACCCGTTAAAGCGCAATAGTTTGTTGCTCAATTCGGATGAATTGCCAACTGCCGCGCCAAGGCGTGCAGCCACTCCCCCGCCAGCGCGCCATCCCACACAAGCAGGATTTTTTCGCTGCAATCGACGCTGCCGGCCAGTTCGACCTGCAGCAAATCGTGCGCACGCACGGCGAAGTCGGGCAGGTAGGCCAGCGCCCGGCCGGACTGCACATAGCCCAACAGCAACTGCACATCGTCGCTCCAGTAGCGGATGGTGCGCCCGGCCACGCCGCGCCAGCCATCGGCATGGCGGCCACGCTCCTCGCCGCACAGCAAGGAGTGCGTCGGGCTGGCGAAGGCGTGCGGCGAGACATCCTGCATGCCGCAGCGCACGGAGGCGCAGGCTGCCGGCACGCCGCGCGCCAGCACATGGCCGCGCCCGGCCGCCAGCAGCATGCGCATGCTGCCCAGCGCCGTGCTGTGCCAGGTGGCGGGCCAGTCGGCGCCGCGCCGGGCGATGGCGTCCTGCGTTACGAGTGCCGCATGGCAATCGCCACGCGCCAGGGCCGCCAGCGCCGCATCCTCGAAAGCCGGTTGCAAACGCACGCTGGCCTGCGGATAGGCGTCCAGCGCCGCCGCCAGGGTGTCCGCGTGGCGCCACAGCAGCAAGGCGGGGCCGGCGATGCGGCCATCGATGGCGCCCCGCTCGCCCATCACGTCCAGGCGCGCCTGTTCGGCCAGCGCCAGCAAGGTGCGCGCACGCTCGAGCAGCAAACGGCCGCTGTCGTTGAGCAGCAATTGCTTGCCGCTCCGGTCAAACAGGGGCGCGCCCATGTCCCCCTCCAGACGGCGCAAGGCTTTCGACACAGCTGATGGCGTCAGGTGCAATTCCAGCGCCGCCGCGCCCAGGGTCGGCTGGCGCGCGGCGCTGCAAAACACGCGCAGGTCGGCAAGGCTCATGTTCATGATGATTTCCAAACAGGACACAAAAAGTGAAAAATGGTTGCTGTACTGTCCATGATACCGCCCCTATCATCGTTGCATTCCAACTCATCGATGAAACCCATGCTGCGCACCCTCTTCCTTTCTCTGTTCCTGCTCACCTCCAGCCTCGCCCACGCCGCGCCCCTGACCTGGGGCCTGCACGGCATGGTGCTGTTTGGCGGCAAGCAAGGGCTGTATGCCTCGCACCTGCCGATGTTCCATGCGCCGCACGATTACCAGGTGGTGCTGCAAGTGCGGCTGGCCGACCCCGTCCTCGATGCGCGGCTGCGCCGGCAGCTCGATGGACATACGGCGCTATGGACCCTCGAACCGGAACACTTCGAGCTGGCGCGCTTGCTGCCGGCCGCGCCGCTGCCGCTGCGCCAGTTCCAGGCGACGGTAGTCCGCGGACACTTCGAGAAGGATGGAAAAGCCGAACCCGGCTACGGCGCTGCCGCCATCATCGTCGAGCGCGTCCTGCTGATGCGCCAGCTGTCGCCGGCCCCCGCCACGCACGCCAGCGCGCGTTACCTGCAGGTGGGCGACGGCACGCAGCGCTTCCTCGTCAAGCGTATCGACAGCCGCCCCGATTTCGAGCATATCGCCGCCTGGACCAGCCCCCGGGATGCGCCGCACGGCGACGTCGTCGTGGCGAAAACCGGCGTGCAGGAAACTCCTGCCGCCAGCTTGCAAGCGGCCTTGCGCGCACAACTGGGAAAAACGGCCCGCTTGCGCGGCACGGTGTACTTTTCCACCGAGGACGTGCGCTAAAACAACACGCCGCGCGGACGCGCATCCACGTGTCAAATGTGTCACAGCGTCATGATGGCGTCACATTGGATTGTTATCTTGCCAGCTCTTTCAAACCTAGCCGGATGAACCACATGACACGCAGAAAAATTTCCGTCGCTGGCTGCAGCGTCGCCATCACCCTGATGCTGGCCGCCTGCGGCAGCGATGCAAAAAAAGAAGAGGTAGTGGCTGAAGCGCCGCCGAAAAACGTCATCTTCTTCCTCGGCGATGGCATGGGCCTGACCACCATGACGGCCGCGCGCATCTATTCCGTGGGCGAAGAAGGTTCGCTGACCATGGACACCCTGCCGGAAACGGCCTTCGTCAAGACGTTCTCGAACGACGCGCAAGTGACCGACAGCGCGCCATCGATGGCCGCCTACATGACCGGCGTCAAAATGAACAATGAAGTCATCTCGATGTCGGCCAACACGGTCGCCATCGACCCGGGCACGGATGCGAACGGCAACAAGCTGGCCAATAAATGCGGCACCGGCAACGGCACGCCCGCCACCACCTTGCTGGAACTGGCCAAGGCCAAGGGCTTTGCCGCCGGCGTCGTCAGCACGGCGCGCGTGACGCACGCCACGCCGGCCGCGACCTACGCGCACATCTGCCACCGCGACCTGGAAAACGATATCGCCGCGGCCCTGGTGCCTGGCGGCACTGGCTACAACAGCGCGCTGGGCACGGCCGGCCTGGACGTCGTCCTCGGTGGCGGCGCGCAATTCTTCAAGCCGTTCAAGGATGGCGGCAAGCGTTCCGACGGCCGCGACCTGCTGGCCGAGCTGAAAGCGAAAAGCTACACGGTCGCCAACACCGCCACTGACTTCAAGGCCGTCGATGCGGCCAAGACGGAGCGCCTGTTCGGTGTCTTCACGTCCAGCCACATGAGCTACGACCTGGACCGCGATGCAGCCAAGGAACCTAGCCTGGCGGACATGACCACCAAGGCCATGGACGTGCTGGCCAAGAACAAGAAGGGTTATTTCCTGATGGTCGAAGGCGGCCGCATCGACCATGCGCTGCACGAAACGACGGCCAAGAAAGCGCTGCAAGACACCGTCGCGTTCGACAACGCCATCAAGGCCGCCATCGACAAAGCCAAGCTCACCGATCCGACCCTGGCCAATACCCTGATCGTCGTCACGGCCGACCATGACCACACCCTGGTGCTGAACGGCTATGCCAAGCGCACGGGCAAGACGGCTGCCGGCAACCCTGGCGTGCTGGGCGTGGTGAAGAACTATGTGACCGGCGCTGTCGAGAAAGACCTGGACGGCGCACCGTATTCGATCATCGGCTTCGGCAATGGCGAAAACCGCACGCAAGCTAGCCGCGCCGCCATGGCCAGCCTCGATGAAACCGTCACCAGCGCCAACAATTACCACCAGGAAGCGGTAATCCGCACGGCGGCAGGCAATGAAACCCACGGCGGCACGGACGTCTTCCTGGGCGCCATCGGCAAGGGTTCGGAAACCTTCCTGGGCACCATCGACAACACCAAAGTATTCGGCCTGGTCAAGACGGCCGGCGGTCTGTAATCCCCAAGACATCAACATTGGACAAGCACATGAAACTTGCATTTAAACTCTCCTTGCTGACCACGCTCGTGGCCGCCAGCGTTGCCAGCGCCTACGCCGCCGACGCCAAGAACGTCATCTTCTTCCTCGGCGACGGCATGGGCCCGTCCGTCGTGACGGCGTCGCGCATCTACAAATACGGCGAAGACGGCAGCCTGACGATGGACACGCTGGAACGCACGGCGCGCATCAAGACGTTCTCGAACGATGCGCAGACGACGGACAGCGCGCCATCGATGGCCGCCTACATGACCGGCGTCAAGATGAACAATGAAGTCATCTCGATGGCGCAGGAGACGATCGCCAAGGAACCGGGCCGCGACGCCAATGGCAACCTGGGCGTGGACAATTGCCCGGCCGGCGGCAAGAGCGTGCCGACCATCCTGGAACTGGCGAAAGCCAAGGGCAAGGCCGTGGGCGCCATCACCACCACGGAACTGACGCACGCCACGCCGGCGACGACGTTCTCGCACATCTGCAACCGCAATGCGCAATACGCGATCGCCGCGCAAGCGACGCCAGGCGGCGCGGGCTACAACGCGGCGCTGGGCGATGGCGTGGACGTGCTGATGGGTGGCGGCCGCAACCACTTCACCCCTTGGTCGACGAGCAACAAATACGGCCGCGTCGATGGCCGCAACCTGCTGACGGAATTTGCCGCCAAGGGCTACACCGTGGCCGCGACGAAAGCGGAAATGGCGGCGGCGCCAAGCGGCAAGAAATTCATCGGCCTGTACAGCACCCGCAGCCACCTGGAATATGAACTGGACCGCACGGCCACGCCGCCGCTGGGCGAAGGCGCGACCCAGCCTAGCCTGTCGGAAATGACCCTCAAGGCCATCGACTTGCTGTCGAAAAACACGAACGGCTACTTCCTGATGGTCGAAGGCGGACGCATCGATCACGCCTTGCACGGCATCAACGCCAAGCGTGCGCTGACGGATACCATCGCCTTCGACGACGCCGTCAAAGCCGCCATCGCGAAGATCAAGGAAACCGATCCGAAGCTGGAAAATACCCTGATCGTCGTCACGGCCGACCATGACCACACCTTGGCCTTCAACGGCTACGGCAAGCGCGGCAACAATATCCTCGACATCAACCGCGGCTACAAGGATAACCAGCCGAGCAAGGATGCCGATGGCAATACTTACACCACCCTGGTATTCGGCAATGGCCCGAACCGCCCTGCCCTGCGCAGCAACGTCGACAGCGCCACGGCCCTGAAAGACAACTACCTGCAAGAAACAGGCGTGCGTCTGGCCAGCGAAACCCACGGCGGCGGCGACGTCAAGCTGCTGGCCACGGGCGCCGGCGCCAAGACCTTCAAGGGCACCCTGGACAACACCAAGGTGTTTGACTTGCTGAAGGCGGCGTTCGGCTTCTGATCCACATCAACACGGTAACCCCACCGGGGCGGATGGCGTAGGCCCTCCGCCCCTCTGCACGTAAAGGCAACACCATGAAATCGTCCCTGATCGCCGTCCTCCTCGCCGCCGGCTTTACCGCCAGCGCCCAAGCTGCCCCCACCGCAGCTGCTCCTGCCGACCTGGACCTGGGCATCACCTATTACAGCCGCGTGCTGACGCCCGAAGGCGTGACGCGCGAGAGCCGCTACGAAGAAAAGATGCTGCGCCGCCCCGGCCACGTGTGGGTCGAGCGCGTGCTGGCGCCGTCGACGGACGCGCATGCGGGCCACAACCACGGCGAGAACAAGAAAGTAGCACTGAAGGCCACGCAGCATGAACACAAGCACTTCAATCCCGTGCTGATCCCCCGCCACGTGATGCTGGAAAAGAATACCGTGCGCGTGGAATACATCGATGCGCATGACAAGATCGTCGTTGCCATCCCGAAAGCCGAGTACGAAAACGTCAATTTCGACGGCTCCTGGGAAAACAGTTTTTACCTGCTGGACCCGAAACTGGTGGCCGCCATGCCGCTGTCGAAGCAGGCATCGAACGTGACGGGCGCGCGCTGGCGCGAAGTGGAAAAGAATGGCGTGTTCCAGCGCATCCTGTGGGATGAGCAAAAGCAGATTCCGCTGATCATCGAAAGCGGCGACCGCGCAAATACCTTCTACCGCCGGGTCGACGTCAAGCTGCAGCCGACCGTCAGCAAGGCGCAGCCATGGGCGAATTTGCAGAACTACGCGCAGCGCGAGTATTCCGACTACCTGGACTAAGCGTCAGACTAAGGCCAAGAAAATCGGGACGTAAAAAAAGCCAGGGACATCCCTGGCTTTTGTTTGACTGGCGCCCGATTACTCGGCCGCTGCCGCTTTCTTCGCCGGCGCCTTCTTGGCGGCCGGCTTTTTCACGGCCGCAGCTTTCTTCGCTGGCGCCTTTTTCACGGCTGCCGCTTTCTTGACGGCCGTTTTCTTCGCTGGCGCCGCGCCTTCTTCGCCTTCGACCTCGGCGGCTGCCGCCTTCGTCTTGGCGCCCGGCTTGGCCTTGCGCTCTTCAAACTCGAAGCTCACCTTGCCATCCTTGCCGCGCACGAGGAAGGCCTTGAACGGGCGGCGGGTACGCTGGGATACGAACCCAGGCAACAGGTCCGTCTTGCCATCGTTGAGCAGTTTTGCCATTTGTTCCGGCAAGATTTCCTGCTGCAAGATGATGCGGCCGCTACGGAAGTCGCACGTCTTCGGCTTGGCGACGCTGTGTTCGCACACATAGGCCAGGCCCATTTCGTACACGCCGGCGTTGCACTTGGGGCAAGGACCCACGGGCGTCTGGCCCGTGAAATCGACGCCTTCGCCATCTTCGCTCTCGTCGTTCTGGCCGAAATCGAATTCCAGCTTGAAATTCTTGATCTCTTCATCGCGCACGATGCGCAGGATGGCGGCGAACGGACGGCCCATCTTCGAACGGAAGCCTTGCAGCGGGCCGATGGTGCGGTCCTTCAGCAATTGCTCCACTTCGGCGATTTCGAACTGGCGCGAACCCGGTGTCTTGCTCATCGAGAATTCGCACTTGGTGCAGGCGAAACGGCGGTAGTTTTCCTTCACCACGCCGCCGCAATTCGGGCATGGCGTTTCCAGGGTGGCGTAATCACCGGGAATGGTGTCGTTGTCGTATTCCTTGGCGCGCTTGACGATGATTTGCGTCATCTGCGCGATTTCACGCATGAATTCTTCACGCGAAATCTTGCCTTTTTCCATCTGCGACAGCTTGTATTCCCATTCGCCCGTCAACTCCGGCGCCGTCAATTCATTGACGCCCAGGCCTTTCAACAAGGTCATCAGTTGCGATGCCTTGGCCGTTGGAATCAGTTCGCGGCCTTCGCGGATCAGATAGCGTTCCGTCAGCAAGCCCTCGATGGTGGCCGCGCGCGTCGCTGGCGTGCCGAGGCCCTTGCCAGCCATTGCATCGCGCAGCTCGTCGTCGTCGATCAGCTTGCCGGCGCCTTCCATGGCCGACAGCAACGTTGCCTCCGTGAAGCGCGCGGGCGGTTTCGTCACCAGGCCGTTGGCGCTGACGCTTTCCGTCTGGACTTTCTCGCCCTTGGCCACTGGCACCAGGTTGCCGTTGCCATTGCTTTCCTTGTCCGCGTCCGTCGACGCTTCCTTGCCGTAGATGGCCAGCCAGCCCGGATTGGTCATGACCTTGCCTTCAGTCTTGAACTGATGGCCGGACACTTCCGTGTAGCGCGTGGTGACCTGGAATTCCGCAGGCGGGAAGAACACGGCCATGAAACGGCGCGTGACGAGGTCGTACAATTTTTGTTCCGGCTCGGACAGATTCTTTGGCGCGATCGTCGTCGGGATGATCGCGAAGTGATCCGAGATCTTCGTGTTGTCGAAGATGCGCTTGTTCGGCTTGACCCAGCCCTTGTCGATGATCTGCTTGGCAAACTGGTGGTAGTTGCTGTTTTCCTTGACCGTTTCCAGCGCCTGCAGCACGGTCGGCATGTAGTCTTCCGGCAGGTGGCGCGAATCGGTACGCGGATACGTCAGCACCTTGTGCTTTTCGTACAGCGCCTGGGCCAGGCCCAGGGTATTCTTGGCGGAGAAGCCGAAACGCGAGTTCGCTTCGCGCTGCAGGCTGGTCAGGTCGAACAGGCCAGGCGCCATCGAGGTCGTCGGTTTCGACTCTTCCGTGACGATGCCTTGGCGGCCGCGGCAGGCGGTGGCGATCGAGTCGGCAGCCGTCTTGCTCCACAGGCGCTCGGCGCGCTTCTCGGGGTCGTTCTCGTCCTTCTTGAACTTCGTGTCGAGCCAGCGGCCTTCATAGATACCGGCCGCGCAGACGAATTCGGCGCGCACTTCCCAGAAGTCGCGCGGCACGAATTTTTTGATCTTGTCTTCGCGTTCGACGACGATGGACAGGGTTGGCGTTTGCACGCGGCCCACGGTCGTCAGGTAGAAGCCGCCTTCTTTCGAATTGAACGCCGTCATGGCGCGCGTGCCATTGATACCGATCAGCCAATCGGCTTCCGAACGGCAGCGGGCAGCATCGGCCAGCGGCAGCATTTCTTCGTCGCTGCGCAGGTGCGAGAAACCGTCGCGGATGGCGCCCGGCGTCATCGACTGCAGCCACAAACGCTTGACCGGTTGCTTGGCTTTCGCATTTTGCGCGATCAGGCGAAAAATCAGCTCGCCTTCGCGCCCCGCATCGCATGCGTTGATGAGGGTGGTGACGTCTTTGCGTTTGATCAGCTTGTTTAATACTTTGAGGCGCGCTTCCGTCTTGGCGATCGGGTTCAGCGCGAAATACGGTGGAATCATCGGCAAGTGCGCGAAACTCCATTTGCCGCGCTTCACGTCGAATTCTTCCGGTACGGCGATCTCCAGCAAGTGGCCGACCGCCGACGACAGGACGTATTCATCCGATTCAAAGTACTCATCGTGCTTGGTAAAGCCGCCAAGCGTCTTCGCGATATCGTTCGCGACAGAAGGCTTCTCGGCGATGATGAGGGTTTTTGTCATATTTTTTAGTCTCGAAAAATGCTCTAGGATAGTTTCAGCATGCGCATCATACAGTGCATTGCCAGGCGCCGACGCTTTTGTCTGCGCAAGGCACAGTGACTTGTGGTCTTGTCAAGCGGCCAATGATAAGCGCCTATTGAAGAATTCGGCAAGTTATCTGCAAGCAAGAATGCGCAGGCGCAAACACAATGGCCTGGCGTGCGCGCTGGTGCAGCACATAGTAAAGGGGATGGCGCGGCGGTGGCGCCAGGGTCGGACAGGCAGCGAAGAATATGGTTATATATTAGTGCAGCAGGCGCGGCGGGAGGTCTTCATCGTCGACGAACAGGTCGTCGAACATCAGGGCATCCGGTTCCTTGCCCTGGCTCCACAGCAGCATCAGCACAATGACTTTCAGCTTGCCCAGCGAAACGGGTGCCTCGTCGAGCGCCAGCGCCCGTTCGATGACGATTTCGCGCTGCAGTGGCGAAAGTACCTTGGCGCTTTCGAGGAACTGGATGAAACCGATGGCAGCCGTGCCCAGCACGTCGCTTTCCTGCTGCACATAGAAGCGCGTGCCCGTGGAACTGGCCGTCAGGGTCTGTTCGACGCCGGCCATGGCGTTCAAGTCCGTCAGCCACACGAGCGCTTCGGAAATCTCCACGTCGTCGAAACCGACGGCCGACAGTTTGCGCGCCAGGACTGCCGGCTCGGGGCAGGCATCGGGGCGATAATAAGTCTCGTAGAGGTACACCAGGATATCAAACATGGCTCTACTCTAGCAGCTAAGCTCGCTAAGACACAAGGGTGCGCACAGACAAAGCGCACCCGTGCGGCAAGCCCGCCACACAAGTGACAAGCTGTCATTTACAGCGTTGAAACAGTCCTCCGGGCAAGCGTTCGACCCGGCCCGCCAGCTCCAGCGCCAGCAATTCAGCCATCAGCGCGCCCATGGCCAGGCCGCTGCGCGCGGCCAGGGTATCGGCATCGAGGGGATCGTGGCCCAGCGCGGCCAGCAGCGGCGTCTCGTCTTCCACCGCCGCCGGCACGCCGGGGGCGCTACCCAGCCACTGCAACTCTTGCAGCACGTCATCGGCCGACTCGACCAGCTTGGCGCCCTGCTTGATCAGCGCATGGCAGCCCTTGGCCAGCGTGGCATGGATGGAACCGGGCAAGGCATACACGTCGCGCCCCTGCTCGCCGGCCAGGCGCGCCGTGATCAATGAACCTGACTGCGCCGCCGCCTCGATCACCAGCACGCCGCGCGCCAGGCCGCTGATCAGGCGGTTGCGGCGCGGAAAGTTACCGGGCATGGCCGGCAAGCCCAGCGCATACTCGCTGACGATGCAGCCCTGTTCTGCAATTCTTTGCGCCAGATCAAGGTTGCGACGTGGATACACCAGATCGGCGCCCGTGCCGATCACGGCGACGGTGGCACCCGCGCCGCGCAAGCCGCCCTCGTGCGCGTGCGTGTCGATGCCCAGCGCCAACCCGGAAATGATGGTCAGGCCTGCCACGCTGAGGGCTTGCGCGAAAGCGGCCGCATTCTGCATGCCTTGCGCGCTGGCATTGCGGCTGCCGATGATGGCCACGCCGGGACACGACAGCAGTTCCGCCCGCCCCCGCACATATAACAAGAGCGGCGGATCGGCGATTTCCAGCAACAGTGGCGGATACGCGGCATCGGCCAGGGTCAGCACGGCATTGCCGGGCCGCTCCAGCCACTGCAGGGTAAGCGCCAGCTGGCTGTTGGCCACCGGCTTGGGCGGCTGCACGATGGCGCGCGCCACGCTGGCCGGCACCACCTCGCGCAAGGCCTCGAACGGTGTGGCAAAGATTTGCGGCGGCAGGCCGAAGCGGGCCAGCAAGGCACGCGCCGCCACCGGCCCCACGCCGGGCAGGTGCTGCAGGCGCAGCCAGCCCGCCAGTTCCATGGCCGTGTCTGCCGTCGTTGCAATTGCATGCATGACAACCTCACTGTGTACTGTGCCATCCCATGCTAGCGCCACGGCGCGCACGCGATACCGACGCGCGCAACAATGCGTGCAATGGCCGTGCAAAACGGCCCGTCATCCACAGGGAAATGGGTGTCTGTGATAAAATTTCCCTTTGCAGCAAACTAATCGACGCACTGGCAAACGCATCTGCCGCGCCGTTGCGCCATACGCGCCCAACCGTAGCGTACTCAAAAATAAAATAGCCCTGCCATCGTCCGCATGGCCCAGGCATGAATAATCCGGCGCACCGGCGCCCACCTTAACCAGTCGAATCCGTATGTCCATATTAAATATCCTGCGTTACCCCGATCCTCGCCTGCACACGATCGCCAAGCCCGTCACCGAATTTGACGCGCGCCTGCAAACCTTGATCGACGACATGGCAGAAACCATGTACGACGCGCCTGGCGTCGGCCTGGCCGCGTCGCAAGTGGACGAACATATCCAGATGATGGTGATCGACACCACCGAAGAGAAAAACCAGCTGCAAGTCTTCATCAACCCGGAAATCACCTGGGCCAGCGAAGAAAAGCAGGTCTACGACGAAGGCTGTCTGTCCGTGCCTGGCGTCTACGATGGCGTCGAGCGCCCGGCCCGCATCAAGGTGCGTGCCCTGGACCGCCACGGCAAACAGTACGAGCTGGAAGCCGATGGCTTGCTGGCCGTCTGCATCCAGCATGAGATGGATCATTTGCTGGGCAAGGTATTCGTCGAATACCTGTCGCCGCTCAAGCGCAACCGCATCAAGACCAAGATGATCAAGGAAATCCGTGGTCTCGAGCGCGAAGCGAGTCTGCGTGCGCAGAACCGCCGTTTCTGAAAACACCTGACCAAACCTACTGCGCGTCGCGACTTGCGGCCTGCGATGCTCACTGTGCTCAAGCACAGTTCCGCTTCTCAGCCACAATTCGCTTCCGCTCGCTACGGTTTTGTAAGGTGTTCAAGGAGTTTTTGCAGTACAGCTGATAGACTAAGCAGCAACAGTAGTCGTTACACCACGCCAGCCTGGCGCCTTCGGGAGCGGGCCTGCGCACCTCACGTCAAGGAACCATATGAAAGTGATATTCGCAGGCACGCCTGAATTCGCCGCCACGGCCCTGAAAGACTTGCATGAAGCGGGCTTCGAAATTCCGCTGGTGCTGACCCAGCCTGACCGCCCTGCCGGACGCGGCATGCAACTGCACGCCTCGGCCGTCAAGCAGTATGCGCAGCAGCACGGCATCGAGGTGCTGCAACCGTTGTCCCTGCGCATGGACAGCAAGGACCCGCAGCACGCCGCCGAAGCGAAAGCGGCCCACGAGCGCCTGCTGGCGACCGACTACGACGTGATGGTGGTGGCGGCCTACGGCTTGATCTTGCCGCGCAGCACCCTCGACATCAAACCCTGCATCAATATCCACGGTTCCCTGCTGCCGCGCTGGCGCGGCGCCGCACCGATCCACCGCGCCATCGAAGCGGGCGACGATGAAACGGGCGTGACCATCATGCAGATGGAAGAAGGCCTCGATACGGGCCCCATGCTGGCCATCGAGCGCACGCCCATCGAAGCGGGCGACTCCACCGCCACCTTGCACGACAAGCTGGCCACGCTGGGCGGCAAGATGATCGTCGAAACCCTGCGCAAGATGCAGCAGCAACCGCTCGAAGCCGTGCCGCAGCCGGAAGCGGGCGTCACTTACGCGGCAAAGATCGCCAAGGAAGAAGCGGCGCTCGACTTCAGCCTGCCGGCGCTGGAACTGGGCCTGAAAATCCGCGCCTTCAATCCGTTTCCCGGCGCCTGCGGCCAGGTCGATGGCGTCACCATCAAGATCTGGGCCGCCGAGGTGATCGAGGCGGACAGCAAGGAAGCGCCAGGCCAGGTACTGGCGGCCGACGCCCAGCACGGCATCGTCGTGGCCTGCGGCAATGGTTCCTTGCGTCTGACGGAACTGCAGAAACCGGGTGGCAAGCGCCTGCCCGCAGCCGAGTTCATCAAGGGCTTCCCCCTCGAAGGCAAGCGCTTCGTTTAATACCGGCAACAAGCGCCCATGGACCAGCTGACCGCCCTGCGCGCCTTGCGCCGCGTCGTGGAACTGGGCAGCTTCACGGCCGCCGGCGCCGCGCTGGGCATTTCCCACTCCATCGTCTCGCGCCAGGTGCGCCAGCTGGAAAGCCAGCTGGGCGCCCAGTTGCTCAACCGCACGACGCGCCGCTTCGCCCTGACGGCCGCCGGCCAGGAATACTATCTGGCCAGCCGCGACATCCTTGACGCCCTCGATGCGGCCGACCGCGCCGTCGCCATGCATCAGGCACAGCCATCCGGCAGCTTGCGCATCAATGCGCCGATGGCTTTCGGCACCCTGGAACTGGCCGCCTGGCTGCCCGATTTCAGCCGCCAATACCCGCACATCCACATCGATCTCGTCTGCAATGACCGCATCGTCGACCTGATCGATGATGGCTTCGACGTGGCGCTGCGCCTGGCGCGCGGCTTGCCCGACTCCACGCTGGTGGCGCGCCAGCTGGCCAGCAGCCGCACGGTGGCCGTCGCCTCGCCCGCCTACCTGGCCCGCCATGGCCATCCGGCCACGCCGCAAGACCTGGCGCAGCACAATTGCCTGATGTACACCTCCGGCGAGAAGCCGGCGGAATGGTCGTTCACCGATGGTGACGGCGCCACACACAAGGTGGCCTTACGCGGCAGCCTGCAAGCCAATACCAGTGTTGCCCTGCGCGAAGCGGCCGTGGGCGGCATGGGGATTGCCAGCGCCGCCGGCTTCATCGTGCGCGACGCACTGCGCAGCGGCCAGCTGGTGGAAGTCTTGCCCGGCTACACCTTGCGTCCACGCACCTTGTACGCGCTGTATCCGCACAGCCGCCAGCTGTCGCCGAAGGTCAGGGTCTTCGTCGATTTTGCCGTGCAACACTATCAAAATCGCCGCTGGGATTGATCAGGCCTGCTGCAGCGCCTTGCGCACGGCGCGGAACTGCTGCGTCAAGCCCCCGTAGCCCCAGGCCGCCTGGCGCGCGTCGTGCACGTGGATGTAGCTGACCTCATGCAAGGCGCCGAGATACTCGTGCATGGCGGCGAACACGGCGGCGATATACGCGGCTTTTTCCGCCGCCGTATTCGTTTCATCGCTGATCAGGATATCGAGGAAAAAACTGGCCTTGCCTTGCGCCTGCAACGATGGCCCGCCGACAAACCAGTGCGCCGCGTCAAGATGGCTGATCGCCACGGACGTCAGTTCGGGCGCCTTGTGCAACAGTTGCGCCGTCAATTGGCTCAGGGTGGCGGCGATGGCGGCCGACTGGCGCGCATCGGGTGGCGTGGATAAACGCAGGTTCAGGATGGGCATGGGATGCTCCGCAAGTGGATAAGAATCCCATTCTAGGAAGACGGCGGCGGCAATGGCAGCCCCCGCCAGGCACAGGATCTGTGCAGTTTATGCACCAATGCCTGCGCGCATAAAAAAAGGGCTTGCCGCGGCAAGCCCTTGTTGCATCGAGCTCCCTTGCTTAGCGGCGCTGCACCTTCATCAGGCGTGCGCCCACGGACGACGACAGGCTGACCTCGAAGCGGCCACCGGCCGGCAAGGCGCTGACGTCGACGCTGGCTTTGCCACCCGTCAAGTCGCTGGCGACCACCGTCTTGCGGCCATCGGCGGCCACGTGCAGCACGGCGGCGTACGGTTCCACCTCGGCATTCCAGACCAGCGCCAGCTTGCCGCCGCTTTGTACCGCATCGAACGTGGCATCGTTGGCGGCGACCTTGCTGCGGCGCGCCGGGCGCTCCAGCTTGGCCAAAGCCTTGCCATTTTGCAGCACTTGCACGTCGCTGATGTCGCCCGGGTTGGCGAAGCTGACGCGGAAATGGCTCATGGCGTTGCCGCCATGGTCGGCCAGGGAGACGCCATCGAAGGGCAAGTCGATAGTCTGTCCCAACGCCGTCAACACGCGCAAGGTATAAGCATGGCCGCTGCCGCTGGCCGCTGCGCCCACACGCGTGGACGAGGCAACGGCTGGGCGCAAGACCACGCCGTTTGGCGTGATGCGGCCGGAAATCGTCAGATAGCCATTCTCGGCCACGGACATGCTGGCGGCCAGCACATTGCTGCCCGAAACCTGCGTGCTGCGTTTCTCCAGGAATTGCTGCACGCGCACATAGCTGTAGTCGGAGAACCAGGCGCCGCTGCAATAGCTCATCACGTCCTTCATCGGCGTGCTGCCATAGACTGCCTTGCTCAACTGGCCAATGCTGCCCGCATAGCTGCTGTTGTACAACGGTTGCGGGCCCAGATCGCCATTCGCATACGGGTAGTCGGTGGCCGCGTTGGCTGGACCGCCGCAGGCAACGTGCTGCAGCGAGTGGTTGTGGCCCAGCTCATGCACAAGCGTGGTCAGCCATTCAGGCCAGCTATTGCCGAATGGATCGACGGAGGCAATGCTGTTGAACTTGGCGTCCAGGCCGATGGCCGACGTGAAGTCGTTGCTGCTGCCAGCGACGTTGATGTAGGCGAGGCCGGCGGCACGCGTCGAGGACATTCTTGGCACAAAACCATAATAATAGGCACCGCGGTCTTCCAGCGCGCGCTGGTTTTCCAGCTTGCCCAGGGTATCGCTCCACCAACTGTCGGCCGTGCTGCTGCCAGGCATGCTCAGCGCAGCGCGCGTGGTGATGCTGATATTTTCCGCCGCATACGGATACACGCGCAGCAGCGCGGCACGGATCACCTCGGCGTCAGGCAGTTGCGCCACGCCATCATCGGTGCTCAAGGGCACGAGCACCAGGCGGATCCTGGCAAGGCTGGCCACCACGGGCGCCGCTTCCTGGCTCACTTGCACGCCGTCATTGCCCACGGCCGTCACGCGCACGCGCACGCCGGGCAAGATCCAGCCGGAAGGCAGGACTGCACTGAAATTGCCATTGAAACTGTAATCGCTTTTCGACGTCGGCAGGACCGACGGGCCGCTCATGGTGATGCTGCCCAGGTTGCTGCCATTGGCGGCCGTCGCATTCAAGGTCACGGCCGGGCTGGCCTGGCCTGTTTGCGTGGCCAGCACGGACACGCGCACGGCGGCCGGCTTGCCGCGCGTCAGGCGCAAGGCTGCATTGCTGGAATTCAGATTCAGTACCTGCGCGAAATCAATGCTGCCCAGGGTAAAGGCCGACACCGTGCCCGCATTCACGGCGATGCGCGAAGCGGCCGACAGCATCACGCTGCCCGTTGCCGACGCTGGCGCGGACAACACCAGCTGGCTGGCACTGGCGCTGACGATGACGGCTGGCGTACTGCCCACCGTGGCCGAGCTGACCTGGTCGAGATTGCTGCCCTGCAGCGTCACCGACAAGGTCGCGCCGTTGACGGCCGACGCGATCGACGTCACTGCCACGTTTGCCAAGACCGTATACGTGTCGCTGCTGGCCACATCGTTGTAGGGACCGCGCACCGTCAGCGCACCTGTCGCCGCGCCCGTTGGCACCACCACCGTCACGCTGCCGGCCGTCTGGCTTTGCGGCGTTGCCGCCGCGCCATTGCCGAACTGCACCGCCGTCACGGCGCCCATGCCGCCGCCCGCGATCGTCACGCTGGAGCCGACGCCGCCCGTTGCCGGCGCAACACTGCTCACGCTCAGCGGCAGGTACACGTTCACGTTATAGCTGGTGGTCGCCGTACCGCTGGCGCTGACCAGGCTCAAGGCGCCCGTAACTGGCACGCCCGGCATGGCCAGGGTCACACTGGTGTCGCTGCTGGCGCTGGCGGCAACGTTCACGCCGCCCACCTGGAACGCCGTCACGCGGCTCAGATTCGTACCCGTCACCACCAGGCTGCCGCCCACGGCGACATTCGCCGCCGAGACAGCCGTCACGGCAGGAATCACGGCGGGATTGCCCGACGTGGTCGCCACCACCGTGTCACCACCGCCACCGCCGCCCCCGCCGCAAGCGGACAAGCCCAGCACGACAAACAATGCTACAAGCAGATGGTTTTTCATGGCTGGCAACCATGTTGATGCAGCGCGATGCCGGGGAGGACACGGGAGAAATGTGACATATTGGTGACTTTTGGTGAGAATGTGATTTCAAAGAACCCATATTATGGGTTAATTCGATTCCCAAAGACAACTATTAATGCTTTTGATTCAATTGGTTTTGATAATAGTTAAAGTATCTACTTGGAAAGCTTTATTCTAGGAATTACTAGCGTCACTCTGTCTTGTCTTAAATCAAGATTATTTTCCTTGGCAGCTATTGCTATTCAACTCATTAAAAAGATTCTGAGATGGCGCAAATAATGTGGAAATTTTTCCACAGCCTAGAGCGCCATATCTTCCTGCCAATTTTGATGCAAAAATTAACGTTTTGAGCAAGATTTTCAGGAATGTAATTTTCAGAAGCAGGCTTGGCGCAAGCTGATGTGTTGCAATGTGTTGCAAGCAGGCCTGCCGTGGGGTGAACGGCCGCTTTTGCTTAAAACCAAAGCAGCCTGATGCCGTATAATTTTAGACCCGGTGAAATCAGGCGATTGCCACCTTCTGCCTGCCCTACCCGGCCGGCACACTCCGTCAGCTGATCCTGCTGACCCGCAACCGCCTCGTACAGTCCTGTCGCCGCGCCGCCGCCCGTTTGCCTATTGAAAGCATGAAATGAACGATACCGTGATCCCCTCCATGTCCCCGACCGAAGCCACCTTGCGCGCCATTCTGGCGCAGCGGATCATGATCCTCGACGGCGCCATGGGCACGATCATCCAGCAGTACAAGCTCGACGAAGAAGCGTACCGTGGCGGTCCCGCCGGCCGCTTCATCGATTTCGCCGCGCCGGCCGACAGTGGCGCGCGCGAACTGTTCGTCAAGGGCAACAATGAACTGCTGACCCTGACGCAGCCGCACATCATCCAGGAAATCCACGAGCGCTACCTGGCGGCCGGCGCCGACCTGATAGAAACGAATACCTTCGGCGCCACGACGATCGCGCAAGACGATTACCACATGGCCCACCTGGCCTATGAAATGAACGTGCAGGCGGCCAAGCTGGCGCGCGCCGCCTGCGACAAGTATTCCACGCCGGACAAGCCGCGCTTTGTCGCCGGCGCCCTCGGGCCCACGCCAAAGACGGCGTCGATCTCGCCCGACGTGAACGACCCGGCCGCGCGCAACGTCACCTTCGATCAGCTGGTGGCCGCCTACCTGCAGCAGACGCAGGGCCTGGTGGAAGGCGGCGCCGACGTGCTGCTGGTGGAAACCATTTTCGATACTTTGAACTGCAAGGCGGCCCTGTTCGCCATCGACCTGTTCTACGAGCAAAACCCGACCGTCGTGCGCCTGCCCTTGATGATTTCGGGCACCGTCACGGACGCCTCGGGACGCATTTTGTCGGGCCAGACCGTGCCCGCCTTCTGGAATTCCGTACGCCATGCGAAACCGCTGACGATCGGCCTGAACTGCGCGCTGGGCGCCGCCCTGATGCGCCCGTACGCGGAAGAGCTGGCCAAGATCGCCGACACCTTCGTGTGCATCTACCCGAACGCGGGCTTGCCCAACCCCATGAGCGACACGGGCTTTGACGAGTTGCCAGCCGACACATCGGCCCTGCTGCGTGAATTTGCCGACGCGGGCTTTTTGAACATGGCCGGCGGCTGCTGCGGCACCACGCCCGAGCACATTGCCGCCATCGGCGAATTGCTGTCGAAAAACACGCCGCGCACCGTGCCGGCCCCATCGCACGACTTGCGCCTTGCCGGCCTGGAACCGTTCGTCGTCAATGACGCGTCGCTGTTCGTCAACGTGGGCGAACGCACCAACGTCACGGGCTCGAAGGCGTTCGCGCGCATGATCCTGAACGAGCAATACGACGAAGCCTTGTCCGTGGCGCGCCAGCAGGTGGAAAACGGCGCGCAAGTGATCGACATCAACATGGACGAAGCGATGCTCGATTCGCTGGCCGCCATGACGCGCTTTTTGAACCTGATCGCTTCGGAACCCGATATTTCGCGCGTGCCCATCATGGTCGACTCGTCGAAATGGTCGGTCATCGAAGCGGGCCTCAAATGCGTGCAGGGCAAGGCCATCGTCAACTCGATTTCCATGAAGGAAGGCGAAGAGGAATTCCTGCGCCAGGCGAAACTGTGCCGCCGCTACGGCGCGGCCGTCATCGTCATGGCCTTCGATGAAAAGGGGCAAGCCGACACCTTCGAGCGCAAGATCGAAATTTGCGCGCGCGCCTACCACCTGCTGATCGATGCGCTGGACTTCCCGCCTGAAGACATCATTTTCGATCCAAATATCTTTGCCGTCGCCACCGGTATCGAAGAGCACAACAATTACGCCGTCGACTTCATCAACGCCACGCGCTGGATCAAGGAAAACTTGCCGTACGCGAAGATCTCGGGCGGCGTATCGAACGTGTCCTTCAGTTTCCGCGGCAACGATCCAGCCCGCGAAGCCATCCATACCGTCTTCCTGTACCACGCGATCAAGGCGGGCATGACCATGGGCATCGTCAACGCCGGCATGGTCGGCGTGTACGACAACCTGGACCCGGAACTGCGCGAGCGCGTGGAAGACGTGGTGCTGAACCGCCGCGAAGATTCGACCGAACGCATGATCGAGTTTGCCGGCACCCTGAAGGCAGGCGGCAAGGCCGAAGCGCAAACCCTGGCCTGGCGCGAAGGCACGGTGCAGGAGCGCCTGTCGCACGCGCTGGTGCACGGCATCACGCAATTCATCGTGGAAGACACGGAAGAAGCGCGCCAGGAACTGCTGCACAATGGCGGCCGCCCCATCCACGTGATCGAGGGCCCCTTGATGGCCGGCATGGACGTGGTCGGTGACCTGTTTGGCCAGGGCAAGATGTTCCTGCCGCAAGTGGTGAAATCGGCGCGCGTGATGAAACAGGCCGTGGCCCATTTGATTCCGTTTATCGAGGAAGAAAAGCTGCTGGAAGAAAAACGCACGGGCATCGTCGCCAAGCCGAAGGGCAAGATCATCATGGCGACCGTGAAAGGCGACGTGCATGACATCGGCAAGAATATCGTCACCGTCGTTCTGCAGTGCAATAACTTCGAAGTGGTGAACATGGGCGTGATGGTGCCGTGCTCGGAAATCCTCGCCCGTGCCAAGGTAGAAAACGCGGACATCATTGGCCTGTCGGGCCTGATCACGCCGTCGCTGGAAGAAATGGCGTATGTCGCCAAGGAAATGCAGCGCGACGAACATTTCCGCATGCTCAAGATTCCCCTGCTGATCGGCGGCGCCACCACCAGCCGCGCCCACACGGCCGTGAAAATCGCGCACAACTACGAAGGCCCCGTGATCTACGTGCCGGACGCCTCGCGTTCCGTGTCCGTGGCGCAATCGTTGCTGACGCCCGAGCAGCGCGACAAGTATGTGGAAGACATCGAACTCGACTACGCACGCATCCGCGAGCAGCACGCCAACAAGAAGGTCCTGCCCATCCTGCCGCTGGCGCAAGCGCGCGCCAACCGGATGGTCGTGCCCTTCGATGGCGCCTGCACGCCCGTGAAACCGAAGTTCATCGGCCGCCGCGTCTTTAAAAACGTCGACCTGGCCACCCTGGCCAATTACATCGACTGGGGCCCGTTCTTCCAGACCTGGGACCTGGCCGGCCCCTTCCCCGCCATTTTGACCGATGAAGTGGTGGGCGACGCGGCCACCAAGGTGTACGCGGAAGGACAGGCCTTGCTGAAAAAACTCATCGACGGGCGCTGGCTGACGGCCAATGGCGTCGTGTCCCTGCTGCCGGCGAACAGCGTCAATGACGACGATATCGAGGTGTACACGGACGATACGCGCAGTACCGTGGCATTTACCTACTACGGCATGCGCCAGCAAGGCGTCAAACCCGTGGTCGACGGCGTGCAGCGTCCGAACCAGTGCCTGGCCGACTTCATCGCACCGAAGGCATCGGGCGTGAAGGATTACATCGGCATGTTTGCCGTGACGTCCGGCCTGGGCATCGAGAAATACGAAAAGCGCTTCGAGGATGCGCACGACGATTACTCGTCCATCATGTTGAAATCGCTGGCGGACCGCCTGGCCGAGGCGTTTGCCGAATACCTGCACGAGCGCGTGCGCAAGGACTTGTGGGGCTATGTGCCGGACGAGCATCTGGGCAACGACGACATGATCGCCGAGAAATATGTGGGCATCCGTCCCGCGCCCGGCTACCCGGCCTGCCCCGAGCACACGGTCAAGAAACAGATGTTCGAGGTCATGCAGGCCGAGGAAATCGGCATGCAGCTGACGGAATCGTATGCCATGTTCCCCGGTGCAGCCGTGTCCGGCTTCTATTTCGCTCATCCGGAGTCAAAATACTTCGTCGTCGGCAAGATCGGCATGGACCAGGTGGAAGACATGGCCAAGCGCCGTGGCACCAATATCGAGGACGTGGAACGCTGGCTGGCGCCCAATCTGTCATAATATCAGCACGAGGCGCGCGGAACTTTCCGCGCGCCGCAGCGCACTAACGCAGTATGCCGGCCGGCATGCTGCATGCCCGCTCCGGCCCGTTCCCTGACTGGCTAAGGAGGATATATGGCAACCAACTTCAAACTGAAACGCTGGCAGGACCAAGTGATCCTGTTGCTGGGCCTATGGCTGATCGTCTCGCCCTGGGCCTTTTCCTATCCCGAAGGCTCGCCGCAGATGATCAATGCCTTTGTCTCGGGCCTGGTGATCGCCGCGCTGGCCGCCTTCGACCTGTACAAGACCTATTTCTGGGCCGTCGTCGTCAACCTGCTCGTCGGCGTCTGGGTCGCCGCCTCGCCGTGGATCCTGCGGCTGGCCGATCAGCCCGTCGTCATGTGGAACGAGCTGCTCGTCGGTATCGCCGTCGTCGTGCTGGCCCTGTGGGAACTGCGCACCGACCCCGAGCTGCACAAGCACTGGCCTGGTGCGGCCGCGTAGCGGCGTAAAAAAGCCCTGCTACGGCGACGCCGTGCAGGGCTGTTTTTTTGGACGGGTCGCGTAGGTCGGATTAGCGCTTGCGCGTAATCCGACACCAGCACAGTCATCGCCAACACCGTTGTCGGATTACGGCCCGTTGGGCCTAATCCGACCTACAGCGCATACCTTACAACGTTATCGCTCCATTCATAGGCGGCCATTTCCAGCTCCACCAGATCGTCCGGCGACATGGCCAGGTCGCGCAAGGTTGGTACGATCTCGCCTTCCATGTCTTCGATGCGCTCGATACATTCAGCCAGGCGCAGCAGGTCGCCGTAGAATCCCTCGCGCGACAGCAGCGCTTCAGCCACTTCGTCGATCACTTCGATCTGGCTGAGGATTTCCGACATCGGCACGCCGAACAGGGTATCCATCAAGGACATGATGCCGACCGTAAAGGCGATATCGGCCGAGTGGGCGTGGTTCGGGCGCAGCTTATGTGCGAGCAATTCGAGCAAACGGCCGCGCGTGGTGGCCAGCATCAGCAGCGGCGTCATGCTATGGCCGCGCTTGCTTGGCTCCGCGTACAACATGATTTGCAGCCAGCGCTGCAGCTGGCGGCGGCCCAACACGGTCACGGCCTGGCTCAGCGAATCGATGCGCTGGCGCGCGCCGACGGCCGGCGTATTGACCAGGCGCAGCAGGTTCAGGGCCAGGGACACGTCGCGCTTGATGGCGCGCTCGATATCCATGTTGTCGGCGTCCGACGTCACCAGGGTCATCAGTTCCATGACGGCCAGTTGCGACGGCGACAGCTTCTTGCCCGTCATGATGGCGGGCTTGGCAAAGTAATAACCCTGGAAGTAATCGAAGCCCAGATCCAGGCCCGACTTGAATTCTTCGCGCGTCTCGACCTTTTCCGCCACCAGTTTCTTGTTTTCCTGCTTGAAACGGGGCGCCAGCGCTGCCAGCACTTTCGGGTCGACCGTGCTCATGTCCATCTTGACGTATTGCACCAGCGGCAGCAGTTCCTGCACTTGCGCCGTATCGGAAACGACGTTTTCCAGCGCGAAGGTGAAGCCATGGCCCACCAGTTCGCTGATGCGCGCGCGCACTTCCGGCGTGACGGGCATCGATTCGACGATTTCCAGCACGACTTTTTCACGCGGCAGGAAGACGAAGATGTCGCTCATGATCACGTCGGCATCGACGTTGACGAAACCGAGCGCGTCGCCAATGACCTTTTCCATGCCCAGTTGGGAGGCGTGGGCGATGACGGACGCCGTGGCGGACAGGTCGCTGGTAATGTTGGCGGGGCCGACCGGAGCGTTGCGGAATAGCAACTCATAGCCGAACAGGGCCTGGTTGCGGTCGAGGATAGGTTGTCGACCCAGATAGAACTCGCGCACGCGCAAGGGTTTCGGGGTGATGTCGTTGCTGGAAATATCGATCATTAACTCTTCATCAATCACGTCGAGTGACACCGGCCGCGCCGCGCCCGCATCAAGGTTCACTATTGACAATACTTTAGCTGAATTCCGCCCGCGCTGTGGGTATTTTGGCAGCAATCCAGCGTATTGTCGTCAACAAATTAGGCCACTGGCATGTCTTGCACCATCCCGTCGACAAATAATTTCAATTCGCCGGGCGCAAACGCCGTCCATTGTTCATTCGTCGTCAGCGGCTGGGTAACGATCACGGCCACTCTGTCCTGGGGCGTCGTCACCTGGGAAAAGTCCACGCTCAGGTCTTCATCGGAGAGTTTAGCAGTTGGGAACGGATGTTGTCGCACCAGATAGTGCAAGCTGGTCGAGCAATGGGCAAACAGCGTCTCGCCGCTCGACAGCATCATGTTGAACGTGCCGTGGGCCGCGATGCCGGGCAACAACTGCGCCAGGGCGGCATGCAGTTGCGGCAAGGCCGGCGGGGCATCGCCAAAACGTACGTGCAATTCCTGCAGCAGGTAGCAGAAAGCCCGTTCGCTGTCGGTGCAGCCGACGGGACGGTAACTGCCCGTCAGCACGGGGTTGAAATCCTTCAAATCGCCATTGTGGGCAAAGACCCAGTAGCGGCCCCACAGTTCGCGCACGAAGGGGTGGCAGTTTTCCAGCGCCACCTGGCCTTGCGTGGCCTTGCGGATATGCGCGATGACATTGCGCGACTTGATTGGGTAGCGTTTGATCAGTTCGGCCACGGGCGAGGCGATGGCTGCCTGGTGGTCGACGAAATGGCGCACGCCGGCGCCCTCGAAAAAGGCGATGCCCCAGCCGTCATGGTGGGTATCGGTGTGGCCGCCGCGCATGGCGAAGCCGGTAAAACTAAAGACAATGTCCGTGGGGACATTGCAATTCATTCCGAGAAGTTGGCACATGGTCTGTTTGCAGCTGGATAACACGGCCACCATACCACGCCGCCTGGCGGATTGGTATGGCGGCGATGGCCATCACATCAGTGCAACAGGACGGGCTGGCTCATGAGGGAATCGTAGCTGCCCAAGAATTCATCGATCTCTTCCATGCTTGGTTCGCTGGCGATCAATTCCGTGACGTCACGGCGGAAGTTTTGCGCAAGGATGCCGGCGATAAACGTTTCTCGCTTGCCCCCCTTGTCGACGATTTCATAGCCGCCAAAGCGCAGGGCTTCCAGGTCGCCATCGACGCCGAATTCCACGACGCTATATTGTTCGCTGTTATAGATCAGGTTCATTTTGCATCCTTCGCTCAAGCAAGAGAAACTCTTGCGGTTTCAGGACAGAGGTGGGGTTCCCACGCCGCCATTTCAAGCGGCAATGCCACTCTGCGGGCTACAGAGTTGTAACGAGATGCAAACTGCGACTGCGGTAAGACGATCAGGAAACTACGTTGAGGAAACAATCAAGTCCGGTTCCAGCGCCAGCAGGACATCGTAGGGACTGGCGGTCAGCCAGGTGCGCAGCTGTTCGATATGCGAGGCGTCGGCCAGGCTGATGAACAGGCGCGCGGGTGGATGGCGCAGCAGACGATTTAATGTTACACGCAATACGAGATTGCCGCTGCAGCACAGGCAACCGGGCGCGATGCGCAACAGTTGCAATGGAAACGATGAGGAAGGGGAAATTTCTTCGGCCAGGTCGGCCAGGATGACGTTGCCGTCGGCGAGACCCTCAAGGATCACGGCGGTCGCGTGGCCAGGCTGCAAGGCTTGCGCGATGGCCGCTTCGCGCTCGGCGGCGCGACCACCGCTGACCAGGGTCAGCGGCGTCGGACGCCGTACCGCTGACGTCACAGGCCTTTCTTGGCCAGCTTGCCCGGTTCGACGCCCAGCTGTTTCAGCTTGCGGTACAAATGGGTGCGTTCCAGGCCCGTTTTTTCCGCCACGCGGGTCATGCTGCCGCCTTCGCGGCCCAGGTGGTGTTCGAAATACATGCGCTCGAACGCATCGCGCGCCTCGCGCAGCGGCAAGTCGAACGACAGGTTGTAGCCATGGCCTTCGGCCACCGCCGGTACGGCGATGCCTGGGCGCACCATCAGCTGTTGCGGCGCGCTGCCGGCAAAGCTGGGCACGGGATGGCTGCTTTCCTCTGCCACCACGGGCGCCACGGGACGCGGCGCCACGCTCGGCGCGCGCACGGTTTCCTGGGCTCGCGTCAAGCCTTGCTGGACCGCCTTCAGCAGTTTTTGCAGGGCAATCGGTTTTTCCAGGAAGTTCATGGCACCGATGCGCGTCGCCTCGACCGCCGTATCGATGGTGGCGTGGCCCGACATCATGATCACCGGCATGGTCAGCAGGCCATCGCGCTGCCACTCCTTGAGCAGGGTGACGCCATCGGTGTCGGGCATCCAGATATCCAGCAATACCAGATCCGGCGCACCGGCGGCACGCGCTTCGCGCGCCTGCTGCGCATTTTCGGCCAGCTGGATAGCATGTCCTTCGTCGCCCAAAATTTCCGAGAGCAACTCACGGATACCCATTTCATCATCCACTACGAGTATGTTTGCCATTCGTGTCTTGCCTTCCTCATTTCGCCGGCCGTCGCGCACAAGATGCACGCGGCGGACAACTATGATTTTATTAGTGTTTTAAATACTAAACCAGACCCTCACGCCAGGAATTCCTGGGCAGGAGTGTCGGGAGCTAACTTTAACAGCAAAATGACCACCGAAGCGCCATTGCCGTCGACCCGGTTCTCGATATCGATGCGTCCGCCGTGTTCATCGATAATTTTCTTTACCATCGCCAGGCCCAATCCCGTGCCGCGGGCTTTCGAGGTCACATACGGCTCGAACGCGCGCGCCAGGATTTTTGGTGCAAAACCAGGACCATTGTCCGTGATGGCCAGCCGCACGGCGATATTCACGCCGCCGTCCGCACTGCGATAATGAATTGCTTCCGTCCTCACGTCAATCCGCGGATGCGGCGAGTCCGGCGGCAGGTCGGCCATGGCGTCCTGCGCGTTCTGCAGCAAGTTGTGAATCACCTGGCGCAACTGGGTCGGATCGCCCATCACCATCGGCAGATTCGGCGCCAGCAGCGGGTGGATGATGTCGCCATCGTCGCCGCGCAGGTACAGGTTCAGTATCTCTTCGATCAGCTCGTTCAGGCGCAGCGGCACGAGCACGGCCGGCGGCGTGCGCGCATAGTCGCGGAAGTCGTCGACCATGCGCTTCATCGCATCGACCTGCTTGACGATGGTGGTGGTGGCGCGGCTGAGCAGATCCGCATCGGGCTGCTCCAGCTTGCCTTCGAGCTTCATCTGCAGGCGCTCGGCCGACAGCTGGATGGGCGTAAGCGGATTCTTGATTTCATGCGCGAGGCGGCGCGCCACCTCGCCCCAGGCGATCGAGCGCTGCGCCGAAATGACGTCGGAAATATCATCGAACACGACGATGTAGCCGCTGCCGGACTCCAGCGGCAGGCGCGAGCCGCGCGCCAGCAGGGTGATGTCATGCTCGTCGGCACTGCTGCCCAGGCGGCGCGGAATCTCGATCTGCCGCTGCCAGTGCAAACGCTGCTGGTTGCGGCCCGACGCCGATTGCGCGCTTTGCGCCGTGAAGGCGCTGATGATGGCGCCGCCAAACTCTTCCATTCCAGCAATATGCGCCAGCGGCTGGCCCACCATGCTCGTGCCCGAATGCTGGAGGATGCGCTCGACCGACTCGTTGCAAGTCACCAGCTTGAAGTCGCCGTCGAGCACCATCACGCCGGCCGACATGTTCGCCAGCACCGATTCCAGGTGGGCCTTGGCGTTTTGCAGCGCGGCGCGGTTGCTTTCCACTGCCGTGCGCGCATCGAGCAGCTGGCGCGTCATGATGTTGAACGACTGTGTCAGGGTGCCCAGTTCATCCTTGGTAGCGACGATGGGACGCGGCGACAGGTCGCCCTCGGCCACGGCGCGCGTGCCTTCAGCCAGCAGCAGCAGGGGCTGGGCCAAATTGCCCGCGATCAGGAAAGCGCTGCCGATGGCGCCAAAGATGGCCAGCAGCAAGGTCAAGGTGAGGATTTCCATGTACATCTTGCGCAGACCTACGCGCGCGACGAAACGTTCCTTGTATTCGCTGTAGGCGGCGCGCAGCACTTCGCCATTCGTCGCCAGCTTGGGTGGCACGGCCTGCAGCAGTTGCAGGTAGCGGGGCGAGACGGACGGCCCCGGCACGGCTACCAGCACGCGCAGGCGCAGGCTGGCCGCCGTTTCCAGCGACGCTGGCAGGCCCGAGCGGAAACCGCCGCCGCCCGACTCCGTGCCATCGTCGTGCAACTCCAGCCCCCCTTCGGCCGAGGCATAGCCGGCCGGCGAGGCCGCCTGCACCAGCATGGCCGGCGTCGGCAAGTCGGCCGCGCTGTGCGGCCCGGCGCTGGCCAGCAGCACGCCGTCACCGCTGACGAGCATGGCATTTTGCATGCCCTCTTCGCGCAGCAGGCTGGTCAGCACGGCCGGGCCGGCCACCGGGTCGGCACCCATTTCTTCGACCGCCTTGTGCCCCCGGTGGTCGAGCTCGACCAAGGCCGCATCGAGGCCGGCACGGCCCAGCTCAATCCCCGATTCCAGCGCCGCTTCGATCTTGACGTTGAACCAGGATTCGATGGAATGGGAGACGAATTGCACGGAAACAAGGAAAATCACGAGACCCGGCAGGATGCCGACGGCGGCGAACAGCATCACCAGGCGCGTCATCAGCTTGGAGCCGAACTTGCCGCTCTTGTAGCGCGCGTACAGGCGGGCCAGGGAAATGCCCACCAGCGCCAGCAGGGATACGGCCACGGCCGCGTTCAGGCCCAGCAGCCAGGTGTAGTAACGGTCGAAAAAGCCGGAATTGTCGGAAGCCGACGCCAGCAGGAACAGCAGGATACTGACAATGCCGCCGCCCACCACCAGCAGATAGCGCAATGCTTGACTCACTACTCCGCCGTATACAAGAAGGTTTTTTTATTCGAAGCCAGGCGCCAGTCGCTGTTATTGAAGGCATTGACCTGTATCGGCTTGGGCAGGTAATCGCGGTCCATGCCCATGCGCAAGGTGACGTTATACGTCTGCCCCACTTTCAGCGCGCCGCGCGGCGCCACCAGCCAGCGGCTGGGGCGGCGGATCAGGAACAGCGCATCGTCGAGCGTGGGAAAGCTTTGCTGCAAGCCGCCGCCCGACACATGATACTGGCGCGTGAGCACGTTGTACGACAGCCGGCTGGTCTGGCGCGCGACGATGGCCTTTTCATCGAACCAGTACCAGCGGGGCCGGGTCAGTTCGATTTCCGTCGTGAAAAACAGGGGCACGCCATGCTGGACGGCATCATCGAGGTCGTGATTGAGCTCGAAGGAATACGTGGCGGCCAGCTTGTAGCCCTCTTCGCTAGCCTCGATGTAGGCACGGGTGATCTCGACCATATCGGCGGCATGCGCGCGTGGCATCGTACATGCCAGCATCAGCAGCAGGGCCAGGAGTCGGAAGAGTCGTGTTGTCACAGGTGTGCCGGTGTAGTCCGTAGGATAAGGTTCGACGAATCGCTCAAGCCGCATTTTTTTGGAATAGCGCATAGAACAAACCGTCGTGGTCCTGCTCCGCGCTGCCGGTCGGCAACAGCTGGCCAGGCGCTGTCAATCGGGTCGCATTATTGCGCACCGCAAATGCCGCCGCCTGTGCCTCGGACTCCTGCGGCCACAATGAACATGTCACGAACAGCAATTTACCATCGGGGCGCAGCATCTGCCACAGGTTGTCCAGAATTTTGGATGAAAGTGTTGCAAGTTGGAACGCGTCGCCCTTGCGGCGCAACCAGCGGATATCGGGATGGCGACGCACGATGCCCGAGGCCGTGCACGGCACGTCGGCCAGGATACGGTCGTACTGCTGGCCGTCCCACCACGCGCTCGATTGCGCATCCTGCGCCTTCAGGGTGGCGTCCAGGCCCAGACGCTCGAGATTTTCCGCGATGCGCGGCAAACGCTTGGCGTCCGCGTCGATGGCGGTCACTTGCACGTCGGCCAGTTCCAGGATGTGGCAGGTCTTGCCGCCCGGCGCCGCGCAAGCATCGAGCACGCGCATGCCGTCCTGCAAGTCCAGCAGCGGTGCGGCCAGTTGCGCGCCTGCATCCTGCACGGAAACGACGCCCTGCTCGAAACCGGGAATCAAGGCCACGCCGATCGGCTTGTCCAGGCGCACGGCGAACGGTCCCACCTGGCGCGCGGCGATGCCCGCTTCCTGCAGCACGGCCAGGTAGGCTTCGACCGTGCTCTTGCGGCGATTCACGCGCAGGGTCAATGGCGGCACGGCATTGCCGGCCGTCAAAATGGCTTGCCAGTCGCGCGGATAGGCCAGGCGCAGCGAGTCGATCCACCACTGTGGATAATTCCATTGCGCCAACGGTTGCTGCAAGGCCGCTTCCAGCAAGGATTTGCGTTCGCGCAAGAAACGGCGCAAGACGGCGTTGACCATGCCCTTGGCGTGCGCCAGGTCAGGGTGCGAGGTGGCCACCGTGACGGCCTGGTCGACCACCGTGAATTCCTCATACGGCTGCTCGCCCGGCTCGGCCGACATCAAGGACAGCGCGCAGCACAGCAAGGCCGCGAGCATCGGCGGCTCGGGCGCCTTCGACGTCATCTGGCCGACGAGGGTTTCGCTGCGGCCCAGCTGGCGCATGGTGCGGTAGGAAATATCCTGGATGGCGCCGCGCGCCTGCGGGCTGGCGTTCGATTGCGTAAACACCTTGGCCAGCGCCTGCGGCAGGGCCGTGCCCGTACGCACTTGCGCTACGGCATTGGCGGCGCCCAGCAGGCAAAACGCCAGCGAGTCGGCGCGCAAATCGGGTTGGAAACCTGGCTGCAAGACCGGTTTCAGGTCGGGATGGTAGCTGGGACGCAATTTCGGTGCGGCAGGAGCCTGGCCTGGCGCCGGCTTGGTTTTCAATTTCAGCGTGGGGCGCTTGTTCATAGTTATCCGGTGTGGCTGCGCGCGGCGGGCTGCATGGAGGCAAAGTCGCGGCCGCGCGTCATCAATAAAGGGTCGATTGTAGCGTTTGTGGCGCCCTCTGGCCCAAGCGATTGCAGCGATACATGTAAATTGCGGCAAAAAACTGCATATATACAAGCAGAATGCGCCATGCTGATGTTTTCGCGCACCAACATGGGCATGCTGTCCTGATAATATCGTGAAACGCGCAAGCACGGGGACACTGCCGGCTGGCGTATTGTTCCCGGCAGCAAACCAGTATAATTAACGCAGTCTGGGCGGCTTGTGTACTTGCCGTCCGTTTTGCTTTTTGATTCATTCTATTCATTCTTAACGCGGTTCCACCGCCATCCTGCTCATGCTCGCCCAACAGAAACAAGAAATCATCGCCCTGTTCCAGGCCGCCCTCGCTCCCGTCCTGGCCGGCACTACGCTTGAGCCTACCGTGGTGCTCGAGCGACCACGCGATGCATCGCATGGCGACGTCGCCTGCAATATCGCCATGCAACTGGCCAAGCAGCTGAAACAGAATCCCCGCGAACTGGCGCAAACCATCGTGACGGCCGTGCTGGCCAACCCGGCCGGCAAGGGTCTGGTCGAGGCAGTGGAAATCGCCGGTCCCGGCTTCATCAACGTGCGCGTGTCAAACGCCGCCAAGCAGGCCGTCGTGAAAACCATCTTGAGCGAAGCCGACAGCTATGGCCGCAGCACGGCAGGCGCCGGCAAGCAAGTCATCCTGGAATTCGTCTCGGCCAACCCGACCGGTCCGCTGCACGTGGGCCACGGCCGCCAAGCGGCCCTGGGCGACGCCCTGTCCTCGCTGTTCGACGCACAAGGCTACCAAGTGACGCGCGAGTTCTACTATAACGATGCGGGCGTGCAGATCCAGACCCTGGCCAATTCCGTGCAGGCGCGCGCGCGCGGCTTCAAGCCCGGCGACGCCGAATGGCCCGAGTCCGCCTACAACGGCGACTACATCGCCGATATCGCCAACGACTTCAAGGCCGGCAAGACCGTCTCGGCCAGCGATGGCCAGCCTGCCACGGCCAATGGCAACGTGGAAGACATCGACTCGATCCGCCCGTTCGCCGTCACCTACCTGCGCAACGAACAGGACATCGACTTGCAGGCCTTCGGCGTGAAGTTTGACAATTACTACCTGGAATCGTCGCTGTACGCGGACGGCAAGGTCAACAGCGCCGTCGAAACCCTGATCAAGGCCGGCCACACCTACGAGCAGGATGGCGCGCTGTGGCTGCGCACCACCGACTTCGGCGACGACAAGGACCGCGTGATGCGCAAGACGGACGGCACCTACACGTATTTCGTGCCCGACGTCGCGTATCACCTGGTGAAATGGCAGCGCGGCTTCGTGCAGGCCATCAATATCCAGGGCAGCGACCACCACGGCACCATCGCGCGCGTGCGCGCCGGCCTGCAGGCGGTCGACATGGGCATCCCGCAAGGCTACCCCGACTACGTGCTGCACAAGATGGTCACCGTCATGAAGGACGGCGAAGAGGTCAAGATCTCGAAGCGCGCCGGCTCCTACGTGACCGTGCGCGACCTGATCGAATGGTCGGGCGGCGGCGACATCGCCAAGGGCCGCGACGCCGTGCGCTTCTTCCTGATCTCGCGCAAGGCCGACACGGAATTCGTCTTCGACGTCGACGTGGCGCTGAAAACCACCGATGAAAACCCCGTCTATTACGTGCAGTACGCGCATGCGCGCATCTGCCGCATCCTGGAAAACTGGGGCGGCGATGAAAACACGATCGCCGGCGTTGATTTGTCCCCACTCACGGCGCCGACCGAAGCGACCCTGCTGGCGACCCTGGCCGCCTACCCGGAAATGCTGGCGCGCGCGCAAGCCGAACTGGGACCGCATCAAGTCGCCTTCTACCTGCGCGACCTGGCCGCCAACCTGCACAGCTTCTACTTCGCCGAAAAAGTGCTGGTCGAGGACGAAGCCGTCAAGATGGCCCGCCTGGCTCTCGTCATCGCCGCGCGCCAGGTACTGCGCAACGGCCTGGCACTGATCGGCGTGTCCGCGCCAAACAAAATGTAATCGCGAAGGTCAAACCGTCAATGAATCATGTTTCCCGCTTCTCTTCGACCCGGCGCCAGCAGGGCAACACCCTGGTCGGCATCATCATCGGCCTGGTCATCGGCCTGGGCATCGCCGTCGTGGTCGCCCTGGTGATCACCAAGGGCGCCTCGCCGTTCACCGACAAGTCGGGCAAGGCCGGCAAATCGGCCGAACCGACGGCCGGCCAGATCGCCGACCCGAACAAGCCGATGTACGGCAACAAGGAAGCGGCCAAGGAAGCAGCGCGCGACTTCTCCAAGGAGCCACGCGAGATCGTCACGCCAACGCAGCCTGCCGCACCGGCGCCAGCGCCAGCGCAGCAGCCGAAAGCGCCGCCACCGGATGCGCTGCAGGAATTGATCGGTACGTTGAAAGACAAGCCGGCGCCGAAAACGCCAGCGGCGGCACCAGCGGCGCCAGCACCGCAAGCGAAGGCCGACGTGAAAGAAGCCAAGGCCGATGCAGCCAGCGACAAATGGATTTATTATCTGCAGGCCGGCGCCTTCCATGACATGTCGGACGCCGAAAGCACGCGCGGCAAACTGGCGCTGCTCGGCTTCGAAGCGGCCATCAGCGACCGCAGCACCGATGCCGGCGTGCTGCACCGCGTGCGCGTCGGGCCGTTCAACCAGCTCGAAGCGATGAACCGCGCGCGCACCAAACTGTCTGAAAACGGCATCGATGTCGCCGTCGTCCGCAACCAAAAATAAGGAACCAGCATGCGTTTTCTGAAGAACATCCTGATCGCCGCCGCACTGTGCACCGCCGCCATGGGCGCATCGGCCTCGCCGGCCGACCCAAAGAACGGCGTCGAATACGAAACCCTGCACACGCCGCAGGCGACGGAATCGGGCAAGAAAATCGAAGTGACGGAATTCTTCGCCTATTACTGCCCGCATTGCAACGTGCTCGAACCGCAGCTGGCCGCCTGGGTCAAGAAACAGGGCGACAACATCGTCTTCAAGCGCGTGCACGTGTCGCGCGATGAGAGCGTGGCGCCGCAGCAGCGGCTGTTCTTCACCCTGCAAGCCATGGGCCTGGTCGACAAGCTGCACACCAGCGTCTTCCACGCCATGCACGTGGAACGCAACCGCCTGAATACCGACGACGCCGTCTTCGACTTCGTCGCCAAGCAGGGCGTGGACCGCCAGAAGTTCATCGACACCTACCGCTCGATGGGCATCTCGGCCCGCGTGCGCCGTGCGGACGCCATGATGCAGGGCTATAACGTCACGTTCTGGCCCATGATCGCCATCGATGGCCGCTACATCACATCGCCTTCGCAAGCCGATCAGGGCAGCAAGTCGGCCAAGAACGAAGAGCAGCTGAACGCCCAGGCGCTCACCGTGATGGACGTGCTGGTCGCGAAAGCCAAAGCGGAAAAGAAATAAGCATGGCCACTTCCCTGGCGCGCCCGGGCATCGCCTGATGCATCGCGTTTTCATCACGGGCGCGTCGAGCGGATTAGGCGCTGCCCTGGCGCTGCAGTACGCGCGCCAGGGTGCCCAATTGGGCTTGCTGGCCCGCCGCGGCGACACCCTGCAGCAACTGATCGCTTCCCTGCCCCACCCTGAACGCCACCGCGCCTACGCCGTCGATGTCTGCGACCACGCCGCCCTGAAAAGCGCGGCAGATGACTTCATCGCCCATGCTGGCGGCATCGACGTCGTCATCGCCAGCGCCGGCGTATCCTACGGCACCCTGAGCGAACACGCGGAAGACCTCGACGCCTTCGCGCGCCTCATCGCCATCAACGTCACGGCCACCGTCGCCACCTTCGCGCCCTTCATCGCCGCCATGAAAAACCAGGGCAGCGGACGCCTGGTGGGTATCGGCAGCGTGGCCGGTATCCGCGGCCTGCCCGGCGCCGAAGCCTACAGCGCCTCGAAGGCCGCCGTCATCAGCTACTGCGAATCGCTGCGCCTGGAATTGAAACCGGCCGGCATCAAGGTCGTCACCATCACGCCCGGCTACATCGACACGCCGATGACGCGCCACAATGCCTACCGCATGCCATTCCTGATGCCGGCCGAAAAATTCGCCGCACGCGCCGCGCGCGCCATCGCCGACGGCGACAGCTACCGCGTGATCCCGTGGCAGATGGGCGTCGTCGCCAAGCTGCTGCGCGCGCTGCCCAATGCCGTGTACGACCGGGCCTTCGCGAATGCGCCGCACAAGGCGCGCAACTGACCCTATTACCATGACGAAGCACTCAGACTTGAACAGCGCGGCCATCGCCGCCCATTGCGCCACGGGCGCCGCCCACGTATGCATAGAGGTGGTCGACGAAACGGGATCGACCAATGCCGACCTGCTGGCGCGCTGCGCCACCCTGGCCGGCCCCACCCTGCGCATCGCGGGACAGCAGACGGCCGGACGGGGGCGCGCCGGACGGCCGTGGGTGTCGCAGGCGGACGCCAGCCTGATGTTCTCGCTGGCCTGGCGCTTCAAGGGACCGCTGCATCAACTGGTGGGATTGCCGCTGGCCGTCGGCGTGGCGCTGGCCGAAACCATGTCCTCGCTGGGCGTGCCGGTGCAGCTGAAGTGGCCGAACGACATGCTCAAGGATGGCCATAAACTGGCCGGCATCCTCGTCGAAACGCAGCAGGCGCCCGACGGCGGCGTGTGGGCTGTCATCGGCTGCGGCATCAATCTGCTGATGCCCGATGTGCTGGAACGGCAGATCGGCCGCAGCGTCTCGGCCGTGCCCTGGCTGGCGCAGATGGAACGCAATACCCTGGTGGCGGCGCTGCTCAGCCGCCTGGCCGGCGTGCTGGCCGAATTCGACGACACGGGCTTCGCGCCGTTTACGGAGCGCTGGAACCTGCTGCATGCCTGGCAGGGCCAGCACGTGAAAATCCTCGACAACGGCCAGCTGCTGCAGCAAGGCGTGGCGGCCGGCGTGGATCACCTGGGCCGGCTGTTGCTGCGCACCGATGGCGGCCTGCAGGAAGTCATGTCCGGCGACGTGTCCTTGCGCCTGCTGGGGGAGTAAGCACATGCTGCTGCTGATCGACGCCGGCAATACGCGCATCAAATGGGCACTCGTGGCCGCCGACAGTGCCGCCGGCGGCTGGCTGGCCAGCGGCGCCGTCGCGCATGCGCAGATCGACACCCTGGCCGCGCAATGGGCGCAACTGGCCATCCATGAGGCGCTGCTGTCGAACGTGGCGGGCGCCAATATCGGCACGCGCCTGCGCGCCATGCTGCCGGTCGCGCCGCGTGACTTTGTCTCGCTGCCGCAGCTGGCGGGATTGACGAACGGCTACCGCGCGCCGTCGCAGCTGGGCTGCGACCGCTTTGCCGCGGCCATCGGCGCGCAGGCGCTGGCGCCTGGCCTGCCCGTCATCGTCGCCAATTGCGGCACAGCCACCACCATCGACGCCATCACGGCCGATGGCCTTTTCCTCGGCGGGATGATCTTGCCGGGACTGGGACTGATGGCCAGCTCGCTGGCGCGCAACACGGCGCAGCTGCCGCAAATCGCCAGCGACGCCATTCTGCCGGCCGGCTTTGCCGACAACACGGACGACGCCATCCTCTCCGGCTGCCTGGCCGCGCAGGCGGGCGCCATCGAACGGGCCGTGCGCATGCACGGCGCCAGCGCCTGCCTGCTGTCGGGCGGCGCCGCACCGCGCATCGCACCGGCCCTGGCGCTGGCGGTGCCGCTGCGCCTGGTCGATAATATCGTCATGATCGGCCTGCAGGCGGCCGCGCGCGCCGGGGCCGCAGGAACACAAGGAAACCACGTATGCTGAAATTCGTCTTCTGGCTGCTGGCCGGCGTCAACCTGCTGGTGCTGGCCATCGGCCAGGGTTATCTGGGCAGTTTTCGCACCGAGACACGCGAACCGGCACGCCTGAAAAACCAGCTGCAGGCGGGCAAGCTCACCTTGCTGACGCAGGAGCAGGCCACGGCGCCCGCCGCGCTACCAGCAGCCGAAGGCGCGGCAGCGGCCGCACCAGCGGCGCCGCCATCGTATGCGTGCACGGAAGTGGGCAATTTCCTGCTGGCCGACGGCCGCCGTTTCGAAGCGCAAGTGGCGGCGCTGGACCTGGGCGACCGCCAGTCGCGCCGCAACGTGGCCGGCCAGGACATTTCCAGCTACATGGTGTATATCCCGCCGCAGGGCAGCAAGGAAGGCGCCGACCGCAAGGCCGGCGAATTGAAGCAGCTGGGCGTGACGAATTACTTCATCATGAACGAAAGCAGCCCGCTGCGCTGGGGCATTTCACTGGGCGTGTTCAAGTCGGAAACGAGCGCGCAAAGCCAGCTGGCAATGCTCAACAAACAGGGCGTGCACAGCGCCCGCATCGCGCCGCGCTACAGCGCCAGCAAGCAATTCGCTTACCAGTTCCGCGACCTCGACGCGGCCACGCGCGCGCGGCTGGAGAAAATCAAAACGCAGTTCCCGGAGCAGGAACTGCGCTCCTGTAAATAACGCCTGACAATCGCGTCGGATTACGGCGCCTTGCGCCTAATCCGACCTACGCTCATCTCTCAATGACGATCGGTTTGACACCCGCCGACGCCGGCAGGCTGGCCGCCGCGCGCGCCGCATCGGTGCGGCTCGTGAACGGTCCGCCGTACAGGCGGAACAACGGGCCGGCAGGCACCACATCGAGATTGCCCAGCGTTTGCGCATACGGCGCCAGTTGCGCACGGCCCGCTTCGGCATTGTCCGCACGCGAATAGGCGCCCAGCTGCAGGTAGAAGCCGGTGGCCAGCGCCGCTGGCGCGGGTGCGGCCACGGTGGCATCGACCGCTGACAGCGCGGTGATTTCAGGCTGCACCACAGCGCCCGTTTCCACCGGCGTATCGATCGACCTGGCCACCACCGACGGCACCGGCTTCGGCGCCGCGCGAGCGGCCAGGATGGCGTCGATGTCGGCCGGCAGCAGGCGCTCGACGACCACCTGGTGGCTGCCCTTGCCCAGGAAGCCCAGTTTCAGCGCCGCCGTATAGGACACGTCGATCACGCGCGTGGCGTGGAACGGGCCGCGGTCGTTGATGCGCACGATCACCTGCTGGCCGCTGTCGATGCTCGTCACGCGCGCATACGATGGAATCGGCAAGGTCGGGTGGGCCGCCGTCATCTTGTACATATCGTAGATTTCGCCCGACGAGGTGCGCTGGCCATGGAACTTCTTGCCATACCAGGTGCCCGTGCCCTTCTGCTTGAACGGTTCGTTGTCGGTGATCGGCGTGTAGGTCTTGCCGAAGACGACATACGGGCGGTTCGAACGCGTCGAATACGGCTCGTTGCGCACTTCCGCATCGGGTACGTCGCGCAGGTTGGCAGGCGGATTGTCGCCCGGACCGTCATCCTTGTAGTAGCCGCCGCGCCCGGAGCCGGCCGCCGGCAATACCGGCAAGGTGGGATCCTGGCGCACGGGCACCTTGACCTTGCCGCCGGACGGCAACGGCACGTTATTCGATGCGGGTTTTTGCGGCGTGGTGCCGCAGGCGGCCAGGGTCAGCAAGACCGCCAGGCTCAATCCGCGCATGGCGAAGGTGTCGAAAGGCGCCCGCATCAGGTCTGCACCAGCTTGCGGTGGCGCTGAATGCTCATCAGGATACCGGTGGCCACGCCCAGGGTCAGCAGCGCGGTGCCGCCATAGCTGAGGAATGGGAGGGGGACGCCGACCACCGGCACGATGCCGCTGACCATGCCCATGTTTACAAAGGCGTACGTAAAGAAAATCATAGTTATCGCTCCTGCCAGCAGGCGAGTGAAAAAACTGGGGGCGTTGGCGGCGATCATCATCCCGCGTCCCACCAGCAGCAAATACATCAGCATCAGGATCAAGTTACCGACCAGGCCGAATTCTTCGGAATATACGGCAAAAATAAAGTCGGTCGTGCGCTCCGGAACGAATTCCAGGTGGGCCTGCGTGCCGTGCGTCCAGCCCTTGCCCGTCATGCCGCCGGAACCGATGGCGATGATGGACTGGATGATATGGAAGCCCTTGCCCAGCGGGTCCTTGGTCGGGTCGATCAGCATCATCACGCGGTCGCGCTGGTAATCATGCAGGTGCGACCAGGCGATCGGCAGGCAGGACACAAAGGTGATCAGCAAGCCGGCCAGCACCTTCCACGACAGGCCGGCCAGGAAGATGACGGTAAAGCCGGCCGCCACCACCAACAGCGCCGTGCCCAGGTCGGGCTGGCGCGCGATTAGGTAGACAGGCACCAGCAACAGCACGGCCGCCATCAGGAACGACTTCCAGCGCAGGGCGCCCGCATTATGCTGGAAGAACCAGGCCAGCATCAGCGGCGTGGCGATCTTCAGGAATTCGGACGGCTGGATGTCGATCACGCCGATATGCAGCCAGCGCCGCGCACCGAGCTTGATGGTGCCGAACAGCGCCACGGCCACCAGCAGGATCACAGATACCGTGTACACGGGCACGGCGATGCGCATCATCATCTGCGGCGTGACATTGGCCGCCACCCACATGACGAAAAAGCACAGCAGGATGTTGCGCAGGTGATCCTCGATCTTGCCGGGGATGCCGATGCTGGCCGAATACAGGGTCAGCAAGCTGGTACTGAGCAGCATCAGGATGATGATCATCAGCGGCGGATCGAACACCGCCAGGTAGGGTTTGGCGCGCCGCCACAGCGAGCGCCTCTCGTTAATGGGCATGTGCTTCCTTATTGCCTGGCAGGTGCCGGGGCGGCCTGCTCGTCCGTGATTTCTTCCAGGGTGCGCACTTCGTCGACATCTTCCTTGGGCACCTTGGTGGTGTCCTTTTCCTTGTCGCTCGGGCGCTTGCCCAGCAGGTAGTAGTCGAGCGCCTTGCGCGCGATCGGCGCGGCCACGCCGGCGCCGAAGCCCGCGTTTTCCACCACGATGGCGATCGCGATACGCGGCTTGTCGGCCGGCGCGAAGGCCGTAAACAGGGCGTTGTCGCGCAGGCGCTCGGCCAGCAGCTTGGCATTGTACTTCTCGTTTTTCTTGATGCCCACCACCTGCGCCGTACCCGTCTTGCCGCCCACCGTGTACTGCACGCCCGTGAAGATGCGCGCGGCCGTGCCGCCCTGCTCGCTCGTCACGCCCACCATGGCGCGCTTGATGGTGTCGATGTTTTCCTGCTTGAGCGGAATGCGGTAGCTTTCCTTGGGCACCGTCAGGGTGCGCGCGCGCGTGGCGGCGTCTTCGATGATCTTCACCAGATGCGGCTTCATCACCACGCCGTTGTTGGCCAGGTTGGCCGTCGCGTGGGCGATCTGCAGCGGCGTGTAGGAGTTGTAGCCGGAGCCGTTACTCACCGAAATCGTGTCGCCGCCCACCCATTTTTTCTGCTGCGGCGTCTTGAAGCGGTTGCGCTTCCATTCCGTCGACGGCAGCACGCCCGTCTTCTCGTTATTCAGGTCGATGCCCGTCAGCTGGCCGAAGCCGAACGGCTTCATGAAGTCGTGAATGGCGTCGATGCCCATGTCGCGGCCCAGCTGATAATAATAGGTGTTGCACGAGACGACGATGGACTTGTGCATGTCCACCGTGCCATGGCCGCCCACCTTGTCGTCGCGGAAGGTGTGGCCGCCGAGGATGAAGAAACCGGGATCGGAGATCGACTGGCTCGGCGTGCGCTTGCCCAGTTCCAGCGCGGCCAGCGCCATGAAAGGCTTGAAAGTCGAGCCGGGCGCGTAGGTGCCGGACAGGGGACGGTTGACCATCGGCCGGTCCAGCGAGGTATTGAGTTCGTTCCAGCTTTGCTGGTCGATACCGTCGACGAACAGGTTGGGGTCGTAGCCAGGCTTGGACACGTAGGCGAGGATGTCGCCCGTGGCCGGGTCGATGGCCACGGCCGCGCCGCGCCATTCGCCGAACGCTTCCTCGACCACTTTTTGCAGTTCGATGTCGATCGACAGGATCAGGTTGTTGCCGGGGGTGGCCGCCGTGCGCGACAGGGTGCGCATGGCGCGCCCGCCGGCCGACACTTCCACTTCTTCGTAGCCGGTGGTGCCATGCAGCTGCTTTTCGTAGCTTTTTTCCAGGCCTTCCTTGCCGATATGGTCGGTGCCGTTGTAGTTGGCCGCGTCCTCGCCCTCTTCCAGCGCCTTGGATTCATTGCGGTTGATGCGACCGATGAAGCCCACCACGTGCGAGGCCACTTCGCCCATCGGATACTGGCGGAACAATCGCGCCTGCACCTCGACGCCGGGGAAGCGGAAACGCTGCGCCGTGAAGCGCGCCACTTCCTCGTCCGTCAAACGCGTGCGCAGCGGCACGCTGACGAAGTTCTTCGATTCTTCCAGCAGCTTCTTGAAGCGGCGGCGATCCTTGATGTCGATCTGCACCAGAGTCGACAGCTCGTCGATCACGGAATCAAGGCTGGCGCTCAGTTTCGACGGCGTGATTTCCAGGGTGTAGGCCGAGTAATTGCGCGCCAGGACCACGCCGTTGCGGTCGAGGATCAGGCCGCGCGTGGGCACGATGGGCACCACGGCGATGCGGTTGTCCTCGGCCTTGGTCGCGTAGTCCTCGTGCTTGATCACCTGCAGCCAGATGAAGCGCGCCAGCAGCAGCGAAAAGCAGACGAAGACGAGCGCGCCCAGAATGGTCAGGCGCATGCGGAAAAAATGCAGTTCGCGCTCGGTGTTCTTGAGTTCAGTCATGGCAGGCGCTCGTCAGATCGGCCGGTTATGGTCGCGGTCCACGGCGCGGCGCTGCGGCGCGAGCAAGATCCACGTGACGATGGGCCACAGGGCGACGGCGACGAAGCTCTCGATGAAATTGAGCCAGCCGGGGAAGCGGCCCGAAACGATCAAGCGCGTCAGCAATTGCAGCGCCTGCGTCAGCAGCAGCAGCGGCAGCACGTGCAGCGCCTGCGTCATGATGGGGAACCACAGCACGCGGCGGTGCATCATGATGGCGAAATACGACAGCAAGGTATAGGCCAGCGCATTCTCGCCCAGCAGGGTCGAGTCGTGCACGTCCATCATCAGGCCCATGAAGAAGGCCACGCCGATGCCGACCTTGCGCGGCTGGTGGATGCCCCAGAAGACCAGCACCAGCGCGACGAAATCGGGCACGCCGACGAACTGCCCCCACGGCAGCAGGTTCAGCAAAAAAGCGCACAGCAGGGAAAAGCCGATGAACAGGGGGCTGACCGGCAGCAGGATGTAATGCGGGCGGTTCATCGTGTCGCTTCCTTCGGTGGCACGGCGGCAGGTGCGGGCGCGGGCGTCGCAGGTTTTGCGGGCGCGGGCGCGGCCGCGTTGGCGGCAGGCGGCTTGGCGGCAGGCGCTGCAGCAGCGGCAGCCTCCTTGGCAGGGTCCTTGATCGGCGCCATCTTGCCGGCGATCTTGCGGCCCGTCTTGATATCTTCGGCGGGCGGACGCGGCGGAATCTCGGGCGACGTCATCAAAATGAGCAGCTGGGTGTTGCGTTCGATGCCGGCCAGCGGCTGGCACACGACGCGGCCGAACGGGCCATGCGCATTGCGCTCGACCAGGGTCACGCGCGCCACGGCCAGGCCAGCTGGGTACAGGCCGTCGAGGCCCGAGGTAATGACGATGTCGCCGATCTGGATGTCGGCGCTGGGGGCCGTGAAGCGCAGCTCCATGGTGCCGGACTTGCCGCGCCCGATGGCCACGCTGCGCACGCCATTGCGCAGCAGCTGCACGGGAATGGCCTGCTCTTCATCGGTCAGCAAGGTCACTTCGGAGGTGAACGGGAACACGCGCGTGACCTGTCCCACCACACCGAGGTTGTCGATCACGGGGCGGCCCAGTTCCACGCCATGTTGGATACCGCGATCGAGCACGATCTTGCGCGTGGCCGAATCGCGCGTGTCGTACAGCACTTCGGCCATCATGGTCTTGACGGGGACGCGCTCGCGCGCTTCCATCAGCTTGCGCAAGTGGTTGTTTTCAACGATGTTGAGCTGCGCCTGCTGCAGGATCTGCGCCGAGGCGATCTGTTCGTGCTTCAGGTCGCGCACCTGTTTTTCCAGGGCGGACAGCGAAGAAAAGTAATTGCCGACGCCAAGCGCCACGTCGCGCGGCACCAGCGCCGCCATCTGCACCGGATACAGCACGGTGCCGACTGCCTGGCGCACGGCCGTCAGCGCGTGCATGCGCGAATCGACCAGCAGCAGGGCGATAGAAATGCCGGCGAACACCATCATCTTGACGCGGGCGGAGGCGCCTTGTTTGAAAAGTGGCGGAGGACTGTATTCCATGACTTCCAATGATCAGGCCAGGCGCAGTGCGCCAACGTGCAGGCCCCGGTCAAACGCCGGCGCCAAAACCAAAAAAAGGCCGGATTGGTTTCCGGCCCTTCTGTCAGATTATTCGTAGGAGAAGATCGAGCCGAGCTTGTCCATACGTTCCAGTGCCATCCCGGAACCGCGCACCACGCAGGTGAGCGGGTCCTCGGCCACCAGCACCGGCAGGCCGGTTTCCTCCATCAGCAGGCGGTCCAGGTCGCGCAGCAGTGCGCCGCCGCCCGTCAGCATCATGCCTTTTTCGGCGATGTCGGCGCCCAGTTCCGGCGGCGTCTGTTCCAGCGCGTTTTTCACGGCCGAGACGATGTTGTTCAGCGGGTCGGTCAGCGCTTCGAGGATCTCGTTGCTGGAGATGGTGAACGAGCGCGGGATGCCTTCGGACAGGTTGCGGCCCTTGACTTCCATTTCCTTCACTTCCGAACCAGGGAAAGCCGAACCGATGGCTTTCTTGATGGCTTCGGCCGTCTGTTCGCCGATCAGCATGCCGTAGTTGCGGCGGATGTAGTTGACGATGGCTTCATCGAACTTGTCGCCGCCCACGCGCACGGAACCCTTGTAGACCATGCCGCCCAGCGAAATGATGCCCACTTCCGTGGTACCGCCGCCGATGTCGACCACCATCGAGCCGGTCGCTTCCGACACAGGCAAGCCAGCGCCGATGGCCGCTGCCATCGGTTCTTCGATCAGGTACACCTGCGAGGCGCCGGCGCCCAGCGCCGATTCGCGGATCGCACGGCGCTCGACCTGGGTCGAACCGCAAGGCACGCAAATGATGATGCGCGGCGAAGGGCGGAAGAATTTCGAGTCGTGCACCATGCGGATGAATTGCTTGAGCATTTGCTCGGTCACGGTGAAGTCGGCGATCACGCCATCTTTCATCGGACGGATTGCTTCGATATTGCCCGGCACCTTGCCCAGCATCTGCTTGGCTTCCTTGCCGACTGCCTGAATGGTCTTCTTGCCATTCGGACCGCCTTCCTGGCGGATGGCGACGACGGATGGCTCGTCCAGGACGATACCGAGGCCGCGTACATAAATAAGGGTGTTGGCCGTGCCCAAGTCAATGGCCAGATCGGTGGAGATATACCTGCGTAAAAAACCAAACATGAGTGTCCTGTAGCGCATCGAGCTGCGCAAAAGCTGTTTATGGGGAGTTTCAAAGCGGGCGCTTTCAGGCACCCTGAAAATCCGTGGAGGCGATTTTTTCGGGTTTCGCTTGGCGCTTGCGCAATCTTTTCTATGCTGCGGCAGCGGTCCATCAGCGCCGGCAACGCATTAACCCGCCATTCTACCTTATAATTTGAATGCGATTTGCTCAAAAACCATGGAAAAGTGCGACTCTTGCAGCCGCGAGTTACGCGGCATTCCTCGATTTTTGTGAGCAAAATAGCAGTAAATACCCGCGTTTTATCAAAACGCCAACTTAATACTAATGCGCGGCACTCCGCGCCATTCGCCATGTCCCTGACACTCTCCGACGTAAAACGCATCGCCCACCTGGCCCAACTTGAAATGGCCGACGACCAGGCCGTCACGTCTTTGGCCCAATTGAACAAGATTTTTGCACTGGCAGAACAAATGCAAGCCGTCAATACCGATGGCGTGGCGCCCCTGAGCCACCCGCTGGCTGCCCACATGGACAATATCGCCCTGCGCCTGCGCGAAGACCTGGCCACGGAACAGAACCGCCGCGACGCCTACCAGGCCGTGGCGCCGAAGGTACAGGATGGCCTGTATCTCGTGCCAAAAGTGATCGAGTAACTGCGCCGCTCCATGCTGCTGCCTTCCCGTCGAATATCAAAATAGAAACGCCATGCATACAAAATCCATCAAACAGCTGTCCACGCTCTTGCAGAACAAGGAAATTTCCGCCGTTGCGCTGGCGACGCATTTCCTCGACCGCATCGAAGCGGACAACTCGAACGCCTTTTTGCACGTCGACCGTGCCCTGACCCTGGCGCAAGCGGCCGAAGCGGACGCGCGCATCGCCGCCGGCAAGGCCACGCCATTGACGGGCGTGCCGATCGCGCACAAGGACTTGTTCGTCACCAAAGGCTGGCGCACGACGGCCGGCTCGAAAATGCTGGCCAACTACGCCAGCCCGTTTGACGCCACCGTGGTGGAAAAATTCCAGGCGGCCGGCATGGTCACCTTGGGCAAGGTCAATTGCGATGAATTCGCCATGGGCTCCGGCAATGAGAACTCGGCTTTCGGCGCCGTGCAGAATCCGTGGGACAAGCACGCCGTGCCAGGCGGCTCGTCGGGCGGCTCGGCCGCCGCCGTGGCGGCCGGCCTGACGCCGGCGGCCACCGGCACCGACACGGGCGGCTCGATCCGCCAGCCAGCCGCTTTTTGCGGCATCACCGGCATCAAGCCGACGTATGGCCGCGTCTCGCGCTTCGGCATGATCGCCTTTGCCTCGTCGCTGGACCAGGGCGGCCCGATGGCCCGCTCGGCCGAAGACTGCGCCCTGCTCTTGAGTGCCATGGCCGGCTTCGACGAGCGCGATTCGACCAGCCTGTCGCCGGAACAGGGCGGCGTGGCGGAAGATTTTTCGCGCGACCTCGATCAACCGCTCACGGGCTTGCGCATCGGCGTGCCGCGCGAATACTTCGGCGAAGGCCTGGCCAAGGACGTGGAAGCGGCCGTGCGCGGCGCGCTGGCGCAGTATGAAAAGCTGGGCGCCACCCTGGTCGATATCTCGCTGCCGAATACCGCCCTGTCGATTCCCGCCTACTACATGATCGCCCCGGCCGAAGCGTCGTCGAACCTGTCGCGCTACGATGGCGTGCGCTATGGCCACCGCGCCACCGAGTACAAGGACTTGCAGGACATGTACAAGAAGTCGCGCGCCCAGGGCTTCGGCCCGGAAGTGCAGCGCCGCATCATGGTCGGCACCTATGTGCTGTGCCATGGCTACTACGACGCCTACTACCTGAAGGCGCAAAAGATCCGCCGCCTGATCGCGCAGGATTTCGACGCCGTCCTGAATGGCCCGAACGCCGTCTGCGACGTCATCATGGGACCGGTCGCGCCAACCGTCGCCTGGGACCTGGGCGACAAGACGGACGACCCGGTGGCGAACTACCTGGCCGACATCTACACCCTGTCGACCAGCCTGGCCGGCCTGCCCGGCATGTCGATCCCTTGCGGCTTCGGCGAAGGCGAGAAAAACGGCAAGCGCCCCGTCGGCCTGCAAATCATCGGCAATTATTTTGGCGAAGCCAAGCTGCTGAACGTCGCCCACCAGTTCCAGCAGGTGACGGACTGGCATACGCGCAGCCCTGCCGGTATTTAATAAGAACAGACGCGCCGCCCAGGCGGCGCCACCAAAAAATAAGCGAGAACACTATGCAATGGGAAGTCGTCATCGGTCTTGAGAACCACGTGCAGCTCACGACCGAATCCAAAATTTTCAGCGGTTCGCCGATCAAGTACGGCGCCGACGCCAATACGCAGGCGAGCCCCGTCGACCTGGCCCTGCCAGGCGTGCTGCCGGTGATGAACAAGCAGGCCGTCGACCGCGCCATCCGCTTCGGCCTGGCCGTGGGCGCCACCGTGGCGCCGCACTCGGTCTTCGCGCGCAAAAACTATTTTTACCCTGATTCACCGAAGGGCTACCAGATCAGCCAGTTCGAAGACCCCGTCGTCATCGGCGGCGCCCTGACCTTCGGCTATGAAAAGGATGGCGAATTCGTCACCAAGACGGTCAACCTGACGCGCGCCCACCTGGAAGAAGACGCCGGCAAGTCGCTGCATGAAGACTACGCGGGCATGAGCGGCATCGACTTGAACCGCGCCGGCACGCCGCTGCTGGAAATCGTCTCGGAACCGGAAATCCGCAGCGCCGCCGAAGCCGTGGCTTACGCCAAGGCGCTGCACTCGCTGGTCATGTGGCTGGGCGTTTGCGACGGCAACATGCAGGAAGGTTCGTTCCGCTGCGACGTCAACGTCTCCGTGCGCCCCGTCGGCCAGAAGGAATTCGGCACCCGCTGCGAAATCAAGAACCTGAACTCCTTCCGCTTCATCGAAGAAGCCGTGCACGTCGAAGTGCGCCGCCAGATCGAATTGATCGAAGACGGCGGCAAGGTCGTGCAAGCGACGCGTTTGTACGATCCGGACCGCAAGGAAACGCGCGAAATGCGCAGCAAGGAAGACGCGCAGGATTACCGCTACTTCCCGGACCCTGACCTGCCGCCGCTGGTCATCTCGCAAGCGTGGATCGACACCGTCAAGGCGTCGATGCCGGAACTGCCGGCCGCCATGCGCGCCCGCTTCATCAGCGAATACGCGCTGCCGGACTACGATGCGCTGGTGCTGACGCAGTCGAAATCCATGGCCACCTATTTCGTCGCCGTGGTCGACAAGGCCGGCAAGGAAAACGCCAAGGCCGCCGCCAACTGGCTGATGGGCGACGTCTCGTCGACCCTGAACCGCGAAGGCGTGGACCTGGACGACGCCCCCGTCTCCGCCGCGCAGCTGGCCGCCATGCTCAAGCGCATCGCCGACGGCACGATCTCGAACAAGGCGGCGAAAGAAGTCTTCGCCGGCATGTGGGAAGCGAAATCCAGCGACGAAAACCTGGTCGACACCATCATCGATGCCAAGGGTCTGAAACAGATCTCGGACTCAGGTGCCCTGGAAGCCATCGTCGACGAAGTGCTGGCGGCGAACGCCAAGTCGGTGGAGCAGTACCGCGCCGGCAAGGAAGCGGCCATCAATGCGCTGATCGGCCAGGCCATGAAAGCCTCCAAAGGCAAGGCCAACCCGGCCCAGCTGACGGAGCTGCTGAAGGCCAAGCTGGCGGGATAACTCCCCTCGCCTAAAAAAAGACGCTGCGGCGTCTTTTTTTTTCGCCTGCGCACATCACTTATAAACAACCTTGTCTAGACTTTTCCTCCGTACTGAAAGGCGTTTGAAGGCCTATTAAAATTAAAGTATACATTTTTGTCTACAAGGTTTAATCTAGCCCTATTGAATTTCAGGCAAGAGGAAACCGCATGGCCAAGACGCACGACATTCCGAAACCGACGGCAGCCGAACTCGATCTGCTGCAGGCGCTGTGGCCGCTGGGCGCCGCCACGGCCAAGCAGGTGCACGAGGCGATGGCGCTGGCCAAGCCGGCCATCACGTATGGCACCGTGCTGCGCCTGATGCAGATCATGCACGGCAAGGGCTTGCTGATCCGCGACGAAAGCCAGCGCTCGCACGTGTATGCGCCGGCGCAGGCGCAGGACAGCCTGCAGACGAATCTGCTCAAGGAATTGATGCAGAAGGCCTTTGCCGGTTCGGCCAAGGCGCTGGTGCTGGCGGCGCTGCGCACGGGCGTGTCGCGCGCCGAACGCGAGGAAATCGAAAAAATGCTCAAGGACGATCAGTCATGAGCGGCTTCGTGCCAGCGCTGGGCTGGACCCTGCTGCACTTCCTGTGGCAAGGCTTGCTGATCGGCTGCGCCACGGCGCTGGCGTGGACAGCCCTGCGCAATGCGCGTCCTGAAGCGCGCTACGCCGTCGGTTGCGGCGCCCTGCTGGCATGCCTGGCATGGCCGGCGGCGGGCTTGTATCTGCGCCTGGCCGGTGGCGATGTCACTGGCGCCTTGTACTCCAGCGCCTTGCTGCCGGCCGCCCTGCTGGCGCCCGACAGCCTGCCCGACCTGGACCTGCTGTTGCGCGCCGTCGTCGGCGTGTGGGCGCTGTGCGCAGCCGTGCTGGCCGTGCGCATGGCGCTGGGCATGCTGTGGATAGAGCGCAGCGCAAGGAACACGGGCGCCACGCATGGCCAACTGCAGACCAGGCTGTCGCGCATGGCGCACGATGCGGGCGTGACGCGGCCCGTGCGGCTGCGCGTGCTCGACAACATCGCCAGCCCGCTCACCGCCGGCATCTGGCGCCCCATGGTGCTGGTGCCCGCCGCGCTGTTGACCGGCATGCCGCCGCACCTGCTCGACGCGCTGCTGGCGCACGAACTGGCGCACATCCGGCGCCACGATTATCTGATCAACCTGCTGCAAAACGCCATCGAGGCGCTGCTGTTCTTCCACCCTGCCGTCTGGTGGATTTCACGCGGCGTGCGCCTCGAGCGCGAACACATTGCAGATGATTTCGCAGCAAGACAACTGGGCGAACCGCGGCGTCTGGCTCTTGCACTCTCGGAACTGGAACGCCTCCAGTTCTCAACCCACCACCTGGCCCAGGCGGCCAACGGAGGAGATCTTATGTCACGTATCAAACGATTGCTGCGCCCCGCACCACACAACCTGAACTGGAAGGCGGCCTTGCCGCTGCTGGCCCTGGCCGGCGCCTGCCTCGGCATCTACGGCCAGGCCGTCGCCGCCGACAGCGCGCCCGTGCTGGAACGCCGCCCCATCGTCGACTTTGGCGTGTGTGGCAAACCGGCCTGGCCAGCCGCATCACTGCAGGCGAAGGAGGAGGGCACGGTCACCATGTCCTTCGACGTGAATGCCACCGGCAAGGTAACGGGCTCGAGCGTCGTCAAAAGCAGCGGCCATCCGGCCCTCGACGAAGCGGCGCGCACCGGCATCGCCAAGTGCACGTTCAAGCCGGCCCTCGCTGGCGGCAAGCCTGTCGGCGCCAGCGTCAAGGTGCAATACGTCTGGAGTCTGAAGTAATGTCCGGGCGGCGGCAGCGCAGCAACATCGCAGCAGCGTTGCCGCCGCCCGCTTGCGGGTATGATCATGGATTCTTCCACGCACCTGTGAACACGCCATGAACAAGATCAAAACCGGCCTGGTCGGCTACGGCTTTGCCGGCTCCACCTTCCACGCTCCCGTCCTGTCCACCATCGATGCCCTGGAACTGACTGCCGTCGCCTCGAGCAAGCCGGAACTCGTGCACAAGGATTGGCCGCATCCCACCGTGTATGCGGAACCCGCGCAGCTGTTTGCCGATCCATCGATCGAACTGGTCGTCATCGCCGCACCCAACGAAGCGCATTTCAGCCTGGCGCAGGCGGCCCTGCAAGCGGGCAAGCACGTGGTGGTCGACAAGCCATTCACCATTTCCAGTGCCGAGGCGCAGAGCCTGATCGCGCTGGCGAAAGAACGCAAGCTGGTGCTCAGCGTGTACCACAACCGGCGCTGGGATGGCGATTTCCTGACCCTGAAAGCACTGCTGGCACAAGGCACCCTGGGCCGCATCGCCAGCGTCGAATCGCACTTCGACCGCTTCCGCCCCGAGATCCGCCAGCGCTGGCGCGAGTCCGGCGCGCCGGGTGGCGGCTTGCTGTACGACCTGGGCCCGCACATGCTGGACCAGGCCATGCAGCTGTTCGGCCAGCCGGAAAAGCTGTACGCCGATATCGTCCTGCAGCGCGATGGTGCGCAAGCCGTCGACTACATGCACATCGTTTTGTACTACGACCGGCTGCGCGTGGTGCTGCAAGCGGGCTGCCTGGTGAAAGCGCCGACGGCGCGCTTCGCCGTGCATGGCGACAAGGGCAGTTTCGTGAAGTTTGGCCTCGACCCGCAGGAAGACGCCCTGAAGGCGGGCGGCAGGCCTGGGCAGCCCGGCTGGGGCGTCGATCCCGTGCGCGGCGCGCTGCACCTGGACACGCAGCCGGACGGACATTGTGAACACCTTGACATGCAGGCAGGCCGCTACCAGGACTTTTACCAGGGCATGGCCGACGCCATCCGCCACGGCGCAGCGGCGCCTGTGGCGGCCGAAGATGCGGCGGCGACGATACGCCTGATCGAACTGGCGCTGCAAAGCGCCGCCGAAGGGCGCGTGCTCAAGGTCAGTTGATCGGGTTCAGTTGATGACAAAGGCCAGCACCACGGCGCCCAGCGCCAGCAGGGCCAGGCCGCAGATGAACAGCAGCTCGCCCCACCATTCGTAGCGCAAGCGCGACTGGCCGGGGCGCAGCGACATGAACGAGAGCACGGCGCTGACGAGAAAGACGATGGCATCGACAGCAAGCAGCTTGTCGATGGCCACGCGCACCTCGCCGCGCGGCGCCAGGTGCCCGATCGACAGCACCGTCATGCACACGCCGACCATGGTCGCCGACGTGGGCAGGATATGTGCCGACAAACCCCGCGCCGACAAGCCCTGTTCAGGCGCCTTGCCGTCACCAGCCATCAGGATTTACCTTGATTCGTTCCCGCCGGCCAGACCAGCTCCACGCGCGCGGACGATCCCGCCTTGATCTGCACCTTGCGTTCCAATGTCTTGCCTGCCAGGGTGGCGCGCAGGCTGTAGCTGCCCGGCGCCAGTTTCGCCAGCAGGAACGGCCCGCTGGCCGTCGTTTCCAGCACCGGCGCGCCCTTGGCGTCGCGTATTTCCAGCTTTACGTCGGAAGCAAATTCCGCCTTGCCCTCCGCCTGCACGGAAAACACGAGGCTCAAGGGCCAATGCCGGCTGGCGCTCTTGATGGCCGTCGACTCGTCGAGGCCGATGCCGCCGCTCAGGTATTCCACCGCCCCGCTCTTCTGCACGGGCGGCAGTGCGCCGTCGGTTTGGGCCTGCGCCGCACTTCCCAGCAACAGCCCGGCGGCCAGCATTGCCGCCGCCAGGTTCAAGGTACCGCGTCTGTCTGGTGCCATCTCACTCTCCTCATGTCGGTTGAATCAAGATAGGAAGCGCAGCTTAGGCCAGTCTTAGCTTAGCGCCGGCGCATGGCCTCGGCGATCTTCTGGTCCGTCTTGTACTGGCTCAGCGAGTACACGGCCCAGATCGTCGCTGGCAGCCAGCCGATCAGGGTGATTTGCAGGATCAGGCAAATGATGCCGGCGATCGGGCGGCCGATCGTGAAAAAGGTCAGCCACGGGAGTATCAGGGCAATCAGCAAGCGCATCGTTCGTTCCTTGAGTATTCCCCTGTGCCGCGGGGACCGGGCCGGCATGCGCCGACGGTAAATTTAGTTAAACCGATTATAACGATACTGGCGCCTCAAGGCGCTACGGGCGCCAGCAGTTTTTCCATCCAGGCCAGGATGGCGGCAAAGATGACGTCGCGGTTCACTTCATTGAAGTTCTCGTGATAATTGGCCGGATAGTAGTGATAGTCGAGCAGGCCATCGGGCACGCTGCGCAGCATGCTTTCCGTGGCGCGGCTGTCGGCCAGCTTGTCGTCGCCGGCCACCACGGCGAACAGGGGGAAGCGCCAGTCCGACAAGCCGCCCGCCAGCTCCTTTTGCGCCGACGTCAAGGCATGGGCGAAGCGCACCGACGCCGCGCTGGCGCGGATGCCGTCGCGCTCATCCTGGAAATGGCGCGCGGTGATGGTTTGATCGTGCGTGAGCAGCATGGTCAGATTCCCCAGCGGCACCTTCATCGTGGGGAATCGCTGCGCCAGCCAGCCCGACAGCATCTGCAGCACTTTCGGCACGGGTATCGCATTCACGTAGTACGGCGATGAAATCACAAACCCCTTGATGGCCGCATCGCCCGCGAAACGCCGCAACCCCAGGTGCGTGGCGATCAGGCCGCCCATCGAGTGGCCCATGACGAATACGGGCAAGCCCGGATACGTCTGTTTGACCCAGGCGAGGAACAGCTCCGCGTCGTCGAGGAAGGCGTCGAACGAGGGAATGTCCACCTTGCGCTTGCCATCGTGGCCCACCATGTCGAAGCTGACGGTGGCGATGCCGTGCTGGCGGAAATACAGCGCCGGCGTGACGTAGTCGCCCGCATGCGCCATGCCGCCGTGGATCGCCAGGATCACAGCGCGGGGATGCTCGGGCTGCCAGATGTGGATGGGCCGCTCGACCTGGTCGCTGCACAGCAGGCTGGCCATCTTGTCTTCCGAAAAACGCATCGTTGCTCCTGTCATGCCCTGTCACGCTTTCAGATGATCGATCAACTGGCGCGCATACAGGGGTAATTCACTGAACTGGCGTACGCAAATGGTGAGATTGCGTACCGACCAGGGATCGGATAATTCCAGGCAGCGCAGCGCCATCGTCTGCTGGCAGCGGCTGGCCGCCGCCAGCGGCACGACGCTGATGCCCACGCCGCTGGCCACCATGCGGCAGACGGCATCGAAGCTGCGCAGGCGCACGCGCACCTTCAAGGGACGCCCCAGGCGCGCCGCATGCATGCCCAGGTATTGCTGCATCGCGCTGTCGTCGGCCAGGCCGATGAAATCGTGATCGAGCACACTGGCAAAATCGACGGCGCCATCCTGGCCCAGCGCGCGGTGGTGCACGCCATCGGCCGCCGCGATGACCACCAGCCGGTCGGGGCGAAACAAAAACGTCTGCAAGCCGCGCATGTCGACCGAGTCGGACACGATGCCCATGTCGGCCAGTCCTTCCGAAACGGCCTTGACGATATCGTAACTGAGGCGCTCTTCCAGGTCGATGGTCAGGTTCGGATGGCGGTCGAGAAAAGCGCCCAGCGCCTCGGGCAAAAATTCGCTGAGCGCGGCCGTATTGCACAGCAGCCGCAATTGCCCTTTCAAGCCGCGCGCAAATTCGCCAAGTTCGCCGCGCATTTTCTCCATTTGCAGCAGCACCAGGCGCGCGTGATGGAGCAAGGTCTGGCCCACTGGTGTCGGCTCCACGCCACGCCGACCGCGCAGCAGCAGGGGCATGCCCAGCATCTCTTCCATGCCGCGCACACGCGCACTGCTCGACGCCAATGCGAGATGGCTGCGCGCGGCGCCCGCCGTCAGGCTGCCCGCCTCCACCACGTTGACAAACAGCTGCAAATCGACCAGATCAAAGCGCATGGCGGCTCTCCTTTTCGCCATCTTACCAGCCTTCGTATTTGGCTAAGGCTGACTCAAAATAATCCGCCTTGGCGAAAGTGCCTGGCAAGCGCAGAATCCACGCAAAATCACTGTGGATAAAAAAGATGGAGACGTCATTCCTGCTGGCCGTCGGCGCCAGTTTTCTCGCCGCTGGCTTCGTCAAGGGCGTAGTCGGATTGGGCTTGCCGACGGTGGCCATGGGTACGCTCAGCCTCGTCATGCCGCCCGTGCAGGCGGCCGCCCTGCTGATCGTGCCATCGATGGTGACGAATGTCTGGCAGCTGGCGGCCGGCCCCGGCCTGCGCGCCCTGCTGCACCGTTTGTGGCCCATGCTGGCCGCCGTCATGGCAGGCACCCTGGCGGGTGGCGCGTTGCTGCCGCAAGACAGCGGCGCCTGGGCCGTCGTCGCGCTGGGCGTGGCGCTAATGCTGTATGCGCTGGCGGGACTGTTCTCGCTGCAGTTGCGCGTGCCGGCGCGGCACGAAGCGTGGCTGGGCCCCGTGGCGGGCGCCGTGACGGGACTGGTGACGGCCGCCACGGGCGTCTTCGTCATCCCCGCCGTGCCGTATCTGCAGGGGCTGTGGCTGGCGCGCGACGCGCTGGTGCAGGCACTGGGCCTGGCGTTTACGGCATCGACCGTGGCGCTGGCGGCCAGCCTGGCCCTGCACGGCAACTTCAGCCTCGGCGCGGCCGGCGCCTCCGCGTATGCGCTGCTGCCGGCGCTGGCCGGCATGCTGGCCGGTCAATGGCTGCGCGGACGCATCGCGCAGCAGGTATTCAAGCGGTGCTTCTTTGCCGGGCTGTTCGCCCTGGGCCTGCATGCGGCGCTCAAACCATGGCTGGCGTGATGCAGATAGACTGGCAAGGGGACAACGCGCTATGCGCGTGGATCGATGGCCAGCAGGTGGCCATGCTCGACATCAGCAGATGTGCCGATGTAGTGACGGTGAACATGCTGTTCGTGAAACCGCCGTTCCGCCGGCGCGGCATCGGCGGGGCGCTGTTGCGGCGGCTGTTGCAATGCCACCCGCAAGCTGCTACCGCCTGCAGCGACCCGCGGTTGCGGGCGCTGCTGGAGAGGACTACTTAAATACCATACCGATTGCGGTACGCGGAAACAGCCTCTTTATGTTTCAGCAGTTCCGGATCGGCGCCCGCGCCATTCAGGTAGCCGAATAAATCGTCCAGGTTACCGATCGAGATGACGGGGATGCCATACTGTTTCGACACTTCCTGCACCGCCGAACTAGGCGACAGCTGGCCGTCCGGGCCGGAACGCTCCATGCGGTCCAGGGCGATCAGCACGGCGCATGGCTCGGCGCCGGCGGCACGGATCATGTCCACCGATTCGCGCACCGAAGTGCCGGCCGAGATCACATCGTCAATGATGACGACTTTGCCATGCAGCTTGGCACCGACGATGGTGCCGCCTTCGCCATGGTCCTTGGCTTCCTTGCGGTTGAAGGCGAACGAGGTGTTGCGGCCCTTGCCGGCCAGCGCCACGGCGGTGGCCGACGCCAGGGTGATGCCCTTGTAGGCGGGGCCGAACAGCATGTCGAATTCCACGCCCGAATCGAGCAGGGTTTGCGCGTAGAACTGCGCCAGTTCGGCCAGGGTGGCGCCGTCATGGAACAGGCCCGCATTGAAGAAGTACGGCGACTGACGTCCGGCCTTGGTGGTGAACTCGCCGAACCGCAAGACTCCCTTGGATACTGAAAACGCGATAAACTGCTGGCGTAAATTATTCACATTAGCCTCATTTTTTAAAAGTGCCTGTATTTTAATCCGCGCGCACCGGCGAGACAATCGCCATGCCGCGCCCGCCGGCCCCGTACAACGCCCTTTTCACTCTCGACCTATGCCAAAAATTATTTCCGCCAATCTGAACGGTATCCGTTCCGCCGCCAAAAAAGGCTTTTTCAACTGGATGGGCACGCAGACGGCCGATTTCATCTGCGTGCAGGAATTGAAGGCGCAGCTGCCCGACATGACGCCGGAATTCCTCAATCCGCACGGCTACCATGGCCATTTCCACTACGCCGAGAAAAAGGGGTATTCCGGCACGGGCGTGTACAGCAAGGTCGAGCCGGACGCCGTGCACATCGGTTTCGGCAGCCCTGAATTCGACGCCGAAGGCCGCTACGTGCGCTGCGATTTTGGCAACCTCTCCGTCATTTCCGTGTACTGCCCGTCCGGCTCGTCCGGCCCCGAGCGCCAGGAAGCCAAGTTCCGCTTCATGGAACTGTTCCTGCCGCATTTGCTGGCATTGAAGGCGCTGGGACGCGAAGTGGTCATCTGCGGCGACTGGAACATCGCCCACCATGAAATCGACCTGAAAAACTGGAAGGGCAACAAGAAGAATTCCGGCTTCCTGCCGGAAGAGCGCGCATGGCTGACGCGCGTCTTCGACGAAGTGGGCTTCGTCGACGTGCACCGCGGCCTGGACAAGCGCGAAGACCAGTACACGTGGTGGAGCAACCGCGGACAAGCCTACGCGAAAAACGTGGGCTGGCGCATCGACTACCACGTCGCCACCCCCGGCATCGCGGCCCAGGCGCACACGGTCAGCGTCTACAAGGACGAGCGTTTTTCCGATCACGCGCCGTTGATCATCGATTACACGATCAAGGGCTGATCTTTGACACGTCGCGGGTGGTGACGTCGGATTACCCGAGCACGCGCCGGCTTTCGAAATGGCGCGGCTCGCCCGTTAGCGGGTCAGTAAAATCGATGGCCCGCGCCAGCAGCTGCAAGGGCTGCGACATGTCGTCTTCCTTGCACGGCAGGGCCACCGGATAAAACGCATCGTTGACGATGGGGATGCCCAGCGCGGCCAGGTGCACGCGCAGCTGGTGCTTGCGGCCCGTGTGCGGCTGCAGCCGGTACAGGGCGACAATGCCACGCTCTTCGATCAACTCGATGATGGTTTCCGAATTCGGCTCGCCCGCCTCTTCGCGCATGAGGAAAAACTGCGCGCCCTCGACCATGCGGCTGCGGTAGGTAAATGGAAAATCGCGGCCCGCCAGCACAGGCGCCAGCGCCTCGTACGTCTTGCGCACTTCGCGGCGCTGGAACAGCGACTGATAGGCGCCGCGGCTGGCAATCTGGCGCGAAAAAATCACCACGCCAGCCGTCTCGCGGTCGAGGCGGTGGATGGGCGTCAGCTCGGCGCACTCCAGTTTTTTCTTCAGGCGCGTCAGCAAGGTCTCCTGCACGAAACGCCCGGCCGGCGTCATGGGCAGGAAGTGCGGCTTGTCGACCACCACCAGGTGTTCGTCCTGGAACAGGATCTCTTCCTGGAAGGGGATCGGCGTTTCCCGCTCCAGCTCGCGGTAGTAAAAAATGCGCATGCCACGCCGGTACGCGCTGCCGGGGCTCAGCACGGCACCGTCACCATCGACCACTTCGCCGCGCGCCATGCGGTCCTGCCATTGCGCGGCGCTGATCTGCGGATAGCGCTCGAGCAAGAAGGACAACATGTCGGGCCACTGCCCTTCCGGCAGCCATAGATAGCTGGGCGCCACGCCGTCGCGCATGGGCAAGGGTGCGGCGGCGTGACGGGCCGGCATCCTAGCGCTGCGCGATGGCGTTGCTGCGGTAGGGCGGCAAGGCGTCGACGCTGACGCCCTTGCTGCGCGCGTACAGCGGCAGCACTTGCGCCATGTGGCTGTTCATCTGCGAGATGCGGTCCTTGCCCGACGGGTGCGTCGAGAGGAATTCCGGCGGCGCGCCCTTGCTCACGGCGGCCATTTTCTGCCACAAGATGACGCCGGCGCGCGGGTCGAAACCGGCGCGCGCCGCCAGGTCCATGCCGATCAGGTCCGCCTCGCGTTCATCGTCGCGCGAAAACTTCAGCATCACGCCCTGCGCCGCCATATTCGTGGCGGTACTGGTGATGCTCGGATCGACGCCGAGCCAGGCCGACAGGCCGGCGCCGGCCAGCTTGGCGCCGACGGCGGCCAGGTTGCCCTTGCCGGCCTGCGCCTGCGAGTGTTCGCGCAAGGCGTGCGAAATCTCATGGCCCATGACGATAGCCACTTCGTCGTCGGTCAGATTCAGCTTGGTGATGATGCCGCTGTAAAAAGCGATCTGCCCGCCCGGCATGCAAAAGGCATTGACCTGGTCGGAATTGAGCAGGTTGACTTGCCAGTTCCAGTTGGCCGACGCCTCATTCCAGCGCGTGGCGAACGGGATGATGCGCTGGGCGATGGCACGCAAGCGTTTCACTTGCGGATCGCTGTCGGGTACCAGCGCATTTTTTTCCTTCGCCTCGTTGACCAGCTGCATATATTGCTGCTTCGATTGTTCATTGAAGTCGGCGCCGCCGGCAAAGATGCGCGAAGTCGACAGGGGGCGTACCTTGATGCCATCCTGGACCGTCGCCTGCTGGGCGTGGGCGGACAGGGACGACAGCGCGGTGGCCGCGCACAGGCTGGCCAGGACGGCGTAACGTTTAAGGGATATTGGTGCCATTGGCAGACCTCCATGGAGCGATTTTAGGCAGCATCATCATGGCCGGGAAGGCCAGGAAGAAGCACACGATGAAAAACGAGAACCAGCCCAGCTCGGCGACCAGAAAGCCCACCGAGGCATTGATCAGGGTGCGCGGCACGGCACTGAGGCTGGAAAACAAGGCATATTGCGTGGCAGTGTAACGCGGGTCCGTGCTGCGCGACAGGAACGCGACAAAGGCGGCCGCGCCCAGACCCAGGCTGGCGAAGGATTCAAAACCGATCACGGCGCTGAGCAGCATGGTGTTCGGCCCCACCTGCGCCAGCCAGGCGAATCCGAGAATGGCGACCGCCTGCAGCGCGCCAAACACCCACAGGCCCCGGTTGATGCCCAGCTTGAGCATCCATATGCCGCCCACCACGCCACCGGCCAGGCTGGCCCAGAAACCCGTGGTGTTGGCGGCCAGGCCGATCTGCGTCATGGAAAAACCCAGGTCCAGATAGAACTTCGTCGCCAGCGCCGTGGCCATGCTGTCGCCGATTTTGTAGAGTAGTACGAAGGCAAGGATCCACATTGCGTTACGCCAGCCATCGCGCGCGATGAATTCCTGGAACGGCAAGATGATCGCTTCGCGCATGGTCTTCGGCGGCGAACCGTACACGGTCGGTTCCTTGATCAGCAGGGTACAGACAAACCCCGGCAGCATGAAGGCGGCCGTGATCCAGAAGACGGGCTGCCACGGCATGCGGTCGGCCAGAATCAGCGACAGCGCGCCCGGCACCATGCCCGCCACTTTATACGCATTGACGATGACGGCGGCGCCCAGGCCCTGCTCATTGTCGGAAAGGATTTCGCGCCGGTAAGCGTCGATGACGATGTCCTGGCTGGCAGACAAAAAAGCTACGCCGCCGGCAGCCGCCGCGATCAGGCCGATCTGCGTGAGCGGGTCCAGCATGCCCATGCCGCCGATGGCAAAGAACAGCGCCACTTGCGTGAGCGCCATCCAGCCGCGCCGCCGTCCCAGTCCCAGGATGCGGTAGCGGTCCATCAGCGGCGCCCACAGGAATTTCCAGATGTAGGGGAACTGCACCAGCGCGAACAGTCCCAGCGCCTTGACGTTCAAGCCCGACTTGGCCAGCCATGCCTGCAGCAGGTACAGCAGGATAAACAGGGGCAGGCCGGAACTGAAGCCCAGCACCAGCACGGCCAGCATGCGGCCGTTGGCATAGGAACGCCAGCCAGGCGCCGGGCTTTTGCTCATCAATGCACCGCTTTTTTACGCAGGCGGAAGACGGCCAGGTCGCCGCGCAGGTTCGGCAGCACGGAGACCATCTTGCCTTCGGCCAGGGCCACGCATTCGATCACTTCCAGGCCGCATTCCTCGGCCAGTTCGCGGAAGTCGTTGATGGTGGCGCAGCGCACGTTCGGCGTGTCGTACCACTGGTACGGCAGCGATTTCGACACGGGCATGCGGCCTTTCAGCAATGCCACGCGGTGCGGCCAGTAGGCGAAGTTGGGGAAGGACACGATGGCTTCGGCGCCCACGCGCACGATGTCGCGCAGCAGCGGCTCGACCTGCTTCATCATCTGCAGCGACGACAGGCACAGCACCGTATCAAAACTGTTGTCGCCAAAAATCGACAAACCCTTTTCCATGTCCTGCTGGATCACGTTCACGCCACGGCGGGTGCTGGCCAGCACCTTGTCGTCGGCGATCTCGATGCCGTAGCCGCTGCACTCCTTGTCGCTTTGCAGATACTGCAGCATCACGCCTTCGCCGCAACCCACGTCCAGCACGTGCGCGTTATTCGGCACCCAGTGGGCGATGAAGGCCAGGTCGGGGCGCAGCGCGCTCAATTCGTCAAAAGTCATGCGGTCTCCTTCGCGCCCTGGCGGACGGCTGTGTGCTGTACGGCGGCAGGCAAGCCCGCCCCGATGTCGTTCCATACCTGGCCATAATAGGCGCGCACCATGTTCATGTAGCGCGCGTCTTCCAGCAGGAAGGCGTCGTGGCCGTGCGGCGCGTCGATCTCCGCATACGTGACCTGGCGGCGGTTGCATACGAGCGCCTCGACGATTTCGCGGCTGCGCTCGGGCGAAAAACGCCAGTCGGTGGAAAACGAGGCGAGGAAGAACTTGGCCTTGGTGCCCGACAGGGCCTTGGCCAGGTCGCCGCCATGCGCGCGCGCCGGATCGAAATAATCGAGCGCCTTCGTAATCAAGAGATACGTGTTGGCGTCGAAGTATTCGGAGAACTTGTCGCCCTGGTAGCGCAAATACGATTCGATCTCGAAGTCGATGCCGAAGCCGAATTTGTAGTCGCCCGTCTGCGCCGCATCGCGCAGCTTGCGGCCGAATTTTTCCGCCATGTCGTCATTCGACAGATAGGTGATATGGCCCACCATGCGCGCCACGCGCAAGCCGTTCTTCGGCACCACGCCGTGCGCATAGAAGTCGCCGCCATGGTAATCGGGATCGGACAGGATGGCCTGGCGCGCCACGTCGTTGAAGGCGATATTTTGCGCCGACAGCTTGGCCGTCGAGGCGATCACCACGCAGTGGCGCAGCCGCTCCGGGAACATGATGCTCCACGCCAGCGCCTGCATGCCGCCCAAGGATCCCCCCATCACGGCGGCGAACTGGGTGATGCCCAGTTCATCGGCCAGGCGCGCCTGCGCGCTGACCCAGTCTTCCACCGTGACGACGGGGAAGGCGGCGCCATACGGCTTGCCGGTGGCGGGATTGGTGTGCATGGGGCCCGTCGAACCGAAGCAGGAGCCGAGGTTGTTGACGCCGATGACGAAGAATTTGTCCGTGTCGAGCGGCTTGCCGGGACCGACCATATTGTCCCACCAGCCCGTGCTCTTCGCTTGGTCCGCGTAGACGCCTGCCACGTGGTGCGAGGCGTTCAGGGCGTGGCAGACCAGCACCGCGTTCGATTTGTCGGCGTTCAGGGTGCCGTAGGTTTCATACATCAACATATAGTCCCGCAGCGATGCTCCGCTTTGCAGCTGCAGGGGTTGCGCAAAATACATGGTTTGCGGCGAAACGATTCCAATGGATGACATGTGTGTCGGTTTATAAAAGGGGGGTGGCCCCACGGGCCATGGTCGATGCAGCACCGCGATGATAGGTGCTGCAACTTTCGCATCAAGACGCCTCTCGCCACGCGCGAGGTGTCCTGATGCCGATAAGGTGACAGTTTACATGAGCTGCAGCTGCTGGACGGCTTCCGCGATCACATTTGGTTCCATGGAACGCATAATTTTGCGCATTTGTGGCGCAATCAGGCCCAGGTCGCTGTTGAGGATCTCTTGCTTGACCGCCAACAACTGGGCCGGATGCATGGAAAACTCGCGCAAGCCCATGCCCAGCAACAGGCGCGTGAGCTTCACGTCGCCCGCCATTTCGCCGCAGACGGCCACGTCGATGCCCGCCTTGTGGCCGGCGGCGATCGTCATGGAGATCAGTTGCAGCACGGCCGGGTGCAGCGGATTGTACAAATGCGCCACTTCGTAGTCGACCCGGTCGATGGCCAAGGTGTACTGGATCAGATCATTCGTGCCGATCGACAGGAAGTCCATGCGCTTGACGAACATGGGCAGCGCCAGCGCGGCGGCGGGAATCTCGATCATGGCACCCACTTCGACTTCGTCGTCGAACTTGACGCCCTCCTCGCGCAGGCAGGCCTTCGCTTGCGCGATCATGGCCAGCGACTGGTCGATCTCGAACGCATGCGCGAGCATCGGAATCAGGATGCGCACCTTGCCGAAGGCGGAGGCGCGCAGGATGGCGCGCAGCTGCGTCAGGAACAATTGCGGCTCGGCCAGGCAATAGCGGATGGCGCGCAAGCCGAGCGCGGGATTCAGGGCCGTATGGTCGGACTGGTCGAGCGGCTTGTCGGCGCCGATATCGAGCGTGCGGATGGTGACCACACGGCCCTTCATCGACTGCACCGTGTTGCGGTAAGCCTCGAACTGCTCATCCTCAGTGGGAATCTTGTGGGCGCGGCCCATGAACAGGAATTCGGAGCGGAACAGGCCCACGCCGCTGGCGCCCGACTCCAGCGCAAACGGGCAATCCTCGGGCAATTCGATATTCGCCAGCAAAGTGACGGGCGTGCCGCATTTGGTCACGGCCGGCGTCTTTTTCAGCTTGCCCAGCTTCTTGCGCGCGCGCTGCATGGCCACCTGGCGCTCGCGGTACTGTTCCAGCACCAGCGCGCTGGGGTTGGCGATGACGACGCCGGCGTCGCCATCGATGATCAGCCAGTCATCCTGGTCGATCAGCATCGATGCCTGCGACATGCCGACGGCGGCGGGAATATCGAGGCTGCGCGCGACGATGGCCGTGTGCGAGTTCTGTCCGCCCACGTCGGTAATGAAACCGATGAAGGAGCGGTCGCGGAACTGCAGCATGTCGGCCGGCGAGATATCGTGGGCGACGACAATCATCTGTGCCATCAATTCATCTTCGGCCGCGGCCTTGGGCAGCAGCTGCTCCGTGCCCAGCAAGACTTTCAAGACGCGTTCGGCCACCTGCTGGATGTCCGCCTTGCGTTCGCGCAGATAGGGGTCTTCGATTTCGTCGAACTGCGCCGACAATTCATCGATCTGCGTCAGCAGCGCCCATTCGGCGTTGTAGTGGCGCTTGCGGATGATGTCGAGCGGCGCTTCGGAAATCATCGGATCGGACAAGATGAGCGCATGCACGTCGATGAAGGCGCCCAACTCCGTGGGCGCATCCTTGGGCAACTCGTTCCACAGGGTTTGCAGTTCCTTGTGGACGGTGGCGATGGCGCTTTGCAGGCGCTGCACTTCGGCTTCGATCTGCTCCTGGGCGACCAGGTAATGTTTGACGTCAAGGGCGGCCGGCGCCAGCAGATGCGCGCGGCCAATGGCGATGCCGCGGGAGACCGGGATGCCGTGGAGCGTGAAAGATGCCATGGGTTGACCTGTCGGAATGCGGCTGCGGCTGCGTTCGGCGGGCATTACTCGCCTTCGCCAAACCTGTCATTAATCAGGGCGGTCAACGCATCGACACATGCCTGCTCATCATCGCCCTCTGCTTCCAGGGTCACTTTCGCGCCCTTGCCGGCGGCCAGCATCATCACGCCCATGATGGACTTGGCGTTGATGCGGCGCGCGTTGCGGGTCAGCCAGACGTCGCTCTTGAACTTGGCGGCGAGCTGGGTAAATTTGGCGGAGGCGCGTGCGTGCAGTCCCAGCTTGTTGATGATTTCGAGTTCTTTTTGAATCATTTTTGTATGGTCTCTATCCCTGAATGCACTGCATTGTTGCCAGCCCTGCTATAAAACCCGCCGCCTTCAGGGCGGCGGCCATGTCACTCTTTACTCGCCCACGCGAATACGGTTATCGACGCGCACGGCGCCGCTTTGCGCACCGGCCAGCGCCATCTCCACCACCACGTCGAGCGTGTCGCGGCGATACGTGATGGCGCGCAGCAGCATCGGCAGGCTGATGCCGGCGATGACTTCCACCCTGCCCGCATCGGCCAGCTTGTTGCAGCAGTTCGACGGCGTGCCGCCCTTCACGTCGGTAATCACCAGCACGCCGGAACCGTCGTCGAGGCGGCAGATGGCCTCCGACGCCAGCTTCTGCACTTCCGCCAGGTCCTGGTCGGCGACGACGTCGATGGCTTCAAACCGTTCCGTTGGCCCCCGGAACACATGCGCGCAGGCGGCGATGAACGCCTGTCCCAGCGGTGCATGTGTCATGAGCAAAATCCCTACCATAGTCATTTCACCTTTTAGCGCTGCTGCGCTTGCGCAACGCCATGCTCGACGGCGTCGACAAACATGGCTGCCACATCAAAACCCGTCTGCTGCATGATTTCCTGGAAGCAGGTCGGGCTGGTGACATTGACTTCCGTCAGATAGTCGCCGATCACGTCCAATCCTACCAGCATCAGGCCACGCGCGGCCAGGATCGGGCCCAGCTTTTCTGCGATTTCCAGATCGCGCGCCGTCAATGGCTGCGCCACGCCCGTACCGCCGGCGGCTAGGTTGCCCCGTACTTCGCCCGCCTGCGGGATGCGCGCCAGCGAAAATGGCACCGGCTTGCCGCCGATGACGAGGATGCGCTTGTCGCCCTTGACGATGTCGGCGATGAAACGCTGCGCCATGATGGTCTGCGCGCCATTGTCCGTCAGCGTCTCGATGATGGCGCCCAGGTTCAGGCCATCGGCCTTGACGCGGAAGATGCCCGTGCCGCCCATGCCGTCGAGCGGCTTGAAGATGACGTCCTGGTGCTTGGCGTGGAAGGCGCGCAGACGCGCTTCGTCCGACGTCACCAGGGTCGGCGACGTGAATTCGGAAAACTGGGCAATGGCCAGCTTTTCATTGTTGTCGCGGATGGCGGACGGCTTGTTGAAGACGCAAGCACCCTGCTTTTCCGCCAGTTCCAGCAGATACGTGCCGTACACGTATTCCATGTCGAACGGCGGGTCCTTGCGCTCGATGATGGCGTCCAGCGCCGACAGGCGCACTTCTTCGGTGGAGACAACCTTGTACCAGTCATGTTCGTCGCCGGTCAGCTCGATGTGCTTGACCCGTGCCGTGACGATGCCCTCTTCCAGCGCCATGTCCTTCTGTTCGAAGGCATACACGGCATGGCCGCGTTTGGCCGCCTCGCGCATCATGGCGAAAGTGGAATCTTTGTAAGTCTTGAAGCCTGCCAGCGGGTCGGCAAGGAATGCAATTTTCATGGTGCGTCCAATCGGGGAGCCTGGATAAGGAATGCTTGATTCTAGCCGAGATCGCCAGGCGCGGTAGTCGCCGGGCCCGGCAAGTCTCGTTGACGGATCAATACACCTCGGGATTTGGGTCCGTGCGCTCCATTTCCAGCGACGCGGCCAGCAAGGCCAGGCGCGCCACCACGCCATACACATAGAAGCGGTTCGGCGCGGCCGTGCCCGGCTTGGCCTTCAAATCCGGCACGGCATGCTGCTGGGCAAACGCCAGCGGCACGTACTGCGAGCCGGGTGCGTTCAGGTTCTGGTCCACGCCTTTTTCAGCATGCACGCGGTAGAAGCCGCCCACCACGTAGCGGTCGATCATGTAGACGACGGGCTCGGCCACGGCATACTTGATGCTTTCAAAGGTCGGCACGCCTTCCTGGATGATGACGTCGGTCACCAGCTGGCCATCCTTGACGATGGACATTTTTTCGCGCTGCTTGCGCGACAGGTCGCGCACTTCGTTCGCGTCACGCACCGTCATGATGCCCGTGCCATACGTGCCCGCATCGGGCTTGACGATGACGAACGGCTTTTCCTTGATGCCGTATTCCTTGTATTTCTTGCGGATCTTGGCCAGCAGCACGTCGACGCTGGCGGCCAGCGCATCTTCGCCCTCGCCTTCCTGGAAATTCACGTCGCTGCACTTGGCGTGGAAGGGGTTGAGCATCCACGGGTCGACATCGATCATCTTGCCGAATTTTTTCACCACTTCATCGTAGGCCGTGTAGTGGTTGCTCTTGCGGCGCAAGGCCCAGCCCGCGTGCAAGGGTGGCAACAGGCTTTGCTCATGGATATTTTGCAAGATATCGGGGATACCGTCCGACAAGTCGTTATTCAGCAGAATCGTGCAAGGGTCGAAATCCTTCAAGCCCAGGCGGCGGCCATTGTTCAGGCGCACGAGCGGTTCGATGACGAGCATGTTGCCATCTGGCAACGCCAGCGGTGTCGGCTGGGTAATCTCGGGCGACCACGAGCCAAAGCGCACGTGCAGCCCCGTCTGGCGGAATATCTGCATCAATCGCGCCACGTTTTGCAGGTATTGCGGCGTGGTGTTGTGCAATTCCGGCACGATCAGCAGGTTGCGGGCGTCCGGGCAATACTTGTCGATGGCGGCCATGGCCGCTTGCACGGACAGGGGCAGCATTTCCGTGGCCAGATTGTGAAAACCGCCAGGGAACAGATTGGTATCGACGGGCGCCAGCTTGTAGCCGGCGTTGCGCAAGTCTACCGAGCAATAGAAGGGCGGCGTGTGCTCTTGCCACTCCATACGAAACCAGCGCTCAATGGCCGGCGTCGCGGCCAGAATCTTTTTTTCGAGGTCGAGCAGCGGTCCGGTCAGGGCCGTGACGAGATGGGGAACCATAGTTACATCCTTAAATTATGTGCAGTATTCAAAAAAGCACACAGAACTGCCGACTATATTACCGTGTAAGTACCCCAAATCGGGGCAAAAGCCTTGTTTTAAAGACCTTTTACATTCCCACAACGAAAAAAAGGCACCTCAATGAGGTGCCTTTTCCAGCCGGACATGCGGCGCCGGGGCGCTGGCATGCCAGAGAATGACTATTTAACCATGATACGCTTGCTCGCCATGGCTGGTGATATCGAGGCCTTCGCGCTCTTCTTCTTCCGGTACGCGCAGGCCGATGACGATGTCGACCAGTTTATAGGCGATGACGGAAATAATGGCAGACCAGAGGATAGTGGTGCCGACCGCTTGCGCCTGCACCCACACCTGATGGCTGATCGAGTACGGGTCAGCCGACATCTTGTTGGTGACATAATCGAAGATGCCTTGGCCGCCCAATTGTGGTGCAGCAAACACACCCGTCAGCAAGGCACCGAGAATGCCGCCCACGCCATGCACGCCGAACACGTCGAGTGAATCGTCGGCGCCAATCAGGCGTTTCAGGCCATTCACGCCCCACAGGCAGACGACACCGGCCAGCAAGCCGATGACCAGGCCGCCCATCGGACCGACAAAGCCGGCCGCCGGGGTGATCGCCACCAGGCCGGCAACGGCGCCCGATGCGCCACCGAGCATCGATGGCTTGCCTTTGCTGATCCACTCACCAAATACCCACGACAGGGTAGCGGCGGCAGTGGCCAACAGCGTATTGACGAAGGCCAGCGCAGCCACGTCGCCCGCTTCCAGCGAGGAACCGGCATTGAAACCAAACCAGCCCACCCACAGCAGCGACGCACCGATCATGGTCATCGTCAGCGAGTGCGGCGCCATCGATTCGCGGCCATAGCCGACGCGCTTGCCGATCATGATCGCGCCCACCAGGCCGGCGACGGCGGCATTGATGTGCACCACGGTGCCGCCGGCGAAGTCCAGCGCGCCTTTTTGCCAGATCCAGCCAGCCTTCAGGGCTTCGCTGGCCGAAGTGGCGGCGTTGGTGATCAGGTCAGGACCGGTCCAGAACCACACCATGTGGGCCGCTGGCAGGTAGGCGAACGTGAACCACAGCACGACAAAGGCCAGCACGGCGGAAAACTTGGCGCGCTCGGCAAAGGCGCCGACGATCAGTGCGCAGGTGATGGCGGCAAACGTGCCCTGGAACGCGACGAAGACGAACTCGGGAATGACGACGCCCTTGCTGAAGGTGGCGGCGGCGGCAAACGTGCCCTTGGCCGGATCCCAGATACCGTTCAGGAACAGGCGGTCGAAGCCACCGAAGAAGGCGGTTTTTTCCGTGAAGGCGATCGAATAGCCGTAGATGCACCACAGCACGATGACCAGTGCAAACACCATGAACACTTGCATCAGCACCGACAGCATGTTCTTCGAACGCACCAGGCCGCCGTAGAACAGGGCCAGGCCGGGAATCGTCATCAAGATCACCAGCAAGGTGCTGATCATCATGAAGCTGGTATCGCCCTTGTTGGCGACGGGCGCGGCAGCTGGCGCTGCAGCGGCCGGGGCCGGAGCGGCGGCAGCCGGTGCTGCTGCGTCAGCCACCGGCGTGACGGCGGGGGCGGCGACGGCCGTGGTCGTGGCCGCCTCCGTCTTGGCGGGAGCATCGGCAAAGCTCGGCGCAGCGACGCCAAACGCACACAGACAGGCAAACCCAGCTAGCAATTTTGTTATATTTTTACGCATCAATATTCCCCTTAGAGCGCTTCGTTACCGGTTTCACCGGTACGGATGCGGATGACTTGTTCCAGGTTGTAGACGAAAATCTTGCCATCGCCGATTTTACCGGTACGCGCGGCACCTTCGATCGCTTCGATGGCCTGGTCGACAATGGCGTCATCGACGGCCGCTTCAATCTTGGTTTTTGGCAAGAAATCGACGACATACTCGGCGCCACGGTAGAGTTCCGTGTGACCTTTCTGGCGGCCGAAACCTTTGACTTCGGTAACGGTAATGCCTTGCACATTGATAGCCGACAAGGCTTCACGTACTTCGTCCAGTTTGAACGGTTTAATGATTGCGGTAATCATTTTCATGGCAGTCTCGCTTAAAAGGTTTTGGATACGGTCAGCACGAGACCGGATTTCGCCAGATTCTTGCCATTCGGTGCCAGCGACGTGATGTTGGCCTTCACCGCAGCGAGGGAAACGGTCGCCATGCCGAAGTCCTTGGTCACGCCGATCTTGTAATCGCTGTAGCTGAGGGAATCGTTGTGCTCGACCTTCTGACGTCCGACATGCAGGTTGAGCATGTAGCCATCATGCACCTCGACGTTGGCGCCCACATCGAGGTAGCCGCTGTTCTTGCTGTCGGCAACACCGAACAGATTCGTGGTCGAATGCGAGTATTTGATATACATCGGGCCATAGCCAAGCTGGCCGTACAGCTCGAAGGTATTGGCATTGGTGCTCAGCCCATTCGAGGGATAGAAATAGTACAGGCCGCCCACGTCATAGGTAAAATCCTTGCTGATCTCGCCACGCTTGCCACCGTACACATCCCATTCCAGGTCGGTATCGCCGCCGCCGTCCTTGATCCATTTGATGCTCGACAGCCAGGTACCGACGTACAAACCCGTCGGATTGTGGGTATAGTCGGCACCGCCGCTGATGGCCGGTTTCAAACGGCTTTGCGAGATGCCGCGGTAGCGGTAGTCGCTGGTCAGCGCCACGTTGTAGCTCACCACGTTATCAGGTACGGCCTCGGCTGCAGCAGGCGCCGCCACTGCATCCTGGGCCATGGCGCTACCGCACAAGGCGGTCATGGCCAGCGTCAACGCTGCAGCTAAAGTCATGTTCTTGGACAGATTCTTCATGGCGATTCCCTTTTATTGAACTTTTAAAGCGGTTGAGGTTTAAAATCTTGGCTGGAGATCACAAAGCGTTCATACCTTCTTTAGCAGAATACGTGCCAGCTCCATTGCCACCTTGACAGGTGCGTTTCCGGCCATACATACCCTCCAAGCCTCTGGGCATGCGGGTACGGGCTGCTGAAGCATTGTGAATTTGCCCAGTTTCGCACCAGATTAACGCCGCTGTGCACCGCAATGGTGCGATGCACAGGCCGCACCATAAAAGGACTGACCATGGACATGAATACCTTCTTTAACGACTTGCAAGGCAAGATCCATCAAGCCATCGAAAACTCGCCAGCCAAGGATATCGAGAAAAACGTGAAATCGATGATGACCCAGGGCTTCGCCCGCCTCGATCTGGTCACGCGCGAGGAATTCGATATCCAGGCGCAAGTACTGGCCAAGACCCGCGCCAAACTGGACGCGCTGGAACTGCGCCTGATCGAGCTGGAAACGCGCCTGAACGACACCAAGGCCTAAGCTGCGGCCAGCCAGGCGCGTTATTGACGGCCTTGCTGGCATAGCTCAAGCCCGACGGCCTTCCACGCGCTAGACTGATCCTGCCCGCGCCCGCGCCACAGGGGAGTCTGATGAGTCTGGCCGTCCTGAAAAGCCGCGCCCTGGCCGGCATGGAAGCGCCCGAGGTAAGTGTCGAAGTCCACCTTGCCAATGGCTTGCCTTCGTTTACGATTGTCGGCCTGCCGGATACGGAAGTGAAGGAATCGCGCGACCGCGTCCGCGCCGCGCTGCAAAACTGCGGCTTTGAGATGCCGGCGCGGCGCATCACGGCCAATCTGGCGCCGGCCGACCTGCCCAAAGAATCGGGGCGCTTCGACCTGCCCATCGCACTGGGCATCCTGGCCGCCTCCGGCCAGTTGCCGAGCGACCAATTACACCACTACGAATTCGCTGGCGAACTGTCGCTGTCGGGCCAGTTGCGCCCCATCCGTGGCGCCTTGGCCATGACCTTTGCCATGCAGCGCAGCCAGTCGGGCGCACCGCGCGCCTTCATCCTGCCGCAGGCGAATGCAGACGAAGCGGCTCTCGTCAGCGATGCCTGCATCTATCCCGCCCACAGCCTGCTCGAGGTCTGCGCGCATTTTGCCGCGCACGCCAGCCGGACCACCCTGCAACGCCATCAGCCCATGCTGGCCGTACCCGATTTTGCGTATCCGGACTTTGCCGACGTGCAAGGACAGCAGCAGGCGCGCCGCGCACTCGAGGTGGCGGCCGCGGGCGGCCATAACGTCCTGATGGTGGGGCCACCGGGCGCGGGCAAGACCATGCTGGCCAGTCGCTTCCCTGGCGTGCTGCCGCCCATGAGCGACGAAGAGGCGCTGGAATCGGCCGCCGTGCATTCGCTGGGCGGCCACTTCAAGGTGGAACACTGGAAACGGCGCCCCTACCGTGCTCCGCACCAGACGGCGTCCGGCGTGGCCCTGGTGGGCGGCGGCAACGTGCCGCGCCCGGGAGAAATCTCGCTGGCCCACTGCGGTGTGCTGTTTCTCGATGAAATCGCCGAATTCCAGCGCCGGGTGCTCGATGTGCTGCGCCAGCCCATGGAATCGGGCGTGATCAGCATTTCACGCGCGGCCCGCCAGGCCGAGTTTCCTGCCCGCTTCCAGCTGATCGCCGCCATGAATCCCTGCCCCTGCGGTTATCTGGGCCATGCTTCGGGACGCTGCCGCTGCACGCCGGACGCCGTGCTCCGTTATCACAGCCGCCTGTCCGGTCCGCTACTCGACCGTATCGACCTGCAGATTGAAGTGGCCGCCATGCCGCCGGCGGCGCTGGGGCGGCACGCAGGCCTTGGCGAAAGCACGCAAGCCATCGCCACGCGGGTCGCGGCAGCCTTTGCCCTGCAGCTGGCACGCCAGGGCAAAGCGAACCAGCGCCTGAGCAGCACGGAAATCGAACAGCATTGTCGCCTGGAAACGCATGGCGAACAGCTGCTGCATGGTGCCATGGCGCGATTGCACTGGTCGGCGCGCACCTATCACCGGGTACTGCGCGTGGCGCGCAGCATCGCGGACCTGGAGGCCAGCCCCGGCATCACGCAAGCGCATGTCGCCGAAGCGATCCAGTACCGGCGCGTGCTGCGTGAAATATAAGCTGGCCAGTGAGCGCCACACGTGCGCGATTGCGCGTGGCTGGCGGCGCTGCTACCATCTGCTGATGAAAAAACCATCACTTGCCCTCTTTCTGGCTACGCTCGCGGCCGCCAGCGTCCTGTCCGCCTGCAGTCCGAAGTTCAACTGGCGCGACTATCGCAGCCCCGACGCCCAGTTCACGGCCTTGTTTCCAGGCAAGCCCGCCGTGCTGACGCGCGAGGTCGATCTCGATGGCAAGAAAGTCAGCCTGACCATGACGGCCAGCGAAGTCGATGGCAATACCTTCGCCATCGGCAGCGCCGTGCTCGACAGCGCAGAACAGGCGCAAGCGGCCCTGCCCGCCATGCAGACTGCCCTGTTGAAAAACATCAACGGCACCGTGCGCAGCGAAAAATCCGCATCGGCGGCCAGCAGCACGGCTGCCGGAACGCAGCAGCGCAGTTCGCTCAGCATCGAGGCCAAAGGCACGCAGCAAGGCAAGCCTGTCTTGCTGGTCGGCCGTTTTGTGGCGCAGGATAAACGCATCTTCCAGATCATCATTCTCGGCGAAGAAAGCAAGCTGTCGCGTGACACCATCGACACCTTCATGGACTCGGTGAAACTGGATTGAGACTTAACGATCGCTTAAACGGGTGTTTTCACGATAAGCGAGCTCTTGTAAATACGTGCGTTGTCCAACAGATGGCTCTATCCGGCTTGCAAATATGCAATCCGGGACAAACGGACGGCCTGTGCGACATTTCAAGTCGTGATATTGTTTCGACACTAACAACAAGTTTCAGAAAGCGCTTATGTTGATCTCATTCAAATCCAAATCTTCCCCTGAAGTGCTGATGTACCAAGAACATGCCCAGCGTATCCTCGACATCCTGCACAAGAACCCCACGCGCGGCGTCATCACGCCAGCTGAAGCGGGCGATGCCTTGGCCTTGCTGGAAAAAGAAGTCGCGGAAAGCAAGTTGCATCCGGAAAACGACATCGAACACGATGTGCATACGCCGGAAACCTTGGAAGATGGCGAAACGGGCGCCCATGCACGCGCGCAAAAAGTGCATTTCTCGCAGCGCGCCTATCCGCTGATGGAAATGCTGCGCTCGGCCAAGGCGGAAAATGAAAGCATCACCTGGGGCATCTGATCCGATGAACGCTGCAGACGAAAAAAAACCCCGCACCTAGCGGGGTTTTTTTATATAACAAGCCTGACGATAACCTACTTTCACACTGGTTGCAGCACTATCATCGGCGCAAAGTTGTTTCACGGTCCTGTTCGGGATGGGAAGGGGTGGGACCAACTTGCTATGGTCATCAGGCATAACTTTTTCAACAACTTGCTCCCAACTGGGCAGCAAGTCGTCTGATCTGAGGAGGAGAATTATACCCCAGGTCGGCTTGACGCACAAGCGTAAGCCAGCAATCACCACGCGAATGTCAACAATGTTGTCGGATTACGCTACGCTAATCCGACCTACCCGGCATCCTATGGACGTAGGTCGGATTAGGCCGCAAGCCGTAATCCGACACCACCCGCGGCGTATCAAACCGCCAGACGTAAAAAAACCCCAACCGGATCACCGGAAGGGGTTTTTTCGAATAACAAGCCTGACGATAACCTACTTTCACACTGGTTGCAGCACTATCATCGGCGCAAAGTTGTTTCACGGTCCTGTTC
>NZ_JBFPNG010000064.1:0-205 GCF_040815535.1 Massilia sp. LMS1-1-1.1 | reverse complement strand
GGTCCTGTTCGGGATGGGAAGGGGTGGGACCAACTTGCTATGGTCATCAGGCATAACTTGTACTGGCGTTTGTCCTCAATGGAGCGACAAAGCCTGAATCTGGAAGAAGCAAAGATTGGGGTAATGACTGGTAGTATCAACACACACGCAACGTTGTACCGTCTTATCCTCTGCACCTGCTAAGGTTATAGGGACAAGCCGTACG
>NZ_JBFPNG010000063.1:0-205 GCF_040815535.1 Massilia sp. LMS1-1-1.1 | reverse complement strand
TTTGTCTCCTGTGGGACGACAAAGCCTGAATCTGGAAGAAGCAAAGATTGGGGTAATGACTGGTAGTATCAACAAACGCACAACGTTGTACCGTCTTATCCTCTGTACCTGCTAAGGTTATAGGGACAAGCCGTACGGGCAATTAGTACTGGTTAGCTTAATGCATTACTGCACTTCCACACCCAGCCTATCAACGTCCTGGTCT
>NZ_JBFPNG010000062.1:0-215 GCF_040815535.1 Massilia sp. LMS1-1-1.1 | reverse complement strand
CGACCCCCGCGTTATCAACACGGTGCTCTAACCAGCTGAGCTACAGCCCCAACGCGGAACTACTACGACTACTGTTTCTTCTTAATTAAACAGCCGATAAGTGTGAACATTTGATGCGTGAATCATTTCTGATTCGTGCAAACTCTAGAAAGGAGGTGATCCAGCCGCACCTTCCGATACGGCTACCTTGTTACGACTTCACCCCAGTCACGAAT
>NZ_JBFPNG010000061.1:0-215 GCF_040815535.1 Massilia sp. LMS1-1-1.1 | reverse complement strand
ATTCGTGACTGGGGTGAAGTCGTAACAAGGTAGCCGTATCGGAAGGTGCGGCTGGATCACCTCCTTTCTAGAGTTTGCACGAATCAGCAATGATTCACGCATCAAATGTTCACACTTATCGGCTGTTTAATTAAGAAGAAACAGTAGTCGTAGTAGTTCCGCGTTGGGGCTGTAGCTCAGCTGGTTAGAGCACCGTGTTGATAACGCGGGGGTCG
>NZ_JBFPNG010000060.1:0-215 GCF_040815535.1 Massilia sp. LMS1-1-1.1 | reverse complement strand
ATTCGTGACTGGGGTGAAGTCGTAACAAGGTAGCCGTATCGGAAGGTGCGGCTGGATCACCTCCTTTCTAGAGTTTGCACGAATCAGAAATGATTCACGCATCAAATGTTCACACTTATCGGCTGTTAATATAAAGAACAGCATTTGGGGCTGTAGCTCAGCTGGTTAGAGCACCGTGTTGATAACGCGGGGGTCGTTGGTTCGAGTCCAACCAG
>NZ_JBFPNG010000059.1:0-231 GCF_040815535.1 Massilia sp. LMS1-1-1.1 | reverse complement strand
GTGTGGGCATTTGATGTAGTGCAGCGATGATCTTCGGATTGTCGTAATACTTAAAATATCAAATGTTCACAAGAAATAATGAAATAGGCGCTACGAAAGTAGTGGCCTGTCAGTTTTTTGAGTGAGCAAACACCTCGCAATGCGAGGGGTTTGAACTAGTTAAATAGTTCGACCATGCCGGTAAAACGGCAAAGTAACAGAGATTAAACTGAAGAGTTTGATCCTGGCTCA
>NZ_JBFPNG010000058.1:0-242 GCF_040815535.1 Massilia sp. LMS1-1-1.1 | reverse complement strand
ACTTTCACACTGGTTGCAGCACTATCATCGGCGCAAAGTTGTTTCACGGTCCTGTTCGGGATGGGAAGGGGTGGGACCAACTTGCTATGGTCATCAGGCATAACTTGTACTGGCGTTTGTCTCCTGTGGGACGACAAAGCCTGAATCTGGAAGAAGCAAAGATTGGGGTAATGACTGGTAGTATCAACAAACGCACAACGTTGTACCGTCTTATCCTCTGTACCTGCTAAGGTTATAGGGAC
>NZ_JBFPNG010000057.1:0-243 GCF_040815535.1 Massilia sp. LMS1-1-1.1 | reverse complement strand
CGCCTGCGCACGCTTTACGCCCAGTAATTCCGATTAACGCTTGCACCCTACGTATTACCGCGGCTGCTGGCACGTAGTTAGCCGGTGCTTATTCTTCAGGTACCGTCATTAGCAAAAGATATTAGCTCTCACCGTTTCTTCCCTGACAAAAGAGCTTTACAACCCGAAGGCCTTCTTCACTCACGCGGCATTGCTGGATCAGGCTTTCGCCCATTGTCCAAAATTCCCCACTGCTGCCTCCCG
>NZ_JBFPNG010000056.1:0-534608 GCF_040815535.1 Massilia sp. LMS1-1-1.1 | reverse complement strand
AAAGCGGCGTTGTTGGGGGCGTGAGCCCTTTTTAACTTCGACTCGCACGTCGGGGAAAATCGGGGGCTTGCACGGAGCGGCCGCTCCCGATACAAAAACTCGGGTTTTCACACAGCCTGGGGCGAAAGCGGACACTGCAATACAGTCGCACGTCGGACCAAGGTGGTATGCAGCCAAGGCCTTCATTGTCCTGGCTGCACGCGTGTCAGCGGCAGCCTGAAATCAGCGCGCCATTTCCTGTGCGAGCGTGGCCACCAACTGCGCCGCCCCCATCTCCCGCGCCAGCGGCGCGCCCTGACCAGCCCACTGCGCTGCGAATTCGCTGTTGCCGTGCTGGCTGGCTAGCGCGTTCAATTGTTTGGCGGCATCGTAGGCGACCGGGTAGTCGGCTGGCGGCGGGCTGCCTGGCGCTTCGCCGTGTTCGATCAGACGGTTCACCATGCCGCGCGCCAGGCGGCCCGATAGCACGCTGGTCAGGCGCGTGCTTGCGGCACGTTCGCTTTTCAGGTTGGCGCGGTAGCCGGCGTTGGCTGACGATTCCGGACATAGCAGGAACGCCGTGCCCAGCTGGGCGGCGGCCGCGCCCAGGTCCAGCGCGGCGCGGATGCCTTGTCCATCCATGATGCCGCCGGCGGCGATCAGGGGCAGGGCGGTGCTGCCTGCCAGCAGGCGCAGCAGCACGCTGGTGCTGTGGCGCTCGTCCGGCGCTTGCGGGTCGAAAACCCCGCGATGGCCACCCGCTTCCACGCCTTGCGCCACGATGGCGTCGACCCCGGCCTGTTCGATCAGCGCCGCTTCGCGCAGATTCGTGGCCGTGGCCAGCGTGTAGATGCCGGCATGGCGCAAGGCGGCGATCTGCTGCGTCGTTGGCAAGCCGAAATGGAAGCTGACGACGGCCGGCCGCAGTTCCAGCAACAGCTCGAATGCCGCGTCATTGCCGATGAACGTTTCGTAGATTTCGTCGAGCGCCACGGGCGCGGCCGCGCCCAGCTCCGCAAACAGAGGCGCCAGGTGGGCCAGCCAGGCCGCTTCGCGCCGCGCATCCCTGACCGCCGGCGCATGGCAAAACACATTCACATTGAAGGGACGGTCCGTCAGCGCGCGCGTGTCCATGATTATCTGGCGCGCCTGCGCCACGGTGCCGGAGCCGATGGCCAGCGAACCGAGGCCGCCCGCGTTCGAGACGGCGGCGGCCATGCGCGGCGTGGAGATACCGGCCATCGGCGCCTGGATGATCGGCAACTGCAAGCCGAGGCGGTCGAGGAAGTGCTGGATTGAAGTCATGGTGTTTCCTTCACAAAGTTGAGGACATTGTGCAATATTCGTATTTGAAGAATATAATAGCACAATCATTTTGAAATAGAGAATGCGATGGACATGGAATCCCTGACGATTTTTTGCGCCGTGGCCAGTGAACTGAGCGTCACCCAGGCCGCAGCCAGGCTGGGGCGCGCGCCGTCCAGCGTCACCACGCGCATCCAGCAGCTGGAAGCCGATATCGGCGCGGAACTGTTCGTGCGCACGAATAAACGCATGGCGCTGACGGCGGCGGGCGAGCGCTTTCTCGAGTATGCGCAGCGTTTGCTGGCGCTGGCGGAAGAAGCGCGGCACGTCGTCACGGGCGGGAGAGAGGGCGGCACCTTGCGCGTCGGCAGCATGGAAAGCACGGCGGCCAGCCGCTTGCCGGCGCTGCTGGCCGCGTATCACGCCCGCTATCCGGCGACGCGCCTGGCGCTGAGCACGGGGCCGTCGCGCCCCTTGATCGAGCAAGTGCGCACGGGCCTGCTCGACTGCGCTTTTGTCGCCTTGCCACCAGCGTTCGGCGGCACCGCCGCCCTGAAAGAGCTGGGCCTCGCATCGACGCCCGTGTGGCGCGAGGAACTGTGCCTGCTGCTGCCGGCCAGCGAAGGGCAGGCGCGCAGCGCCATGGACGTGCGCACGCGCTCGCTGGCTGCCTTCCCGCAGGGCTGCACCTACCGCGCCATAGCCGAAGAGGTGCTGGGCGTGGCCGGCAGCACGCAGTGGCAGGTGCAGGAAATGAGTTCGTATCACACCATGATCGCCTGCGTGGCGGCCGGCGCGTGCGTGACCTTGCTGCCGGCCAGTGTGCTTTGGCTTTCTGACGCGCCGGCCACCTTGACAACGCTGCCCGCAGGGGAGATCGACACCGTGCTGGTGTGGCGTGCGGGATTCGACGTGCCCGCTTTTCAGCATTTGCTGGCGCAAGTGGGCGAGGCGGCGCTGTGAACGCGGCGGCCAGGCTGCGCGCGGCCATCGCCGCGGCCGTCATTCTTGCCATCGGCATGGGCTTTGGCCGCTTTGCCTTCACGGCCATCTATCCGCACATGGTCAGGGAGGGCGTGTTGAGCTTGCGCGACGGAAGTCTGGCCGCCTCGGCCAACTATGCCGGCTACTTGCTGGGCGCCATCCTGGCCATGCGCGCGCGGGCCCACAGCGCGCACCGGCTATGCCTGTGGTCGGTGGCCGGCACGGCGCTGTGCCTGGGCGTGCTGGCCTTGCCGCAGCCGGTCTGGCTCATCGTGGCGGTGCGTGGCGTGGCGGGCGTCTTCAGCGCCCTGGCCATGGTCGCCGCCTCGCTGTGGCTGCTGGTCCAGCGCGGACATGGTCGCGGCGCGCCGCTGCTGTATGCGGGCGTGGGCGCGGGCATCGCCGTGTCGGCCGAACTGCTGGTGCTGGCCTCGCAACTGGGCTGGCACAGCGCCGGCATGTGGCTGCTGCTGGCCGGCGTCACCGCGCTGGCAGGGCTGGCGGCCGCGCCCGCCATTGCCGCCAGTGGCCAGGAAACCCTGGCTGCACCGGCGCAAGCCGCCGCATCGGCCCTGGCGCCCGTGGCGCCGTGGCCGCTGGTGCTGATCTACGGATTGGCAGGATTTGGTTATATCGTCACGGCCACGTATTTGCCCGTGCTGGTCGGCGCGGCTTTGCCCGGGCTGAACTCCGCCCACGTGTGGGCCGTGTTCGGCCTTGGTGCGGCGCCGTCGTGTTTCCTGTGGCACCGGCTGCATGAGCGACTTGGCACGCGCCAGGCGCTGAGGCTCAATTTGCTGCTGCAGGCGCTGGGCGTGGCGCTTCCCGTGCTGGCGCCCACGGCCGCTGGCTATCTGCTCAGCGCCATCCTCGTCGGCGGCACGTTTGTCGGCACGGTGACCATCGCCATGCCGGCCGCGCAGCGGGCCGCCGTCAAGACAGGGAGCAACATGATGGCTATCATGACGGTGGTGTATGGCATCGGACAGATCATCGGCCCCGTGCTGGCCGGCAGCCTGTATGCGCAGTCGCACAGCTTCAACAGCGCCTTGCTGGCCGCCGCTGGCGCGCTGTTGCTGGCGATTCTCGTCAGCCTGCGGCTATGAAAATCAGAGAGCGAATGCGCAGCGCATGAAGTCGCGTCGGATGTCGTTGATACTGTCGAACTCGCGCGTGTAATACAGCTTGTTCGTCAGCAGCACCGCATAGCGGCCGCGCCGGGGGCTGAGCCACATGGCCGTGCCCGTGAAGCCCAGGTGGCACCAGACATCGTCTTGCACCCCTGTGCCTGCCGCCGGATGCCAGAACAGGCCGCGCGAGGGCTGCAGCTCGCCCGTCTGTACCCTCAGCGATTCCCTCACCCAGGCGGCGTCAAACACATCGCCATGCGGAGTCAGCATCGCCTTCAGGAAGCGCTGCAGGTCGGGCACGTTGGAAAACAGGCCGGCAATGCCGCACACGCCGCCCAGCAGCCGGGTTGAAAAGTCATGCACCGTGCCGGCAAGATGGACGCCTGCTTCGTCGCAGTATTCGGTCGGTGCGACCAGCTTGCCGTGCCGTGGCGCCACGGGACCATATCCCGTGGCGGCCATGCCCAGCGGCTGCAGCACATGCTTGGCAAGGGCCACATCCAGCGGCATGCCCAGCAGCCGCTCGATGACCAGGCCGAGGATCAGGGCCGCGCGGTCCGTGTATTCGACGGCTTGACCTGGTATGCCTTCCAGCGGCTCGCGCAGCACGCCGCGCACGATATCGTCGTACACCTCGCCATAGCTGGCGCGCAGGCGGGCGCGCAGCGGCAAGCCGGCCGTGTGCGTGAGCAGCTGGAAAATCGTGATGGGCCCCAGCGCGTAGCCTGCCGTGCCGGGCAAGACGTCGGCGAGCCGGCTGTCCAGGCGCAGGCGATTCTGCTTCACCAGCTGGCCGACCAGCGACCAGACGCTGATGATCTTGGTCAACGAAGCGATGTCGAACAAGGTGTCGACCTGCATCGCGGCGCTGGACGTTTCGGGCGTGAGCCGCCCGGCCGCGCCCATTGCGTGGTGGTCGACGGTGCCCACGGCCCAGGCCGCGCCTGGAAAAACGTGTTCGCGGACGCCGGCCTCTGCCAGCGCTGTCAGTTGGTCTGTGGGGTTTGTTATTGGCATGATGATTGTGCTGTGTTTATCTTGTGATCGTCTGTCGCTGCCACGCCCAGCCACCTTGCCACCGATTGCGCCACCCATTGCCCCTCGTCGAGCGGCAAGTCGTGGCCCGCGTCGCCGTGGATCAGGCAATCGGCCTGCCAGGCGCGGGCCAGGCGCTGCGAGCAGCGGTGGTCGACCAGTTGATCTTGCGCACCGGCCATCACCAGCACGGGCATGGGCGGGCGGCTTGCCGGGGCGCGGTAGCGGGCGGCCGACAGCAGCTGGCGCAGCGCGTTGCGGCGGCTGACCGGGTATTGCTGCTGGTAACTAAGCCAGTCGGCCAGCAGCGCGGGGTTGCCATGGGCATGCCTGCGGCTGGTCAGGCGCAGGATCAGCGCTTCCTGGCTGCCTGCGTCGCCCAGCAGCAGCTGGCGCAGCAGGGCGCCATAGTTCTGCCAGCGCAGGCGTTGATGGAAGGGACTGAACGGCCGCATGCTGGTGTTGATCAGCACGCAGCGGGCGATTTCCTGCGGGTAGCGGCTCGCCCATTCGACGGCCACCATGCCGCCCAGCGACAGGGCCAGCAAGTGGTAGGGCGCGGGGATGCCCCGCGCCAGCAGCTCCTGGCGGCAGTCTTCCATCATGGCTGCCACGCGGGTGGCGCTGTCCTGCGCGTGGCGCGTGCCATTGCCGGGCAGGTCGGGCGTGACGATGTGGGCGCCGGGCAGGGCGCGCGCCAGGGTGGCGGGAAAGCTGCCCCAGTGGCGCTGTTCGCGCATCAGGCCGCGTAATAAAATCCAGGTGGGCGAGCCGCTCATGACTCATACCATTGCGCCAGCGCGCGCCGGCGCTGGGCCTTGCGCAGCAAGCCTTCGGGCATCCAGCGGCCGTGGCTGCTGGCAGCGCGCATGAGGAAATCGAACCACACCAGATGCCGGCGCAGCACGCGCTGCAGGCGGTGCGCGGCCGTGGGGTTGAAGATGCTGACCCGGTTGAACAGCTGGCGCGGGTTTTTCTTGACCCAGCGCCACGAGCCCATTTCCAGGGTCAGCGGCAGGAACACGCGCCCGCTGTAGCTGGTGCCGTTCAGGTACAGATAGTCCCACAGGTCGCCATGCGTGCGGTATTGCCGGCTTTGCGGCTCGAACACATAGTTGTGGTTCGGGTAGCTCTGGCTGAACAGTTCTTCCAGCGCGCCGATTTCGGCCAGGTGGGCTATGGGCACCTTGGTATGCGCATGGGGAAACCAGATGCGGTCGCGCAAGCCGAAACCGGAATGGCAATCGAGGGCGATGCTGAACTGGCGCGACAGCAGTTCGCGCTCGACAAGGTCGCACACGGCCTGGCTTTCCACCTCCATCGGGCCATCCGCCGCGCCCCGGTACCAGGGCAGGCGGGCACTGTAGCGCTGTCCACCGAGCATGAACGGCACCTTTTCGCGCGCGCTCAAGGGTGCGTTGCGCATCAGATCCACGCCCTGCGGATTGCTGCGCGTCGCTTGCCACATGCCGCCGGGATTGACCAGCGGCATGAACACGAGGCGCATGGTTTCCAGCTGCTGGTGCAAGGTGGCGTCCCAGCGCAGGCGCGCGATCAGGCTTTCCAAAAAGGATAGCAGTACTTGCGTGCCGATGCGTTCGAGACCATGGATGCCGCCGAAAAAGCCCAGCACGGGCACGTCGCGGCCGGGATTGCCCATGGCGATCGAGTACACGGGAAACTCGCGCCCATCCATGGCGATGCTGCAGGGGGCGGCCACTTCCAGGTGGCTGCCGCCCTCGTCGATGAGGCGTTTCAGCATGACCAGCTCGGGCAGATTCTTTTCGATCATCAGGCGTCTGAAAGGGAAAGTAGCAGCCAGTGTAGCCGAAATAAGCGCCACGCCCGACGTCCCGCATGGCGAAATTTATTGATGGCAAGCATGTCACGAAGCCGTCATTTTTTGTGTGTAGGCTATTGCAGTTGATGCAAGAATTGTTACTTGGCAATGCCTTGTTGCCACGCAGTTTCCCCTCACACGATAGCGACTCGATAGCGATATGACAGGCAGCCCGGCATCCGTCCATGTGCTTGCGCTGGCGGGATACCTGGTACTGCTGGGTTTCCTGGCCACGGTGGGGCCCGTGCGGGCCCAGCCGGCCGATGGCGCCGTCTTGCAGTTCGATATCGCCGCGCAAAACCTGGGCGACGCGCTGGACCTGTACAGCCGCCGCACGGGCGTCGCCGTGCTGATGGACCAGCGCTACGCGCAGCGCCAGTCGGCCGCCGTGCGCGGCCCGTATGCGGCGGGTGCGGCCCTGCAAGCCTTGCTGGAAGGTACGGGCCTGCTATCGCGCCTGTCCGACGCGCAAGCCGTCATCGTGTATGCCCCGGCCGCGGCTTCAGCGGCGGCAACTGCCGCGGACTTGCCGCAGGCGGCCGTCGTGGCCGCCGCCGACATCCCGGGCGCCACGCAGGGCGGCGGCGACCATGCGGCCTATGTCAGCCGCTTGCAGCATGTGCTGCTGGGACTGCTGTGCCGCGCGGCGCAGACGCGTCCCGGCGGCTACCGCCTGGCGCTGCAACTGTATCTGAACCGTGCCGGCGTGGTGGACCGCGTGCACCTGCTCGACAGCACGGGTTTGCGCGCGCGCGACACGGCCATTGCGCGCGTCGTGCTGGGCATGCGCGTGGGCGCGGCGCCGCTGCCTTCGATGCCGCAGCCGGTCTCGATCCTGCTGCTGCCGCAAGGGCCGGGCAGTGAAGTCGATTGCGCCCCCAAGACCATGTCCGCGCCATGAGCATGCCCGACCTGCGCACCAAACTCAAACGCCACCTCAGTTCGCGCTACGCCGTGCTGCGCTGGCGTCTTGAGCGCGTCGTCGGCTGCAAGCACCATGCGGCCGATGCGCTGCAGGAAACCTGGCTGCGCCTCGAAGCGATGGTGGCGCCTGGTCCCGCAGCCGCGCCCGTCCACAATCCCGACGCCTACCTGCTGCGCATGGCGGCCAATATCGCCACCGATGCCTACCGCCGCGACCGCATCATCGTCACCGAGCGCGAACGCGAAGAGCTGATGGGCATGGCCGACGAGACCGGCGACGACATCAGCGACCCGGCCCGCATCGTCTCGGCGCGGCTCGACGTGCAGGCGCTCGACGCGGCGCTGGCGGGCCTGTCGCCGCGCCGCCGCGCCATCCTGACGGCGGCACGCATCGACGGCATGCTCAATGCGGAAATCGCCGAGCGCTTCGGCATTTCCGTGGCGATGGTAAAGAAAGAATTGCAGGCCGCCCTGCAACACTGTAAAACGTGCATGGCCGACGCCGATGCGGCCCAGCGCAGCGATGTGTCGGGCCGGCGTAAATATTGATGAATCCCATGACTGCTCCCGACCGCGATCCACGCGCCCCTTTAGATCATGCCGACACGGCCATTGGCCGGGAAGCCGCTGCCTGGTGGGCGCGGCTGCGTGCCGACGATTTTACGCAAGCCGACGCCGACGCCTTGCGCGCCTGGTGCGCGCTTAGCCCCGACCATGCGCGCGCCTGGCGCGAGCTCAAGCAAGTGTGGCAGGCGCTCGACCCCGCCTTGACCCGCGCCGCCGCACCGCAGCAGGCGGCCGTGCTGGCGTTCCCGGCGCGTCCCGGGCGCCGTGCTTTTCTCGGTGGCGCGCTGGCGGCCGGCGTGGCCGTGCTGGCCTTGCGTCCGCCTCTGGGCGCCTGGCCGTCGCTGCAGGAGCTGAGCGCCGACTACCGCACGGGCACGGGCGAGCAGCGGCAAGTGGCCCTGTCGCGGCAGATGACGGTGCAGATGAATACGCAGACGCGCATCAATGTGCGGGCGCCGGAAGCGATCGAACTGCTGGGTGGCGAAGCGGAAATTCTTGCCAGCGGCGCGCGCCAGCCCGTATCGGTGGTGGCGGGCGCGGGGCGTTTATTGGCGCAGTCGGCCCGCTTCAATGTGCGCCACACGGACGACGCCGTGTGCGTCACCTGCCTGGCCGGCGCCGTGGACGTGGTCTGGCAGCAGCGCCGCCAGACTCTCGATGCGGGGCAGCAACTGGTCTACGACGAGCGGGGCGTGCAGGCGGCCACGGCCGCGCCGGCAGAGGAAGCCAGCGCGTGGCGCACGGGCGCGCTGTCGTTTGCCGGCCAGCCGCTGGCCCGCGTGGTCGATGAAATCAACCGCTACCGTCCGGGCAGGGTCGTACTGCGCAATGCCGAGCTGGGCCGGCGCCTCGTGCGCATGCGCTTTTCCATCACCCAGATGGATGGCGCGCTGGCGATGATACGCGACTTGACGGGGGCGCAAATGACCAGCCTGCCAGGCGGCATCGTGCTGCTCAGCTGAAGTGCGGCGCGTGCCAGGGTGCGCCGCAAAAAATATTTTCCAAAAGTATTATCCCTTCCGCCGCCCAGCTACGTCATGGAGGCATGGACGCTTGCGCTAACGCCAGGCTCCGTTCCCTTCTCTCTAGCCAGGAAACCATTGCCATGACCAAGCTTCACACTGCCCAGCGCCCAGTCCCCACGTCCACGCTGGGCAGCCGCTTGCGGCTCACGCCGCTCGCTTACGCATTGACCACCATGCTGATGGCGGGCGCCTTTACCACGCCGGCGCGCGCGCAGCAGGCGTTCAGCGGCGGCTGGTTCGCGGCCAAGGGCGCGGCACAAAATACGGCGGCCACGTCGGGCCGCCTGCCGAATGGCCAGCCGCTGCCGCTGGGCAGCCGCCCAGAGGGCCAGCAACAGCAGGCGAACCAGCAGTTGCAGCGCTCGCTCAACAACCTGAACCTGGCCGCGCGCGCCATCGCCGCGCAGCAAGCGGCCCAGGCGCAGGCGCGCCAGGCAGCTGGTGGCGGTGTCAGCTTGCCGAACGGCCTGGCGCAGGGCGGCTTGCAGGTCGACACCAACAGCCTGACGGCCGGCTGGCTTAACGCCCAGGCGCCCGTGCAGACGGTAGCGGCAGGCAAGACGGCCGTGCTGGTGCAGCAGACGGCGGACAAGGCTGTCCTGAACTGGGAAACCTTCAATGTGGGCAAGGACACGACCCTGACTTTCCAGCAGCAGAAGGACTGGGCCGTGCTGAACCGGGTCAACGATCCGCAAGCGCGGCCCAGCCAGATCCAGGGCCAGATCAAGGCCGACGGCACGGTGCTGATTGCTAACCGCAACGGCATCGTGTTTACCGGCACGAGCCAGGTCGACACGCGCAGCCTGGTGGCGGCCGCGGCCCGCATCAGCGATACGCAATTCCAGAAGAACGGCATCTACAGCCCCGGCACGGCCGGCGCCGCGACGTTCACGGAGGCGGACGGCAAGGTGCTGGTGCAGGCCGGCGCGCGCCTGGCCAGCAATGCGCCCAAGGGCAGCACGGAAGGCGGCGGCTACGTGATGCTGCTGGGCAAGGAGGTCCACAATGCTGGCGAGATCAATACGCCGAAAGGCCAGGCCCTGCTGGCGGCGGGCGACGGTTTTACCATCAAGAAAGGCGTGGGCACGGATGGCAACCCGCTGTCGACCACGCGCGGCAGCGAAGTCACGCCGCAGTTCGCGGCCGCCAGCACGGCGGGCAAGGTCGTCAACACGGGCCTGATCCAGGCGCGCGAAGGCGACATCACTCTTGCCGGGCGCGACGTGCGGCAGGACGGCGTGCTGCTGTCGTCCACCACGGCGGCCACGCGCGGCACGATACACTTCAACGCCCTGGGCGGCGACGCTGCCGTGACTCTGGGACGCGGCGCCACCACGGCCATCCTCGTCGAGGACGACGGCAAGACGATGGCGCTCGACAGCCAGCGCGACGCCATGCGCGGCCCGGCCGTGACGACGGAGCAGAATATCTCGCTCGTCAACGACCGCCGCGACCAGTCGCGCATCGAGATCGGCAGCGCCGGCACGGTGGAATTCCTCGGCGACTCGCTGACCCTGGCCACGGGCGGCCAGCTCGCCGTCAACGCGGGCAGCCGCAGCCTCGTGCGCGATGGTGCCCAGCTCGACGTTTCCGGCGCCGTGGGCGTCAAGGTGGCGATGTCTGCGAACAATGTCGAGATCAACGTGCAGGGCAACGAGCAGCGCGATGCGCCCGTCAACCGCGACGGCAAGGCCTTGATCAACAGCAGCATCTGGGTGGACCGCCGCAAGCTCGTGTTCGTACCGAAAGGCACGAACGGCTATGACAGCGACCGCTGGTACACGGCCGGCGGCTTGCTGGAAGTAGCTGGCTACCTGGGCACGCAAGGCCATTCCGTCAGTGAATGGATGGCGCAGGGCGGCACGGTGAGCTTCGACGGCAAGGATGTCGTCACGCAGCTTGGCTCCAGCATCAACCTGTCCGGCGGCACTTTGGACGTGCAGACGGGGGCCGTGCGCCAGACCTGGCTCAAAGGCGCGGACGGCAAGCTGCACGAGGCGGGCAGCGCGCCCGGCGACTTGCAGTATATGGGCGTCTACAAGGGTTACGAGGAGGAACACGCGCGCTGGGGCAAGGATGCCAGCGCCTTCTACGCCAATCCCCTGATCGCCGCGCAACTGCGTCTGGAAAACGGCTACACGGCGGGGCGCGACGCGGGCAAGTTGGTGGTCGCCACGGGGTCGGCCGTGCTGGAAGGGGGGATCGCCGGCGACGTCTTCCAGGGCGAACGCCAGGTACAGGCGCCGCAAGCGCTGCTCGACGGCTACCAGCAGTCGCAGTTCGCGGCCGCGCAGCGGGGACAATTGATCGTTGGCCAGTATCAGCCCATGTTCGACAAGCGCACGGGCGTGCTGCAGCATGCCTTGTCGGCCGTCATGGACGAGGTGCGCCTGACGCGCGTGCAGGACGGCATCGCCGCTGGCCTCGACGTGACAGGCATGCTGGACGCTGAGCGCCAGGGCAAGCTGCTGCTCGACACCACCTTGCTGAACAGCCAGCAGCTGGGCGCCATCCGCATCGCGGCCAAGGGCGCGGTCACCGTCGACAGTGCGCTGCAGGTGGCCGATGGCGGCAACATCACCCTGTTCGGCAATGACGTGGCCATCAACGCCAGCCTGCGCAGCCATGGCGGCAGCATCGCGGCCGGCAATGTGCTGAACCAGATCGGCGCGCTGGGCATGGTCGACACCGTCGTCATCCCGGGCGGGTCCGCGGGCAAGCTGGTGCTGGCCGATGGCGTGAGCCTGGACACCAGCGGCTTGCTCAGCAATGTACTGCGCGACCCGCTGGCCGCCGCCGGCTTGCCCTACATGAATGGCGGCAATGTTTCGCTGCGGGCGAACGGCGACGTGCGCATCGGCAATGGCAGCCTGATCGACGTGAGCTCGGGCGCGGCCATCCTGTCGCAGGCGAAACAGCAGGGCGGCAAGGGTGGCAACGTGAGCCTGGTCAGCTATGGGCCGAAGGCCGACCTGGTGCTGGGCGAGGGCGCACAAGTGCGCGGCCATGGCGTGGCGGGCGGCGGCAAGCTGGAATTGCAGGCGAACAAGATCGTGATCGGTCAGGCCGAGACGGAACAGAAAGGCGCCCTGCAACTGGACGGCGATTTCTTCGACCAGGGCTTTTCCAGCTACAGCCTGGTCGGCAAGCAGGGCGTGGCGGTGGCGGACGGCGCCCGGGTCGACGTGCGCATGCCCGTGCTGCGCGTGGTGGACAACGAGAAACTGGCCGTCTGGACGCCGGAGCAGGTCACGGAAAATGCGCTCAAGGGCACCTTGACGCAGCGCAAGGGCGCCAGCCTGGCCTTGCAGGTGGGCGACGCGCAGTCCGATGCGGCCGACATGGCCAGCGCCGAACTGCTGGTCGGCAAGGGCGCCGTGGTAAGTGTCGATGCGGGCCAGTCCATCAAGCTGTCCAGTGTGGGCCAGCTGACGGTGGACGGGCGTCTGAACGCCTGGGGCGGCAAGATCAGCCTGGGCGGCGTGGGCGTCGGCGTGAGTGTGTCCGAAGCCGTGGAGGCGGCCGGCCATGGCCGTTCCCTGTGGATAGGCGAGAATGCCGTGCTCGACGTCGCGTCGCGCGCCGTCACGGCCACGGATGCGCAGGGCCGTCGCTACGGCAAGGTGGTCGATGGCGGCAGCATCATCGTCGGCGGCGAGATCAACCATGCGCAGGGCAGCACGTCGGCGGCCAGCCTGTTCGTCGTCGTGCGCGATGGTGCCGTGCTCGACGCTTCCGGCGCGCATGCCGTGCTCGACGTGAACGGCGCGGCCGTCGACGTGGCCAGCGCGGGCGGCAGCATCGCGCTGGCGTCGAACAACGGCTTGTACCTGGACGGCCAGTTGCTGGCCCGGGCGGGCGGCGCGGGCGCGGCGGGCGGCACCCTGTCCGTGGCCACGGGTTCGCCCGAATATCTGAAAGTGCTGGCCACGGACAAGGTGCTGCAGGGGCGCCAGCTGGCGCTGACGCAGCGCCAGGGCGCCAGCGACCTGGCCGAAAACGTGAGTGCCCGGGACGCGGCGGCAACGCTGCAGTACGGCCACGGCCGTTTTTCCGTGGAGCAGGTTGAAGCGGGCGGCTTCGGCAGCCTGGCCCTGCTGGGCGCCGCCTCCTTCGATGGCGACGTGTCGCTGCATCTGCAGCAAAGCTTCCAGCTGTACGGTGCGCCCGTGCTGACACCAGGCAGCAAGCCCGGCGCGAAGATCGGCATCGCGGCGCCCTATGTGCGCCTGGCCAGCATCAAGCCGGTCGGACGCGATTTCTATGTCGCGCCAGGCACGGCGGGCGAGTCGCCGGTCGCCGGCCAGGTCAGCATGACGGGCGGCCTGATCGACGTGCGCGGCCTGGTCAATATCGTTGCCGACGACGTGCGCCTGAGCAGCCGCGGCGACTTGCGCTTCCTGCTGTCCCCGCTGGGCTGGGGCGGCGCGGAGGCGACGACGGTGCTGTCCTCGCCGGGCGACATGACCCTCAGCGCGGCCCAGCTGTACCCGGACACGGGCGCCGGCGCCGCCGTACGCGTCGGTTATGGCCGCACCGATGGAAAGTTTGGCTACGACCCGGCGCGCAGCCTGCGCATCGCTCGCACGACCGATGGCGTGCCGGCCATGCCGTATTCCGCCTTCGGCTCGCTGGAACTGGAGGCTGCGCATATCGAGCAGGGCGGCGTGGTGCGCGCACCGCTGGGCCGTCTGGCGATCGGCGCGGCCCGCTATGACAATGACAAGAGCTTGACTGTCAATCTGCTGGCCAACAGCATCAGCTCCGTCAGCGGCGCCGGCCTGGTCATGCCGTATGGCGGCACGGTCGATGGCCAGAGCTGGAACGTGGACGGCAAGCTGGCCGCCTTCATGGGCGTGGGCGGCTTCAATGCCCAGGGCGGCCTGCGCGTCGGCATGGAAATGGCCGGCGTGGCCGTGCACGTGCAGCCGGGCGCGCTGCTCGACCTGTCCGGCGGCGGCGAACTGACGGGCGCCGGCTTCATCGCGGGCCGCGGCGGTTCCACCGATGCGCGCACCCACCCGCTGGTGCAGGTGGGGGCGAACGGCGGTTTTGTCTTGCCGGGCCTGGCGACGAATCCCGTGTACGCCATCGTGCCCGGTGTGCAGGCGCCGCAAGCGCCTTCGGGCGCCGCCGATGCGGTCATTGGCCGGCAAGTGACGATAGGCAGCGGCGTGCCGGGCCTGGCGGCCGGCACCTATACACTGATGCCGTCGACGTACGCCTTGCTGCCGGGCGCCTTCCGCGTGGAGCTGAACGGCCTGGCAGGCCAGGGCGGCGCCGGCTCGCTGGCGCAGCAGCTGCGCAACGGTTCCTGGGCCGCGCCAGGCACCCTGTCGATCGCCGGCACGGACATCCGCGCGCCGCTGGCCAGCCAGCTGATAATCACGCCGGCCAAGGTCTTGCGCACGTATTCCCAGTACAACGAAATGGGCTATGCCGCGTTTGCCCTGGCCGATGCGCAAACGCGCGGCATTCCCCGCGCGATGCTGCCGTCCGATGCGAAAACGCTCAAGCTGACCATGGCGCCCGGCGGCGGCCTCGAGACGTTCCAGTTCCAGGGCGCCGGCAAGTTCGCGGCGGCCGAGGGCGGCTATGGCGGCACCGTGGTGCTGATGTCGAACGATAGCTCGACTGGCGAAATTGAAATCCTCGCCGACGGCGCGCCAGCCAGCGGCGGCGCAAAACAGGTCAGCATACGCGCTTCAAGCCTGAACAATATCGGCGCGGCCCGCATCGTGGTGGGCAATTCGCCCACGGTGGAATATGGCCAGGGCGGCAATTACGTGAACTTCGGCGTCCAGTCGGCGCGCGCCATCTACCTGCGCGCCGGCGCCGTCCTGTCGGCGCCCGAAGTGTTCCTGGTCGCCCAGGACCCGAGCAACGTGCAATTGGGCAATGGCGTGATCGATATCGCGGCCGGCGCAGGCATCAACACCCTGGGCCGCGGCAAGGCCGCGTACGACGCCAACGATGGCTTTATCTACAAGAGCCGTCCGGACGTGCACGTGCTGGCCGCATCGAACGGCTTGCTCAATGTGGCGCCCGTCAGCGGCGCGACGCGCGGCGGCATCCGCATCGGCATGTGCGCCGCCGCTTGCGCCGGCACAGGCACGGGTACAGCGAGCCTGTACTCGGAAGGTACCTTGCTGCTGGCGACCAGCGGCAGCTTCCAGCTGGACGACACGGCCCGCTACGGCACGCGCAACCTGAGCCTGGCCGTGGGCGCCATCAATATCGGCTCGAACGAGGCGCTGGCGGCGGCCCAGGCCAGCGGCACGCGTCCCGCCGGACTGACCCTGAACCAGGGCCTGCTGGACCGATTGCTGCGCGGCGACACCAGCACGGGCGCGCCAGCGCTGCAGGCGCTGATGTTGAACGCGGCCGACAGCGTCAATTTCTATGGCGACGTGGTGCTCGACACCTACGACAAGACGAGCGGAAAATCGAACCTGGAGCGCCTGGTGCTGACCACGCCGGCCATGTACGGCCAGGGCGATGCCGGCACGGTGGCCACCATCCGCACGGCCAACCTGATCTGGGGCGGCGCCCTGTCGCCGGCCGGCAATGTGATTGCGCGCGGCGCCGGCACGGGCAGCGGCACCCTGAACCTGGAAGCGGAACGCATCGATTTCGGCTTCGGCCCGTTCACGCAGCCGGCCGGCGTCGCCACCTTCGACCGCATGGCGCTGGGTTTTGGCACCGTCAACCTGAAAGCGTCGGGCCAGGTCACGGCCAACCACAAGGGCAGCCTGTCCGTCCACCAGGCGCAGGGCGCGTATGAGACGGGCAAGGGTTACCAGTACAGCGGCGGCAATCTGAACATCGTCACGCCGCTGCTGACGGGCGACGCCGGTTCCGCGCACAGCTACACGGCGGGCAGCGCGCTGACCGTGACGGCGCCTGCCGGCGCGGCGGCAGCCATTCCCGCCAAGAATAACGCCGCGCTGGGCGCCCAGCTGGCCTTGCACGGCGACAGCGTGAACGTGGCCACGGCCGTGGTGCTGCCGAGCGGCAAGCTCATGATCAGCGCGCAGCACGACATCACTGTGGCCGACGGCGCGCGCATCGACATGGCGGGCCGCAAGAGCACTTTCTTCGACGTGCAAAAATACAGCTGGGGCGGCGACGTGAGCCTGGACAGCCGCGCCGGCGACATCCGCGCAGCGAACGGCAGCGTGATCGACCTGTCGGCCGAGAACAACCGTGCCGGCAGCCTGAAAGCCGTGGCCCTCGATGCCGCGGCCGGCATGGTGGAGCTGCAAGGCAAGATATTGGGCGGCGCCAGTGGCAGCTATGACGCGGGCGGCACTGTGGTGCCATACAAGAACGGCAGCGTGGACGTGCGCGCGCACACCCTGGGCGCGGGCGGGACCCTGGACGGCCAGTTCGCCGCGCTCAACACGCGCCTGAACGAGGGCGGCGTGACGGGCGCGCGCAGCTTCCAGCTGAAACAGGGCGACTTGACCATCGGCAATGAACTGAAGGCGGGCGACGTGCAGGTGGCCGTCGACAATGGCCGCCTGACGGTGGCCGGCGTGATCGATGCCAGCGGCGAGCGCGTGGGCAGCATCCGCCTGGCCGGCAAGCATGGCGTCACCCTGGCCAACAACGCCGTGCTCGACGCGCATGGCACCGTCCTGCGCGTCGACAGCTATGGCAAGATCATCGACAGCCCGAACCGGGCCATGGTGGAACTGAACGGGGGCGAAGGTGTGCTGGACCTGGCCGGCGGCGCGCAGATCGACGTGCGCCACGGCACGGCGGCCGTGGCCGGCAAGGGCAAGGGAGAATATGACGGCGCCGCGCGCGGCACGGTGGAATTGACGGCGCCGCGCCTGGGCAGCGGCGGTACAAGCAAGGACGTCGACGCCGCCACCTTTGGCGATATCGGCGTCCGTGCCGGCGAGGGTTTCACCATCCGCGGCGCGAAATCGATCGCCGTCAACGCCATGCAGCGCTATGACGATGCGGCCTACGCCACAGTGCCGGGCGCCAACGGGCAGCCCGTGCAAGACCTGTCGGCCAGCGGCCGCCCGTACCAGGTGGTCAACCAGGCTTACCTCGACAGCAAGCATGCGGACAGCACGGCCTTCATCGACGCGGCCCTGGCCAATACGAATTTGCGCAATGGCAAGCTGGCGGGCTTGAACACGGCCGCGTATGCCGATGCGCTGCACCTGCGTCCCGGTGTCGACATCGTCAGCAAGACGGCGGACGGCGACCTGGTGGTGCAGGGCGACCTGGACTTGTCCGGCATGCGCTACGCCAGCCTCAATCCCCGCTTCCAGCAGACGAATGTGCGCGGCTCGGGCGAGGTGGGCAGCCTGCTGCTGCGCGCCGGCGGCGATCTGAGCATTTACGGCAGCATCAATGACGGCTTCGCGCCGCCGCCGTCCACCCAGGACGACATCGGCTGGAAATTGCTGCCGGGGCGCGACATCAACGGCAGCGACGTCATCGTGCCGGGCAAGGGCGTGACCCTGGCCGACGGCACCGTCTTCCCGGGCGGTGTCACGCTCAATTACGACGTGCCAGTCAAGGCCCTCAGTTTCCGCGCCAACACGCGCCTGCCCGTGGGCGTGGTCCTGAACCAGAAGCTCACCGTGCCGGCCGGCACGGTACTGGCCGCTGCCGTGCGCGACAGCGCCGGCAATATCGTCCACGCGGCGGGTACCTTGCTGGCCACGGAACAGACCTTTACTGCCGGCATGCGGCTCGACGCGGGCAGCGTGATCGCGCAAATGGTCAAGGTGCGCCCCATGACGTGGCCGAAAGGCGTTGCCTTGCCGGGCTTGCTGGGCGAGCTCAACGTGGTCACGCTCAGTGGCAAGGTGGCGCTGCCGGTCGGCGCGCTGATCCCGAACGGCACGGACGTCAAGCTGTTGCCCGGCGTGGATGCCATCGAGCTGCGCCCGGAAGTGGCGGGCAGCCAAGGCAAGCTGTGGGCCGTCGCGCCCATGCTGGCCGAAGGTTCGCAATCGTGGGGCATGCGCCTGGTGGCCGGGGCCGACCTGGACGCGGCCGACACGCGCAGCGTGCAGGCGCACCCGTCGCACGGCACCTTGCGCCTGGCGGACAGCCATTACGGCATGTATGGCGTCATAATCCCGCCGAAGGGCGTGCAGCACTGGACGCAGGCGGCGCAGGAGCTGGGCGAGCGCGAGGGCATCGTCGGCATCGTGGCGGGCGAACCGATCACCGAGGAATTCATCAGCCAGTTCGGCCAGACCGTGGCGGAGTTTTGCGCTGGCGACGCCAGCATGTGCGTGCTGAAGGTAGCCTATGTGTGGACCAAGGCCGGCGCCGAAGAATTCGCCGACCCCAGCGTGAAGGCGGGCGACGTGGTCGACCTGGCCGGCCTGAACTGGCCCACCATGTGCGAGGAAAATCTCACCTGGTGCACCACGTCCAGCCCCACGTATGACTACAAGGCGTCCAGCCTGCGCCACAGCGTGCTGCGCACGGGTACGGGCGACCTGGACCTCGTCAGCGGCGGCGACTTGCGCGTGGACAGCCTGTACGGCGTGTACACGGCCGGCATGTCGTCCATGGCGACGACGGCCGGCGACCCGTACAACCTGGCGCGCGCGCGCAATCTGGACGGCAAGGTGCTGGCCAACCCCGATGGTGCGCATGAACGCCTGGTCGATGGCGGCGCCGACAGCATTTACCGGGCATGGTATCCGGACCAGGGCGGCAATCTGCTGCTGCGGGTGGCGGGTGACCTGAGCGGCTCGCTGGTCGGCGCGTCCGCCGCCACCAATGGGCGTCCCGTCAACACGGATGGCATGGGCGATTCGGTAGCGGTGGGCAACTGGCTGTGGCGCCAGGGCAGCGGTGGCGTGGCTACGGGCGGTCCGGCCCAGCCGACGGCGTGGTGGATCAATTTCGGCAGCTACGTGGGCCGCGATACCCTGGCCGATACCGTGCTGGGCTTTACGGGCTTCGGCACCCTGGGTGGCGGCAACGTGCGCGCCGACGTGGCGGGCGATGCGGGCGTGCTGGCGCCCAAGGTTGCCACCGTGTATGACATCAACATCAATCCGCGCTCGCAGGGCTTGCTGCTGGCCGTGGGCAGCACGGGCCGCGTGCTGGCCGATGGCAGCCTGCAACTGACGGGCGGCGGCGACCTGGATCTGCGCGTGGGCGGCGCCCTCAATCCCGCCAGCCAGTCAGGCGGCGGCCACTTGAATGGCGCGCTGGTCGACTTGCGCGGCCACGTGGACGTGGCCGCAACGCAACTGGGCAATGTCGCGCTGCAGTACGGCACGCGCTCGACCGACCACGTGCCGCTGGAAACGCGCGCCTTCGACGCCTTCCACGCCACGCGCGCCACGCCGCAGGGCGGCATGACCCTGGTGCCCGGCGACGCCACCGTCAGCGTGGCAACACTGGGCGATCAGGTGCTGCAGGACGTGGCCGACCCGGGCCGCGTGCCGATGTTCAACGCCGCGTCGTTCATCAGCGCGTCGGGCGAGCCGGGCGCCGGCTACAGCTGGTTCAGCCTGTGGACGCCGCGCACGGCGCTCGACCTGTTCTCCGCCGGCGGCAACATGACGCCGCTGACGGCGCCGATCGGCACGGCCACCGACCTGGCCGTCGTCTACCCGTCCATCGTGCGGGCCGCGGCCGCGAATGGCAGCTTGTACTATGGCAAGACCATCTCGGACTGGGGTGGTGCGACCGCGTATGCCGATCCTTTGCTGCTGGCGCCGTCGGGCTACGCCCAGCTGGAGTGGCTGGCCGGCGATTCCATCTATGCGGGCGGCTATGCCGTCAGCCAGTCCGGCGCGGCCGCCGACAGCATGGCCACGCCGTTCAAGCCGGCCTTCGAAGCCTGGAATCTCAGGCCTGGCAGCCTGACGTCGGCGGGCGGCAATGTTTCGGGCTCGGGCGTGCCATCGTCGCAGTGGAACTTTCCGCTGTTCGCCTTCGGGCCCGATTCCGCCGCCGGTCCGGCCAACAACGGCACGCAAGTCGCGCGTATCTATGCCGTGAAGGGCGATCTGATCGGCGTCAATAGCGGCCGCATGGTCGCGTTCTACGACGCCAAGCACGCGGGCATCACCTGGTACGAGGGGGCGCAACCGGTCTGGATGAGGGCGGGCCGCGATATCGTCGGCAGCGGCACGGCGCTGCTGGAAGCCATCGACGGCAGGGGCGGTAGCGACATGATGTTCCGCAATTACAGCAACCTGTTCGTGCATAACAACGCGTTCGACGTGTCGGTGGTGTCGGCCGGACGCGATATCCTTGGCAGTTCCTTCAACGTGGCCGGCCCCGGCACGCTCGACATCAGCGCCGGGCGCAATATATTGATGCAGGACAAGGGCAGCGTCGTCAGCCTCGGTCCCGTCGTCGCGGGTGACAAGCGCCCGGGCGCCGGCATCGCCATGCAGGCCGGTGTGGGCGCGGCCGGCCTCGACTACCTGCGCTTCGTCAAGCCCTATCTTGACCCGGCGAACGTGGCGAAGACGGGCGTGCCGCTGGCCGACCAGGCCGGCAAGGTGGTGAAAGCGTACGACGGCGAACTGGCGACCTGGCTCGGTGAGCGCTACGGCTTCAAGGGCACGGCCGCCGAAGCGCTGGCCTACTTCCTGGCCTTGCCCGAGCCGCAGCAGCGCGTGTTTGCCCGTAACGTGTATTTCGCGGAACTGAAGGCGGGCGGGCGCGAGTTCAACGATGCGGACAATGCGCGCTACGGCAGCTTCCTGCGCAGCCGCAACGCCATCGCGGGCCTGGCGCCAGCCACGGACGTGAATGGCAAGGCGATTTCCTATGCGGGCGACATCATCATGTACCGCGGCCTGTACGCCAAGCGCAACGACGGCGAGCAGCGCTGGGATTACTTCCCCCGCAGCGGCTACGTGCATACGAACTTCGGCGGCGATATCCAGATGCTGACGCCGGGCGGCAAGCAGGTGCTGGGCATCGAAGGCGAGGCGCCGCCGTCGACGTCGGGTGTGATCACCAAGGGCGGCGGCAATATCGGCCTGTTCTCGCACGGCAGCATCCTGCTGGGCCAGAGCCGCATCATGACGACGTTCGGCGGCGACATCCTCGGCTGGTCGTCGACGGGCGACATCAACGCGGGCCGCGGCTCGAAGTCGACCATCGTCTACACGCCGCCCAAGCGCGTGTATGACAGCTGGGGCAACGTGACCCTGTCGTCCGACGTGCCCAGCACGGGCGCCGGCATCGCCACCCTGGCGCCGATCGCCGAAGTGCCGGCCGGCGACGTGGACTTGCTGGCCCCGCTGGGCACCATCGACGCGGGCGAGGCGGGCATACGCGTGTCGGGCAACGTCAACCTGGCCGCGCTGACCGTGATGAACGCGGCGAACATCCAGGTCAAGGGCGAAGCCAAGGGCATGCCGGCCGTGGCGTCCGTCAACGTGGCGGCCATGACGAACGCCAGCGCGGCCGCCACGCAGGCCACGGCCGCCGCCCAGGACGTGGTGCAGCGCGAGCGCGCCGCCACCCGTTCGGCGCAGCCATCGGTGTTTACGGTGCGCGTGCTGGGGTTTGGCAATGACGCGCCACCGGACAGCGCGCAAGCGGCGCCGCAGGATGGCGCGCGCATCGAGGCGGCCGACTACAACCCGCGCAGCGCCGTGCGCGTGCTGGGCCTGGGCCCGCTGCCGGAATCGGCCACGCGCCAGCTGACGGCGCAAGAGCGCAGCAGGTTGTCGCCATGATGGCCGGCCTGGTGAATATGACGGCTGCCTTGCCCTTGCGCATGACGGGCATGGCTTGGTACCGCCCGGCCATCCGCCCCCGGCAGCAGGCGGCCAACGACGTGGCGCCAGGGCAGGGCGCCCGCCTGCAGGCTGTGCTGGAAGGCAATTACGCGGCCCTGCACCGGCGCCTGGCGCGCCACCTGGGTTGCGCCGAGCTGGCCAGCGACAGCCTGCACGACGCCTGGCTGCGCCTGGGCGCGCTGACGGCCGGGGACGCGGACGGAGCTGCGCTGGCGCATAGCCCCGCCGCCTATGTGTTCCGCGTGGCGTCCAATGCGGCCATGGACAGCCTGCGCCGCAACCGCGCCTGGCTGTATGCGGACGATGGCGATGGGAGTGGTGCCGGCCTCGTCGATTTCCTCGCCGATACGGCGGCCGGGCCGGAACGCCTGGCCGAGCTGCAGGCCGACGTGCGCCGGCTGGCGCAGGCTGTCGATTTGCTGCCGCGGCGCCACCGGCAAGTGCTCGAAGCGCTGCGCGTGGACGAGCTGACCCGCCAGGAAGTGGCCGAGCGGCACGACATGTCCTTGCGTAACGTCGATACGGCCTTGCGCCAGGCGCTCGACCATTGCGCCCGCCACACGGGCTACGCGGCGCAGGGCGGCGTCGGCACGTCCCGGCGTAGCCTCAGGCTGAACGTTCGTTTGCGTACAGACGCGTAGGAATCCGGCCGTCAGACTGCTGCTTCGGGCCTGCATGCGCCCACCCAGCCAGTCCACAGCCAGGAGGAAGCGCGAGATGACAGACTGTAATGAAATTAATGCCGGCAGGCGCGGCTTGCTGATCGCCGGCGCGCTGTCGGCCACGGCCGCCGCCGTACCCGGTGTGGCAGGCGCGGCTGGGGCGGTGAATACGGCCGCCCAGGCCCGTGTTTCTTCGCCACCCGTGCTGATGAAAGTCAGCCTCGACGTCAACGGCCGGCGCCACAGCCTGGAACTCGACACGCGCACCACCTTGCTCGACGCCTTGCGCGAACATTTGCAGCTGACGGGCACCAAGAAGGGCTGCGACCACGGCCAGTGCGGCGCCTGCACCGTCATGCTCGACGGCCAGCGCATCAATGCCTGTCTGACTCTTGCCGTGATGCATGATGGCGCCAAGGTCACCACCATCGAGGGTCTGGGCACGCCAGAGAAATTGCATCCGATGCAGGCCGCCTTCATTGCACACGACGGCTACCAGTGCGGCTATTGCACCCCGGGGCAGATATGCTCGGCCGTCGCCGCGCTGGGCGAGATCCGCCAGGGCATCCCCAGCCACGTCAGCGCGGACCTGAGCGCGGCCCCGCAGGCAACGCCCGAAGAATTGCGCGAGCGCATGAGCGGCAACATCTGCCGCTGCGGCGCCTACTCCAACATCATCGAGGCCATCACCGAGGTGGCCGGGAGGCCGGCATGAGGGTATTCAGCTACCAGAAGGCCACTTCACCGGCCGAAGCGGCGGCGGCCGCCGTGAACACGCCGGGCGCCAGATTCATCGCGGGCGGGACGAATCTGCTCGACCTGATGAAGCTGGAAATCGAAACGCCGGCACACTTGATCGACGTCAATGGCCTCGCGCTGGATACGGTGGAAGCAACAAAGGATGGCGGCCTGCGCATCGGCGCCCTCGTGCGCAACACGGCGCTGGCCGCGCACGCCACCGTGCGGCGCGATTATGGCGTGCTGTCGCGCGCCTTGCTGGCCGGCGCTTCGGCGCAATTGCGCAACAAGGCGACGACGGCGGGCAACCTGCTGCAGCGCACGCGCTGCCCGTATTTCTATGACACGAACCAGGCTTGCAACAAGCGCGTGCCGGGCAGCGGCTGCTCGGCCATAGTCGGCTTCAGCCGGCCGCTGGCGATTCTGGGCGGCAGCGATGCCTGCATCGCCACGCACCCGAGCGACATGGCCGTGGCCATGCGCGTGCTCGACGCCGGCATCGATACGGTGCGGGCCGATGGCAGCACGCGCAGCATCCCCATCGCCGACTTTTACCGCTTGCCGGGCAACACGCCGCACGTGGAAACTGTGCTGCAGCCGGGCGAACTGATCACCAGCGTGACCTTGCCCCCGCCCGTTGGCGGCACGCACGTCTACCGCAAGGTGCGCGACCGGGCCTCGTACGCGTTCGCGCTCGTGTCCGTGGCAGCCATCATTTTGCCCAACGGCAAGGGCAGGCTGGCCTTGGGCGGCGTCGCGCCGCAGCCGTGGCGCGTGTCCGCCGCCGAGCAGGCGATACCCGATGGTGCCGCCGCCGTGAGCGAACGCCTGCTGGCCGGCGCCCATCCCACTGACGACAATGGCTTCAAGGTGACCCTGGCGCAGCGCACGATTGCCTCGGTGCTGGCGCAAGCACAAGCGAAGAAAGGCTAGGGCCATGAAATTTTCGACACCGGCGACCACCAATCCCATCGACCAGCTGAAAATCGTGGGCCGCCCCACGGACCGCATCGACGGCCCCCTGAAAACCACGGGCACGGCGCCGTATGCATATGAACAGAACAAGGCCGCGCCGCATGCGGCCTATGGCCATGTCGTCGGCGCGGCCATCGCCAAGGGGCGCATTGCCTCGATCGACACCAGCGTCGCGCGGCGCGCACCGGGCGTGCTGGCCGTGGTCACGGCCGAGTCGGCTGGCAAGCTGGGCAAAGGCAAGATGAACACGGCAAAGCTGCTGGGCGGGCCGGACATTGAACATTACCACCAGGCCATCGCGCTGGTGGTGGCGGAAACCTTCGAGCAAGCCCGCTCGGCCGCACAGTTGCTTGACGTCAAGTATGTCGAGCAAACGGGTGCGTTCGACTTGGCCAGGGCCAAGGGCGGCGCCGCCAAGCCGAAGGAGGGCAAGCCCGACAGCAAGACGGGCAACTTCGCCGGCGCCTATGGCCATGCCCCCGTGCGCCTGGACGCCATGTACACGACACCCGACCAGTCGCACGCGATGATGGAGCCGCACGCCTCGATTGCCGCCTGGGAAGGCGACAAGGTGACGGTGTGGACGGCGAACCAGATGGTGGACTGGGGCCGCAGCGACCTGGCCCGTACGCTTGGCATACCGAAGGATAAAGTGCGCATCGTTTCGCCGTATATCGGCGGCGGCTTCGGCGGCAAGCTGTTCGTGCGCGCGGAAGCCTTGCTGGCGGCTCTGGGCGCGCGCGCGGCCCAGCGTCCCGTCAAGGTCGCCCTGGCGCGGCCCTTGATGATCAACAACACGACGCACCGGCCCGCCACCATCCAGCGCCTGCGCATCGGCGCCACGCGCGACGGCAAGATCACGGCCATCGGCCATGAATCGTGGTCCGGCGACTTGAAAGGGGGTCAGCCGGAAACGGCCGTGATGCAGACGCGGCTGCTGTATGCGGGACCGAACCGCATGACGGCCATGCGCCTGGCCGTGCTTGACTTGCCGGAAGGCAACGCCATGCGCGCGCCGGGCGAGGCGCCGGGCATGATGGCGCTGGAAATCGCGATGGACGAGATGGCGGACAAGCTGAAAATGGACCCCATCGTCTTCCGCATCCTGAACGACACGAAAGTGGACCCGGAAAAGCCGAGTAGGCCGTTTTCCCAGCGCCGCCTGATCGATTGCCTGCGCACGGGCGCCGTGGAATTCGGCTGGAAAGAACGGCAAAGCCAGCCCGGCACGCGGCGCGACGGCCGCTGGCTGGTGGGCATGGGCGTGGCGGCCGCCTTCCGCAACAACCTCGTCATGAAGTCCGCCGCCCGTGTGCGTCTTGACGGCAACGGTATCGTGACCGTGGAAACGGACATGACGGACATCGGCACGGGCAGTTACACCATCATCGCGCAGACGGCGGCGGAAATGCTGGGCGTGACCTTGAACAAGGTGGTCGTGCGCCTCGGCGACTCGGATTTTCCCGTCTCGGCCGGTTCGGGCGGGCAGTGGGGCGGCAACAGTTCCACGGCCGGCGTGTACGCGGCCTGCGTGCGCCTGCGCCAGGCCATCGCCGGCAAGCTGGGCTTCGATGAGAAAGAGGCGCGCTTTTCCGATGGGCAAGTGAGCCAGGGCGAGCGCAGCGTGCCGCTCGCTGCCGCCGCCTACCATGGCGACGTCGTCGCGGAAGACCATATGGAATACGGCGACCTCGATAAAAAATTCCAGCAATCGACGTTCGGCGCCCATTTCGTCGAAGTGGGCGTGGACGGCGACACGGGCGAAGTGCGCGTGCGCCGCATGCTGGCCGTGTGCGCGGCCGGCCGCATTTTGAACCCGAAAGCGGCGCGCAGCCAGGTGATCGGCGCCATGACCATGGGCGTGGGCGCGGCCCTGATGGAAGAACTGGTGGTCGACCAGCGCCGCGGCTTCTTCGTCAACCACGACCTGGCCAGCTACGAAGTACCCGTGCACGCCGACATCCCGCACCAGGACGTCATCTTCCTCGATGAAACGGACCCCACGTCTTCGCCCATGAAAGCCAAGGGCGTGGGCGAGCTGGGCATCTGCGGCGTGGCGGCGGCCATCGCCAATGCCGTCTACAACGCGACGGGGGTGCGCGTGCGCGACTATCCGCTGACGCTCGACAAGCTGCTGCGGGGGCTGCCCGTGACGGGCTGACATCTGCCTGGCGCCTGGCGCGCGTGACAATGCGTGTATTTTTGGTAATTTTCAAGTGCTATGCTCGGAACGCATGTTGCGGGGAAATTTCCGGTCCGCAAGGCCATGCCGCCAGGAGAATGCATGAACAGCTCATCAATGCCGCCGCGGTTACTGATCGTCGATGACGAGCTGGCGCATGTGCGCGCGCTGTGCGACACCTTGCGCGGCCAGGCATACGACACGACGGGGCTCGCTTCGGGCGAGGCGGCGCTGTCGCTGCTGGCCGTCGAATCGTTCGACCTGCTGCTGGTCGACCTGATGATGCCGGGCATGAACGGCATCGCCGTGGTGGAAGCGGCGCGCAAGATCGATCCCGACCTGGCCTGCATCATCATGACGGGCGAAGGCACGATCGCCTCGGCCGTGCAGGCCATGAAGGCGGGCGCGCTCGATTATGTCGTCAAGCCGTTCAAGGTGTCGGGCATACTGCTGATACTGGCGCGGGCGCTGGAAACGCGCCAGCTGCGCATCGCCAATGCGCGTCTGGAACTGCTGCTGCGCCAGCACACGGCCGAACTCGACGCCATGAACAAGGATTTGCAGCTGGCCCGCGAAGTGGCCGAGCGGGCGAACCAGGAAAAGACCAATTTCCTGTCCAGCATGAGCCACGAGCTGCGCACGCCGCTCAACGCCATCATGGGCTTTTCGCAGATGCTGATGTCCGATTCCATCCCCTCGACGGGGCAGGAAAAGAAAACCTTTGCCTCGCACATCTTCGGCGCCGGCCGGCATTTGCTGACCCTGATCAACGACATCCTCGACATCGCCAAGATCGAGTCGGGCAATATGTCGCTGTCGATGGAACCCGTGAGCCTGGCCGACATCTACCACGAATGCTGGCAAATGATGGAACCGCTGGCGCACAAGCGCGGCATCACCCTGACGTTCGTCGAAGCGGGCGGCGTGCATGTGCTGGCCGACCGCACGCGCCTCAAGCAGGTTCTGATCAACCTGTTGTCGAACGCAGTCAAGTACAACCGCGAACAGGGCGAGATCCACGTCGATTGCCAGCCCGTCGACGCGCGCCAGCTGCGCCTGTCCGTGCGCGACACGGGCGGCGGCATGAGCGCCACGCAGCTGGAGGCGCTGTTCCAGCCCTTCAACCGCCTGGGACGCGATGCGCGCGACGAGGAGGGCACGGGCCTGGGCCTGGTGGTCAGCAAGCGCCTGGCCGAAGCCATGCAGGCCAGGCTGGGCGTGGCCAGCACGCCCGGGCGCGGCAGCACTTTCTGGCTCGATATCGCCAGTTGCCCGGCGCGCCAGCCGCCGCAGGACAGTGCGCGCCTACCCGTCATTGCCCGTCCCGCCGAAATGCTACGGCTGCCGGACCGCAAGACGCTGCTGTATGTGGAAGACAATCCCCTGAATGTGACCCTGGTGGCGGGTTTGATCCATTTCCGTCCCGATCTCGACCTGCTGTCGGCCGGCGACGGGCAGACGGGCCTGGACATGGCGCGCCGCCACGTGCCGCAGCTGATACTGATGGATAGCGACCTGCCCGACATCAGCGGCACGCAAGTCATGCAGCTGCTGCGTGCCGATGCCCGCACCGCGCATATCCCCGTCATCGCCCTGACGGCCGTGGCCGGGCCCGGCGATATTCGCCAGGGACTGGCGGCGGGCTTTTACCGCTATCTCACCAAGCCGATCGACGTAACGGCGTTTTCCGAGGCCATCAACAGCGCGCTGGAGTCGGCCACGGCGCAGTGCAGCGCATGAGCGGCCTTGCACCGGGGCGGTGGATGGCCAGGCTGGCGGTCATCGCGCTGTTGCTGGCGCTGGTTGCCGTGGCCATCTGGCAGCTCCATGCCCGTCCCGCCGCGCCGCCCGGCCCCGTGGAAGTGCTGCGCCTGGCCGTGAATGCGGAATACGTGGGCAGCTGCCCCGTCCTGGCCGCGCACGGGCAGGGGCATTTCGCGCGCGAAGGCATCGACGCGCGGCTGCAGCCGTATTCCTCGGGCAAGGCGTCGATGGAAGCCGTGTTGCAGGGCAAGGCCGACCTGGGCACGGTTTCCGATATTCCCGTCGTGCTGGCCAGCCTGCAGAACCAGTCCGTCGTCATCATCGCCAGCATCTTCGAGGCCGAGCGCGACCACGGCATCGTGGGGCGCCTGGACCGCGGCGTGTCCACGCCCGCCAGCCTGAAGGGCAAGCGCATCGGCGTGACCCTGGGCACGTCCGGCCAGTTTACGCTGGACGCCTTTTTGAACCGCCAGAAGCTGCTGCCCACCGAAGTCACCTTGCGCAACTACGCGCCCGAGCAGCTGGCCGGGGCGCTGGCGCGGGGCGAGGTCGACGCTGCGGCCGGCTGGGAACCGTTCCTGACGGGCATGACGCATGCCATCGCGGGCAAGGCGGCCATCTTCTATGGCGAAGACGTGTATGCGGGCCTGTTCAACGTGGCCGGCACGGACGGCTATGTGCGCAGCCACCCGGCCACGGTGCGCAAGGTGCTGCGGGCGCTGATTGCCGGCGCCCGCTTTTGCCAGGATGAGCCCGACGCCGCGCGCGCCCTGTTTGCCAAGGCATCGGCCAGCGAGACGGCTCGCCTGCAGGCGGCCTGGCACGGTTACCGCTTCGGCGTCGTGCTCGACCAGGGCTTGCTGCTGGCGCTGGAAGACGAGGCGCGCTGGGCCATCAGGAACCGGCTGGCCGAGCGCGGCACCATGCCGAACTTCCTCGACGCCGTCTACCTGGACGGGCTGGAAGCCGTGGCGCCATCGGCCGTGACGGTCATTCATTGAGAAGGCCACCGTGAAAATCGTAACGCGTTTCAAGCTGGCCGAACTGTTTTGCGTGGTGCTCGTGGCCATCATCGTCGCCATGCTGTTTTCCACCACCATGGCGATGCAGCGCGAACTGGCGAAGAACAAGGCGGCGGCCGATATCCTGCAAGCCGTCACGTCGCTGCGCTACCTGTCGATCGAATATGCGTTGCACCATGGCGAGCGCACGCGGGCCCAGTGGCAGCTGCGCAGCGAATCGCTGTCATCGGGCCTGCTGGCCACGCCCTCCTTCAGCACGGACGAGGAGCGCGCGCTGCTGCTGAAATTGCAGGGCGACCTGGCCGGCGTGGGCGGCCTGTTCCACCTCTTTGTCGCGAACCACCGCGAGCTGGGGCAGGACCCGCAGCGGCGCGAAGTGCTGGACGAGCTGGAGTCGCGCCTGTCCGGCCAGATCATGGGCAAGGTGCAGGGCATGATTTCGGAGGCGATGCGGCTGTCCGAGTTGAGCAGGCAAGGCGTGCTGGAGGCGCAGCAGCGGGCCAACGTGGCCGTGATGCTGTTTGGCGGCATGATCATCGCGCTGGTGGCCGGCCTGATTTACTTCACCATCACCAGCGTCACGGGACCGCTGGAAAAACTGCGCCAGGGTACCCTGATCGTCGGCGCCGGCAAGCTGGACTTTTCGCTCGGCGTGCACACCAAAAATGAAATCGGCGACCTGGCGCGCGCCTTCGACGGCATGACGGAAAAGCTGCGCCGCACCACCGTCTCGCGCGACGAGCTGGCGCACACGAATGCGGCCCTGGAAACGCAGATCGCCGAACGCCAGCTGGCCGAGCGCAAAGTACATGAGCAGGTCGAACGCCTGAACCTGCTGCAGCAGATCACGCGCTCGATCGGCGAGCGGCAGGATTTGCGCAGCATCTTCCAGGTGGTCGTGCGCAGCCTGGAAGAGCAGCTGCCCATCGATTTCAGCTGTATCTGCCTGTACGAACCGTCGCAGCACGCGCTGCAGGTGACGTGCGTGGGCGTGCGCAGCGAGGCGCTGGCGCAGTCGTTCATGATGAGCGAACATGCGCACATTCCCATCGACGAGAATGGCCTGTCGAGCTGCGTGCGCGGCAAGCTCGTATATGAAGCCGACATCGCCGGGGTGGCGTTTCCGTTTCCGCAGCGCCTGGCGCAAGGGGGACTGCGCGCCCTCGTCATGGCGCCGCTGCTGGCCGAAAACACGGTCTTCGGCATCCTGATCGTGGCGCGCCGCGCCGCAAACAGCTTTACCAGCGGCGAATGCGAATTCCTCAACCAGCTGAGCGAACACGTGGCGCTGGCCGCCAACCAGGTGCAGCTCTACGGCGCACTGCAGCGCGCCTATGACGATTTACGCCAGACGCAGCAGTCGGTGATGCAGCAGGAACGACTGCGCGCGCTGGGGCAGATGGCCAGCGGCATCGCGCACGACATCAATAACGCCATTTCCCCCGTGGCCCTGTACACGGAATCGCTGCTGGAGACGGAAACCAATCTCAGTCCGCAGGGCCGGCATTGCCTGGAAGTGATCGAACGTGCCATCGACGACGTGGCCGCCACCGTGGCGCGCATGCGGGAATTCTACCGCCAGCGCGAGCCGCAACTGGCGCTCTCGCCCATCGATGCAAACTTGGTGGTGCAGCAGGTGCTGGACCTGACGCGCGCGCGCTGGAGCGACATGCCGCAGCAGCGCGGCATCGTCATCGCCCTGCGCACGGAGCTGACCGACGGGCTGCCCATGCTGCCCGGCAGCGTGGGCGAATTGCGCGAAGCACTGACGAACCTCGTCTTCAATGCCGTCGACGCCATGCCCGATGGCGGCACCCTGACCGTGCGCACGGCTAGCGTAGGTGCACCCGGCCAGCTGACGCGCCAGGTGCTGATCGAAGTGGCCGACACGGGCGTCGGCATGGACGAGAATACGCGCCGCCGCTGCCTGGAACCGTTTTTCACCACCAAGGGCGAGCGGGGAACGGGCCTGGGCCTGGCCATGGTGTACGGCATGATGGAGCGCCATGGCGCCAGCATCGATATCGTCACGGCGCCGGGGCAGGGCACGGCGGTGCGCCTGGCATTTCCCGCCTGCGCGGCGGATGCTGGGGAGCCGGCGCCCGACGCGGCCCACGCCGTGCCGCCGCGCCTGCGCATCCTCGTCGTCGATGACGACCCGATGGTGCTCAAGTCCCTGCGCGACATCCTGGAAATCGATGGCCACGACGTGGTGTCCGCCGATGGGGGCCAGGCCGGCATCGACAGCTTCCTGGCCGCGCGCGACCGGCACGAGGATTTCGAGGTGGTCATCACGGACCTGGGCATGCCCCACGTGGACGGGCGCAAGGTGGCCAGCGCCGTGCGCCAGTGTTCGCCGGCCACGCCCATCATCATGCTCACGGGCTGGGGCCAGCGCCTGGCGGCCGACAGCGACTATCCCGAACATGTCAACTGCGTGCTGGGCAAGCCGCCCCGGCTGAAGGAATTACGGCGCGCCCTGAATGCGGTCATCTCGACGGCTTAGCCTGCTGCGGCATTCCTTGTCCTTCAAGACCGCTGCTGCGTTGTCGGCGCCTGACAACAATGGCAAAATTGCGGGACATCCTCCAGTCCCTGCAATATAATGAGAATCATTATCATTAAAGCCGCCGGATCCGCTCTTGTCTGCCTTGCCTTTTCCCTCGAATGACGCCACCCTGGCAGCCGGCCTGTTTACGGGCCACCATGGCTGGCTGCTGCAGCGCTTGCTGTTACGCCTGCGTAACCGGGCGGAGGCGGAAGATGTCACATCGGAAACCTTTGTGCGCGTGCTGCATGCGGGGCGGCTGGCCGCCATCCGCGAGCCGCGCGCCTATCTCACGACGGTAGCGAAAAGCATCTTGCTGCAGCAATGGCGGCGGCGCGATATCGAGCAGGCCTATCTCGACACCCTGGCGCTGCTGCCGGACGCCGTCCAGCCATCGCCCGAGGAACGCGCCGTGCTGCTCGAAGCGCTGGAGCGGCTGTCGCGCGCGCTTGATACCTTGTCCGTCAAGGCGCGCAGCGCCTTTCTCATGAGCCAGCTCGATGGCCTCACGTATGCGCAGATCGCGGCGCAATTGGGCGTATCGGCCAGCATGGTGCGCCAGTACATGGCGCAAGGCTTGCGCTGCTGCCTGGCCGCCGCGGAGTTGGCATGAGCATGTCCCCTGCGGTACAGGACGCCGCCATCGGCTGGCTGGTCGAACTGAGTTCGGGCGAGGCGGACGCGGCCCAGCATCAGGCCTTCGCCCGCTGGCTGGCCGCCGATGCGCGCCATGCGGCCGCGTGGCACACCTTGGGGCAGGCCGTCGAGCACAGCGTCGGCCCGCTGCAGGCGGCGGGCGGGGCGGGGACCGTCGGGCAAACCTTGGCGCGCGCCGCCCGGCACGATCAGCAGCGGCGCCAGTGGCTGCAGGGCGCCCTGTGCCTGGCGGGCGCGGCGTTCGGCGGCGCCTGGCTGCTGCGCGGCAGCCCGTTCTTGCCGGACTGGAGCGCCGACCTGCATACGGCCACGGCCAAGCGGGGCCGCTACACGCTGGCCGACGGCAGCGTGCTGACTTTGGATGCCCGTTCCTCGGCCGATACGGACGTCACGCATGGACATCGCCACGTCACCTTGCGCCAGGGCCAGCTGCTGGCGCGCGTGGCGCACGCGGCAAATGCGCCATTCCTGCTGCGCAGCGCGCACGGCACGGTGACGGCGCAGGGCGGCGAACTGATGCTGCGGCGCGAAGCGCAGGGCACCGTGGCGCTGGCCGTGCGGGGCGATCTCGACGTGCGTCCGGCCGGCAAAGGACTGGCGCGCGTGCTGCGCCAGGGCCAGGCGGCGCGCTTCGACGCGGACCGGCTGACCATGCTGCCCGGCATGGCGCCAGGGCAGGCGACGGCGTGGGAGCAGGGCATGCTGGTGGCCGTCGACCAGCCGCTGGGCGAAGTGGTGGCCGCCTTGCGTCCGTACCGCCACGGCTACATCGACATCACGGCGCAGGCGGCGGCGCTGCGCGTATCGGGCAATTACTCGCTCGACGATAGCGGAGCGACCTTGCTGGCGCTGGCCGAAACCTTGCCCGTCACCTTGCGCCAGGGGCCCGGCGGCTGGTGGACGGGCCTCGATGTGAAGCGGGCCTGAATTATTTTTGCGCCGGCACTGTCACTTTTGGCGCGCCGCGACTCATACCTGGTGTAGCCCCACTTTTCCTTCACCACCAAGATAGAGTCCCAGCATGCCACCATTGTTGATGCGCCAGATTCCCCTGGCTGTAATGTTACTTTCCTGCGCCGTGCCCACCGTCCTGGCGCAAACGCCAGCGGCGCAAATGGCGCCAGCCACCGTGCGCTATGACGTGCCGGCCCAGTCCCTGAACGCCAGCCTGATCGCGATTGCCAGCCGTGGCGGCGTGCGCATTTCCATCGATGCGGATCTGGTGCGCGGCGCCAGCGGGGCGGCCGTGCACGGCGATTTCACGGCGGAGCAGGCCTTGCGCCGCGCCTTGCAGGGCACGCAGCTGGTCCTGCTCAAGACCGATAGCGGCGTCTATACCGTGCAAGCGGCGGCGCCACAGGCCGCCGCCCATCCCGAGGCAACGATGCCGGAAGTGGTCATCACCACCAATTACCTGGGCCAGGTGACGGAAGACACGGGTTCCTATACGACGGGCGCCGTCAGCACGGCGAACCGCCTGGTGCTGTCGCCGCGCGAGACGCCGCACGCGGTCAGCGTCGTCACGCGCCAGCAGATGGACGATTTCGGCCTGGTGCAGCTGAGCGAAGTGCTGAACCACACGCCGGGCGTGTACGTGCAGCACATCGACAGCGAGCGCACGATTTACTATGCGCGCGGTTTTTCGCTCGACAATTTCAGCTACGACGGCTTGCCGTGGACGCGCGACGCTTCGCTGAACCTGGGCGAGTCCCTGGCCAATATGGACCTGTACGACCGGGTCGAGGTGCTGAAAGGCGCGAATGCGCTGATGAGCGGCGCCGGCACGCCGGGCGCCACGGTCAATCTGATCCGCAAGAAGCCCACGCGTGAATTGCGCGCGCTGGCCGACCTGGCGGCTGGATCGTGGAGCAATTACCGTGGTATGGTTGACGTGGGCGGTCCCCTGGATGACAGCGGCAGCGTGCGTGCGCGCGCCGTGGCGTCCTATCAGGACAAGCATTCGTTCGTCGACCGCTACCAGCGCCGCTCCGAACTCGCGTATGGCACGCTGGAGGCGGACCTGTCGCCGCGCACCTTGCTGACCGTGGGCGCCGACTACCAGCACACGGTGCCGCGCAATAGCGACTGGGGCGGCGCGCCGCTGTTCGACGCGGACGGCAACCGATTCACCATGCCCCGTTCGTTCAACGGCGCGCCCACCTGGAGCACGCAGCAGACGCAAGCCAAATCCGTCTTCGCTTCGCTCGAGCACACCTTCGACAATGGCTGGCTGGCCAATCTGCGCCTGATCCACCAGGCCAACGCCCTGTATGCGCCCGTCGCCTACCTTGACGGTTTTCCGAAGGCGGACGGCAGCGGCACGTCCGTCACGGCGCGCCAGTACAACAGCGACGCCACCAGCAATGGCCTGGACGTGTACGCCAAGGGGCCGTTTACCTTGCTGGGCCGCACGCATGAACTGGTGGTGGGCGCGAACGCCTACCGCAAACAGTCGGACGACGTTTTCAGCCCGTATTCCTTCATCAAGGTCGATAACATTTACACCTACCGGGGCATAGTCGCTGAGCCGAAGTGGGAACTGGACACGGCGCGCGAAGTCATCCGCCAGAAGGCCGTGTATGCGACGGGCCGCTTTTCGCTGCCGCAGGGCGTGCACGTGATCGTAGGCGGGCGCCTGTCGTCCTACGTCAACCCAACGGCCGAGATCGATGAAGCGTCGATCTTCACGCCGTATGCGGGCCTGACGTGGGACTTCGCGCCTAACCTGACGGCGTTTGCCAGCTACAGCGACATTTTCAGTCCGCAAAACAGCCGCGACGTCGACAACAAGACCCTGGACCCCGTGCTGGGCAAGAATATCGAGGCGGGCGTGAAGGGCGTCTTCCTCAACGGCCGCCTGAACGCCAGCGCGGCCGCTTTCGAGGTGCGCCAGGATAATTTTGCCGAGTCTGTCGATGCCGTGAACAAGGTGACGGGCATGGACGCCTACCGCGCCATCGACGGCGTGCGCTCGCGCGGCGTGGAGCTGGAAGTGTCGGGCCAGCTGATGCCGGGCTGGCAATTGCAGGCCGGCTACACGCACAAGATCGCGCGCGACGCGGCCGGCAAGGTCAATACCCTGGCGCCCGAAGACCAGCTCAGCCTGTACAGCACCTGGCAGCCGATGCCGCGCCTGACGCTGGGCGGCGGCGCCCGCTGGCAATCGCATACCTGGCAGCAAACCCGGGCCGTGCGCGGCGGCACCACCACCGTGCACCAGGGCTCGTACGCCGTGTTCGACGCCATGGTGCGCTACCAGGTCTCCGATCGCCTGGCCCTGTCGCTCAACCTCAACAACCTGGCCGACCGCAGCTACTACGGCATCAGCACGGGCCGCAGGGTCAGCTATGGCGACCCGCGCAACGCGATGCTGAGCTTGAACTACCGCTATTGAGGTCGTGCGGGCCGGGCCGCCTTGACCCGGTCCACATGGCGGTACAGCGAACATGGTCTTTCCGCTATACTGGCCCCCCGATATTGCCGTCATTTTCCGAAAACACCATGGACTTGAGTACCCACGCCGCCGTCGTCAATTGCGAAGCGTATCGCGACGGCAGGAAGATCGCCCACTTCGACATCGACAAGGTGGGCGACTTTCTCGGCGACCCCGATTGTTTCGTCTGGATCGGCATGGCCAGCCCCGACGCCACGGCCATGCAAGCGCTGCAATCGGCGTTCGGCTTGCACGAACTGGCCGTCGAGGATGCGCAGGGCGCGCACGAGCGGCCCAAGCTGGAAGAGTACGGCGACACCCTGTTTATGGTGATGCATACGGCCACCCTGGACGGCGAGGCCATCGTTTACGGCGAAACCCACGTCTTTCTCGGCCCACGCTTCATCATCACGGTGCGCCATGGCCCCTCGGCCGGCTATGCGAAGCTGCGCGAGCGCAAGGAAAGCGTGCCCGAGAAACTGGCCAGCGGCCCCGGCTACGTGCTGTATTCCATCATCGATTTCATCGTCGACCAGTACCAGCCCTGCATCGACCATTTGCAGGCCCGCTTCCAGCACTATGAACTGCAGCTGTTCAAGCCCAGCCTCTCCGAAGACAAGCTGCAGGATTTCTACCAGCTCAAGACGGAGCTGCTCAAGCTCGATGCGGCCGTTAATCCCCTGCACGACATCTGTACCCAGCTGATCCGTTTCCATGGCGACATCGTGCCCAAGGAAAACCGCATCTATTACCGCGACATTCTCGACCACGTCAAACGGGTCACGCACACGGCGGGGCAGATGCGAGAGCTGGTCAATTCGGCCATGCAGGTGGCGCTGGGGCAAATCTCGATCCGCCAGAACGAGGTCGTCAAGCGCCTGGCCGCCTGGGCCGCCATCCTGGCCGTGCCCACCATGGTCTTCAGCCTGTACGGCATGAACTTCGAATTCATGCCGGAGCTGAAGTGGCGCGGCAGCTATCCGGCCGTGATCGCCGTCATCATCGCCGGCTGCTTCTGGCTGCACCGGCGGCTGAAGCGCGAGGGGTGGCTGTAGCCAGCAGGCTTAGTTGCCCGCCACCGCGCCTGCCGCCTCGAGTATCAGCGCCGCCACTTCGACGGGGCGCGAAGCCAGCGAGGCGTGGCTGGCGTTCAGCGTGATGACTTTCCGCGCATTCAGCCGCGCCGCCATGCGTTCCTGGTTGACGGGGGAAATCATGCGGTCGGCGCTGGAAATCTGGTACCAGCTTGGCTTATGCTTCCAGGCCGGGTCGCTGACGGTGTCGCCGAAGGTGCTGGCCAGCGGCGCTTTCTGCACCACGCCCAGCACGGCGCCTTCTTCCGCGTCGAGGTCCTGGCAAAAGCTGTCATGGTATTGCTCGGGCTTGACCCACAGATAGCCGTCGCTGTCGCCCTCGAGGCTGGCCGCGCCGATGGGCGGGTGTTCCTGCGTGATGCTGCCCGGGCTTTCGCCCGCGTCGGGCGCGAAGGCGGCGATGTAGACGAGGCCCGCGACATTCGGCGCATTGCCGGCCACGCTGATGACGGCGCCACCGTAGGAGTGTCCTACCAGCAATACCGGGCCATCGACTTGCGCCACCATTTTGCGCGTGCGCTCGGCGTCGTCGGCCAGCGACGTCAACGGCAGTTCGACGGCACGGATGGCCGTGTGGCCATGGCGCCGCAATTCGGCAATGACGCGGCTCCAGTGGGCGGCGCCGCCCCAGAAACCGTGGACGAGGACGATGGTGGCTTGCTTGCTCATGCGAATACTCCTTGTGGCGGTAGCGCCGACGGGGGCGACACAGGCCGCGCGGCCCGTCAGCAGGCAGCCACGCAGTGTCCAGCCTGGTTATTGTAGGCCGTTCCCCGGCTGCACGCATTGCTTATCGAATGAGCAATCCCGGTTAAAATATGATCTGGAGCGTTGCTGCGGCACTCACCGGGTTTGCCCAGATTCCGCTCCGATTGATATCCATAACAAACTACATGACAATGAAATTAGTATTCACCGCTACGCTGGGCCTTTTATCGCTGCTTCACACATCGACCTCCTTCGCGGAGAACGTCAATGGAAAAAATCTGTATATGCAGCGATGCGCCGTGTGCCACGGAGCGGAGATCAAGGGAACAGGGCCGCTGGCAAATAAAAGCAATCCCCGTACCCCTGATCTGACCACCTCCGCTTTCAGGAAACGGCTCAATGATTATCCGGGCGTGATCGTCTCGTCGGTCATCCTTCGTCCGAATGGCGACCTGATTCCGAAAACCTTGAAAGAAAATGGCGTCAAGATTGCGCCGCACGCTTGGAGCGTGAAGGATTTTCGCGATCTGAATCAATACATGAGCGGCGTGATTTTGAAAAATCGATGACACCATTCGACTGCACGGCCGCCTAGTGCGACACCAGCACCGGTAACGTCATCTCCTGTAGCACCGTGCGCGTGACGCCGCCCAGCAGCGCTTCGCGCAGGCGCATGTGGCCGTAGCAGCCCATCACGAGCAGGTCGCAGCTGCGCTGGGACGCCATGGCCAGCAGGGCCGTGCCCACGTCCTGGCCCGGCGGCGTGTCGTGCTGCACCACCTCGACGTTGACGCCGTGGCGCGCCAGGTACAGGGCCAGGTCGGCGCCCGGCTGCTCGCCATGCGCGGCCGGCTGGGCGTGCGAATTGACGACGGCCAGGGTCACCTGCCGCGCCCCTTGCAGCAGCGGCAGCGCATCGGTGATGGCGCGCAGCGCTTCGGCGCTGCCGTTCCAGGCCAGCAGCGGATGCTGCGCGATGCCCGCTGGCGCGGCGGAAGGGGCGTGCGGCACCATCAGCACGGGCCGGCCGCAATGTAGCATCAGGTATTCGGGCGTGCCGGCGATGACGCGCGACGGCGTATCCTGCGCATCCGTCTGGCCCAAGATCAGCAAGTCGCAATAACGGGCCTGCAGCAGCAGCGCGCCTTGCGCGTCGTCGTCGACGAAGCGCGTTTCGTAGGTTCCCAGGCCTTCTTCGCGGGCGATGCGCTCGAAGTCGTGCAAGGCCTCGCTGGCCTGGGAGCGCAGCGCCTGCATCTGCGCCGGCGCAAATTGCAGCGCGTTGACGCCGCCGCCATACGCGTAGCGCGAGATGCCGCTCATGGCCGAGCCGATCAGGTGCGCGCCTTCGGCAACGGCCAGGCGCACGGCCAGGCGGATGCGCTGGGCGCAGTGGCGGGAATTGTCTACGTGGACCAGCAGGGTGGTGTAGGGCATGGCGTTTTCCTCGGTTGTCGCTCGGTTGTCGGTAGTCAGGATTGCAGTACGTAGCGGCCCGGCGCATCGCCCAAGGCAGCCCCCATGGGCGGCGGCGCCACTTGCGCGTCGGAGTGCTGCGCCAGCCACGCCTGCCAGGCGGGCCACCACGAACCGTCGTGGTGCGGCACGTCGCGCTGCCAGCTGTCCGCGTCGATGTAGGGCGCGTCGTGGCGGTGCGTGGCCAGCTGGTAGCTGCGGCGCGGCTGGCCCGGCGGCGAGACCACGCCCGCATTGTGGCCGCCCGAGGTGAGCAGGAAGGTGACGTCCGTGTCGGTCAGCAGCTGCAGCTTGTACACGGAGCGCCACGGCGCCACGTGGTCCGTCAAGGTGCCGACGGCAAAGATGGGCGCGTCGATGTCGGGCAGGGCGATGTGGCGGCCCGCCGTGCGGTAGCGGCCTTCGGCCAGGTCGTTGTGCAGGAACAGACGGCGCAGGTATTCCGAGTGCATGCGGCAGGGCATGCGCGTGGCATCCGCATTCCAGGCCATCAGGTCGCTGTCCTGCTCGTCTTCGCCAAGCAGATAATGGCGCAGCTGGCGCGACCAGATCAGGTCGTTCGAGCGCAGCAGCTGGAAGGCGCCCGCCATCTGCTTCGTATCGAGGTAACCCTGCTTCCACATGGCCGCTTCCAGGAAGCTGACCTGGCTCTCGTCGATGAACAGCGACAGTTCGCCCGGCTCCTTGAAATCCGCCTGCGAGGCCAGCATGGTGAGGCTGGCCAGGCGCGCATCGCCATCGCGCGCCATCGTGGCGGCGGCGATCGCCAGCAGGGTGCCGCCCAGGCAGTAGCCGGCCGCGTGCACCTGCGGCGCGCCCGTGATGCGTACAACGGCGTCGAGCGCCTCCATCACGCCCAGCTGGCGGTAGTCTTCCAGCGACAGCTCGCGGTCTTCTTGCGTGGGGTTTTTCCAGGAAATCATGAATACCGTGTGGCCCTGGCCCACCAGGTAGCGCACCAGCGAATTGTGCGGCGACAGGTCGAGGATGTAGAACTTCATGATCCATGCGGGCACGAATACCAGGGGCGTGGCATGCACCTTGGCGGTCGTGGGCGCGTACTGTATCAATTCGATCAAGTCGTTGCGGTAGACCACCTTGCCCGGCGTGACGGCAACGTTCCCGCCCACCTTGTAGCGGCGCGTGTCGGGCGCGTACGGTCCCATGGCGGCGCGCTGCCAGTCTTCGGCCAAGTGCTGCGCGCCGCGCGCCAGGCTGACGCCGCCGCTCTCGAGGGCCGCTTGCTGCACCACGGGATTGGTCAGCATGAAGTTCGACGGCGCCAGCATGTCGAGCCACTGGCGCACGGTGAACGTGACGACATCCTCGTGGTGCGGCGTGACGCCGCGCACGCCCGTGGTGGCGCGGTGCCACCATTGCTGCTGCAACAAGAAACCCTGGTAGACGAGGTTGTACGGCCAGCGCCGCCAGGCCGGATCGTCGAAGCGCCGGTCCTGCGGCAGCGGCGCGATGCACGACGGCTCCCAGGCACCGCCGGCCATGGCCGATTGCAAGGCATATTGCTGCCAGCGGCCTATCTTCTTCCACGCTTCCTGCAGCAGGGTTTGCTGCTTCGTTGGCGCCAGCGCCAGGTGGCCGAGCCAGTCGGCATAGGCGTTGCCCAGCGCGGCCGGCGAAATGCCGCCCGTAAACTTGCCCAGCCAGGCGTTCAGCAGCAGGTCCAAGGTGGCGCCTTCCGGCGCGGTCTCCGGATAATCGGGCGCCGGCACGCCTTGCCAGGCGCTGCCCATGCGCTCATGTTCAACGTCGTGTTCCGCATGGCTCGGCTGCGTCTTGCTCATCCAGGGCTCCTGTCATTTTTTTACAGGATAGCAAGAGCTTGTTTAAAAAATTATGATCTACATCAAGTTTGGCCGGATGCGTGCAGCATGTGGCTTGCCGCCTGGATGGCCGTGTCCGTTTCCTGCACAAACAGCCGCAGCTGCCCTTCCAGCGCATCGAGCCGCGCCAGCAACGCGCCCTGCGGCGCCTTTGCCGCTTCGCGCTCGATGGCGGCGGCGATGGCGACGGCCGGTGCGGCGCGGAAATTGGCCAGCAAGCCGGCCAGGGTGTGCGCCTGCCGGCTGACGGTGGCCCGGTCGCCCGCGCGCAGGGCCGCGCGCAGGGCTTCCAGCTGCGCCGGCAAGCCGGTCAGGAACGATGCGCCGATGATGCCGATCACGTCGGCGTCGGCCTGGGCCAGCGCGGCGCCGTAGCCGAAGCGCGGCGTTTGCTTGTTTATCTGCAACACATGCTGCTCGATCAGGCTGTGGAAGGCAGCCGTGCGGAATGGCTTGGACAGGTAGTCGTCCATGCCGCCGGCGATGCAGCGTTCGCGGTCGCCTTCGAGGGCGCTGGCCGTCATGGCGATGATGACGCTCCTCGGCATGCCTTGCGCTTCGCGCGCGCGGATCTGCGCGGTGGCTTCGAAACCGCCCATTTCCGGCATTTGCAAGTCCATCAGGATCATGTCGAAATGGCCGGCGGCCTGGCAATCGAGGGCAATGCGGCCGTTTGCCGCATGCGTGACGCGGTGGCCCGCATTCGACAGCAGCACGGTGGCCAGTTCGCTGTTCATGGCGTTGTCCTCGACGAGCAGGATGTCCAGGCCCGGCATGCTTTCGCGTACGGCCTGGCGCGCCGCCACGGGCGCGGCGCTGGGCATGCCGCGGCAGGTGCCCAGCACGCTCATGGCGACGGTCAGCAATTCCTCGGGGTTGGCAGGCTTGAGCAGGTAGCCACCGATGCCCAGTTCGCGGCAGCGCGCCGCGTCGCCCAGGCTGCCGCAGGACGACAGCATGACGATGGGCACCTGGCTCCAGTGGGGCAGGGCGGCCAGCGCCGACGCCGTGTCGAAGCCATTCATGCCGGGCATGGCGAAGTCCATGATGATGCAGTCCGCCGGCAAGGCGCTGCGGCAGTGCGCCAGCGCCGCCTCGCCCGACTCGCAGGCGGTGACCGTGGCGCCGCTGTGCTCGAAGATACGGCGCAGGATGGTCAGACTGCTGGGATTGTCGTCCACCAGCAGGATGTTGCGCGCGGCCAGCGAGGCGCCGGGCGGCGGCGCCAGGGGTTGCTGCTCGCCGATGGGCAGGGCCAGGTCCACGGTGAAACAGCTGCCCTTGCCCAGTTCGCTCGTCAGGCCGATGCCGCCGTCCATCATCGTCACCAGGCGGCGCGTGATCGACAGGCCCAGTCCCGTGCCGCCGAAGCGCCGCGTGGTCGACCCGTCTTCCTGCTGGAAGGCGTCGAAGACGGCCTCCTGCATGTCGGCGGCGATGCCGATGCCCGTGTCGCGCACGCTCAGGCGCAGGCGGGCCACGCCATCGCCGCTGGCGCGCAGCTGCGCGCCGACGATCACTTCGCCGTGCGGCGTGAACTTGATGGCGTTGCCCGCCAGGTTGGTCAGCACCTGGCGCAGCCGGCCCGGGTCGCCGAGCAGGGTGTGCGGCAGCGCGGGATCGACGTCGAGCACCAGTTCCAGGCCGCTGGCCTGCGCCCGCATGGCGTGCGCGCGCATGGTTTCCTGCAGCAGCTGGCGCAGGTCGAAGGGGATGCTTTCCAGGGTCAGCATGCCCGCCTCGATCTTCGAGAAATCGAGGATGTCGTTGATGATGCACAGCAGGGCGTCGGCCGAGGCCTTGACGATTTCCAGGTATTTGCGCTGGTGGGCATCGAGCTCGGAATCGAGCACCAGGTCCGTCATGCCGAGGATGCCGTTCATCGGCGTGCGGATCTCGTGGCTCATGTTGGCCAGGAATTCGCTCTTCGAGCGGCTGGCCGATTCGGCCACTTCCTTGGCCAGCAGCAGCGCGCGTTCGGCCGCCTTTTGACTGGAAATGTCGACGATGGTGCCCACCAGGCCGTGCAGGCTGCCGTCGGACTTCAGCAGGGCCGCCTTGCTGCACAGGACATCGACCTGCCGCGTGCCGACGGTCAGCCGGTCTTCATACGACTGGTTGCCCCGGTCCTGCAGCAGTGCCAGGTCGTGCTGCAGCGCTTGCTGCGCCTGCTGCTGCGGCAGGATGTCGGCCACCGTCAGACCCGGAATGCGCGCCTGATCGAGCTGGAAGAAGGCGCAGAAGGCGCGGTTGGCGCGCAGGTAGCGGCCCTGCACGTCCTTCAGGTACAAGGGGATAGGGATGGTTTCGATCAGCGCATCGACGAAGTTGAGGTTGTGGCGCAGCTCGCGCGCCGCCTGGCGCCGCTCCGTGATGTCCGTCAGGCTGCCCGTGATGCCGGCCAGCTGCCCCAGGCCATCGCGTTCGGCGCGCGCGCACACATCGATCCAGCGCACGTCGCCGTCGCGGGTCACGTAGCGCGCTTCATGGCGCATGCTGTCGACCTGGCCGCCCAGCAGCTGGGACAGGCCGGCCGCGGCGCGCTCGCGGTCGCGCGGGTCGACGAATTGCAGCACGCTCTGGCCCAGGCTGTCGGCGGCGCCGAAGCCCGTGATGGTGTGCCAGGCGGGATTGAGGAAGGTCCAGGCGCCGTGCAGGTCCGTGCGGAAGACCACTTCGTTGAGGCTGTTGACGACGTTGCGGTATTCGCGCTCGCTTTTCGCGATGGTCTCGGCCATGCGCTTGCTGTCGCTGATTTCCGTGCGGATGGCAATGTACTGATACGGCTTGCCGGCCGCGTCGAGGAAGGGCACGATGGTGGCGTCGACCCAGTATTGCCCGCCATCCTTGGCATGGTTGCAGATTTCGCCGTGCCACACGTGGCCGGCCGTAATGGTTTGCCACATCTGCGCAAAGAAGGCGTCCGGATGCGCGCGCGAATTGATTAGGCGGTGCGTCTTGCCGACCAGCTCTTCGCGCGCGAAGCCGCTGATGGCGCAGAACTTGTCGTTGACGTAGATGATGACGCCGGCCGTGTCCGTGATACTGACGATGGCGTGCTGGTCCATCGCGAAGCGCTGGTTCTGCAATTCGATGCGGCGCAGTTCCTGTTGCGACACCAGCTCGGCCAGCAGCACCGACAGGCCTTCGATATCGTCCTCCTGCGGCAGGCGCAGGCCGGAATCGTTGTTGTCGAGCAGGCGCACGGCCGCCACGCGCAGCGACTGGATCACGCGGTTGCGGCTGGCCAGTTCCGTGCGCAGCAGGTCATTCGTCATGCTCAGTTCATTCGAACTCAGTTCCAGGCTGCGCGAGCGCAGGTCCAGGTCGCGTTCGGACTGTTCGTAGGCGCCGTCGATGCGCTGCAGCAGGGCTGGCAAGCCGGCCAGGAAACCGGCCAGTTCGGGCGGCGTGTCTGCCTGCCCGCACAGTGCTTGCGCCTGTTCCAGCAGGGTGGCGCAGGCGTCGTCCGATTCGATATCGCAGACGCGGTTCAACTGGCGTGCCAGGGTGCGGTTCATGCTTCGCTCAATACAGTCACGGTCATCGTCTGGTTGTGCAGCTGGCAGGCGCCATGCGGCTGGGCGATGCCGATTTCGCCGTTCGAGTAAAAGCCGGCGATGCAGGGCGCGCCGCCCAGCAGGTCGGCCACGGCTTCGACCTCTTCCTCGGCCCGGTCGCCCATCACCAGCTTGCGCCCCACGCAGCTGACCAGCAGGGCCAGCTGGTCGCCCTGCGCATCGGCGTGGGGCGCGACGCCGCGCGCGGCCGTCTCGGCCCCGTCGATCAGCCGGTTGGTACTGGAATGCATCAGCCTCAGGTAGCCGTCGGCGAGGATGTCGCCGGCCAGGGTCAGCGAACCTTGCTCTTCATCGATGGCGAGGATGGTGCGAAAGACATTGCTTTTTTCATGCGCGGCCGTGAGCATTTCAAACGGGAACAGCAGGCCTGAAGCGGGCAGGTCGCGCGCATGGTCGCCCAGGTACAGCTTGTAGATGTCGAGCGCCCGCGCGCCATCGAGGCCATACAGCACGTTGTCGACGCAGCGCGTCACCTTGCGCGCGGGGCCGAACGCTTCCCAGCCCGCATGGCTGCCGTAGCCGAGGCGGATGCGTTCGCCGTACAGGCCGACGGCGACGATGGTATTGTCGGCCGCGCCGCGCGGGCCCAGGGTCCACGTCTGGCGGAAGGCGCCGCCGTCCGCCGCCAGCCCGCCCGACACCGTCACGCCAGGCGGCAGGTTCGACTGCAGGCCCGCGATCAGGGCGCTGCCGTTGATGGCCACGCCCGTGCCCAGCATGAAGACGGCCGTCAGGCCACCGTGCGGCAGGGCCTGCGCCAGGCGCTCGCCCGTGTCGTGCGAATCGGCCATGTCGCAGATAACGGCGTCGGCAATCGCCACCGTGGTGTGGGCAAAGCGGATGGCCGTGATGACGCAGCTGTCGTCGTAGACGCGCTTGCCGGCGATCTCGCCTGCCGTGGAGCAGCCGGTGATGATGGCGCCGGGCAGCTGGCGGCGCAGCGCCGCCGTGAGGTCGGGCGTGGCAAAGTAGGGGCAGGCGCCGAAGACCAGCACCAGGTCGGGGCTCATGGCGGCCAGCGGCGCCAGGGCCGCATCGATGTCGGCACGGTTTTTCAGGATCAGTTGTTGCACGCGCATGGCAGGCTCCTCGCTTACAGTGGGTGGGCGTGTTGCTGGACGGGATCGGGCAGGCTGTCGCGGATGGCGAGCACCTCGTCCCAGGCGCCCAGGAAGGCGTCGAGGCACAGCGGGCAGAAATGGCTGCCCCGGTTTTCCTCGAGGTACTGGCGCGCCTGCGCCAGAGGCCAGGCCGGCTTGTACGGGCGCTCCGAGCTGAGCGCGTCGAAGACGTCGGCCACGGCGACGATGCGCGCCGACAGCGGTATCTGCTCGCCCGCCAGGCCGTCCGGGTAGCCGCTGCCGTCATATTTTTCGTGGTGGCCGCAGGCGATTTCCTCGGCCAGGCGGATCAGCGGCGAATCGCTGCCGGCCAGGATATGGCCGCCGATTTTCGCATGCAGGCGCATGATGGCCATTTCATCGGGATCGAGCCGCCCCGGCTTGAGCAGGATATGGTCGGGCGTGGCCAGCTTGCCCACGTCGTGCATGGGCGCTGCCTTGAGCAGCAGGTCCTGCCATTGCGCATCCATGCCCAGGTTCCTGGCGATCAGCGCCGAGTAGCGCGCCATGCGCATGATGTGGGCGCCCGTTTCCGGGTCGCGGAATTCGGCCGCCCGCGCCAGGCGCGTGACCAGTTCCATCTCCCTGGCCGTGACGTTGGCGATGGCCTGGGCCACTTCGTGTTCGAGCAGCTTGGCGCGGTCGGCCAGCATGGTTTGCGCCGTGCGCAGGGCCAGCAGGTTGCGCACGCGCAGGCTGAATTCGATGGTGTCGACGGGCTTGGTGAGAAACTCGGTGACGCCCAGCGAAAAGGCCTGCTTGCGCACGGCGCGGTCGTTTTCCGTGGTTACCATGATGATGGGGATGTCGGCCATGCCGCCCATCTTGCGGAAAATGCTGAGGAACTCGTTGCCCGACAGGCTGGGCATGCGGTAGTCGAGCAAGACCAGGTCCGGTACGTGCGATTCGCACCAGTACAGCGCATCGACGGGATCGCTCATGCAGACCGTCTCGATGCTGCTGGCCTTGCACGCCAGGGTCGATAGCAGGCTCAGGTTGGTGTCGTTGTCATCGACGATCAGGATGCTCATGGTGTCTCCGGCGGATGGCGGTCAGGTGGCGGACGGGACGGCGGTGGCTGGTTCAGGCCGCCAGCTCGCCCGTGGCGTGCATGCCCAGGCCCGCCAGCAGGCTGTCCATGTCGAGCACGATCAGCATGCGCTCGTCGAGGGCGCCGATGGCCGTCACGTGGCCGGCCATGGCCGAGCCGTGCAACTGCGGCGGCGGCTTGATCTGTGCCGGCGCCAGCGGCACCACGTCGGCCACGCGGTCGACCACGATGCCGGTGGCGCCATGCGCGAAGACGAGGATGATCACCACCGTCGAGGCATCGTACGCGGGCTCGGCCTGGCCCAGCGCGATGCGCAGGTCGACCAGCGGCACGATGCTGCCGCGCAGGTGGATGAAGCCCTTGAGGAAGGCGGGCGCGTTGGCGATGCGGGTGACGGCGCCGTAGCCGCGGATTTCCTGCACCAGGCCGATGTCGATCGCGTATTCCTCCTTGCCCAGTCCAAAGACCAGCAATTCGCGGGCGCGCGCTTGCGCCGGTTGACCCGCTGCCGCGGCATGTGTCGTGGTCGTTTCCATGTGCTTGCTCCTGTCAGGTGCTGCGTACTGCATGAGACTGCGAGAATCGCCGGGCGGGGTTCAAGCCTGCTCGACGCGGTTACGGCCATTTTTCTTGGCCTGGTACAGGGCGGCGTCGGCCTGCGTGAAGCCGGCTTTCCAGTCGCCGTCCGCCGGCAGCGGCGCCAGGCCGATGCTGATCGTCGCCGTGATGGGCGCGTGCTCGAACTCGACCTGCGCCGCGGCCACGGCAAGGCGGATGCGCTCGGCCACCTGGCGCGCCCTGGCCAGGTCCGTATGGGGGAACAGCAAGCCGAATTCCTCGCCGCCCACGCGGGCGACGACGTCGGCGGCCCGTGCCTGGGCCAGGATGATGGCCGCGATGGCTTGCAGCACGGCGTCGCCGGCCGCATGGCCATGCTGGTCATTGACATGCTTGAAGAAGTCGATGTCGGCGATGCCGATGGTCATCGGGTGGCCCGAGCGCCTGGAGCGCGCCGCCGTGCGCACGGCGTCAATTTCGAAGGCGCGGCGGTTGGGCAGCTGGGTCAGTGGATCGCTGAGGGCGATGCGCTGCAACTGCTGCCAGCGGGCCGCGTTCTGCTGTTCGATGGCCAGTTCGCGGCGCTGGTCGATGAAAAAGGCGCCCATGAAGTTTTCATCGTCGAGGGTGCCCAGGTCCATGGCCTTGAGCACGATGGGCAGCATCGTGCCATCGCGGTGGCGAATGGCGAAATGGCGCTTGTGGCCCAGCACCCGGGACTTCTTGTAGCCGGCCAGATATGCGCCGATCTGTGCGCCATGCTGCTCGCGCACGGCGTCGGGCAACAGCGCCTCGATCGGCTGGCCTGGCAAGCTGCCCACGGCATAGCCGCTCAGCGCATACATGGCGTCGTTCGCATAGCGGATGCGCGAGCCCGCATCGATGATGACGGCGGCGTCATCGGCGGCGTCGAGCAGGCGCAAGGCCAGGATTCTGTTCATCTGCTTGTCCCCTACAAAGAAGGTGGAGATGCCGGGCGGTCGAGGCAAAGAGGTCTGCCGAACCGCCTTGGGCGCTCCTTTATACTCATCATACATCAAATAAAAATGATTTCAACGAATATTGTGATTTTCATGATTTTATTTGGATTTTCGACACAGACAAATCCGTAGCCGAGTGGCATAAAAAGCAGATGGCGCGTCATTTCTCTCTATGACGAACAGAATTTTTGCCTTCGTTCTTTTTGCCGCCGGAAAGAAAAAACGATTTTTTCGTGAATTTATTTATTGTATTCGGTAAATTTATGTAGCAAAATGCAGTGAAGCAACACCATTCACTGTGGATAGAGGAGACGGACATGCATACGAAGATGTCGGCAAGAGGCAGCGTAGAGGCGGGCAAGGGCTATCCACACGGGGCGCAGGTGCGCCATGCATCGATGCAGCGCCTGAAGGCGATCGCTTACCTGGCCCTGCTGCTGGCCGTCGTGCCGGCCGCGGCCTGCATCGCCACGGGACGCGCCGGCATGCCGGCGCCGTTCAGCGCCATGTGCGGCGTGGTGTCGTGCGCGGCAGGCGAGCATGGACTCTAGCGCGCGGCCTGCGCCTCCTCGCGGATCCATGCCATGAATGCCTGGACGGCAGGGCGCGTGGCCGCGTCGGGCCGCGTCACCAGGTAGTAGGCAAAGCGCGCGGGCCAGGGCAAGTCCAGCACTTGCACCAGGCGTCCCGCGGCGATTTCCTCCTGCGCGTACAGCTGCGGCACCAGGGCCAGTCCCTGTCCCGCCTCGGCCGCGCGTATCAACAGAAAATCATCTTCGAAGGCCGAGCCGCGCAACGCCCGCGCTGGATCCGCGCTGCCGTCCGGGGCGCCATGCGCGGCCAGCCACAAGGGCCAGTCGGCGCGGTCCGTATCGTGCAGCAGCGGGTAGCGCAGACAATCGCCGGGCGTGGTGATGGGCGGCTGGCCTGCCATCAGGGCGGGGCTGGCGACGGGCACCAGCACGGGTGCCATTAACCGCGTCACCTGCAAGCCCGGATACTCTCCCAGTCCGTGGCGCAAGGCCACGTCGACCCTGTCGCGGCGCAGGTCGACCAGCGCCGATGTGGCTTCCACGCGCACCTCGATTTGCGGGTGGCGCTGGTTGAAGCGGCCCAGGCGCGGCACCAGCCACGCGGCGGCAAAGGTGGCGACCGTGCTGACGGTGAGCGTCTGGCGCCCAGCCATGTCTTCCAGCGCCTGGCTGGCGCCGGCGATCTGCGCAAAGGCACCCAGCAGGGTGGGGTGGACCATGGCGCCCGCTTCGGTCAGGCGCAAGCCCTGGCGTTCGCGCGTAAACAGGGGCATGCCGACCCGTTCTTCCAGCAGGCGGATTTGCTGGCTGACGGCGCCCGACGTCACATGCAGCGCTTCGGCGGCGGCCTTGATGCTGCCGCGCTGGCCCACTTCGACAAAGGCGCGCAGTGCCTGGAGCGGTAAAGGATGTTTCATTGATATAGTTTTTCTATAGTAAGACAGCAAAAATCATCGTTTCCATTCGCTGAAAATAAGAGCGAGGATGGCGGTGTTTGCAACGCTTATTTTACTTCAGTAAAACTATATCGACAGGATACTCCATGCACAGCATCACATCCCCGGCGGGTTCGCTTGAACTCTACACCGACAGCTCGCCCAACGGTTTCAAAGCCACGATTGCGCTGGCCGAACTGGGCTTGCCGTATCAATTGCGCCATGTGCGCATCGAGCAGGGCGAACACCGGCTGCCCGCTTTCATGGCCCTCAATCCGCACGGGCGCATTCCCGTGCTGGTCGACCACGAGACGGGCGTCACCGTGTTCGAGTCGGCCGCCATCCTGCTGTACCTGGCCGAAAAGACGGGGAGGCTGCTGCCCAAGGCACCCGCGCAGCGCTGGGCCGCCATCACCTGGCTGCAATTTCATACGGCCAGCATGGGGCCGATGCTGGGCCAGCGCGTGCATTTCGAGATTGAGGAGAGAGGCGCGAATGCGGCCGCCACGGCACACTTTCGCCAGCTTTGCGGCGCGGCGCTGGCCACCATGGATGGCCGCCTGGCGGCCAACGCCTACCTGGCCGGCGACGACTATTCCATTGCCGACATCGCCAGCTTCGGCTGGCTGCACATCGCCCGTATCGTCGGCTTCGATTTATCCGCCTGGCCGCACGTCAGCAGCTGGTACGCCCGCGTGGCGGCGCGTCCGGCCGTGCAGCTGGGCGTCACTATCCCCGCGCCCGCCACGGGCGCCTGATTTTTATCGAGGAACAGCATGAGCAATGACATCACGGAAGGCGCCTCGTCGCAGGCCTTCACGCAGCACCGCGGCTACCGGCGCATGTTCGCGCCCGGCGCGCTTACCCTCGGCATTTACCTGCCGCTGCGTTTTTACCAGGGCGACATGCGGGCGCTGGCCGGCCAGGCCGACCTGGTCGCCGCCATGGACAGGCAAGGCTTCGCCGCCGCCTGGGTGCGCGATATTCCCCTGTTTGACCCGCGCTTCGGCGATGCGGGCCAGCTGTTCGACCCGTGGACCTATCTCGCCTACCTGGCGGCGCGCACGGACTCGCTGGCCCTGGCCACGGGCAGCGCCATTTTCACCCTGCGCCATCCCATCGACCTGGCCAAGGCGGCCGCCAGCATCGACCAGTTGTCGGGCGGGCGCCTGGTGCTGGGCACGGCCTCGGGTGACCGCGCCAGCGAATTTCCCGCGTATGGCGTGCCGTACGATACGCGCGGCGAACGCTATGCGCAGGCCGTGCACCTGTTCCGCCAGTTGCTGCGCCCTGGCCCCGCGCATGTCAGCAGCCCGCTGGGCAGGATTGAGGGCCTCGAACTGCTGCCCAAGCCCGTGGCGGGCGCCATTCCCCTGATCGTCACCAGTTCCTCGGGCCAGCCTTTGGCATGGATAGGGCGCCACGCCGATGGCTGGCTGACGTATCCGGAAGCGACCGATACGCCGGACGGGCCGCGCCGGCTGGCGGAAAAGATCCGCGCCTGGCGCCAGTGCATCCCGGATGGCGGCTTCCGTCCGCACATGTGCAATGAGTGGCTGGACCTGGTGGACGACCCCGACTATCCGCGCACGCCCGTGCGCAGCGGCTATGTGCTGCGCACGGGGCGCAAGGGCTTGATCGATCTGCTGGGGGAATGGCAGGAAGCGGGCGTCAACCATGCGGCACTGGGCATCCAGCATGGCCAGCGTCCGGCCGCCGAGGTGCTGCAGGAACTGGCGCAGGAAGTGCTGCCGCATTTTCCGTCGCATGCGGCGCCGGCCAGCGCCGTGCCGCGCTGGTAAGTATGGCTAGAACGCCTGGCTGGCGGCGTAAATGAGCAAGCCGGCCAGGCCGCCCACGACGGTGCCGTTGATGCGGATGAATTGCAGGTCGCGCCCGATGGCCAGTTCGACGCGTTCGCTCATTTCTTCCTTGCTCCACAGGTCCAGGCGGGCGGCGATGAAGGCGCCTACCTCTCCCCGGTAGCGGCGCACCAACGATCCGCTGCCGGCGACGATGGCGCCGTTCAGCCATGCCCGCGCATGGTCGTCCGTGCCCAGCACCCGGCCCGTGTTGCGCGCCAGGCTGGCGATCGCTTGCGCCAGCACGGGCTGGTCCGCGTGCAGGTCGGCCAGCACGCGCGTGCTGATGTGCTTCCACACGTCACCCAGCATGGCTTGCACCGTGTCGCTGGCGACCAGCTGCAGCTGGTAGCGGCGCACCGTGTCCTGCCACTGCGGGTCGGCCTTCAGGTGCAGCGCGCTGTCGGCGATCCAGCCGGCGATGCGCTGGCGCAGCGGGTGCCCGGGATCGAGGCGCACGGTAAGGGCGAATTTTTGCAGCGAGGCGATCATGCGCGGCTCGTACGCCTTCACGGCTTTTTTCACGAGCACGTTCTCGATCTGGAAGGCGCCCAGCACGAAGTCGCCGATGGCCGCGTGGTGCGCCTCGTCGTCGAGGTAGGCGGCGCCGCGGTCGAGCAGGAAGTCCAGCAGTTGCTGCGGCTTGCCGTCGGCGATCAGTGCATCGATGCAGTCGGCCGCCACGTCCGACAGGTTCAATTGGCCCAGGTAGCCGCTGGCCTGCTCGCGCAGCAGGTGGCCCAGCTTGTCGTGGTCGGCCATGGCCAGCAGCTGTTTCGCCACGCCGGCGCTGGCCATGCCCAGCTGCCGCGCGTGGGCCTCGTCGGCCAGCCAGGCGCCCAGGCGCGCGGCGGGATCGGCCTGCGCGATGCGCTCGGCGATGCCTTGCTCGGTAATGAAATGGTTTTCCACGAAGGCGCCCAGGCTGCGGCCGATGTCGGCCTTGCTGTTCGGGATGATGGCCGTATGCCACAGGGGGATGCCCAGCGGGTGGCGGAACAGGGCGACGACGGCGAACCAGTCGGCGATCGCGCCCACCATGGACGCTTCGGCGAACGCTTCCACATAGCCCCAGGCCGGGTGGGCGCCGCGCTGCGAGCGGGCCACGGCAAAGACCAGAGCGGCCAGCAGCAGCAAGCCAACGGCCAGCCACTGCATGCTGCGCAGGCGCGCGCGCTTGAGCTGGTCCGTGCTGTGGTCCAGCTGTTTGATAAGGTCGGGGGAGCGTTGCATCGATGGCGGTCTGCGGGGTTGCGAGACCGCCATCTTACTGCGATGGCGCAGTGGAGGGATTACTGTTGCGGATGCAGCAGCGAACGGCGGCGCGCGTAGCCGAAGTAGATGGCCAGGCCGATCACGAGCCAGATGGTAAAGGCCACCCAGGTGACCCAGCTCAGGAAGGTCATCAGGCCCACGCACAGGATCACGGCCAGCGCCGGCACGTACGGCACGCCAGGGCAGCGGAAGGCGCGCGGCAAGTCCGGACGCTTCTTGCGCAGCACCACGACGGCGACGGAGACCATCGTGAAGGCGGCCAAGGTGCCGATGTTGATCAGTTCAGCGAGGATGTTGAGCGGAATCACGGCGGCGATCAGGCCGAACACGATGCCGACCAGCCAGGTGGCGAAGAACGGCGTGTGGAAGCGCGGGTGCACGGTCGACAGGCGCTTGGGCAGCAGGCCGTCGCGCGACATGGCGAAGATGATGCGCGTCTGGCCGAAAGCCATCACGAGGATCACGGTAGTCATGCCGAGAATGGCGCCCAGGTCGACGAAGCCGGCGATCCAGTTTTCGCCCGCATACTGCAGGGCCAGCGAGACGGGATGGTCGACGCCGAGGAATTTTTGATACGGCACGATGCCCGTCATGATGGCCGACACCACCACGTACAGCACGGCGCACACGGCCAAGGATCCTATGATGCCGATCGGCAGATCGCGCGACGGCTTCTTGACTTCCTCGGCTGCCGAGGTGACGGCGTCAAAGCCGATGAAAGCGAAGAAGACGAGCGCGGCGGCGCTCAGCATGCCGTGGTAGCCGAACGGCATGTAAGGCTGCCAGTTGGCTGGCTGCACGTGGCGCGCGCCGAAGATGATGAACAGCAGCACCACGCCCACCTTGATGGCGACCATGATGTTGTTCAGGCGCGCCGATTCACGCACGCCCCAGCCCAGCATGGCCGTCAGCAGCAGCATGATGACGAGGGCCGGCAGGTTGATGAAGGTGGTCACGCCAGGCAGGGCACCGGGTGCGGCCGTCAGGGCGACTGGCAGGGCGATGCCAAAGCCCGACAGCAGCGACTGGAAGTAGCCGGACCAGCCGACGGAGACGGCTGCCGCGGCCAGGCCGTACTCGAGCAGCAAGTCCCAGCCTATCATCCAGGCGGCCAGCTCGCCCAGGGTGGCATAGCTGTAGGTATAGATGGAGCCGGCCACGGGCACGGTGGAAGCGAATTCCGCGTAGCACAGAGCGGCGAAGCAGCAGGCGACGGCCGCCACGACAAACGACAGCGACAGGGCGGGACCGGCCGTCAGCGCGCCCGTGCCTGTCAGTACGAAAATGCCCGTGCCGACGATGGCGCCTATGCCCATGAGGACAAGGTCGAAGGGCCCCAGCACTTTCGCCAGACCTCCCGGTTTCTTGCTGTGGGCGATCATGTCATCCAAATTCTTGGTTCTAAATAAGCTCACTGTGTCTCCTGGTGGTTTTTGTCATGGCGCCATTGCCGCCTCGTGAGTAGCACGACGCAGCCAGATTCTAGCCCACGCGCCCTTGATTCCAGAAGGAAAACCGTACGGTGCCGTGCGCGCCAGCCCCGCAAACTTGTCCGGCAGGCAAAAAAACAGCCCCGGATGGTGGCCCGGGGCTGGAAAGGAGACTGCTACAGTTGGTTACTCTCGCTTACTTGGCAAAGTGCGCTTCGATCTCTTCCAAGGTCTTGCCCTTGGTCTCCGGCAACAAAAACGCGGCGGCCAGGAAGTACAGCACCGTGCAGCCGGCGCCGAAGAAGAACAGGGTCGAATAACCGTGCAAGCCGACGGTCGGCAGGAAGATGGCGGCGATCACCGTCGAGACGAACTGGTTGACGAGCAGGGCGATGCTCATGCCGTTCGAGCGGATGCGCGTCGGCATCAGTTCGGACAGGGCCAGCCACACGCACACGCCCGGTCCCACGGCAAAGCTGGACACGAACACGCAGATGGCGATCGCCACCAGCCAGCCGTGCGTGGACGAGGGCACGGGACCCAGGCTGGCCTTCTCGATGCGCAGCGGCGCTTCGCGTCCGGCGGCCGGATCGGCGAACGGGTTCAGGTGCAGCTTGCGGAAGAACGCGCCGATCACGCTGTCGGGCTGCACGGCGTCGTCGCGGGCGATCGTCACCTGGCGCAGCACGGGATCGTCGCTGCGCAGGCTTTTCACGTTGGTGAACGGGCCGTAGGCGTAGGCGATGGTCAGCTGCTGCGGCGTGCCGTCGGCCGCCGCACCCAGGGCCGTCAAGGCGGCCGCATCGAGCTGCAAGGCCAGGCCGTCCGCTTGGACCTGCGCGGCGATGGCGGGGCGCACGTCGGCCAGGTGGGCTTCGGCGCCGCGGAACAGCAGGCCGGCCGCCAGCAGCGAGACGACGATGCCGCCCGTGCCCAGCATCAGCAGGAACTTGCGGCCCTTGCGGTCGACCAGCAGCACGGCCACCACCGTCATCACGGCATTGAGTACTTTCAGCAAGACGTCCGCCATATTGGCCGAGGCGCCCGACAGGCCTGCCTGGTTCAGGATATTGACGACGTAGGCGAGGATGGAATTGATGCCCGTCGCCTGCGTGCAGGCGAGGATCAAACAAGCGAGCAGGAAGGGCAGCACGTAGCGGCGGCTCAGCAGCGGATCTTTCGCCTTGCCGCTGGCCTTGGCCGTATTCTCGGGCGTATCTTGCATCTCGCGCAGCTCGACGTCGGCGGCGGCGGGCAAACGCGTGCGCAGCAGCGACTGGCGCGCCTGCTCGATGCGGCCCCGTTGCGCCAGCCAGCGCGGCGACTCGGCCAGCAGCAGGGCGCCGACGGTAAACACGAGGCCCGGCGTCAGACAGACCCAGAAGATGCTGCGCCAGGCCTGGTCCTTGGCCGTGAAGATGGCGGCAATGCGGCCCGCTTCCGGCAACGCTTGCGCCGCCTGCGTGGCCGTTTCCACCGTCTGCGCCTGCATCAGGCCGATCAGGGCGGCCGCCACCAGGCCGATGGTCAGCAGCAGCTGGAACAGGGCGGCGCCGCGTCCACGCTGCTGCGCGGGCAGGCATTCAGCCAGGTACAAAGGCACGACGACGCCGATCAAGCCGCCGCTGATGCCTTGCAGCAGACGGCCCAGCAGCAGCGGCGTGTAGCCGTCGGCCAGCGCGATCAGCGGGATGCTGGCGCTGAACAGGGCGCCGGCCAGGAACATCACCCAGCGCCGGCCCAAGAGGTCGGCCAGGGCGCCGGCGAACAGCGACGACAGCACGGAACCCAGGAGCACGGCGGCGACGATAAAGCTCAGCTGCTGGGCCGTCAGTTTCCAGGCCACGGAGGCCGTCGATTCCAGGTAGGGCAGGGCGCCGGCGATGATGCCGATGTCTATGCCGTACAGCAATCCCCCCATGCCGGCAATAAATAGCAGGTAGCGCATGGCCCACACGGGGGCCTTGTGTGACGTGTCGTGCATGGTAACTCCGGGACGGGGTTGAGGTTGTGGATGGTCTAGCGGGTGGAAAGATCGATGGCCGCGCCTTCGACGAAGACGGACACTGGCTGTAATGTAGAATCGAGGACGACGATATCGGCCCAGGCGCCCGGCGCCAGTCGGCCCCGGTCGGATACGCCCAGGTAGTCGGCCGGGTACAGCGACAAGCGGTTCGAGGCGTCGGCCAGGTCCAGGCCCAGATCGACGAAATTGCGCAGGGCCTGGTCCATGGTCAGCACGCTGCCGGCCAAGGAACCCGTGGCCAGGCGCACGCAGCCCAGGCATTTGTAGACGCGCTGCGTGCCCAGGCCGTACTCGCCATCGGGCATGCCGGTGGCCGAAGTGGCGTCCGTCACGCCGTACAGGCGCGGGATGGCGCGCAGGGCCGCGCGCAGGGCGCCCTTGGCCACGTGCTGCAGGTCGGGGATGATTTCCGCATATTCAGCGTGCGCGAGGGCCGCACCCACCATGCCCGGGTCGTAATGGGTCATGCCCGTCATGCCGTTGTACAGGTGCGTGAAGCCGGACACGCCGGCGTTCAACGCCGCCACGCCTTCGTCATACGTGCCGGCGCTGTGGCCGATCTGCACGCGGATGCCCATCGCCGCCAGTTGCGGGATCAGTTCCAGGTGGCCGGGGATTTCCGGCGCCATGGTCAAGACCTTGATGGGGGCGATGGCGTGAAAGCGCTGCACCAGCGCGAGGCTGGCCTGCACGACGTCCGGCGGCTGCGCGCCCAGGCGGTGCAAATTCAAAAACGGTCCTTCCAGGTGCACGCCCAGCATGCGCGCGCCGTTGGCTGGGCGCTCGGCGATGACGCCGGCCAGGCCTTGCAGGGCGCGCAGGATCGACGGTTCCTTGGCTGTCAGGGTCGTGCCCAGCAGGGCCGTGGTGCCGTGGCGCGCGTGCACTTGCGCCACGGTGGCGCCCGCGTTCCCGCCTTCCATGATGTCGACGCCGGCCGCGCCGTGCACGTGCAGGTCGATGAAGCCGGGCAGGATGGTCAGCGCGCTGTCTGCGGCAGGGTCTTCTTGTATCTGGACGATGCGCTGGTCAAAGGTGATGGTGCCCGTGATCCAGCCAGATGGGGTAAGGATTCTGCCGCTCAGCATGTGTTATTCCGCTATAAAAAGTTCGATGCCCAGCTTTTGCAGCCCTTCGCGGTATTCCTGGCTGATGCTGGCATCGGTGATGACGGTATCGACCCGGTCCAGCTGCACGATGCGGTGCAGGCTGACGCGGCCGAACTTGGAGGCGTCCGTGAGGACGATGATTTTCTTGGCCCGTTCCACCATCTTGTGGTTCAGGCTTGCTTCCGCTTCGTGGTGGGTGGTCACGCCAAACTGCAGGTCGAAGCCGTCGACGCCCAGAAACAGCTTGTCGAAGCTGTAGGCCTGCAGACAGGTTTCCGCCTGGCTGCCCTGGATCGACAGCGACTGCTTGCGCAGCAGGCCGCCCGTGAGGATCAGGTCCACGCCGGGTGCGTCGGCCAGTTCCCACGCGATGTTCAGGCCATTCGTGGCCACCGTTACGCCGGTGGCGTCGCGCAGATGGCGCGCCAGCGAGATGGTGGTGGTGCCCGAGTCGATGATGATGTTGTCGCCCGGCTCCACCAGCCGCGCCGCATACGCGCCGATGCGCTCCTTCTGCTCGTGGTTGATGGCATCCTTCTGGCGTATCGTGTGTTCAAGCGGGGGCGTGCGCGTCAGGGTCGCGCCGCCGTGGCTGCGCGTGGCCATGCCTTGCGCTTCCAGCGCATTCAAGTCGCTGCGGATGGTGACCGCGGACACGCCGAGCTTTTCCACCAAGTCGGTCACTTGCACCGAGCCCTGCTGGGCAAGCATTTGGAGGATGGATTCACGGCGTTGGCTGGTATTTCGCATGGTGGCGGGCTCGGTAAAAAGTGAAAATACCGAGCTTAACAGATTGCCGCTTCGGCAATGACGGGGACTGCCGCATTGCGGTTGCAGGCGCGCGCATATTGCGCCAGCAAGCTGCCGATCTTGTGCTCGATCAGGGCCGGCGCCTGTGCCGGCAAGCTGCCCTGCACCACGGCCAGATACTGTTCCGGCAAATGCTGGCTCAACAGCGGCAGCGGAATGGCCACCGTATCCAGGTTGGCCAGCAGCTTGGCGACGGCGGCCGCCACTTCCGGTTCGCCCCAGTAATAGCGGCAACGGTCGCTCAAGCCGTAGCGGCGCATCAGGCGCTGCTCGTCCGGCGTGCCCAGGTAATGCTTGATCCAGTTCTTCGGCTTGGCCACCATCACGTCGTCGAGCACCTGCATCAGTTGCGAGGTGGCGTGCGCCGGCAGCAGTTCCTCCTCGATCTGGCACAGGGCGAACAGCGCTTCGCGCAGGGCGAAGGTGGCGGCCGGGCCCACTTTCAGGATGGCGAAATGGTCGCGCACCATGGCGTGCAGCGCCGTTTCGCGCTGGTAGTCGGTGGAATGGGCTTCGAACACGAGGCCCGGCTGCTCGGCAACGAAGGCCGAGAGCTCGGCGGCGGCATCGGCATCGTAGTGCTGGATGCTGCTCTGGTCGAAATCGACACCCGGCTGCACCACCATGGCGATGACGCGGCGCCAGGCGCCATGCAATTCCTTGTCGAGGAAGGCGCGGCGGTGCACGTCCAAGGTGCGGCGCGCCGCCTGCGGGCTGGTGACGGCGCCGGCCTGCGCCAGCGACGCTTCGCCGCCGGGAACCGGCACTTCCGTACCGATCACATAGACGGGCGGCGCGAAGCCGGCGGCGGCCGCTGCCTCTTCGGCGACGATGCACAGGCGCGCCGAACGGGCGGCCACGGTTTCATCGTCGAGCTGCAAGGGATCGTCCGCACAGCGCATGCTGCAATCGAGGTGGATCTTATGGAAGCCGGCCGACGCATATGCGGCGATCAGGGTTTCGGCGTGGTTCATCGCGGTGGCCGCATCGAGGTGCTGCCAGGCGTTCGGGCCCAGATGGTCGCCGCCCAGCACGAGGCGGCTGGCGGGGAAACCCTGTTCGCGGGCCAGTGCCAGCATGGTGTCGCGGAAAACGGCCGGCGTCATGCCCGTGTAGCCGCCGAACTGGTCGACCTGGTTCGACGTCGCCTCGACCAGCAGCACGGTGTCGTACTCGCTGGCCACGCGCATGGCGGCGCGCAGCACGCTAGGATGGCTGCAGCAGACGGCGTACAGTCCCACGCGCTCGCCGCGGCGGTGCGCCTTGATCACTTGCTGGATCGGGGACAGGGTAAAAGTCGGGTTTTCCGCTTGCTTCATCATGTTTACGCCTTTGTATGTTGTCGTATCAAAAGGGCCGCGCCGCGCGCGCCGCCGGCGTCGCCAAAGCGGGGCGGCAGTATCGGCGGCACGTGCACGCCGGGGAACAGATGGCGCTTCACGGCGGCCGGCAGCTTGTCGTACAGGTGCGGCAGCTTGGACAGGCCGCCGCCAAGCACGATGACGTGCGGGTCATAGGCCAGCACGAGGCCGGCCAGCGCGTGGCCCAGCACATCGAGGTGCACGGCCACCGTGCGCTGGGCCACGGCGTCGCCCATGTTGGCGCGGGCGACGATGGCCAGAGGCTCGGCGCCGTCGCCGCCGAAGTGGGCGTGGAGTTTGCGCATGGCGGGGCCGGAAACATAGCGTTCCAGGCAGCCCGCCTTGCCGCACGGGCAGTCGTAACCGGCCAGGCCATGCTGCGCGAGCAGGGTGGCGGGCAGGCTCCAGTGGCCCCATTCGCCGGCCACGCCGTTAAAGCCGCGCAGCAGCTGGCCGCCCACGCAATAGCCGCCGCCGGCGCCCGTGCCGAGGATGGCGCCGAACATGCTGGCGGCGTTGTCTGCCGCGCCGCCTTGCGCTTCCGACAGGGCGAAGCACTGGCAATCGTTGCCGATGGCGACAGGGCGCCGCAAGGCTTGCTGCAGGGTTTGCGCCACGAGGCGGCCGTTCAGGGCCGGCACGTTGGAGCTGAGCTGGCGGCCGCTGGCGCTGTCGATCACGCCAGGCAAGCCGATGCCGACGGGCGCCGTCGTGCCCAGCGCCGCGTCGCCGCGTGCCACCAGGCCGGTGATGGCTTGCACGAAGGCGTTGAAATCGTCGCCGGGTGTGGCGACCCGTTCGCGGAACACTTCTTCCAGCGCGCCGTCGCGGTCGGCAAAGGCGACCAGCTCCATCTTGCTGCCGCCGATGTCGATGCCGTGGTAGCCGGCTGTGTGATTAGAATTGGTCATGGCCATAGATGGTGACGCCTTGCACGACACGGTTGACGATGCCGCCGGCGAATGGATTGTCGGGACGCAGTTGCAGCAGCGCGGACTGGTGCAGCGCATATTGCTGCGCCATCAGCAGCCACAGCGGGGCCAGCCAGGCGTCGGGCCAGACCGGCGCATCGGCAGATAAGTTGACAGATAAGTCACCGCCGATACCGACAGTCAGGCACGTCTGCGCCACGCTGTCGCGCTGCAGTTCTTTCAATAGGTCGTCTTCGTACTGGCGCGCCAGCGGCTTGCTGCTGCGCAGCAGGATCACCAGGGACTCTGTGGTGACGGCCGATTTCGGGCCGTGGCGGAAACCCAGCGGCGTATTGGCCATCGCCATCACTCTCCCGCCCGTCAATTCCAGGATCTTCAATGCGGCTTCCTTGGCCAGCGCTTCCAGCGGGCCGCTGCCCAGGTAGACGACGCGCTGCACCGGTGTCGAACCCAGGTCCGCCACGGGCGCCGACCAGTCGCGCAAGGCCTGTTCGCCCAGCTGCGCCAGGGTGTCCAGGCGCGACAAATCAGTATCCTTGCCCAGCACCGACAGGGCCGCCAGCAGCATGCTGCTGAAACTGCTGGTCATGGCGAAGCCGCGGTCGCAGCTGCCTTCCGGCATCAGCAGGTTGTAGGTGTTGGCATCGTTCGCGCCCTGGCGCGCCAGCTTGCCGTCCGCATTGCAGGTGATGTTCAAAAAGCGCGCGCCGGGCACGACCTGGCGCAGCAGTTCCACGGCCGCCAGGCTTTCCGGGCTGTCGCCGCTGCGGGCAAACGAGACGAGCAGGGTGGGCGCATCCGCTTCCAGGTACAGCTCGTGGTGCGTCAGCAAAGTCGTGGTGGCGATGGCGCGGATCTGCGCGGGCCAGGCCGCGTTCAGGGTATCGACGACGATTTCGCCCACATAGGCCGAGCTGCCGGCGCCCGTCAGGATGACACGCTGCTGCGGATTGGACAGCGCGTCGCCCAGGAAGGCGGCCAGTGCTGCCTGCTCCTTGCGCAAGATGCCGGCCAGCGCGCGCCAGATGGCTGGCTGGTGGGCGATTTCCTCGGCCGTGTGCAGGCCGCCGATGTCGCGCCAGGTTTGAATGTCACGCTGAAGAAGGGTAGTCATGAGAGGTCAGTAAAGTGTTTGTTGGAGAAAGCATAAATACTAAATTTCGAAAAGTCAAATACGAAAGTAAAACGAAAGTAAATAGTTGGGCGGCTTGCGAAATAATGTCGTTTTAATGGCTCTGAAGCATGCTGCGGTGCAGCGAAAAAGCCAGTGGCGGCGCGGCCTGTCGCTGAAATGCCACGATAACGAAAGTATGTTTTGTAACATTTTGGTGAATCGTAAGATAAATGCGCCAATTCTGGGCATTTTATTAATAAATTGCCGCTTTAACTTTCTTTTTATTGACGATATTTATTTTTCTTCTTAAAGTATTTCCATCACTTCAATTTTCTGAAAGCCGCCTGATGAGACCTCTCCCGCTTCCCCGCCGCGCCCTTGCCGCCTGTGTCCTGGCCGCCCTGGCCGCCCTTGCCACCCTGGCCGCACCGGGCCTGCAGGCCGCACCTATCGGTAATCTGGCCAGCTTGAGTGCCGTGCATGCGGCCGACGTGGCCAAGGGCGAGGCGCTGGGCTGGGATGTGCGCAGCGATACGGGCGTGCAGCTGCGTATCAGCCTGCCGCAGGTGGACGTGCTGCGCATCCAGGCGGGCGGCAAGGCAGGCTTGACGGGGCCTGGCGACAAGGCCGCGCCCATCGTCGTGGGCCAGCCTGCTGCGCAGGTGGCCTACCAGATCAAGGAACAGTCCGACCATATCCTGATCAGTACCGAAGCCCTGAGCCTGCGCATCGACCGCAAACCGCTGCGCTTTACTCTTTTCCGCAACGGTGATGCGGTGCCGCTGTGGCGCGAGGTACAGCCGCTGTCGCTCGACGACAAGCGGGGCGTGCAGGTGCTTTCGAGCCTGCCGGGCGAGCGTTATTTCGGCGGCGGCCAGCAAAATGGCCGCTTCGAATTCAAGGGCAAGCAGGTGCCCGTGTCGTATTCGGGCGGCTGGGAAGAGGGCGACCGGCCGAATCCCGCGCCATTTCTCATGAGTTCACGCGGCTGGGGCATGCTGCGCAATACCTGGTCCGACGGCAATTACGATTTGCGTGACAAGGAGCAGATCTCGCTGCAGCACGCGGAAGGCCGCTTCGATGCGTATTTCTTCGTCGGCAAGGACTTGCGCGACGTCGTCGCCCGCTACACGGACTTGACGGGCCGCGCGCGCATGCTGCCCCGCTGGGCGCTGGAATACGGCGACGCCGATTGCTACAACGATGGCGACAACGTGAAAAAACCCGGTTCCGTGCCGAAGAACTGGACGGACGGCCCCACCGGCAAGACGCTGGACGTGGTGGAAACCGTGGCGCGCCAGTACCGCGAACACGACATGCCGGGCGGCTGGATCCTGCCCAACGATGGCTATGGTTGCGGCTACACGAACTTGCCGGAAACGGTGAAGGGCCTGGCCGGCTATGGCTTCCGCACGGGCCTGTGGACGGAAAACGGCGTCGACAAGATCGCCTGGGAAGTGGGCCAGGCGGGCAGCCGCGTGCAAAAGCTCGACGTGGCGTGGACGGGCAAGGGCTACCAGTTCGCCATGGATGCGAACAAGTCCGCCTACGACGGCATCCTGAACAATTCCGACAGCCGGCCGTTCCTGTGGACGGTGATGGGCTGGGCTGGCATCCAGCGCTACGCCGTGGCGTGGACGGGCGACCAGAGCGCCAGCTGGGATTACATCCGCTGGCACATCCCGACCCTGATCGGCTCGGGCCTGTCTGGCCAAGCGTATGCATCGGGCGACGTGGACGCCATCTTTGGCGGCAGCCCGGAAACCTATCTGCGCGACCTGCAGTGGAAAAGCTTTACGCCCGTCCTGATGGGCATGTCCGGCTGGGCCGCTGCCGAGCGCAAGCATCCGTGGTGGTTCGATGAACCGTACCGCGACATCAACCGCCGCTACCTGAAACTCAAGATGCGCCTCACGCCGTATATGTATACGCTCGTGCGTGAAGCGGAACAATCGGGCGCGCCGCTGGTGCGCGGTCTGATGTGGGATTATCCGCAAGACCCGGCCGCCTACACGGAAGCGTATAAATACCAGTTCCTGCTGGGCCGCGACGTGCTCGTGGCGCCTGTCTACCGCAGCCAGGCCGTCAGCGGCGGCTGGCGCAAGGGCATCCACCTGCCGCAGGGCACGTGGTACGACTACTGGGACGGCCGCCAGGCCACGGCCGACGCCAAGGGACGGGACCTCGATATGCAGGTGACGCTCGATAAACTGCCCGTGTTCGTGCGCGCCGGCGCCATTCTGCCCATGTATCCGGAAATGCTGTACGACGGCCAGAAGCCGAAGGACCAGCTGACCCTCGATATCTACCCGCACGGCGATTCCGACTACACCCTGTATGAAGACGATGGCAACACGCGCCAGTACCAGGGCGGCGCCTTCAGCCAGCAAGTCATCCGCATGCGCCAGACGGGCGCCGACGTGCAGGTCGACATCGGCGCCGTCGATGGCCAGTACCAGGGCCAGGAAGCGCGCCGCGGCTATGCACTGCGCATGCTGGCGGGCCAGGCACCGGCCGCCGTGCGCGCCGGCGAACGCCTGATCGCGGCAGCCGCCGGCCGTGCCGCCTACGACAAGGCGGCAGAGGGCTGGTTCTTCGACGCGGCGGACAGGCAAGGCACCCTGGACGTGAAAGTGGCGGCGCAGGATATCCGCCAACCTTTGATTTTGCAGGTTGCCGGCGCGCTGGCCGTAGCCAGAGTCGATGCCGACTTCCCGGCCGCTCCCGTGCCGGGCCGCGCCTTGCCGGCCGACGCCATGCAGGTGGTGGCGCGTCCTGCGGAAGAAAGCGGCTATCCGCTGGAAAACGCTTTCGATGGCAAGCCGGAGACGTGGTTCCGCACCGTGCGCAGCCCGTCCGTGAAAAGCGGCCCGCATGAATGGGTGATCGGCTTTACGGAACGGCGCCTGGTGGACGGCATCGAACTGGCGCCGCGCAACGACCAGCACTGGAAGCATGGCCAGGTGCGCGACTATGAAATCTACATCGGCGACAACAACGGCGAGTGGGGCGCGCCACTGCAGCGGGGCACCTTGAAGCTGCAGGAAGGCACGCAGACGATCAATTTCCCCGCCACGGCCGGGCGCTTGCTGCGCTTCCGCGTCATGAGCACGCAAAATCCGGAAGGCGATGGCGCGGCGTCCCTGGACCCGATGGTGACGGCGGCGCAGGCCGGGCCGGTGGCGCGCGCGTTCGACGTGGCGCTGGCGACCGACGTGGCGCCCGTCACCTTGTCCGCATTCCGCGTGCTCGAACACCGCGTGGCCGACGGCGAGGAAGTGCAGCGTTATCTGTCGGACCTGGCGCTGCCGAAGACTATCGCGAAAGACCGGCCAGCCGGCAAGGCGGCCGAAATGCGCATGAACGGGCTGTGGTTCCGCAAGGGCCTCGGCGTGGGACCTGCCAGCCGCATCGACTTGCAGCTGGCGGGCAACTGGAATTTGCTGCGCGCCGACCTGGGCGTGGACGATAGCTGCCGCAGCGCTGGCGGCTTGCAATTCCAGGTATGGAGCGGCGAGCGGCTGCTGTATGACAGCGGCCTGGTCACGGCTCCCGGGGTGGTCAAACCCGAAATCGACGTGCGCGGCCTGAGCCAGCTCAGTTTGCGCACCCTGGGCGCGCGCGGCGCCCACCCGGCCCAGGTCTGCGGCAACTGGGCCAATGCCGTACTCACCGGCACGGAAGGCGCGACAGTCAAGCCGCGCTAACTACTTCAATCATTTCACTAAAAAGAGCCCCTCTTCGGACCGGGGAGGGGCTCTTGCAACCTGACGAAAACAAATCACTTATAAAAAGGGAGTTGAGAATGCACTTGAAAAAAATGATGGCCGCGATGGTGGCGGTAGGGCTGGCGTCGACGGCGCTGGCGGCGGAGGAGGAGAAACTGCAGCGTGTCGAAGTGACGGGGTCCAGCCTGAAGCGCATCAACGCGGAGACGGCGTCGCCCGTGCAGGTGATCAACGCCAAGCAGATCGAGAACATGGGTGCGCTCACCTTGCTGCAGGTGCTCGACAACCTGCCCGCCGCCCGTCCGGCGCAGCAGGATTTCCGCTCGATGTTTACGGGTTCCGATGGCGGTTCGCAAGCGAACTTGCGCGGCATGGGCGCGCAGGGCACCCTGGTGCTTTTGAATGGCCGCCGCCTGTCGTTCTATGGCGCGCCGGCCGGTTTCCAGACCATGTTCGTCAATATCGATGCCATCCCCGCCGCCGCCATCGAGCGCATGGAAATCCTCACTGACGGTGCGTCGGCCGTGTATGGCTCCGACGCCGTGGCCGGCGTCATCAACGTGATCACCAAGAAGTCGTACCAGGGCCTGGAAGCGCGCGCCAACGGCGAGTTTTCACCGAGCGTGAAATCGTATGGCGAGCGCCAGGCCAGCGTGCTGTATGGCCTGGGCGACCTGGCCAGCGATGGCTACAACATCTACGGTTCCGTGAACGTCTACCAGCGCGACCGCATCGCGCTGGCCGACACCTGGCGCAAGCGCCCCTCGTATTTTTATGTGAACAATCCCAATTTCATCCCGAACATGCGCGTGGGCGTCGGCAGCGAACCGGGCGTGATGAATCCCGGGACCTTCTTTGTCTTCGACAAGGCGAAGAACAATGCGCGCACCCAGCGCGCCGTCAATGGCTGCAACACCAGCATCACCGAGGCGTCGGGCACGCGCTGCGTGTGGAATGCGCTGCCGAACCAGCTCGACACGGGCCCCACCTCGGAGCGTGCCACGGCCTACGTGAGCGGCCGGCTGAAGCTCGGTGGCGACATGGAGGCGTTCGCGGAAGGCGCTTTCACCCACATCAAGATGCGCGGCGAGAATGGCCCGTCCAGCTTCAATAGCGGCAGCACGAACAACTGGTTCGCGCGCAACACGGGCAATACCCTGAACACGTTTGCCACGCCTTTCCTGAGCCCCAACAACGTCTACCTGAAAGGCAAGCTCGATGCCGACATGGTGGCCAAGATGGGCGGCGCGGCCGGCTTGAATTACCTGCTGCAGGATGCGCAAGGCCACTTCGGCCAGAAGAATGTCGATGAAAACTACCGCGCGCTCGTCGGCCTGCGCGGCAGCATCGGCGGTGGCTGGGATTTTGAAACGGCGCTCAGCGTGGCGGGCAGCCATTCGACGCTGTTCCAGACGGCGAACATCAACATCAAGGGCTTCGAGCAGGCATTCGGGCCGTTCACGAAAGACCCCGTCAGCGGCCGCACGTATATCTCCGACAATCCCGCCTACCAGTTCGGCGAAATCAGCGAGGCGAATGCGGCGCTGGTGCGCGCCGCCTATCCAACCTTCGCCATCGAATCGTGGACCAAGCTGATGACGTGGGATGCGAAGGTGGAAGGCACCCTGTTCAAGCTGGGCGAGCGTGAAGTGCGCGCCGCCGTGGGCACCAACATCATGCGCGAGAGTTTCCTCACGCCCGGCAACGCGGATGCGGCCAATGGCCTGATCACGCAGCAGGGCGGTTCCTGGTTCGACGGACGGCGCACCATCGCGGCCGTGTTTGGCGAAGTGGTGGTTCCGCTCAGCGACACCCTGGAAGTCAACGCGGCCGCGCGCCTGGACAAATATCCGCATTTCTCGGCCAACCTGGCGCCCAAGCTGGGCGTGATCTGGCGCGCGCGGCCCGACCTGATGCTGCGCGGGACGTATTCGGAAGGCTTCCGCGCGCCCAACCTGGCTGAATCGGGCACGGGTGGCGTCTTTGCGCAGGTGGGCGGCATCCGTGACACGGTGCGCTGCGATGAAACGAATGCCATGGCGCGCGCGCTGATGAAGTCCAAGGTGGCGACGGATGCTGACCTGGGCAAGAGTTTGCTCAATTCGAACTGCTCCACGACGGTGGGCGGCCTGACGCCGCCGAACCAGAACCTGCGTCCGGAAAAGGCGAAGATATCGACCGTGGGCCTGGTGCTGCAGCCGGCCAAGGACGTGAGCATCTCCATCGATTACTGGTTCATCAACCGCCGCGACGAAATCGTGCGCCAGGACTTCAACGAGCTGTTTACGGAACTGGTGGACAAGTACGGCCCGACCCTGGCCGGCACGCCCAGCGCCATCCGCAACGACCTGACGGATACGGACCGGGGCAACGTGGCGGCGGTGGCGGCCATGTGCGCCAATCCCGCCAACGCGGGCGTGTGCGCGGGCGGCGTGCCCGGCTACTCGGTGGGCAACCTGGGCGGCTTGATCAACTCGTATTCGAACCGGGGCCGCACCCTGATGGATGGCGTGGACATCGATGCGCGCACGCGCTTTGGGCTAGGCGACTGGGGCAAGCTGAGTACCGGCATCGCGGCCACCATCCGCAAGCGCGACACCCACGACAGCGAAGACGGCAGCGACATCAAGGGCAACACCGTCGGCTACTACGATTCGCCGCGCTACCGCGCCACGGTCAACGCCGACTGGAGCTACCGCAACTTCGTCAGCAGCGTCTTCGTCAACTACTCGGGCAAGACGCGCTGGGCCTACGGTCCCTGGGACAAGGACAACACGCCGGAAAACTGCACGGCCGCTTCGGTGGCGCTGCCGGCCGGCCAGTGCAAGGGCGCGCCGTCGTACACGACGGTCAACCTGGCCTTCAGCTGGAAGCCGGTGAAGAACCTCGACGTGGGCCTGAACGTGAAAAACGCGTTCAACAAGAAGCCGTACTACGACCCGAACGGCTGGGAAGGCTACAACCATAGCCAGGACCTGTTCGGCCGCCAGTTCGCCCTGTCGGCCAGCTACAAGTTCTTTTAAAGCGTGACGCTGCCCCGGCCTGTCTATGCGGGCCGGGGTATTGCCATGAAAAAGAAAAGACAATATTCCGAAACGCGCAATACGAAAGATAAACGTAAGTTAAAGCAGATGGCCATGGCTGCTTTCGCGTTTTTCTCCCCGTTTTTTTGCGCCGATTCACGATTTCTGCTTACCTCGCTGCAGTCGCGTGTATCTGTCATACCACGATAACGAAAGTTGTAGGACGCATAACAGATTGAATCGAAAGATAAAATGCCTTTATTTGCCAGATTTGGCGATAAATTGCCGTTATAACTTTCTTTTTGTTGACGATACTTATTTTTCTTTTTAAAGTAATCCCAAGAAAACGAAAATTGGCCGATACGGACTGATTTCCCGGAAGGTGCAACTGCCTGGAGCTACCTTCCGACGACCACCATAAAAATTGCGTCCCCCCGGCTTCGCTCTGGAGCGGGAGGGCGCGCATAACCCTCGATATAGACGGAGAGACACCATGCATACCACCCGACTCAAATTGCGCGACATCAGCCGCGCCGCCGCGATCGTGATCGCCCTGGCGGCCGGCGTGCCAGGCCAGGCCTGGGCACAGTCGAACGCCACCAGCACCATTTTTGGCGAAGTGAGCGCGCCTGCCGGCGCCACCGTGGTGCTGGAAAACCTGGCGACGGGCGTGCAGCGCACACTGACGCCCGATACGTCGGGCCGTTATGTGGCCAACTCCATGCCGCCAGGCCGCTATGCGGTGCGCGTGCTGCGTGCCGGTTCGGTGGAAGCATCGCAGGAAGTCGAAGCCCTGATCGGCGCGGGCGCCGAAGCGAACTTCGGCCCGGCCAGCGCGGCCGGCACCGTGGGCCAGGAGCAGACCGTCGTGGTGAAGGCGTCGCGCAATCCGATCGACGTGTCGAACACGAACAATGGCGTGATCTTCACGGCCAAGGAATTGAAGGCGCTGCCGGTCGGCAATGACGTCGCCTCCATCGTGCAGCTGACGCCGGGCGTCTCGCGCGGCACCAACAGCGTGTATGGCAATGCGCCATCGATCGGCGGCTCGGGCCAGTCGGAAAACGCGTTTTACGTCAACGGCTTCCCCATCACGAACATACTGACCCAGGTGGGCGCGTCGGAGCTGCCGTTTGGCGCGATCTCGAACCTGCAGGTACTGTCGGGCGGCTATGGTTCGGAATTCGGCCGCTCCACGGGCGGCGTGATCAACATCACCACCAAGAGCGGCGGCAACAAGGTCGAATTCGGCGGCAAGGTCTCGATCATTCCCCGTTCGCTGAAGGGCGAGCCGGAAAACACCTATTACCCGAACACGGGCGCCAATCCCAAGACGGACGGCAACCTGCTGTACTGGAACCGCGACAATGGTAGCACCAGCAAGGTGGTGGGCCTGTACGGCAGCGGCCCGCTGATCAAGAACAAGCTGTTCGCCTTCGTGGCGCTGGAACAGACGCGCACGGACAGCCAGTCCGTTGCCGCCGCCGCCGACTCGGGCACGGCCCTGGCGCGCGGCTGGAGCACGAGCCAGAGCAAGGTGGACCGCATGATGGCCAAGCTCGACTACAATCTGACGGACGACCATCACTTCGAATACACCAAATTGTATGACCGCACGAAGACGGACAGCCAGGCGTATGGCTACAGCTACGCCACGCATGCAAGCAATGGCGTCCAGGCAGGCAAGGGCGAGACGACGGTCAACTGCTGCGGTTCATCGGCCGCGCCGGGCGCCAACATCGACATCTTCAAGTACACGGGCTACCTGACGGACAACCTGACCGTGACGGCCATGATGGGCGAATCGCGCACCTCGCACACCCGCACGCCGAACGGCTACAACCCGCTGCTGGCGCAAACCTCGTCGAATACCTCGACCCAGGTGCCTGGCCTGACGTACGCCAATCCGCAAACGGTGACGGGCACCCTGGTCGACCCATCGTCGGAAGACCGCCAGAAAGCCAAGCGCCTGGATCTCGAATACAAGCTGGGCAAGCACTCGCTGCGCGGCGGCATCGACCGCATCGACGTGGAATCGAAAGTGGGCCTGAGCCTGGCCGGCGGCCACCGCTGGAGCTATCAGCGCGCAACGGATCCGAACCGGGCCATCAACGGTGCCTTTGAAACGCCGGCCCAGGGCGGCGGCTACGGCGCGCAGGGCTATTACGTCAGCAAGGACTTGAACGCCAACCTGGCGCGCCCGACCAGCGTGCAATCGGCGCAATACATCCAGGACCATTACCAGGTCACGGAACGGGTGCTGCTGGACCTGGGCCTGCGCCGCGAACAGTTCACCAACTACAGCACCGATGGCGTGGCCTTCATTTCGCAGCGCAACATGATCGCCCCGCGCGTGGGTGCCACCTGGGATTACCTGGGTGACGGCACCCTGAAATTCTTCGCCAACGGCGGCCGCTACCACCTGCCTGTGCCGTCGAATTTGTCGAGCAACATGGCCAGCCCCTTCCTGGCCACCAGCGAGATGTACACGTACACGGGCATCGATCCCGTGACGGGCGCGCCGACGGGCCTGCACGCGATCAGCAAGCCGTATTCGGCAAACAATGCGTATGGCCAGAGCCGCGATGCGCGCGAAGTGACGGCCGTCGGCCTGAAGCCGCTGTCGCAGGATGAATTCTCGCTGGGTTTCGAACGTGCCCTGAGCAAGAAGCTAGTGGTGGGCGCCAGCGTCCTGTACCGCAAGCTGAACGACACCAACGACGACACCTGCGATGCGCGTCCGCTGCAAGCCTGGGCCACGCGCAACAGCGTCGACACGAGCAACTGGGGCGGCTTCCAGTGCGCCATCATCAACCCGGGCCGCGACAACAGCCTGATGGTGGACTTCGACGATGGCAAGGGCTTGCGCCGCGTGGATATTTCGGCGGCGGAGTGGGGCAATCCGAAACCGGCACGCACCTACCGCGCCCTGAACCTGTTCATCGAGCACCCGTACACGAATGGCTGGTACGGCAAGCTGACCTACACCTTGTCCGGCCTGAAGGGCAATATGGAAGGCCAGACGGACAGCATCGGCGGCGGCGACGTGGGCCTGACGGTCAGCGACGACCACAAGGAACTGATGTACAACGCGTATGGCTATCTGCCTGGCGACCACCGCCACGCGTTCAAGGCCTACGGCTTCATGCAGGTCATCCCGGACGTGACGGTCGGCGCCAACCTGTCGCTGACGTCGGGTGCGCCGCGCAACTGCATCGGCGCGCTGCCCGACAACCTGAAGTTCGAGAACGACTACGGCGATTCCTACTTCTATTGCGATGGCAAAGCGGCGCCGCGCGGCAGCCAGGGCCGCCTGCCTTGGCAAGCCCAGCTGGACATGAATCTGGCCTATACTCCCAGCGCCGTCAAGGGCCTGAGCCTGAAAGTGGACGTGTTCAATGTGTTCAACAGCCAGACCGTGACCCGCTACAACGAGACGCGCGAAGACCATGGCGCCATCGCCCGCAGCTATCTGCAGGTGGCCGGCCGCACGGCGCCGCGTTCCGTGCGCTTCACGGCGGAATACACCTATTAAACTGCAGCCGGCCTGCCGCGCGGCGGGCCGGCGACGATCATTACCAATGGAAGCGAGAAGAGACCAATGACGACACAAATCAATCGACGCAATTTCCTGTCCGCCAGCGCCGCGCTGGCCGGTGGCGCCATGACCGGCAGCGCACTGCTGCCTGGCGAGGCCAACGCCGCACCCGCCGCCGGCCGCGACAAGGTACGCCTGGGCCTGATCGGCACGGGCATGCGCGGCCAGGTGCTGCTGGCCGAACTGGTGCGCCGCGACGACGTGGAAGTGGTTGCGCTGTGCGATATCGAACCGATCATGCTGAAACACGCGCTGGGCCAGGTGGCCAAGGCTGGCAAGCCGCGTCCGCGCACGTATGGCGAAGACCGCGACCAGAAAGCGTACAAGCGCATGCTGGACGCGGGCGGCCTCGATGGCGTGATCATCGCCACGCCGTGGGAATTCCACGCCCCGATGGCGATTGCCGCCATGCAGGCGAAGATCGCCGTCGGCTGCGAAGTGGTGGCCGGCATCACCCTGCAAGACCACTGGGATGTGCTGAATACCCAGCTGAAGACGGGCACGCCGTACATGTTGCTGGAAAACGTGTGCTACCGCCGCGACGTGATGGCCGCGCTGCAGATGGTGCGCGCGGGCCTGTTTGGCGAACTGCTGCACCTGCAGGGCGGCTACCAGCACGATTTGCGCGCCGTGAAATTCAACAGCGGCAATCCGGCCAAGCCATATGGCGGCGGCGTGGAATTCGGCGAGAAGGGCTGGTCGGAAGCCCATTGGCGCACGCAGCATTCGGTCGAGCGCAATGGCGAGCTGTATCCGAGCCACGGCATCGGCCCGTGTGCCATGTACACCAACATCAACCGCGGCAACCGTTTTACGCGCATCAACGCCTTCGCCACCAAGGCGCGCGGCTTGCACGACTACATCGTCAAGCAGCCGGGCGGCGCGCAGCATGCGAACGCCAAGGTGAAATTCAAGCTGGGCGACGTCGTCACCACTACGCTGGCGTGCGAGAACGGCGAAACCATCATCCTGCAGCACGATACGAGCTTGCCGCGCCCGTACTCGCTGGGCTTCCGCGTGCAAGGCACGGACGGCCTGTGGATGGACTTGAACAATTCGATTCATATCGAAGGCGTCAGCAAGCCGCACCAGTGGGATGACTTCAAGGCTTACCAGGACAAGTATGAGCACCCGGTGTGGCGCAAGTACGCGGCGCAAGCCGAAGGCGCGGGCCACGGCGGCATGGACTTCTTCGTCATCCACGCCTTTGTCGAAGCGCTCAAGGCCAACGCGCCGATGCCGATCGATATCTACGATGCCGTGACGTGGAGTGCCATCACGCCGCTGTCCGAGCAATCGATCGCGGCCAACTTCCAGACACTGGACTTCCCGGACTTCACGGGCGGGCAGTGGAAATCGCGCAAGCCGATCTTCGCCCTCGACGGCAAGTACTAAGCCCCATCCGCCCGCTACCGCACCAGTTGCCGTAGCGGGTTTTTTCTGTCCCGATCCGTTTTTCAACCGCGGCGCAGGTGCGCAGGCCCGTGTTCGCCCGCCGCAAAGCCTCACCACCAGGAGACGTCGATGAAACACAGAAATGCAGTACTCTACGCAGTTCTTTCCAGCGCACCGTTGTTGCTGGCCGCCTGCGGCAGCGGTGGCGGGGGCAGTGCCGGCGCCACCGCGATCCATGCAGCGAGCAGCCTGCCGTCCGTGACGGGCACGCCGGCCACCGTGGCCCTGGCCGGCAATGCCTTCATCACCAGCGCCGACGCCAGCGCGCAAGAAATCATCAATGACAATGGCTTGGCTAACTGGACCAGCCCGAACACGGTGACCAGCGCGTATTTCCGCGTCGGTGCAGCCGGTCCCGTGACGGTGGCGCTCGACGCCAGGCTGGCCGGCAGCACCAGCAGCGTGGTGCGCGTGACGGTCAACGGCCAGCCCTTTGACGTGGCCCTGGCGGGAACGGCCAGCAAGACCTATGCGGTGGGCACGGTCAACGTGGCCGCGCCAGGCTACGTGAAGGTGGACTTGCGCGGCGTGAGCAAGGCGGGCGGCTATTTTGGCGACGTCTCGGCGCTGAAGGTGACGTCGAACGCCACGCTCAACTACGCGAATGACCCCGCCAACTACTACTGGTCGCGGCGCGGCCCGTCCGTGCACATGGGTTATACGGTGCCGGCCAATACCGAGTATTTCTATAACGAGATGACGATTCCCCAGGGCCAGGACGCCATCGGTTCCTATTTCATGGCCAACGGCTTTGGCCAGGGCTACATGGGCATCCAGGTGAAATCACCGAGCGAGCGCTGGATATTGTTCTCCGTGTGGGACGCCGACAATGGCGCCAGGACCACACTGGTCAGCAAGGGCGCCGGCGTGGTCGACAATGCGTTTGGCGGCGAGGGCACGGGCGGCCAGACCTATCTGTCGTATAACTGGGCGGCCGGAACGACGTACCGCTTCATCACGCGCGCGCGGCCCGACGGCAATGGCGGCAGCGATTACTCGGCCTGGTTCTTTGCGCCCGAGACGGGCAAGTGGCGCTACATCGCCACGTGGAAGCGGCCGGCGATATCCACGTATCTGACGGGCGTGCATTCCTTCCTCGAGAACTTCATCGACACGAAGGGCTACACGGAGCGCCGCGTCCAGTTCGGCAACCAGTGGGCCAGGAACGTTTCCGGGACATGGACCGAAGTGACGGCGGGAAGGTTCACCGGCGACGCCACGGCCACGAATGCGCAGCGCATGGATTATGCGGGCGGGCTGGAAAACGGCAAGTTCTACCTGCATAACGGCGGCTTCTTCGCAAATTACGTGCAGACCAGCCAGAACTTCACGCGCCCGGCCACGGGCCAGGCGCCGGCCGTCGATGTGGGCGCCTTGCCGATGCAATAGGCGTTGGTCCTTAGCCCGGTGGCTTGCCTACCATCGCGTCGATGCCGCGATAGTAGGTGAGCGGCCGGCCTATCGTCACGCCCATCAATGCCGCCGCCTGGATGATGTCGTCCGTGTCGCGCCGGTAGACGATCAGCGCATCCATTTCGTCGGAGCCGTTGCCGTCGATCTGGATCAGGTCATAGCCGCCTTCTTCCACGGCGCGCTGCGCCAGTTCCGTATCCAGCCACTCGAAATAGGGCAGCACGCTGCCGCCGCTTTCCTTGAGCAGTGCGTACGGGAAGTCGGGGAATTCGTCGAACATGTCCTGTATCTGTTCGTGCAATTCATCGATCTTGTCGCTCGACGCCATATGGCCGCCCAGCTGCGAGAGGAGTTCCAGCGCGTAGGCTTGCGCATCGCTGTCGACCCATTCCTCGCGCGGCGCGGAGGGAGCTTCGGTGATGGCGGCGACGGCGTCGTCGAGTTCCTCGCCTTCCAGATCACCGCAGGTCAGCTTGGTCAATAGTTCGGATAAGAGCATGGTTGCCTTTCAGGGGAGCGGCACGGCCACGGTGGCTGCCTTGTCGATGAAGTTGCCAATACTATCATTGCCGTGCAGCTTGCCGCGTTCCGCAGAAGTCGTATGGCGTCCTTTGACTACTTGTCAACTAGACATTTTCGTGCCAGGCGGATACACTGAAAATATTTCTAATTAGCAATATTTATCTGGACTCATGCAGGCACAGGCGCGCTTGCCGTCCTTTGCCCTTTGCCCATCACTTGTGACCCATTTCTTCATTTTATTCAGGATCATCCATGTTTGTCCGAACCACCATGCTGCGCGCGCTGGCGTGCGCCGTCTTGCTGTCTGCGCTGTTGTCGGCCTGTGTCACCGGCCGCAATAGCGCGCCTGCGTTTACCTACACGACACCCGACCTTGCCAAGGGCGTTGTCGTCGGCACAGTGTTCGAGAGCTCCGTCTTCGAGGCGCATGGCGCCAGGTTCGGCATCGTCAGCAGCGACCCTGCCGCCCTCGAGGGAAAAAGTCTGTGGTTATCCAGCCATGCTCCCGCCGGCCAGGTCGCCTTGCAGAATGTCTTGCCAAAAGTACCTACGGGCAAGGGCAGCACCTTTGCGCTGCAGCTGACGCCGGGACGCTACAGCGTCATCATCTGGCTGCTTGACTATGGATTCAGGTCCAGGTACTCCGAATCGTCGCCGAAGCCGATCGAGTTTGACGTCGTTGCTGGCAAGGTCATCTACCTGGGACGTCTGGATGCCAACCGTTTCCTGCAAGTGGCTTCGATACACGACAATTTCGAGGAAGATATCGCATACCTGAAGAAAAATCCCTTGCTGGCCAATGCCAGCATCGAGAACAAGGCGCTCGAGGTGCGTGAATGGTGGCTAGAGGACGCCCTTGGCAAGGAAATTCAGGAAAGAAACCGCGCCAAATAAGCACCTGCAGGTCGCGCCGCGCACGCGTCACTCTGTACTGCAGGCGCGACCCTGCGCTACATTTTTTGCTGCATCAGAGCGGCCAGGCCTGTTTGGTCACGGCTACGGCGACGATGTAGGCGAAGACCAGCACGGCGAGCGCGAAGGCGGCGCCGCGCACGGCCGGCGTCTTGCCCCGTTTCAGCGCGATGGTGCCCAGCACGATGTAGGCCACCAGTGCGCACAGCTTGGCGGCCAGCCAGGGCTGGCTGCCCGGCGACTGGCCGCTCCATACGGCCAGGGTGATGGCGCTGGCCAGCAAAGCCGTGTCGACCAGGTGCGGCAGGATTTTTACCCAGCGCTGCTGCAAGGCGGGCGAGGCACGCAGCATCCATGCGCCGCGCAAGAGGAAAAGCAAGCCGCTCGCGGCGGCGCAAGCCATGTGGAAATGCTTGAGGCTCAGATAGTCCATATGTCCATGCGGTCGTTATTCAAAGTAGCGCCAGCATAGCCGCCTTTGGCGCGCCGCGCCATACGCCGTCGGAGGGAAGCGCAATCAGCGGCACCATTTCATGTACACGAGCTCCGGGTCTCCCTCGTCGAGATGGTCGATCTGTCCGCTGCGCACGAAACCCGCGCTGGCGAACAGCCGTTGCGCGGCCAAGTTGGACTGGTTCGTCGAGGTGAATAGCTTCTCAGTTTGACACGCGGCTTCGGCGGCGGCCAGCAGGCCCACGCCCACACCGCGCCGCTGGTAGGCGGGCGAGACCACCACCAGCGAGACAAAGCCGTAATCGAAGAAATCGTCGCGCGTGAGGACATAGCCTGCCACCTGGCCAGCGTGGATGGCCACCTGGCAGTGCCCCTGGCCGACGGCGGCGCGCACGGCCTCGCCCCGGCTGGCGTGCGCCTGCGCATAGGCATCGCAGGCCAGCATGGCGTCCACATCGCCAGCCTGGGCCGCGCGCGTGATGATCCCGTCTGTTTCGTGAATGTCCTGCATGGCTTTCCTTTTTATCCAGGCGCCGAGTGTGCCAAAAATGCGTCCGTTTGTAAAACACCCGCCATCCAGGCTAGGTCCATACCCCGCCATCTAGTCACTTTTGCCGATACGGCTATCCAGATTGCCTTTCCAGAATCACCCTGTGGCCGATAGTGCCTTTCCCCTCTGCCACGTAAGCTGGTCGGGACGGCTGGCCAGACGGCCAGTGCATTCATGGAGAAACATCGTGGCTACCCTAGATGGCACTAAGAACAACAGTAGTAACAAGGCAGTCGAACCCGGCATGCGTCGCAAGCAGGCGTCCGTGCTGATCAGCAGCACCTTCGCATTTACCATCTGCTTTGCAGTCTGGATGATGTTTGCCGTACTGGGCATCCCCATCAAGACCAGCCTGGGCTTGACTGAAACACAATTCGGCCTGCTGGCCGCCATGCCCGTGCTGACGGGCTCCCTCGTGCGCGTGCCCTTGGGCATCTGGACGGACAAATACGGCGGACGCCGCGTCTTCTTTTGGCTGATGCTGGCCAGCGTGGTGCCGATCTACCTGATCTCCTACGCTACCGCCTACTGGCACTTCCTCGTACTGGGCATGTTCGTGGGCCTGGCGGGCGGCTCGTTTTCCGTCGGTACGCCCTACGTGGCGCGCTGGTATGAAAAGGAGCGCCGCGGCCTGGCGATGGGTATCTTCGGCGCCGGCAATTCCGGTTCCGCGCTGACCAAGTTCGTCGCGCCCGGTATCGTCGCTGCCTTCGGCTGGCAGATGCTGCCCAAGGTGTATGCGGTAGCCATGCTGGCCACGGCCATCATCTTCTGGCTGTTTTCGTACACGGACAAATCGCATCTGGCGCCATCGGGCGAAAGCTTCAGCGCACAGATGAAGGTGCTGAAGGATCCGCGCGTGTGGCGCTACTGCCAGTACTACTCGGTGGTGTTCGGCGGCTACGTGGCGCTGGCGCTGTGGATGACGAAGTACTACGTGGCCGAATACGGCTTCGACCTGAAACACGCGGCGCTGCTGGCCGCCTGTTTCTCGCTGCCGGGCGGCGTGCTGCGCGCCGTGGGCGGCTGGATCTCCGACAAATACGGCGCCGCGAAAGTCACCTGGGCCGTGATGTGGGTGTGCTGGGTGTGCTTCTTCCTGCTGTCGTATCCGCAAACACAGATGGTCGTGGAAACCGTCACCGGTCCGCTGGCCTTCCATATCGGCCTGTCGCCGCTGTGGTTCACCGTGCTGCTGTTCATCGTCGGTATCGCCATGGCCGTGGGCAAGGCGTCCGTCTTCAAGTTCATCGGTGATGATTTTTCCGACAACATCGGCGCCGTTTCGGGCGTGGTCGGCCTGGCCGGCGGCTTGGGCGGCTTCATCCTGCCCGTGATGTTCGGCGCCCTGGTGGACTTCACGGGCGTGCGTTCGAGCTCTTTCATGCTCCTCTACGGCACCGTTTGCGTCTCCCTCATCTGGATGCATTTCTCGTTCAAGCCGCTGCGCGCGGCACCTACCAACCAACTCGCAGGAGCTAAAGCATGAGCCGCTACATGATCAATACGTGGGAGCCGGAAACCCCGAGCTTCTGGCAAAACACGGGCAAGGCCACGGCCGCGCGCAATCTGTGGATCTCGATCCCCGCGCTGCTGCTGGCATTCGCCGTGTGGATGGTGTGGAGCGTGGTGGTAGTCAACCTGCCCAACATCGGCTTCACCTACAGTAACAACCAGCTGTTCTGGCTGACGGCCTTGCCTGGCCTGTCCGGCGCCACCTTGCGCATCTTCTATTCGTTTATGGTGCCGATCTTCGGTGGGCGCCGCTGGACGGCCATTTCCACGGGTTCCTTGCTGATTCCCGCCATCGGCATCGGCCTGGCCGTGCAGGATGTGAACACCGGTTATCCGACCATGCTGATCCTGGCCCTGCTGTGCGGCTTCGGTGGTGGCAATTTCGCTTCGTCGATGGCCAACATCAGCTTTTTCTATCCTAAGGCGAGCAAGGGCTTCGCGCTGGGCATGAATGCGGGCCTGGGCAACCTGGGCGTGTCGGTGGTGCAGTTCGTCGTGCCGCTGGTGATCACGTTTGCCGTCTTCGGCGCCTGGGGCGGCGACTCGCTCACCTGGGTCAAGAATGGCGTGAGCAAGGACATGTGGCTGCAAAACGCCGGTTTCATCTGGGTGCCGTTCATCGCGCTGTCGACCTTGCTGGCCTGGTTCGGCATGAATGACCTGGCGTCGGCGAAAGCATCGTTTTCCGAGCAGGCCGTGATCTTCAAGCGCAAGCACAACTGGCTCATGTGCTGGCTGTACACGGGTACCTTCGGCTCCTTCATCGGTTATTCGGCCGCGTTTCCGCTGCTGATCAAGATCCAGTTCCCCGACGTGAACCCGCTCGATTACGCCTTCCTCGGCCCCCTCGTCGGTGCCCTGGCGCGCGTGGCCGGCGGCGTGATTTCCGACAAACTGGGCGGCGCCAGAGTCACCCTGTGGTCCTTCCTCTTGATGATCGGCGCCGTGCTGGGCGTGCTGTACTTCATGCCGCAAGGCGGAGTGGGTGGCAGTTTCAACGGCTTCTTCTGGATGTTCATGCTGCTGTTCGCCGGCACGGGCATCGGCAATGCGTCGACCTTCCGCATGATTCCCGTGATCTTCCTGACGGAACACCAGCGCGCGGCGGCCGGCAAGGGCAAGGCGGTACAGGAGCAAGCCATCGTCGACGCCAACAAGGAAGGCGCGGCCGTCCTGGGCTTCACCTCGGCCGTGGCCGCGTATGGCGCCTTCTTCATCCCGAAAAGCTATGGCACCTCGATCGCGCTGACGGGCAGCCCCGACGCCGCCCTGTGGTGCTTCATCGGCTTTTATGTCAGCTGCATCGCGATCACATGGTGGTGCTATGCGCGCAAGAACGCGCCGATGCCTTGCTAGTCAGCGTCAGAACGCCGGGCGAGTCCTGCTTGCCTGGCGTTGAACACAGTAAGAGGTAGTCATGGAAGAACTGGAAAAATTCGTCAACGGCTTCAGTCTGTTTCAACAGCAGTATTTCAGCGAGCCGCAAACCCTGTACGACAGCCTGCGCGACGGGCAGCGGCCCTCGACCCTGCTGATCGGCTGCTGCGATTCGCGCGTCGACCCCATGCTGCTGACGGGCAGCGACCCGGGCGACATGTTTGTCGTGCGCAATATCGCCAACCTGGTGCCGCCGTGCACCCCGGACGCGCCGCCCGGCGTCAGTTCGGCCATCGAGTTCGCCGTCTGCAAGCTCGAAGTGGCCAGGGTCATCGTGCTCGGTCATGCGCGCTGCGGCGGCATCCGCGCGCTGCTGGAACCGCAGCCGCGCGCGGAAGGGCAGGAAACGGACTTCGTGGGCCAGTGGATGCGCATCGCCGAACCGGTGGCGCAGCGCGTGCGGCGCGAACTGGCGCACCGTTCGTCGGCGGAACAGCACCACGCGTGCGAGCTGGCCAGCATATTGCAGTCGCTGGACAACCTGCTCACCTACCCTTGGCTCAAGCGCAGGGTGGAGCAGGGCGTGTTGAAATTACATGGATGGTATTTCGACATCGATAGCGGGGCGCTGATGGCGTATTCGGCGCGCCAGCAGCAGTTTTTACCTCTGGTCTGTCCAATAGAAAGGGCGCGCCATTTGCATGAGCGCCCTTGGCCGGATGCAGGCAAGTAGGTTGGATTAGCGTAGCGTAATCCAACAGGGCGCCGTCAACAATGTGTCGGATTACGCGTGGCGTTGCCTCGCTAATCCGACCTACCTTGCTCTACATCAATCACGTAGGTCGGATTCGGCCGCAGGCCGTAATCCGACAAGTTCCGTCAACTAAAACGTAACAAATCCCCGCTGCGGTCAAACGCCAGCAGGCTGTCGATGCGGCCTTGCTCGATGGCCGTCACCATGGCGCGCAGGGGCGCCTCGCATTCCTGCGCGGCGGGCGGCTGGCCCTCGCGGCCCGCCAGTCCCGCCACGAAGACCACGTCCCAGTGCGTCTGCATCTGTTTCGACTCCTCCTTTAACGTCTCGAAGCTGTCCAGTTCCTCGGGCAGCTTGTCGGCGCACATCACGGGCGTGAGGGACTTGCCCTGGCCGCCAGGCTGGGCCTGCGCCTGGGTAAAGGTGAACAGCAGGCGTTGCGGCTGCTCCTGGTTGCGGGCGCTGCTCAGCAGGCTGGCGTAATCGGTAATCGGCATGATGCTCTTTCTCTGTGTTGAACGATGACGACAGGTATACCGCAGCTCCGCGTTGCCGCCCATAGGCAATAGTGACTATCCGGGTGACTACGCGCCTATGCATTCCTGGTGCCGGAAACCGACTTCTTGCCAATACCGCCGGGCACGGCGCATCGATAGACTGTTTGTATCGACGCTTGAGCCATCGTGCTTGCAGCGTTTTTTAAGACCTGGCGCCGCTGTCGGCGGCGCAATGTGGAGGTAGCATGAGTCACTTTCTGGACCGCCTGAAATTTTTTAGCAAGCCCGCCGAGCCGTTTTCAAACGGCCACGGCACCGTGGTCGATGAAGACCGTACCTGGGAAAACGCCTACCGCCAGCGCTGGCAGCACGACAAGATCGTGCGCTCCACGCATGGCGTGAACTGTACCGGCTCGTGCAGCTGGAAGGTGTACGTCAAGAACGGCCTGATCACCTGGGAAACCCAGCAAACCGATTACCCGCGCACGCGGCCCGACCTGCCCAACCACGAACCGCGCGGCTGCCCGCGCGGTGCCAGCTATTCCTGGTACGTGTATTCGGCGCAGCGCGTGAAATACCCGATGGTGCGCGGCCGCCTGATGGAAATGTGGCGCGAAGCGCGCAAGACCATGGATCCCGTCACGGCCTGGGACTGGATCAGCCAGGACCCCGTGCGCTCGCAGCAGTACAAATCCATCCGCGGCCTGGGCGGCTTCGTGCGCGCCACGTGGGAAGAATCGAATGAAATCATCGCCGCCGCGAATGCGCTGACGATCAAGAAATACGGCCCGGACCGCATCGTCGGCTTCTCGCCGATTCCCGCCATGTCCATGGTCAGCTATGCTTCCGGCACGCGCTACCTGTCGCTGATCGGCGGCGTGGCCCTGAGTTTCTACGACTGGTACTGCGACTTGCCGCCAGCCAGCCCGCAAGTGTGGGGCGAGCAGACGGACGTGCCGGAATCGGCCGACTGGTACAACTCGACCTATCTGATGGTGTGGGGCTCGAACGTGCCGATGACGCGCACGCCGGACGCCCACTTCTACACGGAAGTGCGCTACAAGGGCACGAAAACCGTCGCCATCTCGTCCGACTACGGCGAAATGGTGAAGTTCGGCGACATCTGGCTGGCGCCGAAGCAGGGCACGGACGCCGCGCTGGCGCTGGCCATGGGCCACGTCATCCTCAAGGAATTCCACTCGGAAGGGCAGAGCGCCTACTTCCGCGACTATGCGCGCCAGTACACGGACTTCCCCATGCTGGTCCTGCTCAAGGAACATAACGGCACCCTCGTGCCCGACTACTTCCTGCGCGCTTCGCACCTGGACAACAACCTCGACGAAACCAATAACCCGGAATGGAAAACCCTCGTCATCGACGAGACCACGGGTGCCATCACCGCGCCGGCCGGCTCCATCGGCTTCCGCTGGGGCGAGTCGGGCAAGTGGAACCTGGAACAGAAGGCAGGCGGCAGCGGCGCGCCCATCGTGCCGATGCTCTCCATGATCAACGACAGCGACGCCGTCACGGAAGTGGGCTTTGCCTACTTCGGCGGCAAGGACGCGTCCGACATGTTGCTGCGCAAGGTGCCGGTGAAAACCATCCGCCTGGCCGACGGCACGACGGGCCTGGTCACCACCGTGTTCGACCTGACCCTGGCCAACTACGGCATCGACCGCGGCCTGGGCGGCGAAAACGTGGCGGAAAGCTATGACGACGACGTGCCGTACACCCCCGCGTGGCAAGAGAAGCACACGGGCGTGAAACGCGCCGACGTCATCACCGTGGCGCGCCAGTTCGCGGAAAACGCGGACCAGACGCGCGGCAAGAGCATGGTCATCGTGGGCGCCGGCCTGAATCACTGGTACCACATGGACATGACCTACCGCGGCATCATCAACATGCTGATGATGTGCGGCTGTATCGGCCAGTCCGGCGGCGGCTGGGCCCATTACGTGGGCCAGGAAAAGCTGCGTCCGCAAACGGGCTGGACGCCATTGGCCTTCGCCCAGGACTGGGTACGTCCGATGCGCCAGATGAACGGCACCTCGTTCTTCTATGCCCACACGAGCCAGTGGCGCCACGAAAAGCTGGAAACGGGCGACATCGCCTCGCCATCGGCGGCCGGCGGCACGGGCGACCTGACCCTGCTCGACTACAACGCCAAGGCTGAACGCATGGGCTGGCTGCCATCGGCGCCGCAGCTGCAAACGAATCCGCTGGAAGTGGCCAAGGCCGCTGCCGCCGCAGGCCAGAAGCCGGCCGCGTATGCGCTAGACCAGATCAAGGCGGGCCAGCTGCAGTTCTCGTGCGACGACCCGGACAATCCGGCCAACTTCCCGCGCAATATGTTCGTGTGGCGCTCAAATATCCTCGGCAGCTCGGGCAAGGGCCACGAGTACTTCCTGAAATACCTGCTCGGCACGCAAAACGGCTTGCTCAGCGATGAAGACGACTGCCTCACGCCGAAACAGGTGAAAGTGCGCCCGGCCGCCGAAGGCAAGCTCGATCTGCTGGTGGTGCTGGACTTCCGCATGTCGACCACCTGTCTGTATGGCGACGTGGTGCTGCCGACGGCCACCTGGTATGAAAAGGATGACTTGAATACGTCGGACATGCATCCGTTCATCCACCCGCTGTCCGAAGCCGTGCAGCCGCTGTGGCAATCGAAGTCGGATTGGGAAATCTACAAGGGCCTGGCCGAGAAATTCTCGGAAATAGGCGGCGAGCTGCTGGGCACCCAGCAAGACATCATCCTCACGCCGCTGATGCACGACACGCCGGGCGAACTGGGCCAGCCTTTCGATCCCAAGGATTGGCGCGCCGGCGAATGCGAAGCCATTCCCGGCAAGACCATGCCGAACATGACGGTGGTCGAGCGCAATTACCGCGACGTGTACAAGAAGTTCACCTCGATCGGCCCGCTACTGGAAACCATCGGCAACGGCGGCAAGGGCATTTCCTGGAAAACGGGCCATGAAGTCGACGTCCTGCGCGGCATCAACCGCACGGTGCTGGACGAAGGCGTGTCGCAGGGCCAGCCGCGCCTCGATACGGCCATCGATGCGGCCGAGATGATTTTGTCGCTGGCGCCGGAAACGAATGGCCACGTGGCCGTGAAAGCCTGGGCCGCGCTGTCCTCCATCACGGGACGCGACCACACGCATCTGGCGCTGCCGCGCGAGCATGACAGCATCCGCTTCCGCGATGTGCAGGCGCAGCCGCGCAAGATCATTTCTTCGCCCACCTGGTCTGGCCTGGAAAGCGAAGAAGTCAGCTACACGGCCGGCTATACCAACGTGCATGAATTGATCCCTTGGCGCACCTTGACTGGCCGCCAGCAGTTCTACCAGGATCACCTGTGGATGCGCGATTTCGGCGAGGGACTGTGCGTGTACAAGCCGGCCATCAACACGAAGACGACGGAAGCGCTGCTGGGCACCAAGCCGAATGGCAACAAGGAACTGGCGCTGAACTTTTTGACGCCGCACCAGAAGTGGGGCATCCACTCCACGTATTCGGACAACCTGCGCATGCTGACACTGTCGCGCGGCGGACCGCACGTGTGGCTGTCGGAGACGGACGCGCAAGCTGCCGGCATCGTCGACAACGACTGGATCGAAGTCTTCAACGTCAATGGCAGCCTGACGGCGCGCGCCATCGTCAGCCAGCGCATCCCGGCCGGCATGACGATGATGTACCACGCCCAGGAAAAGATCATCAACGTGCCTGGCGCGGAGATGACGGGCAAGCGGGGCGGCATCCATAACTCGGTGACGCGCGCCGTGCCCAAGCCGACGCACATGATCGGCGGCTACGCCCAGCTGGCCTACGGCTTCAATTACTACGGCACGGTGGGCTCCAACCGCGATGAATTCGTATTGGTGCGCAAGATGAACAAGGTCGACTGGCTCGAAGGCCCGTTGCAGGAACAAGGAGCATAGTATGAAAATCAGAGCGCAAATCGGCATGGTGCTGAACCTGGACAAGTGCATCGGCTGCCACACCTGTTCCGTCACCTGCAAGAACGTATGGACCAGCCGCGACGGCGTCGAGTACGCATGGTTCAACAACGTGGAAACCAAGCCCGGCATCGGCTATCCGAAGCAGTGGGAAAACCAGGACAAGTGGAATGGCGGCTGGCGCCGCACGGATGCGGGCAAGATCGAGCCGCGCCAGGGCAGCCGTTTGAAGATCCTGGCGAATATCTTCGCCAACCCGAACCTGCCCGCCATCGACGAGTACTACGAGCCGTTCACCTACGACTACGAGCATCTGCAAAGCGCGCCGCTGTCGCAGACGCCGCCGACGGCCCGTCCGATCTCCGTGCTGACGGGGAAAAAGATGGAAAAAATCGAGTGGGGTCCGAACTGGGAAGATGACCTGGGCGGCGAGTTTGCCCAGCGCAGCAAGGACAAACTGTTCGACAACATGCAGAAGGAGATGTACGGCACGTTCGAAAACACCTTCATGATGTACTTGCCGCGCCTGTGCGAGCATTGCCTCAACCCGACGTGCGTGGCGTCTTGCCCTTCCGGCTCCGTGTACAAGCGCGAAGACGACGGCATCGTGCTGATCGACCAGGACAAGTGCCGCGGCTGGCGCATGTGCATCTCCGGTTGCCCGTACAAGAAGATTTACTACAATTGGTCGTCGGGCAAGGCGGAGAAGTGCACGTTCTGCTTCCCCCGCATCGAAGCTGGCCAGCCTACCGTGTGCTCGGAAACGTGCGTGGGCCGCATCCGCTACCTGGGCGTGCTGCTGTACGACGCCGACAAGATCGAGGCTGCCGCCTCCGTGCCGCAGGAGCAGGACCTGTACCAGGCGCAGCTCGACCTGTTCCTCGATCCGCACGACCCGGCCATCATCGCCGAGGCGCGCCGCCAGGGCATCCCGGACCTTTGGCTGGAAGCGGCCGTCAAGTCGCCCGTCTACAAGATGGCCGTCGAGTGGAAAGTGGCATTCCCGCTGCATCCCGAATACCGCACCTTGCCGATGGTGTGGTACGTGCCGCCGCTGTCGCCTATCCAGGCGGCCGCCGAATCGGGCAAGCTGGGCGTGAATGGCATGCTGCCGGACACCCAAAGCCTGCGCATTCCCGTGCAGTACCTGGCCAATCTGCTGACGGCCGGCGACCAGCCGCCTATCGTCACGGCGCTGGACCGCATGCTGGCCATGCGTGCCTACATGCGCAGCAAGACCGTCGAGAAGGTGGAAAACCTCACGGTCCTGAAACAGGTGGGATTGAGCAAGGCGCAGGTGGAGGACATGTACCACATCATGGCCATCGCCAACTACGAAGACCGCTTCGTCATCCCCAGCAGCCACAAGGAAATGGCCGAGGACAGCTTCAACGAGAAGGGTTCGTGCGGCTTCAGCTTCGGCAACGGCTGCTCGGACGGCACCAGCGAACCGACCTTGTTCGGCAAGAAAAAACACGGTTCGGCCATCTTCATGCAGATGCCGAAGTCGCGCAAAACGGCGCCAGGCGCTTAAGGAGCTGATATGGAACACGCTATGCATCACTACCAAGTCCTTTCGCGACTGCTGCTGTATCCGGAGCCCGAGCTGATCGCCCACCTGCCGCAGCTGGACGCCGCGCTGGCGGCCGTGCCGGAACAGCAAGCGCTGCTGCGGCCCTTGCTGGCACACCTGGAAAGCAGCAGCCTGATCGACCTGCAGCAGCAGTACGTGGCCACGTTCGACCGCAATCCGTCGCACTCGCTGCATCTGTTCGAGCATATCCACGGCGAATCGCGCGACCGGGGCCAGGCCATGGTCGACCTGATGGAGGAATACAAGCGCCATGGCCTGCAAATGGTGGGCGACGACTTGCCCGACTTCGTGCCGCTGTTCCTGGAATTCCTCGCGCAGCTCGACGAGGAAGCTTCGGCACCGCTGCTGGGCGACGCCGTCCACGTGCTGGCGCACATCGGCCGCAAGCTGACGGCCAACGGCAGCCCGTACGCGCCCGTCTTCACCTTGCTCGAACGCCTGAGCCCCGTGGCGGCGGAAATGCTGGCCGAACCGCCGGTGCGCGACATGGATGAAGCGCTGGAAACCTTCGGTCCCGGTGCGGACGGCGTCGAGCCCCTGCTGCGCCAAGGTCCGGCCCAGGTTCCGGGCGGCGTCCATCCCGTGCATTTTCACCCGCAGCCGCGGCGCGCCGCTTGAAGCGCGCCCGCATGAGGAGAGTACATCATGAGTAATTACTTGCATCAATTTGTGTATGGCATTTATCCATACATCGCGCTGGCCATCTTTTTCCTCGGTAGCCTGATCCGTTTCGACCGCGAGCAATACACGTGGAAGTCCGATTCCAGCCAGCTGCTGCACCGCGGCAGTCTGCGCCTGGGCAATATCCTGTTCCACATCGGCATCATCGGCCTGCTGTTCGGCCATGCGGCCGGCTTGCTCACCCCCGTCTGGGTGTGGGATACCCTGGGCGTGTCGCACAGCCTGAAGCAGGGCGTAGCCATGGCGGCCGGCGGCGTGATGGGCGGCCTGTGCCTGGCCGGCATCCTGATCCTGCTGGTGCGCCGCTTCAGTAACGACCGGCTGCGCGCCGTCACCACGGCCGGCGACAAGCTGGTGATGCTGTGGATCCTGCTGACCTTGCTGCTGGGCCTGTCCTCGATCTTCGTCTCGGCTTCGCACATGGATGGCCACATGATGGTCTTGCTGATGAACTGGGCGCAGCACATCGTGACCTTCCGCGGTGACGCCGCCAGCTTCATCGTCGATGCGCCGCTGGTGTTCAAGCTGCACCTGTTCATGGGCATGTCGCTGTTCGTCATCTTCCCGTTCACCCGTCTGGTGCACGTGTGGAGCGGCTTCGGCGCCATCGGATATCTGGGCCGCGCTTACCAGCTGGTTCGCCGCCGTTAAGAAAGGAGTCACATCATGGGAATCTCCGTCAATGGCATCGATATCGACGATGCCGACATCGCGCAGGAACTGCCGCATCACGACGGTGCCGGCAACCCTTTGAAGCAGGCCGTGCATGAACTGGTGCTGCGCCGGCTGCTGCTGGAGGAAGCCGAGCGCCTCGGCGTGCAGGGCGGCAGTATTGATGACCGCATCGAAGCGCTGTTTGCGCAGGAAGTGCGCGTGCCGCCCGCCGACGATGCGGCTTGCCGCACCTTTTATGCGCAGCGCCCGCAGCTGTTTTGCAGCGGGGCGCTGGTCGAGGCGCGCCACATCCTGTTCCAGGTGACGCCCGAGGCGCCCCTGGAGCTGCTGCGCACGACGGCGCAAGCCGTGCTCGACGCCTTGAAACTGGCGCCCGAGCGCTTCGGCGAACTGGCGGCGCAGTATTCGAACTGCCCGTCGGGCGCCCTGGGGGGCAACCTGGGCCAGCTGTCGCCGGGCCAGAGCGTGCCGGAGTTCGACGCGCTGCTGTTCCGCCTGGAAGCGGGCGCGCTGGCCGGCCATTTGCTGGAAACGCGCTTCGGCTACCACATCGTGCAAGTGCTGCGCCGGGTCGAAGGCCAGCCCATCGCCTACGAGGCCGTGCAGGCGCAGATCGCCGACCGCCTGTCGCGGGCCGCGTGGCAGCGGGCCGTGCACCAGTATCTGCACTTGTTGGTGGGGCGCGCCGAGATCGCCGGCATCGAGCTCGAAGGCACGGCCAGCCCGCTGGTTCAGTAGGTAGAAATGCGTAGGCCGAAAGGCGTAGGCCGCTAGGCCTTCTGGGGCACAGCCAGATCGTGCCCCAGCCTTTACAATCAAGTAAGAAACAGGAGTAGCGTCATGGGTAGCGTCAAGTTGCAGGACCGTTTTGGCCGTTCGATCGATTATGTGCGGCTGTCCGTCACCGACCGCTGCGACTTGCGCTGCAGTTACTGCATGCCCAAGGGCTTTCGCGGCTTCGAGGAGCCGAAGGACTGGCTGACGTTCGACGAGATCGAACGCCTGCTGGGCATTTTCGTTCGCCTTGGCACGCGCCGCGTGCGCCTGACGGGCGGCGAACCGCTGTTGCGGCGCAATCTGCCGGAACTGGCGCAGCGGCTGACGGCATTGCCTGGTTTGCAGGACTTGTCGCTGTCGACCAACGCCACCCAGTTGGGCAAGCACGCCGTGGCTTTGCGCGCGGCGGGCGTGGACCGCATCAACGTCAGCCTCGATTCGCTCGACCGCGCCTGCATGCAGCAGATCACGGGGCGCGACAGCCTGCAGCCGATTCTCGATGGGCTGATGGCGGGCAAGGCGGCCGGTTTCGACCCGATCAAGATCAATATGGTGGCCATGCGCGGCATCAATGACGGCCAGATCGAGGCCATGGCGGCGTTTTGCATCGAGCAGCAGTTCATCCTGCGCCTGATCGAAGCCATGCCCATGGGCAGCACGGGCCGCAATGCCAGTTATATGCCGCTCGGTCCCGTGCGCGAGCGCCTGGCGGCCCGTTTTGGCCTGGTGCCGCAGGCAACAGAGCTCGGCGGCGGGCCGGCGCGCTACATGTCGACAGCCGATGGGCGCTCGAGCATCGGCTTCATTACGCCCATGTCGCAGCATTTTTGCGCCACCTGCAACCGCGTGCGCCTGTCCGTCGATGGTACCCTGTATTTGTGCCTGGGGCAGGAAGAGAAATTCGCCCTCGGCCCCATGCTGCGCGGCGGGGGCACGGATGCGGAGATCGAAGCGGCGATCCGCGCCGCCATCGAACTGAAGCCGCAGCAGCATGATTTCAATACGCAGCCCGATAAAATTATCAGGTTCATGGCACAGACGGGCGGCTGAGGCAGTTTTGTATTTACACTCAAGGGCGGTATGAAATTCAAGGCGATGTTTTCCTCCTGGCAGAAGCTGTCGACCAAGATCGTCGGCGCGCTGCTGCTCATGCTGGTGCTGGCCTTGAGTGCCATCGGCTGCACCCTGTTCCTGTCCTGGCAGCTCGAAGGCAGTTCGGCCGCCATCAACGAGACGGGCCGGCTGCGCATGCAGACCTACCGCCTGACCCTGCTGCTTGCCAGCGACGCGCGCGAACAGGCGCGCCAGCAAGTGCTGCTGATCGACGAAACCCTGGCCAAGATCGGCCACGGCGACCCGCAGCGCCCCCTGTTCCTGCCCCCCAGCACGGCCATCAAGTCCGAATTCGAACGCATCGGCACGGCCTGGCGTGGCGCCTTGCGCCCGGCGGCCCTGGCCGCCGACTCCACCGCGCGCGCGCGCCAGTTCGAGCATGACGCCGACACCTTCGTCGGCCAGGTCGATCAACTGGTGCGCCTGATCGAGCATGATAGCGAACAGCGCACCTTCTGGCTGCGCGCCTCGCAGCTGATCCTCGTCGGCATGGCCGTCATCGGCACGGTCAGCATGATTTACCTGATGTTCATGCTCATCATCGAACCGGTCACGCGGCTGCGCCTGGGCATGCAGCGCATGAAGGAACGCGATTTCAGCGTGCGCCTGGCAGTGGAAAGCAATGACGAATTCGGCCAGCTGGCCAGTGGCTTCAACCAGATGGCCGACCGCCTGCAGGCGTTGTACGGCAACCTGGAAGAGGGCGTGCGCAGCAAGACGGCCACCCTCGAATACCGCAACCGCGAACTGGCGCTGCTGTACGAAAGCGCCGCTTTCCTGCAGCGCCCGCAGCCTCTGGAAGACATCTGCGGCGGCTTCATGCAGCGCATCGTCGATTATTTCGAGGCGGACGGCTCCACCGTGCGCGTGCTCGACGCCGAGCGGGGCAACCTGCACATGGTCGTGCATACGGGCCTGTCCGAGGAACTGGTGGCGTCCGAGCATTGCCTGAAGGTGGGCGACTGCCTGTGCGGCACGGCCGTCGAGATGAAGGTGGCGAAGGTGCACGACATGCGCCGCATCGACAAGGCGCACGAGCTGCGCTGCCACCGCGAGGGCTTTGCCACCGTCTCCGTCTTCCATATCCACGCGCACGAACAGCACCTGGGCTTCTTCAACCTGCATTTCCGCCATGCGCGCGTGTTTTCCGCGCGCGAGTTGGCCTTGCTGGAAACCCTGGGCCAGCTGCTGGGCATCGCGCTGGAAAACCTGCGCCTGGCCGCGCGCGAACGCGAAATGGCCATTTCCGAAGAGCGCAACCTGGTGGCGCAGGGGCTGCACGACAGCATCGCGCAAAGCCTCAATTTCCTCAACCTGCAGGTGCAGATGCTCGACGACTCCGTGCGCAACGCGCGTTTCGACGAGGTGGCGGGCATCGTGCCGGCCCTGCATGCGGGCGTGAAGGAAAGCTACGAGGACGTGCGCGAATTGCTGGCCAACTTCCGCAGCCGCCTGATGGAGGACGATCTGATCGGTTCCCTGCGCGCGGCCGTGGACAAATTCCGCCGCCAGACGGGCATCGACGCCGAACTGCTGGCCGATGTGGACGGCGCGCCGTTCCCCCGCGAGCAGCAATTGCAGTTATTATTCATCGTGCAGGAAGCGCTGTCGAACATCCGCAAGCACGCCCAGGCCAGCCACGTCGAAGTACGCCTCGCCGATCACCAGGACTTTACCCTGACGATCAGCGATAATGGCGTCGGTTTCGACGCTGCCGCCGTGCTGGAAAAGGGCGACAGCCATGTCGGCATCCATATCATGCGCGAGCGCGCGCAGCGCATCGACGCCACGTTCGACGTGCATGCCTGCCAGGGCGGCGGCACCACGGTCGAACTGCATCTGTCGCGCGAGCAGCGCCGCGCCGCCTGAGTAACTACCTGAAAGTATAAAAAAATGGAGACACCCGATAAACCGATCACCGTCATGCTGGTCGACGACCACGCGCTGTTCCGCAGCGGCATACGCTCGCTGCTGCAGCGGCATACGGATTTTGCCGTCGTGGGCGAGGCGGCCGATGGCGTGGAAGGCATCAAGCGCGCCATCCAGCTGCAGCCCGACGTGGTGCTGCTGGACCTGAACATGGCCGGCATGTCCGGCGTGGAAGCGCTGCAGCTGATGCAGCACGATTGCCCCGATACGGCCATCGTCATGCTGACCGTGTCGGAAGACGCGGAAGACCTGGCCACGGCCCTGCGCGCGGGCGCCTGCGGCTATCTGATCAAGAACATCGACGCCGACTACCTGGTGCGCGCCATCCGCCGCGCTGCCGCCGGCGAAGTCGTCATCGCCGAAGCGATGACGGGCAAGCTGGTGGCGCAGCTGCAGGCGGGCACGCGGCGCGAGGAACCCGTGTCGGAACTCGACAAGCTCACGCCCCGTGAAAAGGAAATCATCGATTGCCTGTCGCGCGGCGAGAGCAACAAGGGCATCGCGCGCACCCTCGACCTGGCCGAAAGCACGGTCAAGATCCACGTGCAGAACGTGCTGAAAAAACTCAACCTTACCAGCCGCGTGCAGGCGGCCGTGTACGCGGTCGAGCACCGGCAAGGCAAGTAGCCGCGTAGTTGGGGTCAGGCCCGCCGGGCCGGCCCCATGGCCGCTGCCATCCATTCTTCTAGTCCTTTTTGCCGATGGCCGCCATCGCACTTTTAAAGTAGTATATTGAATATATCTTTAAAAGAGAGCCCATCATGGCCATCACCCCGATCAGCGAACCATCTTCTCCTCCCGCCGCCGCCAGCGCCGCGCCCTGGCATGCCGGCCACGCCGTCTGGCAACTGGGCTTCCGCCCGTTCTACCTGCTGGCGGCCGTGTTTGCGGCCATCGGCATTCCCCTGTGGCTGGCCAGTTATGCGGGCTGGCTGACGGGCGGCCTGCAGGTGGGGCTGGGCTGGCACATGCATGAAATGGTGTTCGGTTTCGCGCTGGCCGTCGTCGTCGGTTTCCTCTATACGGCGGGGCGCAACTGGACGGGCTTGTCGACGCCGCACGGCGCCCAGCTGATGGCGCTGGTGGGGCTGTGGCTGGCCGGGCGCGTGGCCATGCTGTGCGGTCCCGGCCTGCTGCCGGCGCTGGTCGACTGGCTGTTCCTGCCGCTGGCCGCCTGGCCTTTGTACCTGGTGCTGCGCCGCTCGGGCAATACGCGCAACCTGTTCCTCGTCGGCTTGCTGGCCCTGCTGGCGCTGGCCAATGGCCTGTTCCATGCGGCCGTGCTGGGCTGGCTGCCGCTGTCGCTGTTTGTGCCCGTGCAGGCGGCCATCTTCATCATCGTGCTGATCGAATCGGTGATCGGCGCGCGCGTGATCCCCATGTTCACCCGCAACGGCGCACCGGGCAGCACGCCCGTGGCCAGTCCGAAACGCGCGCTGGCGGCCGTGGCCTGCATGGCGGCCGCCGCGATCGCGTGGCTGGCCGGCGCGCCGGCCTGGCTGACGGTGCCGCTGGCCTTCTGCGCCGCCGGCGTGTCGCTGGCCAACCTGCTGGCCTGGCAGCCGCAGCGTACGGTGCGCGTACCGTTGCTGTGGATTTTGCACCTGTCGTATGCGTGGATAGGCATCGGCTTTGCGCTGCTGGCGGCCGCCAGCCTGGGCCTGCTGCCGGCCAGCGCCGCCTTGCACGCGCTGACGGTGGGATCGATGGCGGGCCTGATCATCGGCATGATGACGCGCACTACCCTGGGCCACACGGGTCGGCCGCTCAAGGGCGGGAAGGCGGAAGCGGCGATGTACTGGCTGATCCAGCTGGGCGCGCTGGCGCGCCTGCTGGCCGCCGTCGGTCCCGCTTCGCTGTCCATGCCGCTGCTGCTGGCCGCTGGCGCCTGCTGGTCGCTGGCCTTTGGCCTGTATGCATGCGTGTATGCGCCGTACCTGTGGCGCGCCAGGGTGGATGGCCGCGAAGGCTAGGCTGGCAAGTTTGTCATTGGCACGGTCGCCTGGCCGGGCGGCGTCCGTGCCGTGAATGCGGCGGCGGCCTCGATGGCCTGCGCCAGTGCCTGTTCCAGTGCATCGAGGGCGGCCGACGCATCGTCGCCCGCGTGCAGCAGCTGTTCGGCTTGCTGGGCCGCGTGCACGGTGGCGGGCAGTGCCAGGCTGCCGGCCACGCCGGCCAGCTTGTGCGCGAGCGCGGCGGCGTCGGCGCGTGCATTGGCCGCCAGCAGCGCGCGCATGGCGCCCACCGTGTTGCGGTAGGTGCTGCCGAAGTGCGACAGGTGCTGGCGGTAGGGGGCTTCATCGAGCCACTGCTCCATGCCTTGCGCCAGGTCGATCACGGGCGCCGCGCCGCCTGTCCGCACGGGCATCGCCGCTTCGGCCACGACGGGCGGCAGGGCCGGCAGCCCTTGCGCATGGCGCCGGTGCGCGCGCGCGATCAGGGCGATGGTCTGCGGCACGTCGAACGGTTTGCTGATGAAATGGTTCACGCCCGCTTCCAGCGCCGCCGCGCGCTGCGTCTGGAAGGCCCCGGCCGTCAGCGCCACCACGGGCAAGTCCTGGAACTGCGGCAACTGGCGCAGCGCGCGCGTCGCCTGCAAGCCATCCATGACGGGCATCTGCACATCCATCAGCACGATGTCGACGTCGGCCGGGTGGGCCAGCAGCCAGTCCAGCGCCTGCTGGCCGTCACAGGCGAACGAGGGCAGGGCGCCCTGGTCGCACAGGATATGGTTGACCACGTCGCGGTTGATGTCGCTGTCGTCGACCACCAGCACGCGCACGCCGGCCAGCACGCGCTCGCCCAGCGCCCCATGACCAACGTCCAGGCCGGCCGCTTCGGCGCGCCGCTGGCGCGCTTCCATCGTCGCGTTGTACAGGCTGGAAGCCGTCACCGGTTCATTGAGGATGGCATCGGCCGGATTGGCCGGGTCCGTACGGCGGCGCGCGGGCGCTGTCGCCGGCGTGCCGCTGGCCGCCAGGATGACGATGGGGCAATCCTGCGGCGGCAGGTGCTCGCGCAGGGCGCGCGCCGTGGTTTCGCCGTCCATGTCGGGCATGCGCGCGGCCAGCACGATGACGCCTGGCCGCGCATCTTCGGCACAGGCCAGCGCATGCTCGAGCGCCGCCTGGCCGCCGGAGACGGCATGCACGCTCCAGCCCAGGCCCCGCGCCACGGCGGCCACGGCGCCACGCGTGTCGGCCTTGCCATCGGCCAGCAACACACGCAAGCCCTGCATGTCGGGCGAGGACGGGACGCTGGCGGCCATCAGCTGTAGCGGCACCGTGAAGCTGAAGGTGCTGCCCTGGCCCGTGACGCTGGTCAGACGCATGGAGCCGCCCATCAGGCGCACCAGCTGGCGGCAGATGGTCAGGCCCAGGCCCGTGCCGCCGAAGCGGCGCGTGGTGGACGTGTCGGCCTGGGCGAAGGCGGAAAAGATCGCTTCCTGCACTTCGGGCGCGATGCCGATGCCCGTGTCGCGCACGCTGAAACACAGCACTGCGGCGTCGCCGTCGCGGCTTTCCAGGGCGCTCGTCAGCTCGACCGTGCCCTGCGTCGTGAACTTGATGGCATTGCTGGTCAGGTTGACCAGCACCTGTTCCAGCCGCAGCGCGTCGCCCATCACCTGGTCGACGCCCTCGGGCAGCGGTCCGATGCGCACCTCGATCGGCTTGTCATGCGCCGCAACGCCCATGCTGGCGGCGATCTTGTCGATCACGTCGGCCAGGCGGAACGGCGCCTGTTCGATGGTCATGTGGCCCGCCTCGATTTTCGACACGTCGAGCACGTCGTTGATGATGCCCAGCAGGGACTGGCCCGCGGCGCGGATCTTGCGCGCCATCTGCAGCGCCTCGCCATCGAGGCCGTCGCGTTCCAGCAGCCAGGCCATGCCGAGGATGGCGTTGAGCGGCGAGCGGATTTCATGGCTCATGTTGGCGAGGAATTCCGCCTTGCTGCGGTTCGCCGCTTCGGCCGCGTCGCGCGCCAGCAGCATGGCCTCTTCGGCCTGTTTTTGCGCGCAGATATCCTGGGCAAAGATCAGGGTGGCCGGTCCATCCTTGAGCAGCACGCGCGTGGTGGTCTTGAACATGGGGATGGAAAGGCCCTGCTTGCCCAGGCCGAGGGCCTCGAACACCTGTTCGCTGGGCGAATCGGCCTCGATCAGCGCTTCGTTGGCGGCCAGCGCCGCCAGCGATGGCGGGGAAATCATGGCCGACCAGGGCAGGCCGTTCAGATTGTCTTCCATCGTATAGCCGTGCAGCTTGCGGTAGCGGGGATTCGAATAGATGAAGCGGCCGTGGCGCAGGATGGCGATGGCCACGGGCGCATCTTCGATCAGGGTGCGAAAGCGCGTTTCGCTGTCGGACACGGCTTGCATGGCCTGGCGCTCGCTTTCCTGTTCCGCATGCCAGGCGGCCTGCTGCCGGCGCCGCCGCTGGCTCCAGAACAGCAGGCTGGCCGCGGCCAGCGCCAGCACGGCAAAGGACAGGACGTAGCCGAGCGCCTGGCGCCGCAGCGGGGCGGCGATGGCCGCTTCTTCGCGGCTCAGGCCAATGATCAGGGCGCGGTCCATGCGCAGGGCCGTGGGGGCGATGGTCGCCATGGCCATGATGCGGGGGGCGGTGTGGGCGCCGGCGCCGGCAATTTCGACGCCGCTCAGGACGCCGGCCTGGTAGCCGCTGTCGCGAAAGCGCCGCAGGAAGCTGCCGGGGACGTCCATATTGCCGCCATTGGCAGTCCTGGCCGGGTAGTTGAGAAATTGCTGGCCGTCGCCATGCAGCACCACGGCCCACACGTCGGGGGCGTACATGGCGGTGCGGAACTTGGCCGTGAAGTATTCGGGGGCGAAGGTGGCCACCACCACGCCGGCAAAGCGTCCCTGTTTGTCCTGCACCATGCGCGACGCCGTGATGACCAGGTCGCCCTTGAAGGAATGGAAGGGCGCCGAGATGTACAGCATGCGCGCATCGGGGGCGTCGCGCGCCGTCTGGAAGTAGCCGCGGCGCGAAAAATCCTGGTTTGCCAGTTCCGCGATGTTGGTGGCGACCGCCTTCCCTTGCGCATCGATGACGAGCATGGTGCGCACGCCCGGCATGGCGTCGACCAGCGCGGCCAGGCGCCGGGGCAGCGCCTGCCCGGCGTCGGGTGCGGTGCCGGCGGCCAGATAGTCGCGGATCACGCCGCCCAGCACCAGGTTGGTCGCCGCCAGGTCGACTTCGATATTTTTTGCCAGCAGCGCCGTCAGCACGCTCAGGCGCTCGCGTTCGGCCTCGTCATGCCGCGTCGCTTCGGCCAGATGCGCGTAGGCGAGGGCGGCAGCGACGACCAGCAGCCCGAGAAGCAGGAACAGCCACTCGATCCATCGTCTGCGCAACGCCGCCGCCTCTGTGTGATAGCTCATGTGGCGATGCTATACCCGATAGGGATGGAGAACAACTTTTGCGCACAACTGGCGCAACTATGCATGTGATAGTGTGGTCAATTTGCCGCCCAGCGGCAGCCGCAGGCGGAAGACGGCGCCCTGGCCCGGCGCGGACGCGACGCCGATGCTGCCGCCCATCAGCGCGACGAGCTGGCGCGCGATGGCCAGGCCCATGCCGGCGCCGTCATGGGCGCGGCTCGGCGAGTCGTCGGCCTGCGAGAATTTGTCGAAGATCACGCCCTGCTGCGCCTGTGCGATGCCGATGCCCGTATCGCGCACCTCGATCTGCAGGTCCGCGCCGCTGTGCGTGACGTGCACGTCGACCCGCCCCGCAGCCGTGTAGCGGATGGCGTTATCGAGCAGGATGTCGAGCACGCGCACGAGGCGGGTGCGGTCGCAATCGATGCTGGACGGCGTGGCGGGCGCCACTTGCGCGGCCAGCTGCAAGCCCTTGTGCGCCGCGCGCGGCCTGTGCGGCGCCAAGGCCAGTTCCAGCAACTGGTCCAATGGCGCGGCGGCGGACTCCAGCCGGACCTGATCGTGCTCGAGCGCGCTCAATTCCATCGCCGCTTCGACCATGGACAGCAACTGGCGGCCGCTGTCCTGTATTGTTTGCGCGTAGGCGGCCTGTTCCGGCTCGCGCAGCTGCTCTTGCAGCAGCTCGGAGAAACCGAGGATGCCGTTGAGGGGCGTGCGCAATTCATGCGACATGTTCGACAGGAAGCGCGACTTGGCTTCGCTGGCGGCGATGGCCCTGGCGCGGCTGTCGACCAGGCGGCCGATCAGCAGCACCAGCGCGGCCCACGACAGCACGATCAGCAAGCTCGTGACGGCCGCCATCAGCAAGGCCTGGTTGCGGCGCGAGACGTAGTCGGCCAATACCGTGTCGCGGTCCAGCCCGACCAGCATGTACAGCGGGTAGCCGGCCAGTTTTTCAAATGCGTAAAAGCGCACGATGCCGTCGACGGGGCTGCGTTCGGTGAAGCCGCCCCGCGTTTTACCTTGCATCAAGGAAAATACCTTGCTGGCGCCGATATCCTGGCCGATGGTGTCGGCGGCGCCGACCCGGCGCGCGCGCACCACGCCGTCGCTGCCGACAAGCTCGGTGGAGCTGTTGTCGCCGAGGTCGACTTCGTCGTACAGGCGGGTAAAGTAATACGGGTCCATCGAGACCACCACCACGCCCTTGAACCGGCCATCGGCATGGTTGATGCGGCGCGTCATCTGGATCGACCATTTTTGCGATACGCGGCCCAGCACCGGCTTGCTGATATACAGTTCGCCGCTATCGCGCTGCATGTGTACGCGGATGTGCTCGCGGTCGGCCAGCCTGGTCGGCTGGAAGGGGCGGCTCGACAGCACCATGTCGCCCTGTTCGTCGACGATGGTAAACAGGTTGTACAGGGGGCCGGGCCTGAGGCCTTGCTGCAGGTCCGTTACGATGTCGAGGCCGCTGCCCAGCGCCTGGTAGCGGCTGCGCAAATACGTGGCCGCCTGGTCCGCCGCCTCGATCGTGCGGATCGCGTGTTCGTCGAAGACGCGCGCCATGCTGCGCGCATCGCGCCCGGCGCCGGCGATGGCAGTGTCGTAGGCGTGCCGCAGTTGCAGCACGGTGATGCTCCACAGCCCCGTCAGCAGGATGGCCATGAAGAGCGACAGCAGGGTGCGCGTATCCCAGCGTTCCCAACGCTGCCAGGCCATGGCATTCCAGTATCCGTGCTGTTGCATGCTGCCTCCGCAAGGGTTGTCATTCTGCGTGCGATTTATCAATTATAGCGAATATAATTGAATTTATCGAATAAAATGATTTGTATGCGGGAAGTGTTGTATTGAACGCCGGCTCTGGCGGCTAACGTGTCGCCGCCTGGCGCGTCAGCCAGCGCTCGACCATGTCGCGCAGCTGGCTGGCCGTAAACGGCTTGGACAGGTAATCGTCCATGCCGGCCGCCACGCAGCGCTGCCGGTCGTCCTCGGTGACGCCGGCCGTCAGGGCGATGACGGGCAGGCGCGGCGCGCCGCTGGCCGCTTCGCGGGCGCGCAGGGCCTCGCACGCCTGGTAGCCGTCCATGACGGGCATCATGCAATCCATCAGCACCAGGTCGTACTGCCGTTCGGCCAGCGCCTGCAGGCCCAGCGCGCCGTTCTCCGCCGTGTCGATGCTGTAGCCGCGGGATCCCAGCTGCAGGCACACGAGCTGGCGGTTCAGCGCCGTGTCCTCGACCAGCAGGATGCGCGCGCCCGGTTCCGGGGCGGGTGCAGGCGCGGGTGTGGATTCGGATGGCGCTGCTGTCTCTGGCTCCGGCTCCGGCGATGTGGCGGCCGGCGTCTGCGGCGCCAGCGTCAGGGCCAGGGCCGCCTCGTGCTCCTGGCGCCGCAGCAGGGACATGATCAGCGCGATGGCCCCGGCCAGCACGAGCAGGCTGACCACGGCCGCGCCGCCCATGGTGCGCAGCATGCGCCGCCAGCCCGCCAGGTAGACCTCGTCCGTCACGGTGACGTTGACGGCCAGCGGATAGTCGCGCACCAGCCGTACGCCGGCCAGGCGCTTGACCGGGCGGCCCTGCTCGGCTGCGCGCGGCGTGTCCACCTGCAGCACGCCATCGGTCTTGCCCTGTTCCAGCAGGCGGTAGGTGCTGCCCGTCAGGTTGCGCTTGCCCATCATGGCGGGCACGGCCGGCCAGCGGGCCAGCAGCGTGTAGTCACTGCGGTACAGGGAAAAGGCCGTGTGTTCGCCGATGCTGGTGCTCTGGAAGAATTTGCTGAAGAAATCGCACGACAGGCCGACCAGCACCACGCCCAGGAAACGGCCGTCCGGGCCGCTGATGCGCCGGCTGATATAGAAGGTCCAGGCGCCATTGCCCTTGTTTTGCACGGGCGCGCTCACATGCATGCCGCCGTGCGGGTGGCGCCGGTGGTAGTCGAAGTAGTCGCGCTCGCCGAGGTGGATGGACGGCGCGGGAAAGGCGCGGCTGAAGGCCAGCACGCCGGCATCGCTGCCGACGATCGATACCACGTCCACTTGCGGCACGCCGCCGATCTTGTGCCGCAGCATCTGGTGCATGGCCGGGGTGCCGACGGCGGCGGCCAGCGCCTGCGCGTCCGCGGGGGCTGCGGTTTCGATCTCGCTGCTGACGCTGTCGAGCACCAGGCTGGCCGCCGTCATGCTCTGCGCCGTGTTTTCCGCCAGCAGCAGCGACAGATTGGACAGGTCCTGTTTCCAGTCATCGACGGCTTCGCGGTGCAGCACCACGCCGGAGACGACGATGCGCAGCGCCAGCAGGCCCACCAGCACCAGGCCGACGATGGCCGCCGTGGTGCGCGGCCGGTAGTGGTGCACCAGGCGCAGGACGGCCTGGCGCGCGTTCATGCCTGCGCGCCCGTGTATTCGAGCATGCTGCGGCGTACTTCCTGCTCCACTGCGCCGATCAGCGCCGCCGTTTCGGCCAGCCATTCCGGTGCCGCCACGCCCTGATGGCGCACCAGTTGCTCGAGTGCCGCCAGGCGCGCCACGAGGGCGCCGGCGCCCAGCAGGGCCACGGTGCCGCGGAAGGTATGGCAGCTATGCACGATGGCTTGCGCCGCACCGCCGCGCACGGCCTGCTCGACGCGCGCAAACATGGCCGGCGACGTGTCGAGGTAGGTCTGCGACAGGGCGCGGAACATCTCCAGGTCGTGGCCGGTGGCATGGAACAGCACGGCAGGATCGATGTGGCGATAGGCTGGCATGGCGGCTCCGTGGCGAGGGGAAAGCGGTGGCGGGTCAGGCGGCCAGGCTGTTGCGCCGCGCATGGCCGGCGCAGCAGGCGCGCAGATAGCCGCGCAGTTCGTCGTAATTGACGGGCTTGGCAAAGAACACCACGCCTGGCGGCACACCGCCCCGTTCTTGCAGCTCTTCTTGCGTCAGGCTCGACAGCATGGCGATGTGCATGTCCGCCAGCAGCGGGTCGGCCAGGATGGTGCGGATCACTTCGTAGCCGTCGATGCCTTCCATGACGATGTCGGCCAGCAGGATGTCGGGCTGGTCGCGGGCGATTTCCATCAGCGCCTGGTAGCCGTTCTCGCAAAAGCGCAAGTCCGCCTGCAAGCCCCATGAACCGATCTGTTTTTCATACAGCGCGCGCTCGATCGGATTGTCCTCGATCACGAGGATGGACGGCGGGCGGCCCGATGGGGCGGGGCGGCTGGCGCGTGACGCGCGCTGGTCCTGGCCCGGCTGGCCGGGATTGCCCTTGTAGGCTTCGACGGCCGCGAGGGGAATGCGGCGGTGGCCGCCCTTGGTCTTCCACGCTTCGATCACGCCGGCCTCGACCAGTTGCTGCACTGAAGTGACCGAGATGCCGAGGATTTCGGCGGCCTTTTGGGTGGTGCAGACGTCTGCAGTGTGCATGATGGGCTTTATTGTCGCGATGAAGTTGAAGGGAATGATACGCAATCGGGCTCAAAAAATCAATTTCAACGAATTAGATGAATTCACTAAAAACCTGGCGTGCGGCTGGCCGGACTCGCGTGCGCGTACGGCAGGGGGCGAGATGGCTGTGCGGTTCCAGGATATCGCGCCATTCGCTCCACTCCGCATTGCTGTGGCGTAGCAGGGTTTCCATGTAGCCTGCGTCCAGGCCCAGTACCCGCGCCGTGGCCAGGGCTGGCTCGCGCGGCCCCGCGCCGTTGCGCAGTATCAGGTCGGCGAAGCTGCTGGCCAGCCTCAGCAGCTTCGCCAGGTCCGTCATGCGCCCGGCCCGTCCGAAGCCGGGCGGGGCGGCATGGCAGAGCACGGCGTCGCACAGGATGTCCGCCATGCCCCAGTCCCGCATGAGGATGGCCGACAGGGCCAGCTGGTGGTGGCCGAAGCGCTGTGATTCTTCGCCCAGCAGCCGGGCCGTGACGCCATTGCCGTACTGGCCCAGCAGTTCTCCATATTCCTGCGGATGCACGCTGGCCAGGGCCAGCTGGCCGCAGTTGGCCAGCAAGCCGCAACTGTACAGCTCATCGGCCGGCGCCAGCTGCAGCGCATCGCCTGCCACGCGGGCGGCGCACGCCATGGCCAGCGAGTGTGACCAGTAGCGCTGCGCGTCGAAGTGCGCGCACGTGGGCGCTGGCGGGGCCGGGATGGTGCACGCCTGGCGCAGGGCGGGCAGGCCGATGGCCGCCAGCATCGCGGCGCTGACGGCCGCATGCCTGCGCCCTCCCGGCGGCACGCCCGCATTCGCCAGGCCGATGAGCTTGCCGGTCATGGCCGGATCGCAGCCCAGCTGTTCCGCCAGTTCATCGAGCGCCACCTGCTGCTGGCACAAGGTGGCCAGCCAGTGGCGCCGCCAGGCGGGCGAAGGCAGGATGGCGCCGCCGGGCAGGCGCGCCAGGTCGATGTGCGCGCTCATGGCCGGCTCCCTACGCCGTTGCAGTCATCGGCCTGCGCCGTGCCCGCCGTCTGCAGGGCCGTGACGGCTTGCGACAGCGCATCGAGCGCCATCAGCAGTTCCGCATGCAGGCGGTGCAGGGCGCCGATATCGTTGGAAAAGCCCGCATGCACGGCCTGGCGCGACAGGGCCTGCAATGGGAGCAGGCCCATGGACTGGCTGCCGTCGAGAATTTCCTGTGCCAGCACTCTTGCCGGGGCGGCCCGCTCGCAGCGCAGCGCATGGGCGATGCCGGCGAGGCGGTCGCGCGTCTCTGCCACGAACAGGGCCAGAATCTCGCCCTGCAGGCGCCGGTCGTGGCCGAACATGGCGTCCAGGCGGGCCGCGTCGAACGGCGGCGTGTCCGGTGTCTTGGGCGCTGTCGACGGTGGTGCGCTGTCAGCCGCCTTGGCCGGCGGGACCGCTTTGCGCATTTGCAGCAGTGCGTGCAGATCGGCCGGCACCGCGCCGGCGGCCTGCGTGCGGTCGGCGTGCTGCCAGCGGGTGCGGCGCCAGAGCAGGGCGGCCAGCAGTAACAGCAGGCCTGCCAGCGCCAGCGCCGGGCGCATCAGCGAGAGATCTTCGCAGCGAAGGAAGGGGTGAATGGCGAGAAAGGAGTTCATGGCAGTGCTCCAGTGCGTTCTATGCGAGTGATCCTGCGTGATGGCGGGCCTAAAATACGTCCCAATCGCCCGAATCGGCGGTGGCCGGCGCCGCTTTCCTGGCCTGGCCTGCGGGGCGCGTGACGACCAGCTTGAGCGTCGCCTTGTGCTGTGCGGGCCGCCCGGCGGCCGGTGCGCGGGGCGCCGCGCCGGCCTGTCCCGGCGCCAGCTTGAAGGCGCCCACCACGCCGGCCAGCCTGGTTGCCTGCTCCTGCAGCGATTGCGATGCCGCCGCCGCTTCTTCGACCAGGGCCGCGTTCTGCTGCGTGACTTCGTCCATCTGCGTGATGGCGCGGTTGATTTCCTCGATGCCCGTGCTTTGCTCCACGCTGGCGGCCGAGATTTCGCTGACGATGTCGGTAACGCCGCGTACCGTATCGACCACTTCCGTCATGGCCGCGCCGGCCTGCTGGACCAGCTTGCCGCCTTGTCCCACCTGTTCCACGGAGTCGCTGATGAGTACCTTGATTTCCTTGGCGGCCGCGGCCGAACGGTGCGCCAGGTTGCGCACTTCGGTGGCCACGACGGCAAAGCCGCGCCCCTGTTCCCCGGCGCGCGCCGCTTCCACGGCCGCATTCAGGGCCAGGATATTGGTCTGGAAGGCGATGCCGTCGATGACGCCGATGATGTCGGCGATCTTGTTCGACGAGCTGTCGATCGCTTCCATCGTGCGTATCACGTCGCCCATCACTTGCCCGCCCCGCTGCGCCTTGTCCGAGGCGCTGATGGCCATTTGCTGGGCCTGGCGGGCATTGTCCGCGTTTTGCCGCACGGTGGCCGTCAGTTCTTCCATGGCCGAGGCGGTTTCTTCCAGCGAGCCCGCTTGCTGTTCCGTGCGCGCCGACAGGTCCAGGTTACCGGACGCGATTTCGCCCGAGGCCGTGCTGATGCTGTCCGTGCCGGAGCGCACTTCGGCCACGATGCGCACCAGGCTCGCGCTCATGTCCGCCATGGCCTGCATCAGCTGGCCCACCTCGTCGTTCGAGGTGGCGCGGGCCTGCACGCTGAGGTCGCCGTCCGCGATGGTGCGGGCCACGCCGATGGCGTCGGCCAGCGAGGCGGCGATGCGCCGCGCCAGCAGCAGGCCCATGCTGGCTACGAGCGCCGTCACGGCCAGGGACAGGGCGATGGCAATCCAGCGCGCGCTGGCAGCGGCGGCGGCGCCATCGGCCGCACCTTTGGCCGCCAGGTTTGCGTTGTAGCGGTGGTGGGCGGCGAGGGCGTCGACCAGTTCCTTGATGATGGGCTGGTTTTGCACCAGCAAGTCGCGCGCCGCGTCCAGTTCACCGGCCTTCGACAGCGCCAGCACCTTGTCGCGCACTTCATCGTAGCGCAGCAGCACGGCGCGGTCAGCGGCCAGCAGCGCGCGGTCCTGTTCATCGGTGATATCTTCTTTTTCATATTGGTCGAGCGCCTTGCCGACCGCCGCGCGCGCTTCCCTGATGCCCGCTTCCAGCTTGGCGCGTCCGGCCGCATCCTTGCTGGCCATGTGCTGCCAGACGGCCGTGCGCATCTGCGCGAATGGCACGAAAGCGTCGTTCAAGGTGAGCAGACTGGGTACCGTGTTGACAGTGGCATAGCTGGCCGCCGTGTACACGCGGTCCATCTGGTAGATGCCAAAGCCCGCCAGGGCGGCCAGCCCGAGGACGACGGAGAGGATCAAGGCGTACAGCCGTTTAGCGATGGTCATGATGGGCGCCGCTCCAATGAAGTGAATTCAAGAAAAATGTTTGGCTTGGGTGGTTTTTTCCATTTTACGATAAAAATTCGTTTTATTCGAGAAATTTGTTGTTGAATTATTTTATTCAATGATTTTCATTGAAAACATATGCTTATAGCGGGCTGGACGCTCAAGCCGTGTATAAAACGCCACACGGCGTATGGCCGGCGTTGTGGCGTGTGGCACGCTTTGGCGATTAGTGAAAAAATGGAATTCCTTGATCGCCATCAAATACGGTGCGCAGGCGCGTGCCGCCGACTGACTCTTGTAAAGGAGCATCATGACTGCCTCTGCCCGGCCTGGACCCTTGCTTGTCATCACCGCAGTCATCTTCATCTTGCTGGGCCTGGCGCTTGCCGGCGGCGGCGCCTGGCTCGTCAGCCTGGGCGGTTCCTGGTATTACGTCGTGGCCGGTATCGGCATGCTCGTCGCGGGCGCGCTCGTGTGGAAGGGGCGGCGCAGCGCCCAGCTGTTTCTCGCGCTGCTGCTGTTCGCCACCCTGATCTGGTCCGTGATCGAAGTGAAGTTCGACTGGTGGCAATTGCTGCCGCGCCTCGATATCTGGTTCGCCGCCGCCGTCTGGCTGCTGCTGCCCTTCGTCGACCGCCGCCTCGATCCGCCATTGACGGCCGGAGCGAAACCGCGCGACGCGGGCAAGAGCGCGCTGGCCGCCGCCGTGGTACTGACGGCTGCCGTGGGCGTGTTCTCGCTGTTTCAGGACTACTACACCTTGCATGGCGAAGTGCCGGCCGAGAACATGGCGGCCACACCGCAAGGCGATTTCGCGCCCGGCGTGGCGCCCAACGACTGGGCCGCGTATGGCCGTTCCGGCTATGGCGACCGCTATGCGCCGGCCGCGCAGATCACGCCGGCCAACGCGTCGCAGCTGAAACAGGCATGGGTGTACAACACGGGCGACTTCAAGGGCCCGAACGATCCGGGCGAGATCGCCAACGAAGTCACGCCGCTGAAAGTAAACGGCATGCTGTACCTGTGCACGCCGCATAACATCGTCATCGCGCTCGACCCGGACACGGGCAAGGAGATCTGGCGCCACGATCCGAAGATCAACCGGGACGCATCGACCTACCAGCACATGATCTGCCGCGGCGTCGCCTACTGGGACGTCAACGCGGGCCGCGCCAAGGGCGACCCGGCACCCGAGGCGGCCGGCATGGAATGCCCGCGCCGCATCCTCGCACCCACCATGGATGCCACCCTGATCGCCGTCAACGCGGATACGGGGGTAGCCTGCAAAAGCTTTGGCGAAAATGGCGTGATCGGCCTGTACCACGGCATGGGCATGAAGAAGCGGGGCTTTTTGATGCCGACGTCGCCGCCGGCCGTGGCGCAAAACGTGGTGGTGATGGCCGCCAGCGTCACCGACAACTTTTCCACGGAAGAGCCGTCCGGCGTGATACGCGGCTACGATCCCGTCACGGGCAAGCTGATGTGGAACTGGGATGCCTCGAACCCCGACGACACGGCGCCGATTGCCGATGGCAAGACCTACACGAACAATTCGCCCAATTCCTGGGGCGTGTCCAGCGTCGATGAAAAGCTGGGCATGGTGTACATCCCGATGGGCAATGAAACGCCGGACACGTGGGGCGGCAACCGCAATCCCCATGGCGAGAAATACAATAGCGCCATCGTCGCGCTGGACCTGGCGACGGGCAAGGTACGCTGGGTCTACCAGACCGTGCACCACGACATCTGGGACATGGATATCGGCGGCCAGCCCACCCTGGTCGACATCGACACGCCGAAAGGCAAAGTGCCATCCGTCGTGGCCACGACGAAACGCGGCGACATCTATGTGATCGACCGGCGCGATGGCAGCCTGGTCGTGCCGGCGCCGGAAAAACCGGTGCCGACGAACAACCCGGCTCCCGGCGACCGCCTGTCGCCCACGCAGCCGTTTTCGGCCCTCACTTTCTTGCCCGAGAAAAACATCAGCGAAACGGATATGTGGGGCACGACGCCGTTCGACCAGCTGGCGTGCCGCATCATCTTCCGCCAGCACCGCTACGAAGGGCCGTTCACGCCGCAAACGGTGGCCGAAGGCAAGATCAAGGGCGCCATCATCTCGCCGGGCCCGCTCGGTATCTTCGAGTGGGGCGGGGCGGCCGTCGACCCGGGCCGGCAATTGCTGCTGGTGAACCCCGACTACATGGGCTTTCTGGAACGCCTGGTGCCGCGCGCGCAAGCCAATGCGAAGGGCGGCACGGGCTCGGAAATGGGCTTGCAGCCGCAGACGGGCGTGCCGTTCGCCGTGGAAATCAAGCCTTTTCTTTCGCCGCTGGGCTTCCCATGCCAGGCGCCGCCGTGGGGCTATATCGCCGCCGTCGACTTGCGCACGATGAAAAAAGTGTGGATGCACAAGAACGGCACCACGCGCGACAGCGCCCCCGTGCCCATCGCCTTGCCGCTGGGCGTGCCCAGCCTGGGCGGCATCAGCACGACGGGCGGCGGCGTGGCCTTCCTCAGCAGCACGCTCGACTACTACATCCGCGGCTACGACGTGCGCAACGGCAAGACCGTATGGAAAGCCCGCCTGCCGGCCGGTGGCCAGGCCACGCCGATGAGCTATGTCTCGGACAAGACGGGCAAGCAATATGTCGTCGTCATGGCCGGCGGCCATGGTTCGCTGGGCACGAAGATGGGCGATAGCCTGGTGGCGTTTGCGTTGCCGGATGAGGCGGTGGAGAAGAAAAAGTAGAAAGCGGAGGGCAAGCACCTGGAAAGAGCTGGGGTCAGTCGCTTCGCGATCGGAATGCGCCCCATTGGTACGCATTCCCCCGACGGGTCTGACCCCAGATTTTATTGCGCCGCCAATCCCAGTTTCAGTCCCACCAGCTTGCCCGGCGCGGCCTCCGTTTTTTCCGGCGCACCGGCGCTGACCCTGGCCGCAGGCGTGCCGTCCTGCTGCAGGGCGGCCAGAATCGCCGCGCTGCGCTGGGTGCCCAGCTTGCTCAAGGCGTCGGCCGCCAGAGGCTGCTTGGCTTCCAGCTGCTCGCGCAAGCCGTTGTAGAAGGCGCCCGTGTCGGCCACTTGCGGCTCGCCTTCGATCAGCTTGCCCAGGCGTTGGAATACGGGGATTTTTGCCGGGGCCGGAGCGGTGGCGCTGGCGGATGCGGCCGCTGCCGCCGCTGTGGCTGGAGCGGCCGATTCCGCCGCCTTTTTCTGCTTGTCCAGCTCGGCCTTGCCGAAGCGTTCCGCGTACAGGTCGCGCAGGGCGCTTCGTATCTTGCGTTCACCCAGGTTCAACGGTCCCGGTTCTTCGCCCGCTTCCAGCTTGATGCCGGCCTTGGCGGCGACGGCGCGGCGCACGGCCTGGGCGCGCAGGGCGGCCGCGTCCGTATCGCTGTACTGGCCAGGCACGGCCAGCTTCAGCTGTTCGCGCTTGGCGAGGATTTGCGCCACCTGCTTGAGCTTTTCCCGCTCGGGCGGCAGCAGCACGGCGCTGCCCGCATCGAAGTCGATCGATTCGAGCTTGTCGGCGCTGATGCCCAGCAAGTTGCCCAGCGCGCGGAATGGGGCCGTGACGATTTTCGTCAGCACATTGCCCACGGCTTTCCAGATCAGGGCGCCATAGCTGAATTGCGGGTCGTTCATGTCGCCCGACACGGGCAAGCCCAGGTCGATGCGCCCGTCCGAGTCCTTGAGGATGGCCAGCGCCAGTTCCAAAGGCAGCTTCAAGGCGTCCGGGCTGTCGATGCGCTCGCCCAGGGTCAGCTTGTCGAGCACGATCTGGTTGGTGCCGTCGAGCTGGCGGTTGCGCACCTTGTATTGCAAGTCCAGCGAAATCTTGCCTTCTGCCACTTTGTAGCCGGCGAACTTCATCGTGTACGGCGAGGCGGACACCATGTCGACATTCTTGAAGACCACGTTCAAGTCCGTGTTGTCGGTCGGGGCGAACGGATTTAATTGGCCACGCACGCGGGCCAGGCCGAATTCGTCGATGCGGCCATCGAGTTCGATCTGGCTGCGCGCATCGCGCTTGGTCGACAGGCCCGTGACGACGCCATTGAGTTCATAGATCTTGGCGGCGAACTGGGGCCGCAAGCTGAGGTCGGCAAAGTCCAGCTTGGCGTTTTGCAGGCGCACGCGGCGCACGCGCACGGGGAAGGCGGCGTCGGCCGCCGGCGTGGCGGTGGCAACGGGAGCCGGCGCAGGTGCGGTGGCCGTGGCAGGCTCGGGCGCCTTGACCAGCAAACGCTGCGCGTTGAGGCTGCGGTCGTTTTCAATGATCAGCTGGGCGTTCGGTTCCACCACACGCAGTTCGGGGATGTCGACGAAGTCGGGGCCCACGCTGGCCGTCATCTTGTCGGCGCGCACGCTTTTCCAAGAGGCAAAGCGCTTGCCATCCGTTTCATTAAGCACGAGGCCGGCGATATCGACGCCGCCCACATAGCGGACCTTGGGCGCTTTCGGCGCGCCGCCGCCAGTCGTCAGGCGGCCGCTGCCGGAGAGCGACCCGCTTGCCAGTTTCAATTTGATATGCTGCGCCAGCAACGGTTGCACGGGCGCCAGGGTCAGCTGTTTTAAACTCAGCTGCGCATCGACGGCGCCCGTGCCCGGCACGAACTTGCCATTGGCCGTCAATAGTCCGCCTTCGCGCAGGCTTACGCCCAGCTCGAACGGCAGCGCCTGTTTCATGTCGTTGCTGACGTTTTGCAGCGACAAACGGGCATCCTGCAAGTTGCCCTTGATGCCCGTGCCCGCGTCATCGAAACGGGCGCCGAACTTGCTCAGTTCTACCTTGTCTATCTTGGTGGACCAGGGCGCGGATGGCGCATCCTTGGCAGTGTCGGCTTTGCCGGAAGCAAATACGGGCAGCTTTTGCGCAATCGCGAATTCTCCCTGGCGGTTGCGCGCCAGGTCGATCTGCGCGCCGCTGGCCGTCACGGCGCCCAAGTGCACGGTATGTGCGGCCAAGTCGATCTTGCCGTCGGTAAAGCCCAGTTGGGCCAGCTTGAACGGCGTTTTCGCGCCCCGTTGCATGGTGAGGTCGGCCAAGCCGAACTGTGCGCCATCGATGACGGTGGCCATGCCCGATGGACCTTGCTGCAAGCCCAGCTGCAAATTCAGCTGCAGCTGTCTGGCGCTCAGCTGCAAGGCCGGCGAGACGGTTTCATCGATGGCGGATATGTCCACATTGGCCAGCGCCAGCTGTTTCAAGTCCACCTTCCACTTGCCGGGCTTGGCTGGTGCGGCGGGCGTGGCGGCGGCAGATGCTGCTGGTGCGGGATTGCCGGGCAGCATCAGGTTCGCCACGTCGATCTCGCCCTTGCTGTCGCGGCGCACGGCGACCTTGCCGCCGACCAGGTTGACCTTGTCGACCGTGACCTTCTGGCCTGCCAGATCCACGTTCACGCCGGCGATGCCCAAAGTGTTCAGCGACGTAAAGGCGTCGCTCTTGCCACTTTGTACCAGCGCCAGGTTGCGCAAGGCGAGGCCCGCGCCTTTGACGGTCGCTTCCAGCTTGCCGTCCGCATAGGAAAAGGCGTAGGGCAGGCGCGCCGACAGCTTGCCGCTGGCGACAGTCGCGCGCGTATAGGCTTTCAAATACGCGGCCAGGCCGGGCAGGGAAGCGTCGTTCAGTATCAGTTCGCCTTCGCCACGGATGGGGCTCAGCGAGGCCGTGCCGCGCCAGTGCAGCTTACCGCCGCGCGCCGCATCGGCACTGAGGCTGTAGCTGCCGTTGGCGTCGGGCAGGGTGGAGATATTATCGAGCGTAAAGTTGATCGGCGTGAAGTTGTCCGCATAGCCGGCCTTCTGGTCTTGCCAGTCGACTTTGCCTTGTTCCAGCGCAAAGTGGGCGATGACGAGGCGCGGCATGCCGCCTTCGCTCTTTTCCGGATGGTTGCGTTGCCAGGTGGCCAGCACTTCGGCCAGGTTGAACTTGCCGTCCGGCGTGATCGTCAGCTGCGCTTGCGGCGCCGTGATGCGGATTTCCGCCAGGCTCCAGGCACGGCGGACGATGGATTTCCATTCCAGCTGCACGGCCAGGGCACCGATGGACAGCAGCGGTGCATTGTTTGCGCTGGCCGCTTCCTTGAAAGCGATCTTGTCCGCTTCCAGGCGCAGGGTAAACGGGTTGAAGCGCACGTCGGCGATGCTGGCCTGGCGCGCGAGTTCTTTTTCTGCAAATTTGGGTAACTGGTTTTTGATGACGTAGGGCACCAGCCAGAAGCCGGCCGCGCTGTAGGCGGCCAGGGCGCAGCCCGTGCCCAGGGCCCAGCGCTGCCAGCGTTTCCAGCGAAATGTTTTCGTCTGCACGCTTTTGTTGTCGATTGTGTTCACGAACTTACCTTTTAGTATCTTGTTAGGCGGCACGTCTTGCGCGCCGTGACTGTCAGTATGCCTCTTTGCGGCCTCGTCTGCAAAATCCAAACGTGTTCAAGTGATAACAGGCGCCAGAGGGAGCTAGTTTCTTTTGTAAAACTCACACAAACTCACCTTTTCTTGATAATGATTCTCATTATCGGTATCATGTCCGCTAACCGTAAGTTCCGCTTGTCCCCATTTTTCAATTGAAAGCCTGACGCCATGCCTGTTGCCACTCCCCGCACCCGTTTACTTCCAGTGGCGGCAGCCCTGTCGCTGGCCTTCGCTTCCCACGCCGCGCTGGCGGCCAATGCGGCCAGCGGCCAGGACGAGCCGACGGCTGGCGATGAGAAAGTCATGCAGGCAGTGCAAGTGACGGGCGCCCGCGCGCAAGGACTGGTGCCGCTCACCACGGAGGCGGGCAGTTTTCGGGGCGCCAGCATCATGGACGTGCCATCGACCGTCAACGTGATCACGCGCGAATTGCTGGAGCAGCAAGCCGTCTCCGGCCTGTACGACGCCGTGCGCAATACGGCCGGCGTGACGCGCCAGCAAAACGGGGGAGAGACGTGGGATCAGCTGGTGATACGCGGCATTGCCGTGGAAAACCGCACGAATTACCGCCTCAACGGCTCCCTGCCCATCATGAACTTCTCGCAAGTGCCCATGGAAAACAAGGAGCGGGTGGAAGTGCTGAAGGGCGCTTCGGCCCTGTACTACGGCTTTACGTCGCCGGCCGGCGTCGTCAACTTCGTTACCAAGCGGGCCGGCAGCCAGCCCGTCACCAGCATGGGCTTGAGCCTCGATGACCGTGGCAGTGCCGTGGCGAATGTCGACGTGGCGCGCCGTTTTGGCGTGCAGCAGGAATTCGGCGTGCGCATCAATGCCGCTGGCGGCACCCTCGGTTCCTACCTGGATGATGTCGGCAATGGCAACCGCCGCTTCCTTTCCACGGCGCTCGACTGGAGAGTGACGAACAAATTGCTGCTCAAGGCCGACCTCGAGTACGAGCGCCGCAGGGTGACGGAGCAGGCGGGCATCGCCTTGCCCACGGCCGTGAAAGGCGTGATCAGCTTGCCGCGTGCCGTTGATCCGCGCAAGCTGATCGGCCCGGACTGGTCGAATTTCGAAGCGCAAACGAAAAACGCGCAATTGCGCGCCGACTACGCCATCGCCGATGGCTGGGCCTTGACGGTGGAGGCGGGCCACTCGGAAACGGCGCGCGACCGCCGCCTGGCGATCTTCCGCCTGAACAACGCGGCCGCGCTGGCCACGGGCGCGGGCCGCATCACGGGCAATATCCAGCACAGCGTGATGACGTCGGACTTGCTGCGCGCGGAACTGGCCGGCAATTTCAAGACGGGTTCCATCGCCCACGAACTGACCCTGGGCGCGTCGCGCACGGACAAATCTCAAGATCCGATTTACCAGAGCAATTACACGATCGCCTCGCAAAACCTGTACAACCCAGTGCCCGTGACGACTGTCGTGTTCGGCCCCAAGCCGACGGCGCCGACGACGGCCGGGCTCGACACGCGCGACACGGGCTTGTATGCGCTCGACCGCATGGTTTTCAGCCCGCAATGGCAAAGCGTCATCGGCGTGCGCCGCAGCAGCTATCAAAGCGACCAGGGCGCCAGCCACTACGACGTCAGCAAGACGACGCCGATGGCCTCATTGATCTACAAGGCCATGCCCGAGCTGTCGTTCTATGCCTCCACGGCGCGGGGGCTGGAAGAGGGCGAAACGGGCCCGACGGGCACGGTCAACCAAGGCGTCAAGATGGCGCCTGGCGTGAGTAAACAAAAGGAACTGGGCGCGCGCTGGCTGACCCCTGGCGGCACCTTGCTGTCTGCCGCGCTGTTCGACATCACGCGCCCCGGCTATTACACGAATGCCAGCAATGTATTCACGTCGGACGGCGAACAACGCTACCGCGGCCTTGAACTGTCGACCCAGGGCAAGCTGACGCGCCAGTTGTCGTGGCAGACGTCGGCCCAGTTCCTCGATCCAAGCTTTGCGCACATCAACGCCGACTACAACGGCAAGGCGCCGGAAAACGCGTCGAAACGCACGGCCAGCGCCTTTCTCGCTTACGCGTTTGACGCCATGCCGGGCCTGTCCGTCAACGGCGGCGCGTATTACTACAGCGCCCGTCCCGTCAACGACCTGAACCAGGCCTTCCTCGGCGGCGTGAGCCTGTTCAGCGCGGGCGCCCGCTATGCTAGCCGCGTGATGGACAAGGCCGTTGTGTGGCAGTTGAACGTGGAAAATGCAGCCGACAAGCGCTACTGGGCCGGCGCCGGCACGCGCCTGGCGTCGGGCGCGCCGCGCGCGATCAAGCTGTCGATGAAGGTGGATCTATAAGGCTTGACTTGCGCGCTGTCCACGGGTGACCTGCGCTGATACAATGTTGCCATGTTCATCAGCAAAGGCAAGGCCAGCATCGTCCTGTGGATCGCGTGTATCGCCATCTTCCTGGCTACGCTCGCCCCTACGGTGTCGCGCGCGCTGACGGTCGCCAGCGGCCTGGCCGTGCCCAGCCTGGAAATATGCTCGGTGGCGGGCGGCATGAATATGCTGCCTGTAACATTCTCCACGGACGCGCCCGATACCTCCAAGAGCAGCATGCGCATGGGCGATTGTCCGTGCTGCAGCATGCATGCGGCCACCCTGGATATGCCCCCAACGACTCTCGTGCTCGCTTCCGGCGAGCTCGTCACGGGCTTGCTGCCCACGCTGTTCTACCAATCCGCCACACCGCTGTTCGCCTGGACACCTGTCCAGCCTCGCGGGCCGCCTGCCGCTTTCTGATCTGTCCCTTTTCCTGAACTGCCTTGCGCCGCGCGTGTCGTGCGCTTGCGTCTGTTTGTTTTACCTATACAGAATCTGAAAGCAGCACCATGAAACATTTCCCCTTATTGATTTCCCTCGCCATCGCCATGCCCGCCGTGGCGCAAACGCGCACTGAACAGGTCTTGCCCGAGATGAAAGTCATCGTCACGGCCATAGGCGACGGCTACCGTCCCGCCGCCGACACGGCGTTGATGTTGTCCAGCACGCCCGGCTACAGCGTGGCGGCCGGCGGCGGCGTGTCCGGCTTGCCGGTGGTCAATGGCTTTGCCGATGACCGGCTGAAAATACGCATCGACGGCATGGAATTGACGTCGGCCTGCGCCAACCACATGAATGCGCCGCTGTCGTATATCGATCCGCAGCAGGTGCAGCGCATCCGTCTGATCGCGGGCGTGACACCCGTCAGCGCGGGCGGCGACAGCATCGGCGGCACCATCGAAGTACAGTCGAACGCGCCTGTGTTCGCCCAGCCCGGCGCGGGCCTGCTCCCGCAAGGCAGCTTTGCCGTGTCGGGCCGCAGCGTCAACAACAGCGTGGCGACCAGCGTGAACGCGTCGGTCGCCAGCGACAGCTTGAGCGTCGGCTACAGCGGTGCCTACACGCGCGGTCACAGCTATGAAAATGGCCACGGCAACAAAGTGCTGGCCAGCATGTTTGAAAGCATCAACCAGTCCATCGTGCTGGCGGCGAAGCGCGATGGCCAGCAGCTGACCCTGCGTGCCGGCGTGCAGCACATCCCATACCAGGGTTTTCCCAACCAGTACATGGACATGACGGACAACCACGGCCAGTTCGCCAACCTCGCTTACCAGGGCACATTTGCCTGGGGCGTGCTCGATGCGCGCGTCTACTGGCAGCAGACGGACCATGAAATGGGTTTCTTTACCCCCGAGCGCAAAGGTTCGATGCCGATGATCACGCACGGGCGCAACACGGGCTATGCGCTGATGGCCAGCCTGCCGACCGCTGCAGGCGAGTTGCGCCTGGGCCAGGAGTGGCACGGCTTCCGCCTTGACGATTACTGGCCGGCCGTGCCCGGTTCCATGATGATGGGACCGCGCACCTATCTGAACATCAACGACGGCAAGCGCGACCGCACCGTGCTGTTTGGCGAACTGGAAACGCGCCACGATACGCGCTGGACGAGCGTGCTGGGCTTGCGCGGCGAATCCGTGCGCATGGACACGGGTGACGTGCAATCGTACGGCACCAACATGATGAACATGCCGGACGTGATGGCCGCCAGGGCCTTCAATGCGCGCAGCCGCAGCCAGCGCGACACGAATATCGATGCTTCCGCGCAAGCGACCTTCACGCCAGACGCGGCCAGCAGTTATGAATTCGCGCTGGCGCGCAAGGTGCGTTCGCCCAACCTGTACGAGCGCTACTCGTGGGGCCGCGGCTCGATGGCCATGACCATGACCAACTGGTTTGGCGATGGCAACGGCTATGTGGGCGATATCGATCTCAAGCCCGAGACCGCTTACACGGCGGGGTTCACGGCCGACTGGCATGGCGGCGGCGAGGAGGGCTGGTTCGTGCGCCTCAACCCGTATTACAGCAAGGTCGACAATTACATCGACGTCGACGTGCTGTCATCTTTCCACCCGTACATGAAAATGGGTGCGAACGGCAATTTGCTGCGCTTTGCCAACCACGACGCCAAGCTGTATGGCGCCAATGTGGCATGGCAGCTGCCTCTGGCCAGTAGCGCTCGCTGGGGCAGTTTCATGGCCACGGGCAACGCTGCATACACGCGGGGCAAACGCAGCGATGGCGGCGACCTGTACCGCATGATGCCGTTCAACGCCTTGCTGGCCGTCGAGCACAAGCTGGGCGCCTGGAGCAACCGCATCGAAACGAAGATCGTGGCCCGCAAGGACAAGGTCGACGCGCGCCGTGTCGAACCGGAAACGGGCGGCTACGCGCTCGTCAACCTGCGCAGCAGCGTAGCGCTGAGCAAGATGGCCAACCTCAGCGCGGGAGTGAGCAACCTGTTCAACCGCGCGTATGCGGATCCGCTGGGCGGCGTGTATTTATCGGGCTTGAAGGCGAACGGCGGCGCCTTGCAAGCATTGCCGGCCGAGGGCAGGTCGATTGATCTGGGGCTGCAGCTGAAGTTCTAAGGCGGGCAATCAGCGGGCGCCTTCCTGCGCAGATGCGGAAGGAAGGTGCCTGCTGGCATTGCCGCATCGGCGAGCGCTTGGGGTTTGTGACAATGTGCGCATGTTTTTTTCAGTGATATTCGCAGTGTATCCAGCACAGCGCCATCAATTTCCAGCACCGCTCTTTTTCCGTCGTGATCCCGTGAGGACGCGCAGCGCGGTGGCGATCGGCACCTTGTTCTTCGCGAGGTAGGCGGCGGCCGTGGCCGTATCGAGCATTTCCTGGAAAATAATGCCGACTTCGACCTTTTGGGCCGTCAAGTCGTCCTGCCTTGCGCAGTCGAGGATATCCATATTCGTAGTGGTGACTTTGTCATTCTTGGAGCGCATTTTTGCCTCGGTAGAAAAGAGAAAAATGTCTCCTTTTATTTGCCTTTAAGATAACTTATTTTTGTGACTTTGTGGAAATTTTTCTTTAATCGATAGTGCATTGAGGAATTAAATTTATCTATCATCAGAGACAAGCATCGGTTCTGGTATTGCTTGACGGAACAGTTGGCTGCATAGTGGGAACTGCAATCAAACGGCGGTTAGCTGATGAGGCCCAAAAATTATGACAAGTAATGCCAAACTGGCCGTCCTGATCGATGCGGACAATGCCCAGGCGTCGATCATCAAGGAGTTGCTGACGGAGGTATCGACTTTTGGTACCGCATCGGTGAAGCGTGCTTATGGAGACTGGACGACGCCCAATTTGAAGGGCTGGAAGGAAGTCCTGCATTTGATGGCCATTCAGCCGATCCAGCAATTCAGCTATACGACAGGAAAAAATTCGACGGATTCATCGCTGATCATCGACGCCATGGATTTGCTGCACTCTGAAAAGCTGGACGGCTTTTGCCTGGTATCGTCAGACAGTGATTTCACGCGCCTTGCAACACGGATTCGCGAATCAGGACTGGCCGTATATGGTTTTGGCGAAAGAAAGACGCCGCCAGCCTTCGTCGCCGCCTGCGACAAGTTTGTCTATACGGAGATCTTGCGGCCGGTGACACTGCCGCCTTTGGCAGAAAAGCAGCAAAAACCGCTACATGCGATGGCGCCTGTCTCCCTCGACGCGGATACGCGGGAAGTGCTGCGCAAGGCCATCATTGCCGCGGCGCGTGATGACGGTTTTGCCTCCTTGAGCAGCGTCGGCAGTCTGATCCTGAAAAATAACCCGGCCTTCGATCCGCGCCACTATGGCTGCCAGAAATTGAGTGAGCTGGTGCGCCGCCTTCCTTTCGTTGAAGTCAAAGAAGTTCAAAGCGAAAAGAATCCCGCCATGCATCTTTATATCAAATTGAAATAGGGAAGCAGCCGGGCCATCATGTCAGATGACTTCCCGTCACCCATTGCCTGATCATCCATCGTTTGCCAGCGGCGCCCGCATGCGGTCTAATCATGGTTTGTTCCTTCACGAGGTTGACATGCTGCCCACTTCCGCCATCGTCGCGCTGCGCGAAAAATTTCCCCTGATTACAGAACTGATGGCCTTGCAGCCCTTGAGCTGGTTCAATCCCGGCATTGCGCCGGCGGCCGAGGGCCTGAAAGACGTCGGCTTGACGGCCGATGACGTGGCGCAGGCCAGCGCGCGCCTGGCGCGTTTTGCGCCGTATCTGGCCAAGGCTTTCCCGGAAACGCAGGCCAGCGGCGGCGTCATCGAGTCGCCCGTCGTGCCGTTGCCGGCCATGCAGGCGGCGCTGGGTTTGGCGTTAGACATGACAAGCGGTCAGCTGTGGCTCAAGCAGGATAGCCATTTGCCCATTTCCGGCTCGATCAAGGCGCGCGGTGGCATCTATGAAGTGCTGAAACACGCGGAAATGCTGGCGCTGGACGCAGGCTTGCTGAAGGAGGGCGATGATTATAGCCTGCTGGCCAGCGACGCCGTACGGGCGTTTTTCGGCCAGCATGCGATCGCCGTCGGCTCGACGGGCAACCTGGGTTTGTCGATCGGCATCATGAGCGCGCGCCTGGGCTTTCGTGCCACGGTCCACATGTCGGCCGACGCGCGACAATGGAAGAAAGACAAATTGCGCAGCCACGGCGTCACCGTCGTCGAGTACGCGACCGACTACAGCGTGGCCGTGGAAGCGGGGCGCAAGCAGGCGGAAAGCGATCCGACCTGCCACTTCGTCGACGATGAAAACTCGCACGATCTGTTTCTCGGCTACGCGGTGGCGGGCCAGCGCCTGAAAGCCCAGTTTGCCGCAAAGAACGTCACGGTCGATGCCGAGCACCCCTTGTTCGTGTACTTGCCGTGCGGCGTGGGCGGCGGCCCCGGCGGTGTGGCCTTTGGCTTGAAGCTGGCCTTTGGCGACGATGTCCACTGCATCTTCGTCGAGCCGACCCACTCGCCATGCATGCTGCTGGGCGTGTACACGGGCTTGCATGATGGCATCAGCGTGCAGGAGATCGGCATCGACAACCTCACGGCCGCCGATGGCCTGGCCGTGGGACGCCCGTCGGGCTTCGTCGGACGGGCCATGCAAAGGCTGATCGACGGCTACGCCACCGTCAGCGATGAAGACCTGTACCGCTTGCTGGCGACGCTGGAGCAGACGGAGCAGCTGCGCCTGGAACCGTCGGCCGTGGCCGGTTTCGCGGGCATTCCTGCCGTGCTGGCCGCGCCGCAATACCAGCGGCACCTGGGAACGGCCACGCACCTGGTGTGGGGCACGGGCGGCAGCATGGTGCCGGAGCAGGAAATGGCCGCTTACGTGGCGCGTGGCCGCGCCTTGCTGGCGGCTGGCGCCGATTGATGCCGCCCGGCGCGCCGCGCATGGCGACGCTGACGGCCAGCCAGTTCGCCAACCTGCACACGTTTCTCGTGGCGGCGCGCCATGCCAGTTTCGCATTGGCCGCGCAGGAACTGGCGCTCACGCCCAGCGCCGTCAGCCACCGCATTGCGCGGCTGGAAGCGGGCCTGGGCATGCGCTTGTTCGAGCGCCTGACGCGACAGGTAAAGCTGACGCAGGATGGCGAACGCATCTTCGCCGCGCTGCAAATTGGCTGGGATGGCTTGCATGCGGCGCTGGCTGGCGGCGATGCGCTCACGGGCAGCATCACCGTGCATGCGCGCCCCTCCATCGCCCAATGCTGGCTCGTGCCGCGCCTGGCAGGCTTTACGGCGCAATATCCGGACGTATCGATCGATTTGCGCGTGGGGAACGACGCCGTCGACTTTCGCGCGGGCCAGGTTGACCTGGCCTTGCATTACGGCGACGGCAGCTTCCCCGGCCTGGCTTCGCGCAAGTTGATGGATGAATGGCTGGCGCCCGTCTGCAGTCCGGACTATGCGCGCGACCATGGCTTGCTTGATATGCCGCAACACTTGCGCGACGCGACGGTGCTGCACGACACCCTGGCCTGGCCCGCCTGCGCGCCCGATGCCGAGTGGCGGCTGTGGCTGAACGGGCAGGCGCCCGAGGTGAGTTTGCCCGCGCGCAGCCTGCGTTTCGACCGTGCCGACCTGTGCGCGCAGGCGGCCATCCACCACGCGGGCGTGGCCATGGGCAGGCGCCAGCTGGTGCAGCCGTGGCTAGATAGCGGGCAGCTGATCCTGCCGTTTGGCGGCTTTGCCTTGGCCAGCCCGCAGGCGTATTACCTCGTGCACAGCGGACGCGCCGCGCTGCCGGCAAGAGTGCAGGCCTTGTTTGACTGGCTGCTGGGCCAGGCAATTTGATACACTGCGCGCCTTGTTCAAGAACGCGCACGAAGGAAGCACCATGCACGCATCATCCCCACTGACCTCCACGCCGCCACAGGAATTGCGCGCGACTGCGCTCGCCTGCCTGCTCGAACCGGACCCGGCAACGAAGGTGGCGATGGTGGCGGCCATGGCCGAAGCCCAGCTTTCTCTCGATGCGCAAGCGCCTTTGGCGCCGACCGGCCCCGTGCCGGGCCGTCCCGAACGGCCGGAACTGGTGCCGCCGCGTCTGGTGGGGCGGCGGTCGATGATCACGCCGGAAGGGCGCGCCATGCTCGTGCACGCGCTCGCGCACATCGAGTTCAATGCCATGAATCTGGCGCTCGACGCACTGTGGCGCTTCCCGGATTTGCCTTTTGACTACTACACGGACTGGCTGCGTGTGGCAAAGGAGGAAGCCACGCACTTCGCCATGCTGCAGGCGCACCTGCAGGTGCTGGGCCACACGTATGGCGATTTTCCCGGCCACGACAGCCTGTGGGAAATGGTCGACAAGACGCGCGGCGACGTGCTGGCGCGCATGGCGCTCGTGCCGCGCACCTTGGAAGCGCGGGGGCTCGATGCGATTCCGCCGCTGCGCGCCAAGCTGGCGCAGGCGGGCGACATGGCCGCCGCCGCCATCCTCGACATCATCCTGCGCGATGAAGTGGGGCACGTGGAAATCGGCAACCGCTGGTATGGCTACCTGTGCGATCAAAGGGGCCTGGAATTGCGCGCCACCTATGCCGAGCTGGCGCTGCGCTACGAAGCCCCGGCCCTGCGCGGCCCGTTCAACCTGGAAGCGCGGCGCCGGGCGGGGTTTTCGGAGCTGGAACTGTCCGATTTGCCCGCCTGACCATGCTTATGGATGGGCCGTGATGCTGATGTGCCAGTGGCTCAGGTGTCCCGCCTCGATGTGCACTTTTGCCGGCTTGGTCCAGGCGCCAGCGCCGGGGATATGGTCGGTAGTGGCGGCGGAAAAACGCCCGTCGACGAGGGCCCGCTTGATGAAACTGGGGCCGATGTAGATGACGCGCGTGCTGGCCTGCGCCGCTTCCAGGGCCAGCATGGCCCGGTTTGCGGCGATCCACGCCAGCAGGGCTGCCAGTTTCGGCTTTTGCGCGGGGTTGGCCACCACTTCCGCCTTGGCGTCATTGATCAGATTTTGAATGGCTGCGCCATCGTTCTGGCCGCCCAGCGCGTCCGTGTAGCCGCCCGCGCCGTCCGCGTAGCGCAAGTCGATCTGCTGGCCGTCGCTGTGGCCGCTGTGGCCGAGGATGGAGCGGCCCGTTGCCGTCTGCGTCACGTGCTGGCCGCTGATGTCGTCGAAACGGTAAGCCTTGCCCGCCAGCCAGGCGATGGCCAGGCGCGTTGCCCATGAATCGCCGCCGGCATCGCGCGTGCCGTAGCGCCGCCCCGCCAGCGCCGTCTCGTTGTTGGCCAGGTACAAGGGAATGTAGGCCGTGTCGCCCTTGAACTCCACTTGCCCGCCTTCGGCCGGGTCGGAGCTGGCATCGACGTTATCGACGCTGCCCTTCAGGCGCACCGTGACGACGGCCTTCTTGTCGAGTTTGGCACCAGCAAAGGCAGGCAGCACCAGGCCGGGAAATTTTACTGTGCCGGCGGTCTTGGTATTCGTCTGGGACAATAAATTCTCCGTGCTGAAGGCGGGATTGCCGCCGCCCGACGATATGCCGATGTTGATTTCCGTAATCTTTGCCGTCGCCGGCGTGTAGTGCAATTCCAGCGGCAGCGTATGCGTGGCCGTGGCCGTTCCTTGCGACACGGCGACATACGGCCCCGCCAGATTGCCCGTCAGCTTGATCGGCTGCAGCACGGGGCGGGCGGCCTGGTTCGGCGAGCTGAACTTCGCCTGCGTCACCTTCAAACCCTTGCACGCGAGGCTCAATTCCACCGTCGTCACGGTGGCCAGGGCGCTGTCGCCGATATTCGTGGCGCTGACGTTGCCGCCCAGGTTCAGCGCGCCATTGCTGGTCTGCTTGCTGACGTCGACGCACTCCGTCCTGACGATGGTGCCTTGCGTGAAGTGCGACTGGTTGACGGCGCCTGTGGCGGCCAGGCTGACGCCGGGCAAGCCGGTCACGGCGTATGACCAGGTATCGTTGTACTGGCTTTGCGCCGTCGTGTAGGTGGGATACTCGGCCGTGCTGACGGTGATTTTCACGCCCACGTTTTTCGTGTCCTCGGGTACGGTGAAGGCGATGGGCGAGGTGATGGTCTGGTTTTGCGCGGCGGCAATGGCCGTGAACGTCTTGCTGTCCTCGTCATCCTGCGGCGTGGCGTCGCCCGCGGCGCGGGGGCTGGCGGGCAGGTCGCGCGCAGGCGGGCCGGCGCCATCCTGCGTGACGCTAGCGGCCGCATAGGTCTGCGCCCCGGCGCGCAGGGCCAGGCTAGTCCCATACGGATAGACGATGCCGACATTGACGTTGCTGCTGTTCTCAAAAACGACGGCGCTGACGCTGACCACGTTCGGGTGGACCAGGTCGTTCAAGGTCAGCTGGTAGGTATCGGGCAGTACGCCGTCGAAGTGGAAGGCGCCCGTGGCGTCGACCACGGCCACCTGGCGCTGGTGGTTGTTGTAGCCGGCCAATAGCATTTTCTTGCCGGCCAGTCCCGTGGCATTGCCGCCCGCCGGCGTGCGCAGCTGTCCTTGCAGCACGATGCCGGATTTGATGACGATCAAGGCATAGCTGGCCGTGAACTCGCCATCTTGCGAGACGAAATTGAGGTTCAGGTCGTAGCTGCCGTTGGGCAAGGATGCCAGCAGTTGTTGCATGGCCGTGGCGCCGATGCTGAAGGTGCCGCTGGCCGCATCGAACGTCCAGTAGGTCTTGAGGCTGATGGCCACGTCATTCGGGCCGGACAGCAGGCCGTCGCTGTCATCCTGCAAGGCCATGGGGGCAGCATCCACGAGGCGGAACGCGAGGCCGCCCGGCTGCAGGCGGTTGTTCGGCCCCAGTCCCGTGATGGCCAGCACGGGCGCCGTGGTCGGCACGCTGCCGTCGTCGCGTGGTTCCACATAGGTTTCCACGGCCGTGGGCAGTGCCGTCTGGATCAGCAGGTCCAGGGTCGTGACCTTGCCGCCCTTGCTGAGGGAAAATTGCGCGTGCTGGTCGACACCCGTGTCGCCGGGTGTGGAAAAGCGCAGGCTGCCGTCCTGCAGCAGCACGTCCGTGACGGCGCCGCTGGCCTTGACGCTGTCGGCGCCGTCGGGAAAGCCCAGCTCGGCCAGCGGCAGCACGACCACTTGCGCTGGCCGCACGGGATCGAGGACGATGCCGTCGCCGGTGCTGAAGGTCCACGTCAGGCCCGTGCTCTGGAAGGCGATGCTGCGCTCGATGCGCACGGTGATGGTGTCGGCCGGCGTGACGGTGGCGCCCGCGCCGATGCTGCCGGCCAGCACGTCGCCATCGATGATGGTGCTGCCTGCGGGCGCGCTGGCCAGCACGGCTTGCACGTTGACGGCCGCTTCGCTGCCATTGTTACGGATGTGCACGCGGTAGGTGTAGTCCCAGGCCGTGCGGTTGACGCGCTGCTCGGCCACTTTTTCCAGCAAGGTCACTTCCAGGTCGCCGGCGGCCTGGGTGGTGCCGCTGGTGGTCGCGGCGGCGGCCAGCATGACCTTCGGCGCGGCCGGCTGCGTGGGATCGTTCGGCCCGCCGCAGGCGCACAAGGTCAGCGCCAGCGCGGCGCCCGCCAGCTGCCGGCGCCGCAGGCAGGCCATGGCCAGTACGCCCGCCAGCAGCAGCCATGGCGTGGGCGGCAGGGCGACGGCGGCCGGCTGCGTGATGCCCGCCTCAAGCTCGATGAAGGAGACAGGGTCGAGGATGGAAAACGGCTGGGCGCCGGGGCTGCCCGCGCCCAGGTAATCGAAGGTGACGGAAAAGCCCGTGAGCGTGGCACCGGGGACGATGCCGCCGACCAGCGCCAGCGCGTCGAGGTAGCCGCTGGCGGGAATGGCGGGATCAGGCTGCACCACCAGCACGTCCCAGCCTGGTAGCGTGAAGCCGCTCTGCAGGTTGGCGTACTGGCCCACGCTGAAGAACAAGGTGAATTCCTCGATGGGCACGGCCAGGGTGGTGTTGCTGACCGTATAGTCGTAGCGCCACTGCGTGCCGCCCAGCGATGTTGCCGTGTAGCCGATGCTGGCGGCGTGCGCGGCGGACATTGCACATAGCAGCAGCGCCAGCAGCGCCTGTTTGATAAAGCTCATGATCGTTCCCCCATAGACTGGCGCCAAGCGTGCCCAGGCAGGAGGTCAAGCAGGAAGCGTTCCTGTATTAATTGTGCCGCAAAAACAAGGACTTGGCGGGAACGGGACGGAGCAGGTGTCAAATTTTCCGACACGGCACCTTATCGCTGAGCCTGTCAGCGCTGTCCTACCCATCTTGTCGAAACTGTCTGATTGTATGCCTTGCGGAAACACGCGATGATCGTGTTCATGCTGCAACAGCCAACCAGTCCGACGGAGTATGCGATGCAAAAGCCAGACCAGTCCATCTACGTGAACAAGCCATTCCTGCTGATCTGCCTGTTTACGTTCTCGACCCTGGCCGCCACCTTGATGAATACGGGCGAGGCGCAGCCGGACGATGCCGTGCCGGCCCCAGTGGCGCGCGATGCCGGTCACGGCGCCTTGCCGGTCTGCAGCAGCGACGCCCTTACGTTGTCGGCCCAGTGCCAGCCCCAGCCGGCGCGCCAGGCTTGACCGCTGGTTTGTTGCTGGCCTGCGCCTGCAGCCGCTGCTGCAGCAAGGCCAGCACGGCCGCTTCTTCCGGCGCCAGCGCCTGCAAATCGTCCTGCATCTGCTGCCGCGCCCGCGCCTGCATGCCTTCCAATAGACTGCCATCGAGATACGATTCCAGCACGGCCGGGTGCACATAGCACTTGCGGCAGATCGTCGGCGTGTTGCCCAGCTTCTTGGCCACGGACTCGATTGCCTGCACGATGTTTTTCTTCGCTTGCGCATCGGAATCGACCTGTTCGAACGCCTGCAGGGCCAGCGCGGCCATCAGGGTGCCGGACCAGGTGCGGAAATCCTTGGCCGTGTAGTCTTCGCCCGTTATCTCGCGCAGGTAATCGTTGACGTCGCCTGAACCGATGCCGTGGCGCACGCCATCCTCATCGACATATTGAAACAGTTCCTGCCCCGGCAGTTCGCGCATGCGCTGCAGCACCCTGGCCAGGCGCCGGTCGCTCAGGCGGATATCGTGGCGCACGCCGCTCTTGCCCTTGAAGTGAAAGGCCACGGCGCTGCCGTCGACCTGCACGTGGCGCGTGCGCAGGGTGGTCAGGCCGAACGATTTGTTCGTGCGCGCATATTCCTCGTTGCCGATGCGCATCATCGTCAATTCCAGCAGATGCACGATGGTGGCCAGCACTTTTTCACGGGGCAAGCCTGGCAGCTGCATGCCGCGCGCGACGGCGGCGCGGATGGCGGGCAGGGCGCGGCCAAAGCTGAGCATGCGCTCGTATTTCACTTCGTCGCGCACCTGGCGCCAGCGCGCATGGTAGCGGTACTGCTTGCGGCCCCGCGCATCGCGCCCCGTCGCCTGCAAATGGCCATTCGTGTGCGGGCAGATCCACACGTCCGTCCAGGCCGGCGGGATGGCCAGCGCCTTGATGCGCGCCAGGGTGGCGGCAGCGCGCACGATCTGGCCACCTCCGTCGCGGTAACGGAACTTGCCTGGCTTGCCGAATCGGGCGATGCCGCTCTGATGGTCGCCCGTGTAGCGCAGGCCGGCGGCGCGGGCCGTGTTGGTGGCGGATATTTCCATGGATATAGCGTACCTTGTACGCCGCGCACCCGCCGCGCCGTTATGCTAAGGTGCGCATTCGTAACGCCGTGCGCGGCAGACAGGAGCAGCAGATGTTTGGCAGAAAAAAGAATCTGGAAGAAGACCACGCCCCCCAGGCCGACAAGCAGTATGAAAAGAAATACACGGATGACAGCTTCTGGGACAAGGTCGTCAAGTTCGCCAAGACGGCGGGACGCGAAGTCATCGAGAAAGCCCTGTGGCTGTATTACGCGGCGCAGCAGCCGAATACGCCGCTGTGGGCCAAGACGGCCATCTATGGCGCGCTCGGCTATTTCATTTCGCCCATCGATGCGATTCCCGACATCACGCCCGTGGTCGGCTATGCGGATGACCTGGCCGTGCTGGCGGCGGCCGTCGCCACGGTGGCCACCTACATCACGGCCGAGGTCAAGGAACGGGCCGCCGAGAAATTGCGCGGCTGGTTCGGCGCCTAGCCTGCCGGAGCGGGCTGGCCCGGCTGGCCTTTGACGGCGTTGCGGTACTTGGCCCTGGCCTCGGCCTTCTTGACCGCCTCGTTGGCGATGTTCTGCGCCTTGATGCGGGCTTTTTCACTCTTGCTGCGCTGCTGCGCCACGTCCTTGTTGCCGATGCGGTTAGTCATGCCGGTCTCCTTGTTGAGTGTCAAATCTGACCAGCACAGCATACGTTCTTGCCCGGGCGCCACCGTGCGCCCGCTCACACAAGCGGCATGCCTACCGCGCTTGTGCGCCGCTGCCGCCATGGGCCAGCAGGCGCAGCACGACTTCTTTCTGGAATGAGCGGAACTCCTTGTCGGCGCTGACGTTGGCGAAGGCCAGCACGGCCGTCCTGCTGGCCCGGTCGACGCAGACGACGGACGCGGCGCCCGGGTCGCCGCCGCTGTGCGTGGCCAGCGGCCTGCCGTTGACGTCGCGCAGCAGCCACACCAAAGCCTGGCGCACGGATGAATCGGCAGGCACGACGGGGGCCGCTTGCGGGGCGAAAAACAATTGCAGGGTGGAATCTTGCAGGTAGCGGTGGCCATCGACCCGGCCGCCATTGCTGAAGATGGCCAGGAAACGGGCAAAGTCATGCGCCGAGCTGCGCAGCAGGCCGGCCGGCCAGTCCGGATAGCCGACGGGCGGCAGCGCTTGCAGGCCCGGTTCCTTGTGCGCATACGGCTGGGCAACGACGGCGCGCCGCGGCAAGCCGGCCAGATTCCACGCCGTGCTGTCCATGCCCAGCGGTTCGAACAGGTGCTCGTGCGTAAAGGCGTCGAGGCCATCGGGGTTCAAACGGCCCACCAGATAGCCGAGCAGGGCGATGCCGACATTGCTGTAGCGCCATTCCGTGCCGGGCCGGGCCGCGAACGACACGTCCGCGTCATACCAGGCGCCGCCGCGCGACAGGTAGCCCTTGACGAAGTCGCGCAGCGGTAACCGCGGGTCGCCCTGGACGGCAAACGTCGTCGTCTTTTCGTACACGGCGTCGGAAATGCCCGAGGTGTGGCTGAGCAAGTGCCGAAAGGTGATCGGCACGTCGGGAAACTTCGGATGCATGAGCGGGAAGTCCAGGTAGGCCGCCACCTTGTCGTCGAGCTGGAAGGCGCCTTGCTCCAGCAGCATCATGACGGCCGTGGCCGTGACGAGCTTGCTGACGGAGGCGACATGGAACACCGTGCTGGCGTCGGCCTTCTTGCCGGCTTGGATGTCAGCCCAGCCATAGCCGCGCGAGAAAATCGTTTGCTCGCCGCGCACCACGGCCACGCTCATGCCCGGCGTTTCCGTGCGGGCCAGGCCATCGCGCATGAAGCCGTCAAATGCCGTTTCCCACGCCAGCCTGGCCGGATCGGTGGCGCAGCCCGTTTGCAGCAGGGCCATCGAGACGCCCAGTCCCAGCACGCTTCTTCGTTTCATTGCTTCTCTCTTTTGCCATTTTTAATTATCTTAACAATATTTCCGCCCGCCATAGGGGCAATTGACAAAACATTGCTGCGGAGCAATGACAAACAGGCGCAGATGGCGCTTATTTGCGCCAGTAACGTTCCAGCAGCGGTTTGACCGTCAGGCCGTGGGCGACGATGGACAGGATGACGACGACCAGGGTGATGTCGGCCAGTTCGCGCGCCATGCCGTCCGCCAAGCCATGCGCGATGGCATAGCTGAGGTAATACAGCGAGCCGATGCCGCGCACGCCGAACCAGGCGGCCAGCCCGCGCAGGCGCATGCTGGTGCCCGAGGCCAGCAAACCGAGCATCACGCTGGCCGGGCGCGCCACCAGCAGCAGGAACAGCGCCACGCTCCACGCCTGCCAGCTCCAGGCGGCGGCCGTGACGGCGCCGCCCAGCAGCAGCACCAGGGTCAGTTCGGACAGGCGTTCCAGATGTTCCTTGAAGACGAGGGATTCGCCGCTGACGGTCAGCGTCACGTCGCTGTCGTGCGGCTTGGCGGCGGACACGGCATGGGTTTCCTCGGCCTGCAGCAAGCCGTGCCGGTCTTTCGGCGCGCCGGCCAGCCGCAGTTCCGTCTGGCGCAAGGCCACGCCGGCGAAGAACACGGCCAAAAAGCCCCACGCGTGCAGCCACGTGGACACGCCATACACGAGGGCGATCAAGCCCAGGGCCGCCAGGTCGTCCAGCATCGCGTGTTTCGGCTCCTTCGCGCGCACCTGCCAGCCCAGCCAGGCCAGCAGCGCGCCGCCGGCCGCGCCCAGGGCGATGGCGCCCGCGCTGGCCCAGACCAGATCGCGCCACAGCCAGGTGACCCCGTGCGGCCCCAGCTCATGCAGGCCCAGCAAGCCCAGACCCAGCATGACGAAGGGAAAGCCGCTGCCATCGTTCATGCCCGCTTCGCTGGTCAGCATGAAGCGCAATTGCTCGCGGTCGCCCGCATGGCGCAGCTGCACGTCGGTGGCCAGCACGGGGTCGGTGGGCGCGAGGATGGCGCCCAGCAGTATGCCCGCGCCCAGGGGCAGGCCCAGCACCAGGCACGCAAAGGCCGCCACCAGAGCCACGGAGATGGCCATCGACAGCCACGCCAGGCGCAGCGGCGCCAGCCAGCGCGCCAGGCTGAAGGGCACGGGCATCTTGACACCGGCGGAGAACAGGGAGATGAGGACGGCAATTTCCGTCAGGGTTTCCAGTAGGGGCGCTTGCTGCACCAGGTCGAACGAAAACAGGCCGAGGAACATGGGCCCCAGCAGCAAGCCCACGCCCAGGTAAGCCATGGCCGAGGTCAATGGCAGGCGCGCGATGCCATCGGCGCCCAGGCCACGCGCCAGCATCAGGCAACCGATCAGGATGAACCAGGCGGTGGTGCTCATGTGAACCATTGTAGCGGCGCGCGGGCAAGGGCAGCGCGCCGCAGGGTTTTTTTATGCTTTGTGCAGCGACACGCTGTCGTTCTGCGCCTGCATGGCGTGCAGCTCGATGGGGTCGTGCGTCGAGCGCAAGCGGGGCAGGCCGTGCGGATAGTGCGTCGTGATAAAGGCCAGCATCTGCTCGCGCACGAGGCAGCGCAATTCGAACGCCTTGCCTGAATCGACAGCGCTGATGAGGAAACGCACGCGCACGGCCCGCTCGTTCGAATCCGTCGCCTGCACGGTACAGACGCGGCCATCCCATTGGGGTGCCGCTTCGCAGATGCGCGTCAGTTCCGCACGCAGCGGCTCGATCGGGATGCTGAAATCGAGCCACAGAAAGACCGTACCCAGAATCTCCGAGGAGGTGTGCGTCCAGTTCTCGAACGGATTTTCAATGAACCACTGCAGCGGCACGATCAAACGGCGCTCGTCCCATACGCGCACGACCACGTAGGTACCCTTGATTTCCTCGACCGTGCCCCATTCTCCGTTGACGATCAGCACGTCGTCGATGCGGATCGGTTGCGAGAACGCAATTTGCAGGCCTGCGATGAAATTGCCGAGCACGGGACGGGCGGCAATACCGGCCACCAGGCCCGCCACGCCGGCCGAAGCCAGCAGGCTGGCGCCGATCTGCCGCGCGCCGGGCAAGGTCAGCAGCACGAAGGACAGGCCCAGGAGGACCACGATGGCGTGCGCGCTGCGCGTGAGCACGCGGGCCTGGGTGATCCGGCGGCGCGCGCGCAGGTTGTCGGCCGCATCGACGGGATTGATCTGGGAAATCGTGATGCTGAGCGACTCGATGCATTGCATGGCCAGCCAGGTCAGCGCGATGATCAGCGCCACGCTGGCCAGGTGCGACATGGCGACCAGGCCCGGCGTGTCGTCGGGTGCGCTGGCCAGCACCATGCGCAAGCCGAAGACGATCAGGCACAGCTGGCTGGCGCGGAAGGCCACGCGCGCGACGTTGCTGGCAAGCGGGTGGCCATTGGCCAGTCTTTTCAGCAGGCCGATGCCGGCCCGGTGCACGCCAATGGCAACCAGGGTGACGAGCAGGGCGGAAACGAGCACGGTCAGCGCCGAGCGCAGCGGGCCTCCCATCAGCGAGTGGAACGTGCTGAGATCCATAGGCGAAAACTCCTTGTTCTTAAATGAAATGGATGTCGGAAGCGGGTATTTTACGGGCAGATGGCGTAACGGGGAGGTGCGTTGCCGAACGGATAAGACCTGCGTCAACGTGGATACTGGAACCAATTGCTGCGCTGCGCCATGTCACGTTGACGTTTCAATACGGAAAGCAAACGGGCGTCGCCGCAGTGGAAACATAGTCATACTTGCCATGCTTTTTGTTTTTGCAAAGGAAAACGATGATAGTACGATCACTCCGAATGTCCTTGCGCTTCATCCTGCCACTGGCCCTGGTGCTGGGACTGTTTGCCTATATTGTGGTACCCCTGCTCGACAACATCACCCTGCGCTGGTATGTGCGCGACCTCGACAGCCGGGCGGAATTGCTCGCTGGAACCCTCCGGCCTTCGCTCACCGAATACCTGCCCGCGCAAGATACCACCCGCATCAGCGAACTGTTCCAGGGCGCCACGCGCGACGAGCGCCTGATCGCCATCGGCTTTTGCGACAATGCGGGCCATTTGCTGTACCAGTCCGCGCAATACCCCGCCTCCATCGGCTGCTGGAGCACGCCTTCCACGGGCGGCTTGTACAAATCCCTGGCGCAATTGCCGCAAGGGCAAGTCCACATCAGCGAAACGCCCGTGATGCAGGACGCATCCCAGCTGGGCCGCCTGGTGCTGGTGCAGGACATGAGCTTTGTCGAGCGCCGCAATACGGATACCAAACGTTTTATCTTTGCCTTCCTGGCCGTGCTGGCCGTGCTCATTTCCCTGATGACCGTGTTCGTGGCCCACCTGAGCTGGCGCGGCTGGCTGGCGGCCGTCAAGGACATCCTGCGCGGCGAATTGCTGTCGAAGAACAATCCCGCCGTTGCCGCCGCCGCACCGGCCGCCGCGCCCGCGCCGCCGCCGGAAATGCAGCCGCTGATCGGCGACTTGCGTGAATTGCTGCAGGAATACCATCTGGAGCGCCAGGGCGATAACGGCTGGTCGTCCGACTGGACGCCGGACAAGCTGCGCGCCTTGCTGGAAGCGGACTTGTCCGGCGACCAGGTGCTCGTGGTCTCGAACCGCGAGCCGTATATCCACACCAAAACAGAGACCGGTGTTGCCGTGCAGCGTCCCGCCAGCGGCCTGGTGACGGCCGTGGAAGCCGTGATGCGCGCCTGTTCCGGCACGTGGATCGCGCATGGCGCCGGTTCCGCCGACCGCGAGACGGTCGACAAGCTCGACCACGTGCCCGTGCCGCCGGACAATCCCAGCTATACCTTGCGCCGCGTGTGGCTGACGCAAGAAGAAGAGCAGGGCTATTATTATGGCTTCGCCAATGAAGGCATGTGGCCGCTGTGCCATATCGCCCATGTGCGCCCCGTGTTCCGCTCGTCCGACTGGGAGCAGTATGTGAAGGTCAACCGCCGCTTTGCCGACGCCGTGATCGCGGAAGCGAAGACGGACAACCCCGTCGTGCTGGTGCAGGATTACCACTTTGCCTTGCTGCCGCGCATGGTGCGCGAAGCCTTGCCGAAGGCGACGATTATCACTTTCTGGCATATCCCGTGGCCGAACTCGGAATCGTTCGGCATTTGCCCATGGCGCGAGGAAATCCTCGACGGTTTGCTGGGCAGCACGATCCTGGGCTTCCACACGCCATTCCACCGCAAGAATTTCCTCGAAACGGTGGACCGCTACCTGGAAACGCGCATCGAGCCGGAAGCATCGACCATTTCTTATGGCGGCGAGATGACGCAAGTCGAGGATTATCCGATTTCCATCGCCTGGCCGGAAGATAACCCGGACCAGCCCGACGTGGCCACCTGCCGCGCGCAAATCCGCAGCGAACTGGGCGTGACGCCCAACCACTTGCTGGGCATCGGCGTGGACCGCCTCGATTACACGAAAGGCATCGTCGAGCGCTTTCAGGCCGTCGAGCGCATGCTGGAACAGCAGCCTGGCATGGTTGGCAACTTTACTTTCGTGCAAATCGCCGCTCCCAGCCGCGCTTCGCTCGATGAGTATCAAAGTTTTGACGCCCGGGTGCGCAAGATGGTTGAGCGCATCAACCGCCGCTTCGGCAGCGGCAACTACGTGCCCATCCTGCTGAAAGCGGAACACCATGGCCAGGACGATTTGCAGCGCTATTTCCGCGCTTCCGAGGTCTGCATGGTGACGAGCTTGCATGACGGCATGAATCTGGTGGCCAAGGAATTCATCGCCGCGCGCGACGACGAGCTGGGCGTACTCGTGCTGAGCCAATTCACGGGCGCCGCGCGCGAGCTGCACGAAGCGCTGATCATCAACCCCTACCATATCGAGCAGGGCGCCGACGCCCTGTACCGCGCTCTCGTGATGCCGCCCGTGGAACAGCGCGAGCGCATGAAGAGCATGCGGGCCCGTGTGAAACATTTCAATGTCTACCGCTGGGCCGGGCGCATGCTGCTCGATGCGGCCCGTTTGCGCCAGCGCGACAAGGTCATGACCAAGATCGATGCCCACAGCCGCATCAAGCGGCGCAAGGGGATCTGATGGCGGAGATTCCCGACGATAGCGCAGCCTTGCTGCAACTGCTGAGTGCGCCCGGCAGCGCCGTCTTCTTCGACTTCGACGGCACCCTGGTCGACCTGGCGCCCACGCCCGACGGCGTGCGCCTGGAAACGGGCGTGGTCGATGCGCTGATGCTGCTGGCGCGCTGGCATGGCGGCGCGCTGGCCCTCGTTTCCGGCCGCCCCGTGGCGCAGATCGATGCCATGCTGGCGCCACTGATCTTGCCCGTGGCCGGCGTGCATGGCGTGGAGCGGCGCGGCGCCGATGGCACACGGCATGTGGCGCCCACGCCCGACGTATCGCTCGTGCTGGCGCATGCCCGTACGCTGGCGGCGAAGTACCCCGGCTTGCTGGTGGAACACAAGCGCGGCGCCGTGGCCCTGCATTACCGGCTGGCGCCGGAATTGGAGCAGCTGTGCCTGCAGGAAATGACGCTGGCCGTGCAAGCGTGCCCCGGTCTTTTGCTGTTGCATGGCAAAATGGTTCTGGAAGCCAAGCCGGCCGCCACGGACAAGGGCGGCGCCATTGCCGCCTTCATGGCCGAGGTGCCGTTCAAGGGACGTCTGCCTGTGTTCGCGGGCGACGATACCACCGACGAGGCAGGCTTTGCCTATGTTCAACAAATTGGGGGGCAGGGCGTGAAAGTGGGCAGCGGCCCCAGCGCCGCCAGCCTGCGCCTGGCCAGCCCGGACGTGCTGCGCACCGTATTGCTGGCCGCGTCCGTATCCCCGTTCAAGGAGTAGCCGATGACGACATCCTATGACACCCCCAGCGGTGCCCACGCATCCGCCGCCACTGCGCCGCCGGCGCAAGCGTCCCTCAACTGCGGCGTGGTGGGCAATTGCGCCTTCAGCGCCCTGATCGACCAGGCGGGGCAGGTCGTCTGGTCCTGCCTGCCCCGTTTCGATGGCGACCCCGTCTTCAATACCTTGCTGGACGACACGGAAAACGGCAGCGTGTGGGCGATCGACATCGAGAATTTTGCCCGCAGCGAACAATTCTACGAGCCGAACACGGCCGTGCTGCGCACGCGGCTGTACGACACGGATGGGCGCGGCGTGGAAATCACGGATTTCGCGCCCCGATTCCTCAGCCGCGACCGCATGTTCCGCCCGCTGATGTTGATCCGCCGCGTGCGCCCGCTCGACCACGCCGTGCGCATCCGGGTGCGCCTGCGCCCCCGCTACGACTGGGGCAAGCTGGCGCCGCAGGTCACGCAGGGCAGCCACCATATCCGCTACGTGGGGCCGGATCAGACCTTGCGCCTGAACACCGATGTGTCGCTCAACTATGTGCTGAGCGAAACGTATTTCGTGCTGGGCGGCACGGCCAACTTCCTGCTGGGCCCCGATGAAACCCTGGCCGGCGGCATCGACGAGACGGCGCGCATCTTTGAAAAGGAAACCATCAACTATTGGCGCACCTACACGCGCCGCCTGGCCGTGCCGCTGGAATGGCAGGATGTGGTCATCCGCGCCGCCATCACATTAAAACTGTCTTTATATGAAGACACGGGCGCCATCATTGCCGCCATGACGACGAGCATTCCGGAAGCGCCTGGCAGCAGCCGCAACTGGGATTACCGCTATTGCTGGCTGCGCGACGCCTTCTTCGTCGTGCGCGCACTCAATAGTTTGTCCGAAGTGGGCACGATGGAAGAATATTTGCGCTGGCTGACGAATATCGTCGCCCGCTCGAAAGGCGGCCACATCCAGCCCCTGTACGGCATCGGCCTGGAAGAGCAGTTGCCCGAATCCATGCTCGACCACTTGCCCGGCTACCGGGGCAATGGTCCCGTGCGCGTCGGCAACCAGGCGCAGGAACATTTTCAGCACGACGTCTATGGCAACATCGTCCTGGGCGCGGCGCAGGCTTTCCTCGACCACCGCTTGTTCCACCGGGGCGGAAAAGCCGAGTTCGCCGCACTGGAAGCCGTGGGCGACCAGGCCTTCAAACTGCACGCGGAACCGGACGCGGGCATGTGGGAGCTGCGCACGCGGGCCAGGGTCCACACCTCGTCCATGCTGATGAGCTGGGCCGCCTGCGACCGCCTGGCCAAGGTCGCCCATACACTGGGCTTGCCGGATCGGGCCGACCACTGGAACAGCCGCGCCGTGCTGATACGCGAGAGGTTGCTGCGCGAGGCGTGGAGCGAGGAGCGCCAGGCCTTCGCAGAAAGCCTGGGCGGGCGCGACCTCGACGCCTCCGTCCTGCTGATGGCGGAAGTCAACTTCATCGACCCCATGGACCCCCGTTTCATCGCCACCGTCGACGCGCTGGAAGCATCGCTGTGCGACGGCCCCTACATGCGCCGCTACGAAGCGCCCGATGACTTCGGCAAGCCTGAGACGGCCTTCAACATCTGCACCTTCTGGCGCATCGACGCCCTGGCGCGCATCGGCAGGAAAGACGAAGCGCGCAAAATCTTCGAAACGATGTTGATGGCGCGCAATCACCTGGGCCTGCTGTCGGAAGATACGCACCCGGTGACGGGCGAGATGTGGGGGAATTTCCCGCAGACGTATTCGATGGTGGGATTGATCAACTGCGCGGTGCGGCTGTCGGCGCCTTGGGATAGTGCGGTGTAAGCTCACCCCAAAAGCAAGTTCCGGGGTCGGACCCTCAGGGTCCGACCCCAGCCCTTCCATGGGTAATCATGCGCCGGCAGGCTCGCGCCGTCCATACAACCTGCACTCCGCCGCCAGCGCCAGCAAATTCGGGTCGCGCTCGCGGCTGCTCAGCATCAGCAGGGTAATCTGCTGGTGCGAGCCGTAGCGCGCGTCCAGCGGCAGCAGTTCGATGCGCGAGCTGAAGGCGCGCACGCGGCCCGGCAGCAGGCTGTAGCCGATGCCGCCGCTGACGAGGTTGATCAGCGAGAAGATGTCGCCGACCCGCATGGCCGTGTCGGGCACGAAGCCCGCCAGGTCGAACGCGTGGTTGAAGCTTTGCGAGGTGACGAAACCTTCGTTGAGAGTGACGAATTTGTCATTGCGCAGCTGCTGCAAGTCCACCGAGGCGGCGCCCGCATAGGGCGAGGCTAGCGGTGCGGCCAGGTAGACGTCGTCCTGGAACAGGGGCACGGCCACCAGCCCGGCATGCTGTTCTTCTTCCTGCACGCCGACGATGATGGCGTCCAGGCGTCCATCGGCCAGGCTTTGCAGCAGTTCGCGGTTCGAGCCCAGGGTCAGGTCGATGTCGAGACCGGGCCGGCGCAGCTTCAGGGCGATCACCAGCTGCGGGATGCAGTGCAGGGTCAATGAATACAGCGAACCGATCTTCAGGCGCACGGGGTTGATGCCCGACATTTCGCGCACCTTGCGCACGCCTTCCTCGCACTCGGCCAGCGCGCGCCGCGCCGATTCGGCAAAAGTGTAGGCCGCATGCAGGGGGATCAGGCTGCGGCCCTCGCGCTTGAACAGGGGACAGCGCAAGCCGTCTTCCAGCGAGTGCAGGGCGCGGTGCACGCTGACCGTGCTCTGGCCCAGCGCGTCGGCCACCCGCGCCAGGTTGTTCAATTCCATAAAGCTGAGAAAAACCTCGAGCTTTTTCAGCGTGATTTCTTCATTGATGGCCATGATCAGCGGATTATCGTGAGTTCATTAACTTCAGGGTAATGAACATGGTAGCAGGTTGATTGTCGCGGCCCCGTTTTCGCTCTATCGTCAGGGTTCGATAGCTTAATTCGGAGGCAAGATGTCAACCGCCACAGCAGCGCCAGCGCAGCGGCAAAAACAATGGGACACGCGGCGCACCGAGAAGCGCCGCCGCCTGGACGCCGTGCGCCAGTACGCGAACGGCCCCGTGCTGCAGCAGGGCGACATGGTCGCCGTGCTCGAAGCGCTGCTCGCGCCGGGCGACCGCGTCGTCCTCGAAGGCAATAATCAGAAGCAGGCCGACTTCCTCGCCCGCATGCTGACCCAGGTCAATCCCGACAAGATCCACCATCTGCACCTGATCATGCCCAGCGTCAGCTTGCCCGAACACCTGGACCTGTTCGAGCGGGGCATCGCCCGCAAGCTCGATTTCTCGTTTGCCGGCACGCAAAGCCTGCGCATCGCCCAGTTCCTGCAGGATGGCTTGCTGGAAGTTGGCGCCATCCACACCTACATCGAGCTGTATGCGCGCCTGTTCGTCGACCTCACGCCCAACGTCGTCATGGTGGCCGGCTACATGGCCGACCGCCAGGGCAATCTGTACACGGGCCCCAGCACCGAGGACACGCCGACCCTGGTGGAATCGGCCGCCTTCCGCGACGGCATCGTCATCGCCCAGGTCAATCAGATCGTCGACGACGTCAGCGATTTACCCAGGGTCGACGTGCCCGGCTCATGGATCGATTTCGTCGTGCAATCCGACAAACCGTTCTTCATCGAACCGCTGTTTACCCGCGACCCGCGCGTGATCAAGCCCGTGCACGTGCTGATGGCCATGATGGCGATTCGCGGCGTGTATGAAAAACACCAGGTGCAGTCGCTCAATCACGGCATCGGTTTCAATACGGCCGCCATCGAGCTGATTTTACCCACGTATGGCGAGCAGCTGGGCCTGAAAGGCAAGATCTGCCGCAACTGGGTGCTGAACCCGCATCCGACCCTGATACCGGCCATCGAGACGGGCTGGGTCGAGAGCGTGCACTGCTTCGGCGCGGAACTGGGCATGGAAGGCTATGCGGCCGCGCGGCCCGACGTGTTCTTCACTGGCCGCGACGGCTCCATGCGCTCAAACCGCGCCCTGTGCCAGCTGGCGGGCCAGTACGCGGTCGACCTGTTCATCGGCGCCACCTTGCAGATGGATGGCCTGGGCAATTCGTCGACTGTGACGAATGGCCGGCTGGCCGGCTTTGGCGGCGCGCCGAACATGGGCCACGATCCGCATGGCCGGCGCCACCCGACGCCGGCCTGGCTGGACCTGATCGAAACCGATGATCCGCTCGCGCGCGGCAAGAAGCTGGTGGTGCAGATGGTCGAAACGTTCCAGGATGGCGGCCAGCCGACGATCGTCGAATCGCTCGATGCCGTGGCCGTGGGCCAGGCCAGCGGCATGCCGCTCGCGCCCGTGATGATCTATGGCGACGACGTCACGCACGTGCTGACGGAAGAGGGCATCGCCTACCTGTACAAGGCCCGCTCGCTCGATGAACGCAAGGCCATGCTGGCGGCTGTCGCCGGCGTGACGCCGATCGGCCTGCGCCACGACCCGAAGACGACGGCCAAATTGCGCGCCGACGGCCTGATCGCGCTGCCCGAGGATATCGGCGTGCAGCGCGGCGCGGCGAGCCGTTCGCTGCTGGCCGCGAAAAGCATCGCCGACCTGGTCGAATGGTCGGACGGCCTGTATCAACCACCCGCCAAATTCAGGAGCTGGTAATGATTGCAATGAGCACAATGATGACGATGACACCGGTGCGGGAACGCTGCGCCACGTTGGGACGGCAAGTGCTGCAGGCGCTGCTCGACGAAGTGACCTTGACGCCGAAACCTGGCCTGGTCGACTTGCGCAGCCGTGGCGCCCACACGGACTTGAACTGGGCCCTGATGTGCCATTCGGCCTGCGTGCTGGAGCCCGTGTTTGCCGCCATGGCCGACGCCGGCGCGCAGAGTGAAGACGACGACTTGCTGCGCCAGTGCATCGGCGCCATCGGCCGCGATGGCGAAGCGCTGATGCTGGCAGCCACGGGCGGCGTGAACACGCACCGTGGCGCCATCTGGGCACTGGGCCTCTTGGTGACGGCGGCGGCGCAGCAGGACGCGCGCGGCGCGTCGCTGGCGCCGCAGGCCGTGGCGGCGCGGGCCGGCGCGCTGGCCCGTTTGCACGACCGCGGCGCGCCTGGCGCCACCGGCAACAAGGGCGAGCTGGCATGCCGCCAGTACCAGGTCGACGGCGCGCGCGGCCAGGCCCGGGCCGGCTTTCCCCTGGTGACAGGCGTTGGGCTGGTGCAGCTGCATGCCTCTCGGGAGCGCGGCGACAACGAAACGACGGCGCGCCTGAACGCCTTGCTGGCCATAGTCAGCCAGCTGGACGACACCTGCGTGCTGTCGCGCGGCGGCGAATCGGCCTTGCTGGCAGTGCAGGCAGGCGCTGCGCGGGTGCTGGCGGCCGGCGGCGCGGCCACTGCCGCCGGCACCGAAGCGCTGCTGGCGCTGGAAGCGGTGGCGCTGGCGCGCGGCGTCTCGCCGGGCGGCGCGGCCGATCTGCTGGCGGCCACCCTGTTCCTCGACCGATTGACAGAAGGAGAAGCGCATGGAAACGCGTGACTATACATTCCCGGCCGGGCAGCCGGCGGCAGGGCGCGCGCTGGCCGGCGTCGTCGGCTCGGGCGACCTGGAAGTGCTGCTGCAGCCCGGCAGCGATGGCGTGACCCGCATCGTCGTCAACACCTCGGTCGATGGCAAGGGCGCCGTGTGGGATGCGCTGTTGCAGCGCGTATTCGGCGGCGAGCCGCTGCCGGCGGCGCGCATCGTCATCAACGATTGCGGCGCCACGCCGGGCGTGGTGCGCATGCGCATCGAACAAGCGTACGAAGAATTGCAAGCGGGGAGGGCGGCATGAGCACATTGCAGCAATTACTCGAGCGTGACAGCTTCATCGAACGGGGCGCGCGCAGCCGGGCCAAGGCCTTGCTGGATGCGGGCAGCATGCGCGAACTGCTTGACCCGTTCTGCGGCATCGCTTCGCCCTGGCTGCCGCAACAAGGCGTGACGGCCCAGGCGGATGATGGCGTGGTGGTGGCCAAGGGCCTGTTCGGCGGCCAGCCGGCCGTGGTGCTGGCCATCGAGGGCGCTTACCAAGGCGGCAGCATGGGTGAGGTGGGCGGCGCGAAGATCGCTGGCGCGCTGGAACTGGCGGCGCGCGACAACCGCAACGGCATACCGACGCGCGCCGTGATCCTGTTCGAGACGGGCGGCGTGCGCCTGCAGGAAGCCAACCTGGGCCTCGCTGCCATTGCCGACATCCATGCGGCCATCGTCGACCTGCGCCGTTACCAGCCTGTCATCGGCATTACGGCCGGCACCGTGGGCTGCTACGGCGGCATGTCGATCGCGGCAGGCTTGTGCAGCTACCTTGTCGTCACGCGCGAGGCGCGCCTGGGTCTCAACGGCCCCGCCGTGATCGAGCAGGAAGCGGGCGTGGACGAATTCGACTCGCGCAACAAACCGTTCATCTGGAGCCTGACGGGCGGCGAACAGCGCTTCCACAGCGGCCTGGCCGACGCCTATGTCGAAGACGACACGGCGCAGATGCGCGCCACGGTGGCCGAACTGTTCGCGCGTGGGGTGCCAGCACAGCACCGCAGCAGCCAGGCCGATGTTTTCCTCTCCCGCCTGGCGCAAGTGGACGCCGGCCCGCAAGCCACGCCGCAAGCCGTGCGCGCCATCTACAGCAAAGGAACCTCAGCATGAACGCCATCACCGATACGAGCCGCGGCGCCGTCTGGCTCGCGGCCCTGACACAGCATGCCGCGCCGCTGGACGGCTATCCGCCTTCCGTGCGCGTGGTCGACGCGCCGCTGGCGGGCGAAGCGGCGCGCTACATTGCCGTGCTGCCCGACCCGGACAACCGTTTTACGCGCGCCCGCACGGGTGAAGTCGGCCTGGTCGAGGCGTGGCAGCTGGCGCGCGCCGTGCGGCAGGTGGTGCTTGAAGACCGCGAGTTGGCCGTGAAACGCCCCATCGTCGCCGTCATCGACGTGGCCAGCCAGGCGTATGGCCGGCGTGAAGAGGCGTACGGCATTCACCAGGCGCTGGCCGGCGCGGCAGGCGCTTACGCCGAGGCGCGCCTGGCCGGCCATCCCGTGATCGGCCTGATCGTCGGCAAGGCCATGTCGGGCGCCTTCCTCGCGCACGGCTACCAGGCCAACCGCCTGATCGCGCTCGACGACCCGCAAGTGATGGTGCATGCGATGGGCAAGGCGTCGGCCGCGCGCATCACCTTGCGCACCGTGGAAGCACTCGAAGCGCTGGCCGCCACCATCGCGCCGATGGCCTACGACATTGGCAACTACGCCACCCTGGGCCTGCTGTGGCAAACCTTGCAGGTGGCGCAGCCCGACGATCCGTCGGCGCAGGACGCGGCCGCCGTCGAGGCCTGCCTGCGGGCGGCCCTGGCCGACATCCGCGCCGACCCGCTGCCGGACCTGTCCAGCCGCCTGGGTGCGCCGCACCGCCAGGCGTCGGCAAAAGTCAGGGAGGTGCTGGGGCAGCAGTGGTAGGGGAAACAACAGAGAAGACAGCAAGTCATTCCTATTCCTATAACGGAGACAAATCATGATCATTTACGGAACCGCACTGCTGGCGTTATGCCATTTGCTCGGCATCTTCCTGGGCGACCTGCTCGGGCAGCTGATGGGCGTCAAGACCAACGTGGGCGGCGTGGGCATCGCCATGCTGCTGCTGATCTGCGCCCGTCTCTACATGCAGCGGCGCGGCTGGCTGCCGCAGATGACGGAGCGGGGCGTCGAATACTGGGGCGCCATGTATATTCCCGTGGTGGTGGCGATGGCCGCGCAGCAGGACGTGGTGGCTGCCCTGCGCGGCGGGCCGGTGGCCGTGCTGGCCGCCATCGGTTCCGTGCTGGTCTGCGGCGCCGTCATTTCTCTGATTAACAGGATGGAAAACCCCGCCGCAGAAGCCGACTCGATGCTGATCAAGGAGCACCGTCATGCTTGAGCTCTTTGAAAAAGCCGCCATCCACAATGGCCTGGTGACGGCATTCGCCTTTGTCGGCCTGGTCATGCTGCTGTCGGTGGCGCTGTCGAAGTATCTGACCTTCGGCCGCGTGCATGGCTCGGCCATTGCCATCGTGATCGGTCTGGGGCTCGCTTACTGGGGCGGCGAGCATAGCGGCGGCCACAAGGGACTGGCCGATTTGTCGCTGTTCGGCGGCATCGGCCTGATGGGCGGCGCCATGCTGCGCGACTTTGCCATCGTCGCCACGGCCTTCGAAGTGCAGGCGACGGAAGCGCGCAAGGCTGGCCTGATCGGCGTCGTGGCGCTGATGCTGGGCGTGGTGCTGCCGTTTCTCGTCGGTGCCGGCGTCGCGTATGCATTTGGCTATTCGGACGCCGTCAGCATGACCACCATCGGCGCCGGCGCCGTCACCTACATCGTCGGCCCCGTCACGGGTGCGGCCATCGGCGCCAGTTCGGACGTCATGGCCCTGAGCATCGCGGCGGGTCTCATCAAGGCCATCCTGGTGATGGTGGGCACGCCCGCCGCGGCGCGTTTCCTGCGCCTGAAAACGCCGCGTTCGGCCATGGTCTTCGGCGGCCTGGCCGGCACCGTCAGCGGCGTCTCGGCGGGCCTTGCCGCCACCGACCGCAAACTGGTGCCGTATGGCGCGCTGGTGGCCACGTTTCACACGGGCCTGGGCTGCTTGCTGGGACCGTCCTTGCTGTTCTTCGCCGTCAAGGCGGTGGTGGCCTGATGGAAGCCTGGCGCGCGCATGATTTGCTGTGGTTGGACGGCTTGCCGGACGGCGCATCCTTGCCCGCCTGGGCCGACTCTGCCTGGCTGCGGGCGGCGCCGCTCGTGGTGCGGCGCGCCGGCACGGATCCCGGGCGCATCCCCGTGGGCATGCGCGGCCGGCTGCGCAGCGAACGGCATGCGTTCGAAGTGGATGCCGCCGCCGTCGTGCGCCGTGTGACGCCGGAAATGCTGGCGCATGCGCCAGTGCCGGATGTTTCCTGCGCCGCGCTCGACGCGCTGCGGCTGGTAGCGCCGCTGCTTCACGCCACGGGCTGGCCTTGGGGGCCGACGGGCGGCGTGGGTTTCGCGCTGGCCAGCGGCTTGCCCGTGCTGCGCGCCGACAGCGACCTCGATCTCGTGCTGCGCATCGGCGCGCCGCCCGATGGCGCCCAGGCCGACGCCCTGCGCGCCATCGCGGCCACTGTCACGGCGTGCCGGCTGGACCTGCAGATCGACACGGGCCGTGGCGGCTTTGCGTATGCCGAGTGGGCGGCGGGGCGGGGCCGGGTCTTGCTGAAAACGGATCACGGCCCGGTGCTGACGGCCACGCCATGGGAGCTGGCATGAGCGTCTTGTTTACCTTTCCCGGCCAGGGCGCCCAGACTCCGGGCATGCTGCATGCGTTGCCAGACGATCCTGCCGTGGCGGAGGCCCTGGCCGAAGCGGCTGAAGTGCTGGGCCACGATCCTTTGGCGCTGGACACGGCTGCCGCGCTGGCGTCGACGCGGGCCGTGCAACTGTGTTTGCTGATCGCGGGCGTGGCGGTGGCGCGTTCCCTGGCCGCACGCGGCGCGCTGCCCGACATGGTGGCCGGCTTTTCCATCGGAGAATATGCGGCGGCCGTCGTCGCCGGCGCGCTCGATTTCACCGACGCCGTGCGCCTGGTGGCGCGGCGCGGCGAGCTGATGGAACAAGCGTATCCGGCCGGCTACGGCATGGCGGCCATCATCGGCCTGGACCTGGCGCAGCTGGAACCCTTGCTGGCGCAAGTGCATGGCGCAGCAACCCCCGTGTATGTCGCCAATCTGAACGCGCCGCGCCAGATCGCCATAGCCGGCAGCGAGTCCGCCTTGCACGCCGTGATGGTGCTGGCCCTCGCGCATGGCGCCAGCAAGGCCAAGCGCCTGGCCGTCAGCGTGCCGTCGCACTGCCCGTTGATGGCCGCTGCCGCGGGCGATATGGCCGCCGCCTTCGATGGCGTGGTCGTGCGCCGCCCATCGCTCGTCTATCTGAACAGCAGCGCGGCGCGCACACTGTTCGACCCGGCCCGCATCCGCGACAGCCTGGCCGCCAACATGGCGCAGCGCGTGCATTGGAGCAGTACCGTGCGCCTGGCGTGGGAGCGGGGCGCACGGCTGGCGCTGGAAATGCCGCCCGGCAGCGTCCTGACGCGGCTGACGGCGCCAGACTTTACGGATGGCGTGGCCGTCTGCTGCGACGGCAACCGGGGCGACAGCCTGCTTGCGATGGTGAGGCGGGAGCGGGACCGCGCCGCGCCTTAGAGCCTGGCGCTCAGTCCAATCTGGAAGCCACGGCCCGGCAAGGGCGCGATGTATTTCAGTGGGGAGTTGTGCGGCCTGGCATCGTCATCGAGGAGGTTGGTGCCGCTGATGAACACGTCGATGCCGGCAAACGGCGAATTCGGCACCTGCAGTGCGCGGCTCACCTGGAAGTTCACCATGGTGTAGCCGTCGAGCGGCACTTCCTCGCTGACACTCTTGCCCAGGTACTTCTGCTTGTCATACCAGGTGCTGGAAAGCCTGCCCTTCCACCCCTTGTTTTCCCACAACAGATTCGCGCCATAGCGGTTGGTGGGCATGTTGGGCAGGTAGGCGCCGTCGTTGTGCGCACGCAGCTTGTCCGGATTGTCCGCCTTGTTCTTGACCAGGTCGGCAAAGGCGGAGAGGTTCAGCTTGCCGTAGCCGCCAAGCTGAATGAGCTGCGAGGCGTCGATCTCAAATCCCTTGACCGTCGTATCGGTCTGCTTCCAATATTTCAATGGCAGGCGGTTGGCCGTCTGCAGGCCCGAGTGGCCAAGGTACAGAAAGTTTTCATACTTCATGATGTAGCCGGTGGCGGACAGCTGGAAGCCGCGATGGCCGAACAATCCGGTAAGCTCGGTATTCCGCGCGCGCTCGGCCTTCAAATCCTGGTTGCCTTCTTCCTGGGTCATGATCGAATAGTGGCGGTTGCTCGCATACAATTCGTTGACGTCGGGCGCTCTTTCCGACGAGGCATGGCGCAGCTTGGCACCGAACAGCTGGCCCAGCTTGGCCGAGGCCCCCAGGCTATAGCTGTTCAGGCTGAACGACCTGTCCTCGAGTTTGGCGTTTTTCGCATTCCTTGACGTCTTGAATCCGCTTTGGCGGATGTCGTGCTCGACTTTTTCATGGCGAAAACCCGCATCGAAGGTGGCCCAATCGACGTCGAGGCTTTCCTTGACGAACAGCGCGCTGCTGGCCGTGCTCGCATCGGGAAGGTAAAGCTGCGGCCCGCTGCCGGTGACGTCGCGGGATTGATGGCTGAGGCCAAGCACGCCGCTCAATGGCCCCGCGCGCCGGTGCGCGAGCAGGAGCTCGGCTTGATTGGTGTCGAAGCGGTAGTCATTCGCCTTCGCCGCACCCAGGCGTTCCCCAGACGTATTGTTCAGGCGCGACACGCGCAGCTGCGCGCTTTCCATATACGCGACGGGGTCGCGCAGGGTGGCTTCCAGCGCATATTTATCCTGGCTGACCACGACGCCGACGGGCAACCCCTCGTCATAATTCGATCCGAAAGACTTGTTTTCCATGGAAAAGCCCGGCACGCCATAGTCGCTATTCTTGGTGTCGAGGCTGACGGCCACGTGGCCGCGATCGAAAAAATAGGTGCTGCCGACGGCAAAGTGGGAATTGCTGGCATGGCTGTTGCCCAGGGTGCCGTGGTAATCGGGTGTCACGTCCTTGTTGATCTTGTTCTGCACCGTCTTTGGCGTACCCGGCACGTAAGCGGGGTTGGCCGGATTGACGTAGGTCTTGCGCTGCCATACGGACGTCGGCTGATTCGTATAGAAGGAAAAATCGCCATCCGCCCAGTCAGGATTTTCCGTCATGAACTGGTCGATAAACGGTTGCGAAGCCTTGTTGTAGACTTGCTGGATCCGCGCTTCTTTCTGGCAACTGTCGGCCAGGAAGGTATTCACGCCGCCCCTCGAAGGGAACAGCTGGCTGTTGCACACGCCGGCCTTGCTGTTGCCAGGAATATCGTAGTGCCCGATCTTCTGGAATGACATCTGCAGATTCGTCGAGAAGCGCTTTCCATCGTTGAAATTCATGCGCAAGCCTTGCGCGTCGGCATCGTTGAAGCCCTTGCGCAGCACCAGCTCCAGGTCTTTCTCCTTGCTCTCCATCTTCCTGGAAATGAGGCCGGAATCGACGTCGACGCTGCCGCCGATCGCATTGCCGCCGAAACGTACGCTGTCGGACGATTTGTTCACGCTCACGCTGCGCGCAAACAGCGGATCGAACGGGATGTTGATGTCGCCGCTGAGCGCATTCATGCCGAGGATGGACTGGCCATCCTCGAGAATTTGCACGCGGCTGCCACTGAGGCTGCGAATCACGGGGGCGCCGGCATTCGGGCCGAAGGCGCTGCTTTGCACGCCCGAGACATGCTCGAGCATGCCGCCCAGGGTCCTGTTCTGCGCTTGTGTATTTTCGACCAGCACGACGCTGTCGATGCTGGAAGGCCTGTCCGCGCGGACTTTGATGGTTTGCAATGTGACGTCGTCCGCCGCGTAAGCGAGCGGGGCAGTGGACAGCATGGCGGCTGCGAATACGTGATGGCGCATAGGACTCTCTAAAAGGCGTATGGGATGCTGGCGCTGGACGCAGGCGCAGCGCGAAGGTGTAGATGCAATTGAGTTGCAATAATAGCTGGTGCCTAATGCTATTGCAAGTAAACTGCATTAGTCGAGCGGAAAGCGCAGCGCGGACAGCCGGCATGTGCCGGCTACCGTGTAGCAAAGTGCGGAGGTGGGATGGCCGCTATTATTAGTTGCGCGTGTGCGGCGCAGGCCGAAGGAGTCCGCCTGCGCCCTTGTGAAGCGGTTGCTTCAGGTGGATTGCTGGGGCTTTTTCGCCTGCAGGCGGCGCGAACGCCGCTTTCTTTCCCAGATGACGATGCCCGTCACGGACAGCATGGCCACCATCACGCCCATGAAGGACATCATGATGCGTCCCGGCATGCCGAGGATGCGGCCCGAGTGCAGGGGGAATTGCAGTTGCACGAAGACGTCGGCGGCTGTGCCATCCCATGGCTTGTGCTGGCCGATGATGCTGCCGTCCATGCCGTCGACGTACAGGTTCGACAAGCCCATGCCGGCCGTGCCGAATTCATCGGCCGGGTCGAAGAAGGAGACGTTGTAGAACGAGTAATTGCCGCCGTAATAAATACCGCCGATGGGTGAGGTGATGCCGCGCTGCACGGCCTGCTTTTTGGCGATGGCGACGGCTTGCTCGAAGCCGATCACGGGCGTGATGTAGGTGCCGTACGGTGCCGGTGTCTGCGTTTCATACGGACCCGGCGTGGTGGTCGAGACGAGCGACATGACGGGATAGAACACTTCGCGGTACAGGTTCAGCGAGAACGACGTGAACGCGACGACGATGATGATGGCCCACACCCACAGGCCGCCCGCGCGGTGCAAATCGAAATTGAGCTTGTAGCCGCCGGCCGCCCAGCGCACCACCCACGATGGTTTCCAGCGCTGCCACCAGTTGGCGGCGTCGCGGTGGCGCGGCGCCTCGTCATGCGCGCGCGGGCGCAAGCGGCGCGGCGTGGTCAGATAAAACGCCACCATGCTGTCGAGCAGCCAGATCAGGGCCACCGTGCCCATCAGCCAGTAGCCCCAGCGGTCCGTGCCCCAGAAGGCGGGTACGTGCAGGCTGTAGTGCAGGTGGCGCAAGAATGGCATCAGGCTGCGGCGCGACAGGGAAATGGCCGTCGAATCGCGCGTGCCCGTGATCTGCGCCGTGACGGGATCGATGTAGACGGTGTTGTAGTCGAGCACGAACGGCTTGTTCGTGGCCGGATCGGTGAGCGGGCGCACCATGAAGGCACCCGCATGGCCTTCTTCCAGGCCCAGGGTCATGTAATTGACTTCCACGCGCGGGTCGGCGGCGGCCACTTTTTGCGCCAGCACGAACGGCGGCTGCAGGGCACCGCGGCCTGGCGTTTCCATGATGTCGGCGTTGAGCCATTCGTCCAGTTCGTGGTCCCACGACGTGACGGCGCCCGTGAGGCCCGCGACGATGAGGAAGAGGGCAATGGTGAGGCCGGCCCAGCGGTGTATGACAGTCCAGAAAGCGCGCATGCGGTACAAACCTTCAACATAAAACCGGCTTGTTGCCGCCAGCGGGCGCCACTGGGGCGCACAGGGAAAAGCCAAGTATGGGCCTGGTACAGGCCTGTTATTTTGATAATGGGAATCGTTCTCATTATCCGCCGTGGCGTGGCGTTTGTCCAGCGCCAATGGTGTTGCCTCGAGTCAAATGGCGCATGCTAAGATGCTAGCAAGAAGTTAATTTACATTCCACATGGAAATATTCAAGGTTAAAGCGGCATGCGTATAGAAGATCGGAACAATGTCCGCGTGAGCGAACGCAGCGGTACGGCGCAGGCGGGCGCGGCAACCACCATGGTGTTCATGCATGGTTTTGGCTGCGATCAAACCATGTGGCGCTACCTGGAGCCCCTGTTTCGTCCGCACTACCGCACCGTGCTGTTCGATCTGGTCGGCAGTGGCGCTTCCGACCAGGGCGCCTATGATTTCGATCGCTATGCGCGGCTCGATGCGCATGGCGCCGATTTGCGCCAGGTCATCCATGCCGTTGGCGGCGGTCCCGTGATTTGCGTCGGTCATTCCGTCAGCGCCATGAGCGCCTTGCTGGCCACGATTGCCGAGCCGGACTTGTTCGCCGCGCAAGTCATGCTGGCGCCGTCGCCGTGCTATGTCGACGATGCGGCGGCTGGCTACCGGGGCGGCTTCAGCCGTGCCGATATCGACGACCTGCTTGATGCCATGGACAGCAATTACCTGGGCTGGTCCGCCAGCATGGCACCTGCCATCATGGGCGCGCCCGGGCAGCCGGGGCTGGGAGACGATCTTGTGAACAGTTTTTGCCGCACGGATCCGGCCATTGCCCGGCATTTCGCGCAAACCACTTTTTTGTCCGACCACCGCGCCATCTTGCCGCGCAACAGCACGCCGGCCTTGATCGTGCAATGCAGCGACGACTTCATCGCGCCACCATCCGTGGGCGAGTACTTGCGCGAGATGCTGCCGCGCAGCAGCCTGCACGTGGTCGACAATGTCGGCCATTGCCCGCACATGAGCGCGCCCGATGCCAGTTACCGCGCCATCCGCCGCTTTCTCGACGGCCTGCACCTGTAATGCGCGACACCATGCCTTCCTTGCCTGATACCAGTACCTTGTTCCAGCACGCGGCCTGCGGCTTGCTGCTGTGCACGGCCGACGGCACCATCGTGCAGGCGAACGCCACCTTTTGCGGCTGGCTCGGCTATGGCGCCGCGGAAGTGCTCGGGAAAAAGAAACTGCAAGACTTGCTGACCATCGGCGGGCGCGTGTTCCACCAGACGCACTGGCTGCCGCTGATGCAGGTGCAGGGCAGCGTGTCGGAAATTCTGCTCGACATGCGCCAGCGCCAGGGGCAATCCATACCGATGCTGTTCAACGCCGTGCGCCGCGTGCACGAGGGCGTGCGTTATGACGAGATCGCCGTCTTTGTCGCCAGCGACCGGCGCAAATACGAACAGCAGCTGCAGCTGGCGCGCAAGGAGGCTGGCGAACTCAACGAGCGGCTGGCGGCCGCCGACCGGCGCAAGGACGAGTTCCTGGCGACCCTGGCGCACGAGTTGCGCAATCCGCTGGCGCCCATGCGCAATGTGCTGGAAGTGCTGCGCCTGGCGCAGCTGGACGATCCGCAGTTGCGCTGGGCCCGCGACGTGCTTGGCCGGCAAGTGGCGCACATGACGCACCTGGTCGACGATTTGATGGAAGTGTCGCGCATCACGCAGGGGCGCCTGGAACTGCGCCGCGCCAGCGTGGAGCTGGCCCCCGTGGTGGAAGCGGCCCTGCACAGCGTGGCGGAACTGGCCGCGCAGTCCGGCCACGCGGTGCACGTGGAACAATGGCCGCAAGCCATCTGGCTCGACGCCGACGCCACGCGCCTGGGGCAGATGATCACCAACCTGCTGACCAACGCCGTCAAGTACACGCCCGCCAACGGCATCATCGGGCTGGAAGTGGCATGCACGGAAAACGACGTGCACATTACCGTGCGCGATTCGGGCATCGGCATCGCGCCCGAGCACCTGGACAAGGTCTTCGACATGTTTTCGCAGCTGGAGCCGGCCCTGTCGCGGGCACAGGGCGGCCTGGGCATCGGCCTGTCGCTGGTGCGCGGCCTGGCCGAATTGCATGGCGGCAGCATCAGCGCGCACAGCGATGGCGTGGGGCTGGGCAGCACCTTCATATTGCGCCTGCCGCTGCCCGCCGTGCCGCTGCAAGCGCCGCCCGAGCCCAACCGCCGCTTGCTGGCTGGCACGCGCGAGGGCAAGGTGCTGGTTATCGACGACAGCGCCGACGCGGCCGAAAGCCTGGCGCTGGCGCTCGACATCCTCGGCTATGAAGTGCGCACGGCCTATGACGGCCCGGCCGGCATGGCGGCCGCGCAAGTGTTCATGCCGCAAGTCATCTTGCTCGACATCGGCTTGCCGGACATGAACGGCTACGACGTGGCACGGCTGTTGCGTAGTGAACCCTGCGGCAAGGACGCCATCCTCGTGGCCGTCACGGGCTGGGGCCAGGACAAGGATCGCCAGATGGCATCCGATGCGGGCTTCGATCTGCACCTGACCAAGCCCGTGGATTTTTATGAGCTCGATGCGGTGCTGCAGAAGATGCTGCGGGCGGAGTGAGGAGGGCATCAGCAAAATGAATGGCATGCAACAACTGACAGAATTGGAAATTGCCGTTTTCCAGCTGCGCATGGGTTTCGTCCCGGCGGACCGCTGCGTGGATTGGGCCGTGGAACGCCTGCGTCTGGACCAGGAAGGCGACGACCTCGAGGTCGTGCTGCTGGCCAGTGCCCGGGGTGTTGACGAGGTACTGCCGCTGGCCGACATGATTATCGAGCGCTACCGGGGTGCGCAGAGGCTCGATCAGCAATTCCTTGCTGGCAAATACATCGTCGAGTTGCGCGCCGCCTACCTTGCCGGCCGGGAAAGCGTGCAGTCGCTCGATGCCATCTTGACCCGCTTGTACCCGGCGCTCGATTATCCCGACTGGCTGGTCATGCTGAGCCGCAATTGCGAGTATGCGACGGACGTGGCCGATTTCGAGCAGCCGTTCGAGGATGAATTTCGCTATATCGCCAGCCTGTGGGCGCAGGCGGAGAGCCTGGCCGCGTTTGAGCGCGACTACCGGCGGCAGACCTCCAATGGCCATGACATCAGGTAGATACGGAGGGTAGACGGCAAGGTGCCGCGCCATCTGGATGGCGGCAGCGCTGCGTGCTTCTCTGCCGTCGTCTGGATACGCGTGACATACAATGTACGAAACTCTTTTTTGCCAGGATAGACGTGCAACATAAAACGATAGGCTTGATCGGCGGCATCGGCTGGGCTTCCACCCTGGAATACTACCGCTTGCTCAATGAAATGCTGGTGGCGCGCATCGGTCCAGCGCATAGCGCGCGCATCATGCTGGTCAGCATCGATCAGGCCGATTTCGTGGCGCACGCGGCGCAAGCCGATTCCCACGCCATCGAGCAATTCCTCGTCAAGGAAGGGCGGCGCCTGCAAGGCATGGGTGCGGATTTTTTCCTGCTGTGCGCGAATGGCGCGCACCGCTTCGCGCCGGCCGTCGTGCCGCGGATCGGCTTGCCTTTCATCAGCATCGTCGAGGAAACAGCGAAGCGGGTGCAGCAGTCGGGCGTGTGCAAGGTGGGCTTGCTGGGCGTCAAACAGACCATGGCAGGCCGCTTTTATCACGATGCGCTGGAGCGCTTTGGCATCGCCACGGTGACGCCCGATGCGGCCGATCAGGAAGTCGTCCACGACATTATCTACACGGAACTGGTACAGAATATTGTTACCGATGCCAGCCGGAACATCTTCCTAGGCATCATCGAGAAACTGCGGCTGCAAGGCGCGCAGGGCGTGATTCTGGGCTGCACGGAGATTCCATTGCTGGTCAACCCCGGCGAGTTTGACTTGCCGTTATTTAATACCACGGCCATTCATTGCGAGGCGGCGGTGGCGTTTGCTGTCGCAGAGTAGGGCGCCTGTCAATCCGTGCGCTATGGATAGTGACCTTGGCCATTCACGGGCACTTTGAACGGTACTCCCACCTTCAAGATCGCTACTATGATCAGATATAGTCAGCTTCTGTCCGTAGCGAACTTGAGAATTTGGCGTTCATCGTCCGCAGCCACTACCTGTACATTTTCTGCCAGCAAATCTTGCATAATTTCTTGGAATGCATGATAGGGCTTGGTGTTGGCTGCCGGTTGAGTGACCGGGAACAAGACGTTTGGTGGTAATGCATTGCGTTTGCGTAAGCGCCGTACTTTATCAACCCATTGACCGCCATGCGTAAGGATCTTGGTGCTATCGCCTTGGGCAAGATAAAGCGGCTTGATAACTCGCTCAGCTTTGCCTTCAACCATGTCGACAAAGGGGAAGTTTACGGCGAAATCTTCCGTGCCAACCTTTTCACGTTGATATCGTGCTCCGACTTGCGCGTTGAAGAGGAGTTTGCGAACATTGTTTTCCAATAAACGCTCCTGATATTCCTTGGTTACAAAGTTGCGTTCGACATAGTGATCAAATAGCTGCAGAAGTTTGGCTTTTGGATCCTCCGCCATAACGACGCGTTGATCGGCAAACTGCAGCATGGCTTCTCGTGGGCGAACCACTTCAGCAAACAGATTTCTTGCGAGCACTACATCAGGCTGTGTTTTTCGCCCATCCAATGCCAAACGCCGAAGCTCGACAGCGAAGCGATCCATCTCTTCTTTAAAAAGTTGGCGGCCATCCAAGTAGATTTGACGGTCAAGCTGATGAAAAAACTGTGTAATACGGGCATACCGTTTCAGTATGCGGAAGCCAAAGAAGCGCGCTTCGGGGGCGATCAGCGCAATACCGACGTTGGCGAACTCTCCGGTTTCGACAAACGGGCGAAATCGCAAAAGAGCATATTGGCAGGCGAACTTTTTCATGGGGTATTCCAAAAATCTTCTCGGCGGCACCGTTGCAGACATGCTTCGATTTCATCCCACGTCACATCTGCCGGGACGCCCTCATCAACATACCACCAAGAGTCAGGTATGTTAGCACGGATATCCGCTAATTTTGGCAAAATTGCCGCCAACTTCCTTGCGTAGTGTTCGCGCTGAAAATGGTCGCTAAAAATGTCATTCCACCTGCTCGAAAACACATGCGTTTTCAGGAAGTTGCGTGGGTCGAAATGGCGATCGAAGGCTTGGTTATGGTCGATCACGACCAATGCTGAACTCTGCATGTCCCACAGCAGGTTAGGATTGCCGCCGCGTGCAGTTAAATGACGATCTTCGTTATGCAACCACCAGTCGAAAACCAACACATCGCTTGCCACTTGATCTGGCACAAGGTCTCGTGTGATCGCTGTCAGCTCTTGTGGATGAGGAAGCTCTTTCGACGCAAAGACTATCCCGCTACCGAGTTGGCTAATATTTGGAAATGCATTTGCCTCAATGAGCTCCTCAGCTACTTCGGCCAATGCATATTCCGCGATAGGAAGACCAAATTCGGTCGCCAGCTGCGCCGAAACCCACTCACAAATCTGGCTACGCCGACCAGCTCCCTTGCCTTTGATAAAGTAAATCGCTCCGTCGTCGCCTCGGCAAATAAACGGCTCGGTTATGCCTTGCTGCGCTCGTCCGAGAACCTCGTCAATGAAGATGGTCGCCGCATTCACAGATGGCAGCTTTCAGATTTATACCTGACGATGATTGCTTTGTTCATGGCTTGCACGCTTCATCATGTAAAGAAATCGGATATGCAGGAATTGCGAGATCCGATCTTTATCCATGATATAGGAAATGATAACTATACAAAGAAAATTATCATGCCTATGCGCAAGCATCAAGCCGGCTGCGCGCCGCCCACATTGCGGCTGCGGTTTTCCACCAGCACGGAAATGCCGAGCACGACGATGCCGCCGCAGGCCAGCATGGCGCCGACCCAGCCCGTCGAGCGCAAGCCCATGCCCATGGCGATGGCGATGCCGCCGGCCCAGGCGCCCAGGGCGTTGGCGATGTTGAAGGCGGAATGGTTGAGGGCGGCGGCCACGGTTTGCGCGTCGCCGGCCACGTCCATCAAGCGCGTCTGCACGGCGGGGGCAACGGCGATGCCGGCGCCGATGGCGAACAGGTTGATGGCCGTCAGCCAGACATTGCTGCTGGTGTAGGTAAATGCGGCCAGGGCGGCCACGTTCCACAGCAGCACGCCGAAGATGGTCCACAGGCGCGAGCGGTCGGCCAGCCAGCCGCCGATCAGATTACCCACGGTCATGCCGACGCCGATAATGGCCAGCAAGATGGAAATGACGAGGGGCGACACTTTCGTGATTTCCAGCAAGGTTGGCGTAATAAACGTGTAGACGGCGAACATGCCGCCGAAGCCGATCGCCACCATCAGCAGGGTCAGCCACACTTGCAGGCGGCGGAACACGCCCAGTTCGCGACGCGGGCTCGAGTCGCCAGCGGCGACCATGGGCACGAAGATGCGCACCATCAGCATGGTCAAGAGGCCCAGCGCGGCGACGAGCAAAAAGGCCGAGCGCCAGCCCAGGGTCTGGCCGATATACGTGGCCAGCGGCACGCCGAAGATATTGGCCACGGTCAAGCCCATCAGGACACGGGCGACGGCCTGGCCCCGCTTGTCCGGTTCGGCCAGCGCGGCCGCCACCAGCGCCGCCACGCCGAAATAGGCGCCGTGCGGGATGCCGGCGACAAAACGCGCGACGACCAGCAAGCCATAGTTGGGAGCGATGGCGCTGAGCAGGTTGCCGCCAGCGAACATCAGCATCAGGCAGATCAGCATCAAACGGCGCGGCATGCGGGCCAGGAAGATCGTGATCAGGGGCGCGCCGATGACCACGCCCAGCGCATAGGCGCTGATCATGTGGCTCATCTGCGGCAGGGTCGTGCCCAGGTCGTCGGCCACCACGGGCAGGATGCTCATGGAGGCGAATTCGCCCGTGCCGATGGCGAGGCCGCCGATGGCCAGGGCCAGGTCGGCATAGCCAGCGCCAAAAGGCGCGGTGACGCGCGGTATCAATGGGTCTACGGATGCGTGCATGTTCTTGTTAGTTGGATAAGGATACGACAGGGTGAAGAGGCGTGCTGTGGCTCAGCCGGAAGCGGCAATGCGCCGCCAGAATCGACGGCTGGCCGGTATTTTCGGGCTATATGAGCTGCCCAAAGATAACATTGTAAAAGATTCGGGCAAGTTCTGCCGGGAGCCGGCCAAAATATGCTGCACTGCACCCAGCCACGCCTGCGCTCTTTGTTAACGATAACACGGAATCTGTCCGATTCCGTCACAGGCGGGCGAAGAATGCGCGGCTGTGGTGGAATTGGTTCTTGCTTGCTGTAATGCAGACCAGGTTTGCTGCAGCGCTTCGCCCGTAAATGCTGAGCGAGCCCATGCTGCTGGCCATCCCCGCCGCGCACCCGCTGGAGCAGGCCACCGGTGTGGCCATGCCGGAGCAAAAAGACGTATAAATAAGGCAATCACGTGTAGGGAGGATTGCCATGTTCGATATGGATGTGCCGGTGTGGGAACTGGTGGCGCGCGCCGTCATCATCTACCTTGCCTTGCTGCTGATGGTACGCATGACGGGCAAGCGGACGGTAGGGCAATTCACGCCGTTCGACTTGCTGGTTGTCATGCTGCTGAGCGAGGCGGTATCGAATTCCCTGTCCGGCGGCGACGAATCCGTTCCCGCCGGCCTTGTCCTGGCGTTGACTTTGATCTGCCTCAATATGCTGATCGCATGGCTGAGTTCACGCAGCCGCAAGTTCGCCGACCTGGTCGACGGCACGCCTGTGCTGCTGGGGCGCGACGGCAAGATTTTTGATGATGTCGTCAAGAAATGCCGGGTGGCCGGCGGCGATGTCGAGCAGGCGCTGCGCGAGGCTGATTGTCCGTTGGCGGACATGAAATGCGCGTTCCTGGAAGCGGACGGCAAGATCACCATCCTGCAAAAGTAAGCGGCCGGATCAGATTTTCTTGCTGTTCTTCAAATGCAGGGGCAGCCACCACCACATGCAAATGATGAGTGACCCCATCAGCACGCCGGCGATGATGCCGGCGATATGGCCGAACACTTCAGACATCACCAGATTGGTGCCCAGAATAAACGCCAGCGCCAGGGAGAAGGCGCCGCACATCATGATGCGGTCGGCCACGCGCTTGAAACGTTCGCGGTCTTGCAGGGGGCGCATGACGCGGTGCTGGATGGCTGGCGCGCTGAGCAGTACCAGACTCGTCATGGACAGGAAAAACGTCAGCAGGAAGACGACTTTTTCCGCCTGCACGATCTTCGCGAAGCCGCCGTTGAAGGGCAGGATGATGAGGAAGGCCGTCAGCATCTGCGCGCCCGGCAAGAGGATGCGCAATTCGCTGAGCAGGTCGGATAAATCGCCCTCGTCGCCTGGCTGGCCGTTTTCGTCCTGGTGTTGCGTTTGTAGCATGGGGGCGTCCTCGTGGTGGTGATGGGGCCAGTCTACGCACAAGCGACCAGGCCGACTGTGGGCGGGCGCACCTTCAGAACCATTGCGCGTAGCGCAGGCGCAGCCGCCACAGGGGCGTCGAGACGATGGCAGTTGCGCTGTGCGAAGCGTCGTGGCCGCAATGGCCGCAGCTGTGGCGCCGGTGCGGCGCCAGCGCGAAGCTGCCCAGGTCCAGGTGCGGATGGCCGCAGCGGGCGCAGTCGCTGCAGTCCAGCGGCGTGCCTGCCTGCAAGGCGGCGGTGAACGCTTGCGCGGCCGGTGGCGTGATGTTCAGCTGCACGACGTCGGGCGGGAACAGGCCGGGCAGGGCGCGGCAGTCGATGGCCAGCGCGGCCGCATCGCGCGCCAGCAGGGCGCCGCCGTCATCGGCCTTGGCGCGCAGTTGCAGCAAGCCATCTTGCTCCGTGCGCAAGGTCGTGGCGTGAAACTGGCTGGGATCGAACAGCGCCGGATACAGCACATAGCCCATGGGACTGGCGTGCTGGCGGCAACGCATCTGCCCCGTTGACTGCCAGTCGGCCACGTCGGCCTGCGCGCCCCAGTAGCACTGGTGCGTACGGCACCAGTGGCGCGCCGCGCCGTTGCGGAACTTTCCGGCTGCCAGCAGATCGCACACGATGATGGCGTCTTCGCCCGCGCCGGCGCGAAAGTGGCCCGTGATGTGCTGCGTGGTGACGGCAAGGTGGCCCGTGCTCGCTTGCAGGGGCCAGCAGATGCCGGGCAGGGTCAGCGGCGTGGTCAACGGCGCCTCCGCGCGGCTATCGGCTTGCGAGCCGATAGTGGGCCGGAATGAAAAAGCCCGCCGACTGGGGCGGGCTGTGTTGAGGGGAATGCCTGCGGCATGGCCCGGTTTATTCTTCCGTATCGGCCAGGGTAACGATGGCGCGTGCCCACTTCGAGTATTTCAGATTCGCCAGATCGCGCACGGTCTTGATATTGAACGCTTGCTTGAGGAGCTCCGCATCCTTCTCGCTCACGCCTTGCAGCGCATCGACGGGTGCATCAGCGATTTCCTTGAAGGTCTTTTTTTCGTAAGCCTTGTCTACCGCTTTATTGATGTTCATGTGTTGATACTCCTCAGTAAGTGGAAAATTAATTCTACACGTTTTTGCAAACTGTCAATTTACGCTTGCAAGTTGTGCCGAACTAAATATGATGGAGGTGGATGCCTCGACAGTGAGGCGATCTGTGCGTTCGTCTCAAGATTGCAATTATAGCATTTTTATTATTCATAGTATAATGATTTCCGTGGCGCAGAATGGTCTGCGCCATACCGACGCCGCAGTCACGCGGCACCAATCGATAGCGTTCAGGAGAATACGATGAGTTTGCTAGATCAACTTGCAGGACAGGCGATGAGCGCTTTGGGCAACAAAAGTGCTGACGGGGAAGCCCCATCGGGATTGATGGCCAGTGTGATGGACCTGGTCAACCAGCATGGCGGCTTGCCCGGCCTGCTGCAGAAATTCCAGGAAAGCGGCCTGGGCGACCAGGTGGCCAGCTGGATCGGCACGGGTGCCAATGCGCCTGTCTCCGGCGAACAGATCAAGGATGCGCTCGGTAGCGACACGATCACCCAGATCGCGGAAAAAGCGGGCGTCGCACCGGACGCGGCCTCGGGCGGCCTGGCCGCCTTGCTGCCCCAGCTGATCGACAAACTGACCCCTGATGGTCAGGTACCGGAAGGCAATGACCTCGTCAGCCAAGGCTTGAATATGCTCAAGGGCAAGATCTTCGGTTGATTCCCTGGCCTTGAAATGAAAAACCTCGCAGCAATGCGAGGTTTTTTATGTGCAAGGTTTTTGGCAGAGAAGTGCGAGCGTCTGAAAAACGCCTGTGGCTAGGCGCGGCCCCGAAGACAGTACGAATAGTACAGCGAGGGGCAGGCAACAACGCCACGGGCGTTTTTCAGGCGGCGGCCATCATGCCGAAATATGGCTGCTCGGCAGTCAGCCTCGCCGTACTCCCTTCGACCAGATACGAGCAATAGCGACGCCGCTCGGCGATGCCGCCGCGCCGTTCCATCAGTTCGCCCAGCATGGCGACGGCATCGGTGGCCATCTTTTGCACGGGCTGGCGCAGGGTGGTGATGTCGTAGCTGAGCCAGCCCGATGCTTCCAGCGCATCGAAACCGGCCACCGACATCTGCAGCGGCACCTCGATGCCCATCTGGTGGCGCGCCGTGTCCAGGCAGCCGATGGCCATGATGTCGTTGCCGCAAATGACGGCGTCCGGAACGCGGCCCAGGCGGTCGATGACCTTGCGCAAGCCGCGTCCGCCGCTGGCGTAATCGTAGTTGCCGCTGACGACGATGGGCGCGGGCAAGCCCAGGGTCAGCAAACGGTCCAGCATGCCGGCCTTGCGTTCCTGCGCGACGGCCGAGTCGCCGGGGCCGTCGATGATGGCGAACTGGCGGTGGCCCGCCTCGGCCAGGCGCGAGACGAGCAGGCGCGCCGCTTCGGCCTGGTCGCACAGCACGGCATGCACGGCGTGCTCGCGCGGGCTGCGGTTGAACAGCACCAGCGGCACGTCGCGCCGGCCGAATTCGGCCATCTGTTCGTCCGACAGGCAGGCGGCCACGATGGCGCCATCGACCTGGTACTGCCACACATCGCACAAGACCTTGCCGATGTCCGCTTCGCGCTCGAGGGTAAACAACAAGAGACGCTTGCCCTGGCGGGCGATTTGCTGGCTCAGGTCGGACAATACTTGCGGATAGTACAGATTGGCCAGGTTGGAAATGATGACGGCCACCAGGTTTGAGCGCCGTGTGATCAGGCTGCGGGCGGCCGCGTTGGGGATGTAGTCGAGGCTGATGGCCGCCTGCATGACCTTGGCGTGGGTGGCTGGCGAGACGCTGGCGCCCGGCTTGAAGCAGCGCGACACGGCCGATTGCGACACGCCGGCCAGCAGGGCCACGTCATACGAGGTCACGCGCCGTCCGGCGCTGGATACGGGGCGGGCGGTGGTGCTGGGTGTCCGGGCTACAGTATTCTTTTTTCGCATATTGGTCTGGCAAGCAACCTGTCTCAAAGTATTCCTGCAGGCCCGGCCGCTTGTGGCGGCCTGGGCGGGAAAAATGAGCATAGCGAAAATATTTCCATGTGGCAAGACTGTTTTCTTATCCATGTTGCAAATAATTTGATTTAATGGCAAGTGGTATGCTTGCTTCTTAATCTGGACTGTCGCAGGGGCCGCCGCCATAGGGGCTGAGGCGTCCCGGCGGGTCCACGCGGCGCGCGCTGAAATCGCTGGCCAGGGTGGGTAAGGGCAAGTCCGTCGTGGCGCTCGCTTCCGTGCCGCTGACCGTGCCCCGCACAGTCAATGCGATGCGTACCCAGGAACCGAAGTTGCGCGGATAGCTGACGGTGACGGTGGCCATGCCCAGCGCGTCGCTCAGGCCGCTTGCGCTGACGGTCAGGGGAATGCCCGGATCGAGCACGCCATTGCCGTTGCCATCGTAGGCGGCGTCAAAAATACCATTGCGCAAGACGTCCTCGTTGGCGCAGCTGTAATTGGGCAGGGCCAGGCGCCAGACGCCCGTGTCGGGGAACTCGGGCTTGTCCGCTTGCCACACATAGTATCCCTTGGCATAGCGGCTGGGCCAGGCGGCGGCCGTGATGGCGACGCCGGGCACGGCGTTGCCGGCGCTGTCGGACACGAACACGGCAAAGTCCTTCTGCAGCACGCTGGCCGAATACTCGCGCAGCAGGCTGCCCGTGCCCAGCTTGACCGACAGCGCTTGCCGCGCCACCGTCAGGTGCACGAGGGCCGTGGCCGCCGCTTGCGCAGCCCCCTCGATGCGGGCCTGGATCAGCACGCCGTCGCGGCCGCTGTCGGCCGGTCCCGCCACGTACTCGGCGCGCGCCAGGCCGTCGCTGCCCGTCAGCACCCGGCCCGCCTGCCGCAGGTAGCCGCCGCTGGGGTCGCTCAAGATGGTAAACAGCACGGGCGCGTTCTTGACCAGGTTGTTGGCCGCGCCATCGCGCACCACGGCGCTGATGGTGCTCATATTGGCGCTGGCATTGTCGGCCGATGCCGCCGTGTTGGCGCGCAGCACGGCCGGATCCGCTTGCACGGCCAGCTTGCTGGCAGGGCTCAATGGCGCGGCAAGTTGCCATTGCTGAACACCAAGCTGGTGGGCAAGGCCTGGCTGCAGGCGATGTCCGCAAACAGGCTGCCGCGCGAGCTCGACAGGCTGGCGCTGCCCGTTTGCGCCACGCCCGCCTTGTCGTAGCGTGCGTCGATGGGCTGGCATGCCAGGGTGGCCACTTCCGCCAGCACGTCCGCGCCGCTGGCATCCTGGCCCACGGCCGGGCTCAGGCGCAGGTCGCTGCCCGCCACGGCGTAAGGCTGCGTGGCGGCGGCGCCCAGTGCGCTGACGGACACGGCGTCCCTGCCCAGACTGCTTGCCGTCAGGCGCAGCACCAGCTGGCCTTGCGCATTGCTGAGCGCCGCGCCGCCATCCTTGACACGTACGCCGTTGCCGGTGCCCGTGCTGTAAGCGATGGCGGCGCCGGCCACGGGCTTGCGCGCCGAGTCGCGCACGGTGACGGTGAGGTCGGCGCTCTGGCCCAGCATCAGGGCGGCCGGCCCCAGCAGCTCTACAGTACTGCCCGTCACGGCCACCGTGCCCTTGCCGCTGCGCGTGCCCACATTGGCCGTTACGGTGATGCTGCGGTTGCTGTTGGCGCCTCCCGTGCCCAGCAGGGCGCGCGCTTGGCCGTTCTTGTCCGTCACGGCGTCGACGCTGCCGAGGATGCCGGAATCGGCGGCAAAGGAAATCTTCGCGTTGGGCAAGGCGAGATTGGCGCCATCCTTGACGAGAGCCGTGACGGCCACCTCGCCGCCGGCCAGGCCCGCCGAGGCCAGTTCCGTACTGGAAAACACGAGGTTGACGGCGCTGGCCAGGCTGGCCGGTTCGGGCGGCGTGACGGGCGGAATCACGGGCGGCGTCACTGGAGGCGTCACGGGCGGATTGACGACCGGCGGCGGGCTGCCGCCGCAGCCTGCCGTGCTGTGCAGCCCGCAACCGGCGCCGGCCTGGGTGTCGGCCGAACCGCCGCCGCAGCCGGCCAGGGAAACGAGGAAGGCGGCCAGCAAAGCTGCTGGCAGGTGGCGCAGGGAAGCATGGGGCACGATGGGTCTCCGGGAGCTGGCCGAGTTGCTCGGCGTTAATTTCCCAAGAGTATCTTTTGCGTGTGGTTGGTACTTGATGCAAAGCAAGCTTATGCTGTTGACCGGGCTGAACGGGTTTTGCTGGTGCAAAAGCCTGCCTTCTGATAACATAACGCCCCTTTATTCAGGGAAGGGTCGACATGGCCAATGCTTGCGGCGTCGATTTCGGCACGTCAAATTCCACGGTAGGCTGGGCACGTCCAGGGCAGAGCACCATGCTCGGCCTGGAAGATGGCAAGACGACCTTACCGTCCGTCGTCTTCTTCAATGCGGAAGACGAGGAAGTCAGTTTTGGCCGCGCGGCGCTGGCCGGCTATCTGGCCGGTTACGAGGGGCGCTTGATGCGCTCGCTGAAAAGCTTGCTGGGCACGAGCCTCATCGATGGCCAGACGGAAGTCGGTGGCCGCGCGCTGCCGTTCCGTATGTTGCTGGCGCAATTCATTGGTGAAGTGAAACGCCGCGCAGAGCAGTCCGCCGGCCGCGAATTCTCGTCCGCCGTGTTCGGTCGTCCCGTCTTCTTTATCGACGACAACGCGCAAGCGGACCAGCTGGCGCAGGACACCCTGGCCGAAGTGGCCCGTTCCGTCGGTTTCAAGGACGTCGCCTTCCAGTTCGAGCCGATTGCCGCAGCGTTCGACTACGAGTCGCAGATAGCCAAGGAAGAGCTGGTGCTGATCGCCGACATCGGCGGTGGTACGTCCGACTTTTCGCTGGTGCGTTTGTCGCCGGAACGGGCGAAAAAGGCCGAGCGCCGTGACGATATCCTCGCCACGGGCGGCGTGCACATCGGTGGCACGGATTTCGATAAATACCTGAGCCTGTCGTCCGTCATGCCCTTGCTTGGCTATGGCAGCCGCCTGAACAACAATAGCGAAGTGCCGTCCAGCTATTATTTCAACCTGGCGACGTGGCACACGATCAATCTGGCCTACACGAAGAAAATCTGGGTGCAGCTGGCCGACGTGTGCCGCGATGCGCGCGAGCAAGACAAGATGGGGCGTCTGCAAAAGCTGATCGACGAGCGCGCCGGCCACTGGCTGGCCATGAAAGTGGAAGAGGGCAAGATTGCCCTGTCCGACGCGGCCGAAGTGCAGCTGGAGCTGGACCGCTTGTCGCCCGCGCAAAGCCTGTTGCTCAAACGTACGCAGTTCGACGAAGCCATCGGCCACCTGTGCGGTTCCGTCGAAGAAACCGTGCTGCGTCTGCTGCGCGACGCGGGCGTGGCGCCGGAAGCCGTCGATACTGTGTTCTTCACGGGTGGATCGAGCGGCGTGCGCCTGCTGCGCGAAAAGATCGCGGCGCTGGTGCCGGCCGCGCGCAAGGTCGAAGGCGATTTGTTCGGCAGTATCGGCGCAGGTCTTGCGCTGGACGCCGTGCGCAAGTTCGGCTAAGCTGGTCCACCGCAGCATCGCAGAAAGAGCCTGACTTCATGAATGTGTTTGACAAACCGATCGTCATGATCGACTTCGAGACGACCGGACTGTCGCCCGACATGGGCGACCGCATCACGGAAGTGGCGGCGCTGCGCATCGAGGGCGGGCGGATCACGGACCGTTACGTGACCCTGATCAACTGCAATGCGCGCATCCCCTCGTTCATCACGGGCTTGACGGGTATCACGCAGGCGATGGTCGACAAGGCGCCGCCCGTGGCCGAAGTGGTGCCGCAATTGCTGGATTTCATCGGCAGCGATGCCTTGTCGGCGCACAATGCCAGCTTCGATGAAAAATTCCTGCGCGCGGAAAGCGCCAGGCTGAACCTCACACCGGCGCACCAGTCGCTCGTGTGTTCCTTGAAACTGTCGCGCCGCGTGTTTCCCGGCATGGCCAGCTACAAGCTGGGCTTGCTGTCGAGCCAGCTGGGCATCGCCTTCAAGAGCGCCGCCCACAGGGCCGAGTCCGATGCGGAAGTGGCGGCGCAAGTGCTGATCCATATCGGCCGCCATTTGCGCAGCAGCTACGGCATCGCCGATGTCGACGCCGACTTGCTCGTGTCGCTGAACAAGCTGGCCGCCGCCAAGGTGCCGCAATTCCTGCAAAAGCATCCATCGCGCCGCTGAGCGCCGTTTCCCCTCTAAGCGGGCTCATCAAAACGATATAATTTTGTTATTTCTATTGAGCCTGCTCAAGTCCTTCCCCCACAGCGAATTTAAAATTTAAGCAACACACGATTTCGCCGCCCTGGGCCGCCGTTTTGCGCGTGCTGCCGGCAAGCGCGATGTGGACGGGGGCGCACATGGACAAGCACCATACTGCCAGAGATAGCCACCAGGCGTATATCTGGTTCCGCACGGCTGCCGAGCAGGGCAATGCCTACGCCCAGTTCAACCTGGGATTGATGTACAAGAAGGGCGAAGGCGTGGCGCAGGACGACGCGCGTGCCTTTGTCTGGCTACGCCTGGCTGCGCTGCAAGGGCTGGCGTTCGCGCAAAATCACCTGGGCGCCATGTATTACCACGGCCGCGGCGTGGCGCAGAGCGACGCCGACGCCGTGCTGTGGTTTCGCCGCGCCGCCGCCCAGGGCGATGCCTCGGCCCAGCAAAACCTGGGGCAGATGTACCGCAAGGGACGCGGTGTGCTGCAGAGCGACGAGCTGGCCCTGGCGTGGTTTTACCGCGCCTCCGAACAGGGCGTGGCCAGCGCGCAATCTCTGCTGGGTGAAGCGTATGCCCAGGGTCTGGGGGCGAAAAAGAACGATGCGCTGGCCCTGGCGTGGTTCCGCAAGGCGGCTTTGCAAGGCGATGCGCAGGCACAGCTGAATCTGGGGCTCGTCTACAAACGGGGGCAGGGCGTGGTGCAGAGCGATGCGCAGGCGCTGGCCTGGTTCCGCCAGGCCGCGGCCCAGGGCCTGGCCGTGGCGCAGCGGCAACTTGGCGTGGCGTATGCGGAAGGCCTGGGCGTGGCGCCCGACCAGCTGCGCGCCTATGCCTGGCTGCAGCGGGCGGCCGAGCAGGATGACGCGGACGCCCAGTTCAACCTGGGCCTGATGCTGGCGCGCGGCCAGGGCGTGGACAAGGACGAGGTGCGCGCCATCGCCTGGTACCGGCGTGCCGCCCTGCAAGGTCATTGCATGGCGCAATACAATCTGGGCGGCATGTTTGCGGGCGGGCGCGGCGTCGCCCGCGACTTGCGCCAGGCGCTGGACTGGTATGCGAGGGCGGCGGCCCAGGGCGCGTCGAATGCGCAGTTCAACCTGGGCGTGATGTATGCGAATGGCCAGGGCGTGGAGCGCGACGAGGTGTGCGCCGTGCGCTGGTACCGTACGGCGGCCGAGCAGGGCGATGCCAGCGCGCAAAATAACCTGGGCGTCATGTATGCGAACGGCCATGGCGTGCCACAAGACGATGGCCTTGCCGTGCTATGGTATGCGCGCGCGGCGGGCCAGGGCCATGCGCTGGCCCAGTACAACTTGGGCGGCATGTACAACAGCGGGCGCGGCGTGGAGAGGGACCCCGTCTGCGGCTACATGTGGCTGGCGCTGGCGGCCGAGGGTGGCGATGGCGGGGCGGCCAGGGCCAGGGAAGCGGCTGCCACCCGGCTGGAGCCGGCACAGCTGCAAGAGGCGCAGCAGCGCATGCTGCAATGGCACCAGGTGCGCTTTCCTCCGCTGCAGCCGCCCGACTGAAGCGCCGCCACCGTGCGCGCATGGACGCGTGCCGCATGCGATAATTGCCGGCAGGCATGTCGCCAAGGCGGCACGGTTTTTCGGTACGGTGAAAGGTGGAACATGGTAAGGCAGGCAGGCGAGGATGCATCCGAGCAAAAAGTCATCGACGACATTGCCACGCATGGCTGGCATGGCGTGCATATCGGTGCCGATGAAGAAGGTCCCGGCTATGCTTTTACCATAGGCGCTGGCCACAGCTTTGGCCAGCCTGAATTCCTGATCATGGGCTTGCCCCATTCCATGGCCCACCGGATACTCGACGTGGCGCTGGACGCCGCGCGCAGCGGTGCCATCACGGATTTCACGACTACCACGGACGCCTTGCTGGAAGGCCATCAGTGCGCCTTCGTGCGCGTGCCCGTCGAGCAATACCGCGACTATGTCGGCTATGCGCGCTGGTATTACCAGGGCGATGATTTTATCTTGTACCAGATCGTCTGGCCGTCGCGCGATGGCCACTTCCCATGGCAGGCGCAAGCGAGCGCGCAATATGTGGAGAGCCAGCCCCTGCTGGGATCGGCGCCGCTGGCCACATGACGACCATTGTGACGGGGACGGCAACCGTGTGCGTGTTCGACCCTGCGCTCTTGCGCCACAAGCTGGAAGATGACTGCGACTGGTGGAGCATCCCCAGCGCCGAACTGGCGGCCGTGAATGCGGGGCAAGTCGCGTTTTTCAACGTGGGCGGCGATGGCGCGTATGAACTTGCCTTGCACGCCGAACTTGCCGAGCCGCAGGTGAACGTGCATCTTGCCGTCGTTTCGGGCCGCGTCTTCATCGGCGCGGGGGAAGACGTCACGGGCGGCGGCCTGGAACCGGACACGGCGTATGGAGGACTGTTCGTGGACCTGCCCGCAGGCAGCTACCGCGTGCAGGCGCGCCGCGATGGTGCGCACATCAGCCTGGCATTCGTGCCTGCTACGCGCAGCGGCAATGCGTTTGTCGAGCTCGTGCGTATTTGATCTTGCGTAGGCGTATTGCCCCTGGCTAGGCATCCATGCGCGCCACGCCCGCGCCTTGCCGCCGGTCCAGGAACAGGCTGTTGCCGTGGATTTTCTTTGCCTGCTTCTTTGCTTCGGCCGCCTGCGTGGCGATCTGATGGTGCGTGTAGTACTGGTGCGCCTCGACCTTGATGACGCCCAGCGACAGGCTGATCAACGAATAAAATACTTTCTTGCCTTGCCGGTCTTCGCTGATGTAGCCGCCCCGTTCGCAGTCGCCCGTGCTGTAGTAGGCGAGGATGGCGGCCGCGAAGTCGTCCAGCATGGCCTGGCAGCGCGTTTCCCAGTCTTCGCTCTGGAACAGGATCATGAAATCGTCGCCGCCGATGTGGCCGATGAAGTCGCGGTTCGGGTCGCAATGGCTGCTGAGGATTTCTCCCGTCAGCTGGATCACGTCGTCGCCCTTGCGGTAGCCGTACACATCGTTGAAGGGCTTGAAGTGGTCGAGGTCGCAATAGCAGACCCAGAAGCGGCTGCCGCTGTGCAATAAACGGTCGATATGCTCGTTGATGGGCACGTTGCCTGGCAGTTGCGTCAGCGGGTTGGCGTAACGGGCCGCGTTGATCTGCATCTGCGTGATTTCACGCATCAGGTCGTGGCCCGTGCCCATGCCCAGGTAGCGGCCGTGCTCGGTGATGATGAAACCGTTGAACAGGTGGTGGGCATCGGACTGCACCATCGTGTAGCTGAGTTCCTGCAAGCTCGTCTCGTGGTCCGCGATCAGGGGCGTGGCATCCATGAACAGGCTGCATGATTTCTTGCCATAGAGTTCGCGCTGGTAGGGGCGGGCGAAGTGGTCGATCATTTCGAAGCGGCTGATCAGGCCCAGCGGTACGCCGTCGTCGACGACGGGGATGATCATCAGCTTCGGTTCCTTCAGGAAAATATCGTACACCTCGTTATTGTTGAGCTGCGGCGACACGGCCGCCACCTTGTGCAGCAGCTTGCGGATGCTGGCGCCATTCTTTTCCAGGCTGCTGCGCTGCGGATACACGGCCACGCCATTGCGCCCCAGCGCCTGCACCACTTCGGCCGGCAGGGCGCGCGCCGGCACCGCATTGGGCCGGCCCAGGTGATAGCCTTGCCCGAACGCCACGCCCAGGTCACGCAAGACCAGCAATTCCGTCTGCGCCTCGATGCCTTCGGCAATCACCAGGGTGCCCGATTTCTCCGCGATTTCCTGGATCGAACGCACGAACTGCAGTTTCACGGGATCGTTGTTAATGCCCTGAATGAAATGCATGTCGATCTTCACGTATTCCGGGCGCAGTTCCGACCACAGGCGCAGGCTGGAAAAGCCTTCGCCCAGGTCGTCGATGGCGATCTGGAAACCCATGTTACGGTAATGCAGCACGGCTTCGCGCATCAGCTCGTAATCGTAGGTAGGCTGGTTTTCCGTCAGCTCGATGATGACACGGTCCGGGTTGATGCCGATGTGCTCGATATATTCGAGGGTTTCGCCATGGCGGGCATTACGCAGCAGCAGGCATTCGGGGCTGACGTTGAGGAACAGCTTGCCCGGCAGCTGCAGTTCGGCAAAGCGTTCGAGCACCACTTGGCGGCACAGGTGCTCCACTTCCAGGGTCAGGTCATGCGCGCGCGCCACCTTGAACAGATTCATCGGCGCGTGCAGGGGGCTGTCGGACGGCCCCCGTATCAAGCCTTCGTAGCCGATGATGTCGCCGCTGTGCATGTGGATGATGGGCTGGAACAGCGCGCTGAGCTTGCGGCCCGCCAGGATGTCGTGCAAGGCATCCGTCCCTTCGATGGTCATGCTTGCCGATGGCGGCTTCAGGTAAGCGACATTCGATGGCGTCGCGGGAGCCGGCGCGGCGGTGGCGGTAGGGAGGGCGAGAGTGTGCATAGGAGGCTGTGGCGGCACGGCCTCTGGACGGGCCATGAACATGTTGCCGATAGTAAAGAAGATTTATGACAACTTGATGAAATGACTTTGTTTTTGATAACGTTTCTTGCATGAACGTCAGTTTGCCGATTCCGCCGAAAGCGAGATTTATCATGGCAATTCACGTAAATTGTCCAAACAAAAGACGGCAAATCCATCAGATAACTGTGCTTTAAAAGTGGCAATCCGCGCTATGATTTCTCTTGGCGAAAGTCAACATGGGCAGCCGCGGCGTGTGTGTGTGCGGCCTGCTTTCCTCGACATCCAACAATGAGACAACAACCCATGCAATTACGTAGTGCAACCCTCATATTCAGCTTGATGGCCGCTTTCGGTGGCAATGCCCTGGCGCAAAGCGCCGCGACGCCATCGTGCCCGGCCGGCGACGGCGCTGCCGTGACGTATCCGGTCAGCAAAAAAGTCGACCAGCAAGACAGCTATTTCGGCACCACCATCGCCGACCCGTACCGTTGGCTCGAAGACGCCAACAGCGCGGAAACGGGCGAGTGGGTCACGGCGCAAAACAAGCTGACGCAGTCGTACCTGGGCACCATCCCCGAGCGCGCCGCGATCAAGCAGCGGCTGACCAAGCTGTGGAACTATGAGCGTTTCTCTACGCCAACGAAGCAGGGCGGCCGCTATTTCTACAGCCGCAACGACGGCTTGCAGAACCAGGCCGTGCTGTACACGGTGAAAAAACTGACGGACGAACCGCGCCTGCTGCTGGACCCGAACACCCTGTCCACGGATGGCACGGTGGCGCTGGCAGGCACTTCGATCAGCCCGAACGGCAAGTACCTGGCCTATGCCACGTCCGCTTCCGGTTCCGACTGGAACGAGTGGAAAGTGCGCGACATCGAATCGGGCAAGGATTTGACGGACCACATCAAGTGGGCCAAGTTCTCGGGCGCCTCGTGGACCAAGGACAACACGGGTTTCTTCTACAGCCGCTATGACGCGCCGAACGAAGCCACCAAGCTGGCCGATATCAATTACTTCCAGAAATTGTATTTCCACAAGATCGGCACGCCGCAAAGCGATGACGTGCTCGTCTTCGACCGTCCCGACCAGAAGGAATGGGCATTCGGCGGCAGCACCGTCAGCGACGACGGCAATTATTTGATCATCACGGCCACGCAAGGCACGGAACGCAAGAACCGCGTTTTTTATAAAGACTTGCGCCAGAAGAATGCCAAGGTAGTCGGTTTGCTGGAAGCGTTCGACGCTTCGTACTCGTTCATCGACAATGACGGTCCCGTGTTCTTCTTCAAAACGGACAACAAGGCGCCAAAGTCGCGCGTGATCGCCATCGATACGCGCAAGCCTGCGCCTGCCGACTGGAAGGAAATCGTGCCGCAAAGCGCGGAAACCCTCGTCGCCGTCAACCTCATCAACAACCAGCTGGTGCTCGACTACTTGAAAGATGCGCAAACGCAAATCAAGATCGTCGACCTGAACGGCAAGCTGGTGCGCGAAGTGGCCTTGCCGGGCATCGGTTCGGCCGGCGGCTTTGCGGGCAAGCGTGGCGACACGGAAACGTTCTACTCGTTTACCAGCTTCACGACGCCAGCGACTATCTACCGCTACGACATGAAGTCGGGCAAGAGCAGCGTGTACCGCCAGCCGAAGGTTGATTTCGACCCGAACGCCTTTGAAACGCGCCAGCAATTCTTCACCAGCCGCGACGGTACCAAGGTGCCGATGTTCATCGTCTCGAAAAAAGGCATGAAGCTCGACGGTTCCAATCCGACCTATCTGTACGGCTATGGCGGCTTCAATATTTCGCTCACGCCGAGCTTCTCCGTGGCGAATCTTGCCTGGGTGGAAATGGGCGGCGTCTACGTGATGGCCAACCTGCGCGGCGGCGGCGAGTACGGCGAAGCCTGGCACCAGGCTGGTACCAAGCTGAACAAGCAAAACGTGTTCGACGACTTTATCGGCGCGGCACAGTGGCTGGTGGACAACAAGGTCACCTCGCCATCGAAGCTGGCGATCGGCGGCGGCAGCAATGGCGGCCTGCTGGTCGGCGCGGCCATGACGCAGCGTCCCGACCTGTTCGCCGCGGCGATCCCGCAAGTGGGCGTGCTCGACATGTTGCGCTTCCACAAGTTCACCGTGGGCTGGGGCTGGGTGCCTGACTACGGTTCGTCGGACGACGCCGAACAGTTCAAGGCGCTGGTGAAATACTCGCCACTGCACAACCTGAAGGCGGGCGGTTGCTATCCGGCCACCATGATCACGACGGCCGACCATGACGACCGCGTCGTGCCTGCTCACAGCTTCAAGTTCGCCGCCGCCGCCCAGGCAGCGCAAGGCGGCGCGGCGCCCGTGCTGATCCGCATCGACAGCAAGGCCGGCCATGGCGCCGGCAAGCCGACGACCAAGCAGATCGAAGAAGTGGCGGATCGCTGGGGCTTCCTCAGCCGTTCGTTGAAGATGACGCCGGTAGTGGCGGAGCCGGCCAAGGTGGCTGCGAAGTAAAATACGGTAGGTCGGATTAGCGCGGCATCGCCGCGCGTAATCCGACAACACCCGTCATGTTAGCAAGATGTCGGATTACGCGGGGCTTTTCGCCCCGCTAATCCGACCTGCAGTCACGATCCTCGCCAGTACCCCCTCCCCAAACACCGTTTGAAACGGCAAATCCTTGCGCTGTGCATAGCCGATATAGCAGTCGCACTTGAAGCGCGGGCAGCGGCGTTCCTGCAGCATGTCCGCCAGTGTATCCACGTACAGATTCCCCAAGCGCTCCGGCACGAAATGGCAGCGCGTCAGTTCGCCATCGCCGTCGACGGACAGCGACGCTTCGCCCGCCAGGCACGGTTTGCCGCGCGAGGGTGACGGACGGCGGCTTTGCGCGAACCACGGGTCGGCGGCGTCGAGCCAGGCCAGGTCCTGTTCGCTGTAGTAGCCGGGGCCGCGACGGTCGTAGGCGTTCAGCCACAAATAGACGTGCTCCGGCAGGGCCGCGCGCAGGGTGCGGATGGCGTCCAGGTGTTCGTTCATGGCGACGACGCCGACGGAATAGCGCACGCCCATCGTGTCCAGGCGCGCGCAGCGTTCAAGAAAACGGGCCAGCGTCGTCTGATCCGGGTGGTAGGTGCACCACAGGCCGATCTTTTCCACCCCGTCCATCGCTTGCAGCCAGTTCAGGGGGCCGGACAAATTCGTCTGCAGCGCTACTTGCCGCACATGGGGCAAAGCTGCCAGGGTTTGCATGGCCGTGCGGTAGTGGCGCCGCACCAGTGCTTCGCCCCACGGCGTGAACAGGACGCTGATGTTCCGTTTTTGCGCCGCCACCCAGCTGGTAAAGCGCGCCACTTCGCGCGCATCGCGGGTCAGGGTGGCGCGGCTGTCGCGCTTCTTGGCGAACGGGCAGTAGCCGCAGGCGTAATTGCAGCTCGAAAGCGTGCCGCGATACAGCAGGGACAGCGTTGGCGCTTGCGCTGTCAGCACGCCTGGCCGCCTTCGGCCATCAGCGCGCGCACCGTATCGGAGGCCAGCCACGGGCCGATGGTGTCGGCGTAGCTGTAGCCGCGGTCATTCAGGCGCAGCAGCGTGCCGTTTTCTTCCACCAGTTCCAGCGCGTGCAGTTCGGCCAGCTGCGGCAGATCAAGCCCGCAGCGGCTGCCGAAGCGCGCCGTGTAGGCGTCGCGGTCCAGGCCCGGTTCCGTCAGCAGCGACTGGATCACGTAGCGGCGGCGCTGTTCTGCATCATCGAGCACATAGCCGTGTTCCGCCTGCGCGAAGCGCGTTTCGTCCAGCGCCAGATACTGTTCGATGATGCCGATGGTCTCCGTTCTCGCCACCGCGTACTCGCTCGAATAATGGAGGTTCGCCGTGTAGGAGCGGGCGCCCGCGCCCAGGCCCACCATGCCATCGTTCTGGCAACAGTACGATGGCCCGTTCTGCTCGGGCGCATGCGGGGCGCGGAACATGCGCATCGAGACCTGCTCATAGCCCTGGGCGCGCAAATGGTCGCGCGCGGCCGCGTACAGGGCCAGACGGCTGTCGCCGTCGCGGGCCAGCATGATGGGGTTGAGCGACGCGGCACCCTGGCGACGCGCCACTTTGCCGAGACCCGTCTGCTCCCGTACGTACAGCGGATACAGATAGATTTCCTCGGGCCGGAAGGCCAGCGCGCTGTCGATGGACGCGAGCAGGCTGGCGACGGTTTGCCCTGCGATGCCGTAGATCAGGTCCAGGTTCAGGGTGGGAAAGCCGGCCGCGCGTATCAGGCCGATGGCGTGATGGACGGTGGCGTTTTGCTGGGGACGGGCCAGCGCGCGCATCTCGCCGGCGGCAAAGCTCTGGATGCCGAGGCTGACCCGGTCGATGCCGTGCGAGCGGCAGACGGCAAGCCGCTCGGCCGTGATGGTTTCGGGCGACGCTTCGATGCCGGCCGGCGTGGCTTGCAGGTCGATGCCGAGGATGTCGCGCGCGCCGCACAGCAGGGTGTCGAGCTGCGCTGGCGACAGATAGGTGGGCGTGCCGCCACCGAGCGCGAAGCGGGCAAAGCGCCTTTCACCGAGGGCGCCGTCCATCGCGCGCATCTGCACCAGCACCTGCTGCACGTAGCGCTCGACCATGTCGGCGCTGGGCCGCGCCATGGCGAACAGGTTGCAAAAGCCGCAGCGCATTTCGCAGAACGGGATGTGGATGTAGGCGAAGAGGGCGGAGCGGTCCTGCTGCGCCCACAGGGGCGCCAGCGGCGCGGCCTGCGGCAAGGCGCGGTAGGCCGCCTTGTGCGGATACGAGTATGAATACGCCTGGTAGGGCGTGTGGCGCATGCGCTGCGCCAGGGTGCCCGGCTGTTCGGAAGGGTTCACGGTGGGGACTCCTGGGAAATGGTATCTGGCGTGAGGAAGAAGTGCGCGTACGGCACTTGCCACACGCTGTCATGGGCCACCCTGTGGCCACGGTAGCCGTCTTCGCCATACGCGCTGCCGTGGTCCGAGCAGACGATGGCAAACGTGGGCGCGCGCGCGGCGCAGGCCGTAAACAGGGGCGCCAGCGCGCCATCGACATAGCGCAGGGCCGCCGCATGGCTGTCCAGGTTATCGGCGCGGCAGCCGGGCAGGTAGGCGCGGTTCGGCGTGTGCAGGGCGGCCACGTTGATGAACAAGAAGGTGCGCTGGTCGTTTTGCGCCAGCAGCCGGGTCGCCAGCGCCACCTGCTTTTGCGTCGAATGGCGGCTGGCCACGCCCATGCCGGCGCTCCAGTGGCTTTCCTGGAACAGCGACGGCAGCACCGTGCCCAGCGCCGTCTGTTTATTGAAGAAACCTACGCCGCCGATGCAGATGGTGCGGTAGCCGCGCGCGGCGAGGGCGGCGGGCAGGTCCGCTTCCTCGAACGCAAACGTGTGCGGCGAGGTGGTTTCGCTGCCAGCAAAAGCGGAGGCGAACAGGCGCGGATGGCGGCCGGGCGCGGCTGGCGTGGGCAAGAAACCCGCAAAGAAGGCCTGGTGCGCCGCATACGTGAACGTGGCGGGCGAGTGGCGCTTGTCCCAGCCGCCCGGCGGCAGAAAACGTCCCAGCACGGGCAGCTCACCCGCCTCATACAGGGCTTGCGCCACGTCATAGCGCAGGGTGTCGAGCGTGATGAAGACGATGTCGTGGCTGCCGACGATGCGGTGCATGTCGGGGATCGGTGCCGTGTCTTTAAACATGGGCCAGTTGCGCTGCATAAGTGTCCGCGCCTTGCCACAGCAGGCCTGGCAGCAGGTCGCCGAAAGCGTTCGCCTCGAGCACATGGGCCTGGCCGTGGCGTACGACGAGGTCGTAGCCCGTCACGTGGCTGTGGGGGAAGGCGCGCGCGGCCAGGGCACTGGTTGTTTCCAGCACCGCCATGTCGGCTGTGTTCAAAAGGCCAGCCGCGTCGCCGCGCTGGTTGTCGAGGTGAAGATTCGTCATCATCTGGGCGCCGATGCGCGCCACCCGGTGCGCGGGCCGGCCGGCCACGGTCACGACCCGCAAGTCGTAATGGCTGTCGCCGCAGCGCGGCTTGTTCAGCCATGCTTCCGCATACAGTTCCTGGGCTGCCAGCGCGTCGACGAGGGCGGCGATGTCGTGTTCGGACTCGTAGCGCGCCATGCGTTTGCTGTTCATCAGGCGCGTTGCGCCCTCGGTGCGGTGCAAGGCGGCCGAGGTGGTGGCTTGCTGCCGCCCGGCCTTGTTCCTGCGGTAGGCGACGACACCAGACGCGGACGAGCCGTAGCGCGGTTTCAGATAGACGCGGTCAAGCTGGTGTTCGTGCAGCAGCGACTGCAGATGCTCGTAGCTCTCCACTGGTCCCAGCAAGGCAGGTATGGGCACGCCATGCGCGGCCAGGTGGCGCTGGCACGCCAGCTTGTCCGTCATGAGACAGATTTCGGCTGGCGCATTGAAGACGCGCGTCTGCGGCAGGTCCGCCAGTTGCGCCGCCAGGGACGCCATGGCGGATGCAAATCCTGCAAACCACGCATCCATGGCCAGCAACTCGCCATGCGCGGGCGCCTCGGCAGGCGGACGGTTCAGCAGCCGGCAGCCCGCCTGCAGCAACAGCAGGTGGGCGGCGGGATCGTCGCCGGGCGGTTCGATCTTGAGCAGGCCGGGCTGGCGCAATGAATCCTCGAACAAGGCAGGCTGACGCAGCCAGTCGCGCCATTCGAGCACCTGCGCGGGTGGCAGGCGCAGCTGTGCGCGCGCCGCCTGCAGCAGGCGCACGCGCTTGCTGCCCTGTGTTGCCAGCAAAAGCATCAGGTTTTATTCGCCGACGGCGACATAGCGATAGACTTCGTCGTCGTCCTCGTCGTCTTCTTGCGGATCATCGAGCCTGACCGGGAAGGGCAGGGCGTTGAGTTTTTCCTGGTTCGCTTCGGAGATATAGTGATGCGACAGGTCCATGCGCTTCAGATTGCCCAATTGCGTGCCTTGCAGCAGTGCTTCGGCGCCCACGTCGCCCAGGGTGCCCAGCGACAGGTCCAGGGTCTCGACGGTGGCCAGCAGCGGCTCGTTGGCCAGCCAGACGGCCAGCTCGTCGGCGATCTGCGCATCACGCAGGCCCAGGTAGCGCAGGGTCGGCGTGGCCAGTTGCGCCAGTACTTTCTGGTACAGCGCCACGTCGCCGGAAAAACCATAGTCGTCGGTACCGAGCCACAGTTCCAGGTATTCCAGCTTGGGCATGCTCGACTGGGCCAGCGCCTGCGCAATCCTCTGATCGAGGCCACCTGACTCGATGGTGAACTTGCGCAGGTTCTGGTGCGCGAACGGTTCGACGGTCAATTCATTGCCACCGCGGATGCGCAGCTCTTCCAGCTGCGGGAAGGCGTCCAGCAGCGGCTTGTAGCTGCCTTGCACGATCCACGAGATTTCGCATTCCTCGTACGTCATGTCGCCGATAAACAGGGCGCGCAAGTTCGGCAGCTGCGGCGCGTGGCTGATCAGTGCGGCGATCACCTCGTCGGCGCCCGCTTCGTACGGGTCGCCCCACATGCCGATGATCAGCGCCTCAAGCGCATTCTTGTCGGTTTTTTCCAGGAAGCCGGCAATCAGGTCCGGCATCTTGCGCTTGTCGTCATACTCGAGCGAGAGGCGGTAGACGATATCCTGCCCCGACTGCAGCGCAATATCAGGATCGTACTGGACGACGTTTTTCTTGTGGAAGAGGGTGGTGCTTTCGGAAATCGTCATTGCTAAGGCTCCATGAAAGACAGTGAAAATCTTGTCTAATCCAAAATCTTAGCATGGGCGAAAGAGCCTATTGCACACTGCTGGCCGCCGGAAAGGCAGTGAATCATGTTTATTGTCTATGATAGTTATCAAATAGGTTTACCTTTTTTGCATCAAGAGTTATCTTATTAATTTTATTGGAGAATTAACAATGAAACCGATGCGTAAAATCCTGTGTTCTTTGTTGTTGAGCGTAGCGACAACGACGGCGTTTGCACAAATCCTTCCGGCGCCTGCACCGATTTTTTCTTCTACAACGTTTACGCTCCCTTCGACTGGTTACTTGCAGTGGGGTGGCATCACGGCACTGGGCGAGCTGTATGGCAATGTTCGCCTGGGTGGAGTAGACATGTGGTACGGCACGTCAGGCTCTGCCGTGACGGTAATGCCTGTCGCGCAAGGCAGTAGTATGATTCGCGGTGGCAATGCTGCGGGGGACTTGCTGTTGCGCTCCACAGCCGCCGATGGCACGCCGCGCATGCAACTGCAGTCGGGCAACACCTTGACGTCGCTCGATATTCCAGGCCAAGTGTCGTGGAACGGTCAAATTAATGCGTCGGGGAAAGTTGCGTTTAGCGCCACCGTGGTCGACAGCCAGACCAAGGTCAGCAGTACGAACGCCTATCTGTACGATTCCGCATCGGGCATTACTTCCCTCGGTTCGCTGGGCGGCGCCTGGACTGGCGTTTCAGCAATCAATGATCATGGGGTCATCGTCGGCAATGCCATGACGGCCAGCGGCCAGCAGCACGGTTACGTCTATGAAAATGGTGTGATGAGAGACGTCACTCCCTCGGTCAGAGGCGCCGATGTGATAATGCAAGGGATTAACAATGCAGGAGAAATCGTGTTCAACCAGTACTTCCCCACTTCCCCCTGGCCGGCTCCCTACCGCGCCTTCATGATGGTGGACGGCAACTGGCGTGGGATCAACTCCATGTCGGAAGCGCTCGGGATCGATGGCAAAGGGAATGTGGTGGGCATCAGCTTTTCAGGCGCGGAATCTGTCTTCCATATGAATGGCAACACCTATATGCTGGCCGACCTGGTCGATGGCATGGAAGGCTGGAGTAATTTGCAAGTCAATGCCATGAACGAGGCTGGCCAAATTGCCGCCAGCCGCTGCAACGATCGTTTTTGTGAAGTGATCCGCCTTGACCCGCTCAGCGCCGTGCCGGAGCCCGCAACCTATGGCATGTTGCTGGGCGGCTTGGTATTGCTCGGCTTTGTCGGTAGAAGACGTCAACAGCGCCAGGCCTGACGCCGGAGCCGTACGCCGCGCTGTTGGCGACCACTAGCGGTGAATCACCACCAGCAGCGCTTTTCCTTCCGTCTTGCCCAGGTTGCGTATCGTATGCGGCTGGTCCGCCGGGTAGCGCGCCGTGCCGCCATTCTTGACCTTTTTCTTCGCCGTCCCCACTTCCAGCTCCAGGTTGCCGTGGATGACCGTCAAATGCTCGGTCGTGCCCGGGTCGTGCGGCTGCGACGCCAGTTCGCCGCCCGGCGCCAGAGTCACTTCATACCATTCATATTTGCCGGCCAGCTCCATCGGCCCCAAGATGCGCAGCACGTAGCCCGCGTGGTCGCCGGGCAGGGTGGGGGTTTCGTGGGCATCCGTGATGCGGATGGTTTCCACGGCTTTTTCCGCGCTCGACAGCAATTCGCCGATCTGCACGCCCAGGGCGTTGGCCAGGCGCCACGTGATGGCGATGGTGGGATTGGCTTTTTCGCGCTCGATTTGCGACAGCATGGACTTCGATACGCCCGCGATGCGCGACAAATCCTCGAGTGTCAGGCCGCGCGCCAGGCGCAGCCGTTGCAGGGTGGCGCCTACTTCGGGCGGAGAATTGGTCGAAACGCTGGTTTTCATCGGCAGGTGGCTTGCAAAGTTCAAAAGGCTTGGGTAATATCCACTATATTGAATTTCAGTTCGAAATAGTGGATTTTGAAGAAAAATACGGAAACGTGTAGACTTCAAACAGCGCTTCACGGTACAGCATAGTGCGCGCACCGGTCAAGCGGCCGCTTTTCCCTATGGCGGCTGAGGTCACACGGATACCACAAACGCAGGGACACACAAGGATCATCATGAGCGAGCAAGCGAAGAACACCTTTTTCAGCGGTCTGCAACAGAATCTCGATCAACTGCGCCAGCAGGGCTTGTACAAGCCCGAGCGCGTGATCGCCTCGCGCCAGGGCGCCGAAGTGGTGTGCGACGATGGCCGTACCCTGATCAATATGTGTGCGAACAACTACCTGGGCCTGTCCGGCGACCTGCAGACGCAGGAAGCATCCATTGCCGCCACGCAAAAATACGGCTACGGCCTGTCGTCCGTGCGGTTTATTTGCGGCACGCAAACCGTGCATAAAGAACTGGAACAGGCGATCTCCGCTTTTCTGGGTACCGAAGACACGATCCTGTACGCGGCGGCCTTCGACGCCAACGGCGGCGTGTTCGAACCACTGTTCGATGAAAACGACGCCATCATCTCGGACGCGCTGAACCACGCTTCCATCATCGACGGCATCCGTTTGTGCAAAGCTGGCCGCTACCGCTACGCCCACAACGACATGGCCGACCTGGAAGCGCAGCTGAAAGCGGCGGTTGCCGCCGGCAAGCGCCATAAAGTCATCGTCACGGACGGCGTGTTCTCGATGGACGGCACGATCGCGCAGCTGGACAAGATCTGCGACCTGGCCGACCAATATGGCGCGCTGGTGATGATCGATGAATGCCACGCTTCGGGCTTCATGGGCGCGACGGGCCGCGGCACGCACGAACACCACAATGTGATGGGCCGCATCGACATCATCACGGGCACGCTGGGCAAGGCCCTGGGCGGCGCCATGGGTGGCTTTACCTCCGCGCGCAAGGAAGTCATCGACACCCTGCGCCAGAAATCGCGTCCTTATCTGTTCTCGAACACGCTGGCGCCATCGATTGCCGGCGCGTCGCTGTCGGTACTGGAACGCCTGGCCAAGTCGACGGAACTGCGCGACCGCCTGCATGACAACACGGCTTTCTTCCGCAGCGAGATCGAACGCATCGGCTTCACCATCAAGCCGGGCACCCATCCGGTCGTGCCGGTGATGCTGTTCGACGCGCCCGTGGCGCAAAAATTCGCCGCCCGCCTGTATGAGCTGGGCGTGCTGGTGACGGGCTTCTTCTACCCGGTCGTGCCGATGGGCCAGGCCAGGGTCCGCGTGCAGCTGTCGGCTGCGCATACGCGTGAACAGCTGGTGCAAGTGCTGGCCGCTTTCGAACAGGCGGGCAAGGAACTCGGTTTGCTGACCACGACCACTACTAATTAACAAGATTTCAGGAAAATAGCATGGAACGCATCTTAGTCATCGGCGCAAACGGCCAAATCGGTAGTGAGTTGGTGGGCGCCCTGGCGCTGCAGCATGGCGCGGACAACGTCATCGCCAGCGACATCGGCACGAACAATCTGTATCAGGCTAAGCGCTACGCCCAGCTCAATGTGCTGGACAAGGACGGCCTGGCGGCCATCATCGCCGACGAGAACATCACCCAGGTGTACCAGCTGGCCGCCATGCTGTCGGCCACGGGCGAAGCGGCGCCGTTGAAGGCGTGGAGCCTGAACATGGATGGCTTGCTCAATATCCTGGAACTGGCGCGCGAGCGTGGCGAGGCGGGCAAGCCGCTGCGCATCTTCTGGCCATCGTCGATCGCCGCCTTCGGCCCGAACACGCCGCAAGTAAACACGCCGCAAATGACCGTGATGGACCCGACCTCGATGTACGGTATCAGCAAGCTGGCCGGCGAGCGCCTGTGCGAATACTACTTCAACAAGTATGGCGTGGACGTGCGCAGCATCCGCTACCCGGGCATCATCAGCTACAAATCGCCTCCGGGCGGCGGCACCACCGATTACGCCATCGCCATCTTCCATGCGGCCTTGCGCGGCGAACGCTATGACTGTTTCCTCGATGCGAACACCACTCTGCCGATGATTTACATGCCCGACGCGATCCGCGCCACCATCGAACTGATGGACGCGCCAGCGGCACAGATCAAGATCCGCTCGTCGTACAACGTGGCCGGCGTGTCGTTCAACCCCGAGCAGCTGGCCAAGGCCATCGTGCGCATGGTGCCGGACTTCAAGATCAGCTACAAGCCGGACAGCCGTCAGGCCATCGCCGACAGCTGGCCGCAAAGTCTGGACGACAGCAAGGCCAGCGCCGATTGGGGCTGGAAGGCGCAGATCGGCGTCGAGCAGATGGTCACGGACATGCTGGCCAATGTCGACGTGGGCCATGCCGCCAAGGCAGCCTGAGTTCAGCAGCAGTACTAAAAAACATACTAAATAAAGAGACACTACATGGACATGAGCGTATTTGACCTGTTTAAAATCGGCATCGGGCCGTCGAGTTCCCATACCGTGGGACCGATGGTGGCGGCGCGGCGTTTCCTGGTCGAATACGGTCCGCTGGACCAGGTAGTGGGCGTCGAGGCGGCCCTGTATGGCTCGCTGGCGCTGACGGGCGTGGGCCACGCGACGGACAAGGCCGTCATTCTTGGCTTGATGGGCGAAACACCGCAGGACGTGGCGCCCGATGAAGTCGACAGCAAGCTGGCCGCCATCGAGGCGGCCGGCGAGATCGCCTTGCTGGGCACGCACGTGGTGCCATTCACGGCCGCCACGGGTCTGGTCTGGCACAAGAGCGAGTCCCTGCCCGAACACCCGAACGGCATGCGCTTCACCCTGAAACTGGCGGACCGCAGCCGTGTCGACAAGGTGTATTACTCGATCGGCGGCGGTTTTATCCGCGAGGCCGAGGAAGTTCAAACTGCGGCGCAGGCTGAAGCGGCCGTGGAATCGGCCGCCAGCGCGCGAGTCGTCTTCCCCTTCGACACGATGGAGCAGTTGCTGGCCCACGGCGTCGAAAGCGGCTTGTCGATCCCTGAAATGCTGCGCGCGAACGAGTGCGTCAAGCGCAGCGACGAGGAATTGAACGCGGGCCTGGACCGCATCTGGCACGTCATGCGCGACTGCATCGCGCACGGTTTGGAAACGACGGGCAACCTGCCGGGCGGCTTGAACGTGAAGCGCCGCGCCGCGAAATTGTGGCGCTTGGCGCAGGAGGCGAAAGCGTCCGACAACCGCGCCAACGACTTGCCGCACGACGCCGTGCACCTGGTCAGCCTGTACGCGATGGCCGTCAACGAGGAAAACGCGGCCGGCGGGCGCGTGGTGACGGCGCCGACCAACGGCGCCGCCGGCATCATCCCGGCCGTGCTGCGCTACTACGCGCAGGATTGCCGCCCCAGCGACCCGGTGGGCGGTGTGCGCCGCTTCATGCTGACGGCCGCCGCCATCGGCATGCTGTGCAAGCGCAATGCCTCGATCTCGGGCGCCGAAGTGGGTTGCCAGGGCGAAGTGGGCGTCGCTTGCGCCATGGCGGCGGCCGGCCTGGTGGCGGCCTTGGGCGGCACGAACGAACAGATCGAAAACGCCGCCGAAATCGGCATCGAACACCACCTGGGCATGACGTGCGACCCCATCGGCGGCCTGGTGCAGATCCCCTGCATCGAGCGCAATGGCATGGGCGCCGTGAAAGCCATCACGGCCGCCTCGCTGGCGCTGAAGGGCGACGGCACGCATTTCGTCAGCCTCGACGAAGTCATCGAAACCATGCGCCAGACGGGCGCGGACATGCAGGACAAGTACAAGGAAACGTCGCTGGGTGGCTTGGCTGTCCACGTTATCACGGTCAATCACGCCGCTTGCTGATGCGCTGGTGGTGTTGTCGGATTACGCGCTCACGCGCCAATCCGACCTACGCTATGCAACGGTCGGCGTAGGTCGGCTTAGCGCAAAGCGCGTAAGCCGACACCACCACGGTAGTAAGCCGACACCTTCACTCCTCCTCAAACAACTGCTCCAGCCTCCTCGGGTAGTTATTCAAGAAATCGCGCGTCACTGCATAGTGTTCCGTGTCTTCATACGCCACTTCGTGGATGCCGCCGCCTGTAAACATCAAAATCTTCGCGTTCGGGTAGGCGAGCAAGATCGGCGAATGGGTAGCGATGATCAGCTGGGAGTCGTCCTGCACCAGCTGGTGGATCACGGACAATGCCGCCATCTGGCGGCTCGGTGACAGGGCCGCCTCGGGTTCGTCCAGCAGATACAAGCCCTTGCCTCGCAGCTTGTTGATCAGGGTCGCCATGAATGCTTCGCCGTGCGACTGCGCGTGCAGCGACTTGCCGCCGTAGCTGCCCAGGTATTCGGGCATCTCGTCCATATAGGTGGCGACGTTGAAAAAGCTCTCGGCGCGCAGGAAATAGCTGTCCTCGGGCTTTTTATAGCTCTTGCTCAGGCGCAAGTGCGCGTGCAAGCCCGATTCCTCGTCCGACGGCAGGGCGATGCGCACGTTGCGCGTGCCGCCATCCTTGCCGAAGCCCAGCCCCACGGCCAGCGCTTCGAGCATGGTCGACTTGCCGCTGCCATTCTCTCCCACGAAAAACGTCACGTCGCGGTGGAAATCCATGTGCACGAAGTCGCGGATGGCGGGAATGGTGAACGGATAGTGATCGAGGTCGACGACGGCGTCGGAGCGCAGCGCGGCGCTTTGCAGATACGGTTTTTTACTCAGCGACATGGCCGGTTCTCGACTCCAATAATGATCATGGCAAGGGATACTCAGCACAGTGTGACGTAAATCGCCGACGCGCGCCAGTGCGTACGCCAGCCATGTTCGCCTGGCTTGATCTCATGCATTATGGCTTGTTTGATAATATTCAAGCTCTCCAATTGTCACATCTTGATCGGGCCGGCGCCACGCGATTCGCCTTGGACGGCGGCTGGCACTATAATATCCGCTGCCATTCATGATCAACCGCACTCAGCTCAACTGGACTCTTCAAATTTATGCACTACGTGTCTACCCGCGCTGATAAAGCGCCATCGAATCAGCAGCAATTCTCCGACATCCTCCTGGGCGGCCTGGCCCCCGATGGCGGACTGTATCTCCCAGAACACTACCCGCAAGTCGCTGGTGCCGAGCTCAACGCCTGGCGCACATTGCCGTATGCCGACCTGGCATTCGAAATCCTGAAGAAGTTCGCCACCGATATCCCGGCCGCGGACCTGAAGGCACTGACGGCGAAAACCTATACCAAGGCAGTCTACAAAAACGCCCGTGCCGGCGAAAACGCGGCCGACATCACGCCGCTGCGCGTGCTCGAAGAAAACGCCGTCAAGGGCGGATCGACCACCCTGATGCTGCAGGCGCTGTCGAACGGCCCGACCCTGGCCTTCAAGGACATGGCCATGCAGCTGCTGGGCAACCTGTTCGAATACACCTTGGCCAAGCACGACGCCGAACTCAATATCTTCGGCGCCACGTCGGGCGACACGGGCAGCGCGGCCGAATACGCGATGCGCGGCAAGAAGGGCATCCGCGTCTTCATGCTGTCGCCGCACAAGAAAATGAGCGCCTTCCAGACGGCGCAGATGTTCAGCCTGCAAGACCCGAATATCTACAACATCGCCGTCGAAGGCGTGTTCGACGATTGCCAGGACATGGTCAAGGCCGTGTCGAACGATTTGCCGTTCAAGGCAAAACAGAAGATCGGCACCGTCAACTCCATCAACTGGGCGCGTGTCGTGGCGCAAGTCGTCTACTACTTCCGCGGCTACCTGGCAGCGACCACCAGCAACGAGCAAAAAGTGTCGTTCACGGTGCCGTCGGGCAATTTTGGCAATATCTGCGCCGGCCATATCGCCCGCATGATGGGCTTGCCGATCTCGAAACTGGTAGCTGCCACGAATGAAAACGACGTGCTCGACGAATTCTTCCGCACCGGTGTCTACCGCGTGCGCAAGTCCGCCGAAACGTACCACACGAGCAGCCCGTCGATGGACATCTCGAAAGCGTCGAACTTCGAGCGCTTCGTCTACGACCTCGTGGGCCGCGACAGCGACCGCGTGCGCGCCCTGTTTACGAAAGTGGAAACGCATGGCGGCTTCGACTTGTCCGGTAAACCTGGCAGCGATGGCGACGAATTCAAGCTGGTGGCCAAGTACGGCTTCAAGTCGGGCAAGTCCACGCACCAGGACCGTCTCGACACCATCCGCGACGTGGCCGACGACTACGGCATCACCATCGACACGCACACGGCCGACGGCATCAAGGTGGCGCGCGAGCACCTGGAACCGAACGTGCCGATGATCGTGCTGGAAACGGCACTGGCGGCCAAGTTCAACGAAACCATCCTCGAAGCGCTGGGCGTGGATGCGGAACGGCCAGCCGGCTTCGAGAACATTGAAGACTTGCCGCAAAAGTTCGTCGTGATGGATGCCGATGTCGAGAAAATGAAGGCGTATATCGCCGCCAACACGGGACTGTGATGACAGACGCCAGCACTGTACGCAAACCGATGCTGTCGGTGGCCGAGGCGCAAGCCTTCATGCTGGGCGCGGCGCGCCCGGTGGCCGACGTGGAGCTGGTCGACACCATGCGCGCCAACGGCCGCGTGCTGGCGGCCGCGCAAACGTCGACCCTGAACGTGCCCGAGCGCGACAACACGCAAATGGATGGCTACGCCGTGCGCGCGCAGGATTGCGCCAGCGGCGCGGCCAGCTTGCCCGTGTCGCAGCGCATCGCGGCCGGCCACGTGGGCCAGCCCTTGCAGCCGGGGACGGCTGCGCGCATCTTCACGGGTGCGCTGATTCCGGAAGGCGCCGATTGCGTCGTCATGCAGGAGCAGTGCACGGTGGCGGATGGCGTGGTGACGGTCAACCACGTGCCGGCAGCGGGCGAATGGGTACGCCGCCAGGGCGAGGATATCCGCGCCGGCGGCGAAATCCTCGGCGCCGGCCGGCGCCTGCGCAGCCAGGAAATGGGCCTGGCCGCCTCGGTGGGCCTGGCGCAGCTGCCCGTGCTGCGCAAACTGCGCGTGGCCGTATTTTTCACCGGCGACGAACTGGCCATGCCCGGCGAACCCCTGGCGCCTGGCGCCGTCTACAACTCGAACCGCTTTACCTTGCGCGGCTTGCTGGAAAACCTGGGTTGCGAGATCACGGACCTGGGCATCGTGCCCGACAGCCTGGAAGCGACGCGCGCCGTGCTGCGCCAGGCGGCCCAGGGCAATGATCTGATCATCACCTCGGGTGGCGTGTCCGTGGGCGAGGAAGACCATATCAAGCCGGCCGTAGAAGCGGAAGGGCGCTTGAACATGTGGCAGATCGCCGTCAAGCCGGGCAAGCCGCTGGCGTTTGGCGAAGTGCGGGAGGCGTTCTTTGTCGGCTTGCCCGGTAATCCCGTGTCGAGCTTCGTCACGTTTTTGCTGTTCGTGCGCCCGTTTATTTTGCGCCTGCAAGGCGTGGCGGGGAACCTGGCGCCGCGCAGCTACAAGCTGCCGGCCGCGTTCGAGCGCCTGAAGGCGGACAAGCGCAACGAGTTCTTGCGCGCCAAAGTCAATGACGAGGGCGAGCTGGAACTGTTCGCCAACCAGAGTTCGGGCGTGCTGACGTCCACCGTGTGGGGCGACGGCTTGATCGATTGCCCGCCGGGGCTGTCGATTGCGCGCGGCGACATGCTGCGGTTTATCCCGTTTAACGAATTGCTGTACTGAGGAAGTATCGATGAAGATCAATCTGCGATTTTTTGCCAGCGTGCGCGAGCTGGTGGGCACCGGCCATGAAGTGCTGGAAGTGGCCGAGCCGCTGACGGTGGGCGCGGTGAGAGCGCTGCTGATCGCCCGCGGCGGCAACTGGGAGTATGCGCTGGCGCAGGGCCGCGCGCTGCGCATGGCCCATAACCAGGTGATGTGCGATGCCGACACCGTGATCGGTGACGGCGACGAGGTGGCGTTCTTCCCGCCCGTGACGGGCGGCTGATCCCGCTTGCCAGTGAGACGGCCACTTCATCGAAGTGGCCGTTTTTTCATGAAGACTTGGTTTTCGGTTTGTCGCCGCTGCACGTGGCGCAGGCGACGGCTTTCCGGTAGCGCCAGTATTTCGAGCCGATGAAGATGGCCGAGGCCACCAGCGACCAGGCCAGCGCGCTGAGGATGTCGGCCTGGCTGGTCGTGCCCTTGCTGTACTCGACCACCGTCAGGATGATGAATAAAATGGAGCTGGCCAGCAAATAGCGGGAAATCCAGAATCCTGCGCCCATGTGTTTCTCCTCTTGTCGTCTCGTTGTCTCGTGAAGTCAAAGCTGATCGTTGCAGCATGTCCGCGCAGTATGCATCATTTTTCGGCATTCTTGCCATCCCCATGTCTTATCTCGACTAAAATGCCGGGGTTTTCACCGTCTTCCAGCATGCCATGACCCATTCCAGCCTTCCTCCCTTTCACATCGCCGTCATCGGCGGCGGCCCCGCCGGCCTGATGGCCGCCCAGGCTGCATCCGGCCTGGGAGCCAGGGTGGAACTGTTCGACGCCATGCCGTCCGTCGGCCGCAAATTCCTGCTGGCGGGGCGTGGCGGCATGAACATCACGCATGCGGAAGGCTACCAGCCCTTCGTCTCGCGCTACGGCAGGCAGGCGCACCGGGTGAAGCCTGCGCTGGACCAGTTCGGCCCGCAAAAGGTGCGTGACTGGGTGCACAGCCTGGGCGTGGAAACCTTTGTCGGCTCCTCGAACCGGGTCTTCCCGACGGACATGAAGGCGGCGCCCTTGCTGCGCGCCTGGCTGCACCGCCTGCGCGACGCGGGCGTGCAATTTCACATGCGCCACCGCTGGACGGGCTGGCGCGACGGCCAGCTGGCGTTTGCCACGCCGGACGGCGAACGCCTGCACTCCTTCGACGCCGTGATTCTGGCGCTCGGTGGCGGCAGCTGGGCGCGGCTCGGTTCCGATGGCGCCTGGGTGCAGTTGCTGCAAGGGCAGGGTGTGGCCGTGGCAGCGCTGGCGCCGGCCAATTGCGGTTTCGACGTGGACTGGAGCGCGCATTTCAGCAGCCGCCATGCGGGCGAACCGCTGACGACCGTGGCCATCACGGCGCATGATATCGACGGCTTGCGGATCAAGCGCCAGGGCCAGTTCGTCATCACGGCGGGGGGCGTGGAAGGCAGCCTGATTTATGCGCTGTCGGCCGCGCTGCGCGAGCAGATCGCACGCGACGGCAGCGCCACCATCTGGCTCGACCTGGCGCCCGACCACAGCCATGAACGTGTGTTCGAGGAAGTGACGCGCCCCCGTGGCGCCCGCTCCATGTCCAGCCACCTGAATAGCCGGCTGGGTATCAAGGGCGTGAAATCGGGCTTGCTGCGCGAATGCCTGAGCGCGGCCGACTTCGCCGACGAAGCGAAGCTGGCTGCCGCCATCAAGCTGCTGCCCGTCACCTTGCAGCGCCCGCGTCCCATCGATGAAGCCATCAGCAGCGCCGGCGGCGTGGTGTTCGACGGCATCGACGGCAGCATGCTGCGCGCCATGCCGGGCGTCTTCGTGGCGGGGGAAATGCTGGACTGGGAAGCGCCGACGGGCGGCTACCTGCTGACGGCCTGCCTGGCGCAAGGCAAGGCGGCCGGCGAGCAGGCGGTCAGCTGGCTGGAAGAGAAGGTCAATGCCAGGTGATATCGCCTGAGCCGCTCTTCTGAGTCTCGCGCTGGCGCGGGTTGCCGTGGACGTTAATGTCGCCGCTGCCGCGCAGGGTCAGGTTGGCCGCGTCGCGCACGAAGACGGTGCTCGTGCCCGAGCCTTGCAGGCTGACGCTGGCCTTGTCTGCGGCCAGGTGCTCGGCATCGATGTCGCCTGAGCCGCTCAGGTCGGCACGCAGGAATTTCGTGTTGCCGCTGGCGGCGATGCGCCCGGAGCCCACCATTTCCAGCACCACGCTGTCGCTGTTGCCGGCGTTGATGTCGAGGTCGCCGCTGCCGTTGACGGTCGCTTGCACCTGCTTGTAGCGTCCCGTGAAGCTGACGTCGCCCGACCCCGTCAATTCCAGGATAAAACTGTCGCCTGAAAATCCCGTGATCTTGCTGTCGCCATTGCCGTGCACTTCCACGCGCACGAGGGCTGGCAGCACCAGTTCCACCTGCAGCGGCTGGCGGTGGTGGAACAGCATGCCTTTCGGGCCGATATGCAGGGTCGTGCCATCCTGTGTCGTGTCGACGTTCGACAGCAAGCGCTGCTCGCCGCTGACCTTCAGCGATGGCGTGGCGCCGCGGCGCAGCACCAGGTCGATGGGGCCGGCCAGGTCGATGCTGTTGATATTGGCGGCAACCGGGCGCGTTTCGCTGCGCACGGCGCGGCCGGCGGCGCTGCTGGGATTGCTGATACCCTTGGCGCGCAGCGCCGCATACGACATGGCGATCAGGACCATTGCCAGCAAGAGCATGGACAGGCCAACTTTGAGCAAGCGTTTCATGGCAGCCTTTCTAGTGACCTTTGAGCAGGGAGACATTCATGGCGACATAGCGCCTGATACCGATCAAGGTATAGCGCGTGACCACCAGACTGAGCAGGAAGATGGCGATGCCGCCGAGCAGCATGCCCACGCCGAAGACGGTTTGCGTGGTGCGCGCATCGCGGTCCATGTCCGTGGAGATGCGGATGCCGCCGCCGGCCAGCGCTTCGGCCCGCTCCATCACGCGCGAGGAAGCGCCCGGCGCCTCGGGCTCGGACTCGGCTTTGACGGGGCCGGGCAGGTGATCGACTTCGATGCCTGCGTCGCCGATGGTGATGCGTGTTTCGCGCCGTTCGCCGCCTTCGCCGCCGTCATCGTCATGGATGAAGACGTGGCGCAGCGGGCCGTCGAGCACCAGTTCGTTGGCACCGGACAAGCCGCTGGCCGTGATGGCGATGCCGGCCAGGTAAAAGCTCAGGCCGGTTGCGTACAGGGCGGCCAACAGGGCCGCGTACACGGCGGCAGGCACGACCATGAACAGGTTGAAAATGGCCAGGCCCACGAGCGAGACGAGCAGGCGCAGCAGGTTGACGGGGGTCTTCTTTTGCTCGAAAGCCTGGCGGTGGGTGCTGCTGCGCAAGGTGAGGGCGATTTTTTTCGGGTCGCCCAGGTCGTCGGCGATTTCTTGCTCGCTGCGGCCGGCCGCAGCGCCTTCGATGAAGGTCTGTTCGTAATAATCGAGGGTCTTGGCCACCAAGTCCGGTGGCAAGCCTTCCAGCGCGCGCCGCAGTGCGTCGAGATAATTTTGCTTGTTCATCATATTCTTTCTGTCCGCCGCTTAGCCCATTGCCGGCAGCAGCATGCTTGCCTGGCTCAGCAGCAATGGCGCATGGGATGCCTGCTGTACGCTGACAACGATCAAGGTGGCCAGTGCCACACAAGCGAGCAGCGCCACGGCTTTCAAGCTGTTTTTCAAGTGCAAGGTGGTGTGCATGGTATTTCCCGTGGCATGGACGTTGTCGATGATCAGACTGTACCCAAGCGCACGCGAGCGCACCAGCGCGGTGCGACAGAATGCAATTTCGCGGGGGCGAGCGACACCAGGGCAGGATGCACCGTCAAGGCTGCTTTGCCGCCTTGCCCGTCGAGGCGGCCCTGGCCGCCGCCACGCCGCTGCGTACGGCCGCCTCGATGGTGGCCGGATAATCTTGCGTCCGGTCATCATTGGCCGTGTAGTCGCCTGCCAGCAGCAAGCCCGGCACGTCGCTGGCGTTGCCGGGGCGGGCCAGGTCCGGCGTGCAGGCAAACGTGGCGCGCTTTTCCGTGATCAGCTGGGTCCAGGCAGGTTGCGCCAGTTCCGGGCGTTGCAGCACCTGCGCCAGCTGCGCGGCGATCGCTTGCGCCAGCGGTCCATGACCTTGCTCGGCGGCAGCGCTTGACGCGCTGATGACGATGGCCAGCAAGCCCGCCTGATTGCTGTCGAGCTGGCCCCGGTCGAAGACGAACTGGCCCCAGTGCTGCCGCTCCGGCGCATCGACGAGGGCGTAGAAAGGCAAGTCCAGGCGTACCGAGGCGTCGTATTGCAGATAGCAGGTGCTGATGGCTTCCGGCGTGAAAGCTTGCATGCGGTCAATAGCCTCGTCGAGGCGGGCGTCCTGCAAGCCCTGCAGCAGGCTGATGGCCTGCACGGACGAGGTGGCGATGATGACGGCGTCGTAAGTGCCGGTCTCATCAAGCTGCCAGCGGCCATCGGGCAGCGCTTGCAAGGTGTCGACCTTGGCGCCCGTGCGCACTGCGCCGCCATGCCGTTCCACATAGCGGGCGGCCGCGTCGGGCAACAGGCTACTCAAATCCGCTTTCGGGATCAGCATGTCGGATGCCCGTCGGCGCGATGCGCCCAGGCTGTCGCGCAGCACGTTGATGAAGACGCGGGCCGAGGCGCGTTCGGGCGGAGTGTTGAGTGCGGCCAGGCACAGCGGATACCACATCAGCCGGTTCAGGCGCTCCGTCTGGTCGAAGCGCTGCAGCAGTTCGCTGACCGCGCAATCGTTGTATAGCTGCCAGCCCATCCAGCGCATGGCCGTGGAAAAACGCATCAGGGCCAGCTTGTCGGCACGCAATAAACCTTTGGCGCGCAGCAGGGCCCACGCCAGGTGCAGCGGCGCGGGCAGGCGCGGTGCGATGAAATCCATGCCGCCCGAGTCCGCCGGATAGCGCATCTGCAGGGGCAGGGTGAGGATCAGTTCGCCAGGGTCTTGCCCCGCCAGCTTGATCAGGCGCAAGGTTTCCGTGTACGCGCCCAGCAGGATGTGCTGGCCGTTGTCGAGCACTGTATTTTCTCGTTCGACCCGGCGCGCGCGTCCGCCCAGGGTGCGCGCCGCCTCGAACACGGTCACGGCGTGACCGGCGCGCGCCAGCTCCATGGCCGCCGCGCAGCCGGCCCAGCCTGCGCCGATGACGGCGTAGCGTTGCTTCACGGCCTTGTCAGCCACGAACCCAGGTCTTCCAGGCCAGCCACAGTTTGCGGATCGGCGTGAGCGAAATGCGCTGTTTCAGCACATGGTAGCCGTCGCGCTCGACTTCGTTGAGCAGGGTACGGTAGATGGCGGCCATGATCAGGCCCGGGCGCTGGGCGCGGCGGTCCTCGGCAGGCAAGAGCGCGAATGCCTCGTCGTAGGCCTTTTGCGCGCGCGCCACCTGGAAACGCATGAGGTTTTCAAAGTTTTCGCTGTGGCGCGCATTCAGCAGGTCGGCGGCCGTGACATTGAATTGCTGCAATTCGCTGATCGGCAAATAGATGCGCCCCTTGCGCGCATCTTCGCCCACGTCGCGGATGATGTTGGTCAGCTGGAAAGCATGGCCGAGCTTTTCCGCGTACAGCAGGGTTTCCGGACGGGTCGCACCGAAGATGCTGGCCGACAAGATACCGACCACGCTGGCCACATGCCAGCAATAGCGGCTCATGGCCTGGTAATCGAGGTAGCGGGTCTGGTTCAAGTCCATTTCCATGCCGTCGATGATGGCCTGCAAATGCTTTTCTTCCAGTTTATAGATGTCCAGGTGCGGCTGCAGCGCGCGCATCACGGGATGCGTGGGGTTGCCCTCGTACATGGCCTTGACTTCCTTGCGCCACCAGACCAGCTTGGTGCGTGCCACGGCTTCGTCCGTGCATTCATCGACCGTGTCATCGACTTCGCGGCAGAACGCGTACAGGGCCGTGATGGCCTTGCGGCGCTCGGCCGGCAGGAACAGGAAGCTGTAGTAGAAGCTGGAGCCGCTCTGGGCGGCCTTTTGTTGGCAGTATTCGTCGGGAGACATAGTCAAAAGAGCAAGGGTTGCAGATCGAAGCCGCTATTCTATCGTCTTACAGAGTGGGCGACGGGGGAAAAGCCGTTTTTACTTGTGTCTCTTGATGCAAGCTTTTGCGCGACATGCGCAGGGCGCGCCAGAAAATGATCAGCCAGTCGCGTTTCTCCAGCTTGGGACGGCGCCGGAACACGTCGTAATTGACGGCTTCGATGCATTCGAGAATGCGCAAGCCCCCTTGCACCACCAGGCGCAGCTCCCAGCCGATGCGCCCGCGCAAACGCAGGGCCAGCGGCGCGCCGGACAGCATCAGCGCGCGCGCGCGGGCCACTTCGAAACGCATCAGGGCGCTCCACTTGCCGTGCGCCTCGGGCCGCTCGAAGGCGGCGGCGGAGACGGCAAAGCGGCTCAAGTCTTCCATCGGCAGGTAGATGCGCTCTTTTTGCTGGTCGATGGCGACGTCTTGCAAGAAATTAATTAGTTGCAAAGCTGAACATATGGCGTCGGAATCGCGTACATTCTGTTCATCGGCCGCGCCATACAGGTGCAGCATCAGCAGCCCCACGGGGTTGGCGGAGCGGGCGCAGTAATCGAGCAGGTCGTCGTAGCTCGCGTAGCGCGTCGTTTCCACATCCTGCTTGAAGGCGGACAACAGATCGTAAAACGGTTTCAGCGGCAGCTGGTGTTTGGCAATGACGGCGGCCAGGCGTTCGAACATGGCGGCGTTCTCGCCGGCATGGCCTTCGTGGCGGTCGATGCGGCCCAGCGCTTCTTCGTAGGCGTGCAGGGCCACGAGGCGTTCGGCCGGCGTGGCGTCGCCTTCATCGGCCAGGTCGTCGGCGCTGCGGGCGAAGGAATAGATGGCTTCGACGGCGGGCACCAGGCGGCGCGGCAGTAAAAATGATGCAACAGGAAAATTTTCGTAATGGTCTACAGGCATGAACACACTTCTCTAGTCTTGCGTTTGTCCGGCGCCCCAAACGCTGGAGTGTGGCCGGACGTTGTACGTCTCAAGATTAATGACGCAAAAGTCACTAAAAACTTTTACGCACGATTATAATTAATAACCAGAAAGTCAGTAGGCGAAGAATACTCCCCGTCACGACCAAGCTGATATTGTCACAAATTTAAGGATATCGCGTGCGAAAAAGTTTGGCTTGGCCCAAAGGACGAGCAAAAAGTTTCTCCGCATAAAAATATTGCAGCCCGCATAGTAAAGGAAAATACCTTGTTTGCCCTGAAAACCCTGCGCCGCGAGACCGGCGCATCCGCACTTCCCGCCCTGCGGCTGACTGCCGCCGCGGCCCTCGCGCTGACTCTGGCGGCCTGTTCCAAGCCTGCCGTCAAAGTGGAAGACGTGCGCCCCGTGCGCGCCATCGTGTTGTCTAGCAGTAATGTTGACGTCAGTGCCGAGCTGTCGGGCGAGGTCGTGCCCCGCGTCGTGTCGCAACTGGGTTTCCGCGTGGGCGGCAAGATCGTCGCGCGCAAGGTCGACGTGGGCGCCACCGTCAAGAAGGGGCAAGTGCTGATGCAGCTCGATCCCGTCGACTTGCAGCTGTCGCAGGCGCAGGCCAAGGCTTCGCTGGTCAGCGCGGAAACGAGCCGTGACCTGGCGCGCGCGGAATTGAAGCGCTACCAGGATTTGCGCGAGAAAAATTTCGTCAGCCAGGCTGTGCTTGATGGCAAGGATGCCACCTACAAGGCGGCCCAGGCGAACGTGGAAGCGGCCCAGGCCCTGTACCGTGGCCAGGCCAACCAGTCCGGCTATGCCAGCCTGCTGGCCGACGTCGATGGCGTCGTCACGCGCATCGAGGCTGAAGTGGGGCAGGTGGTGGCGCCCGGCGCGCCCGTCGTGCAAGTGGCCAGGAGCGGCGAGAAGGAAGTCGTGATCGGTATTCCGGAAGACAAGGTCGAGACTTTGCGCGGCGTCAAGGATGTGGTCGTGCGCCTGTGGGCCGATCCGAAGCAGGCGCTGCCGGGCAAGATCCGCGAAGTGTCGCCCGTGGCCGATGCCGCCACGCGCACCTATATCGCCAAGGTCAGCATCCCGGACGCGCCGCAAGTGCGCCTGGGCATGACGGCCGTGGTGCAGTTCGCCTCGCAGACGGCTACGCCGCAGATCAAGGTGCCGTTGACGGCCCTGTTCAATGAAAAGTCGCAAAGTTCCGTCTGGGTGGTGGAAAACGGCGCCGTGAAGCTCGTGCCGGTGACGGTGGGCGGCGTGGCCGGCAATGAGTTGCTGCTGGCGTCGGGCGTGAAAGCGGGTCAGACGGTGGTCACGGCCGGCGTCAACCTGCTCAAGCCAGGCCAGAAAGTGACCATCCTCGGCGCCGACGTGGCCAGCAAGCCGGCTGCCGCCGCTGCCGCCGTCACCGTGGGTGCGGCCAAATGAAGGGCGGCTTCAATCTGTCGCGCTGGGCGCTCGAACACATCCCGCTGACGCGCTACCTGATGGCCGTGCTGCTGATCGGCGGCATGCTCAGCTATGCCAGCCTGGGCCAGGATGAAGATCCGCCGTTCACCTTCCGCGCTATGGTCTTGCAAGCGTATTGGCCCGGCGCCACGGCCTTGCAGATGGCCGAGCAGGTGACGGACAAGCTGGAAAAGAAACTGCAGGAAACGCCGTACATCGACGAGATCACCAGTTATTCGAAGCCGGGCGAAACCTTGATCCTGCTGGAATTGCGCGAATCGGCGCCGCCCAAGGAAACGGCGGCCGCCTGGTACCAGGTGCGCAAGAAGATCGGCGACATCCAGGGCACCTTGCCGTCTGGCGTCGTGGGCCCGTTCTTCAATGACGAGTTCGGCGACACGTACGGCTCCATCTTCGCCCTGTCCGGCGACGGTTTTACCTACGCGGAAATGAAGGATTACGCGGACAAGGTGCGTCAGGAGCTGCTGGCCGTGGGGCAGGTATCGAAGGTGGAACTGTTCGGCGTGCAGGATGAAAAGATCAATATCATCTTCTCGCACAAGAAATTTGCCCAGCTGGGCATCCCTTTCGACGCCATCGTGGAGCAACTGTCCGCGCAAAACAGCATCAACGCCACGGGCGTGCTGGTGACGCCGACCGATAATCTGCAAGTACGCGTGACGGGCGCCATGGTGACCGTCAAGGACCTGGAAAACCTGGAACTGCGCGCCAACGGCACCACTTTCCGGCTCGGTGACTTTGCCACGGTGAAACGCGAATTCGTCGATCCGCCGAAGGACAAGATGCGTTTCAACGGCAAGGAAGTGATCGGCCTGGGCGTGTCGATGGAAAAGGGCGGCAATATCATCGACATGGGCAAGGCCTTGCAGGCCACCGTTACGCGCATGAAGAGTGAATTGCCGGTCGGCATAGAATTGCAGCGCGTGTCGAACCAGCCGGAAGCCGTGTCCGCTTCCGTTGGCGAGTTCGTGCATACCCTGATCGAAGCCATTCTGATCGTGCTGGCCGTCAGCTTCGTCGCTCTGGGCTTGCACACGAAGCCGCTGCGCATCGACGTGCGGCCGGGCCTGGTGGTGGCGCTGACTATCCCGCTGGTGCTGGCCGTCACCTTCCTGTTCATGCGCCTGCTCGACATCGACTTGCACAAGATTTCGCTGGGTGCCCTGATCATCGCGCTGGGCTTGCTGGTCGACGACGCCATCATTGCCGTCGAGATGATGGTGCGCAAGATGGAAGAGGGCATGTCGCGTTTCGACGCGGCCACGTTCGCCTACACGTCGACGGCCATGCCCATGCTGACGGGCACCCTGATCACGGTGGCTGGCTTCTTGCCCATCGGCCTGGCCAAGTCGGCCGCCGGCGAATACACGTTTTCCTTGTTCTCCGTCAATGCGCTGGCCCTGATCATTTCGTGGGTGGTGGCCGTGGTGTTTACGCCGTACATCGGCTACATCTTGCTGAAAGTCAAACCGCATGCGCATAACGACCATGAATTGTTCGATACGCCGAACTTCCGCCGCTTCCGCCGCGCCGTCACCTGGTGCGTGGAATGGCGCAAGACGACGATTGCCGCCACCCTGGCCATCTTTGCGCTCGGTATTTACGGTTTCAACTTTATCGAAAAGCAATTCTTCCCCGATTCCAGCCGTCCCGAACTGATGGTGGAACTGTGGTCGCCCGAGGGCACGACGTTTGCCGCGAATGAAAAGCAGGTGAAGAAGTTTGAAGCGTTTGTGGGCAAGCTCGACGGCGTGGAAAGCGTGACCAGCTATGTGGGCACGGGCAGTCCCCGTTTCTATTTGCCGCTGGACCAGATCTTCCCGCAGACCAATGTGTCGCAAGTGGTGGTCTTGCCAAAGAGCCTGGCCGACCGCGAACGCTTGCGCCAGCAAATCGTCGACGTCTTCAAGAAGGATTTCCCGGAAGTGCGGGGCCGGGTCAAGCTGTTGCCGAATGGGCCACCGGTGCCGTATCCCGTGCAATTTCGCGTCCTGGGGCCGGAAGTGGCGGGTGTGCGGGCCATCGCCGACCAAGTCAAGGACATCATGCGCGCCAATCCGAACACCCTGGGCGTCAATGACAACTGGAATGAATCGGTGAAAGTGCTGCGCCTGGACCTGGACCAGGACAAGATGCGCGCGCTGGGCGTCACCTCGAAAACGGTGATGCAGGCGGCCAATACGATCCTGTCGGGTACGGTCATCGGCCAGTTCCGCGAGGACAACAAGCTGATCGACATCCAGGTGCGCCAGCCTCTGGAAGAGCGGGCGACGATTTCCGTGTTGAATGACACGAATATCCCGACGGCGACGGGCAAGTCCGTGCCCATTTCGCAGCTGGCCCGTGCGCATTTCGTGTGGGAGCCGGGTGTCGTCTGGCGCGACAAGCGCGCATGGGCCATCACCGTGCAGTCGGACGTGATCGATGGCATCCAGGGCGCGACCGTGTCGACGCAGCTGGCGCCGCAGCTGGACGCCTTGCGCGCCAAGTTGCCGTCCGGCTACCGCATCGTGGTGAAAGGCGTGGCGGCCGACAGCGGCGAGGCGGAAGCGTCGATCTCGGCGAACCTGCCGCTGGCCATCTTCATCATCTTCACCTTGCTGATGCTGCAGCTGCACAGTTTCTCGCGTGCCTTGCTGGTCTTCCTGACGGGGCCGCTGGGTGTGGCGGGCGCCGCCTTTGCCTTGCTGGCGCTGGGCCGGCCACTTGGTTTCGTGGCCAACCTGGGCATCATCGCGCTGTTCGGCATGATCATCCGCAACTCGGTGATTCTCGTTGACCAGATCGAGCAAGACATCAAGGATGGCTCCGCCCCGTGGGACGCCATCATCGATTCGGCCGTGCGCCGCTGCCGCCCCATCGTGCTGACGGCCGCCGCCGCGGCGCTGGCCATGATCCCGCTCTCGCGCTCCGTGTTCTGGGGGCCGATGGCGGTGGCCATCATGGGCGGCCTGATCCTGGCGACGGCGTTGACCTTGCTGTTCCTGCCGGCCCTGTATGCGGCCTGGTTCCGGGTCAAGAGGCCGGTGGAGGCAGCCAAGGTCGAAGGTTAAATAGCCACCCCAGGCCACTGGCATAAAAAAGGCGGCATGCCTCTGGGAAATCCAGTAGAATGCCGCCTTTGCTTTACCGAGCGCTTGCTCCGGGCTTGCTCTATAAGTCCACGGTAGCCAGATCGCTCCCGAGTTGTTAAAATCAGGAGCAGGCTGCAACAAGTAGCACAAAGTAGTACTAAATGCGGATGTGGTGGAATTGGTAGACACGCTGGTCTTAGAAGCCAGTGCTTCGGCTTGGGAGTTCGAGTCTCCCCATCCGCACCAATCCGGGTTGTTCCAGCCCGGATGTGCAGCGCCATCAAGATTTTCTCCAAAGTAGTCAATTAAGCGAGTGCACCCAGCGCGCCCAGTTGCCGGCTCGACTGTTGCACCATCTGCGCAATCAATGCCTGCGCCTGCGGGTAGCCGTTCCTTTCCATTAATTTGTCATCTTCAGTCAGCGGCCACAGTGCCTGCAAGACGCGTTGCCGTGCCTGCGGCCAGTTGTGCTCGTGCGCCTGCGTTGAGGGCGGCAGTTCCTTGTCCAGCAGGTGCAGCGCTTCGCGCGTCAATGACAGCTCTTGCTCCGCCTGCGCGGCCAGCGTCTCGCTGCGCGGTGGCGGCTGCTGCGCCAGATAAGTGTCGAGCTTGCGGCTCTGGCGCTCGTACAGGTCGAGCAGCAAATGCACGGTGGCGCCGCCTGGCCGCCGTTGCGTGTCGAGGGCGTCGAGCACATCGAGCAGCCAGTCCGTCATCTGCCGCCCGGCCAGCCCCAGTTCCGGCCAGGTGGTGCTTTGCAATTGCTCGCCCAGGTAGCGGGCGCGGTCGATGGCGCGCCGGCTGCCGCTCATGTGCTGGCCGATGGGGCCGTACTGGGGTGACAGCGCCGCCTCCTGTTGCTCGGCCAGCAGGCACAGCAAGGCCAGGTGGACATACACATGAAAGGCGGCCAGGGTGCGGTGGGCATCCCAATAGTGATTGCCCTCATCATCGGGCGCATTCCATAGCGAGCACACCTTGGCGCCATCCTCGCGCGCATAGTCGGGCGCCAGCAGGCTGTGGCCGTGGCGGAAGTCGTACAGTTTCTGGTGCAGCGACTCGTGCAGCAAGTGCTCGGCCAGCCACCATGGATTGCCGATCAGTTCCTGGTTCAGGAACACGCTGCCATTGACGCGAAATTGCGAGCTGGACGCCTTGCCGCGCCACGTGCCCAGTTTGGGAAACAGGGCGACCAATTGGACGTGAGAAAGCGCGCTGGCCGTCAGGCGGGGCAGCAAGGTTTCCAGCAAGCCTAGCCCGCGGCGCAGCAGAGCCCGTTCCTGCGGCGTGGGCGTGGCCAGTGGCGCGCCGTAGTTATCGTCCATCACGGCAAGGAAGGCGCGTGCGTACGGCGTGCCTTCCTGCCAGGCATGCCATAGGTAAGTGTCGTTGTCCTGCGGCGGGTGCTCGCCGTAAAGACGCGCCATGTCGGGCAGGTGCGCCGTCAGCGGGCCGCCGGGCAGGTCCGCGTCCAGGTGTGCGCTGGCCGCCTGAAACAATGCCGCGCATTGCGGCAACGGCAAGCCGTACTCGTCGCCGAGGTGCAACTGGCGCATGGCGTGCTGGACGGCGCAGCGCAGCACCGTGTCGCCCAGCAGCTGGCGCTGGCGCGCCGGTGGCGCCCCATCAAGCAGGCTGGCCAGCCGCGCGGCTTCGGGCAGGGTGCTGCCCAGCTTGTGCAGGCGCCGCCGGTAGGCGATGGCCAGCTGGTCGCGGATATAGCCGCTGTCGCCAAAGGCGCGGTGGGTTGCCAGCGCCGTTTCCACGGCGGCCAGCACGTCCGCATCCGGTGGCGCGGCGCGCGGGGTAAGCGCAGCCACTGCCGGGTCAGACGACGGTGGGGTGGTCGTGGTCGTGGTGGCCATCGACGCGCGTGCGCAATTCCATTTCATCGACTTCCGTCTGGATTTTTTGCAGGTCGTCATCGGATACGCCGTCGAGCAGGCGGCTGAGGACCATTTGCAGCTTGGCTTTGGCGTTGCTGGAACTGCCGGGTGTGTTATCGCTCATGATGTTTTCTCCATTAAATTTACTTGGAGAGGGCTTGCGCGACTTAGGTTTGCCTGAAAAATGGCCAAATTGAGGTAAATCAAAGGTTTTTTGCCCGAAATCTTCGCTGTGAGCGCATTTCTTTGTTTCGGACGGGGCGCCAGTTCGCATATACTAATGAACGAAGCAGGCTGGAAAGCCTGTCTCTGGCGAAATAAAGAATGCCGGGGCAAGAGTAAAGACAGGGCACCCCCAGGCTGTGGCGACTCGTTCGCCGCCGCTGGTATCCTCTGTGGCCGGGCTGCAAAGCCAGCCACTTTCCCGAAGTCCTTTGTTATAATGCCACGCTTTACCGAATGATGGCCGGCCCTGCATATACTTAGACGCATGGCTGGACGCTCGGAGCCCTGTCGCAGTACTGGAAGCGGCGGATTGTTTGGTGCCTGGTGCGGGTTTTCCCTCAGCCGGGTAGACCAGGTCCATCGTCCTGTTTTCAGTACTTTTACAGATGAATATGCGAGCGAGTGAAGCTGGACCCATGTCTTGCCGCCAGTGATGGCGCAAGGGGTCGGGTCTTCTTTTCTCGCGCCAACAGTGTTTATTTTTTGGACGATTTTTTACATGGCAACTGCAGTCGAAACCTTGGGCAAACTCGAACGTCGTATCACGATCTCCTTCCCGCTGACGGACGTCCGCACGGAAGTTGAGAAGCGCCTGAAAGTGCAAGCCCGTACGGCTAAGGCACCGGGCTTCCGTCCGGGCAAAGTGCCGTTGAAAATGGTCGCAGCACAATACGGCTACCAAATTGAATCCGAAGTGCTGAATGACAAAGTCGGCCGCGCGTTCAACGACGCCGCCAACGAAAACAATCTGCGCGTGGCCGGTTTCCCGAACATCGTGCCGAAAGAAGAAGCAGCCGAAGGCCAGCTGGCTTTCGACGCAACGTTCGAAGTGTATCCGGAAGTCGCCATCGGCGACCTGACGGCCGTTGAAATCGAAACCGTGCAAGCCGACGTGTCGGAAGCCGAAATCGACAAGACCATCGACATCCTGCGCAAGCAGCGCGTGCACTTCCACACCAAGGGCGAAGCTGGCGAACACGGCGACGGCGGCGAGGCTATCGCTGCGAACGGCGACCGCGTGACCGTCGATTTCGTCGGCTCGATCGACGGCGTTGAATTCCCAGGCGGCAAAGCTGAAGGCTACGCTTTCGTGCTGGGCGAAGGCCGCATGCTGCCAGAATTCGAAGCAGCGACCCTGGGCCTGAAAGTTGGCGAAGCCAAGACGTTCCCATTGTCGTTCCCAGAGGACTACCATGGCAAGGACGTTGCCGGTAAAACCGCATCGTTCACCATTACCTTGCAAAAGCTGGAATGGGCGCACCTGCCGGAAGTCGATGCGGAATTCGCCAAGTCCCTGGGCGTTGCCGATGGCGACCTGGCCAAAATGCGCGAAGACATCAAAGTCAACCTGCAGCGCGAAGTCGCTGGCCGCGTGAAAGCACGCAACAAGGAAGCCGTCATGGACGCGCTGATCAAAGTTGCTGAGCTGGAAGTGCCAAAAACGCTGATCGCTCAAGATTCCGAGCGCCTGGCCGAAATGACCCGTCAAGACATGGCGCAGCGCGGCATGAACGTCAAGGACGTGCCTTTCCCAGCTGAACTGTTCGCAGAAAAAGCCGAGCGTCGCGTACGCCTGGGCCTGATCCTGTCGCAACTGGTGGGCGACAACAACCTGCAGGCAACGCCTGAGCAAGTCAAGGCGCAAATCGAAGATTTCGCCCAAAGCTACGAAGATCCACGCGAAGTGCTGAAGTACTACTACAGCGACCGTCGTCGTCTGGGTGAGATCGAAGCCCTTGTATTGGAAGAAAACGTCGTCACTTACGTGTTGGGCCTGTCGAAAGTCACGACGAAAGCAGTTGCTTTCGACGAACTGATGGGAAGCAACGCACAAGCGTAAACCAGTTGGTATTGGGATGCCGGCTCTGGCCGAAAGGCGAGGGCGGTATCCCCTAACTGCTTCACAAGGAAATGAAATGACAGGTATGAACCGTAATCCGGCGCTGGACACAGAGATGCTCGGCCTGGTGCCGATGGTGGTGGAACAAAGCGGTCGCGGCGAGCGCTCGTATGATATTTACTCGCGCCTGCTGAAGGAACGCTTGATTTTCATGGTCGGCCCGGTCAATGACCAGATGGCCAACCTGGTTGTCGCCCAGCTGCTGTTCCTGGAAAGCGAAAATCCGGAAAAGGAAATCTCGCTCTACATCAACTCGCCAGGTGGTTCGGTCTCGGCCGGCATGGCCATCTACGACACCATGCAGTTCATCAAGCCGGACGTCTCGACCCTGTGCACGGGCATGGCTGCTTCGATGGGCGCTTTCCTGCTGGCCGCTGGCGCCAAGGGCAAGCGTTTCTCGCTGCCGAACTCGCGCATCATGATTCACCAGCCGTCCGGTGGTTCGCAGGGCATGGCGTCCGACATCGAGATCCAGGCAAAGGAAATCCTTTACCTGCGTACCCGCTTGAACGGCATCATGGCCGAGCGCACGGGCCAGTCGATCGAACAGATCGCCAAGGACACCGACCGCGACCGTTTCATGTCCGCCGACGAGGCCGTTGAGTATGGTTTGATCGACAAAGTGTTGACCAGCCGCGCTTGATGAGCCCCTACCGGTATTGCTAAGCATGTAAGTAAACGCCCGGGCGATCAAACGTTCGGGCGTTTCGCTTTTATTTCGGGTAGCATGGAGCTTGTGCACGTTGTTGACTTGCGCCATGGGTAATAGCCTTTGCGGGCAACTACCGCACTCCGGCTTGCGATTTTGCAATATTGTTAATGCAGTTCCAACCAAAATGCCTTATGTCAGACAAAAAATCCTCTAGCGGCGAAAAATTACTGTATTGCTCGTTCTGCGGCAAAAGCCAGCACGAGGTGAAGAAACTCATCGCCGGCCCGTCCGTATTCATCTGTGACGAGTGCATCGACTTGTGCAACGACATCATCCGTGATGAAACGTCGAGCATCGAGACGGTAACCGGTACCAAATCCGACCTGCCGACGCCGCAAGAAATCGCCGCCTTGCTCGATCAGTACGTGATCGGCCAGCAGACTGCCAAGCGCATCCTGTCGGTGGCGGTGTACAACCATTACAAGCGCCTCAAACACCTGGGCAAGAAAGACGACATCGAACTTGCCAAGAGCAACATCTTGCTGGTCGGTCCTACCGGCTCGGGCAAGACCCTGCTGGCACAGACCCTGGCGCGCATGCTCAACGTGCCGTTCGTGATCGCCGACGCCACCACCCTGACCGAAGCCGGTTACGTGGGCGAAGACGTGGAAAACATCATCCAGAAGCTGCTGCAAAGCTGCAACTATGACGTCGAGAAAGCCCAGCGCGGCATCGTCTACATTGATGAGATCGACAAGATTTCGCGCAAGTCCGACAATCCGTCCATCACGCGCGACGTGTCGGGCGAGGGCGTGCAGCAAGCCTTGTTGAAATTAATCGAAGGCACGATGGCCTCCGTGCCGCCACAAGGCGGGCGTAAGCACCCGAACCAGGATTTCGTGCAGATCGACACGACCAACATCATGTTCATCTGCGGCGGTGCCTTTGACGGCCTGTCGAAAGTGATCGCCAACCGTTCCGAAAAGAGCGGTATCGGCTTCTCGGCCACGGTGCGCAGCAAGTCGCAAAGCACGGCCAGCGAACTGATGCTGCAAGCGGAGCCGGAAGATCTGGTCAAGTTCGGCCTGATCCCGGAACTGGTCGGCCGTCTGCCCGTCATCGCCACTCTGGCGGAATTGACGGAAGAGGCGCTGATCCAGATCCTCGTCGAGCCGAAGAATGCGCTGATCAAGCAATATTCGAAGCTGCTCGAGATGGAAGGCGCGGAACTGGAGATTCGTCCGGCCGCCCTGCATGCGATCGCCAAGAAGGCGCTCGCGCGCAAGACCGGCGCCCGTGGTCTGCGTTCCATTTTGGAACATGCTTTGCTGGACGTGATGTACGAACTGCCGAGCGAACAAAACGTGGTGAAGGTCGTCATCGACGAAAATACCATCACCAGTGGCGCCAAACCTTTGTTGATTTATCAAGAGACTGCCAAGGCTTCCGGAGAAAATTGAATACTGCTGAGACAAATGCATAAAAAGGGTTTTGATTCCTTAATGCATGGCAGTACAATTTAAATCAATGAGTGCAGGCTTCAATCGTAAAGCCACTCGCGGCGCTTAGCTGCGCGTGGCTTTTTTTACTGTGAAAACTGCATTTGTTACCGTCATGCGGGTGTGTTTTGCGAAATAGACTTTATGTTTGTTTCACAGAATTATTTATTCTCGCCGGTCTTGTGTTTTGGCAGCGAGCGCCAACATCGTAAACACGCTTTCTATAAGGTACGCCATGACAACTTCCAAATTAACTGAGCAAACTCAACTGCCGTTATTGCCGTTGCGGGATGTCGTCGTTTTCCCGCATATGGTGATACCGCTGTTCGTTGGCCGTCCAAAGTCGATCAAGGCGCTGGAAGCTGCGATGGAGCAGGGCAAGAGCATCATGCTTGCCGCTCAAAAAGCAGCCGCGAAGGACGAGCCATCGCCTTCGGACATCTATGAAATTGGCTGCGTCGCCAATATTCTGCAAATGCTGAAGCTGCCCGATGGCACCGTCAAGGTGCTGGTCGAAGGCGCGCAGCGTGCCCGTATCAACCACATCAGCGATGCGCCGACGCACTTCATCGCCGACCTGACGCCGCTCGAGTCCGAGCCGGGCGACGAGTCGGAAGTCGAAGCCATGCGCCGCGCGATCGTGCAGCAGTTCGACCAGTACGTCAAACTGAACAAAAAGATTCCACCAGAAATCCTCGCTTCGCTGTCCGGTATCGACGATGCCGGCCGCCTGGCCGACACGGTGGCCGCGCATCTGCCGCTGAAACTTGAGCAAAAACAAGTCATCCTGGAAATTTTCAGCGTGGCCAAGCGTCTCGAGCACCTGCTGGGCCAGCTCGAAGGCGAGCTCGACATCCTGCAGGTGGAAAAGCGCATCCGCGGCCGCGTGAAGCGCCAGATGGAAAAGTCGCAGCGCGAGTACTACCTGAACGAGCAAGTCAAGGCGATCCAGAAAGAACTGGGCGAGGGCGAAGATGGTGCCGACCTCGACGAGCTGGAGAAAAAAGTCGCTTCGGCAAAAATGCCGAAGGAAGCGCTCGACAAGGCCACCAACGAGCTGAAAAAACTCAAGCTGATGTCGCCGATGTCGGCCGAAGCCACCGTCGTGCGCAACTACATCGACACCCTCGTCAATTTGCCTTGGAAAAAGAAATCCAAGGTCAATAACGACCTGTCGAATGCGGAAAAAGTGCTCGAAGGCGACCACTACGGCCTCGACAAGGTCAAGGAACGCATCCTGGAGTACCTCGCGGTGCAACAGCGCGTCGACAAGCTCAAGGCGCCTATCCTGTGCTTCGTCGGTCCTCCGGGCGTGGGTAAAACCTCGCTGGGCCAATCCATCGCCCGCGCGACGAACCGCAAGTTCGTGCGCATGGCCCTGGGCGGCGTGCGCGACGAAGCCGAGATCCGCGGCCACCGCCGCACTTACATCGGCTCGATGCCGGGCAAGATCTTGCAATCGCTGTCGAAAGTCGGCGTGCGCAATCCTCTGTTCCTGCTCGATGAAGTCGACAAGATGGGCGCCGATTTCCGTGGCGATCCATCGTCGGCCCTGCTGGAAGTGCTGGACCCGGAACAGAACCACACGTTCTCCGACCATTACATCGAAGTCGATTTCGACTTGTCCGACGTGATGTTCGTGGCCACGTCGAACTCGTACAATATTCCGCCAGCCTTGCTTGACCGCATGGAAGTGATCCGTCTGTCCGGTTACACGGAAGACGAAAAGACCAGCATCGCGCAGCGTTATCTGTTGCCGAAGCAGATCAAGAACAATGGCTTGAAGGAAGAGGAAATCTCGGTGGCCGAGTCGGCCCTGCGCGACATCATCCGCTACTACACGCGGGAAGCCGGTGTGCGTTCGCTCGAGCGTGAAGTGTCGAAGATCTGCCGCAAGGTGGTCAAGATGCTGCTGCTGAAGAAATCCGACAAGAAAGTCATCGTCAACTCGAAGAACCTGGACAAATTCCTCGGTGTGCGCCGCTATGATTTCGGTGTCGCAGAGAAAGAAAACCAGGTGGGCCAGGTGGTCGGTCTGGCATGGACGGAAGTGGGCGGCGATCTGCTGACCATCGAAGCCGTGTCGATGCCGGGCAAGGGCGGCGTGATCCGCACGGGTACCCTGGGCGACGTCATGAAAGAGTCGATCGAGGCAGCCCGCACGGTGGTGCGCAGCCGGGCACAGCGCCTGGGCATCAAGGCGGACGTGTTCGAGAAGAGCGATATCCACATCCACGTGCCGGAAGGCGCGACACCGAAGGATGGTCCTTCGGCTGGCGCGGCCATGACGGTGGCGATGGTGTCGGTCTTCACGGGCATCCCCGTACGCGCCGACGTGGCGATGACGGGCGAGATCACCTTGCGCGGCGAAGTGTTGCCGATTGGCGGCCTGAAAGAAAAGCTGCTGGCGGCTCATCGCGGCGGCATCAAGACGGTCCTGATTCCCGAGCAGAACGTGAAAGACCTGGCCGACATTCCGGACAACGTCAAGAACAAGCTCGAGATCGTCCCGGTGCGCTGGATCGACAAAGTGCTGGAAATCGCCCTCGAACGCATGCCTGAAGCGTTGGCGGACGTCGCTGCGGTGGAGGCTGTCACGGCCGCCGCGGCCAAGCCTGACGCGGCCGGCGAGGTAGTAAAACACTAACGTTTTACCCCTGTTTTCCCCAAACAAGCGCTTTTAGAGCGCTTGTTTTATATTGAAACGTGAATTGCGCCCCCAAAGCGCTTGACACATATACAGTGTGGCTTGTTTAATACGCCTGCACATTTTTTTCGCCGGACAGCTGTGGTGCCAAAAGTGCCGCAACGATACGGTAAACGTTTTATACCTTTGTAATTGGGGATGCTAGTGAACAAGACTGAATTGATCGACCACATTGCTGAAAAAGCTGACATTTCCAAAGCCGCCGCTGCGCGCGCACTCGACGCTGTTATCGGCGGCGTGACGGAAACTTTGAAAAACAACGACAGCGTGACGCTGGTTGGTTTTGGCACTTTCTCGGTCAGCGAACGCGCTGAGCGTACCGGCCGCAATCCGCGTACCAAAGAAGCGATCACGATCGAAGCTGCAAAAGTTCCAAAATTTAAAGCTGGTAAAGCTTTGAAGGATGCTGTAAACTAACGGACTTCGGTGAGGTGACAATCACCGGAAACATTTGGCGGCGCCTCCGGGTGCCGCGATTTCAGGGTTGAAGTTCTACGAATCGCAACCCTGAATGCAAATGCAAGTAGTACTGTGTATTTTTCGGAGTGGTAGTTCAGTTGGTTAGAATGCCGGCCTGTCACGTCGGAGGTCGCGGGTTCGAGTCCCGTCCGCTCCGCCAAAAAAATACGCTCTTAAGGAGTGGTAGTTCAGTTGGTTAGAATACCGGCCTGTCACGTCGGGGGTCGCGGGTTCGAGTCCCGTCCGCTCCGCCAGAATATAGAAGCCCGCGCTGCTGAATAAGTAGTGCGGGTTTTTCTTTTTCAGCGCCAGATTATCTCGGCGCGCCGCCTTTTAAAATTCCATCGTGCCGTTTTGAATAAAAACACCGCATTTAAATCCGCTTTAAGCTGCGCCGTGTTAAATGATCGAACCCGGCGCCTTGCCCGCCATGCGGCGCCAGGGCAGGGCGCGCGCCCTGATTTACTCTTGCTATAGCGCTATGGGCATTGTAGAATCAGGAGATAATGGCTTGGGCGTCAGAATCCTGCTTTAGTTCCAGCGCCAAGTTGTTGAATCTAAAGGGGAAGTGGACATCTGTCCCGTCCATTCCGCCGAAGAAATCAAGGCGAACGCATGTTCGCCTTTTTTTATAGTGATCCACTCATCCCGAATTGGCTGACCATGTTTGAATTTATTCGTACCCATCGACGCTTGATGCAGTTTCTCCTGATGCTGGTCATCGTCCCGTCTTTTGCACTGGTCGGTATCAGCGGCTACCAAAGCTTCGGCGATGGCGCGAACACCATCGCCAAGGTCGGCGACCAGGTCGTTACGCAGCAGCAATATGAAGAAGCGCAACGCCAGCAGATCGACCGCTACCGCCAGATGATGGGCGAGCAGTTCGACCAGAAAATGTTCGACACGCCGGAAGCGCGCCAGAGCATCCTCGACAACCTGATCGCCGAGCGCGCCGTGGCCGCCGAAGTGGGCCGCAGCCACCTGGTCATCAGCGATGCCGTGCTGCAAAAGGAAGTGCTGGAAATCCCAGGCTTGACCTTGCCGGACGGTAAATTCGACCTGGAACGCTACAAGGCCATGCTGGCCGCCCAAGGCATGACGCCGCAGATGTACGATGCGCGCCGCCGCAGTGACCTGGCCCTGCAGCAACTGGCCGGCGCCGTGCAAGGCACTGCCTTCGCGCCGAGCACCGTCTCCAAGCGCCTGTCCGACATCACCTCGGAAGAGCGTGAAGTGCAGGAACTGCTGCTGCCGATCGCCCAGTACGTGTCGGAAGTCAAAGTGACGGACGCCATGATCAAGGCTTTCTATGACAAGAACAGCAAGTTCTTCGAAATCCCGGAACAAGCGAAGGTCGAGTACGTCGTGCTGGATGACAGCGCCGCCAGCGAGCAGGTCGACGTCACCGACGCTGACGTGACCAGCTACTATGCGAAGAACCAGAAAGCCTACACGACGGAAGAAGCGCGCCAGGCCAGCCACATCCTCGTAGCCGTCAAGAAAGACGCGTCGGCCGCCGACAAGGCAGCCGCCAAGGCCAAGGCCGAAGCCATCCTGGCGGAAGTCCGCAAGGCGCCAGCCAGCTTTGCCGCCGTGGCGAAAGCCAAGTCGGAAGATCCGGCGTCCGCGGAACAGGGCGGCGACCTGGGCGTGATTGGCAAGGATGGTTTGCCGGCACCGCTGCTGAGCGCTGTCGCGAAACTCAAGCAAGGCGAAATCAGCGACGTCGTCGCTTCCGATTTCGGCTTCCACATCCTGACCGTCACCTCGCTCAAGCCACAGCACGTCCGTGCACTGGACGAAGTGCGCGGCGAAATCACGGCCGACCTGCGCAAGCAATTTGCTGCCAAGAAATACTCGGAAATGGCCGAGACGTTCACCAACACGGTCTACGAGCAATCGGACAGCCTGAAGCCGGTGGCCGACAAGCTGAAGCTGAAAGTGGAAACCGTCGCCAATCTGTCGCGCACGCCGTCGCCAGCACTGGGCAAAGCGCCGTTCAACAACGCCAAGTTCCTGACCGCCATCTTCTCGAACGACTCGCTGAAAGACAAGCGCAACACGGAAGCCGTCACCGTCGCACCGAACGTGCTGATCGCCGGCCGCGTGGTGGAATTCAAGCCTGCCTCGAAGCGTCCGCTGGCCGAAGTCGAAGCGATGATCCGTCAGCGCGTGACGATGGAAGAAGCGGAAAAACTGGCCAAGAAAGCGGGCGAGACCAAGCTGGCCGCCTTGAAGGCTTCCGGTGACGCCACCGGTTTCGGCGCGGCGCAATGGGTATCGCGCAGCAAGCTCGACGGCATCAACCGCGCCGCCATCGCGCAAGTCATGAAAGCGGACACGAGCAAGCTGCCAGCCTATGTGGGCGTGGACCTGCCAGCCCTGGGCTACGGCATTTACCGCATCGCCAAGGTGCAGCAGCCAGCACAAGTGGACGCAGCTCGCCGCCAGCAAGAGAAAGACCAGATCAGCGGCATCCTGGCACAACAGGAAATGTTCGATTACGTCGAATACCTGAAAGCCAAGGCCAAGGTGAAGATCGTCAAGCCGGTGACTGCTCCGGTTGCTGCAGCGCCGGAAGCACCGTAATCAGTTTTAGCCCATAAAAATAGCCGCTCTTGAGCGGCTATTTTTTTGTTTGCGAGTCGGGAATTTTATTTAACCCAACGGCGTAAGACTGGGGTCGGACCCTCAGGGTCCGACCCCGGCAGTTCGGACTTCGGGGTGAACATTGAGTGAGCTTATTAACCGGCTTACTTCGCCCCCAGCAACGGCGCCAGCCGCGGCCAGATATTCCTTAAAATCGTCGGATGCGCATTCGCATTCGGGTGCATGCGGTCGGCCTGGAACAGCTGCGGCTGGTCGGCGATGCCTTCGAACATGAAGGGTACCAGCGGCGCCTTCCATTCCTTGGCCAGCTTGCCGTACACGCCATAAAACTGCTCGCCATAGGCGCGGCCATAGTTGGGCGGCATGCGCATGCCCACCAGCACCACCTGCGCGCCCGATTTTTTGGCTGCCTCGCCCATGGCGCGCAGATTCGCTTCGGCGGCCGCCACGGGCAATCCGCGCAAGCCGTCGTTGGCGCCCAGCTCGATCAGCACGACATCGGGCTGGTGCTTGGTCAGCAGGGCGGGCAGGCGCGCGCGTCCGCCGCTGGTGGTCTCGCCGCTGATGCTGGCGTTGACGATGCGCGTATCGTTCTTTTGCGCTTGCAGCCGCTGTTCCAGCAGCGCCACCCAGCCCGTGCCCCGTGCCAGCCCATACTCGGCAGACAAACTGTCGCCGAGCACCAGCAGCGTTTTTGGTGCAGAATAGGCGTTCGTCATGCCTGACACCAGCAGCAGGGCTGCCGCAGGAAGCAAGGACAGCGTACGCCGCCGCATGCGGCTGCTGCCCTCGACACTTATTTGTTCACGAAATTTTTTAAGATAGATCAGCATGCCCGAATTCCCTAAAGCGACTTCCACCAGTTTTCTCCCATCAGACGCAGCGGCCCAGCGGCCCGCCGCACCCAACAGCCAAAATGCCCAGCCGGCCATCGAAGTGGTCCAGCTGGCCAAGCGCGTACCCGATGCCGATGGTGAGCTGACCATCCTGCATCAAGTCGATTTTACCGTGCAAACGGCGGAGACGCTGGCCATCGTCGGCGCCTCCGGTTCCGGCAAGTCCACGTTGCTGGGTTTGCTGGCGGGACTGGACACGCCGAGCGAAGGCAAGGTCATCCTCGACGGCACCGATATCTTCGCCCTCGATGAAGACGGCCGCGCCGGCTTTCGCAAGGAAAAGCTTGGTTTCGTGTTCCAGTCCTTCCAGCTGCTGGCCCATTTGACGGCGCTGGAAAACGTCATGCTGCCGCTGGAGTTGCGCGGCGACCCGGACGCGAAGGAAAAGGCGCAAGCCATGCTGGGCAGGGTCAACCTGGGTAGCCGCCTGAAGCATTATCCGAAATACCTGTCCGGCGGCGAGCAGCAGCGCGTGGCCCTGGCCCGCGCGTTCGTCACGGAGCCGCCGCTGCTGTTCGCCGATGAACCGACGGGCAGCCTCGATGCCGCTACCGGCGAAGCCGTGATCCAGCTGATGTTCGAGCTGAACCGCGAACGCGGGTCGACCCTGGTGCTCGTCACGCACGACAGTTCGATCGCGGCCCGTTGCGGGCGGACGATTACGATTGCGGCGGGTCGGCTGGTGTGATTGTTAGTGGCGGTTGTCGGATTACGCATTCCGCTAATCCGACCTACCCGACCTACGCGACCTTCGGGGCGTAGCTTGGATTAGCGCAGCGTAATCCTGCACAAGCGCGCCAGATGCTTATGCCGACAAGGCATTGATCAACTTGCGTATCGCGGGTATCAATTCCCCCGCCGTCAGCCCGATCGGGCCGCTGCCTGCGGCCACCAGCGCATCGGCCGCCGCGCCATGCAGCCACACGGCGCCTATCGCCGCTTCCCATTCAGGCCAGCCTTGCGCGAGCAGGCTGCCGCACAGGCCGGACAATACGTCGCCCGTGCCGGCCGTCGCCAGCGCGGGGCCGCCCGTGTTGTTGACGACGACCTGGCCATCGGGCGCGGCGATCACCGTGCCCGAACCTTTCAATGCCACGATGACGCCCAGCTGCGTGGCCAGCTGGCGCGCCGCGCCCAGGCGGTCGGCCTGCACCTCGGCCACCGTCAGGTCGAGCAGGCGCGCCGCTTCCAGCGGATGCGGCGTCAATATCGTCGCTCCCGCGCCCGTGCGCACGGCCAGCGCCGATTGCAGCTCCGGCTCGGCCGCCATCAGGTTCAGCGCATCCGCGTCCAGCAGCAGCGGGCTGTCGCTGTCAATGGCACGCTGCAGCAGCTCCACCGTGCCGGCCTTGTCGCCGAGGCCGGGACCGGCCACCAGCGCGGCGAAGTGCAGGCCCGAGAAATCCACGTCCCTCGCGTGCCGGCACATCAGCTCCGGCTGGCCGCTGTCGAAGGCGGGCGGCGCGTCGGGAAAGGCGATATACACTCGTCCCGCGCCCGCATGCAGGGCCGTGCGGGCCGCCAGGATGGGGGCGCCGGCCATGCCTTGCGCGCCGCCGATGATGGCCACGCTGCCGTAGCTGCCCTTGTGCGTGTTCTGGCGCCGTGGCAGCAGATGGCGGGCGAACAGGTGCAGGCCACCCAGCTGGGTCTTGGCGGGCGGCAGCAGGGAAGGGGCGATGGCCAGCGCCGCCACTTCCACATCCCCCGCATGGTCGCGGCCATTCGCCGTGTGCAGGCCCGGCTTGTCGCCGATGAAGGTGAGCGTATGCGTGGCGCGGATGGCGACGCCGTCGATGGCGCCCGTGTCCGCATTCAGGCCGCTGGGCACGTCGAGCGCCAGCACGGGGCAATCGAGGTTGTTGACCAGCTGCGCCATGTCGCGGCATTCGCCGTCCAGGGGGCGCGATGCGCCGATGCCGAACAGGCCATCGATGACGAGGTGCCATGGCGCCGCGCCCACCGCGGCCGACGCCATCGACGTTGCCGCATCCATGAAGCGCGCGGCGCTGTTGCGTGCGCGGCTCAGCGCCTGTTCGCGCTCGGGCGACGTGGCTTGCGCCTCGGGCGCCAGCCAGACGAGCACCTCGGTGCCGCTGCCGGCCAGGTGCGCGGCCGCTTCCAGCGCGTCGCCGCCGTTGTCGCCGGGGCCAGCCAGCACCAGGACGCGCCGGTGGCCCGCGTCTTCGCCATCGTCCTGGGCATGCAGCAGCTTCAGGGCGGCACTGGCGGCAGCCTGGCCCGCGCGCTGCATCAGCAGCCCTTGCGGCAGGTCGCGCATGGCCGCCTGTTCGATGGCGCGCAGTTCGGCGATGGAATACAAGGGGGCGGCAGAGTCGATCAGGTTCATGGAGCGTGTTCCGTTAGTCAGCATATCTTCAACATAAGGCCGAAGCGGGCGAAAGGCAAGCCGCGCACGCCTGCGGTGCGCCGTAATTGTGCGGCTACAATAGCCATCTCACATAAGTACGGGGGGCAAGGCGATGGACTGGCAATTCTGGATCGACCGGGGCGGCACCTTTACGGACATCGTGGCGCGCCGTCCTGACGGCAGCCTGGCCACGCATAAACTGCTGTCGGAGAACCCGGGCCAGTACCGCGACGCGGCGCTGGCGGGCATGCGCCAGCTGATGGACCTGGCGCCTGGTGCGCCGTTGCCCGTCGAACTGGTGGGCGCCATCAAGATGGGCACGACGGTGGCGACCAATGCGCTGCTCGAACGCAAGGGTGAGCCCACCGTGCTGGCCATCACGCGCGGTTTTCGCGACGCCTTGCGCATCGCCTACCAGAACCGCCCGCAGCTGTTCGCGCGCCAGATCATTGTGCCCGAACTGCTGTATGGCGACGTGATCGAGATCGATGAGCGCGTGGGCGCCCATGGCGACGTCGTGACCCCGCTCGACGAGACGGCCGCGCGCACGGCGCTGGAACAGGCCTATGGACGCGGCGTGCGCGCCATCGCGGTCGTGCTGATGCACGGCTACCGCCATCACGCGCACGAGGCGCGGGTGGCGCAGCTGGCGCGCGAAGCCGGTTTTACGCAGGTGTCCGTGTCGCACGAAGTGAGCCCCATGATGAAACTGGTGGCGCGCGGCGACACCACGGTGGTCGACGCCTATCTGTCGCCGATTTTGCGCCGCTACGTTGACCAGCTGGCGATGGAGCTGCCCGGCGTGCATTTGCAATTCATGCAGTCGAACGGCGGCTTGACGGATGCGCGTGCCTTCCAGGGCAAGGACAGCATTTTGTCCGGTCCCGCCGGCGGCATCGTCGGCATGGTGCGCGCCAGCGCGCTGGCCGGTTTTGATAAAGTCATCGGCTTCGACATGGGCGGCACGTCCACCGACGTGTCGCATTACGCGGGCGAGTTCGAACGCGTGTTCGAGACGCAGATCGCCGGCGTGCGCATGCGCGCGCCCATGATGAGCATCCACACGGTGGCCGCTGGCGGCGGCTCCATCCTGCATTTCGACGGCGCCCGCTACAAGGTGGGGCCGGACAGCGCGGGCGCCAATCCCGGCCCCGCCAGCTACCGGCGCGGCGGCCCGCTGGCCGTCACCGACTGCAACGTCATGCTGGGCAAGCTGCAGCCTGCGTTCTTCCCACGCGTCTTCGGCCCCGAGGCCAATGAAGCGCTGGACGTGGCCACCGTGCGCGCCCAGTTCGAAGCGCTGGCGCGCACGGTGAACTCGACGCCGGAACAGGTGGCCGAAGGCTATGTCGCCATCGCGGTCGGCAACATGGCCAACGCCATCAAGCAGATTTCCGTGCAGCGCGGCCACGACGTCACCGAATACACCCTGACCAGCTTTGGCGGCGCGGGCGGCCAGCATGCCTGCCTGGTGGCCGACGCGCTGGGCATGCGCACGGTGTTCATCCACAGCCTGGCGGGCGTCATGTCGGCCTACGGCATGGGCTTGGCCGACCAGAGCGCGATGCGCGAGCGTGCCATCGAAGCGGCCTTGGGCGCGGACCTGGCCGGCGATTTCGCGCAACTGGGTGAACTGGCGCGTGGCGACTTGCTGCGCCAGGGCGTGGCACAGGAACGCGTCGCGCTGGTGTCGCGCGTGCACCTGCGCTACGAAGGCACGGATTCGGCCCTCGTCGTGCTGTTCGATACGGTGGCCAGCATGCAGGCGCAGTTCGAAACGGCGTACAAAAAACGCTTTTCCTTTCTGATGCCGGCGCGTGCGCTGATCGTCGAAGCCATTTCCGTGGAAGCCATCGGCGCGTCCGATGCGCCGCGAGTGGCCGCGCCGGCCCATGCGGCGCGCGCGGGTGGGCTGGCGCCCGTGCAGACGGTGGACATGTACTGCGCCGGCGCGTGGCGGCCAAGCGGCCTGTATGCGGCGGACAGCTTGCGCCCTGGTGATACTATCGATGGCCCGGCCATCGTCAGCGACGCCAATGCCACCACGGTCATCGAGCCGGGCTGGCGCGCGGAAGTGACGGCGCACGGCCATTTGGTCTTGCGCAGGGTCGCCGCCTTGCCTGAACGCCGCGCCATCGGGACCAATGCCGACCCCGTGATGCTGGAAATTTTCAATAACCTGTTCATGTCGATCGCCGAGCAGATGGGGCTGCGCCTGCAAAATACGGCCCATTCCGTCAACATCAAGGAGCGGCTCGATTTCAGCTGCGCCATCTTCGACGCGCAAGGCCATTTGATCGCCAACGCGCCGCACATGCCCGTGCACCTGGGTTCCATGGGCGAGAGCATCCGCACCGTCATGACGCGCAATGCGGGCGCCATGCGGCCGGGCGACGTCTACATGCTGAACGACCCGTACCACGGTGGCACGCATCTGCCCGACGTGACGGTGATCTCGCCCGTGTTCGACGAAGCGGGCGGCGCCATTCTGTTCTATGTCGGCTCGCGCGGCCACCATGCCGATATCGGCGGCACGACACCCGGTTCCATGCCGCCCGACTCCACGCGCATCGAGGAAGAGGGCGTGTTGATCGACAATTTCAAGCTGGTCGACGGCGCCACGGGGCGGTTAGCAGAGGCGGAAACACTGGCCCAGCTGGCGGGCGCCAGCTGGCCGGCCCGCAATCCCCGGCAAAACCTGGCCGACCTGCGCGCCCAGGTGGCGGCCAACCAGAAGGGGGCCGACGAACTGCACAAGATGGTCGCGCATTTCGGTTTGCCGGTCGTGCAAGCCTACATGGGCCACGTGCAGGACAATGCCGAGGAAGCCGTGCGCAGGGTCATCACGACCTTGAAGGATGGCAGCTACGCGCTGGACCTGGACAATGGCGCGCAGATCAAAGTGGCGATCAGGGTCGACGCAGCTGCACGCAGCGCCGTCATCGATTTCACGGGAACCTCAAGCCAGCTGCCGAACAACTTCAATGCGCCGTCCGCCGTCTGCATGGCGGCCGTGCTGTACGTGTTCCGCACCCTCGTCGACGACGATATACCGCTGAACGCGGGCTGTTTGAAGCCGCTCACGGTGATCATCCCGCCCGGTTCCATGCTCAACCCGCAGTATCCTGCGTCCGTCGTCTCGGGCAATGTGGAAACATCGACCTGCATCACCAACGCCCTGTATGGCGCGCTGGGTGCCATGGCCGCCTCGCAGGGCACGATGAACAATTTCACGTTCGGCAGCGCCAAATATCAGTACTACGAGACGATATCGGGCGGCTCGGGGGCCGGCCCCGGTTTTGACGGCACGGACGTGGTGCAGACGAACATGACCAATTCGCGCCTGACGGACCCGGAAATTCTCGAGTGGCGCTTTCCCGTGCGGCTCGACAGCTACAGCATTCGCGCAGGTTCGGGCGGGGCGGGGCGCTGGCACGGCGGCAATGGCGGCGTGCGCCGGGTGCGCTTTTTGGAGCCGATGACGGCGGCGATCTTGTCGAACAACCGCATCCATCCGCCTTTCGGCATGGACGGCGGCGCGCCGGGCGCGCTGGGGCGCAATTACGTCGAGCGGGTTGACGGCACGGTGGAGCACTTGCCCCATATCGGCAAGACGGACATGTACCCCGGCGACGTGTTCGTGATCGAGACGCCCGGCGGCGGCGGCTACGGCAAGACGGAATAGGCCGTGGCTCCGCTGAGCTGCGCACGCACCTGGCCCACGTCGCGCATGGGCGCGCGGCCGAACTGGCGGCTGTATTCGCGGCTGAACTGCGATTCGCTGGCGTAGCCGACCCGGTAGCCGGCCGTGCCCGCGTCGATCTGCTCGACCAGCATCAGGCGCCGCGCCTCCTGCAGCCGCAGCAGTTTCTGGTACTGCATCGGCGTCATGGCCGTAATCGCCTTGAAGTGGTGGTGCAGCGACGACATGCTCATGTTCGCCATGCCGGCCAGGTGCTCGATGCGCAGCGGCTCGCAATAATTGTGCTTGATCCAGTCGATGGCTTGCCCCACCTGGTGCGACTGGCTGCTGGCCAGCGCCATGTGGCGCAGGCGCGCGCCGACAGGGCCATTGAGCAGGCGGTAGGTCAGCTCGCGGCGGATCAATGGCGCCAAGGTGGCGATTTCCCCCGGTTTGTCGAGCAGGCGCACGAGGCGCAGCATGGCGTCGAGCAGTTCGGCCGACACGTCGCTGACGGAAATGCCGCGCGTGGCGGGCAGGATTTTCTGCTGCGCCACGCTGTCGCTGCCGCTTTCGCTGTCGAGCAGCGCGGCCACGTCGGCGATGTCGATGCCCAGCACCACGCACAGGTGCGGTTTGTCCACGCTTGCTTCCACCACGCGCACCTGCACCGGCAAGTCGACGGACGTCAGCAGATACTGCATGCGGCTGTAGTGGAAGGTTTCCGTGCCCAGGGTGACGTCTTTCGCGCCCTGCGCGATGATGGCCACGCTGGGGCGCGCCGCATGGAACAGCGATTCCGTGACAGACGACTGGCGGTGGAAACTGAGGTTGCCGATGGCCGTCGTGTAGTCGCCCGTGCGCGGCGCGTGGCGGCTGATCAGGGCGGCGATTTCATCTTGCGGAGTAAGTGGCGTGGACATGGCGTTCAGTATGCGTGAGGCGAAGAAGGGCAGGGGCTGATCTTACGCAGATTTGGAGGATCGTGCAAAGGTCTTGCAGGATCGCGGTAACGGCGGCCGGGCATCTCGGGCACACTTGTGCAATCGCATGCATGGCACGCGTCACCCCTCGCCACACACATCTAGATACAGGAGTTTTCATGACCACCATCGCCAAAGGCTACGCCGCACTGGGCCCGACTTCCGCACTGCAACCGTTCACGTTCGAGCGCCGCGCCCCGCGCGAAGACGACGTGGCCATCTCGATCAAATACTGTGGCGTGTGCCATTCCGATATCCACCAGGCGCGCGACGAATGGGGCGGCGCCGCTTTCCCGATGGTGCCCGGCCATGAAATCGCCGGCGTCGTCACGGCCGTCGGCGCCAACGTCAGCAAGTTCAAGGTGGGCGACCACGTGGGCGTGGGCTGCTTCGTCGACTCGTGCACCACCTGCAAGACGCGCAACGTGGACCTGGAACAGTACATGCCAGGCCTGATCCAGACCTACAACGGCGTCGAAGCGGACGGCAAGACGGCCACGCAGGGCGGCTACTCGGACAGCATCGTCGTCAAGGAAGGCTATGTGCTGTCGATTCCCGACAACCTGCCGCTGGACGCCGCGGCGCCGCTGCTGTGCGCCGGCATCACCCTGTATTCGCCGCTGAACCACTGGAAAGCCGGTCCTGGCAAGCAGGTCGCCATCCTGGGCATGGGTGGCCTGGGCCACATGGGCGTGAAAATCGCCCACGCCATGGGTGCCGAAGTGACGGTGCTGAGCCAGACTTTGTCGAAGCGCGAAGACGGCCTGCGCCTGGGCGCCGACCATTACTACGCCACCAACGACGCGGAAACGTTCACCAAACTGGCCGGCACGTTCGATTTGATCATCTGCACCGTGGGCGCGGCGATCGACTGGAACCAGTACATCAACCTGCTGAAAGTCGACGGCAACATGGTCATCGTCGGCATCCCCGATGGCGCCGTGCCGCCGATCAGTGCCTTCGGCCTGGTGGGCGCGCGCCGCAGCCTGTCCGGCTCCATGATCGGCTCGATCAAGGAAACCCAGGAAATGCTGGATTTCTGCGGCAAGCACAATATTGTGTCGGACATCGAGATCATCCGCATCCAGGATATCAATGAGGCGTTCGAGCGGGTAGTGAAGAGCGATGTGCGCTATCGTTTCGTGATCGACATGGCATCTTTGTAACGTTCGAGAAAAAGCCCAGGGCGTTGTTACCGCGTCTCGCCGTACTATTCGTACTGTCTTCGACGCGGCGCCTAGCCCTGGGCATTTTTCGGGCGTTCCAACCGGTATGCTTTAAAAGCAAAACCGGCTGTTATCTGGTTGACCTGTGTTTGTTGGATTACGCGCCTTGCGCTAATCCAACCTACGCACGTTCAGCGTTCCGGTAGGTCGGATTAGCGCGCAAGCGCGTAATCCGACATCCCCGCGGACTCCCCATCCCCGCCAAAAATCAAGCTCCCGCGTCAATTTTTCTTTCCTTGCATCAAAAATCGGCATAAAATGAAACCGTACAGTACAGTTTTACTACGTAGATTTGAAAAAAACCAGCCATCCCCGGCGTATTTGCCTGGGCAGGGGAGGCGTCATGGATAAAAAATGGACACTTCAGTAAATAAAGGAGCGCCGGTGATCCCGGCGGTCTTCAGGGGCAAGCGGCTTGCCTTGACGGTTTTCGGTATTTTTCTCGGATTTTCCGGCCTGGCCCTGGCCGCCGGCGGCATCGAACTCATTACCCTCGGCGGTTCCTGGTACTACCTGCTGGCCGGTCTCGGCCTGCTCCTCGCCGGCGTGCTGTATCTGCGCCGCAAACCGCTGGCGAGCGGCATCGTCGCCGCGCTGGTCATCGCCACCCTGGTCTGGGCCGTGTGGGAAATCGGCTTCGCCTTCTGGCCCATGGTACCGCGCCTGGCGTCGTTCCTCGTCATCGGCCTGGTGGCCGCCTTGCTGCATCCGTGGCTGGCGGGGCGCAAGCACACTGGCCAGTCGCGCGGTTTCGCGGCTCTGGTTGCCGTCGTGCTGGTGGCCGGTTTCGCCGCCATGTTCAAGCCGCATGGCGTGCTTGAGGCCACCGTGCAGCCGCAGCAGGATGCGCTGGCGGCGGTGAACGGCGGCAGCGCCAACTGGGCGCACTACGGCTATGGCCCGAAGGGCACGCGCTTCGCGCCGTACACGCAGATCGACAAGCAGAATATCGACAAGCTGCAAGTGGCGTGGACCTACCGCTCGGGCGAACTGGCCGAAGGCGCGTCCGAATCGCAAAACACGCCGCTGCAGATCGGCGACACCATCTATACGTGCACGCCGACGAGCAAGGTCATCGCGCTCGATGCGGACACGGGCAAGGAGCGCTGGACCTTCGATCCGAAGCCGGCCAACATCAAGACGTGGAACCGCTGCCGCGGCGTCGGCTATTACGAGCCGGCGAAGGTGGCGAATCCTTTCCATTTTGACGGCATGCAGGCGGCCAGCGCGCCTGTCGCGGGAGCGTGCGCCAAGCGCATCGTGCAAGTGACCATGGATGCGCGCCTGATCCAGATCGACGCGCAGACGGGCAAGCAGTGCGAAGGCTTCGGCGACAAGGGCTCGGTCGACCTCACCGTCGGCCTGGGCAAGGTCAAGATGAACGTGCCGTACTACGCCTACACATCCGCGCCCACGGTGGCGCGCAACCTGATCATCCTCGGCGGCTGGGTGTTCGATGGCCGCTCCACCGATGAACCGTCGGGCGTCGTGCGCGCCTACAGCGCCGACACGGGGGAACTGGTGTGGGCCTGGGACCTGGGCAATCCGGCTATCACGAAGCTGCCGCCGGAAGGGCAGACGTACACGCGCAGCACGCCGAACATGTGGTCGGCGCCCGCGTTTGATGATGAGTTGGGTCTGGTCTACCTGCCGACGGGGAACGAGCAGCCGGACTTCTGGGGCGGCAAGCGTCCGCCGCTGACGGAAAAATACGCGTCGGCCATCGTTGCCCTCGACATGGCCACGGGCCGCGAACGCTGGACGTATCAAACGGTCCACCACGATATCTGGGATTATGACGTGGCCGCGCAGCCGGCGCTGTACGACGTCCCGGACAGCAAGGGTGGCAAGATCCCCGCGCTGGTGCAGCTGACCAAGCGTGGCCAGATCTTCATGCTGGACCGCCGCACGGGCAAACCGATTGCGGAAGTCTTGGAAAAACCCGTGCCACAGGAGCACGCGGCCGGCGACTGGGTGGCCAAGACGCAGCCATACTCCATCGGCATGCCGGCCCTTGGTGCGGAAACGCTCACGGAGCGCGACATGTGGGGCGCCACCTTCTTCGACCAGCTGGCCTGCCGCATCAGCTTCCGCAAGCTCAATTACCAGGGCGAGTTCACGGCGCCAAGCACGAAAGAGACCTTGATCTACCCCGGCTACTATGGCGGCTTCAACTGGGGCGGCGCGGCCGTCGATGAAAGCAATGGCTATATGTTTGTCAACGATATCCGCATGCCGCAAGTGGTCAAGCTGGTGCCGCGCGAAACGGTGGACGTGGCCAAGCTGACGTCGGGCCACGGCGTGGGCAGCACCTATCCGATGGATGGCACGCCGTTCGTCATCGACCACAAGGCCTTCAATTCGCCGCTGGGCATACCGTGCCAAAGCCCGCCATGGGGCGTGTTTGCCGCCATCGACCTCAAGACCAAGAAAAAAGTGTGGGAGCGTCCGGCCGGTACGGTGCAGGATGCGGTGGTCAATGGCGTCAAGGCGAGGCTGCCCATCCCGCTAGGCATGCCGACCCTGGGCGGCGGCATGAGCACGGCGTCCGGCCTCGTGTTTTATGCGGGCACGCAGGATTACTATTTGCGCGCCATGGATATCGCCACCGGCCATGAAGTGTGGAAGGCGCGCATGCCCGTCGGCTCGCAAGGCACGCCGATGACCTATGTGTCGCCCAAGTCGGGTCGCCAGTACGTCGTGGTGGTCGCGGGCGGCGCCCGCCAGAGCCCGGACCGCGGGGATTACGTGATAGCATACGCGCTTCCCAAGACACAGTAAGAGTTTGCTTCATGCCCCAGTTGCGCACCGTTCCAGCTTCCCCGAGTACCCGAAGCGAGGAGCGGCGGCGCAAGCTGCTGGTGGCGGCATCGAGACTCTTTCTTGACTCCGGCTACGACGGCGTCAGCATGGACGCCATCGTGGCCGAGGCGGGCGGCTCGAAAGCCACCGCCTACCGCTACTTCGGCAGCAAGCAGGAACTGCTGGTAGCCGTGGTCGAATACCTGTGCGCCGACTTCATCATCGCGCTGCGCCAGCTCGATACCTCGCAAGCGGGCCTGGAACAGGGCTTGCAGCTGATCCTCGATGAACTGGTGGCCGTCGTCACCAGCCCCCGCCACGTGGATTTCTACCGCCTCGTCGTCACGGGCGCCGCCGCCGTGCCAGCCGTGGGCCAGACCTGGTACGAACACGGCCCGCAAGTGTGGCATGCGCTCATCCTGCGCCTGCTGGAACAGCAGCGCACCCAGGGCCGCATCGCGCCCGATACCTCGTTTTCCAACCTGCCGCAAATCCTGTTCGACGCTGTTTTTTCGCATCTGACCACGCGTACCGTGATGCTGGGGCAGGGCGGCAATGCGGCTACGTTCCGGCCGCTGATTGCGGAGTTGATTGAGCTGGTGGTGGCGCGGGTGGAACGCAGGGCGGACTAGCGGGGCCGTAATCCGACTGTGCTGAAAGGTGAGCAGCTGAAGCCGTCGGGCAGCATTGCGTTAGCCGTGGAGTTAGTCCTGCCAGGAACACCTGCGCCATCTTATCCCTGGCCGTCGTGTACGTCTCTTTCGCCCCGAAGCGGACGTTGGGGGAACTGATTCTTAAGTCGGGGAATTAGATGCCGGCTGACTTAATTGGCAGCCTAAAGGTGAACAATCGCTGGGCGATTACTGAGTAACGAGCCTCAATGATCATGATTGACCGAGTTGTTGGCGCGCCGATTGCCACTCAGGCCAAACAGCCTCTGCAACAATGTCCGGGTAGCCGCGTTTCGCCTCCATCATTTCAGCTTGTGAAGCCGGCATCGTCATGCAAACCGCTTTGTCACGGATAGCGATGACTTCAGGCTCTGTCAATGACCTGCCCAACGATTTTTCAGCGTGGAGAAGAACGGTCACAAGCGCAGGGATGAAAACCAAGCAGAGACGGTCTTCATAATTGTGCGTAGGCGGGGGCGGCGCTTGCCGCTTTTTGAATATTCCAAACATTTAAATGTAGAAAGGCATAAAAATAATAATCAATAAAATTCTGGCAATGTAGTGGTCAACCCATCCCGGACACTACGTTAAGTTTTTCTTCGGCGACGGCCGGTGCCAATCCGTGATTGAACTGATGTGGCCGTATCCAGTTATACCTGTGCATCAGGTAATGGCTGATGTCCCGTTGTGCTTCCTGTGCCGTCATGTAACCAGTTGACGGCAGCCATTCAGTTTTGAAGCTGCGGAACAGCCGTTCCATCGGAGAGTTATCCCAACAATTTCCCCGACGGCTCATACTCTGTCGTATCCGATAGCGCCACAAGCGCTGACGGAATTTTCGACTGGCGTACTGGCTGCCTTGATCCGAATGAAACAGCAGGCCCTGCGGTCGACCTCGCTGCTCGTAAGCCATTTCCAGCGCTTGCACAACAAGGTCGGCGTCGGGCCGTAGCGAGAATGCCCAGCCCACCGCTCGGCGAGCGAACAAATCCAACACCACTGCCAAGTAATACCATCGGCCTTGCGCCCAGACATAGGTGATGTCTCCGCACCAGGCCTGATTTGGCGCCTCGACTGTGAATTCACGATTGAGGTGGTTCGGAATATCGACCCGCTCCACCGTAGCCTGCTTATAGGCATGGCTGCCAGGCTGTTTGCAGACCAGCCCTAGCTCTTCCATCAAACGACTGACTTTGAAGCGGCCAATTGCCGTGCCTTCCTCGCGCATCATGCCCATGATGCTGCGGCTTCCCGCCGAACTGCGACTCTCGACGAACAGCTCGTGCACGCGGCTACGCAATGCCATGCGCTCAACATCAATGTGCCGGGCGCGCTCCCGATGCGCGTACAGGCATGACCGCGCTACGTCGAACACCGCGCAGATCAACTCGATTGATTCGTTACCACAAATCTGATCGATTACCTCGTACGTTCTATCCCTTCCGACATCAAGAGCGCGGTAGCCTTTTTTAAAATGGACTTCTCCCGCTCGAGACGCTCAATGCGCGCTTCGAGTTCCTGTATTCGCTGCTGATCAGGCGTCATTGCCTTACTCTGTGGCGTGATGCCTTGCCGCTCCAACTGAAGCTGCTGCACCCAGCGGCGCAGCACTGATTCGCCGATGCCGACCGAACGGCTTGCCTCCGTATGGCTATATCCTTGGTCCAGTACCAGGCATGCCGCCTGCTGTTTGAACTCAGGGGAAAACGTACGTCTTTGCTTGCTCATCAAACACCTCTCCATGGCGAGCATTCTCGCCTAAATCAGTGTCCGGGTACATTAAACCACTACACAATGACCGCTTCTGGTCGAACAAAGTCCAGACTATCGCAACTATTCCTGAGCTGGCGGCAAGTCTTCAGCCTTTGCGATCGCGTGCCCACATGAGACAAGAAAAGCTTTTGTAGCACCGAAGAGTTTGTTGTCTTCGATGAGCTTTGCCATCAGCGTTCCTTTCGCGTTTCGTCGCGCTATCACTAGCGAGTTCAGCACGAAATACTCAGTCCATACGGAGCCGTCAGACTCTAGCGCTCGTAGCACATCGATTTCAGTTATTTCCATAGATTCACTTTCTATACGTGTGCTCTTGGCCGGTTGCCGTCGTTGACCGATTGAATCCGCAGCCGATTGCTGTCTGAATCAGCCGGAGGCTGCATAGCACTAAGCGTCCGTTGTCTTCACAGCATTCGCTAAGTGGCTTCGTTTATGTTTTTTTGAGAGCGACACACCCACAATCCAAGATATGGCGAATGCCGCTAAAATTCTTCCAAAGGTCTTAGGGTCGTTTGCCAATGCTGGCAGAGCGGCAATGGCTACCGATAGCCAGTTGTAGACAGAAGCACCGTTTACAGCGTTTCTTCCCAAGTGCTTATTTAGCATTCCTCCTAGGCCATGAAAGGCCCATGCAACAAAGGGGGTCAGGAACATTAATAAGGTGGTGGCAGCTTGTTGTTCCATGTGTTTTTCGTATTCAATTTTGAGCGGCTGCTCTTGGCCGAACCCGGCCGCTTGCCTCAGCATATCAGATTGACAAACGGAAAATTCCTTAGGCTCGCTCGACAGGCTGCATCCGCCCCAAAGCGGTCTTTGTTCAAGAGTTCTACTTCTCGTAAAAACCACTACAAAGGTGACACCCAAAAATTCCACCATAGTGGAAATTATGATCTGAACAATAGGCGGCACTTGGGCTATATCCTTCTTGGCAATATGTAACCTCCTCAAAAATAGCTCTATTGGAGGATGCTAGTTGCCGCGCGTTTTGATAGCCCAACCTTAATGAAACCTGCATCGGTCTTCTGTCGCGCACACTTTCCATCACTGCTTTTCGCAGTTCAATCTCACTAACAAAAACTCCCTGCGCACGGATGAGCTTAAGTCCTTCTTCCCGCATAGTAGGAGCTATTTTCGCCCACAGCTGAACTCGAACTGGTTCTTCCATCTTTCGTACCTCATCAATTCCTCTAACTGTCTGTTCCTGACCGGAGGCCGCCTAAAAGGCATCACCTAAGCATAGCGGACGCGCAGCGTCTCACTTTGTTAGTATCATGGATCGACGTACTCGGAAGCAGAAGTCTTGCCTCCCTCATTGGCGCACCAAACCGTAACACGGCGCCTGACGTTGACAGCACCAAAACCAAGCCGCCCTTGATTGTTATTTGATCAAATGGATTGGATTGATCCGAAACAAACGTCCAAACAGGTTCATGACTTTGCAGCGATTCCAAAACGACTACGCCGATTGAGCCGTGTTCCGCAGCCTCTCCGCACTTGACTATGTACTGACCACCATACAGCTCTTCTTGCGCCAGAATCGCGACATTGAGCCAACCGCCAAGCTCCTGTTTTTCATGTACTCTGGCCATTCTGGTTTCGTGCACTTCGTAGATATCACCGTTGGTGCACACGAGGCCATTGTGGCTTCGCACCTCCTGGTTCTTCCACTTTGTTGCCATCACTGTCATTGATTCCATATTTAGAAATGGGCGACTGCACGCCCTGAATTAAACAACTTGTGTTCTTGCCCATCGCAAACTTATTCAACATCCGCTCTTGGCCAGATTCGGCCATACGCAACTAGCCCTTTCTTTTGGTCTTTTTACGTTGCAAAATCGACCTGCATTCGTCTTCGGTTGGCACGTTTTTCTCAATCAGTATGGTATGCCAGCCACCGCAATCAGGGTCACGGCAGCCACACACAGTTGTTCGCACCGGGTGCTGGGTTAATCCATCGCGCTTCTGAATAGCATTAGTTCGTTCCTGACTCTTGATAAGGTGGACTAGCGCGCCTCGGCTCAAAAAATTTCCTGCCATGATTTTCCTCTAGGTGCCTTGAACCGCACAAAACGTTAACGTTTTCAATGTCTGCTGTTGGCTACTGCCGTTGGCAATTCAAACCGGCGGGTCAATCCGCTGGATGCAGCACTTTACTCCAAATGGCTGGTCGCTTCATTACTGAGAGCACGCTAAAGTGTAGCGGCCATCGCAAGCTTCTGCTTTAGCCAAACATCAGATGCCATGTCGCGCCGATCATGATGGGAGCTCCATCGCAGGCGCTCTGCCGCGGTTGCCTCGGTCGGATGTGATGGCCTCGCTGTGCCCCATGGTCGTGTTGCACCAGGAGCGAATGTTATAGTGGCGAAAATTTATTTACTGAAAGAAACAGCCATGAAAAACGACGCAACCACTCGCCCGCAAGCTAACCAGGCGCCTGCCAGGCTCAGCAAAGGGGACTTCGTCACCGTACTGCGCAAGCTGCTGCAAGAAGAAGCAAAGGCCGGCAAGTCCAGCGTGGACGTACGCGCTGCGAACCTGCACACCGAGGTTGGCGTTTATCCGGCGCGCGGCCACTCCATGCCGACCTGTTGCACGGTGATGTATGAAGAGATGCAGCCGGGTGACGAGATACTGCTGACGCCACCTGGCGGCAAGGGAGCTACGCTGCTGGTACGGTATAAATTCCCTCGTTGATGCAGGCGCTGCAGTGGCAGCGAACCTATTGCCAAGTACCAATCGTCGCTAACTTATAACGTGCACAAGCAGGCGCTTCGCTGAGGCCACCTTGGTTGGATGGTGGCCCGCTTCAATAGTTTTTAAATATTTATATAAGCTCTTATATAAACGGTGCTACCATGGTTGCATGAAACCTGGACTAGGCACGCAATTACGACATCTCATCGAACTGCTCGACGGCGCGGTCGAGCAGGCCTACGTGGAAGCGGGGCTCGATTACCGGCCGCGCTACACGCCGGTGATGCGGGTGCTGGCCGAGCAGCCGAGCGCGACCATTGGAGAGCTGGCGGCCCTGGGCGGCCTCACGCAGCCTGCCGCGACCCAGACAGTGGCCTTGATGGTGAAGAAGGGCCTGTTGACGGTGGTCGCCGGCGGCGAAGACGGCAGGCAGCGCGTGGTGCGCCTCAGCGCCGCTGGCGCAGCGCTGCTGCCGCGCCTGCGGTTGTGCTGGCAGGCGACCAAATCCGCGGCCGACAGCCTCGATGCGGAACTGGCGTTTCCCTTGTCCGACTGCCTTGCACAGGCGATCGCCGTACTCGAGACGCGTTCCTTCGGCGCACGCATTCGCGATGGCAGGCTGCGCCTGGATACCCGCTCTGACGCAGCGACGACAACACCTGACGAGTAACCTGAATGATGCCGCCACGCACACTTTTCACACAACGATCAAACGTTTCGCAGTCCAACTTGGAGGAATGTATGTCAGGTAGAAAGAAGCTTGCCGCAGCAATCGTATTGGGCACGTTGTTGTCGTTGCGCGCCTTTGCGGCGGAGGACACCGCCTTGAACGCGGCCGATCGCACGGCGATCGTGCAGACACTCGCAGTGAAAATGAACGCGAATTACATCGAGCCAGCGGTGGCCGAACGGGTCGGCAGTGCGATTGCCAGGAAAAATGCCGAAGGAGGCTATGCGACCGCCTCCAGCGTGAAGGCCTTCAGTGCGGCGCTGGCGAAGGACTTGCGGGAACTGAGCGGTGACTTGCATTTCGGCGCCGCGTTTTACGAAGGTCTTCGTGAGCGCAGCGGTGCCGCCGAAGTGCCCAGCCGCGCCAAGATTGACGAATGGCGCGACCAGACCACCCGGCGCGGCTATGACATCGAGAAGATCGAACGCCTTCCCGGCAACGTCGGCTATATCGAGCTGCGCGGCTTCGGCGGTCCGGAATTCGTCGCTGCGGCGTACACGGCGGCGATGTCGCTCATGGCAGGGACGGATGCGCTGATCCTCGACCTGCGCCGTAACGGCGGCGGCAGCCCGGCCAGCGTGGCTTACTTGATGAGTCATTTCTTCCCGTTCGGCGACGAGCGTCACCTGATCGACATGTACGATCGCCCGACCGGTACGACGCGGCAGTTCTGGACCGTGAAGACGGTCGCACAGCGTTACGACAAGCCCCTGTACGTGCTGACCTCGGCCCGCACGTTTTCCGGCGGGGAGGATTTCTCCTATGGCATCCAGGCGCAGAAACGGGGGACGGTGGTCGGAGAAACCACCGGCGGCGGCTCCAATCCCGTGAGCTGGTACAACGTGGGGCAGGACATCATTGTCGCGATTCCGACCGCGCGCACGACCAATGCCGTCACCAAAACCAACTGGGAGCATGTCGGCGTGAAACCGGACATCGCCGTGCCGGCGGCGCAAGCGTTGCAGACGGCGCATGTCGCCATCCTGCGCAACCTGGTGTCATCGGCCAAGGAGGGCAACGAGCGCAAGGAACTGCAGCGCGTGCTGGCGATGACGGAGAAGGGGGAGTCCGAGAAGCCGGTCTACACGCTCAGGGGCGAGCGTTGATATCGCGAAGCTGATCAAGCTTGTGGCGGCGTGGGGGCGTAGGTCGGATTAGCGGCGGCACGCCGCGTAATCCGACACTACTGAGCCAACAATGGTGTCGGATTACGCTACGCTAATCCGACCTACGTGTCCGACCTACGTGAATGATCGGAAATGGGCTGTGCGTTTTTGACGTCAACGCACGCCACAACGCCTCTGAAAACCGTCGCGAGCAAGCCCAATGTCGGGTTGAGTAGCGCAGCCGTACTTTAGTACGGCGAGCAACGCCGACCCGAGAGTGGGCTGCGCAGCAGGTTTGCAGTGCGTCCCTCACATCAGGTCGCAATACCATACTTGTGCTGCGTCGCCTCGTACTGCTGCTTGAGCGACTCGAGCTTTGGATGTTTGGGGTCGATCTTGCGGATCACCTGCATCTGGTGCTGCGCCTGTTCGGCCAGCGGGGCTTCCCAGCCCAGCATGTTGAGCTGGCGCAGGATGGCGTCGACGGAGGCGAACAGCACGGGCAGGTTGCCTGGGGTTTTGCGCAAGGCCTGGCGCAGCACGAATACGGCTCCCTTGAGTTCTCCGCTTTCCGACTTGCTGGCCGCATCCTGCATCAGTTCCTGCACCTGATTCGTGATCTGCTGGCCCATGCCTTGCGCCAAGTCGTGGCGGCCCGCCTTTTCAAAGACATCGACGGCCGCTTCCATCGTCACGTCGCTGTCGGCTTCGTTGACGAGTTTCATCATGACGTCGGACGCCGCCTGTTCCAGGTTGTTTTTCAGGCAGCTTTGCACGAGACCCACCTTCAGCTGCGTCGACAGGCCCCGCGCCGTGTCCAGGGCGGCGGCGGCCAGTTGCAGTTCGGTGGCGGCGGCGATGTCGTTGCCCGACAATTCATGCAGCATGGCGGCCGAGATGGCGCGGCACGCTTCCACGTTGGCGCCGCCGCGCAGCGAGCGCTCCATGTCGCGCAGCACGCCGCTGGCCTGCGGCGCATCGCCTTTCTTGACCAGCGTTTTCACCAGGTTGACGTGGTCTTCCGGGTCGCGGAATTCCGAGTATTTTGCCTTCGTCACCACCTGCTTGTAGGCCCGTTCGGCCGCGCCGATGTCGCCCGTGTCGAAGGCGATGCCGCCCAGGTGGCGCAAGCGGCGTACCATGTGCGGCGAGATGGCTACCGCGTCCTCGAGGATTTTCTTCGCCTGCAGCTGCTGGCCCATGGCTTCATGGTTTTGCGCCAGCAGGTCGTAGGCGGCCATGAAGCGGGGATAGACCTCCACCAGTTCCAGCAGCGCATCCTGCGCTTCCTCGTGGCGCTGCTGTTCGAACAGGGTGCGCGCCAGTCCCAGGTGGGCCCAGGCCATGGGGCGCGTGGCCAGCATGTCGGCGTACAGCTGTTCCGCATCCTTCCATTCGTCCAGGGCGATGTGCAGCTCGGCGCGCAGGCGGGCAAAATCGGCCGCCAGGCGTGGGTGCTGCAGTTCGGCCGCACGGCAGCTTTTCACGGCTTCGCGCAAGTCGCCCTTGTCGATCAGCTGATACGTGGGAAGGAAAATGGCACGCCGCTCGATGGCGCGCGCGATGCGTCCGCTCAGCACGTCGACGGTGAACGGTTTCAATATGTAGTCGGACGGGGTCAGCTCGGCCGCGCTGATCACCTTGCTGTGGATGGCTTCCGAGGTCAGCATGATGAAGATCGTCCACAGGCCGATCAGCTTATGGTGGCGCAAGTCTTCCAGCAATTGCTGGCCATCCTGGCCGTCGGTGCCGCTGCCAAGATCGTATTCGCACAGGATGATGTCGAACGGTTTCTTCGTCAGCAAGCGGATGGCCGTGCCGGCATTGACGGCATATTCCACCTTGGTGATGGCCGCCTGGTTCAGCATATTGTGCAGATTGCCCCGCATGCTGGGGTTCGGGTCGACGATCAGGACAGATAAGTCGCTAGTTTCTGGCATTGTTCAGCTCTCGTTCATCTGTTCGGTCATTTGCGGGAACTCTTCTTATATATGTCTCGGCCCGGCAGCATTATTTCTTACCAGCATACTGCAAAGCTGGCCGGCACTGCCAGCAAAATGCGTGCAATCGGGCGCGGGGCAGGGTGCAGGGCGCATCCGGTGGCGCGCAGCGTTGTATTTCATGGCACCGTTGTGCTGCGCGCCAGTGCCGGCGCCGCAAATTCCAGCACATAGTTGACTAGCATGATAGTATCCTAATTACAACTAATGTTGGATGCCGCACAATCTTGCGGCCAGGCATGCGCAAGGCTGTACCGGGCGCTTTTCTTCTTTCTGGTGTCGATACCCGTATGCGTGTTCCTGACCTTTCTTCCCTGCGGCGCGTTGCCGTTCCCCTCGCATTTGGCGGCAACAGCGAACAGCAGCATACCTATTTTGCGGAATTGCACCGGGTCGGCATGGTCACGCAAGCGCTGGGCATCATCGCCTTCAGCCTGACGTGGCTGCTGATGCCGCCCGCTTACCATCCGAACCTCACGCATGCCGTGCTGGCGCTGCTGGGCATGTTGATCAGCCTGGTCGTGCGCTACCGCTGCACCACCTTGCCCGTGCTGACCGTTACGGGCGCCTGCGCCGTGCTGGCCCTGACTTTTGGCTTGCGCACCATGGCCGACGCCGTCCATCACGCCAGCTTCTGGGTCTTGCCGGTGGGCGTCTTCATGACCCTGGCCATCGCCTCCATCTTCAATGGCGGTCTCAGCTATCTGGCTGTGGTGGCCGGCGTGTGGTGGAACGTGGGCCATGGCCTGTATCCGGTCAACGCGGGCTTGCCCGACCAATCCTGGGTGCCCTTGATGATCGCCGTCAGCGTGCTGTTCGGACTGGCGCTCAATGTCAGCTTCAGTTTATTGCGCTTGCGCAACTATCACTCCAAGGTGGAGCTGACGCGGCTGGCCTTCCAGGACAGCCTGACGGGCTTGAACAACCGCCGCATGTTCACGCAGCGCGCCCAGCAGATGCATGGCGCAACTCATGGCGGCAAGCTGCATTTCCTGATGATCGACATCGACAATTTCAAGATCATCAACGACCAGCAGGGCCACGATGCGGGCGACGCGGTGCTCGTGCGCACGGCCGCCGTCATCGCGGACAAGGCGCAGGGCCATCTGTGCGGCCGCCTGGGCGGCGAGGAATTCGGCATCGTCTACGCGGGCGACCGGGAAGACGCGCGCGCCTTTGCCGGCTCCCTGGTCGAAGCCGTCAGCCAGGCTTTCCTGGCCGCACAGTTCGTGTCGATCAGCGTGGGCGTGGCCGAGCTGGACCGGAGCAAGGACCTGGGCCACAGCTACCGGCTGGCCGACGAGGCCCTGTACCTGGCCAAGCGGCAAGGCAAGAACCGCTATGTGATCGCCTGATGACCGGCTGAGGGTGTTGTTGCCATGTCAAAAACTGCCGCTGTGCGGGGCAAAACGGTGGCAAAGGGCCAAGTTCCGGTCATAAGGCAGGGGTAAAACGGGTATAATGCGCGCAAAGGAAATTTGCCGTACGAAAGATATTGTCATACCTACCTTTAACCCGCAGCCACGCTGCATCAACCACCTTCCAATCATGTTGATACTGCCGGGTTCCAATGCCCTGTCCGTTTTCCGTAGCCACCGTCTGTTAAGCCAATTGCAAGCCGTCTCGCCTGCGATTGTTGCCGTACAAGCACGCTATGTCCATTTCATCGATGCCAGCGCGCCTCTCACCGACGACGACAGCACGCGCCTTGGCGCCTTGCTGACGTACGGCGAGCCGGCCCAGGCTGACAATACGGAAGGCGCTGCCGAAGAATTCTTCGTCATCCCCCGTTTCGGCACGATTTCACCGTGGGCCTCGAAAGCCACCGACATCGCGCACAACTGCGGCATGGCGCACATCAAGCGCGTCGAACGCGGCATCGCTTTCCGTATCAACCTGAAATCGGGCATCCTGGGCAGCGCCATCGGCGCCGGCAAATTGACGGACGAGCAGGTACAAGCCGTGGCCGACCTGCTGCACGACCGCATGACAGAATCCGTGCTGCGCAGCGCGGACGACGCCAAGGACCTGTTCCGCACCCTGGAAGCGCGCCCGCTCGAATCGATCGATTTGCTGGGGCAGGGCAAGGCCGCGCTGGAAACGGCGAACACGGAACTGGGCCTGGCGATGTCGGAAGACGAAATCGACTACCTGGACGCCGCCTTCACCAAGGCTGGCCGCAACCCGACGGACGTGGAACTGATGATGTTCGCGCAGGCAAACAGCGAGCATTGCCGCCACAAGATCTTCAACGCCGACTGGACCATCGACGGCGTGGCGCAACCGAAGTCGCTGTTCGGCATGATCAAGAACACGCACGAACTGCAGCCGAAGGGGACCGTCGTCGCCTACAGCGACAATTCCTCGATCATGGAAGGCGCCACGGTCTCGCGCTTCTACCCGCGCGGTGCAAACCACGAATACGCGGCGTCGACCGAACTGACGCACACCCTGATGAAGGTGGAAACGCATAACCACCCGACGGCGATTTCTCCATTCCCCGGTGCCTCCACAGGCGCGGGCGGCGAGATCCGCGACGAAGGCGCAACGGGCCGCGGTGCCAAGCCGAAAGCTGGCCTGACCGGCTTCACCGTGTCGAACCTGTCCCTGCCGGATGCCGTGCGCAGCTGGGAAACGGCCGCTTCCGTGACGTCGCCGCTGGCTGGCCGCGCGGATGCGGACCAATACGGCAAACCGGAACGCATCGCGTCGCCGCTGCAAATCATGATCGAAGGCCCGCTGGGCGGTGCCGCGTTCTCGAACGAATTCGGCCGTCCGGTCCTGGGCGGCTACTTCCGCACGTATGAACAGAACGTCGGTGCAAAGGAAGCGGGTACTGCGGACGCCGTGTTCGGCTACCACAAGCCGATCATGATCGCGGGCGGCATCGGCAATATCTCGGCGCAGCACACGCACAAGAACGACATCCCCGTCGGCAGCCTGCTGGTGCAACTCGGTGGCCCGGGGATGCGCATCGGCATGGGTGGTAGCGCCGCCTCGTCGATGACCACCGGCAGCAACACGGCCGACCTGGACTTCGACTCCGTCCAGCGCGGCAATCCGGAAATGGAACGCCGCGCCCAGGAAGTCATCAACGCCTGCTGGCAAATGGGCGCGGACAACCCGATCATCTCGATCCACGACGTGGGTGCGGGCGGCTTGTCGAACGCTTTCCCTGAAATCACCAACGATGCCAAGCGCGGCGCGATTTTCGACCTGCGCAAGGTGCCGCTGGAAGAATCGGGCATGGCGCCGAAGGAAATCTGGAGCAATGAGTCGCAGGAACGCTACGTTCTCGCCATCGCGCCGGAAAGCCTGCCACTGTTCAAAGCCATGTGCGAACGCGAACGCTGCCTGTTCGCCGCCGTGGGCGTGGCCACCGAAGAGCGTCAACTGAAACTGATCGACACGGAACTGGGCAACGAGCCGGTCGACATGCCGATGGACGTCTTGCTGGGCAAGCCGCCGAAGATGCAGCGCGACGTGGTCCACGTGGCCAACGATTTCCCTGCAATCGACCTGACGGGCATGGACTTGAAGGACGTGGCGCAAAAAGTGCTGCTGCTGCCGACCGTGGCCGACAAATCCTTCCTGATCACCATCGGCGACCGCAGCGTGGGCGGCATGACCGTGCGCGACCAGATGGTGGGACCATGGCAAGTGCCGGTGGCCGATTGCGCCGTCACCACCATGAGCTTTGAAGGCTACCTGGGCGAAGCGATGGCCATGGGCGAACGCACGCCGCTGGCCGTCATCGACGCCGCAGCTTCCGGCCGCATGGCCGTGGGCGAAGCCGTCACCAACATCGCCGCCGCAGCTATCAGCGATATCAGCGACATCAAATTGTCCGCCAACTGGATGGCCGCCTGCGGCCAGCCTGGCCAGGACGCAGCCCTGTACGACACGGTCAAAGCCGTCGGCATGGAACTGTGCCCGGCGCTGGGCATCAGCATCCCCGTCGGCAAGGATTCGTTGTCGATGCGCACGACGTGGAAAGACGAGAGCACGGGCGTGGCGAAATCCGTCACGTCGCCGGTGTCCCTGATCGTTTCCTCGTTCGCGCCAGTCACGGATGTGCGCAAGTCGCTCACGCCGCAGCTGAAAACGGACAAGGGCGACACGTCATTGATCCTGATCGACCTTGGCCGCGGCAAGAACCGCCTCGGTGCTTCCGCCCTGGCGCAAGTCATGGGTCAGTTGGGCAATGAAACGCCGGACGTGGACAGCGCGGAAGACCTGAAAGGCTTCTTCGCCGCCATCCAGAAATTGAACAGCGACGACAAGCTGCTGGCCTACCATGACCGTTCGGACGGCGGCCTGTACGCCACCCTGACGGAAATGGCTTTCGCCGGCCACACGGGCATGTCCGTCAACCTCGACATGCTGACCATGGAAGGCGAGCATTCGAGCGACTGGGGCGACGCCAAGAACTGGACGGGCCAGGTAGCGGAACGCCGCAACGAACTGACCCTGCGCGCCTTGTTCAGCGAAGAGCTGGGCGCCGTGATCCAGGTGCGCGCGGAAGAAAAATCGCTCGTCATGGACGTGCTGCGCACGTTTAACCTGGGCGCCTGCAGCCATATCATCGGCAAATTGAATGACCGCGACGTGATCGAATTCACGCGCGACGCCAAGCTGATTTACACCCAGCCGCGCGCTGAACTGCACCGCCTGTGGAGCGAAACGAGCTGGCGCATCGCCCGCCTGCGCGACAATCCGGCTTGCGCGGACGCCGAATACGACCGCCTGCTGGACGTGCAAGACCCGGGCATGTCGCCGATCGTTACCTTCGACCAGAACGACAACATCGCCGCGCCATTCATCGCCACCGGCGTGCGCCCGCGCGTCGCCATCCTGCGCGAGCAGGGCGTCAACTCGCATATCGAGACGGCGTACGTGATGCACCAGGCAGGCTTCACGGCCGTCGACGTGCACATGAGCGACCTGATCGCCGGCCGCGTGAAACTCGACGACTTCCAGGGCGTTATCGCCGTGGGCGGTTTCTCGTACGGCGACGTGCTGGGCGCTGGCGAAGGCTGGGCGAAAACGATTCTGTTCAACGCCAGCCTGGCGGAACAGTTCGCGCGCTTCTTCAACCGGACGGACAGCTTCGGCCTCGGTATCTGCAACGGCTGCCAGATGATGAGCAATCTGAAATCCATCATCCCCGGCGCCCACGCCTGGCCCAAGTTCACGCGCAACAAGTCGGAGAAATTCGAAGGCCGCTTTGCCATGGTCGAAGTGATGGATTCCCCATCGATCTTCTTCAACGGCATGGCCGGCACCCAAGCCGGCATCGCCATCGCCCACGGCGAAGGCTACGCCGACTTCTCGCAAACGGGCGACATCACCCAAGTCACCAAAGCCATGCGCTTCGTCGACAACAAGGGCGCCGCTACGGAAGCGTATCCATACAACCCGAACGGCTCGCCGGAAGGCATCACCTCCGTGACCACGCCAGACGGCCGCTTCACGGTGCTGATGCCGCACGCGGAACGCGTGTTCCGTTCAGTGCAGCAGTCGTACCACCCTGAAGCGTGGGGCGAGGATTCGCCTTGGATGCGCATGTTCAGGAATGCGCGGAAGTTTGTGGGGTAATTGGTCGCTTGCAGGGCAGCGCTGAAGTTCAAGGCGCTTCTGCTGGGGTAGGAATGAGAAAGCCGCTGTCGGGAGACAGCGGCTTTTTTTGTCAAGATGCTGTGACTTTGTTCGTGCTCTTGTTGTTTTGTGTTTTAACATTTGAAGGGGATATATTTTTCTTCCCTTTGTATCTTCTATTGTTTTTGCGATGGGCTGCATGTAGTGATCTAGGCCCGGACGGAGTGCCTTGCGCATCAACCATAATCTTCCCAATATCTAGTGCTTTTGCAATTCCTGGATTTAATATCAGTAATCCAGTTGTTTTTACTTTTGGTGCAATGTTATTTGCGGAACGCTCCCTATAAGACCAGTGAAAAAATGTGCCGCCACCACCTTCCACATTTTCACTGTATCCTACGACATTAATGTCATAAAGAAGCTGGAGTAAAGAGTCTGAATCGCGAAGGTATAGCGTGGCGCTAAAAGATTCACCGTCTGCCCATGCTTTAAAAAGTTTAAATGCAGAATTAAATTCAGTCATGGAAAATTTGCTTTTTCCATTTAAATACTGGAAGAATTTTAAATATTTATTGAAATCGTCTTGAGCCATGTAGAAGGCAGAGTAATTCTTTATTTCCCCTAACAGATAATCGGAGAACTCTCTAGTGATCGCAGGTTCATTTGCAATCCCTGCAGGGAATTGTGTCGCATTTTTATTTCTTCCTTTTAGGCAATATTTTTGTGTTATCTTTACGAATGTTAAAATATCTCGCGGTTTATGAAATGAATTTTTAAGTAGGTGTTTAAAGGTATGGCCGGAATTTCCTTTTGATATATAGTATTGATCCCAAGCGTCAGATGGTGTTGTCGTAAAATTTTGTTGAGATGAAAAATATTTTCCACTAACCTCAAATAATTTTGATGACGCATACTCTCGTTCTGTTGTAGACCAATCGAGGAAAACACAGTTGTCTTGAAGTCTGGAGTTTGAATTGTACAGATTTAAGGCATGAAAGACATCTGGGCGCACTAGAAGAACGACTTTTATTCGACCTTTTGAATCTCTAATATTGTTAAAGAATTCTGTGTTTAACTGCCATACGGCCTCTCCTAAGCCTTTGATACACTCTATATATTCTAAATAGGGCACCGTTTCTGGTCTGTAGTCTATGCCATCTATGAAAAGTATATGCCCATTATCAAGTTTTAAAGAGGAAATTGCCTCTTTTAAAGATGCTTCTGTTTCCATTAAGTGGTGTCTAAAGGTGGAGGTTTTTTCTGAACTTTCTTTCTTCTGTTCGCCGCCGGCTTCGCCAATCTGTTCATTTTTTATCTTTGCACTTAATATTTCAGAGTTGAGTACTTCAAACGCGCTTTCAACTTCTGGATTCAATGCATTTTTTGACCACTTTTGAATTTCCTTTTCAATTTTTGAAAATTTTCCTGTGACGAAGTGTAAAGGTGTCTTTGATTTTTCGACTAACATTCGCCCAGTTATAAAGAGTAGCATTGATCTCCATATGTTGGAATAATCGCTAAATGAGAGTTTTCCTTGACGTTTCATCGCAATAAACCTTTTATATTGCGTCTCCGTCATTGTTGTTAGTTTGCATTTGTGGTTTTTTGTTTCATTATTTTCTAGATAAACTGCGTATGCAGTTTTCCCAGCGCCTTTCTCCCCCATTAAAAAATAAACTTGAGGATGGAGTACTCGTTCTAATTCTTCTGTGGTAAGAAATATCCTCTGGAAGAATTCCTTATATTGTCTGCCTCGATAATTTATGGCATCGTTGTAAGGTTCTTTTAGATTCGCAATCTTTTCCCAGTTCATTTTTATTCGCCTTGTTTTCTAGATGATGTTCTGAAATTTTGTATTTAAGTTAGTTTTGTGGGTGTTTTTCCCTTCCTGATATGTTTTTGTAATTACAATCCTTTCGCCCCCCCACAATCATCACCGCCGACGGCACCAGCAAAAACTGCGCAAGCAGCGTCCCTGTCAATCTGCTCCCCACCAGCCACGCCACCGCGCGCCGGAACTGCGATTCTTCGATCTTTCCCTCGATGACGTCATCCGTCATGCCCGACATGTGCGGGTCGATGAAGATGGCCATCATGATGGTGGCGCCGCCGTTGATGATCGATGAAAGCGTGCTGGAGGTGACGCGCACGCTGGGGCCAGCACGCCTGCGTACAGTGCGGCGAAGACGCCCACCGTCCACCGGGCCGTGGCGATGACGTTTATGGCCGTCATGGAAATAAATACGCCGAATTTTTCGCGCAGGCCCGTGACGTTGGCGGGCTTGGGCAGGTTGGCGGAGGTCTTGAGGTAGGACAAGCCGCCCTTGAAGACGGCGTGCAGCAGCAGTTTGGGCACGGAGCGATGCACTTGGAAGTGGTCGACGGCGCGGCAGAGGACGCGCTGGAAGGTGGGGATCAGTATGGCGCCGAGGATGGTTGCCAGGCTGGTGGAGAACAGCAGCCCGTGGAAGTCTACCAATAGCGTGCTGACGGCTACATGCTAGTTTATGCCCGTTTCCACGCGCTTGGCCATGAATGGTCCCAGGAACAAGTTCGAGGTGCGCGACAGCAGCATCAGAATGTTGAACAGGGCCAGCGACACGGCGATGCGTCGCGTGTGGATGCCGGCGATGCGCATGGGAGGCGAGGGTGCCGATGATGTGGATGATGAACGTCAGCGCGCAAATCAGCAGCAATTGCTTGTCCATCACAGCCTTGCAGTATGGAAAATGTAATTCCATCCTGCCATGGAATTATTTATTTTTCAACTGCAAATAAGTTAATTTTCTTGTTAATTGGGTTTCGTGGTGTTTTGTGTGTTTGTATGCAGTTGGCAGTTTTTCACCCCAAGGCAGAAACTGGGGTCAGACCCTTAGGGGAAATGTCCCCCAATGGGGGATATTTCGATCACGAAGTGACTGACCCCGGCTCTTTGCCTGTGGGGTGAACCATGCCGCCACTGGCGCGATAGCCACGTTGGCGTTGCCAATATCGTAGTTCCTTGCTTGCATTCCAGCCCCGCGCCCTCAGCTAGGTGAGAGTGGTAGCCTGTAGCGCTGCCTCATTCGAACCAACCAGGAGAACCAATATGAGTTTCGATTCCTTTCTGTCCAAACTGAAGACCAAAGCCAGCGAACTGAAAACCGAAGCACTGAAGTACAAGAACAAGGATTTCCTGAATGCCGCGATGGCGGGATCGGCCCTGATCGCCATGGCCGACGGCAGTGTCAGTGCGGAAGAAAAGCAGAAGATGGTCAAATTCATTGAAAGCAATGATGCGCTGTCCGTGTTTACTACCACGGACGTCATCAAGGCTTTCCAGGACTATGTCGGCCAGCTGGAGTTCGACAAGGATATCGGTGAAGCCAAGGCCTACCAGGCGCTGGGCAAGATGAAGTCGAATGTGGACGCGTCGCGCTTGCTGGTGCGCATGATTATCGCTGTCGCTTCGTCGGATGGCAATTTCGACGCCAATGAGCAGCGCGTGGCCAGCAAGATTGCGCGCGAACTGGGCTTGAACCCAGGCGAGTTCGAGCTGCAGTAACTTTTAAGCCAGCCGGCCACGGCTGGCCAGATTTAACTCTTGTCCCACCACGGCGGCGTGCCCGACGACCAGGGGCACGCCGTTTGCACTTCGCTGATCCTGTAGCGGATCTCGATCACCTGGCCATGGTGAAACGGACCGCGTCTCCAGTCGCCGGAATCAAAGACGTAGCTTTTGCCCTTGATGCAGTGGTGGTTCGGATTGTTGCCGATGGGGCCGGTCGAGTGCAGGGTGACGCGCGCTTCGCCGTTGGCGTCCAGCGGGGCGTCGCCGCCCATGAAGAGGGGATCCGAGCCGATGTCGCAGACAGTGGTGCTGCCTATTTTGCTGCAGTGCTTGATATACGTTTGCTGGCGCGCATTGGCCACGTAATCGTCATGCCGCATCGGCTTGCCGTCGTCATAGGTAAAGCGCAGGACGACTTGCGTGGGCTCGCTGGCAGGATGGCGGGTGGTGCTGGTGCACGCGGCGCTGACGAGGGCCAGCAGGGGCCAGGCCAGCAGGCGCAGGCCGCCGCGCAGCACGGTGAATATCGGACTAGTGCGAGGTGTCTGCATTGCGCTCCATGGGCCGTTGCCATTCGTTTAAGGAATTTGGCGGCGATGATAGCACGCGATGGCAGCGCCTGTGCCTGCCGCGCCTGTGCGCCGCCTCAACGCGACGCCAGGCCGATGTTTTGCACGTGGGAAGGCACGATGCCGCCGCTCGACACCTTCTGCGACGGCACCACCATCACCAGTTCGCCGTCCACGCTGCCGTCATCGTTGTGGTTGATGCGTACTTTCAGCTGGCGGTCCAGCGCGACGAAGGCGTTGCGGTCGGTGGCGACGATGCGGTGCTCTTCCTGCTTGCCGATACGCGCATACTTTTCAGCGCCGGCGAGGCGCAGTTCCAGCGTGTCGCCATTCGACAGATCATAGGTGCCGACGAATTTCTTGAAGTCCTGGCGCATCATGTAGCGCGGGTGTTCGGGCACATCGATGCGCAGCACGTTGCCCGGCACGGTGACAGTGTGCTCGGGAGGCAGGGTTTGCGCGGTGGCTGCCGTGCTGGCGGCGGCGAGGCACAGCAGTGTGCCCAGGATGGTGGTTTTCATGTTGTTGTCCTCGTTGGTTGATGGCCTCTGGCGCGTGATGCGGGCGGGCATGGGGCAGGAACCAGTCTAGGCACAGGTTTGGCGCTGCGCATCGTTCATTCGGTGGAGAGCTGCAATGCATGCGGTGCCAATATTCAGTACAACGACGTTACGGCGCACCGTGATTCATTTCTTGCAGCACTTTCTTGCATAGCTCGCCGTACCCCACGCCAGTGCCCCGTTTGTGTGCGGCCAGGTCGTAGCGGGCGCTGATGTCGTCCCAGGCCGCGCTGCCGGGCAAGGGGCGCAAATCGGCGTCGAGGTCCATCTTGAAATGGATGAAGTGCCCATCGGCGCTCAGCAGCCTGCCGTACACGGCGGGCATGCCGGGGTAGGCCAGTCGCAGGTCGAGCATGAGGGCCGCGCCCAGCGCCACGCCATGGCTGGCCGCGTATTGGCGCAGGGCATCGGGCAGGGGACGGGCGCGCCACCAGGCCGCCGTCTGTTTGATGGCGGCCAGGGTCAGCGCGTTTTGCTGTTGGACAGAATATTGTCTGCTCATGGCTGCCACCCATGCTGAACACGGCTTGCAGCGTCAGCGCGATGCCAGGCCCATGCTTTGAACGTGGGCCGGCACGATGTCGCCGCTGGCCAGTTTTGCGGCCGGCATCTGCATCAGCACTTCGCCGCCCACGCTGCCATCGTTGCGCAGGTCGATGCGTATGGCCAGTTGCCGGTCGAGCGCCACGAAGCTGTGGCTGCCGCTGGCGACGATGCGGTGTTCCTCCTGGTCGTCGATGCGCGCATACATGAGGGCGCCGACGCTGCCGATATTGCGCAGGTGCAGCACTTGTCCGTTCGACAGCTCATAGCCGCCGCGGAACGGGGCAAACGTTTCCGCGTTCATAAAATGTCTTTGTGCCGGCAGTTCGATCGTCTGCAGGCGTCCGCCTGGAACGACGACGGTCTGGCTGTCGGGAAGCGACTGTGCATTTGCCAGCAGGGCGCAGACGCCCAGGGTGCCGGCCAAGATCCATGTTTTCATTTTTCTACCCATCCTTGAACTTTGGTGCCGTCCGCTGCCGGCGCGGCGATATTGTTGTCGATACCAGGAAAAGCGAACCGGCTGGTCCGTACGCGTTGTGGTGACACTGGCAAGGTGCGGGCGACCGGTCTTGCCAGTGTAGGCAGGCAAGTTGTCCTGTACATCATCCGATCGGATGAGACAGCCTCATGCGTCGAGCACGGCTAGGTGCGCGGTCGCGCCGTGGATCAGCGCGATCAGCTCGCCCTGGCGCCGCGTGTCCGTTTTCAGATAGGTATGGTGCAGATGCGTCTTGACGGTGTTGACGCTGATGCCGCTGCGTGCGGCGATTTCTTCGATGGTGGCCCCTTGCGCCAGCTCCTTGCCCACCAGCGCTTCGGCTTGCGTCAAGTCGAACAGCTGGCGCAAGGCGGGGACGGACGTGCTCGCTTGTGCAGGATCGCGCGCAATCAGCAGCGCACATGGGGGCTGGCAGGCGGCGAGCAGGGTGACGGTCAGGGCCAGCGGCGTTTGCTGCTTGCGCGCCAGGCGCAGCGACTGACATTGCGGCGCGCTGCCGGCGCTGTCGATGACGAGGCGCACGGCACGCACGAGGGCGGGCGGCACAGCGTGCGCCAGTTGCGCCGCATGCAGGGCGTGGCCGGCGGGCGTGGCGAAGCGCAGGCCGAGGCCCGCGTCGAGCACCAGCACGGCAGCGCCCATGGCATCGAGCGCCGCCAACGCGCAGCGGCTGGCCAGTTGCGCCTCGCGCAGGCGCTGCTGCAGGCACAGGGCGCGTTGCAGATGCGGCAAAAGTTCCTGCCATTGCCGGCTGTTCAGGGCGGCGCTGTCGAGCTGCGGCCAGTCGTCCGTGCCGCAAGCCGTCTCGTACAAGGCGGAGATCAGTTTGCCCACATCCGCGTTTACTGTAGCTGTGCCCATGCTTGTCCCCATAACCTGATTAGATCAGCGTGCCGCAGGCGTGCAGGTGCGGAACTGGGTAAGGGCGGTGTTGCGCAGCGATCCGCCCCGCCTTTGTGAGGAGGGGCTGGCCGCTGCCATCTGGCCTGGGCAACTATCAAGATAGTACAAAGACATCAGTGCTGCAATGGTTTGCAATAATATGGTTGGATAGTGTTCTGTAGGAAACTTGCACGGGCAAAACACGTCGATGATGTAAGATTCGCACTATGACCGATTTCACATTTACCGATTGCCCATGAGTTCCATAATGATTCCCGACGTCGCCCTCGTCGACAACACCGAACAACGCACGCCATTGGTGCTCGTGCTCGACTGCTCCGGCAGCATGGATGGCGAGCCCGTCGCGCTGCTGAACGAAGGCCTGGCCTTGCTGGAGCAGGAACTCAAGTCCGACGTGATCGCCGCCAAGCGCGTGCGCATCCTTGTGATTCAATATGGCGCCCACGATGAAGCCGTGGTGGCCAGCAACTGGTGCGATGCCATGGATTTCACGGCGCCCCTCTTGGCCGCGAACGGTACCACGCCGACCGGCGCGGCCGTCGAGCTGGCCTTGGCCGAAATCGAGCAGGAAAAGCAGCGCTTCCGCCAGGCGGGCGTGGCGTACACGCGGCCGTGGCTGTTCCTGATGTCGGACGGCGAGCCGACGGACCGCTGGCAGCACGGCGCCGAGCAGGCGCGCGCGGCCGAGCAAGCCAATAAGGTGGCGATCTTCCCCATCGCCGTGGGCGACAATGCGAACATCGATTCCCTGGGGCAGTTTTCCAGCCGTGGCGAACGGGGCGTGAAGCAGCTGAAGGGCTTGCAGTTCCGCGAACTGTTCCTGTGGCTGAGCGCCAGCATGCAAGTGGTGTCGCAATCGCGTCCCGGTGCGCAAGCCCAGCTGGCCTCGACGGACGGCTGGTCTGTCGTGAGCACCTGATCGATGGCAGCAGTGCAAGCAACACAGGATTCCTGGCGCACGTTCGGCGCCTCCGTCACGGGCAAGGCGCATCTGGATAAAGACATCCCGTGCCAGGATGCGCACGCGCACACCGTCGTGGGCGACGTTTTGGTGGCCATCGTCTGCGATGGCGCCGGTTCGGCCAGGCTCAGCGAGCAGGGCGCGCAATTTGTCGCAACGCAGACCGTGCAGGCGCTGGCCGGGCGGCTGGAGCAGGGCGCCACCGTGCAGGATTTGCTTGACGGCGCGCTGGCCGGCACCCTGGCGCAGATCCGCGCCGCGCTGGACGATATCGCCCGCGCCGCCAACGCCACCCTCGACGACTACGCTGCCACTGTTGTCGGCGTGGTGATGGGCGCCGACAATGGCTTCTTTTTCCACCTGGGCGATGGCCTGGGCGTGGCGCAGCTGGGCGATGGCGGCGAACTGATCTCGCTGCCCGCCAACGGCGAATACGCGAACGAAACCTATTTTATTAGCGGCGAACGCTGGCGCGAACAGCTGCGCCTGCTGCCGATACCCCAGTCCGTGCGCGGCGTCGTGCTGATGTCGGACGGTTGTATGCCCTTTGCCATGAGCAAGAACAATGCGGCCTTGTACGCGCCGTTCATGGATGCCGTGCAAGGCTATCTGCGCACGGTCGAGAGCATCGAACTGGGCAATGAAGCGCTGGCGTCCACCCTGGCCGATCCGCGCACGCACCAGATCACGGGTGACGACAAAACCCTGTTGCTGGCTTTGCGCGCATGAGCCGGAAGCAGGGCGTGACACCGGGCTTGAGTCCGGGCGGAAAAATCTGGCTCGATAAAGTCCGTAGCCTGGTCTTGGGCAAACTCATCAAGAGCGGCGGCGCGGGCAGCGTGTATCTGCTGCCGGGCGCGCCCACGCAGGTTGCCAAGCTGTACCACCCGCACCTGGACCGGGCCGCCAACCGGCGCAAGCTCGAAGCGATGCTGGAACTGACGCCCAAGCTGCCCGACCAGTTGGAAAACGGCAAGCGCTACGTGCAGATCGCCTGGCCGCAAGCGGCGGTGTTCGACGGCCAGGGCGGTTTTGCCGGCTTCGTCATGCCCTTGCTGGACATGGCGCAGACGGCCGAGCTGGAACAGGTCATGCAAGAGCGGCAAGCGCGCGCGGCCGGCTTGCCCACGGGTCTCGGGCCCAAGCTGACCCTGGCCGCCAACCTGGCCGCCGTCATCGATGCGCTGCACCAGCAGCAGCATTACGTGGTCGATCTGAAACCCGTGAATTTGCGCTTTTACCGCGATTCGCTGTACATCGCCATGCTCGATTGCGACGGCTTCAGCATCCAGGGCCATGCGGAGCGTTTTCCTGCCGAGCAATTCACGGCCGACTACCTGGCGCCGGAATTCCAGCGCAAGGGCATGCCGGCAGGCACGGAAATGGCGCAAGACCGATTTGCGCTGGCCGTCGTCATTTTCCAGCTGCTCAACTTTGGCATCCACCCTTACAGCGGGCGGCCCGGCAATGCGCAAGTGGCGACCGACATTCCCGGGCGCATCCGCGACGGCTGCTATGCGTATGGTGTCAAACGCCACAAGCAGCTGGCGCCGAACGCGACCAGCGGCCATGCCTTGATGCCGCCCGAGCTGCGCGCCATGTTCGACCGCGCGTTTTCCCAGTCCCCCAAGCCGCAGCGGCCCTCGGCGGCCGACTGGGCGCAGTTGCTGCGCGGCTATGCGCAGCGCAGCGACGGCAAGCTCGTCGTGTGTACCGCGAATCCCGAGCACCAGCATTTCGCAGGCCTCGGCTGTGCGGCCTGCGCGCGCGACAAGGTCATCGTCGCGGCCGGACAGGCGTCCGTGCTTGCCCAGCAGCAGATACTGGCGCAGCCACAGCAGCGCAGCACCCGCGGCGCGCACCATACGGCGCCGGGGCGGACGCCCGTGCGACTGCCTGCAGGCGGTGCGCAGGCCAAGGCGGTCGGCATTTCCGGCAAGGGCTGGGCCGTGGTGGTGCTGCTGATCGTGCTGTTTCTGATCGGCTTTACGGCCTGGACCTCGTCGTCCGATGAAGTGACGGACAAGGCCAGCCTGCAGGCGCAAGCGGACCAGGCGGCAGGACTGGAAGTATTTCGCTGGCGCTTGCCCAAGGCGGCCGGTTTCCAGCCGTCCGATGCGCGCAAGGCCGTGCGCAGCCTGTCGCAAGCGATCAGCAAGGGCGACGATGACGCCGTCACGCGAGGCTTGCAGCTGTTGTACCGTTCCGGGGAGGCAAAGCCGCCTGGCTACGGCGGCGACCGTACACAGGCGCGGCTGCGCGCGTCGTTGCTGGAGGGCCTGGGCTGGGTGCCCGGCTATGAACCGGTGCTGGTCGCTACCTATCTCGACCTGTTGCAAGCGAACCCGCGCGACCATCTGGTGGCGGCGGCCATGGGCCGCATGCACCTGAGCCTGAATGAACCCCAGGCGGCGCGCCAGTACTTCGAGCAAGCCGTGTGGGCGCACCCGACGGATGGCACGGCCTGGCTCGGCATCGCTGCTGCGGCGCTGCTGCGCGGCGGCGACGAGCGCGATGCCGTGAACCTGGTGGCGCTGGCGCACCTGACGGCTTACCGCTACGCCGTGGAGCATGCCTTGCCGGCCGAGCCGGGTCAGCCGGCCGACAATGGCGTCGCGCGCATGGCGCAGCGCATGGACCTGGCCGCCAAGGTGCTGCGCCTGGCCCAGCCCGGCGCCTACCAGAAGCGCTGGGACAAGGTGCTGGCCGAAGGCGCCTCGCTGGCAGTCAAACTCAAGGCAATGCCGCCCTTGCGGGACCAGGTCGCCAGTGTTCAGCGCGAAACAATGACGACGGTTGCCTATGGCGTGCTTGATGAAAAGCACGCAACGGGTGAAAACCGCCTGACCTTGACCATTACCGCCGACGGGACCCTGAGCTATGCGGCGGCCGAATTACCGATGGAAGCGATGCTGAACAAGGTACTGCTCGATAGCGTCAAGCGCTGGACCTACTTGCCGGCCGTACAGCACGGTCAATTGCTGGAATCGAAGGTGGTCGTGCTGGTGCGCTACCGCGATGGCCGGGTCAGCTTTGTGCCGGGCGGCGTGGCCGTCACGGCGGAAAATTAGAGGAATACCATGAAAATCAAGACCTTATGCGCCGTGTTGGGCGCTTCATTGCTGGCCCCGGGCATGGCCCAGGCGGAGATCGTGCAGCGCCAGGTGGTGACAGCCATCGCCAGCGAGCAAGATAGCGAAGGCGCCGACGTGCTGACCGTGGCTGCGAACACGGCTTGCGGCGGCCGCCAAGTGCGCATGGATGCGCGCTCGGTCGGGCTGGACGATGCACCGTACGAAGCGATGAAAGCCCGGCTGGCCAGGCAGATCCGCAGCAAGACGCCCATGCTTGTCACCGTGAAAAAATGCCCGGACGATGCGAGCGTGCCCATCGTGCGCCAGATCGCCGCATGCACGCCAGCGGCCTGCGCCGATGGCCGGGCGCGGCTGTACCTGCACGAGCGTTTCTTCCCCATCGAGCAGGAAAAGGCGCCGAACGTGCTGCTGCTACCTCTGCCAAAAGGCAAGCTGCCGGGCACGTGGAAGGTGGAGATTTATAGCGTGGCCGGCCACAAGCTGCGCCTGTCGGGCCAGGTCAACCACGCCGATTATGCGCAGGGCGAGCTGGTGGGCGGCTATGTCACGTATTACCCCGACGGCAAGACCGAGCAGGAAGTGGCGCAGGATGGACAGGGCCGGCAGCACGGCGTCACCAGTCTGTATCGTGCCGATGGCAGCTTGGGATCGCGTGGCAGCTGGCGCCATGGCTTGCCGGAGGGAACGCACCAGCAATATCACCCCACGGGCAAGCTGCGCGAAGCCAGCGTGTACCGCGACGGCAAGCGCGTCGACGGTCCCGTGCAGACGTTTGACGCGAATGGCAAGCTGAGCACCAGTTTTGTGCTGCGTGGCGGCGTCATGGAAGGTGAATTGCTCGCGTATTTCCCTGACGGAAAAGTGGCGAATCGCACGCAAGTGAGCAAGGGCAAGTTCAATGGCAGCAGCATCGATTACTACCCCGATGGCGCCGTGCGCAGCCGCATGACGCAGCGCGACGATCTTCCCGTCGGGGAAGCGCTGGAATTTTATCCGGACGGCAAGGTGCAAACCCGCCAGCAGTATGGCGACAACGGTGGCTTGCTCAGCGTCCAGCGCTACAGTGCCCAGGGCGTGCTGGTGCTGGAAAGAAAGTGGGATGCGCAACTGCGCGAGCAGGGCACGTCGCGCTCGTGGTACGAGAACGGCAAGCCCGAGCATGCCATCGAGTATGTGAACGACCGGCGCGACGGCTGGAGCCGCAGCTGGGGCCAGGATGGCAGCTTGAAGAGCGAATGTAAATATGCGGCCGGCAAGGCCCAGGGGGAATGTGGCGAAGCGCCGCCAGCGCCGGCACTGTTGCGCAAAGAGCAAACATGGCGCGCACTGAACTGAAGCACTGCCTAGTCGCCATGCTGCTGTGGCCGGCGCTGGCCCATGCCGAGATCGAACAGCGGCAAGTGGTCAGTGCCATTAAGGCCGAGTCCGGCAAGGGCACGCATAGTGGCCATTATGTGTTGCGCAGCGAACAGCGTTTCAGCCATGCCGGCGTATTGATGGTGCAGAAACAGTGGAACGCGGGCGGGCGCGAGGAGGGCGCGTTGCGTTCCTGGTTTGCGAATGGCAAGCCGCGCCAGCTGATCGAGTATGTCGATGGCGAGCGCCAGGGCTGGACGCGGCACTGGCGTGCTGACGGCAGTGTGGAAAGCGAGTGCCGTTATGTGGCGGATGTGGCGCAGGGCGAATGTACGGGAGTGTCCGCGAAGATGTCGTACACGGAAGATGGGATTGAGTTCGAGATGCCGGAGCAGTGAGGCACGTCAATTAACCCAAGACAAGGACTGGGGTCAGACCCGTCGGGTCTGACCCCGGCTCTTTGCCTGAGGGTTCGGTGATGCTATCGGCTTACAAATAGTCTAGGACTGAGGCGTAACATTACCGATGCGGCGGCGTCAGCACGCTGGCTATCGCCTTCGGCAACGTTTCCGGATAATCGCGGCTGAAGTGCAGGCCGCGGCTTTCTCGGCGGGACAGGGCGCTGTTGACGATCATCGAGGCCACGTCGACGAGATTGCGCAGTTCCAGCAAATCGTGGGTGATGCGGAAGTTGCGGTAGTACTCGTCGATTTCTTCCTTCAAGAGCGCGATGCGGTGCTGGGCCCGCTCCAGGCGTTTCGTCGTGCGCACGATGCCCACGTAATTCCACATGAAGCGGCGCAGCTCGTCCCAGTTGTGGGAAATCACCACTTCTTCATCCGCATCCGTAACCCGGCTTTCATCCCAGTCGGGCAGATATGGCGTACCCAGCTTTTCCTTGCTTTCGATGTCTTGCGCGCAGGCGCGGCCGATGACGATGCATTCCAGCAGGGAATTCGACGCCAGGCGGTTCGCGCCATGCAGGCCCGTGCATGCCGTTTCGCCGACCGCATACAGGCCCGGCAAGTCGGCCCGGCCCGACAAATCCGTCACGACGCCGCCGCATGTGTAGTGGGCGGCGGGGACGATAGGGATAGGCTGCTTGGTGATGTCGATGCCCAGTTCCAGACAGCGCGCGTAGATGGTCGGGAAGTGTTCGATGAGGAATTCGGCCGGCTTGTGGCTGATGTCCAGGTGCACGTAATCGAGGCCGCGTTTCTTGATCTCGAAGTCGATGGCGCGCGCCACCACGTCGCGCGGCGCCAGTTCGGCCCGCTCGTCGTGGGCCAGCATGAAGCGCGTGCCAGCGGCCGCGCCCGCCTCAGGCGGCAGTTTCAGCAAGCCGCCTTCGCCACGGATGGCTTCGGTGATCAGGAACGATTTGGCATACGGGTGATACAAACAGGTCGGGTGGAACTGGATGAATTCCATGTTCGACACGCGGCAGCCGGCGCGCCAGGCCATGGCGATGCCGTCGCCGCTGGCCGTGTCGGGATTCGTAGTATATAAGTACACTTTGCCGGCACCGCCCGTGGCCAGCACGGTGTGCTCGGCGGCAAACGTCAGTACTTTACCCGTTTGCTCATCCTGTACGTACAGGCCATGGCAATGTGGTTGGGCATTGCGCTGGGTCGGCTTCATGCCCAGCTTGTCGGAAGTGATCAGGTCGATCGCGCAATGGTGTTCGAACAGGCTGATGTTCGGGTGGGCGCGGACTTTTTCTTCCAGGGTCACTTGCACGGCGTGGCCGGTGGCGTCGGCCGCGTGGATGATGCGGCGCTGGCTGTGTCCGCCTTCGCGGGTCAGGTGGAAACCCAGTTCGGCCGTGGCGTCGCGTGTAAACGGCACGCCTTGCTCGATCAGCCATTCGATCGCTTCGCGGCCGTGCTCGACGATGTAGCGCGTGGCGCTCTCGTCGCACAGGCCGCCGCCCGCGATCAGGGTGTCTTCGATGTGCTGCTCGTGGCTGTCGCCCGAGTCCAGCACGGCCGCGATCCCGCCTTGCGCCCAGTTGCTGGCACCGTCGAGCAGCGCGCGTTTGGAAATGATCGCGACGGTGCGCGTCTCAGCTAAATGCAGTGCAACCGATAAACCCGCCAGGCCACTGCCGACAATCGCTACATCAAATTTCATGACATTTATCTTTTTTTAGGGGAAGCATACTATATGCCATTTCCCCTCATTCGGTAATGTATTGAGATAAATTCTACCAGCGAAAGATAGCTGGGGCTGTAGCTTGTGGCGCATCAATGTCTTCTTGGAACAGTTCGCCATGATGGCAAGACCAGCAGCGGGCCGCCTTGCGCGCGGCCTGATGCTTTTTGCCGCAGGGGGAACCATGATCCGCATCTTCAGCCACTATGTCTCGAAAACAGCGTTTATCCTGCTGTTGCTGGAAATCCTGATCCTGCTGCTGTCGGCCACCCTGACGTCCTTGCTGTGGCTGGCGGATGGCAGCCACCTGGTGCGGGCGAGCGAGGTCTATCTGTCGTCCTCTATCTTTGCGCTGGTCATCGTCTTGAGCATGAGCGCGCTGGGCATGTACCAGCACCGTTCGCGCGAAGACATCCGCAACACGTTATTACGCATCCTGCCGTCGTTCGCGCTGGGTTTTGCCGTACTCAGCGTGTTGATACGCTTCATTCCAGCCTTGCATTTCGGACGCGGCAGCGTGCTGATCTTCGGCCTGGGCGCCATCGGCGTGCTGCTGGCGCGCCTGCTGGTATTCAAATCCTCGCAATCGGCGCTGATGAAAGGCCGGCTGATACTGGTGGGTGGCGGGGCGCTGGCGCGCGAGTGCATGGACTTGGCGGCCAGCAAGATCGGTTTCCACCAGTTTACGGTCGTCGGCTGCATCGATGTGGCAGGCGAGCAGTGCTGCGTGCCGGCCTCGGCCTTGCTGCCGACCGGCCTTTCCTTGCTGGCCACTGCCCAGCGCCATGCCGCGCATGAAATCGTCGTGTCCGTCAGCGACCGGCGCAATGGCGCGTTTCCTGCCAAGCAACTGTTGGAATGTGCGCTGGGCGGTGTCAAGGTGATCGACGCGGCCACGTTTTTCGAGCGCGAAGCGTGCCAGATCCGCATCGATTCATTGCAACCGAGCTATCTGATCTATGGCGGCGGCTTTGATCAGAGTTTTTTCCGTGCCACGTCGAAGCGTTTGTTCGACCTGGCGGCCAGCGGGGTCATCTGCCTGGCGTCGCTGCCCGTGATGCTGGTAACCGCCCTGTGCATCCGTTTGGAAGACGGCGGCCCCGTGTTCTATCAGCAAGAACGGGTGGGGCGCGACGGCCAGCCTTTCAAGGTGCTGAAATTTCGCAGCATGCGCTGCGACGCCGAGCGCGACGGCACGCCCATCTGGGCCTTGGCCAACGATGCGCGCATCACGCGCGTGGGCAATCTGATCCGCAAGCTGCGCATCGACGAGCTGCCGCAAATGCTCAATGTATTTCGCGGCGAAATGAGTTTCGTCGGCCCCCGCCCCGAGCGCGCGTATTTTGTCGAGCAGCTGAAGGAGCAGGTGCCGTACTACAACATTCGTCACAGCATCAAGCCTGGCATCACGGGCCTGGCGCAGGTGCGCTACCAGTATGGCGCTTCCGTCGACGATGCCGTCAAGAAGCTGCAATACGATTTGTATTATGTGAAAAACAATAGCTTGTTCCTCGACTTGCTGATCCTGCTCGACACGGTGCAGGTGGTGCTGTTTGGCAAGGGCAGCCGATGATGCGGGACCAGTCGGACTGGCTGGCGGCGCCCGACGCGGCGGCTCTCAGCCATGGCCTGGCGTCGCTGGCCTTCTTCGTGCTGGCGCTGCTATTGATCAGCAACTGGCGCGCACGGCAAAACGTGCGTGCCTTGCTGGTGGCGTGCCTGGCGACGGGCGGCTGGGCGACGGGCACGGTGGTGCTGGTGCTGCTGGGGCAGCGCATCGCGCTGGCCGGCGACGCGCTGGAATTGCTGCGCACCCTGGCCTGGCTGGTGTTTTTGCTGCTGTTGATTGAACCGTCGCGGCCCCGCTTGCGCCTCGTGCTGGCCGGCATCGTCCTCACGGCGCTGGCACCGTGGCTGCTCTCCATGGCCTCATCCTGGCTGGCGCTGCCTTTGCCGGCGCGGCTCATCGCCAGTGTGTGCCGGCTGCTGCTGGCCGTGCTGGGCATGTTGCTGGTGGAACAGTGGTACCGCAACACGCCGCCCTTGAAACGCTGGGGCATCAAGTTTGCGTGCCTGGGCGTGGGCGGGCTGTTCGCCTATGATTTCTATCTGTACAGCGACGCCTTGCTGTTTCGCGCGGTCAATGACGACATCTGGGCCGCGCGCGGCATCGTCGACGCCCTGTGTGCGCCGCTGCTGGCCGTCTCGGCCGCGCGCAATCCGGGCTGGGCGCTGGGCTTGTCCGTTTCGCGCCAGATGCTGTACCGCTCGGCCGCCTTGCTGGGCTCGGCCATCTATTTGCTGGCCATGGCGGCCAGCGCCTATTATCTGCGCTATTTCGGCGGCACCTGGGGCTCCCTGATGCAGATGGCATACCTGGGCGGCGCGGCCTTGCTGCTGGCGGGCGTGCTGTTTTCCGGTAGCCTGCGCGCCAAGCTCAAGGTGTATATCAATAAACATTTTTACAATGCCATCTTCGATTACCGCGAGGAATGGCTGAGATTTACGCGCGCGCTGTCGGAAGACGGGCCCGCGCTGGGCGAACGCACGATACAGGCCATGGCGCAGCTCGTGGAAAGCCGCGCCGGCGCGCTGTGGATCTTGCGCGAACAGGGGCAGTTTGCCCCGGCCGCCAGCTGGAACTGGCCGCCGGGCACGTGGAGCGAGCCGGCGCTTGGCCCCCTGTGCCAGTTCCTGGAGGCACGGCAGTGGGTGATCGACGTGCCCGATTGCCGGCACAATCCGCGCCAGTACGGCGGCTTGCGCTTGCCGCCGGCGCTGCTGGCGCTGCCCGATGTGTGGCTGCTGGTGCCATTGATGCTGCATGGCCAGCTGTTCGCCTTTGTCGCACTGGCGCGGCCCCGCACGCACATCAGCTTGAACTGGGAAATCCTCGACGTGCTGAAAATTGCCGGCAGCCAAGCCGCCAGCTACCTGGCGCACCGCGAATCGCTCGATACCCTGACAGTGGCGCGCCAGTTCGACTCGTTCAACCGCATGTCCACCTTCATCGTGCATGACCTCAAAAACCTCGTGTTCCAGCTGTCGCTGCTACTGAGCAATGCCGAAAAGCACCGCGCCAATCCGGCTTTCCAGGAAGACATGCTGGGCACCTTGGATCATTCCGTGCAGAAAATGAAGACCTTGCTGCAGAAACTGGCGCGCGGCGAAGCGCCGGAAGCGCCCGCGCCGCTGCTGCTCGACGGCTTGCTGCGCCAGGCCGTGGCCGCCAAGGCCAGCCTGGCGCCGGCGCCCCGGCTGGAAATCGTCGATGGCGGGCTGACGGTGCTGGCCAACCGCGCGCGCCTGGAACGGGTGCTGGGCCATTTGATCCAGAACGCGATCGAAGCGACAGCCAGCGATGGCAAGGTGGCCGTGCGGCTGCGGCGCGAGCAGCACATGGCCGTCGTCGAGCTCAACGATACGGGGCAGGGCATGAGCGAGCAATTCATCCGCGAGCGCCTGTTCAAACCGTTCGATACGACCAAGACGGCGGGCATGGGCATCGGCGTGTTCGAAAGCCGCGAATACCTGCGCGAAGTGGGCGGCAGCCTGGAAGTGCGCAGCGAGCCGCAGGTGGGCACGACGTTTCGCGTGGTCCTGCCGTTGCACGCGGCCATGGGGTCTGACCCGCCGGGTCATACCCCAGATTTCCGCTGCGCTACCCGCTGACTGGAGTGCATACGTATGGCAAAACAAAAACTGCTGGTCATCGAAGACGATCCCGGCCTGCAAAAGCAGCTGCACTGGAGTTTTGACGGCTATGAAGTCTTGCTGGCGGGCGAGCGCGAGGCGGCGCTGGCGCTCGTGCGGCGCCACCAGCCGGCCGTCGTGACGATGGACCTGGGCTTGCCGCCGGACCCGGACGGCGCCACGGAAGGCCTGGCCACCCTGCGGCAAATCCTCGCGCTGGCGCCGGACACGAAAGTCATCATCCTCTCCGGCAACCAGGAACGTGCGCATGCCTTGAAAGCCATCGCCCTGGGCGCCTACGATTTTCACCAGAAACCGTTCGAGGCCGACATGCTGGGCCTGGTCATCGCCCGCGCGTTTTATCTGCACGCGATGCAGCAGGAAAACCGCCGCATGTTGCAGACCCAGGCGGATTCGCCCCTGGCCGGCATCGTCAGCCGCGACCCGGGCATGTTGAAGCTGTGCCGCAGCGTGGAAAAAGTGGCGCCCTCGTCGGCCAGCGTGATGCTGCTGGGCGACTCGGGCAGCGGCAAGGAACTGATCGCGCGGGGCTTGCACGCGCTGTCGAGTCGCCATGCGCAACGCTTCGTTGCCATCAATTGCGCGGCCATCCCCGAAAACCTGCTCGAGAGCGAGCTGTTCGGCTATGAGCGGGGAGCGTTTACGGGCGCGGCCCGGCAAACCCTGGGCAAGATCGAACTGGCCCACGGCGGCACTTTCTTTCTCGATGAAATCGGCGACATGCCGATGGGGCTGCAGGCGAAACTGCTGCGCTTCCTGCAGGAGCGGGTCATCGAGCGCGTCGGCGGCCGCGCCGAGATCGCCGTCGACGTGCGCATCGTCTGCGCCACGCACCAGGACCTGAAAGTGCTGGCGGAGCAGGGGCGTTTCCGCGAAGACCTGTTCTACCGCCTCAGCGAAATCGTGCTGCGCATTCCGCCGCTGCGCGAGCGGGCCGGCGACGCGGCCTTGCTGGCCCACCATTTCAAGAACAAGTTCTGCGCCAGCGAAGGCCGCAGCAACCTGCATTTCAGCACCGGCGCGCTGCAGCTGATCGAAAGCTACGGCTGGCCCGGCAATGTGCGCGAAGTGGAAAACTGCATCAAGCGGGCCGTCATCATGAGCGACGGGCCGCAGATCGCCGCCGACGACCTGGGCTTGCCCGCCAGCGCCCAAGCTGCGCCCCAGGATGAACCGCTGAACCTGCGCCAGGCCCGCGACGGGGCCGAATACAAGGTCATGGTGCGCGCGCTGGCGCGGGCCGACGGCAATATCGCCAAGGCGGCCGAACTGCTGGGCGTGAGCCGGCCCACCTTGTACGACCTGATGGGTAATCACGGCATCAAGTCGCAGGTGAATAGCTGAGTGTATTAAAAATCAAGATTGTGTAAGGCGTCGCACATACGATGGCGCCGCCATGGCGCATCCTTGCCTCATCTACAACAAGGAGGCGCCATGAACGCGATCAATCTATTGATGCAGGACCATAAGGCCGTGAAGGCCCTGTTTGCCCAATATGAAGGCTTGAGCGACCGCTCATTTGCCACCAAGAAAAAGCTGGCCGACCAGATCTGCCAGGAACTTACCGTGCACACGCAGCTGGAAGAAGAAATCTTCTACCCGGCCGTGCGCCGCCCCATCCACGACGGCGACCTGATGGATGAAGCCCTCGTCGAGCACGCGAGCGCCAAGGAGCTCATCGCGCAAATCGCCGCCATGGACCCGGCCGACGACCTGTACGACGCCAAGGTCAAGGTGCTGTCCGAGCAGATCGAGCACCACGTCAAGGAAGAGGAGGGCGACATGTTTCCCAAGGTGCGCGAGACGGCCGTCGACCTCGACGCGCTGGGCCAGGAAATGGCCGCGCGCAAGGAACAGCTGACGGGCGTGGCCGCCTGAACGGCTTAAAAAAATCAACAACCAAGGGAGTATTCCATGCAAGCTACACAATTGTCCGTGTCGGACCTGAACAATCCGGGCGTCTCCTGGGGCGCCGTGCTGGCGGGCGCGGCCGCTGCGGCCGCCTTGTCCTTCATCCTGCTGATCCTCGGCGTGGGCCTGGGCCTGTCATCCGTGTCGCCATGGTCGTTCAATGCGACGGCCATCGGCGTGTCGACCATCGCCTGGCTGGCCTTCATGCAACTGGCCGCGTCCGGCATCGGCGGCTACATGGCGGGCCGGTTGCGCGTGAAATGGAGTGCCATCCACACGGATGAAGTGCATTTCCGCGATACGGCGCACGGCTTGCTGGCCTGGGCCGTGGCCACCCTGATCACCGTGGCCGTGATGGCCGGCGGCACGCGCGCCGTACTGAGCGGCGCCATCGATGCGGGCAGCGGCGTGGCGGCGGCCGTTGCACCCGCAGCGGCAGCGGGCGCAGGTGCCGCAGGTGCTGCAGGCGCCCAGCAAGGCGAGGGCGGCGGCACCAATCCGCTCGACTATTTCTCGGACATGCTGCTGCGCGCACCTGCCGTGCCTGCTACCACCACCACCGGCACCCTGGCGGTACCTACGGCCAATGCCAGCACGGCCGACCAGCGCATGGAAACCGGCAGGATCTTCGCGACAAGCCTGTCCGCAGGCAGCCTGGCCGCCGATGACCGCGCCTACCTGGGCCAGGTTGTGGCCAGCCGCACGGGCTTGACGCAGGCCGAAGCGGAAGCGCGGGTCGATGCCGTCTACGGCCGCGCAGCCAAGGCCGCCGCCGATGCCAAGGCGCGTGCCCAGCAGGCGGCCGACACGGCCCGCAAGGCCGGTGCCCACACGGCACTGTGGATGTTCGTCGCCTTGCTGCTCGGCGCTTTCGTGGCCAGCCTGGCGGCAACGTTTGGCGGCCGCCAGCGCGACCATGAGCGCGTGCTGCGCCACGTCACCATCTGAACCCCTGTCTCTATAAACTATATAAAATCAAGGAGTCCTCCATGCGTTCCATCCTCTTGCTGCTGCTGGGCATTCCATTGCCCATCGTCATACTGATCGCCCTGTTCGTCCGCTGACAAGGCCAACACAAGAACCGGCGCCCGCTGCAAGGTGGGCGCCGGTTTTTGCGTGAAAGCGGGCGCATGTGTAAGATGGCGCCATCTTTCCACCGAGACCATCCATGAACGTGACCTCCATACGTCCCTTGCTGAAAACCGCCGCCATCACCGCCTTTGCCTGTACTGTGCTGGCCGCGTGTTCCACCCTGATCGGCCCGCGCGACGTGAATGTGTCGCTGAGCAAGATGCAGCAAGGCCTGGAGCGCCGCTTTCCCATCGACAAGCGCGTGCTGTCCGTGCTCGACGTCAAGCTGACCCACCCGCAACTGTCCTTGCAGCCCGAGCGCGAACGGGTGGCTCTCAGCGTGGACGCCAGCGTCCTGCCGCCGTTCATCCGCCAAACCTGGCGCGGCAGCCTGGCCATGTCGGGCCGCCTCGTGCTGGACGCCCAGCGCAACGCCGTCTACCTGAGCGAAGCGAGCGTGGACAAGGTGACCATCGACGGCATGGATGAAGCCCAGCAGCGCCAGTTCGCCAAGGTGGCCAGCCTGGTAGCCGACCAGCTCATGCATGAAACGCCGATCTACACGTTCAAGCCCGACGAACTGCGCTATGCGGGCGTGCAATTCGTGCCGACGCAGCTCAGGACCACCAGCAATGGATTGACGGTGACGTTCGAGCCGGTGAAGTAGGCTAGGCCTCGAATGCAGGCGAGCTGATTTGCGTTGCCGTGTTATTGCGCGGCGTCGCCTCTTCATGGAACAGGTCAGCCAGGTACTCGCACAGCGCATCGGCTTGAATATCGTCGGGAATAATGAAATCGGCGGGCCGGCGCTTGCCTTCCGCACCGAGATAGAATGCGCGCCATGCTCCTGGCATCCCCCGGATGCCAATCAGCGTGCCGAAAACATTGAATCTGAATTCCTGCATCAGTCTGCTCCAACAAAACAAATGGTTTGAATGTGCCGCGACAGGAAGCATTGCGTAAAGCGCCGTGACATAACCCCGATATTTATTGTGCTATAGTAACATTTACTTAACTTGGGGCGGGCGATGATGAATATCAGCACGGTGGGAATCCAGCCTGGGGCATTATCAGTCGCGCAAGGCAACAAGACATCATCGGACAAGACATCGTCGGACCAGGCGCAGGCCACCCGGGCGCCGGCTGGCGCTGGCGCCGTGGCCGACGACGTCGTGATTTCCACCCTGGCCGGGCGCCTGTCGAAGGCCGCGATGGCCACCAGCGCCACCGTCCAGGGCTACGATCATGCGGCGCTGGGTGTGTGGGTGAAGGACAATACGACGGAGATTCTCTATCCGCTGGACGCGGAACACAAGGCGGCCGCCGCCAGGCAGGTGCCGGAACCGAATGACGCGGCCTCGGCAAAGTCGGCCGCTGCCGCCACCGCGTTTGTCGACAGGAAGGGGCCCAATCCCTTTGCCGGCTTGTCGCGCGAGCAATTGTCCACCATTTCGAACGATGACAGCGGGACCTTTACCATCGACGAGCGGCGTGCGGCCTTTACGCAGGCATACGATGAGGAACAGGCCTGGCGCACCCAAGTCGTGGCGCAAGCCATGCAGGAATACAATAGCACCGGCAAGATGACCAATTTCTTCAAGTCGGTGCTGGGGCATTTCAATACATTGCCCCAGCTGGAGCAATCGCAATACCCAGCCAGTTATGCGAGCGACCTGGACGACAAGATCAAGCTCGATTTTAATTATTTCAATCATGCGGCCGGCGATGGCGGGCCAACGCCGGGCTCGCTTGCGGACCTGCTGAAAAATCAGGCTAAAAAGACCGTGGATCTGTTCGATCTCCTGATCCGCTGATAACTGGAATTGTTCAACTGTCATTGTTGCGGGGCAGGCTGGCGGACTATAATCCGGCCTCCCATGCCTGGACAAGCATGTTCCCCAACATGAAGTGAAAACAATTAAAGGAATCTTCGTGAAACGCTCACTTATCAGCGCCGCCTGCTGCGCCTTGCTCGCCTTATCTTCGCCCTCGCTGTACGCCCAAGCCAACAATCCCGCCGCACCCGTCTCCGGCATCGACCTGAAAACCCTGGACCCGGCAGTCAGTCCCAAGGATGATTTCTACGGCTATGTCAACGGCGTGTGGACCCGCAATACGGAAATCCCGGCCGACAAATCCGTCTGGGGCACGTACATCGAATTGCGCGAAATCGCCCAGGGCCAGCTGCGCGGACTGATCGACGCCACCGTGAAAAATCCCGGCAAGCCCGGCAGTGAAGCGCACAAGATCGCCGACCTGTACACGAGCTTCATGAACGAGAAGGCGCGCAATGCGGCCGGCTTCAAGCCCCTGCATGCCGAACTGGCCCGCGTTGCCGCCATCAAGGACAAGAAAGACTTGCCGGCGCTGCTGGCCTATCTGCAGGGTAATGGCGTTGCGACGCCGTTTTCCGCTTATGTGGCGCCCGATGCGCAAGACCCCGAGCAGTACACGGTCAACATCAGCCAGTCCGGCCTGGGCTTGCCCGACCGCGACTACTACCTGAAGGACGACGACGCCAAGCTGCAAGCCGTGCGCGCCAAATACCTCAAGCATATCGAGACCATGCTGGCCATGAGCGGCGACAAGGCCGCTGCTGAACATGCGGCGCAGATCCTCGACATCGAGACGCGCCTGGCGGCAGTGCAGTGGACGCGCGTGCAGATGCGCGACCCCGTCAAATCGTACAACCGCGTCGATTTCGACAAATTCGCGTCGCTGGCGCCAGCCTTCGACTGGAACGCCTACTTTACGGCCGCCGGCCTGGCGCCGAAAGCTTCCTCGGCCGTCGTGCGCCAGCCCAGCTTCATGACAGGCTTTTCCGAGACCGTGGCCGCCGTGCCGCTGGCATCGTGGAAGAGCTATCTGAACTGGCGCATCATCGAAAGCTATGCGTCCTACCTGGACAGCGCGACCGTCAAGGAGCGCTTCGCCTTCGACGGCACGGTGCTGCGCGGCGTGCCGCAAAGCGAACCGCAGTGGCAGCTGGCGCTGCGCTTCACGGATAACGCCATCAGCGACGCCGTCGGCAAGCGCTACGTGGAAATGTATCTGCCGCCGGAAACCCGGCCCCGCGTGATGGCCATGTTCGACAATTTCGTCGCCTCGTTCAAGGATGGCATCGAGCAGCTCGACTGGATGGGCCCGGAAACCAAGAAGGAAGCCCAGCTCAAGCTGGCGGCCCTGAAGCCGAAGATCGCCTACCCGAATACCTGGCGTGACTACAGCAGCATGCAGACGCAGCCGAATGACCTGATCGCCAATGTGCGCGCCGCGCGCGCGTGGAGCCGCCAGCAAAACCTGGCCAAGCTGGGCAAACCGGTCGACCGCGACGAATGGTCGATGACGCCGCAAACCGTCAACGCCAGCTACAGCCCGGCCCTCAACGCCATCACGATCCCGGCCGCCATTTTGCAGCCGCCATTCTTCAACGTGAAGGCGGAAGATGCCGTCAATTACGGCTTGCTGGGCATCACCTTCGGCCATGAAATCAGCCATGCCTTCGACGATTCGGGCAGCCAATATGATGCCAAGGGCCGTCTGCGCAACTGGTGGACGGCGCAAGACCGGGCCGCCTTCAAGGCGCTGGCCGCCGGCCTCGTCAAGCAATACGGTGCCTACAGCCCCGTGCCGGGCTACCACATCAATGGCGAGCTGACCCTGGGCGAAAACATCGGCGACAATTCCGGCCTGTCGATCACCTACAAGGCGTACCAGCGTTCGCTCGGTGGCAAGCCATCGCCCGTCATCGATGGCTTGACGGGCGAACAGCGCCTGTACATCGGTTTTGCGCAGAAATGGCGCGCGAAACTGCGTCCCGAAGCGGCCATCGCCCAGATCAAGAGCGACCCGCATTCGCCGGGCGAATTCCGCGCCAAGGGCACGGTCAAAAACCAGCCCGGCTTCTACGAAGCGTTTGGCATCAAGCCGGGCGATCCGATGTATCTGCCGCCCGAGCAGCGCGTGATCATGTGGTAAATCACGTGGTAAACCCGTAGGGCAGTCGCGCAAGCGCGCCGGGGACTATTCCTTGGCGTGGTTCAGCGTGTACCGGGGCAGCTCGACCGTCAGGTCTTCCTGCGCCAGGCGCGCCTGGCACGACAGGCGCGAGTGGGGCTGCAAGCCCCAGGCCTGGTCCAGCATGTCTTCTTCATTGTCGCCCAGCTCGTTGAGCGAGTCGAAACCCTGCACCACGACCACGTGGCAGGTGGAACAGGCGCCCACCTGGCCGCAGGCGTGTTCAATGTCAATCTGATTGCGCTGCAATGCGTCGCAAATGCTCATGTTTTCCGGCGCGTCGAAGACGGCGCCTTCCGGGGCCAGCTCGGGATGGGGCAGGACGGTGATTTTTGGCATGCGGGATTCTCCTCGTTTATCCTTCAATGCCGCCACTGTGGACCTTCCCGCCTTGGCAAGGTCAAGCCCCTGCGGCATCCTGCGCAACGATGCACTCGTCCAGATGCTCGATCAATTGCAGGAACACGCGTTTATCCGCGTAGTGATTCATCGTGTTACTCAGCAATACATCGCTGGCGGCCGCTGCCACGGCGCTGTGGGCTTGCGCGCAGGCGGCATGCAGTTGTGCCCGATCGAGTTCCAGCAAGGCCGTATTGACGGCTTCGCGTGTGAAATCGTAGGCATCCATGCCGCAGCAGCCGGCGACACAATGGGTTTCCAGCAGGCAGATTAGCGGCCACAGTTCCCCCAGCAAGGGATCGATGTCGATGGCCTGCTCATAGCGGCCATCAAGACTGATGAATTCGATCCATGCATCGTCGCCGATCTGGATATCGTATTGATGGTCGCGTTGCGTCATGTTTCAGCATTCTCCTGGGCAGTGGTATCGCATTATAAAAAAAACCGCCCGAAGGCGGTTTTCTAACGCGGTAATGCAGCGCTTAAATAAAATAGATCAGCGCGATGATGCCCACGACCAGCGCCACGCGGGTGATCTGGTAGGCCGTCTTGTTCCACGCCTTGAAGCGGCGGCGGTACTGGCCCATGGTCCAGGAGATCTGGAACAGCTTGCTCACGCCGCCCACCTGGTCGCCCAGTTCGTTTGGCGAGGCGGCGGCCGTCATCAGGGTGCGGCCCAGCCAGCGGTTCAAGCCCTGCGCCCAGCGGTAGCGCATCGGGCGCTCGATGTCGCAGAACAGGATGATGCGGTCGCTGTCGGCATCGTTGCGGGCCCAGTGGATATACGTTTCATCGAACATCACGGCCTGGCCGTCGCGCCAGCTGTGGCGCTCGCCATCAACGTCGATGAAGCAGCGGTCGTCGTTCGGCGTCTGCAAGCCCAGGTGGTAGCGCAAGGAGCCCGCGAACGGGTCGCGGTGCGGATTGAGCTTGCCGCCTTGCGGCAGTTCCGCGAACATGGCGGCCTTGATCGACGGAATCGATTGCAGCAAGGCATAAGTTTGCGGGCACATCTGCTGCGCCGACGGGTGGTTCGCGTCATACCATTTCAGGTAGAAACGCTTCCAGCCATATTTGAAGAAGGAATTGAAACCGACGTCATTGTTCTTTTCGGCTGCCTTGATCTTTTTCATTTCCTGCATGCGCAGCGCTTCATCGCGGATGATTTGCCAGTTCTGCTGCAGCGGCGCCAGTTCCGGAAATTGATCGACGGCCAAATACGGCGTGGCCGGCACCTTGGAAAAGGTGTGCATGAACAGGTTCAGCGGCGCCATGAACGAGGAGTGATCGAAGATCTGGCGGCGGAACGGCAGGCGCACCTTGCCCCGAAAATGAATATGTAAAACAGAAAACACAAAAATGCCCAGCAAGGCCCACTTCATACACAACCTCGTTTTTTAAGAATGGGGCAATTATAACCAGTTAATGCCATGGCCACCCCGGGCCACGGTGAAGGAAAGATGAAGCGGCACGCGCGGACGCTCTGTCCTACAATGGCCTTTTCTACACACTATCCGAGGTAACAATGGAAATCTGGCACGCACCGCTCGACCTGGCCATCCTCAACGCCGCCAGCGAGGGCACGGCCATGCGCCACCTGGGCATCGAATTTACGGCCTTCGGCCCGGACTGGATCGAAGCGACCATGCCCGTCGACCACCGCACCATGCAGCCGTTCAAGCTGCTGCATGGCGGCGCCTCCGTCCTGCTGGCCGAAACCCTGGGCAGCATGGCCGCGAATGCCTGCCTCGATTCCAGCCGGCACGTGAGCGTGGGCCAGGAAATCAATGCCAACCACCTGCGCGGCGTGCGCGGCGGCCATGTGACGGGGCGTGCCACGCCGATCCACCGGGGCCGCACCAGCCAGGTCTGGGAAATCCGCATCACGGGCGACGACGGCAAGCTGTGCTGCATCTCGCGCATCACCATGGCCGTTATCGACGCTCCGGGCGCGGGCTGATGCGGCAGCTCTTGACTTGCATCAAGGCATGAAAAGCGAGCGCGTGAAATCATAAAAAACGCTGTTCGCTTATAATTCAGTGTGCTGTTGTATGGCGTAGCGGAAAGTCCCGCGCGCCTGCATTGCCCGACATTAGAAGCTGACTGCCCAAAAAACGCCAGTTAGAGACCCATCCTGCAGCATGCGGGAAAGGCACACGACGGCGAGCAGATCGCTGGTTCTAGCGGAACCGGCAACAATCAACTTTATACAGGGCAATAACAACAATGATGTCATTCAATCGTTTGACGATAGGCGCGCGCCTGAGCGCAGGCTTCGGGCTGCTGGTCTTACTCATGCTGGTGCTGGCGGCCTTCGCGCTGCTGCGCATCGGCGCCATCTCCGGCGCCATGGACGCGCAAGAAAAAGTCCAACTGGAAAAACTCGAACCGCTGTATGTGGCGCGCGAAGCGCTCGACCAGACGGGCCTGGCCGCCCGCAACGCGTATATCTTCCACGACCAGGCCGCGGCCGAGAAAGAGCTGGCCATCCTCGACAGCCAGAAGGCCCTGTACCTGGACGCGCTGGCCCGGCTGGCGCCGCAATTTGTTGGTGACGCTCAATTCGAGAAAGTCAGCTCGGGCTTGAAAGCCATGGCGCAGGAATTGCAGCGTCCGCGCCAGTTCCGCGCCGCTGGCCAAATGGAACAGTACGGCACCTTCCTCGTCGAGGAGTGCAGCCCCCTGCGGCGCCAGATCGTCGCCGACATCGATACGGTGCTGAAAAACGTGCAGCGCGAATCGGAGCAGGCCAGCGTGGCCGCGCGCGCCATCTACGGCCAGTCGCTGCGCTGGATCGGCGTGCTGGCCGCGCTCAGCGTGCTCATTTGCATTGCGGTGGCCACCGTCATCACGCGCGGCCTGCTGCGCCAGCTGGGCGGCGAACCGGCGTATGCGGCCGCGATTGCCGGGCGCATCGCGCTGGGGGAGTTGGCCATCGACGTGCACACACGCCATGGCGACGACAGCAGCCTGCTGTTTGCCATCAAGACCATGCGCGACAACCTGGCCGCCATCGTCGGCAAGGTACGCCATGGAACGGAAAGCATCGCCACGGCCTCGACCGAGATTGCCACGGGCAACCGCGATTTGTCGCAGCGCACGGAGCAGCAGGCCGGCTCGCTCGAAGAAGTGGCTTCATCGATGGAAGAACTGATTTCCACCGTGCGCCAGAATGCGGACAACGCGCAGCAGGCGAACCGCCTGGCGCGCGAAGCGTCGAAGGTGTCGGAGCAGGGCGGCAAGGCGGTGGCCGAAGTGGTGCACACCATGGGCCTGATCAATGCGTCGTCGAACAAGATCGTCGACATCATCGGCGTGATCGACAGTATCGCCTTCCAGACCAATATCCTCGCCTTGAACGCGGCCGTGGAAGCGGCGCGCGCCGGTGAGCAGGGACGCGGCTTCGCCGTCGTCGCCACCGAGGTGCGCAGCCTGGCGCAGCGCTCCAGCGCCGCCGCGCGCGAAATCAAGGCCCTGATCGACGATTCCGTCAGCAAGGTCGGCACGGGCACGGTGCTCGTCGAGCAGGCGGGCGCCACCATGCATGACGTGGTGGCCGGCATCGGCAGGGTGACGGGCATCATGGCCGAGATCAGTCACGCCACGCAGGAGCAGGGCGCCGGCATCGAGCAAGTCAACCGCGCCATCGTCGACATGGACAGGGTGACCCAGCAAAACGCGGCCCTGGTCGAGCAGGCGGCCGCCGCCGCGCACGAATTGCAGCAGCAGGCGGCGCAGCTGGAACAGGAAGTGGGCATCTTCAAGCTGGCCCCGCCGGCCAACGGACCGCTGCGCCTGGCGGCCTGAGGCCGATGGCGCTTTGGCGCGGCGCGCGCCAACCGGCATATTCCGCGCTACAATGAGCGCTGGATCACCGCCAGGACGAGTCATGCAAGTGCGCAGCAGCCATGATCTATCCAGCCCGGACGACGACAAACCGGCGCCGCCCGTGCTGCAGCTGGCCCTTGCCGGTCTCGGCTGGGGCTTGCTGACCTGCATGCTGTGCTTTGCCATCCTGTTCGTCACCAAATGGCTGTTGCCGCCCGAATACTGGGGCGCGCACACGGGCCTGTCCAAGTTCAAGCGCGAAATGTCGCTGCCCCTGCTGGTGTTCTGGGTCGTCATCTATTCCCCCATCCTGGAAACTTTCCTCGGCCAGCTGCTGCCGCTGGAAATCCTCCGGCGCCTGGGCGCCAGCCGCCAGCTCAGCGTTTTTATCGGCGCCATCCTGTGGGCCATCGTGCATTTCATCAGTGGCGGCCTGCTGCACGCCATCGTCGCGCTGGGGTCGGGCGCCATGTTCAGCTTTGTCTACCTGCGCTACCGCGGCCCCAGTGTGGCCGTTGCCTATGCGACAACGGCATTTGCGCGCGCCTGCAACAATATCGCCATCCTTATCGCCGTGTTCTACGGTTTGGACGCCTGAGCCCCATCCTTCCTGAGCAAATACGGCACCAGCGCTGCCAGCGCCACGGCCAGCAGCGCCAAGCCGACCAGCAACTGGCGGAAGGCGGCGTCATAGCTGGCGCGCAGCAGCGCTTCCTGGCCGCCCAGCAGCTGTGTTGCCTGCTGGATATCGCCGAGCGCGGCGCGGCTGGCGGCGGCCAGCACGGGCAGTTCGGCCGGCAGTTGCTGTGCCAGGCCCGCACCGATCAGGCCGGCCAACAAAGAGCCCGCCAGCGCCAGCGCCACCCCATCGGCGCTGACGCGCACGGTATTGAAGATGCCCGTCGCCATGCCGGCCCGCTCCGTTTCCACCACGCTCAGGGCCATGCCATCCATCAAGCCCCACGGCAAGCCGATACCCACGCCGATCAGCAGCAGGGGGCCGGCCAGCGCCGCGGTGCCGCCATGACCCAGCACCTGCGCCAGCCAGGCCAGGCCCGCCGCAGCCAGCAGCAGCCCCGCCGCGCACAGGGTGCCCGTCTTGACCCAGCGCGACAGCAGCGCCGCCAGCACGGGCACGAGCAGCAGCGGCGCGGCCAGGGCGATCATCAGGCGGCCAGCGGCCAGCGCGGACATGCTGTCGATACCGATGAAGCGCCCGGGCAGCATGACGATGAGCACGATGAACAGGAAGGCGGGCGAGGCGGCCAGCACTTGCACGGCGACAAAGCGCCGCTGGCGGAACAGCGACAAATCCAGCATGGGCCGCGCCGTCCTGCGCTCGATGGCGACAAAGGCAAGGAAGAGCAGCACGGATGCGGCGAGGGACAGCAGCACGGCGCCGTTGCGCCAGCCGTGTTCGGGCGCCAGCAGCATGCCCAAGGTCAGCAGGCCCAGCGCGGCGCTGAAGCTGATGGCGCCAGGCCAGTCGAGCCGGCCCTGGCCGCGCGCCGGATCGGCCGGCACGCTGACCCATACCAGCAGCATGCCGATGGCGCCCAGTGCGGCCGTGGCATAAAAGATGGCGGGCCAGCGGGCCAGCGCCAGCATGGCGCCGGCCGCCAGCGGACCGAAGGCCAGGCCCAGGCCGAACGTCGTGCCCAGCACGCTCATCACGCGGCTGCGCGCCGCGCCGTGGAACAATGGCGCCAGCGAGGACATGGCGGCGGCGAACGCGGCCGCGCCGCCCAGGCCCTGCACGAAGCGCAGCGCGGCGATCCATGCCACCGATGGCGCGACGGCGATGGCCAGGGTCGCCACGCAAAACAGCGCCAGCCCCGCCAGCCAGACGCGGCGGCGCCCCAGCACGTCCGTCAGGCTGCCGGCCACCATCATGGCGCTGCCATAGCTGAGGATATACGCATTGATGACCCAGTTCAGGGCGGCGGCGCTGCCGTGCAATTCGGCGCCGAGGGCGGGCAGAGCGACGGCCGGACCCGTGAAGCACAGGGGTATCAGCAAGCCCGTCAGGCAGGCGGCCAGCACTTGCAGCGGGAGTGAAAGAGGTGAGGAAGAGGACATGGGTGTCGGATATGAAAGAAAGAGGGGCGAGTATGGCGCGCCCATCATTGAAGAAAAATGGGCTAAACTGATCAACATATCGGACAAGAATGTCTTGAATGGAGTATGAATGGATAGCTTGGGGGGCATCGCCATGTTCGTGCAGGTGGCCGACAGCGGCAGTTTTTCGGCTACGGGCCGGCTGCTGGGCCTGTCGTCGTCGGCCGTCGGGAAAAGCGTGGCGCGCATGGAGGCTCGGCTCGGCGCGCGCCTGTTCCAGCGCAGCACGCGGCATCTGGCGCTGACGGCGGAAGGGGAAAAATTCCTGCAGCGCTGCAAGCGCATCCTGGCCGAGGTGGAAGCGGCCGAGCGCGAACTCGGTGAATCGGGCGGCGCGCCCAGCGGCCGCCTGCGTATCAGCCTGCCACGCTACAGCGGCCTGTTCGAAGCGGCCATCGGTGCGTTCATGCAAGCCTATCCCGCCATCGAACTCGACCTCGATTTCTCCGACGCCATGGTCAACATCGTCAGCGACGGCTTTGACGCGGCCGTGCGCACGGGCGAACTGGCCGATTCAAGCCTGATGCGGCGCAAACTGTGTACGTTCCGCCGCTTGCTGGTGGCGTCGCCCGCCTACCTTGCGCGCCACGGCCGGCCCGCCGATGGCACCGAACTGATGCGGCATCAGCGTCTCGATTACCGCTTTCCCGCCACGGGCCGTTTGGAACAGTGGCCGCTGATGGACGAGGCTGCCCAGCCGGCGCCCGGCATGGTGTGCAACAGCGTGGAAATGCGCGTCTTCCTGGCCGTACAGGGGCAGGGCATCGCCTACCTGCCCGTATTTGCCGTGCAGCGCGAGCTGGCGGCGGGGCAACTGGTCTCGCTGCTGGACGAGCATACGCAGGCGCGCACGGCATTCTGGCTGCTGTGGCCGGCCAGCCGCCACCTGCCGCCGCGCTTGCGCGTCTTCATCGATTTCCTCGTACAGCAATTACAGGATCAAACTTTTGGAGCTATGCCATGACGGTCGATTCTTCCCTGACGCCATTGCAATTGCATGTGGCCGGCGCCACCGTGCGCCATGACCACCCGTTTGCCATGCCGGCGTTGCCGCCGCAGGAACCGCTGACGGCGGCCTTGCGCGATGACTGGGTGCGGCCCCTGTACATGGGCTTGCACCAGCCCCAGGCGCTGGCGTGCGCGCAGCGGCTGGCGCAAGCCGACGCCACCGTCATCGCGCGCCTGCTGGGGCAATTCGACTGGCGCAGCCGCACGGCGGGCGCCTACCTGGCCGCACTGACCGGGCAGTCCGCGTTTACGGATCAGCTGGGCGGCCTGCTGCTGGCCAGCGAGGTCTGCTACGCGGGCAGCGCGTATTGCCTGGCGCTGGCCGTTTTCGACACGCCAGCCAGCCGCGACTACCTGCACCGTTATCTTGCACATTACCTTCGGCAGCCGCAGTTGCACTTTGATCAGGAGCAAGCGATGGCGGCCATTGCCTACCTCGATGGCCAGCATGGCCGGGATGAGGCGGCCCGCCACGCTCCGGCCTGGACCGGTTTCGCCGCCAGCCGCCCGGGCCTGGCGCTGAACGACGCGCTCGCGCAATTTACTTCCCGCATGGCCGCCTTGCGCGCCTTGCAGGCCGCAGCGGCTGGCAAATAAGCGCCATCTTCCCAAACTGTGGCGCCGTACGTATTGTTGGCGGCTACTTCGCGCTTTCCATGGATTCCACTGTGTCGAAAATAGGCGCCAGCGCGCTTTCCATGGCGCCGGCGGTCGCGTCGCCGCTCTGGTTGGTGATGATGAAGACCCCAAGCTCATATTGGGGAACGACGTAAGCGTAGCTTTGCGCACGTGGCACGCCGCCATGGTGCACATAATGCGTGCCCAACTGGCGATTGCTGCCGATATTCCAGAAATAGCCAATGCTGAAGTCATCCTGAAAGCGCACCAGCGGCTTGTGCGATTCGGCAGCCGCGCGATGGGCGCTCAATTGCAGGCGCAGGTACTTCGCCATATCGGGCATGGTCGACTTCAGGTTGCCGGCGGCTCCCCAGGGCAGTTGCGGCATCGGTGTCGTGATGACGGGATTGTCGCTGTGGTAGCCGGGCGCCAGCCGGCCGGCATCCTGAGCTGCGATTTCCAGCCTGGTATCGTGCATGCCGGCTTCGCGCGCGATGAATTGCGTGAGCAGGACTGCATAGGGCATGCCGTAGATTGTTTCGAGTGTGTGCGCAATGAGTTCGGTACCGGCGCTGGAATAGGCGTAGTCCTTGCCAAGCGGACCCTTGATGCTGACTGCATGTAAATCCTGCCAGAATTGCTGTTGCCCGTAGTTGGCGTAGGCTGCATTGAGCTTTGCCGGCGTGGCGTGTGCCGTGAAATCCTGCAATATGGCGTTCACCTGCAATGGCAGCATGCCCGGCATGGTGCTGGTGTGCGTGATCAAGTGGCGCAAGCGCACGGGCTGGCCTTGCCACTGCAGGTTCGGGTAGGCGGCCGGCAGGTAGTTTTGTATGGGATCGTCGAGCGCCGCCTTCCCGTCCAGCACAGCGTTCGCCAGTAGCAGGCCGGCAAAAGTCTTGCTGACTGAGCCGATTTCATACAGCGTTGTATCGTTCGGCGGATTGCCTTTGCCGGCCTCCAGCTCTCCCTGATGCAGGATGAATTCCTTGCCGCGATAAACGACGGCAATCGAGGTCGCGTGCAGCAATGGTGACTGCAGCAGGGTGGTCGCGGCCTGGCGCATGGCCGCAGGAATGTCGTGCGCAGGTGCCGTGGCTGCTGGCTTGCAAGCTGCCAGTGCGAGTGTCATTACAGTGATGCTTGCGGCGAGTTTGGTCATCATGCGCACCATCGAGGGGGGAGGGGCATTCTCGCACAATGGCTATAGCGGTGGCAGAAAAAACTGGGCAAGGTTCCTCTTCTTTCCCCCATGCAGTGTGACATTTGCATGACAAATAACAGTGCCTGTCCCGATTGCGCGTCATTAAGGCGTGCATGCGAGGCGACGCTCAAGCGCTCGCCGTCCATGCGCCAAAAGTGCCGGACCGTTGAAGGTGCACGCTGAATGGCAAGTGGATGCGGCCCGAACTTTTGCCTTGCATGCCGGCCTGCGCCGGCATATTCAATCTTGGTTTTAAGTTTAACGACAGGAAACTGCAACATGACTGAAAACAATGCATCTGGCTCCAGCGTCTCCGCCATCGACGCTTACCTGAACAGTTCGGCAGCCGCCGCACAGCGCTTCACGGGTACGGCGAACGCGGATATCCTCAGCGGCACCACGGGCGCCGACGTGCTCGAAGGCCTGGCTGGCGACGATACGTATTACGTCAACCACAGCGGCGACGTGATCGTCGAACTGGCCAACGGCGGCAGCGATACCGTCTACACCAGCGTCAATTACACGGTGGCCGACAACGTCGAGAACGTGCGCCTGACCGCAGGCGGCCTGACGGTAACGGGCAGCGCCAATACCAATAACGTCTTTTTCGTTGATGCGGCCGGTGGCAACAGGATCGATGGCGGCGGCACGGGCAACACGGTCAACTACGTGGCGTCCAGCACGGGCGTGACGGCGACCTTGTCCGGAGCGAATGGCCCGGTGACGGCGCCGCCCGGCAGCGACGTGCTGCTCAATATCGCCAACATCGCCGGCAGCAAGTTCGATGATGTTCTGACCGGTAACGAGCTCAAAAACGCCCTCGTGGGCGGTTTTGGCAACGATATCCTGCGCGGCGGCAAGGGCGACGATACCCTGGCCGGCATGCAGGGCGACGACACGTATATTTTTGCCCGTGGCGACGGCGCCGACATCATCGTTGACGGGGAAGAGGCGGCCAGCCATAACGTCGTCTCCTTCCTGGCCGGCGTCAGCGCCGACCAGCTGTGGTTCCGCCAGGTGGGCACGGCGCTGGAAGTGAGCACCATCGGCACCGGCGACAAGATCACCATTAACGTCTGGTTTTCCAGTACGGCGCCCCGCATCCAGGAATTCCGCACGGCCGATGGCCGCGTGCTGCTGGGCAGCGACGTGCAAAACCTCGTGCAGGCAATGGCGGGCCTGGCGATGCCGGCCGCTGGCCAGCTGACCTTGCCAGCGGCAACGGCCACCGCCCTGGCGCCGGCGCTGGCGCAGAACTGGCGTACGGAAGGACCGAACCAGCCCGGCAATGGCGTCTTTACCGGCACGGTGAATCCGGACATCATCCAGGGCACGGCGGGCGCCGACGTGATGGCGGGCCTGGCCGGCGACGACACGTATTACGTCAACCACAGCGGCGACGTGGTGGTGGAACAGGCTGGCGGCGGCCGCGATACCGTCTATGCCAGCGCGAACTACACGCTGGCCGCCAACGTCGAAGAGGTGCATGTGAGCGCCGCCGGCCTGACGGTGACGGGCAACGGCAATGACAACGTGTTCCACGTCGATGTCGCCGGCGGCAACGTGCTGCGCGGCACCGGCACGAACAGTACGGCCACCTATGCGGGTTCCAAGGCGGGCGCGACGGCCAGCATCGTTTCCATCAACGAATCCCATGCGGCCCGCCCCGGCAGCGATGTGCTGGTCAATATTTCCAGCGTGACCGGCAGCGGCTATGACGACGTACTGTCCGGCAACGAGCTGGCCAATACCCTGGCCGGCGGTCTCGGCAACGATACCTTGCAAGGCGGCAAAGGCAGCGACGTGCTCACCGGCGGCCTCGGCGACGACACCTATGTCTTTGTGCGCGGCGACGGCGCCGATGTCATTACCGAATCGTCCGCCGATGCCAATTACGACACCATCGCCTTCCTGGCCGGCGTCAACATCGACCAGCTGTGGTTCCGCCAGGTGGGCAATGACCTGGAGGTGAGCACCATCGGCACCACGGACAAGATCACCATCCGCGCCTGGAACGCGGCTGTGCCGAACATCGAGGAATTCCGCACGGCCGCCGGCCACGTCATGCGCGGCGCCGACGTGCAACTGCTGGTGCGGGCGATGGCGAACCTGGCGCCGCCGCCGCTGGGCCAGCTAACCCTGCCTGCCGCCACGGCCGCCGCCCTGGCGCCCGCGCTGGCCCAGGCCTGGCATTTCAACGGTCCCACGCAACCGACGGGGCAAACATTCGTCGGCACGGCGGGCGCCGACGTCATCAGTGGGAGCACGGGCGCCGACCTGCTGCAAGGCCTCGGTGGCGACGACACGTATTACGTCAACCACAGCGGCGACTTCATCGATGAACGTGGCAATGGCGGCAACGACACCGTGTACACCAGTGTCAACTACACGGTGGCCGACAACGTCGAGTACGTGCGCCTCAGCGGCCCCGGCCTGACGGTGACGGGCAGCGCCTATACCAACAACGTCTTCCATGTCGGCACCGCCGGCGGCAACGTGCTCGACGGTGGCGGGGCGGGCAATTCGCTGACCTACGCCACTTCCACTACGGGCGTGACGGCCGCCTTCGCACCCGTTGGCGGACCGATGACGGCGCGTGCAGGCAGCGACGTGCTGGCCAATTTCAACGCCGTCTTCGGCAGCAAGTTCGACGACGTGCTGACGGGCAATGAACTGAAGAACATCCTGGTGGGCGGCCTTGGCAACGATACCTTGCAAGGCGGCAAGGGCGACGACGCGCTGGCCGGTACGCTGGGCAACGACACCTATGTTTTCGCCCGCGGCGACGGCATCGACATTATTTCCGAGGCGAACGAGGCGGGCAGCCGCGACGTGGTGTCCTTCCTGGCCGGCGTCAGTGCCGAGCAGCTGTGGTTCCGCCAAGTGGGCACCAACCTCGAAGTGAGCACCATCGGCACCAATGACAAGATCACCGTCAATGGCTGGTATGCGGCAGCGGGGGCGAGCATCGAGCAATTCCGCATGGCCGATGGCCGGGTCTTGCTGGGCAGCCAGGTGCAAAACCTCGTGCAGGCGATGGCAGGCCTGACGCCGCCAGCGGCTGGCCAGCTGACCTTGCCTGCAGGCACGGCGGCTATCCTGGCGCCGGTGCTGGCGCAAAACTGGCGTGCCGCGCAGCAATTCAGTGCCGTCAGCCAGGACGGAATCGGCGGCTGGCAGGCGGATTCCGCGCAGCTGGTGCAAGCGATGGCTGGCTTTGCCGTGCCGGCGGCCGCATCGGCGCCATGGTCAGGCCACGGCAATCCGTCGACGCAGATCCAGCTGGCGGCAGTCCATTAATCAGTTGACATAGCCAGATCCACCCTCACGCAGCCGGGCCGGGGCGACCTGCCACGGCCTGGCTGCGCCATTGAATCTCTGATATTGCCCGATGACAGTCCTCTCCCACCGCAACGATACGCCGTCCATAGAAAAAACTGCGCCCGACACGGGCTTGCTGTCGCTGCTGCTGATGGCCAGCCTGCACGGCATCGCTGCCGATGGCGCCCAGCTCAAGCACGCTTTCGGACAGGCCGTGTTCACGCGGCAAACCGTGCTGCTGGCCGCCAGGCAACTTGGCTTGACGGCCAAACTGGTGCGCCAGGCGCCCGAAAGGCTGGCACAAGCGCCGCTGCCGGCCATCGCCATCGATACGGATGGCCGTTTCTTTATCCTTGGCAAGGTCGAGACGGACGCTGACGGCGTGAGCAAGGTGCTGGTCCAGCATCCGGGCCAGCCGCCGCAAATCCTCGGTCGCGAAGCTTTTCTTGCCGCTTGGACGGGCGAGCTGATCTTTTTCACGAGCAAGGCCAGCTATGCGGGCGAGACGGCCCGTTTCGATTTCAGCTGGTTCATTCCCGCCGTCGTCAAATACCGCAGGCTGCTGGGCGAAGTGCTGCTGATCTCCTTCGTGCTGCAGCTGATCGGCCTGGCCACGCCCCTGTTTTTCCAGGTGGTGATGGACAAGGTGCTGGTCAACCACGCGATGAAAACCCTGCACGTGGTGGCCATCGGCCTCGTGTGCGCCATCGTCTTCGAAGCCGTGCTTGGCCTCATCCGCACCTATGTTTTCGCGCGCACCAGCAGCAAGATCGACGTGGAACTGGGCGCGCGCCTGTTCCGCCATTTGCTGGCCTTGCCGATCGCGTATTTCCAGGCGCGCCGCGTGGGCGATTCCGTGGCGCGCATCCATGAACTGGAAAATATCCGGTCTTTTCTCACCGGCAACGCCATGACCCTGGTGCTGGACCTGCTGTTTTCCTTCATCTTCATTGCCGCCATGCTGTGGTACAGCGCGGCGCTCAGCATCGTCGTGCTGGCCTCGATTCCCGTCTACGCGGCCCTGTCGATGCTGCTCACGCCCGTGCTGCGTGGCAGATTGAACGATAAATTCAACCGTAGCGCGGAAAACCAGTCCTTTCTGGTTGAAACCATCAGCGGCGTCGATACGCTCAAGGCCATGGCCGTCGAGCCGCGCTGGCAGCAGCAGTGGGAAAAGCAGCTGGCCGGCTATGTGTCGGCGGGCTTGTCGGCAAACAACATCGGCATGCTGGCCAGCGGCGGCGTGACGCTCGTCAGCAAGCTGGTGACGGCGGCCATCATGTGGTGGGGCGCCACCCTCGTCATCGACGGCAAGATGACGGTGGGCGAACTGGTCGCGTTCAATATGCTGGCCGGGCAGGTGGCGTCGCCCATCCTGCGCCTGGCCCAACTGTGGAACGATTTCCAGCAGGTGGGCATCTCGATGAGCCGGCTCGGCGACATCCTCAACGCGCGCGTGGAAGCGGGCAGCCAGAAGGCGCGCCTGCCGCGCATTGCGGGCGCCATCGACTTCCAGCAAGTGGGTTTCCGCTACCGGCCCGATGCGGCCGAAGTGTTGCGCAATGTATCGATTTCCATCGCGCCCGGCGAAGTGATCGGCATCGTCGGGCGTTCCGGCTCGGGCAAGAGCACCTTGACGCGGCTGGCGCAGCGCTTGTACATTCCCGAACGGGGCAAGGTGCTGATCGACGGGCAGGATATCGCCGTCATCGACACGGCTTCGCTGCGGCGCCAGATTGGCGTCGTGCTGCAGGAAAACATCCTGTTCAACCGCTCCGTGCGCGACAACATCGCGCTGAGCGACCCGGCGCTACCGATGGAAACCGTCATCGCCGTGGCGAAACTGGCCGGTGCCCACGATTTCATTTGCGAGTTGCCCGAAGGCTACGACACCATGGTGGGCGAGCATGGCACGGGCTTGTCGGGCGGCCAGCGCCAGCGCATCGCCATCGCCCGCGCCCTGATCGGTGATCCGCGCATCCTGATTTTCGACGAGGCGACGAGCGCGCTCGACTATGAATCGGAAAAGATCATCCAGGACAATATGCGCGGCATTTGTGCGGGGCGCACCGTGCTGATCATCGCCCACCGCCTGTCGGCCGTGCGTGAAGCACACCGCATCGTGGTCATGGAGCGGGGGCAGGTGGCCGAACTGGGCACGCACGACGCGCTGCTGGCGCAGCCGGGCGGCATCTACGCCCATCTGTACAGCCTGCAGCAGGGCACGAGCGGGAGCGCAACAGGGGACGCAACATGAGCACCGGCCACCGCCTGGCCGCGTATGGCGAGCTGTTGCAACGCTACGGCCAGGTGCTGCGGCACAGCTGGCGCCAGCGCGCGGCCTTGAGCGGCCCCGTGCTCAGCGAAGACGAGGCGGCCTTCTTGCCGGCCGCGCTGGCGCTGCAGGAGCGGCCCGTATCGCCGTCGCTGCGCCTGACGGCCAGGGTGCTGATGCTGCTGGTCGGCTGCATCGTGCTGTGGGCGGTCTTCGGCCAGGTCGACATCATCGTCAACGCGGCCGGCAAGATCATTCCGTCCGGCAACACCAAGACCATCGCCTCGGTCGACGTGGCGGCCGTGCGCGCCCTGCACGTGCGCGAGGGGCAGGCCGTGAAGGCGGGCCAGCTGCTGGTGGAACTCGACAGCCGCGGCCCGGACGCCGAACGCGACAAGGCCGCCGGCGACGCCGTGGCGGCCGCGCTGCAGATGGCCCGCTCGCGCGCGCTGATCGCCGCCATCGACAGCTTGACGCTGCCCAAGCTGGCGGCGCCCGATGGCGCTTCCGCCGCCCAGCGCGAGGAAGCGCAGGGCCACCTCGATGGCCAGTACGCGAATTTCCGCGCCAGGCTCGCGCATCTCGATGGAGAAATCGCCCGCTATGCCCAGGCGTTGCCGCTGGCCACGCAGCGCGCCGGCGACTACAAGGCGCTGCTGGCGACGCGCGACGTGGCCGAACACGCGTGGCTGGAAAAGGAACAGGCGCGCATCGACCTGGCCGGCCAACTGGCGTCGGCCCGCAGCGAGCGCGCGGCCCTGGTGGCGCAGACGCGCAAGGACGCCTACGACGCGCTGACGGAAGGGGCCAGAGTGGCGGCGGCCAGCGGCCAGGACGCGCGCCGCGCCGGCGCGCGCGGCAGCCTGCTGCGTTTGACGGCGCCCGTCGATGGCACGGTGCAGCAGCTGAAGCTGCATACGGTGGGCGGCGTGGTGCCGGCCGCGCAGGCGCTGATGCAGATCGTGCCGCGCCAGGGCAAGCTGGAAATCGACGCCGTGCTGGAAAACCGCGACGTCGGCTTCGTGCAGGTCGGGCAGGCGGTGGCCATCAAGGTCGACGCCTTCGATTACACCAAGTATGGCACCGTGCCCGCCGTCGTCAGCAGCGTCTCGCGCGACGCCGTCGAGGATGAAAAGAAGGGCCCCGTGTATGCCGTCAGGATCACGCTGCGGCAGCCGTCCATCGTCATCGACGGCAAGACGGTGCCCTTGACGGCCGGCATGGCCGTGCGCGCGGAAATCCGCACGGGGACGAGAAGGGTGATCGAATACGTGCTCTCGCCGCTGGTGCAGCACCAGAAGGAGGCGCTGCATGAACGCTAGATGCCGCGCCATGGCCGCCATCGCCATCGTCGCCAGCTTGCTGCTGGCCCGTGTTGCGGCGCACGCGGGCGAGCTCGAGGCCGCGCCATGCCCGTCCGCGTACGAGGAGGGCGTGCCATTGACCCTGCCGGCGGCCGTCGACCTGGCCCTGTGCCACAACGCGCAGGTGCACGGCGCCTGGGCCGGCATCCGGCTGCAGGCGGCCGGCGTGGGCGAGGCCAGGGCCGCCTTTCTGCCGACCCTGAATGCAGGCGTGAGCCGGGTGCACGACCGCACGGCCTATCCGGGCGCCAGCACGCCTTCCGGCAGCTTGAACAGCAATACGGGTTCGCTCAATCTGTCCTGGCGTCTGTTCGACTTCGGCGGGCGCGCGGCGGGACAGCGTTCGGCGCAAGCCTTGCTCGACGCGGCCCTGGCCAACCGCGACGCCGTGCTGCAAAAGACCCTGGCGGCCACCGTCAGCGCGTATTTCGACGCGCAGACGGCGCGGGCCAACGTGCGGATGCGGCAGGAATACCAGGCGCTGGCCGAGGAAACAGTGCTGGCCACGCAGCGCCGCGCCCAGCGTGGACTCGGCTCGCACAGCGACACCCTGCAGGCGGCGAGCGCGCTGGCCAAGGCGGCCCTGGGCGCCAGCCGCGCCGATGGCGAATTCCAGAAGGCGCGCGCCGTGCTCGTGTATACGCTGGGCTTGCCGGCCGATGCGGGCGTGGTGCTGGACGACGATGCGGCCGAACCTGCGGCTGGCCTGCGTGAAGATTTGCACACCTGGCTGGCGCTGGCCCAGGCGCGGCACCCGGCCATCGTGGCCGCGCAGGCGCAGCTGGCGGCCGCGCGCGAACGGGTGGCCGTGAGCGAGTCGGAAGGCCGTCCCAGCATCGACCTGACGGCCAATATCTACCAGAACGGCCGCCCCAACCAGGGCTTGTCCGCCGCGTCCACGCGCGAAACCCTGGTGGGCATCTCATTGAACATTCCCCTGTTCGACGGTTTTGCGCGCCACTACAAGGTGCGCGGCGCGCTGGCGCAGGCCGGACAAAGGGAAGCCGAGGCGCAAGACGTAAAGCAGCAGACTCTGATGGAACTGGTGAAAACGCATGCGGAGGCGAGTACGGCGCTGGCCAACCTGGCTGCCTCGCAAGCGTGGCTGGACGCGGCGCGCGATGCCCAGGCCAGCGTGCAGCGCAAGTTCGGCCGGGGCGCGGCCGATATCCTGGAAATGCTGAACACCCAGTCGGCGCTGCTCGAGGCGCAGCAGGAGCGCATCCGTTGCCAGGCGGAATGGCGCTCGGCCCGGCTGCGTCTGCTGGCCAGCGCCGGCGTGCTGGGACGGGAGGCCATTGCAGGGCGCTAATCGGCGCATTCCGCGCGCCATGCCGGCGCATTTGTGACTATATTAGCGTTGCTAATCCACACACCGGACTAGGGAGACATCATGCACAGCATACAAAAGATTACCCCGTGTTTATGGTTCAACGGGCACGCCGAGGCGGCGGCCCTGTTTTATACGGGGATCTTCCCCAATTCGAAGATCGGCCAGATCCTGCGCTATGGCGAGGAGGGCAAGGAAATCCACGGCCAGGAACCGGGCAGCGTGCTGACTGTCGCGTTTGAACTCGACGGCCAGACGTTCACGGGCTTGAATGGCGGACCCTTGTTCCAGTTTTCCGAAGCGATCTCGTTCCAGGTCAATTGCGAAACCCAGGACGAGGTCGACCACTACTGGAACCAATTGTCCGAAGGCGGGGCGCCGGAAGCGCAGCAGTGCGGCTGGCTCAAGGACCAGTTTGGCGTGTCCTGGCAAATCGTGCCCACCATCATGGTCAAGCTGCTGGGCGATCCCGATCCCGTCAAGGCCCAGCGCGTGATGAAAGCCATGATGGGCATGAAAAAGATCGACATCGACGAGATCAAGCGGGCTTACGCGGGCTAGCCTGGTCCGTCAGGCAGCGGTGCACCCTGTCCAAGATGGCCGGCATTTGCTATAGTCCCAGCCATCTTTCCACCGCCTACAGATCCTGCCATGACCACTAGCACCAGCAGCACCATCGCGCCCCGTACCTTCGGCACGCCCCTGTCTTCCACCGCCATCAAAGTCATGCTGCTGGGTTCGGGTGAATTGGGCAAGGAAGTGATCATGTCGCTGCAGCGCCTGGGCGTGGAAGTGATCGCCGTCGACCGCTATCCGAACGCGCCGGGCCACCCGGTGGCGCACCGCTCGCACGTGATCGACATGAGCGACGGCGTGGCCCTGGCCGCCCTGATCGAACTGGAAAAGCCGGACCTGATCGTGCCCGAAATCGAAGCCATCGCCACCGACACCCTGGCGGCGCTGGAAGCGGCCGGGCAAATCACGTGCATCCCGAACGCGCGCGCGGCCGTGCTGACGATGAACCGCGAAGGCATCCGCACCCTGGCGGCGGAAACCCTGGGCGTGGCCACGTCGCCATACCGCTTCGCCAGCAGCCTGCGGGAGTTGCAGCTGGCATGCCAGGAGATCGGCTTTCCGTGCGTCGTGAAACCCGTGATGTCGTCGTCGGGCAAGGGGCAGTCCAAACTCGATGGCGCCGCGGACGTGGACGCGGCGTGGGCGTATGCGGCCAGCGGCAGCCGTGTCGATACGGGCCGGGTCATCGTCGAGGGTTTCATCGACTTCGACTACGAAATCACCTTGCTGACCGTACGTGCCGTCGGCGCTTCGGGACAGATCGAGACGCAGTTCTGCGAGCCGATCGGCCACTTGCAGGTGCATGGCGACTACGTGGAATCGTGGCAGCCGGCCCGCATGTCGCCGCTGGCCCTCGAGCGCTCGCGCGACATCGCGCGCAAGGTGACGGACAACCTGGGCGGCCTGGGCCTGTTCGGCGTGGAGCTGTTCGTCAAGGACGACATGGTATGGTTCTCGGAAGTGAGCCCCCGTCCGCACGATACGGGCATGGTCACCATGGCCAGCCAGGTGCAGAGCGAATTCGAGCTGCACGCGAAAGCCATCCTCGGTCTGCCCGTCAACGTGGCGCTGCGTTCGCCCGGTGCATCGGCCGTCATCTACGGCCAGCTGGAAGCGAAAGGCATCGCCTTCGAAGGCGTGGCCGACGCCCTGAGCGTGCCGGGCGCGGACTTGCGCCTGTTCGGCAAGCCGGAATCGTTCGCCCGCCGCCGCATGGGCGTGGCGCTGGCCACGGCCGGCGATATCGACACGGCCCGCGCGCGCGCCGTGCTGGCCGCATCGAAAGTCAAGCCGGTGGCAAAATAAGCCTGTCTGCAAATACAACATCATCAACATGGAAGCCGGAGCATGACGGAACTCGATACGTATCTCGCGCAGCACTATCTGGACGAGACCCAGCTGGCGGCGGCCGCCGCCATGACCATGGCGGACATCGACGCCCTGATCCAGGCCCGCCTCGTTCCCGCGCCTGCGTACGTGGTCGATGACGGCGGCAATCTGTGCTCTTTCGTCTTTGGCGCCATGGCGGCGCCCGGGGCCAGGGCCGGCCGCTATTTTCCGCCGTCGCAGCTGGCCTGGATCGCCGTTGCGCGGCACGCGCTCGCCGAAGGGGCGGATACGGCGCCAGCGCGCCTGCAGGCGCAATTTGCTGTCCGCTATGGCGCCGCGCTGGCGGCCTTGAACCTGACGACCTGGCGCCTGCGCGACAGCTTCGGCGACAGCGGCGCGCCGATCGCGGAGGGCTTGCGCGCCCGCACCGACAGCGCCTGGACGTATTTTTTGAACGGCACGTTTTCCCTGTGCGTGGCCAATCCCATGTCCGAGGCGCACATCGCCTGGAAGGAAGTGCTGCAGGAAAAGCTCGCGCAGCAAAGCGCGAACGGCAGCAAGACGCTGTTGCCGCCAGCGCAGGCGCAGCAGATGCATGCGCTGATCGATGCCTATGCGGCGGCCGCCATGCCGTTTTCACCCATCGAATATGCCTTGAGCAGCCGCAAGCGGCTGGTCGAGGACCTGCGGGCGAATATCCGCGTGAGCGATGAAGAAGGGACGCCCGCATGACGGCATCGGCCACGCACAGCCTGCCGCAGGCCGATGCCGGCGGCGACGACATCAAGCGCAAGCTGCGCGGCCACATCGCGCGGCGCAACCTGGCCGGCGCCGCCAACGATTGCAAGTGGAACGAACTGCTGGCCTTTATGCGCGGACGCACCGACTGGGCGCCGTCGTACCGTTACGGCTCCGTCACCGGCTATGTGTCGCGCTGGGATACGGAATGGGATTACCACCCGCCGTTCCCGTTCATGGGCGTGGAATGGTTCGATATCAGCCTGTACTCGGAAGAACACGTGGCCATGCTGCTGCCCAAGAAAATCATCGACCACGGCGTGTGGATCGTGCCGGCGCTCGAACGCATCGGCTTCGATTTCGAAGTGCGGGACAGGGTGGCGCGCATCTGGGGCTATTTGCCCCGCAATTATCACGACTTCCCAACCGCCGACTAATTCAAAGACTCTCTCATGCCTGAAAACCTTATTCCCCAGGTGCCGCAACCGGACGACGCCGTCGTCGGCAAGGAAGCGGGCGCGCAGATGCTGGCCACGGCGTGCGCCGCGCGCGACGCCTTCTATGCCACATTGGGCGCCGTTGACGCCGACGTGCTGGCGCCGCTGGTCAACCCCGCTTTCATGGGGGGGCCGCGCTGGCCATCGTTGCGCCAGGCCTGGCGGGTGATACGCCGCAATGATTCCATCCTGATTGCCAGCGATGGCTTGAGCGACCCGTTCGAGGATGACGACGACGTGTTTGTCCCGCGCGGCCACCTGCTGGAAGTGTGCATCGAGGCGCCGCTGTCCGTTTTCAACGGCGATCCGCTGCAGGCATCGTGGCTGTTCGATCTGATTTACCAGGTCAGCCAGAACGTGGCCGACCATGGCTCCATCGATTTGCTGGTGCAGCGCCACGGCAGCGTGTCGATGGCGCTGGACTTGCAGGACGCGCCCAAGGGCCTCGAAGACGAGAACGAACAGGTGGGCGTGCTGCTGGCCCAGGGTGCGGGCACCATTCCCCCTTCGTTCGGCACACCGTTCGGCGACGTGATGCTGCTGACGCTCACAGTGCTGCAGCCGGCCGAACTGGCATACATCAGCGAGGCGGAAGACAAGGCCCAAGCGCGGCGCGACCTGGCCGCCGCGCTGGCCGCGTCGCCGGCCGGGCATTGGAGCGTGGCCCAGCGGCCGGCCGTCATTCCCCGCTAGGTTCTTCGACCGGCGGCATTGCCGGTTCTTCCGCTTTCGGCGCTTCCTTCGCCTCCACGACGACGGCCGGCGGCGGCTCGCGCCATTTGCCCGCCGCCTTCAGCTTGTTCTTCAGCCCCGGCAAGGGAAAACCCAGCGCATAGGCTTTTTGCGCGTGCGCGCTGGCTTTCTCGTATTCCTTCTTCTTTGCATACATCAGGCCCAGGTTGTACTGGATGGTGGCCTGATCCGGCGCCAGGCGGCTGGCAGCGTCCAGCTGTTCCAGCGCCATCGCATCCTGGCCCGTGGACAGCAAATAGCTGCCATACACCATGCGCGCCGTCACGTCGTGCGGCGCGAAGGCGATCGCCCGTTCGAAGTAGCAGCTGACTGTGTAGCGGGCGCCCACCGGCTGCGCGCTTTTCAGGCGCAATCCCAGCTTGGCCATCGATGCCAGCGCCCGGTGGTGGTTCGGGAAGTGTTCGAGCGTGTAGCTGATGTCGGCGCCCAGGCTGCCCGTCATGCCTTGCGTGAGCGTTTCCACGGCGCGCGAAAAATGGAATTTTTCGACCACGGACAGACCGTCGCGGTCTTCCGCGCTCGTGTAGTCGCCGCCCGGCGTGCGCTTGACGTAGGGCGGGCACTCGGCGGCAGTAGCGCTGGCGCAGCAGGCGGCGAGGGTGCAGGCTAACAAGCAATGCTTCATGTCGGACTCCTGTGGCTGACCTGGTCGAGCAAATCGGCCAGGGCGTTGCTGCGGGCTTGCCGCGATTGCAGGGCGATGGCGGTGGGGCTGGCCAGCGGGGCGCGGCCCTGGCGCGCCAGTTCCAAAAAACGCAGCAGCGCGCGTGCGCAGTCGCCGCTGGACGCCAGCTGGCCGATGGTGTCGATGCCGCAGTGGCGCAGCTTGGCCGCGCTGTCGCCGGCCAGGTCGGTCAGCGCGAGGATGGGCCGTCGGCAACGCAGGTATTCATACAGCTTGGCGGGAATCTGTCCGTTGCAGTTGGCCGCCTGTAGCAGCAGCAAGCCGTCGGCGGCCAGCATTTCGCGCAGCGCATCCTCGTGCGGCTGCAAGGGTTCCAGGCTCACCAGATCCAGGATGCCGTATTTCGCCAGCAATCCCGCCAGCCACGCATCGTGGCCCGTGGCGCGCAGCACCAGCTGGAAATTGCGGGCGTGCAGCACGCCGTCGTGGCGCAGCCGGGCCAGCGCTTCGAACAGCGGCTGGGGATCGCGCTCGGACGGGTAGATCACGCCGCTATGCAGCAGAAGAAAGCGGCTGCGGTGGCCGCGCGGCCCGGCCAGCGGCGCGGCGTCCTCGTCATCGTCGTGGCCATTTTCGATCAGGCAGAAGCGCTCGCGCCCCACTTGCGCCAGGCGCCGCTGGTGCGCCGCGATGGCGCCAGGCGTGGTGCAGACGATGGCCGCGCTGCGCGCCGCGATGCGCTGTTCGATCCACGCATGCATGCGGTGCAGGCGCGGCTCGGGCGGATACGGCGCCAGCGGGTCGCTGTCGTCGAGCATGGGGTCGCGCTGGTCGGCGATCCATGGCAGGCCGCTGAGTTTTTGCAAGGTCATCGCGATCAGGTGCGCCGTGGCGATCGGGTACGTCGACCAGATGGCGTCGGGGCGGTATTCGCGGATCATGCGCAGGCCGGCCGGCACGGCGCTCAGCCACCAGGAACTCCAGCGGTCGGGCAGCGCCAGGCAGCGCGGATAGCGCCCGGCGATGGACAAATGGCGCGCCGCGTCCAGCGCCAGGGTGCGCCGCACGGTCGCTTGCGCGCCGACCTGCGCCAGTTGCGTATTGCCCCGCTGCGCATACGCGAGCGGCGAGGGGCTGAGCACGAGCGGCTGCCAGCCGCAGTCGGGCAAGTGGCGGGCAAAACCCAGCGTGCGCAGGATGCCGCTGCCGCCGGCAAACGGCGGGAAATGGTAGGCGACCATCAGTACCCGTTTTGGTGAGGTCATTACCATGACTGCAGCCACCGTGCGCACAGCTGTTCGACCTCGCCACGCCTGGCGGCGCTGGCGAACGTGTGGTTGGCGCCAGCGACCTGCGCCTGCGTCCATTGCGGGCGGGCGGCCACGGCGCGCCAGGCTGTGTCGCCATCGAGCAGGGCTTGCCACTCGTGCGCACCCAAGTCGTCGCCGCTGAGGATCAGCAAGACCTTGCCCTGGAATTGCGCCAGCGCCCGCAGCAGGGCCGGCGCGGGCGCATCGTCTTCCTGCGTTGACGGTTCTTGCGTGGCGGCCGCCACCTGCCGCAGCGACGCCAGGCTGGCGCCCAGCTGCAGTCCACCGCTGGCCAGCTTGCGCCAGAAACCGCCTTGCAGCAGGCGTGGCAAATAATAGTGGCGCAGGGTGGCGCGCGCCAGGCCGACGCTGCTGCGCACCCACGGGTTGAGCAGGATCAGGGCTTTGACGCGCGCGTCGTGCGGCGCATGGCAGGCCGCTGCCGTGGCGCCGTCGCACAAGCCCCACAGCGCCACTTCGCGCAAGGCCGGCACGGCGTCGAAGAATTGCGCCAGCGCGCCGGCGATGTCGGGACCGGCCGCGCGGTAGTCGCGCGCGCTACCCTCGCTGTCGCCCATGCCGCGCAAGTCGAAACGCAGCACGGGCCAGCCTTGCGCGGCCAGGGCGCGTGCCAGCAAGACGAACTGGCGGTGGCTGCCGATCCGGTACTGCGGCCCGCCCGTGACGATCAATACGCCGCGCGGACCCGGTGCGTCGGGCAGGCTGAGGATGCCGATCATGCGCGCCTGCGCCTCGCCGTCGTCCGCTGCGCTGCGAAAGCGCAGGGCCAGTTCGCGCACGGCGGGTGCCGCGAGGTGCTGCTGGCCGCTGTCGCGCTTCATGGCGGCGTCCTTTCCTCGGCGAGCCAGTCGCGGCACAGCGTGCGCGTGGCGTCCAGCAGTTGCGGACACGCGAGCAGCTCGCCGCTATGCCAGAACGGGCCGTCGCCAAAGCTGGCAACGTGGACGGCGGCGCCCTGGTCCCGCCATTGCCGCGCCAGCGGCGGCAAGGGCGCGGCTGCCTGCTCCGGCCCCCGGTAATCGAGCCAGTAGACAGGAACGGCAGGCTGCAGCGCGGACGCGCTGACGTCATCGATGGCGTGCGCCAGCGCTGGCGCCAGCAGGTAGCCGGCCACTTCCACTGGCTCACTTTCCGCCAGTGCGGCGCGCGCATGGCCGGGCGCTTCCTGCCCGCCGCCGGCCAGCATGCCGGCCGCCAGGCGCAGGCGCAGGAAACGGTCGATGACGCGCCGTCCGTCGAGTTCCGGTTGCCACAGCAGCAAACGGGCCAGGGGCAGCGGCGGGTTGCTGGCGAAATCGAGGGCCAGCAGGGCGCCCAGGCGCAAGCCCCACACGGTCAAGGGGCCGTTGACCCGCTGCGCCAGCCACGCGCACGCCAGGTGCAGGTCGTTGTGCCAGATGTCCCAGCGCGCTTCGCCAAAGTCGCCGCTGCTGTCGCCGCAGCCGAACAGGTCGATCTGCAGCACGCTGTAGCCGGCCGCGGCAAAGGCGCGCGCCTGCGCGGCCGCCACGTGGCGGCTTTTATTCAATTCTTCCGCGAACGGATGCACGTAGAGGATGCCGCCGCGCGCGGCCTGGCCCGGTGGCGGCAGGTGCAGCAAACAATAGCGCTGGCCGCCGCTGGCGGGCAGGAAGAAGGGCAGCAGCGGCAGCGCGTCGGTGAGGGCGCGGTTCATGGTCGCAGCTTTGCAAACACGAAATCGTGCAGGGTGCCCACGGTGGCAAAGTGGCGCGCGTGGATGTCGTCGTCGGCGACGATGATGCCGAAATGGTCTTCCAGTGCGGCGATCACGCCGATCACGGCCATCGAGTCGAGTTCCGGCACGCTGCCCAGGAGCGGCGTGTGGGCTTCCAGCGCGCGCCCGTTCAAGCCCAGGGTGGTGTCGAGGATGTGCTTTACTGCTTCAAGATGCGGCATGTCAGCTCCAGGGAAGGGTAGTGCGGCAGGGACGACGTATCGAAGGCCAGGCAGGGTATGTCGTCGGGACGGCGCGACAGGTGTACATAGGGCGGCAGGCTGGAGGCCATCCATTGCCAGCGCCCGCAGCGAATGAAGGTGGCCGTGCCCAGCGCGTGCGTGCCCAGGCGCGCGTGGGCGCCCAGCGAGGCACGGTTGAAACGCGAGATGCGGCTGCACGACCAGCGCACGCCCTGGGCGTACAGCACGGCGTTGGCTTCTTCCCACAGGCGCGCGAAGACGAGGCCACCGCGCTGTTCGGGCTGCACCCACACGTCGAGGTCCCACGATGACTGGTTTGAAGCCAGCGCATAGCGGGCGCGCACCTCGTCTTCCTGGCAGCCGTGGCGCAGCAGCCAGATCCAGCCAACCATGCCGGACTTGTCTTGCGCCAACAGGCATTGCGCACCCTGGCGGTAGCGTTCGCGCAGTGCGCCGGGCCGGCGCTCGGGACCTGGCGGCAAGTCCGCTTCCGCCACGCAGGGAGTGACGGCAATCGACTGGCCGCGCCCGCGGCACAGCGAGCCTGGCGCCACGGCTTGCGCCACGAACTGGTAGCGGTACAGCGCGCAGCGTCCGCCCGGCACCGTTGCCAGCAGCCGGGCCACGGCCAGCCAGGCGCTGTCGCGCCAGCCCAGCTGGGCGACGCTGGCGGCCAGCCGTTGCAGCAAGGGAAATTGCGGGGACAGGGCCATGGTAGTAACGGACGGGGCGGCTATGCAGCCAACGCTGTCCATTAGAGCGCAGCGGCCAGTGGCCGATGTTGCGCGGCCTCAAGCATTGCGCCAGATAGGCCACCGTCCGTGGGGAGAGGTGCTTGCTTGATAAAAATCAACACTGCCGCGCCCGTTTGTCCCAATCATAGGGGGATGCATGGCAATCATGGCAACCCTGGGGCGACACGATGGCAACACTGATACACGATCTGATCTTTGAAACGGCGCAGCGCGCCCCCCACGCGCCGGCCCTGTCGTGGCAGGGCGAGGAGCTGAGCTATGCCGCGTTGGCGCAGTCCGTGCGCGAGGCGGCCGCGACCCTGCTGACCCTGGGCTTGCAAGGTGGCGCGCGTGTGGCCGTGTACCTGGAAAAACGCCCGGAAAACGTCAGCGCCATGTTTGGCGCGGCGGCGGCCGGCGGCGTGTTCGTGCCCGTCAATCCGCTGCTCAAGCCTGACCAGGTGGCGTATATCCTGGCCGACTGCAACGTGGCCATCCTCGTCACGTCGCGCGAACGCCTGGCGCAGCTGGGCCCCGCGCTGGCCGCCTGCCCGGACTTGCGGACGGTGCTGCTGACGGGCGAAGGGGAGGCGGAGTCCAGCCTGGGCAAGCTGCGCGTGCTGCCGTGGACCGCGGTGCCCACCAATGTGCCCGCCGCTGGCGTGCCGCAGCCGCATGCGGCGATCGACATGGACATGGCCGCCATTTTATATACCTCGGGCAGCACGGGGCGACCGAAAGGCGTGGTGCTGTCGCACCGCAACATGCTGGCGGGCGCGCTCAGCGTGTCGGGCTATCTGCGCAACACGCCGCAGGACCGCATCCTGTGCGTCTTGCCGCTCAGTTTTGATTATGGCCTGAGCCAGCTGACAACGGCGTTTGCCAGCGGCGCCTGTGCCGTACTGATGAATTATCTGCTGCTGCGCGATATCGTCGAAACCGTCGAGCAGGAAGCCATCACGGGCCTGGCCGCCGTGCCGCCGCTGTGGGTGCAGCTGTCCCAGCTGAGCTGGCCCTTGTCCACGCCCTTGCGCTACATCACCAATTCGGGCGGCGTGATGCAGCGTTCCACGCTCGACCGGCTGCGCCAGTCGTTGCCGCGCACGCAGGTCTACCTGATGTATGGCTTGACGGAAGCGTTCCGCTCGACCTATTTGGCGCCGGAGCAGCTGGAGCGGCGCCCCGATTCCATCGGGCAAGCGATCCCGAACGCGGAAGTGCTGGTGCTGCGTCCCGACGGCAGCGTGTGCGACGCCGACGAACCGGGCGAGCTCGTGCACCGTGGCGCGCTGGTGGCGCTCGGCTACTGGAACGACGCGGCGCGCACGGCCGAACGCTTCAAGCCGCTGCCGCCGCAGGCAAGCGGCCTGGTGCTGCCGGAGCTGGCCGTCTGGTCGGGCGACACGGTGCGCCGCGATGCGGATGGCTATCTGTATTTCGTCGGGCGCAGCGATGACATGATCAAGACGTCGGGCTACCGGGTCAGCCCGGCCGAGATCGAGGAAGTTGCGTATGCGAGCGGGCTGGTGGGCGATGCCGCTGCGCTGGGCCTGCCCCATGCCGTGCTGGGCCAGGCCATCGCCTTGCTCGTCACGCCCGCGCCCGGTGTGGAATTGCAGCGCGACAGCGTGCTGGCAGCCTGCCGCGCACGCCTGCCCAGCTATATGGTGCCGCTGTGGGTGGAGATCCGCGACGGCGTGCTGCCGCGCAATCCGAACGGCAAGATTGACCGCCCCTTGCTGGCCCGGGAACTGGCGCGCGCGTATGCGGTCCAAACAGGAGACGCGGCATGAAGGACTTGATCCGCTCGAACAGTACGGAATTGCCCTTGCACTCGGCCTTGGGCCAGCAGTTTGCCATGGATGGCGACATGCTGCAGGTCGGCGGTATTTCTTTGCGCCGACTGGCCCAGAGGGTGGGCAGCACGCCGTTCTACGCGTATGACCGCGCGCACATCACGCGCCGCGTGGCGCAATTGCGCGCCGCCTTGCCCGCCGGCGTGCATGTGCATTACGCGATGAAGGCCAACCCCATGCCGGCCGTGGTGCAATGGCTGGCGGGCCTGGTCGACGGCATCGACGTGGCCTCGGGCGGCGAACTGGCCACGGCGCTCGATACGCCCATGGCGCCGGAACGCATCAGCTTTGCGGGCCCGGGCAAGAGCGATGGCGAACTGGCGCGGGCCGTGGCCGCTGGCGTATTGATCAACGTGGAGTCGGGCGCCCAGCTGGAAAGGGTGGCGCTGGCCAGCGAACGGTTGGGCATGACGTCCAGGGTCGCCGTACGCGTGAATCCCGATTTCGCCTTGCGCCGCACGGGCATGCGCATGGGCGGCGGCGCGCAGCCGTTTGGCGTCGATGCGGCCCTCGTGCCGGCGCTGCTGGGCCGCATTGGCCAGCTGGGGCTGGATTTTTATGGTTTTCACCTGTATGCAGGCTCGCAAAGCCTGTCGGCGGTGGCCCTGGCTGAAGCACAAGCCCTGAGCGTGCAACTGGCCCTGCAACTGGCCGACAGCGCGCCGTCGCCCTTGCGCACCCTGAATATCGGCGGCGGCTTCGGCGTGCCGTATTTTCCCGGCGACCAGGCGCTGGACCTGGCGCCTGTGGCGGACGGCTTGCAGCGGCAGCTCGCTATCCTGGATCAGGCGGCGCCGGGCGCGCGCCTGAACCTGGAGCTGGGCCGCTATCTGGTGGCCGAGGCCGGTATTTATGTATGCAAAGTACTCGAACGCAAGGTGTCGCATGGACAAGTATTTCTCGTCACCGATGGCGGCTTGCACCACCACTTGGCGGCCTCGGGCAATTTCGGCCAGCTGATCCGCAAGAATTATCCGGTTGCCATCGGCAACCGGCTGCACGGCGGGGCGCGTGAAGTGGCGTCCGTCGTGGGGCCGTTGTGCACGCCGCTGGACTTGCTGGCCGACCAGATGGAGATGGCGCGCGCCGAGGAGGGCGATCTGGTGGTCGTGTTCCAGTCGGGCGCGTATGGCTTGACGGCCAGCCCGACGGCGTTTCTTGGCCATCCGCTGCCGGCCGAGGTGCTCGTATGAGCGGCCTGTGCGGCTGGCTGGCGGCGCCTGGCGGGGCAGCGGGCTCTGTCGCCGCCGATGCCGATGCCAGTGGCGCCGCGCTGGCCGGCATGGCCGCGCCTCTGTCGCGTTTCGATAGCGCCCCCCTGATTGCCTGCGTGAGCGAAGTGGGTGGCGTGGCCGTGGCCGCCATCGACGGCAGCCGCCATGTGTATCAGCAGGATGGCTTGCAAGTGGCCATCTGGGGCCGGCCCATGCTTGACGGTTCGGCCGACGACGTGGCAAGCCGCATCGCGTCCCTGTGGCTGAGCCGGGGAGTGGCGGCCTGCGCCAGCCTGTCCGGGCCATTCTCGCTGGCCATCCTCGACGCCTTTTCCGGTTCGGCCCTGCTGGCCGTGGACCGCACCGGAATCCACCCCCTCAGCTATGCGGGCAATGCGCAAGGCCTGTTCTTTGCCTCCTCGCATGACGCCTTGCTGGCCCATCCGTCCGTGCGAGGCGCGCTCGATCCGCAGGCGCTGTATCACTACCTTTTTTTCCACATGGTGCCCGGCCCGGCCACGGCTTATCTTGGCCAGCAGCGCTTGCTGCCCGGCGAATACCTGCATGTGCGCGGCGGCAAGCAATGCAAGGGCAGCTACTGGCAACTGGCCTTCCACGAGCCGGGCGCGGCGCGCACGCGGGCCAGCTTTGCCAGCAACAAGCAGGAATTCCTGCGCCTGCTGCGCCAGGCCGTGGAAAGCAGCTTGGGTGCGGATGGGGCGGACACGGGCGCGTTTCTCAGCGGCGGCACGGACAGTTCCACCGTGGCCGCCATCATGGGGCAAGTGACGGGCCGGCCCGCGCGCACGTATTCCATCGGTTTTGACGCACCAGGCTATGACGAAATGGCGTATGCGCGCCTGGCCGCCAGCCACGCTGGCAGCATCCACCACGAGCGCTACGTGACGCCGGCCGATGTGCTGGCCGCCATTCCCGCCATGGCGGCCATCTTCGACCAGCCTTTCGGTAACGCCTCGGCCATTCCCGCCTTTTACTGCGCGCAGATGGCGCGCGAGGATGGCGTAACGCGCCTCTTGGGTGGCGACGGCGGCGATGAACTGTTTGGCGGCAATGAGCGCTATGCGCACCAGGCCTTGCTGTCGCAGTACGAGCGCTTGCCCGCCATGTTGCGCCAGGCCATCATCGAACCGCTGCTGTTCCGCGCACGCACGGGCAAACCGTGGCGGCTGGGCGACAAGGCGCGCCGCTATATCGAACTGTCGAGCCTGCCGCTGCCGGCCCGGCTCGACAGCTACAACCTGCTGCTGCGCCATGGCCACCGCACGGTGCTGGAAGCGGGTTTCATCGATACCATCGATCCGGGCATGGCGCCCGGCTGCGTGAATGGCGCGTATTGGGAGCGCCAAGGCCAGGGCTTGAGCCAGATCAATGAGCTGCTGGCCCTCGACATGCGTTTTACTTTGGCCGACAACGACCTGTTCAAGGTGCGCAAGGCCTGCGAGCTGGCTGGCGTAGAAGCGGCGTTTCCCTTCCTGCATGATGCGATGGTGGCGTTTGCCGCGCGACTGGCGCCGCGCGACAAGCTCGACGGTATGCGGCTGCGGCCTTTCTTCAAGCGGGCGCTGGCGGAAATCCTGCCACCGGCCATCGTGCGCAAGAAAAAGCACGGCTTCGGCCTGCCTTTCGGCCTGTGGCTGCACAGCCACCCGCCGCTGCGCGAGTTTGCATTCGACAACCTCACGCAGCTGCGCGGGCGCGGCATCGTGCGGCCCGCCTTCATCGACGATCTGCAAGGGCGCTTGCTGGCGGAACACCCGGCCTATCACGGCACCATGGTCTGGCTGCTGCTGATGCTGGAACAGTGGCTCAGCCAGCATCCGGGCGCGCTGGGTGCGTTTGCCGGCGGTTTTGCCGCATGCGCCACAGAAACGCCAGGCGTCCTCGATCCCACGGCGTAAAGCGGGGCAGCTGCAGCAAGTCGAGCTCCGCGCCGGGGCGCGCCACGCCCCAGTCCGTGGCCACGGCCGCCTTGAAACCGAGGCTTTTGACCATCGCCACGTGCGGCGCGCCATAGTCGCGCCCGGCCTTGCCGTTCGGATATGCAAACAGGGTGACGGGCGCCTGGAGCAAACTTTCCAGCTGGCGCTTGCCGTCGGCGATGTTTTGCCGCGCCGCGTGGTCCGGCAAGGTGGACAAAATCGGATGGCTGTCCGTGTGCGCGCCCACCTCCATGCCGGCCGCATGCAACTGGCGCAGCTGCGCCGTGCTCAGCATGGCGGGCGGACCTGCCAGGACGCCCGCCTGGCGGCGTATCCGCATGGCCAGCTGCTGGCGCCGGGCGAACGGCAGGTACTTGAGCTGCCCCAGCAGCGTGGCGATGGCAGCTTGCCGCTGCGCCAGGCTGGCGACGGGGAACGTCCCCAGCTCGTGTTTGCGCAAGTCCAGCACGGGCCCGGCCGCCTGGCGCACGGCGTCGATCACCGTGTCGTTCCACATCTGCCCGCCGTCCAGGTAGCCCGTGGCGATGAAAAACGTGGCGTGCATGCCATGGCGCTGCAGCAGCGGCAGGGCGACGTGCGCATTGTCCGCATAGCCGTCGTCGAAGGTGATGCAGGCGGCGCGCTGCGGCAGGTTGCCATTCTGCAAGCGCTGCACGGCATCGCTGAGCGATAGCGGCGTATAGAAACATTTCAACAAGCGCAGCTGGCGTTCGAACAGCACGGCGTCCACTTCGCCGGGAAACAGCGGGTCGGGCCGCGCCAGCACGCGGTGGTAGATCAGGATGGACAAGGTGGCTGTCATGGCTGCTCCACGATGGCGGCCCGGGGCCTGGCCTGGCGGGAAGTAGAGGTGAGGGTGGGCACCTGCCGCTCGACGATGATGCGCGTGGCGATCAGGGCGGCCATCAGGTAATACGGCATGTCGAAATACAGCAGGCTGAGGAAGGCGCCGCCCACGGCAAAGCCGATCAGGCTGGCCTGGCTCATGGTGGCCAGGCCATGCGCCCAACGCAGTTCCGGCTTGCCCCGCGTGCGGCGGATGATGGCGGCGGCCGTGCGCCAGGTGGCGATGCCCAGCGCCAGGTAAATCAACAAGCCGACAAAGCCGTGTTCGCCCAGCGCCTGGAAGTAAATGCTGTGCGCCGCATGCACATCCATGGGGTTGGGCGCATAGCGGGCAAAGATGGCCGCGTCGGAAACGTCGAAGCCGCCGCCTGGAAAACGGTCGCGCGCCAGGTTCCAGGCCATGCGCCAGGCGTTCAGGCGGCCCATGGCGGAGACGTCGTCCTGATAGGTGTTGATGGTGTCCATGCGTTCGGCCCAGCGCTCGGGCATGAAGGCCAGCAGCAGCGGCGCGACGGCGCCGAGCAGCGCGCCCAGCACCATCTTGCGGTCGCTTTTCAGCCACATGAACAGGCCCATGGCGGCAATGGCCAGCAGCCCGCCGCGCGAATACGAGCCCAGCGCCGCCAGGGCCGACAACAGCATCGCCGCAGACAAGCCATGGCGCACCCAGCGTTTGTCCGTGTTTTGCTGCAGATAATACATGAGGGGGATGGTGATGATCAGGGCCAGGGCCAGCGCATTGTTATCCCCGATAAACGTTTCTTCCGGTCCCCAGACCCGGTCCGTGCCGCCGCTGCGGATGGTGAAGATGCCGCCTTTCACGCCGTAATAGCCGATCGACCCCACCAGCACCCAGACCAAGTGCACGATGTCGCGCCGCGTGCGTATCACCATCATGATGACAAAGCTCATCAGCATGATCTTCATCACCTTGTTCCACTGTACCCATGACGATTCCGGAATCAGGGCGAACGGAGCCGTGACATTCATCCACATGACGAACAACAGCAGCAGCACGCTGACCGGCGTGAGCGGCAGGTTTTTCGGCTCGCGCGTCATCACGAGGCTGATCAGGGTGGCAATGGCGATGATGAAGGCGAACGGCATGTGCGTGGCAAAGCCCCAGCCCTGCGTGTGCGGGTTCATCACGCTGACCCAGACCCACATCAGGCCGCCGGTGGCCGGTGTCTTCAGGATGAAGGGCAGGGAGCCCAGGATGATGATGGTAATCAGTATGTCGCGCATGAAGGGGGACGCTCCTGGTTGTGCCCGGGTTGGCAAGGTCTTGATGCCTGTCAACGGGCTGGCGGGCAGGCTCAGTACACTGGATCAACACTGCTTGAGTACATAGTTTTGTCATGGTAAGACCAAGGAGGCATGTCCTTGTTGACCGTTCTCATGGCGACCTACAATGGCGCCGGCACCTTGCCCCAGGTATTGCGCGCCTACATGGGGTTGCGAGCACCCGTGGGCGGCTGGCGCCTGATCATCGCCGACAATGGCAGCACGGACGACACGGCCCAGGTGATCGCCGCCTTTCGCGGCCGCTTGCCCTTGCGTTCCGTCTACGTGGCGCGGCGCGGCCGCAGTCCCGCCCTGAACGGGGCCGTCGAACACGCCTTGCGTTCAAGCGGCGATGGCGGCGAGCTGTTCGTGTTTGGCGACGACGATGCCATGCCCGCATCGGACTGGCTGTGCCGCTTGCAGGACAGCGCGCGCGCTCACCCCGGCTACGCCCTGTTCGGCGGCGCCATCGTGCCCGCCTGGCGCGAGCAACCGCAAGACTGGCTGCTGCGCCTGACCCCCGTTGGCTTGACGTGGGGCATCACCAGCCCCGATTTGCGCGACGCACCCATCTATCCGGGCCTGGTCTGGGGCGCCAACATGGCGATACGCCGCCGCATCTTCGAGGCGGGCGCCCGCTATGACGAAAGCATCGGCCCGCAGGGCGCCAACTACGCCATGGGCAGCGAAACCCGGCTCAACCTGGAGATGCATGCGGCCGGCAATCCTTCCTGGTTCTGTCCGCAAGCGAGGGTGGCGCACATCATCCGCGTCCCGCAAGTGCAGCGCGCCTGGATACTGCGCCGCGCCATGCTGTTTGGCCGCGGCCAATGCCGTCTGGCCACATTCGCACCGAGCGCGGAGTTGCTCGGCGTACCGCGCTGGATGCTGGGCAGATACGTGCGCGACTCCCTCGGCGCCGTGCGGGCCTGGCTGCGGCGCGACCACGCCGACCTGTTCCTGCGCCAGTGGGAACGGGCCTGGCTGCGCGGCTTTTTCCATGAAGCGTGGCGCGGACGGCGCAAACGCTTGCCGCGCATCGTCATCAGCAGTTATTCAGGCGAGCTGGGCGGCATGGAGCTGCGCATGGCGCAAGAGGCGAAAGTGCTGGGTGCGAGCGGCTATGACAGCGTGCTGGCCCTGCGGCGCTTTCCCGGTTTTACTGCCTGGGTGCAAGGTTTGCGCGCGCAGCATCTGCAAGTGCGCGTGTACGAGCCACCCTTGTTTCTCGAACACTGGGCCTGGCGGCGCTGGAACTGGCTGCGCGCCAAGGTCACGGGGGCGTGGCGGCTGCGGCGGCTGCGGCCCGACCTCGTCCACGTGGCGTTTTGCTGGACCAGTTATGGCGCTTCCATCCTGTGGCTGGCGCGGCAATGCCGGCTGCCGGCCGTGATCAGTGTGCACAATGCGTTTCCTCTGGAAGCGTTCAGCGACTGGCAGCGGCCCCGGCTGCAGGAAGCGTTCCGCACCGTCAAAGGCGTGTATGCCGTGTCGCCGTCGGCCATGCGGCATTTCCTCGACCTGTACCGTGGCATGCTGCGCCCGGAAACACGGCTGGCCGTGATACCGAACGGCGTCGATACGGACACTTTTATCGCCTCTCCCGAACGGCGGATACTGGCGCGCAAGCAGCTGGGGCTGCCGCCGGACGCGCTCGTGCTCGGCTGCGTGGCCCGGCTCTCCGCGCAAAAGCGCCCGCAGGCGCTGCTGGCCCTGTTCGCCAGGCTGGCCGCGCAATTTCCCAATCTATATTTAGTGCTGGTGGGCACGGGGCCGCTGGAAGCCATGCTGCGGCTGCAGGCGCAGCAATCGGGCTTGCAGGACAGGATCGTGTTTGCCGGCTTCCAGCAGCATGTCGAGCTGCTGATGCCGGCCTTCGACCTGCATGTGCTGTTGAGTAAAAACGAAGGCTTTGGTATCGCCACGATCGAGGCCATGGCTTGCGGCGTGCCGGCCGTGGGCACGGACGTGCCTGGCACCCACGATATCCTGCACGATAGCGAAGGCGGGCTGCTGCTGCCGCTCGAGGACGAGCACGCCGCCTGCGCGGCCGTGGCGCAGCTCTTGCTGGATGCGCCCCGGCGCGCCCGCATGGGACGGCTGGCGCGTGAGGAAACCGTGCAGCGCTATTCGATGCCGCGCCTGGAACGCCAGTTGCGCGCGTTTTACGCCGGCCTCGTGTAGGCGCGGGCGGCCCGCATGAGCGCCACCCGCCACTCGTTTTTCTTTTCGTTCGCCGAAAAATACACGGTACTGCTGCTGGGCATTGTCGCCACCATGGTGCTGTCGCGTTTGCTGACGCCGGCCGAAGTGGGCGTGTATTCGCTGGGCGCCGTGCTGGTGGCGCTGGCGCAAGTGGTGCGCGACTTTGGCGTGGGGCAATACCTGATCCAGGAAAAGCAGCTCGATACCGTGAAATTACGCGCGGCGCTGGCCACCAGCCTGCTCGTCGCCTGGCTGCTGGCCGGTTTGGTGCTGCTGGCCAGCGCGCCGCTCGCGCATTTCTATGGCGAACCCCGGCTGACTCTCGTGCTGCGCCTGCTGGCGATCAATTTCCTGCTGATACCGTTCAGCGCATTAACGTTACCGATGTTGCGCCGGCAACTGCGCTTTCGCGCCATCTACGCCATCAATGCGGCCAATAGCGTCGTCAACCTGCTGGTGGCCGTGCTGCTGGCGCTGCAGGGCTACAGCTACATGAGCATGGTGTGGGCGGCGCTGGCCGGTTCCTGCGCGTCGCTGCTGGTGAGCCTGCTGGTGCGGCCCAGGGAGCTGCCGTGGCTGCCGGGGCGGCGCGGCATGGGCGATATCGCCCGCTTTGGTGCGTATGCGACGGGGGGCGGCCTCGTTGACGAGGCGGGCGTGGCGGCGCCGGACCTCATCATCGGCAAGCTGATCGGCATTGAAAGCCTGGCCCTGTTCGGCAAGGCGCAAAGCGTGCTCAATATCTTTAACCAGGCCATCACCAGCGCGATTTCTCCCGTCGTGTTTCCCCTGTTCGCGGCCCGCGCACGGGGTGATGGGGGGCAGGGCGGGGCGGAGCTCGTGTATTTGCGCACGATCAGCTACATGACGGCGCTGGCCTGGCCGTTTTTTCTCTTTCTCTCCTGCATGGCTTTGCCCTTGGTCAAGGTGTTGTATGGCACGCAATGGCTAGGCTGTGTGCCCTTGATACGCATCATGTGCCTGTCCTCGGCCGTGTATAGCATGTTCAGCATGGCCCGCTACCTGTTCGTGGCGACGGGCCAGCTGCATGCGCAGGTGCGGCTCGATGCCTGCGCTGGCGTCATCAAAGTGGCGCTGCTGCTGGCCGCGGCGCCGTTCGGCCTGGTGGCCGTGGCCTGGGCCGTGGTGCTCAGCAATGTGCTGCGCAGCTGGCTGAACTACCGCTGCCTGCGGCGCTTGAGCGCACTGGACTGGCGCATCCTGGCGCGGGCACTGCGCAAGAGTCTGCTGCTTTGCGTTGTCAGCGCCGTCGCGCCCGTCGCTTCGCTGCTGTGGCTGCCAACGGACACCCCGGCGCTGCTGGCGCTGATGGGCACGGCGCTGGCTACCTTGCTGTGCTGGCTGGCCGGTCTGTTCCTGTTGAAACATGAGCTCGCTGGCGAGTTTCTGTTGTTGCAACGCAAGCTCGCTGGCCGATGGCTGGCAGTCAAATGCACGAAAGGATGACCATGCGTGTCGGTATCTTGTCCTACCCGATGCTGTTCCAGCGCGACGGCGGCTTGCAGATCCAGGTACGCGAAACCATTGCCGCGCTGAACCGGCTGCCCCAGCAGCCGGCGCGTCCGCTGGAGGTGGAACTGGTCGACGCCAACCATCAGCGGCTGGCCGATTTCGACATGCTGCACGTGTTTTCAGCGAGCAATGGCACCTACCGCATCATGGAAATGGCCAGCGAGCAAGGCGTGCCCGTCGTGCTGTCGCCGCTGCTGTCGCCTGGCTGGGGCCGCGCCAGCGCCTGGCGCGCACGGCTGGCCGACCGGCTGGCGGGGCGCCTGACGGAATGGATGGTGCAAACGAGCTATGCGCAAACCCGGCGCGCCCTGCAGCTGGCCGACGTGGTGATCGCCTTGGGCGAGGCCGAGCGCGACGCCATCGTGCAAGGTTTCGGCATGCCACCCGACGCCATCCGCGTCTTGCCAAATGGCATCAACCCGCATTTCTTCACGGCCAATGGCGACCTGTTCCTGCGCGAAACGGGCATCGCCGGGCCCTTCGTGCTGATGGTGGGCAGTATTTCGCCGTATAAAAACCAGCTGGGACTGGCGCAGGCGCTGGCGGGCGCCGGCTTGCCCCTGGTGCTGATCGGCGCCGCGCCGCGCGAACAGCAGGCGTATCTGCAACTGCTGCTGGACTTGCCGCACGTCAGCTGGCTGGGCGCGCTCGACCATGCCGACCCGCTGCTGGCCAGCGCCTACCATGCCGCGGCCGTGGCGGCCTTGCCCAGCCAGGGCGAGGTGTTTCCCCTGAGCGTGCTCGAAGCGCTGGCGGCCGGTACGCCCGTCGTCATGACGGCACAAAGCGCGCTGGACTTGCCCGATTCCGCGTTTGCGCTGCGCAAGGTGCGCTGGGACGACGGCACCGCGCAGCGCCAGGCCATCCTCGAACTGCTGGCGCTGCCGCCCGAACGCTCGCGCGTGCAAGCCCTCGTGGAACGCTTTACGTGGGAACGGGTGGCGGCCCAGATTGCCGATTGTTACTACCAGGCGCAGTCGCAGCCTGCCAGGAGGCAACATGCTGTTTAACTCCTTCGCCTTCCTGTTCGGCTATCTGCCCATCGTGCTGGCAGGCTATTTTCTGCTGGACCGCCTGGCACCTGGCGCCGGCACGTCCACCAGCTGGCGCCGCCTGGCCCCCGCGACGTGGCTGGCGCTTGCCTCGCTGTTCTTCTACGCCTGGTGGGACGCGCGCTACCTGCCGCTGCTGCTGGCGTCCATCTGCGTCAATTACGGCGCGGGGCGGCTGATTGGCGCGCGCGCGGGCGCAGCCCGCAAGCGGGCGCTGGTCGTGGCGCTGGTGCTGAACCTGGGGCTGCTCGCCTACTACAAGTATGCGAATTTCTTCATCGACAGCGTCAATGCCGTCGCCGTGACCGCTGGTGCTGGCGCTGACAGCCTGCCGTGGCACGGCCTCGACATCATCCTGCCGATCGGCATCTCTTTCTTTACCTTCACGCAGATCGCCTTCCTCGTCGATTGCTACCGGGGCGAGGTGCGCGAATACCGCTTCATCCATTACGTGCTGTTCGTCAGCTATTTCCCCCACCTGATCGCCGGCCCCGTGCTGCACCACCGCGACATGATGCCGCAGTTCGCCGACCCCGCCAACGCCCATCCGCGCGCCGCCAATTTCGCCATCGGCCTGTCGATTTTCACGATAGGCCTGGCAAAAAAAGTGCTGATCGCCGACAACCTGTCGCCGCTGGCCATCCCCATCTTCGTGGCAGGGGCCGAGCCGACCCTGATCGAGGCGTGGATCGGCGTGCTGGCCTATACTTTCCAGCTGTATTTCGACTTTTCCGGCTATTCGGACATGGCCATCGGCCTGTCGCGCCTGTTTGGCGTGAAATTGCCGCTGAACTTCAACTCGCCCTACAAGGCGGCCAATATCGCCGACTTCTGGCGCCGCTGGCACATGACCTTGTCGCGTTTCCTGCGCGACTATTTATATATCCCGCTGGGCGGCAGCCGGCGCGGCGAAGCCATGCGCTACCGCAACCTGATGCTGACCATGCTGCTGGGCGGCCTGTGGCATGGGGCCGGCTGGACGTTTGTCATCTGGGGCGGCTTGCACGGCCTGTACCTGGTGCTGCAGCAGGGCTGGCAACGGGTGTTTGGCGCGGCGCCGGGCTACTGCTGGCTGCGCTGGTGGCCCGGCGTCCTGACCTTTCTTGCCGTCATGCTGGCCTGGGTCTTCTTCCGCGCGCCCGACGTGGCCACGGCCTGGGATATCACGGGTGCGCTGGTGGGGGCGAACGGCGTGAGCCTGCCGCGCGGCCTGGCCAGCCAGGCATCGAGCCTGGCGCAGTGGGGCCTGCATCCCGTGTTCGACGGCATCCGCTGGATCGAACTGGCAGGGCCAGGCTTGCCCGTGCTGCTGGCGGCGATGCTGCTGGCCTTCAAGGTGCCCAATACGCAAGAAATATTCTTTCTCTATGAGCCTGCGATTGAAAGAATCTTTCAGCCCGCAGGGCGCTGGTCCTTCAGCTGGCGGCCCACCTCGCGCTGGAGCGTGGGCTTGGCCGCGCTGTTCGTCGCCTGCATCTTCGGCATGAACCGGGTCACCGAATTTCTTTACTTCCAGTTCTGACCATGGATACGTCCGGCCGCCGCTATCTTGTCTGCTTTCTCGCTTGCGTCTTTCTGGTGCTGGGCGGCATCTCGTTGCTGAACTACCAGGTCGATCCCTATTTGCTGCACCAGTGGGACAGTCCCTTGGTGCAGCGCCCGCGCCAATTGAATGAAAAGCTGGGCGCCTGGGCCAAGACCTATGCCGTGGCGCGCTACCGGCCGGCCATCATTTACATCGGCAATTCGCGCACGGAACTGGGCTTGCCGACGGGCGTGCGTGCCTTGTTCGACGGCAAGAGCATCTTCAACAGCGCCGTGTCCGGCGCCTCGATCGGCGACGCCATCCGCCTGGCCGAGCATGCGGCCAGGGTCAGCCGCGTCGAGACCATGGTGTGGGGCATCGATGCGCCCACGTTTTCCCTGGACATGGGTGCGGCGCGGGTGGAAGACAGCCTGACGGGCGCCCGGCACGGCTTTTTCGCCCAGCGCGCCCTCGTCAACCTGAAGCGTGGCCTGACCCTGGACATGACGGAGGACAGCGTGCGCATCCTCACCGGCAATGCGGGTGATGTCTGCCGTTCCAACCTGGCCCGGTATGGGCAGCGCGACGAGACCTGCACCCTGAAAGGCATACGGCACTGGCTGGGAACGAAGGACGCCATTCCCGTGCGGCTGCAGGAGTTTGGCGATGGCCAGGGCCCGACGCCGCCCTCGATACCCGCGTTTGATGCCAGCATAGCCAAGCTGTGCAGTAGCGGCGTGCGTCTGCGCATGTACATCAACCCCACGCACGCGCTGACCCTGTACGCGCTGCACTGGCGCGGCAAGTGGGATGCCATGCAGACCTGGCAGCGCGGCCTGGTGCAGATCACCGAGCGCCACCGCCAGCAGGGCTGCGACGTGCGCTTGTATGATTTTTCCGGCTTTAACAGCATCACGACGGAAGCGACCCCGCTCGTCAGCGGCAAGCCCGACATGCATTATTACTGGGAAGTGTCGCACTACCGCGACAATGTGGGCCGCTTGATCCTGGCGCGCCTGTTTGGCGGCGACACGCCGCCGCCGGCCGATTTCGGCGTGGAACTGACGCAGGCCAACATCGACGACCACCACGCGGCCACACGCGCGGCGCGCGACCGCTATCGCCTGGAACACGCGCGCGAAGCGGCTTATACGGAGCGGGTGCTGGACGGGCCGCTGATCCGGCGTTGATGCAAGACGCCGCAATGCCATTTCTCTACTTCCAATGCCGACCATGGATACCAACGCCCGCCGCTACCTCGCCATCTTCCTTGCCTGCGCGCTGGCTGCGCTGGCCCTCGTTTCCGCCGTCAATTACCACGTCGATCCCTATTTGCTGCACCAGTGGGACAGCCCGCTGCTGCAGCGCTTGCGGCCGACGACCGAAAAACTCAGCGTGTGGAGCAAGACGTATGCGGTGGCGCGCTACCGGCCCGCCATCGTCTATATCGGCAATTCGCGCACGGAAATGGGCTTGCCTACGAGCAGCATGCGTACCCTGTTCGATGGCAAGAGCGTCTTCAACAGCGCCGTCTCGGGCGCCTCGATCGGCGAGGCCATCCGCCTGGCAGAACACGCGGCCACGGTCAGCCATGTCGACACCATGGTGTGGGGCATCGACGCGCCCTCGTTCTCGCTGGAACTGGGCTCGGCCGGCGTGGAGCCGGGCTTGACGGATCCCGCTCCCGCGTTTTTCGCGCGGCGCGCCTTGCTCAACATCAAGCGCGGCCTGACCGTGGACATGACACAAGATAGCTGGCGCATCCTCAACGGCACCTATGACGGCGTCTGTCTGTCAAGCCTGGCCCTGTACGGCCAGCGCGACGAGTCCTGCCTCACCAGCCGCAACCGCGTCTGGGTCGGCACGGCGCGCGCCTTCAAGCCGCGCCTGCAGGAATTCGGCGACGGCCTGGGCCCGACCGCACCCGCGCTGCAAGCCTTCGATGCCAGCGTCGGCAAGCTGTGCCGTGGCGGCACGCGCTTGCGTCTGTACATCAATCCCACGCACGCGCTCACGCTCGACGCCCTATACTGGCGCGGCAAGTGGGACGCCATGGAAGCCTGGCAGCGCGACCTGGCGCAGATGGCCGGACGCTACCGGCGCCTGGGTTGCGACGTGCGCCTGGTTGATTTTTCTGGCTTCAACAGCGTCACCAGCGAGCCTATCCCGCAGGTGACGGGCGCGGGCGCGATGCGCTATTACTGGGAAGCGTCGCACTACCGCGACAATGTGGGCCGCTTCATCCTGGCGCGCCTGTTCGGCGGCCCCGAGCAGCCGCCGGCGGACTTCGGCGTCGAGCTGACGGAAAGCGGCATCGCGGCCCACCAGGCGGCCATGCGCGTTGCGCGCGAGCGTTATCATGCGCAGCACGCCGAGGAAACGGCGTATCTGCGCCACGTGCTGACCTTGCCCCGCGAACCCCAATAGGCGGCCAAGAGAGCCAGGCGTACACCGTGAGGCAGGGCGCTTGCGCTATGATGGTGTTTTGCCATCCAGCAAGTTCCAGGACGCCCCATGAAAATCGCCTTCTTTGCCAGCCAGCCCTACGACCGCCGTTTCTTCGATGAAGCCTTGCCGTCCCAACCCGACGCCGCCGGCATCGAACTGGTCTACCACAGCGCCTTGCTGAGCCAGGAAACCGTGGTCCTGGCGCAAGGCGCGGACGCCGTCTGCGTTTTCGTCAACGACGTGCTCGACGCGCCCGTGCTCGAATCCCTGCACGGCTACGGCGTGCGCGCCATCCTGCTGCGCTGCGCCGGCTACAACAACCTCGACCTCGAAGCGGCCAAACGCCTGGGCCTGTTCGTCGCCCGCGTACCCGCGTATTCTCCGGAAGCCGTGGCCGAATACACGCTGGCCCTCGTGCAAACGCTGAACCGCCACACGCACCGCGCCTATGCCCGCGTGCGCGAAGGCAATTTCTCGCTCGATGGCTTGCTGGGCGCCACTTTGTTCGGCAAGACGGTGGGTATCGTCGGCACGGGCAAGATCGGCCTGGCCACGGCGCGCATTTTCAAGGGGTTCGGTTGCACGGTGCTGGGCCACGACCCGTATCCGGCGCCCGCGTTCACCGAGCTGGGCACGATGGTGGAACTGCCGCGGCTGCTGGCCGAGTCCGACATCGTCTCGCTGCATTGCCCTTTGATGGAAAGCACGCGCCACATGATCAGCGAAGAAACCTTGCCGCTGATGAAGAAGGGCGCCATGCTGGTGAACACCTCGCGCGGCGGCCTGATCGACACGGGCGCCGTCATCGAGGCATTGAAATCGCGCCAGCTGGGCTCTCTGGCCATCGATGTGTACGAGCAGGAAAGCAATCTGTTCTTCCAGGACCGCTCGTCCGACATCATCGACGACGACATCTTCCAGCGATTGATGACGTTCCCGAACGTGCTGGTCACGGGCCACCAGGGCTTTTTCACCAGCGAAGCGCTGCGCGAAATCGCCGCCATCACGTATCACAACCTGCAATGCTTCCGCCAGGGCAAGCAATGCGAAAACAGCGTACTAGCTGGCTGACGCCTGTTTTTTGGGCTTGGGTGGCGGCTTGGGTTTCGGCATCGGCAAGGCGTCCGCCGTGCGCCGCGCCAGTTGACTCAGCCAGTCGCGCTCATCCCACAGCCCGCCATCGATGAGGAAATACGGCTTGGCTTGCGGGTAGGGCGGCGCTTCCTGCAGCGTGCCTTGCGCGCTGATCCAGGCGCGGCCCGCGTCCGTCGGCTTGATGAAGAGCTGGTCGTCGGCGACGATGGCGAACATCTTGCCGTCGCAATACAAGCCATACTCGCCAAACATTTTTTTCGCGCTGATGCTGCCCGCGCCCGCCATCTGGTCGAGCAAAAAATCCACCGTGCCTTGCTGTGATGCCATGTCGTCCTCCGTGTGAACGATCAGTGTAACGCACTGGCCAGGATGGTCGGGCGAGGCTACACTATGGCCATTGATTTTCTTGCACGATTTCACCCCATGACACCCCAGCATATCATTCACCGCGGCATCACCATCACCACCCTGACGGCCGGCCAGTCCATCGACACCCATTGCGCACCGGGCCACACGGCCATCCGCGAGCAGGACGACGGCTGGTGGCTGTATTTTGTCGATGAAGACGGCAAGGTCGATGGCTACGACACCCCGTTCGCCAGCCACGCCGAAGCGCTGTGGGCGGCCAAGGCCGCAGCCGAGTTCAGCGCGCAATGAAGGCCAGCCCCTGGGCCTTCCTGGGCTTGCCGCAAGCGCCCGTGCCGGAAGCGGAAAGCGTGGACTACGGCGCCTGCCGTGCCGAACTGGACGGCAAGCGCCTGGTCTTGCGCGTGGCCAAAACCACGCCGACGAAGACCGGCCAGTTCGTCACCGTCTGGAAGCGCCCCCATCCCGACGCCGAGATCGCCCCGCTCGATGAAGCGGACCCCGTCGACGTCGTCATCATCGCCGTGGCCGACGATGACGGCGACGACGGCGCGCAGCACGGCTTTTTCATTTTTCCGCGCAAGGTGCTGCTGGAACGGGGCGTGATGTCGCGCGCCGGCCACGGCGGCAAGCGAGCGCTGCGTGTGTATCCGCCGTGGTGTGCGCCGGAATCAGGCCAGGCGCAGCGCACGCAGCGCTGGCAGGGGGCGTGCTTTGTGGCGCCAGGGGATCAGCAAAGGCTGGGACAGCTGTTCGGGGAATGAAGCGTGCGTTTTTTCAGCGGACGGCCCGCTGACTCTGCGGCCTGTATCGCCGCTGTAGCAGTCGTTCGACTGATACAGCATGTGCTTGCATGCGGCGCCTTGTGCCTTGTCCCTGCCGTGCCGCGCTTCTAGACTGGGGCCTTCTCCACGCTGCGACTGCCTGCCATGACCGAACTCCTGCCCCTGATGAGCTATTGCTTTGTGATGTCCGCCACGCCCGGACCGAACAACGTCATGCTGGCCACCACCGGCGCCAACTTCGGCTGTCGCGGTGCGCTGCCGGTGATCCTCGGCATCCAGGCCGGCATCTTCGTGCAGACCATGCTCATGTGCGTGGGTCTGGGCAGCGTGTTCGTTGCGTACCCGATGGCGCAGCAGGTGCTGCGGATCGCGGGCGCGCTGTACCTGATGTTCTTGGCCTGGAAGCTTGCCGGCGCGTCGGTGGCGGGAACCGGCGCACCGCAGGCCGTGTCGTTTGCGCAGGCGGCGCTGTTCCAGGCGCTGAATCCCAAGAGCTGGCTCAAGGCGGTCACCATGGCGTCCGTCTTCATGCCTGCGCAGGGCAATATGCTCGCCAGCGCGATGCTGGTGTCCGTGACCGGCACCGTGGTGGGCATGCCGTGCAACGCCATGTGGGCGCTGTTCGGCGTCTCGATCCGCAGCGTGCTGAAGGCACCCCGCAACCAGCGCATATTCAATCTGGCGATGGGGGCCATCCTGCTGGTCCTCGCCGTGACGTTTTTACGCTAGACTGCCACCCATGTTCGCCATCGACCGCTCCTCGCCCATTGCCCTGTTCAAGCAGATCGAAGCCGCATTGCGTCAGCAGATCGCGCAACGCGTCCTGCCTGGCGGGACCAGGCTGCCGTCGATTCGCCAGCTCGCCACGCAACTTGCGGTCAGCACCAATACCGTGGTGGTGGCGTATGACAGGCTGGTGGCCGCAGGCGTCATCGATACGCACGGCACGGCGGGCTTCTTCGTCTGCGCGCCCACCGACGCCAGCCGCGCCGTCCCCGACGAGGTGGCGCTGGAAGCGGGCCAGGAGCAGGAGCCGGTGTGGCTGAGCCAGCAAGTGAACGACCAGCGGCCGGGCGTGCTGCTGGCCAGCAGCGGCGCCTTGCCGCCCACGTGGCTGCAGGATGCGCTGCCGGCCGCCGCCGTGCAACGTGGCCTGGCGCGCAGCACGGCCGGCATGGCCTCGCGCTGTCCGCCGCAAGGGCTGGCCGAACTGCGCGAGCAGATCGCGCTGCTGTTGCGCGGCATCGGCATCGCTGCGGACGCCAGCCACATCCTCACCACCTTCGGCGGCACCCATGCCATCGATCTGATCTGCCGCACGTTTCTGCAGCCCGGCGATACGGTGCTGGTGGAAGACCCCGGATACTTCCTGATGTTCGGCAGGCTGCGCCAGGACGGCGTGCGCCTGGTGCCCATCAAGCGCCGCCCCGATGGCCTCGACCTGGACGAACTGGAAGCGGCCTGCCGCATGCACCGTCCGCGCCTGCTGTTCATGCAGACGGCTTTGCACAATCCCACCGGCTGGAGCAGCAGCGCCGCCAACCTGCACAAGGTGCTGATCATGGCGCAGCAGTATGGCTTCCTGATCGCCGAAGACGACGTGCACGGCCATTTCCAGCACGGCCACAGCACGCGGCTCGCATCGCTGTCCGGACTGGACGGCGTGATCTACTACTCGAGCCTGTGCAAGGCGCTGAGCCCGGCCCTGCGCATGGGCTACCTGGCCGCGGCGCCCAACCTGCTCAAGCTGCTGATGCGCACCAAGATCCATTCCATCATGACCTTGCCTGCGCTGAATGAATACGTGCTGCTGGAAGTGCTCAAGGCCGGCAACCTGCGCAAGCACCTGGAGCGGCTGCAACGCAAGATCATGGTGGCGCGCAACGCCAGCACGCGGCAATTGCAGGCGGCCGGCGTGCTGTTCGAGCAGCCGGGCGATGCAGGCATTTTCCTGTGGGGCACGATGCCCGAAGGGCTGGACGTGGACTTGCTGGTGCAGGACGCCTACCGCAACAAGATCCTGCTGATGCGCGGCTCAGCGTTCTCGGCCAACGACACGCCCGACCAGCACATCCGCTTCAACGTCGCTTTCAGCCAGCATCCGCGCGTGAGCGCCTACCTTGAAGAACGCCTGCGCGCGGTGGCTGGCGCGCGCTCAAGCCTGGCCCGCGCCAGCGGCGCCGCCAAAAGCGGTTTTTCAACGCTTTAACCGTTGAATAGGGTGAACTGCCGGCCAGGTCATCGTAGGCAGCCTGCCTACGCCACCTTGCTCACCACATAGCGGTACTTCCCCGACGCCTCCGCCGCGATCTCGTCGACTTCCTCGACGGCGATGTCGACCTGCGCGCCCAGCCTGGCCTGGAAGCCGGTGACGATGGTGGCGCGCGTGGTGTCGTCCAGGCTTGGCAGGCAGACAAGCAGCACGCGCGTGCGCAGCAGGCTTTCCTGGATGATTTTAAAACTGCGCACTTGCGGCAGTTCGCGCACGATGTAGACGAGGGCCAGGCCGTGCATGACGGTGCCATCGACCGCCGTAAGGAAATCCGTGCTGCGGCCTTCGATTTTCTGCAGCAGGGGCAGACCGCGGCCGCAGGCGCATGGTTCGGTGCCCAGCGCGCCCACGTCGCCCGTGGCGTAGCGGATGAACGGGTAGTCTTGCGTGGCCAGATGCGTGACGACGATTTCGCCCGTGGCCCCTGGGGGCAATGGCTTGCCCTGGCCATCGACGATTTCCACGATGATGTCTTCGGCCGTGATGTGCATGCCGCCTTCCGGGCACTCGTGGGCGATGAAACCCGCGTCGCGCCCGCCGTAGCCATTGGCCACGGGGCAGGCGAAGGCGGTGGCGATCTGTGCGCGTTGTTCGTCGTACAGGCGCTCGGCCGTGACGAACGCCACTTTCACGCCCAAGCCGTCGAGCGGCAGGTCGCGTGCCGCGGCATGGCTGGCGATGCGGCACAGGGCCGACGGGTAGCCGAACAGCATGCGCGGGCGCCAGCGGCGCAATTGCTGCACGTAGCCGTCCAGGCGCGCGGGCGACATGGCGAACGCGGGCAGCAGGGTGGTGCGCAGCAGCGCGTCGCGCAGGCGGCGCACGCGGTCTTGCGCATGCAGCTCGATGGGCGAGCCCCACAGCACGGCTTCGCGGTCGCCGATGTCGACGCCCCACCAGCGCGTGGCGCGCCACTTGGCGGCGATGTCGTGGCTGATCCTGCGCCGGCCGAGGAAAAACTGCAGCGGCTCGCCGCTGGAGCCGCCCGTGGCGAACGGGCGCAGGCCCACGGCGCGGGTGGACTTGAAGCTGTCGCGCGCGGCGGCGATGTCGCGCTTCCTCAGCAGCGGCAAGCGGGACAAGTCGGCCAGTTGCCTGACTTGCTCGGGGTCGAAACCGCTGCGCTCGAACAGGGCGCGGTAGTAGGGCACGTGATAGGCCGCATGGCGCAGCAGCGCGCGCAGGCTTGCCAGCTGCCACTGTTGCAGTTGCTCGGTGCTCCACCATTGCGAGCGTTCCATCCGGCGCAGCAGGCGCGCGCTGTGGTGACCCTTGCAGCATTCATGCAGGGGAAACAGCCAGTGGGCGACGAGGCGCGTGTAGGCGCCGGGGCGCGGCGCGGCGCGGATGCGGCGGTAATGGGCGGCCAGCCTGGGCGCGATGTCGGGCCAGCCGAAGGTGGCGGCGTGCGCCAGGCCCGCCTGCACTTGCTGCCGCGTGCGCGCCGGGTCGCGTAGCAGCGCCAGGATGGCGTGCGCCATGGCGGCAGGGCCGCCGGGCGGCACCAGCAGCGCCGTCACGCCGTCCTGCAGCAGGGCGGGGATGCCGCCCACGTTGGTACTGACGACCGGCACGCCGCAGGCCAGCGCTTCGAGCACGGAATTGGGCATGTTGTCGGCCAGGCTGGGATTGAGGACGATGTCGCTGGCCTGGTACAGGGCCGGCATGGCGGCGTTGTCGACGGGGCCGGTAAAACGCACGGCGTCGGTCACGCCAAGGGACCTGGCCAGGCGCGCCAGCGCCGCGCGCTCGGGCCCGCCGCCGGCCAGCACCAGGCGCGCTGCGGGAAACGCCTCTCGCACGATGGCGAAGGCGCGCACGGCGCTGGCGTTGTCGTACAGGCTTTCCAGGTGCCGCGCCACGAGTATGCACGGGGCGTCTGCGGCTGCTGTGCGTGGCGTGGCCGGCCTGAATCGCTGCAAGTCGACCATGTTCGGCACGATGTGGGCCGTATGGCCGTACTGCTCGAAGACGCCGGCCAGATAGGCCGACGGCACGACGATGGCACTGGCGCGGCGCAGGCTGAACGCCACCAGGCGCGGCGAGCGGGCCAGGAAGGCTGCCGCTTCGCCGCCCCGGTAGTTGAGCAAGGCAGGCTTGCCTTTCAGGCTGGCGATCCACAGCGCGGGCGCGGCCTGCAGATGCCAGGACCAGCCGGAATTGGCCATGATGTGGAACAGGTCGACCGTATTGGCCGTGCGCCACAAGCGCCACAGCAGCAGGGGCAGGCGCAGCGCGGCGCGCAGGTAGCGGATGCGCGCCAGCCACGGCGGCAGATGCGGACCGTTGACGGCCAGCAGCTGCACTTGTGCGCCGTCCTCACGCAGCTTGTGCGCCAGTTGCGCCGTTTGATTCGCCATGCCGCCGGCCGGCGGCGGCAGCGGACCGACCAGCGCGATGCGCAGCCCCGTAAAGATCATGGCGCCGCTCCCGCCGCTTCCGCCGACACTCGGGCATACACGGGCGCATAGCGGCCCACGCTGGCGCCCCAGCTGCGCTCCGTCTCGACAAACGCGCGCGCCTGCTGCCGCAACGCCGGCCAGCTGGCGGGCGCCTGCAGCAGGGCCAGTATGGCTTGCGCCAGCGCCTCGGTGTCGCCGGCGCGAAACAGCATGCCCGTCTTGCCATGGTCGACCAGTTCGCGGTGGCCGCCCACGTCGGACGCCACCACGAGACGGCCCTGCGCCATCGCCTCTAACGGTTTCAAGGGCGTCACAAGCTCCGTCAGGCGCATCGGCAGGCGCGGATACACGCAGATGTCGACCAGCTGATAATAGGCGGCCACCTGCGCATGCGGCACTCTGCCCGCGAACACCACGGCGTCGGCTATGCCCAGCTGCTCCGCCAGCGCCCGCAGCGCCGCATCCTGCGGTCCGCCGCCGGCCAGCAGCAGCCGCAATGCCGGCTGCGCCGCCAGCATCCGCGGCATGGCGCGCAGCAGCAGGGCCAGTCCCTCGTAGGCGTAGAACGAGCCGATGAAGCCGATGACAGGATGACCATCCAAGCCCAGCGTGTGGGCCAGTGCTGGATTATCAGAGACATTGAAATCGCCCGCATCGACGGCATTCGGAATCACGGTGATTTTATGCGCGGGCACGCCGCGCGCGCACAGCTCGCGCCGCAAGCCGTCGCAGATGGTGGTGACGGCGTCGGCGCGGCGCAGCGCGTAGGTTTCCAGCGCGCGCGTGAGCCGGTAGCGCAAGCCGCCGGGCCGGCTGCTGCCATGGTCGGCGGCCGCGTCTTCCCAGAAGGCGCGTACTTCATACACGACCGGGATGCCCAGCGCGCGGCCCGCGTTGAGGGCGGCGATGGCGTTCAGCGCGGGCGAATGCGCATGCAGGATGTCCGGTTTGAGGCGTTGCGCCAGCCGGCGCAAGCGCATGGCCAGGCCGATGATGACGGCCACTTGCCGCAGTACGGGCAGGCGCGCCCACCAGCGCGCATCGGGCGCCGTGCGGTAGAAATGCCAGCCGTCGACCAGCTGCTGCGCGCCATCGGACGGCCCCTGCTTGGCACTGGTGAGCTGCGTCGTGTGCCAGCCCAGCGCGCGCTGCTGCCGCAGGATGGCCAGGGTGCGAAACGTGTAGCCGCTGTGCAGGGGCAGCGAGTGGTCGAGGATGTGCAGGATGCGCATGGCTTAGCCTGGGACGGTGGCTGCTACCGGGACGGCTGGGGTCAGACCCGCCGGGTCTGACCCCTTTGCAACCTGGCGCAAAAACGCTTCGAACATCAGCAGCGACCATAACGGCGCGCTGTAGTCGCGCCGCCCGCTCGCGTGCTGATCGAGCAGCAGGCGCACGTAATCCATGTCGAACAGGCCGCATTGCGCCAGGGTGGGACCCAGCAGCCGCTGTTGCAGGCGCTGGCGCAGCGGACCGCGCAGCCAGTCGGCCAGCGGCACGGAAAAGCCCATCTTCTGGCGGTACAGCAGGGTATCGGGCAGCAGCGGGCGCAGGGCTTTTTTCAGCAGGTATTTGCCTTCGCCGCGCCGCAGCTTGAACTGCGGCGGCAAGCCCGACATCCACGCCACCAGTTCATGGTCGAGCAGGGGCGAACGCACTTCCAGCGCATGCGCCATGCTGGCCCGGTCGACTTTGGTGAGGATGTCGCCAGGCAGATAGGTTTTCAGGTCCAGGTACTGCACCTGCGACAGCGGATCTTGCGCGGGGCTGGCCAGCGCGTGGCGGCGCAGCACTTCCACGGCGCGGTAGCCTTGCAGGCTGCGTCGCAGTTCGGGGCTGAACAGGCGCGCGCGCATGGCGTCGCCCAGCAGGCTGACGCCGTGAAAATATGCGTCCGTCGTATCGCGCGCCAGGCCCTCGAACGTCGTCTTGGCGCGCAGGAAGCGGGGCGCCCAGTCGGCCTTCGGATACAGCCGCCCCAAGGTGCCGAACAGCGACTGGCGCAAGCCGGCCGGCAGCAGCGGGTCCATCGCCTTGCGCACTTTTTCCTCGCGCGTGTGCAGGCGGTAGCGCCGGTAGCCGGCCAGGCTTTCATCGCCGCCGTCGCCCGACAGGGCCACCGTGACGCGCTGGCGCGCCAGCTGGCAGACGCGGTAGGTGGGCATGGCGGAGCTGTCGGCGAACGGTTCGTCGTACAGATTGGCCAGCAAGTCGATCAGTTCGAAGTCGTCCTGCTCGACCTGGCGCGCGTGGTGCGCCGTGCCGTAACGGCGCGCCACGAGGTCGGCGTAGCGCGCCTCGTTGTATGCGGGGTCGCCGAACGAGATGGAACAGGTGTTGACGGGCGTGGTACTGACGCCGGCCATCAGCGCCACGACGGCGCTCGAATCGACGCCGCCCGACAGGAATGCGCCCAGCGGCACTTCGGCCACCATGCGGATGCGCACGGCTTCGCGCAGGCGTGCCAGCAGTTCGTCGGCCGCCTGCGCCTCGCTGGCGGGGGGATTCGGCACGAAGGGAATGTCCCAGTACGATTGCGGCGCGGGCAGCGGCTGGCCCGCGCGGATGGACAGGGTATGTCCGGGCGGCAGCTTGCGCGCGTGCTGGAAGATGCTGCGCGGCTCGGGCACGTAGCCGTAGGCGAAATACTCTTCCACCGCCAGCGGGTCGAGCGCGCGCGGCATGGCCGGATGTGCGAGCAGGGCTTTGAGTTCGGAGCCGAACAGCAGGGTGCCGTCCTGCGCCTCGCCGTAGTACAGCGGTTTGACGCCGAGGCGGTCGCGCGCGAGGAACAGCAGGTGGCGGCGGCGATCCCACAGGGCGAAGGCGAACATGCCGCGCAGGCGCTGCACGCATTGTTCGCCCCATTGTTCCCACGCGTGGACGATGACTTCCGTGTCGCTGCTGGTGCGGAACTGGTGGCCGAACTGTCGCAGTTCCGCCATCAGGTTGCGGTAGTTGTAGATTTCACCATTGAAGACGATGGCGATGCTGCGGTCGGCGTTGAACAGCGGCTGCTGGCCGCTGGCCAGGTCTATGACCGACAGGCGCCGGTGCGCCAGGCCCAGGCCCGGCTCGCGGTGCAATCCGCCTTCGTCCGGCCCACGGTGGCGCAGGCTGTGGTTCATGCGCGCCAGCAGCAGCACGTCGATGTCGCGCTGGCCCTGCAAATCAAAGATGCCGCTGATGCCGCACATGGAAGGCCTTTCAGGGAGTGGTGGACAGGGGAGAAGGCTGGCGCGCGCCCGTCAGGCGGTCGTACACGGCGAGGTAGGCGCCGGCCATGGCGGGCAGGCTGTGCTCGGCCAGCACCTGGCGCCGCCCGCGCGCGCCGTGACGGGGGCCCAGTTCGGGCATGCTGTAGTAGTCGAGCATGGCGTCGGCCAGCATCTCGGGCGAACCGGGCGGCACCAGGGTGCCGCTCCAGCCCGACTGCACCAGTTCCGCGTTGCCGCCCACCTGCGTGGCGACGATGGGCAGCCCCGTCGCCATCGCTTCGAGGATGGTGTTCGAGCTGCCTTCGGCCAGCGAGGGCAGCACGAACAGGTCCATCGTGCGCAGCAGTTGCGCCACGTCGTCGCGCGCGCCGGGCAGCCAGGCAAGGTGCGCCACGCCGGCTTGCTGCAGCAGCTCCAGGCAAGCCTGGCGGCACGGCCCGTCGCCGACGATGATCAGGCGCAGGCGCGCGCGGGCGCCCGGCTGCGCCAGCAACAGCAAGAACGCGCGCACCAGCGAGGCATGGTCCTTGACGGCCGCCATGCGGCCCACGCTGCCGATGACGAAGGCGCCGTTGCACAGGAAGCCGGGCGGGCCCACGGCAGCCGGCGGCCCCAGGCGGGGGTGGAATTGCACGCTGTCGACGCCGTTGCCGATGTGCGACACCTGCGCGGGCGCCGCGCCGATGGCGTCCACCAGCCAGTGGCCCAGGTCGGCGCTGACGGCAATGAAGTGCTGCACCAGCGGCAGCATCAATTTGCGCAGCAGCCGGTATTTGCGGCGGGTGCCGTGCAAGTCGCTCATGTCGCGCCCGTGTTCGCCATGCACGCGCAGGCGCACGCCGGCCAGGCAGGCCAGCAGCTGCGCCTCGAGACAGCCCAGGTTGCGCGTGTGCACCACTGCCGGCCGCAGCTGTTTCAGCACGCGGTACAGGTGCAGGTAGTGGCGCCAGTCCTTGCCTTCGCGCTTGTCCAGGCTGATCACATCGACACCGGGCGTGGTCAGGCGCAGGCGAAATGCGGTGGCGTTCTTCATGCAGACGATGGCGTGTCGGTAGCGCTCAGGCGGCAAATGGTTGATCAGGTTGACGAGGCCGTTTTCCAGCCCGCCCACGTCGAGCTGGTGGATCACGTGCACGATCAGGGGGGCGACGCTGGCCGCTTCCGTGTCGCAGGTATCGAAGTCAAGGGCCATGCGGCAGCTCCTGCAAGCGTTGTTCGATGACGGGCAGCGCCGCCTGCAGGAACGCTTGCAGGCGCGCGCGCGGCGGCGGCGCCAGCTCGTCGTAGGCGGCAAAGACGATGATGTCGGCGCCATCCTGGCGCCTGGCCAGCAGCTTGGCTTGCGCCAGCAGCAGTTTCACCAGCATGGGTCTGGCCGTGACGATGCCGCCCTGGCGGTAGACGCGCCACACGAGCAGCCGTTCGCCGCCATACGCCAGCACGCTTTCGCGCACGGCCTGCTCGCCGCTGGCCAGCTTGACGTGCCGCACGCGCTGCGCCAATGGCATCCAGCGGGGGCCATACGGCAAGGCCTGGTGCGTCAGCAGCTCGGCGTCGCGCGCCTGGCGCGCATACCAGTGCAGTTGCAATCCCACCGGCGCGTCGCCGTCCTGGCGCGCATAGGTGGCGGCAAACCGCGCGGGCGTGCCCGCATACGGTACTTGCCAGTCGGGTACCGCGTCGTGCAGGCGGTGCCAGGCGGGCGGATCGGGCAATGTCAGCACCATGGCAGGCAGCGTGGCGCCATCATCGCGCTGGCTGGCCAGCGCCAGTGCCGGCCACAGGGCCGCCAGCAGCAGGCAGGCGACGCCGGCGCGCACGACGGCGCGCGGGTTGGCCGCGCCGGTGCTCAGGCGCACGGGGCGAGCTGACGGCACGCCCCGTGGTGGCGGCAATTCGCGCCAGCGCGCGGCCAGCCAGAACAGCAGCAGCGCCACCAGGCCGAAGAACAGCCAGCCATAGATCAGGTGGTCGACACCGACGGCCAGGCGCATGTCGCTCAGGTGGCCCAGCATCACGATCAGGTAGGCGCGCACGCCATTGGCGAGGATGGGCACGAGCAGGGCGGCGGCCATGACGGCCACGCGCCGCCGCGTGCTGTGGCAGTTGACATGGGCGAACAGGGCACCCAGGGCCAGCGCGGCGATCAGATAGCGCAAGCCGCTGCACGCCTCGACCACCGACCAGTTGCCGGTGGGCAGAGAAAAATTGCTGCCATCGCGAAACACGGGCACGCCCGACCATTGCAGCGCGGTGACGGTGAAGGCGGCCGTGAAGTCGATCAGCGGCTCGATGAAGACTTCGCCAAACGGCACGGCGAGAAACAGATACGCCAGCGGAAATGCCAGCAGGCGCACGGCCGGCCAGCCGAGGATGGCCAGCACGCAGGCGGGCAGCATGGCCGTGGCCGCATATTGTTCCACCACGGGCACGTTGGCGGCGTCGGCCAGCAGCCAGGCCAGGCCCAGCACGCCCAGCAGCAGCAAGCCCTGGCGCGACGGCCGGGGTGCCAGCGCGGCCAGGCGGGCGCGCTGGCGCCAGGCCAGCCAGCAACTGATGGGCACGATCAGGAAACCGTGCGCGAACGTTTGCGAGCGGGCCCACAGTTCCGCCATCGACCAGAAAGTGGCGTGGTACAGCAGCACGACGGCGGCCAGGGACAGCAGCAGCGCCGCCAGCGCGGCCTGGCGCCGGTGCTGCGGCAAGACGGCCGCATCCGGCAAGCGGGCCAGCTGGTCGAGCTGCAAGCTCATGTGGACGGCTCCCGCACGGGCTGCAAAGGCGTGGCGGCGCTGGCGGCAGCCTCGGAATTGGCTTCGGCTGGCAGGCCCAGCATGGCGCCCAGGCCGCGCAGATTGCGTTCCCAGTCGTAATCCTGCAAGACCAGCTGGCGCGCCGCCGCGCCGATGGCCGCGCCGCTCCCCTCGGCCGCGCCACTTTGCGCATTGCGCAGCACGCGCGCCGCATGGTGGATGAATTCGGCGTCGTCGCGCGCCAGCAGCAATTCCAGACCCGGCTGGGCGGCGATGCCTTCGAGCGCCTGCGGCGTGGCCAGCACGATCTTGCCCATCGCCATCGCTTCGAGCACCTTGTTTTGCACGCCGCGGGCGATGCGCAGGGGCGCCACAGCCAGCGCCGCGCCGGCCAGGTAGGGACGGATATCGGGCACCTTGCCCGTCACCACCACACCAGCTACTTTGGCTAGCGCCGTCACGGCGGGCACGGGCGCGCTGCCGACGATATAGAACTGCAGCTGGGGAAACTGGCGCCGCAGGGCGGGCCAGACGTGGCGCACGAACCATTGCACGGCGTCGACGTTCGGCCAGTAATCCATGGCGCCCGTAAACACCAGCGCCTGCACGCCCGCCGGATACACGCCAGGCTGGGGCGGCATGGGCGTGAAATACGCCGTGTCGACGCCGTTGTTGAAGTAGCCCGTCTTGCGCCGCGCCATCGGGGCGCACTGGCGGAACAGGGCCGCCTCGGCCGGCGAGACGAAGCTGGAGGCCGTGAACTGCTGGGCGATATGGCGCTCGTACTGCAGCAGCAGCTGCGCTTCGCGCCGGTACAGCTGTGACATGGGCCAGGGCTTGCTGTCGCCGTACTGGCGCCATTTGTCGGAATCGACGTCGACGAAATCGATCACGCGGTGCAGGGCGCGGCCCGCGCTGCCGTCGATGTATTGCGCCATGGGCCCGGAAAAGGCCAGCGCATGGCGCACCTTGCCGCCGGACAGCAAGCCGTCGACCCATTGCAGCAGGCGCGCATCGCGGTAGTACTGCACGCTCATGGCCTGGCGCGACAGCAGCGCCTGCATGGCGCGCCAGCGGGCCGGGCCGCGCCGCAAGTCGATGAAGCGCGTGCTGGCGCACAGGGCGGCCACGGTTTTCGCGTGCTGCCAGTCGTCGTCATCGTCGATGAAGCAGCCCAGGTGCACGCGGAAGTGCCGGCTCAGGTATTGCAGCATGTGCCACGAGCGTATCTTGTCGCCCTTGTTGGGCGGATACGGCAGGCGGTGGGCGAGGAAGAGCAGTTCGCGCATGGTGGGTCCTTTGCTTAGCCCAGTTGCCGCACGATGTGCGGCCCCAGCAGGTTGGCCAACGGCAGCGGCAGGCGGCGCCAGGCGCGGATGAACAGCGCGTATTTCGGATTCAGGGGATTGACTTCCGGCAAGGCCTTCGCGCGCACGAGTTTGTAGGCATATGGCAGCGGCTGCGGCGCAAAGCCCCAGTTCTTCTTGAAGTCGTAGGCCCCGGTTCCCAGCTTGCTGCGGCCGAAATCGAACAGGCGGTAGCCGCGCGCGCAGGCGCGGCGCATCGTTTCCCAGTACATGAAATCGTTGGCGCCCGTGCTGCGCGCCAGCACGCTGCCGCCGCCGTAATATGGCAGCACTTCATCGCGGAAATAGAACAGCAGCACGCTCGCTTGCGCCTGCTGGCCGTGGTAGACGGTGAGGATGTCGCAGGCGTCACCAAACACCGTGCGCAGCAGGGAAAAATGGCGGCGCGCGAAGACGGGCGTGCCCAGCCGGTGCACGCTGGCTGCGTAGATCGGGTAGAAACGGCTGATGTCATAGTCGATGGCGCTGTGCAGGCCGGCCGCCATGGCCTTGCGCACGACGGCGCGCTGCTTGCGGGGAATCGCCAGCAGATTCTGTTCCGCGTCGGGGAGCAAGGGGCGGCGGAAGGTCGCGTACAGGGGTTTCTGCCGCCAGGAATCGTCCAGCTTTTCCTGCACCTCACGCCAGCGGTATTCCAGATGCCCCACGCCGAGGCGCCGGGCCAGTGCCAGCGCGGCACTGTCGAGCGCCTGGCGCACGGCCGCGCTGCCGCCGGCGATGCCGCCGTACACGCAAAAGGGCAGCGACACGAGCGCGGAGCCGAACACGCGGCTGCGCAAATGCGCCAGCGGCAGCACGCCGGCGATGCGGCCATCCTGTTCCGCGTACAGGAAATAGCTGTCGTGTTTGAAACCTTGCTCCATGATGGTTTGCCAGCCGGCCCGGTGAAAGAAGGTCGCTTCCGGACACGTGTCGACAAAGGCGTCCCAGCGCGCATGCTCGTGCGGCTGCAGAGGCAGCACGGCGATGGCGGTGCTGGTGGACTGTGCCTGGTCGGGAGCAAGGCTGGCCTCGTGCATCATGTGCTTTCCAGAAAAATACGGTCCATGCGGTCCCAGGCGAAGTCGCCCGTCAAACGCCCCAGCCGTGCTTCCATGCGCCCCAGGTTCAGATAGTGGCGAAAGCGCGTCCTGGCGCTGAGGCCTGGCGGGCGTGGCTGGCCGGGATCGAGTTCCCAGGGATGAAAATAGAATATGCCAGCTTGCCCGTCGCGCGAATTGATGCGTCGCAAAAGCCAGCGCGACAGTGCATACGGCATCAATCTGAAGTAGCCTCCGCCGCCGGCCGGCAAGTTGCGCCCGCGCAGGCGCACGGTGCTGACGGGCAATTCCAGCACGCCGTGCGGGCCCCGTGGCCGCCAGGCGAAGCGGGGCGCATCGGGCATGCCGTAGTGGTCGTGGCGGATTGGGTAGATGCTGGAACTGTAGCGGTAGCCCGCTTCCTGCAGCACGTCGAAAGCCCACAGGTTGGCCGCGCCGATGGAAAAGCTGGGCGCCCGGTAGCCGCGCACGGCCAACCCAGTCAATTGCTCGAGGATGCTCTTGCTGCGGCGCACGTCGTCGGCGAACTGCGCGGCCGACTGGTCGCTGGCGCGCAGGTGCGCATAGCCGTGGCTGGCCACTTCGTGCCCGGCGTCGGCCACGCGGCGCAGCATGGCCGGATAGCGCTCGGCGATCCATCCCAGGGTAAAGAAGGTGGCGTGGATGCGCCGGCTGTCGAGCAGCAGCAGGATGCGCTCGATATTTGCCTCGACCCGGCATTCCAGGCGGGGCCAGTCGGCGCGCGCGATGTGCGGCGCGAAGGCGGACACCTGAAAGTAATCTTCCACGTCGATGGTGAGCGCGTTGCGCAATATCAGTGGCGGCGTCACGGCGTGCCCCGGCGCGCCGCCAGCCAGGGCGCGATGACGGCGGCGATGCGCGTGGCCGCGTGGCCGTCCCACAGCGGCGGAATGCGGCCCTGCTTGCCGCCAGTCTCCAGGATGTCCCGCGCCAGCGCCAAAATGGTGGCCGGGTCCGTGCCTGCCAGCGTGTTCGTGCCTTCGGTCACGGTGACGGGCCGCTCCGTATTGTCGCGCAGGGTCAAGCAGGGCACGCCCAGGGCCGTGCTTTCTTCCTGCACGCCGCCCGAATCCGTCAGCACCAGGCGCGCGTCCTGCATCAGTCCCAGCATTTCCAGGTAGCCCAGCGGCGGCAGGCAGACGATGGCATGGCGCGCCAGCAGCGGTTCCAGGCCCGCCAGACGCAAGCCGGCCAGGGTGCGCGGGTGGATGGGAAACAGCAGTGGCAGTTGCTGCGACAATTGCCCCAGCGCCCGCAGCAGCGCTTCCAGTTGCCCCGGCGCATCCACATTCGATGGCCGGTGCAGGGTCAACAGGCCATACGCGGCCGGGCAGGCGTGGCCGTGGGCGCGCAGGGTGGCGGCAGGCGGTACGGCGCGCGGCAGTTGCCGCCGCAGGCTGTCGATCATGACGTTGCCCGTGAAATGGATGCGTTCGGGGGCGATGCCTTCGCGCAGCAGGTTGGCGCGCGCGCCTGCCTCGCTGGTCAGCAGCAGGTCTGACAGCTGGTCCGTCAGCACCCGGTTGATTTCCTCGGGCATGCGCCGGTCGCCGCTGCGCAAACCCGCCTCGACGTGGATCACGGGCATGCCGCGCTTGGCCGCCACCAGCGCGCAAGCCAAGGTGGAATTGACGTCGCCCACCACCAGCACGGCATCGGGCGCCAGCGGCGGGTGCGCGTCGAGCACGGCGTCGAAGCGGCGCATGATCTCGGCCGTCTGCTGCGCGTGGTTGCCGGAACCGACGTCGAGGCAGATGTCGGGCGGGCGCAGGTCCAGGTCCGCAAACAGCTGGCCATTCATGGCCGTGTCGTAATGCTGGCCCGTATGCAGCAAGGTCACGCGCACGGCGGGCGCCTGGCGTGCCAGGGCGGCCAGGATGGGCGCCATCTTCATCAGGTTGGGGCGCGCGGCCACCACGCACAGCAGGTGCGCCGGCGCGGCGGACGCAAGAGAGGGGTCGGACATGCGGGCTCCTTAGAATTGCATGGTGAGCGTGGCGCTGACGCCGTTTTCGCGGTAGTCGCCGCCGCGGTTGCTGGCGTGCCGCGTATGGCGCACGTCGATGCTGGCCGTCATGTTCTGCTGCAGGATGCGCGTGTAGCCGGCCGTCATGGTGATGTTGTTGTCGCGCCGGGGCACGCTCAGCGAGCGCACGCTGGCGTAGCCGGCATTGACATTCACGCTGGTGCGCGAACTGGCTTGCCAGCTCCAGCCCACATTGCCGCTGATCTGGCGCGTACGGTCTTCGCTGCCGAATTCCACGCCGGGCAGCAAGCCGCTGTCGATGCCGCTGGCCGTTTGCGCCGTGCGGTCGACGGCCGTGATGCCGGCGATCATCGTGCTTTTCGCCGTGGCGCGCGCCATCGTCAGCTTCAGCTGCTTTTGCAGGAAATAGCGATGGCTGAAGTAATTGATGGCGCCCCGTTCCGGCCCCAGGCTGTTGGCGTAGCGCAGGAAGGCATCGATGCGCAGGCGCCGGTCGCGCGCATTGGGAAAGATGCCGCGCCACAATTGATCGAGCAACTGGCCCGCGTCGCGGTTGCCCAGGCGCGAAAACTGCGTCGGCATGGTGGTGATGTTTTCGCTGTAGTTCAGCTGCCAGTTGGTATGGCGTTGCAGGAACGTGGCGTCCAGGCTGTAGGTGGTGCCAAAGAAGCGCTTGCCGGTGCTGAAGGCGACGCTGGTGCGCGGCGACGGCGTCCACACGCCGCCCAGCGACCAGAAGCGGCCCTCGGGCGCCTTGCCGCTGGCCGAGATATAGCCTTCCTTTTCCATGCCGCCGCTGGCCGTGGCCGACCATTTGCTGCTGAACGGATAGCGCAGACCCACGCTGCTGCGCTGCATGCGCACGGGCGCCAGCTTGCTGTCCTGCGTGCGGCGCACGTCGTGGCTGGCGTTCCAGGTCCAGCCGGAGCCGCGCGGCTCGCCGCTGAGCAGCAATTCCATTTCATCGCTGTGCACGGACAGCAAGTCGCCGCCGCTGTCGACCGTGTTGCGCGTGTAGCGCAACTCGGCCGTGGCCAGGTCGCGGAAACGGTGGCGCAGATACGGGCTGATGCCCGTGGTGCGCACGGTGCTGGCATTTTCCGTGTCGGGCAGGTCGTCGATCAATTGGGGGCCGAACGGCGAGATGTTGCGCCGGCTTACGCTGGCGTTGGCATCGATGAAGAACCAGTCCTTGACCAGTTCGGCGTCGGCCGAGGCCTGCAGTTCGTGGTTGTCGGTATCGGCCCGTTGTCCGGACAGGTATTTATGCCAGCTGTAATCGAGGTGCACGCGCAGGCGGGGGCCCGTGCCGATGAGGGCGATGGCGGGCGCGATTTCCGTGATGAAGTCCGATTGCGCCTTGCCGGGCGGCGCGCGCAAGGCATTGTCCGTATAGCTTTCGCGCAGGCGCAGCGACGGTTTTGCCAGCCAGTCGATGGCACTGGCCGGCATGGGTAGCAGCAGGGACAGCAGCAGCGGCAGTGGCAGCGCCCTGCGGCGGCTACTCGTAATGGCCATAGCCGTAGTAGTCGTTGCCGGGGAACGATTTGGTCTTGTTGTAGATCAAATGAATGTGTTCGCACGACTCGATCTGCCGCAGCGCTTCCTTGACGGCGTGCTGGGTCGTCGTTTCCGCTTCGACCACCATCACCACTTGGCCCATTTGCCCCACCAGCGCGTGCGCTTCGCTGGTGATCAGCAGGGGCGGCGAATCGAAGACGACGATGCGGTCGCCATAGCGGCTGGCGATCTCGGCCAGCAAGCGGCTCATGGCGCGGCTGGCCAGCAATTCCGTCGCGTGCTTGTTGCTGCGCCCGGCGGGCAGGATGCTCAGATTGGCCACGTTGGTTTTCAGGATCACGTCGGCCATGGCCAGTTGCGGGTCGAGCAGCACGTCCATCAGCCCCGGCTCCGGCGGCAGGCCCAGCACTTTCAGCACGGACGGGCGCGCCACGTCGGCATCGACCAGCAGCACCGTGATATCGAGTTCCATGGCGATGCTCATGGCCAGGTTGACGGCGCAGTAGGTCTTGCCTTCGCCCGGCATGGCGCTGGTGACGACGATCAGGTTGCCGTGGTGGATGGCGTCGCTGCCGCTGGCGCGCGCCTGGCGCAGCAGCGGGCGCTTGATGATGCGGAAATCCTCGGCCACGGCGCTGCGCCCGCCATCGTGCGTGAGCATGCCTTGCTCGGTCAGGCGGGCCAGGTTCAGGGCGCGGTAGCGGGGCGACCGGGCCGCGTCCGCGCCATCCGTACCGTTCACCTTATAAGGCACGCTGGCCTCGGCCACGCCGAGGATCGTGGGTTCGTGCTTGCCGCTGTCCTTGCTGCTCATCGTCGCTCCCTTGGATCTAGAATTTCAGCAGCGCGGCCGTCATGACCCCGCCGTACAGGACGAACAGGCTGCCCAGGCAGGCGCCAAAGCCATAGCGGGCGCGGCGGCGGCGTACCTGCTGCAGCGGCGTCCAGTTCATCGATACCGTGCCCAGCACGTTCAAGCCCGTGGCATCGCGCAGTTCGGAGGGGCTGAGGAAGGTGGGGCGCACCTGGCTGATGAGCAAGGCCGTGGCGACGCCGGCCACCAGGGCCGCGCCCAGCGCCGCGCTGAACAGCAGCGGGCGGTTCGGGCCGACGGGCGCATATTGCACCGTGGGCGGGTCGATGATCTTGAAGGCCATCATGTCGGTGGTGGAACTGAGTTCACCCGACAGCTTGGCCGCTTCGCGCCGGCCGATCAGCTTTTCATAGTTTTCCTTGTTGATGATGTAGTCGCGGTTGAGCTGTGCCAGCTGCGATTCCACCTCGGGCACGGCATTGCTTTGCGCCAGCAGCCGCTCGTTGCGCGCGCTGTATTCCTGTACGCGGGCGCGGATGGCGGCCACCTTGGCGTCCGCATCCGTCAGCGCCACCTTCAGCTGCTGCAGCATGGGGCTGTAGTTCTTGCCCGGGTCGCCGGACGCCGCTTTCAGCTTGTTTTCCTCGATCTTGCGTTCTTCCAGCTGGGCCACGAGGCGTTTCGAGGCGATGATGTCGGGATGCAGTTCCGTAAATTGCATGCGCAGGTTGTCGAGGTTCTTGTTGATCGAGGCGATGCGCTCGTCGAGTTCGGGATTCGTGATGGCTGACGCGCTTGGCTCCAGGTCGAGCACGGGCTCGTCGCCCTCGATCTGGCTCTGGATGGCCTTGCGCGATTGTTCCGCCTCGATCAGTTCCAGCTTGGCATTGTTCAGGCTATCGGACGACATCAGCAGCTGGCTGCCATAGTCGATGCCCTGGCGCGGCAGCAGCAGGTTGTTGCGGATCTTGAATTCCTTCACCAGGTTTTCCGCCGCGCTCAGCTTGTCTTCGTAATTCTTGATCTGCTCGTCGATGAACTGCACCGCCTTCTGCGAATCGCCCTTTTTACCCTGGAAACTGCCTTCGACAAAGATGGTCAGCAGGCTTTGCACGACGTCGCGCACGAGCTTGGGGTCGCGCCCGCTGTAGCTGATGGTGTAGATGTCATACGCGTTGGTGCCCGTGATCTTGATGCGGCTCATCAAGTTATCCAGCTGGGCTTCGTGCTCGCGCACGGTCTTCGAGTCCAGGTCGAGGTCGACCATGCGCATGACGCGCTCCACGTTCGGGCGGCTGAGCAGGGTGCGGCTCATGATGGCCACCTGCTGTTCCGTGTTCGGCACGCTGGTCATGCCGGCCATCAGCGGCTTGAGGATGGTTTGCGTATCGACAAACACGCGCGCCGACGTCTGGTAGTCGTCGGGCAGGGTGATCACCTTGATGAAGCCGCCGATGGCCACCAGCCACGCCACCAGCACCGCATGCCAGCGGTACTTCCAGATGCCTTTCAAGCCGGAAAGCAGTTGCTGTATCAATTCTTCCATGTCGCTTCCTTCAGGTAACGGTGCTGCCCGGTAGATGGGTTGGCGGCGCGGACAACGACGGCGTCTTGCAAGAAATACTTGCTTGTTGAGTAAGCAAAGTATAGGGCGGCTGTGGAGCAAGATTTCCCAAGATGATTGCTTCTTGATACGCCTCAAGGTTCACTTGCCGGGTTTTAATAATCATAGGAAGTTCGCGGCCCAGGCTGGTTCTGCGGGGCCGGCCATGGACGCGCATCGACTCGAAGAGGCTCCGCATGAATCCATTTCGCCGTGCATTTGTCTGCAACACGCTGGTTCTGGCGGGCGCCGCCAGCCTGCTGGGCGCCTGCCGCACGCGCCATCCGCTGGCGCCGTCCGACGACAGCGCCCCCATGCACGATTACCTGATCGGCCCGGGCGACTCCGTCAACATCATCGTCTGGCGCAATCCGGAAGTGTCGCTGACGGTGGCCGTGCGGCCGGACGGCAAGATCACCACGCCGCTGGTCGAGGATTTGCCCGCCAGCGGCAAGACATCGACCCAGCTGGCGCGCGACATCGAGCAAGCCTTGAGCAAGTTCATCCAGCAGCCCGTGGTGACGGTCATCGTCACCAATTTCTCGGGGCCGTATGGCGAGCAGATCCGCGTCATCGGCGAGGCGGCCAAGCCGCAGGCGCTGCCGTACCGGCTGGGCATGTCGCTGATGGACGTGCTCATCGCCGTGGGCGGCATCACCGATTTCGCGGCCGGCAACAAGGCCAGCATCATCCGCGTGCGCGAAGGCAACCAGCAGCAGCTGCGGGTGCGGCTCGACGATTTGCTGAAGGAAGGCGATATTTCCGCCAACGTCATGATGCGGCCGGGCGACGTGTTATTGATACCGGAAAGCTTTTTTTAACAGCAAGCTCGTCAATATCAAAACAGCAATTATATTTGCCATTTTGTACTTATAGACAAATTTCATCGTGTTATTTTGCTATCCCAAGGTAAATTTCTTCTGTTTTTTTTAGCTATTGCTGGGAACTTCTCCAGTTTTTCTCTTGTCACAAGGCATTGGCTTCAGTCCGTCTCGACGGCTGCCGATGAACGTGAGGACAAGATGAGCTTTGAAGATGAACCCATAATTTCCTTCGACACGCCAGGCACCTTCAGTGACCTGGTGGTGGGCGAGGGGCAGATCGACCCGGCCATGGAGCACGAGCTCGACCTGCAGCGCTTTCATATCCGCATGGCCAATTCGCGTGGCCGGCGCGAAGCGGCCAGTTTGCTGATCCGCAAGATGTACGGCTGGCGCGGCTATGCCGTCGATCCCTGCACCGCGCATGCGCTGAATAAAATCACGCTGTTCGCGGAAACGGCCGGCACCACCGTCGGCACCATGACCTTGTGCCTCGACAATGACGAGACGGGCTTGCCCGCCGATGAAAACTTCCGCGACAAGCTCGACGTCCTGCGCGCGCAGGGCCGGCGCCTGTGCGAACCGTCGCGCCTGGCCATCGACAAGGGCGTGAGCAAGCGCGTGTTTGCGGCGCTGATTCATATTTCTTATATCTATGCCCACAATATTCACTGCTTTACGGATTACGTGATCGAAGTCAACCCGCGCCACGTGGTGTTTTACAAGCGCATGCTGGGTTTCCAGGACTTCGGCGGCGAGCGCGAGTGCACGCGCGTGGGGGCGCCGGCCGTGCTGCTACGGCTGGACCTCGATTACATGGGGGCCCAGATCCGTAAATTCGGTGGCCTGATGGAACAGCATGGGGGTGAACGGTCGTTTTACCCCTTTTTTTTTCCGACATGGGATGAGCCCGGCATTACCGGCCGGCTGAGGCAGGGGCGCAACTGAGCATTCATTTATTCTTCAGCAAGATCGCCTGCATGTGGCTGCCCGGAATCGCGTAAGTGATGCCACTGGGCGCGCTGATGGCTGCCTCTTTGAGGCCCTTGACGTACACCATGTTGACGATGCCGTAGACGAGACCGGTCTCGGGATCGAACAAGGGACTGCCGCTGCTGCCCGGATACGCCGTCGCGTCTAGCTGGAACACGGTGTACGGCGCCTTTTGCAGCTGCGCCAGGCGCCGGACGTCGAGGCGCTGCGCGTTTTCGCTGGGCATGACCACGGGTGTCAGCGATGACACGGTGGCGCGGTGCGTCACGTGGCGCAGCCCGAGCAAGGTACCCAGCGGAAATCCCGTAAAGGCCATGGCCTGGCCTTCGCGCACCGTGGCCGCGTCGCCCAGCGCCAGGGCGGGCAGGGGCGCGCCCGCCAGGCGCAGCAAGGCCAGGTCGTGTTCCGTGTCCAGCGCCTGGACCTTGGCGGGGCGAAATTGCGTTACCTCGCCCTGGCCCGTGAGTATGCCGATGACCTCGTTCGGATTGGCGTCGAGCAGTTTCTGAATCACATGGGCGCAAGTGAGCACGCTCAGGCCGTCACCGGTCACGAAACCCGTGCCGATGAAATTCATCGGCGGCGTGCGCGTTTTTTGCAGGTTGCCCACGCCGACGATCGATGGTTTGATGCGCGCGATGGTTTGCGCCAGCGGCGCATCGGCGCGGCACGGCGCGCTGGCCAAGACCAGGCAAAACACGAGGGCGGACAAGCATGTAAACGGCAGGGCTTTCATAACGGCGCACTTTCAACGTGAGGAGGTGGCACGGGCTGCAGCAGCGCGCACAGCAGCATCAGGTAGCACAGCAGGGCGATGCGCGGCACGTCGAGCAGGCTGTCGAACAGGCCGACGACGAGAAAACCCAGCAGGGCGGCGGCGCACGCCAGCGCGCCTGCATCGCCGCGCGCGGCCTGGCGCAGCAGGCGTTGGCCGGCCAGAACCAGCAGGGCCAGCATTGACAGGGCGCCGCACCAGCCCGTTTCTATCAGTAAATGCAAGGCCATGCTCTTGATATGCCAGGGCAAGTGGTGGTGGTCGCTGCTGAAAAACCAGTAATTGTTGGCTTGCGTAAAGCTCCCGTTGGCGATCAGTTCCTCGCCGCCCGGCGCGCGCAAGCTCAGATTGTCGACTTCGAGCACCGACGAGGTGGCCGTGCCGCTGGCCGCCAGCTCCAGCTGCACGGGCGGACGCAGCAGCCAGGCACCGGCGCCCAGCCAGGCGCTGTCGAACGGCACTTCATAGTGTTGCCAACCGCCGGGCTGCGTGCCAGGCGGCACAGGCCGCAGGCGCAGCGGAACGTTCACGCAGCCCTGCGCGTACAGCAATTGCCGCTGGCACAGGCGCACCAGCAGCACGGGCATGGGTCCCGTGCGCCGCACGTCGAGCGCCAACGTGTAGTGCGTGGCGGGCTGCACGGGCAGCCGCTGCAGCAGCCGCAGCAATTCGCCATAGCCGGCGCTGTAGCCGGGACTGGCCAGGCGCACATACCGGTTTTCCCCGTCTTCCGCATACGCGATGCTGGCCGGCACCTCGCGCTGGGGATTGTGCCAGTAATACGTGGCGGGAAAGCTGCCGCTACCCATGCCGAACAGGCGATCGCCCCAGTCGGACGGCTGCATGGCCAGCGCCTGCCGCCAATGGCGCAAGCGGCCTTGCATGTCGAAGGCCGTGGTGGCGAAACGTTCGGTGGCGTAGTAGCTGGCCGACACGGGTATGGCCAGCAGCAGCAGGATGCCGGCCGCGCCCACGATGCTGAGGCTGGCGCGGTCCAGCCGCCACAACGGCGGGCGCAGGCGTCCATTGCACAGCATCAGCATGGCCAGCAGCACGACCAGGCCGGCCGGCAGCAGGGCCGGCGGTCCCGCCCAGTGCCAGCCTATCCAGGCGAGATTGCATGCCAGCATGGTCCACGCCATCATCGCCAGCCCCAGCCTGGCGGGTTCCTTGCCGCCGGTGCCGCTGGACGACAGGGGGCCGGGCAGCAGCACGGCCGTCAGCAGCACGGCCGCCAGCAGGAACAGGAAATACGGGCCTTTCAGCCAGCCGGCTGCCTGGTGGCCGGACGGTTCCGGCCACCAGGCAGCCAGCAAGCCTTGCAGGCACAGAGCGCACAGCAGGCTGGCAGGCGCCAGGCGCCACGGCAAGGGCCGCGCCGCCAGCACGAAGCTGGCCGCGAACAGGACGACGGCGGCCAGCAAGCCCCGGTAGCCGGCCAGGCTGAACATGTACACGAGCAGGACGGTGCCCAGGCCCGCCAGCAGCAGCCTCAGCAGCACTCCGCGCAATGGCGAATGGGAAGGGGCGCGCCGCGCCGCGCCGGGCGCCGTCCGCAGGGTTTGCCAGAATCCCAGCAGCATGGCCGCGGCCAGGGCCGCGTACAAGCCCCGCGAAAAGGTCGTGAACGCCGCGTGCAGGGCCAGGGCCAGCAGCAGCATGGCCAGCACCGCCTGCCAGCGGCTGCTGGCGCGCGCCAGCCACAGTGCGGCAAACGGCAGGCTCAGGGCCAGGTAGCCGTCCAGTGCGGCGCCACCCGTGTGCATGGCGGAAAACGGCGCCGTGATGCGGTAGTCGCTGGACAAGTTCGACAGACCGGGAAACACGGCCCGTTCCCACAGGGCGAACAGCGACACCATGGCCAGCCCGGCCAGCATGCCCGGCAGCGCGTAGCGGCGCAAGGCGGCAGGGTCCGCGTCGCGCAGCAGCAGCGGCAACAGCAGCATGCTCCAGGCCCAGGCCTTGCCCAGCCGCAAGCTGTTGTAGGGGCTCAGGTAGTTATCCCAGGCATTCAGTTCGAGCGGCGCCAGCGGCAGGACGCCGCGCAGCAGCGCCGCCAGCCAGGCCAGGCTGCACAGCAGCAAACAGGCGCGGGCGGCGGGCGAGAGCCGCGCCGCTGCCGGGTGGGCCGGTCCGCCCAGGCGCCAATAGCCGCAGGCCACGGTCAGCAACAGCAGCACGTCGATTTCTTCGAGGAAGAACCAGCCCGTCCACGGTGCCAGGTCCAGCACGGGCAGCAGGGCGGGCACGCAGAACAGCCAGCAGGCGGGACGCCAGCACAGCAGCAGGAAATACGCGGGCAGCAGGGCGGCAAACAGCAGGCCGGGCCAGCCGTGGCCCAGCGGATAGTGGCGCAAGGCCAGCATGCAGGCCGCGCCCGCCAGCAGGGCCAGCGGCCGCGCTGCCAGGCCAGGCATGGCAGCGTGCACAGCCATGGCCTACAGCTGGGTCAGCAAGGCCTGCGCCTCGGCCCGCTGCGGAAAGTCCTTGTTGGCGGCCAGCAGTTGTTCCAGCTGCTTGCGCGCGCCGCCCTTGTCGCCCGATTTCGCCAGGGCCGCGCCCAGGTGGTACTGCACTTCGGGCGACTTCGGCGCCAGGTCCGCCGCCTTGCGCAGCAGGGCCGTGGCGCGCTTGACGTCGCCTTGCTGCAACACGATCCAGCCCAGGGTGTCGAGCACGGCGGGATTGCCGGGGGCCAGCTTCAGTGCCTGCTCGGCCGTGGCCTGCGCGCGCGGATCTTTTTCCTGCTGATACGCCCACGCCAGGTCGTTCAGCGCCACCACGTTATCCGTGTCCTTGGCAACGACATACTGGAAGTGCTCGATGGCGGCGCGGTATTGCTTGGCCGCCAGCCGGGTGCCCGCCAGGTAGGTGCGCGTCGGCAAGTCTTCCGGATGCTCCTTCAGCCAGGTGGCCATGCGCGCATCGGCTTCGCGCTCTTGCCCGGAAGCCTGCAAGGCGCGGTACAGCTGCACCTGCAACGGGCCGATGGGGCTGATGCCGAACGCGTGCTGGTACAGCTTGACGGCTTGCTGCGGCAGCTTTTGCTCCATCAGCACGTCGCCCTCGAGCTTGTAGCCGGCCGCCAGCTTCGGCTGCTGTTCCTGCACTTGCCGCGCCACGGCCAGCGCCTCGCGCTGGCGGTTCAGGTTCAGCAGCAGTGCCACTTCGACGACGCGCGCTTCGAGCAGGGTCGGGTCAATCACTTGCGCCCGCTTGACGGCTTGCAGCGCATTCTGGTGGTCGCCCAGCGCCAGATGCAGGCTGGCGATGCGCATCTGCAAGGGCGCGGACGTGGTCTGTATGCTGGCCAGCTTGTTGTAGCTGTCGAGCGCTGCCGGCGCCAGGCCGGCGCTGTATTCCACCTGGGCGCGCAGGGCCAGCGCATCGGCGTCGCCCGGGTGGCCTGTTTGCAAGGTGCGCGCCAGTTCCAGCGCCTTGTCGGGCGCGCCCGTCTTCAGGTAAAAGTTACTGAGCAGCAGGGCTGGCGCGACGGCATCGGGATTGTCGCGGTGGCCCCGTTCGAGCCAGCGCCGCGCCTCTTCCGTCTTGCCTTGCGACGCGGCCAGCTTGGCCAGCGCTGCGCACAGGTCGGCATTTTTCGGCGCTTTCGCCAGCGCTTTCTCGAAGCGCTGTTTTGCCTGCTCCGGCTTTTTCTCGGCCAGGTCGATCTGCGCCAGGTTGTTCAAGGCGGGCAGGTAGACGGGGTCCATGCTCAGCGCCTGCTCGAAACTGGCGCGCGCGGCAGGCAAGTCGCGCAAGGCCAGGTAGACGCCGCCTTTCAGGTTCAGCAGCAAAGGATTCGTACCTTTCTGCTGCTCTTCCATCATCTTGACGCTGGCCAGGGCCTTGTCGTTCTGCTTGTTGCGCAGCAAGGTCATCACCAGCATGGTGCCTGCTTGCGGCGTGCTCTTGTCGAGCATGCTGGCGCGTTCCAGTTCATTGATGGCGCGGCTGTTTTCGCCCATGCCCAGGCGGCTGATGCCCAGGGCCGCATGCAGCCTGGCCGTGTCCGGCGCCAAAGTACTCGCCTGTTCGAAATACGCGGTTGCCTTGTCGTACTGGCGCGCGCGCAAGTGGGCTTCGCCAGCCAGCGACAGCAATTCCACGTCTTCCGGGAAGGCGGCCAGCATCGGTTGCAGCAAGTCGATGGCGGCGTCGGTCTTGCCACGCATCAATTCGATCGACGCCATCATCTTGACGGCATACAAATGCCTGGGATACACGGCCAGGAAGCGCCGCAGATAGTTTTCCGCCTGTGGCGGCGAGCCGAGCGCCAGCTGCACGGCGCCGGCCAGCAGGATGGACGGCATGTGGTCGGGCGCCGCCTTGAGCACCAGCTGCAAGGCTTGCAAGGCCGCCTTGTTCTTGCCCTGGCGAAAATCGAGCAGGGCCTGGGCTTGCAGCAAGCCGAGGCTGTTGGGTGCCGTCTTGCGCGCCGTGGCCAGCTGGGCCGACGCTTCCGCATAGCGGTTTTCCACGATATCGAGGTTGGCCAGGTCGATGTGCGCCTGGGTATTGTCCGGTTTTATCTTGAGTATCTGCATGTAGGCGAGCCGCGCCGGGCCGTTCTTGCCTTGCAGGCGCAGCAGGTCGCCCTGCAGGCGCAAGGCGTCGAGGTTGGCGGGCGCGCTTTTCAAGGCTTGCGCCAGCAGCAGCTCGGCCGCCGGCACCTGGTGGTCGAGCGCCGACAGACGCGCCAGGCCCAGCAAGGCTTCGACCTGGTCGGGATGGGCTTCGAGCAGGCGCGAGTACAGGGCGTGCGCCTCGTCCTGGCGGCCCAGGGCCAGCAAGGCGTCGCCGCGCAGGGCCAGCACGCTGGCGGGCTGCGCCGCATCGTCGGCGATCTCGGCCAGCACCTTGTCGAACTGGCCCAGCATCAGCCAGGCCTTGCCCAGCAGGGGCATCACTTGCTGCGGCGCCAGGCCCAGCGATTTTGCCTTGCGTAATTCCTTCTCGGCCGACAGCGCTTCGCCCGTGTCGATATAGATGCTGCCCAGCAGCAAGCGCGCGGCCGCGTTGTCCGGTTCCTTTTGCAGCAGGTTCTTCAACTGGATGATGGCGGCCCGCGCCTCGCCTTTCTGCCGGTATTGCTGCGCGTCGGCCAGCAGGGATGCACTGCTCTGCGTGCCATGGCAAGCCGTCAGCAGGGGCAGCAGCAGGGTGCAGCACAGCGCGGCGGCCGGCAGGCCAGGGAAGGGGCGGGGCAGGGAACGGGCCATGGAAGTCTCCGGTAACGGCGTGCGTGGTCGATTAGCCGATTCGCGATGAGCGATGGGCATGGCCTAGCTTAAAAAGATGGCCGCCGGACTCCTTGATTGCGCTCAACAAGCCGCTGATTGTCCGCGTGCATGCCGGCCGCCGGCCCGTGTTTCTTGTTCCCGCTCAAGAATGGCCCGATTGGCAACCGTAGAATTTCCCGGACGGCGATGCTCGTGCCGCAACCATTCGGAGCACATGCATATGGACAGCAAGGTGGAGAGCAATGTGAATAGCAAGGCGATTGGCAAGGGCGGCGTGGTGGCGGTGGTGGGGCTCGGTTACGTGGGCTTGCAGCTGGCCGTGGCGTTTGGCATGCGCCAGCGCACGATCGGCTTTGACTTGTCGGCACGCAAGGTGGAAAGCTACCGTAGCCATGTCGATCCGACCGGTGAAGTGAGCACGGAACAGCTGCGCGCCGCGCAATGGCTGAGCGTCGGCTGCGATCCGGCCGAGCTGGAACTGGCCGATTTCATCGTCGTTGCCGTGCCCACGCCCGTCGACAGCGCGCACAATCCCGATTTCTCGGCCCTGGCCGGCGCCAGCGCGGCCGTCGGACGGCACATGCGGCGCGGCGCCATCGTCATCTACGAGTCCACCGTGTACCCGGGCGCGACCGAGGAAATCTGCATCCCCATCCTCGAACAGCATTCGGGCCTGCGCTGGAAGGAAGACTTTCATGTGGGCTTTTCGCCCGAGCGCATCAACCCCGGCGACAAGGACCACACCCTGCACAGCATCCGCAAGGTGGTCTCGGGCGACGACGACGCCACCCTGGACCAGGTGGCCGCCCTGTATGAAGGCGTGGTCGAGGCGGGCGTGCACCGGGCGTCGAGCATCAAGGTGGCCGAGGCGGCCAAGGTGATCGAAAACACGCAGCGCGACCTGAACATTGCGCTGATGAACGAGCTGGCCATCATCTTCGACCGCATCGGCATCGACACCCTGGAAGTGCTGCAGGCGGCGGGCACGAAATGGAATTTCCTGCCGTTCCGGCCCGGCCTGGTGGGCGGCCACTGCATCGGCGTCGACCCATACTATTTGACGCACAAGGCGGAAATGCTCGGCTACCACCCGCACGTGATCCTGGCCGGGCGCCGCATCAACGACGGCATGGCCAAGTTCGTGGCGGAAAAAACCATCAAGGAAATGGTGCGTGCCGGCTTCAAATTGAAAGGCTCGCACGTGAACGTGCTGGGCCTGACCTTCAAGGAAAATTGCCCGGACCTGCGCAACTCGAAAGTGGTCGACATGATCCACGAACTGCAATCGTACGGCGTGCAGGTGCACGTGCACGACCCCGTCGCCGATGGCCGCGAAGCGCTGGAAGAATACGGTTTATTGCTGGAAAGCTGGGAACAGCTGCCGCAGGCCGAGGCCATCATCAGCGCCGTCTCGCACCAGGCCTTGCTGGCCCGTCCGCTGGCCGACTTCCAGGCCAAGGTGCTGGAAAACGGCTGTTTCATCGATATCAAATCGCATTTCGACCCCCGCCCGCTGGAAGACGGCGGCCTGCACGTGTGGCGGCTGTGATGGCGGCCGAGACCTTCGATCGGGCCGCAAACGCGGCGCGAAACGCCACCGCTGGCGATCCTGCTGCCGGCGCTTATGCGCAAGCCTGCGCACAGCTGGCCAAGGAACCTCGGCGCTGGCTGGTGACGGGCGTGGCCGGCTTCATCGGTTCGCACCTGCTGGAAACCCTGCTGAAGCTGGGACAGGAAGTGCGCGGTCTCGACAATTTCATGACGGGCCACCGCCACAACCTGGAACAGGTGCGCGCCAGCGTGGGCGAGCAGGCGTGGCAGCGCTTCACCTTCATCGAAGGCGATATCCGCGATCCGCAAGTGTGCGCGCGTGCATGCGGCACGCCTGCGCAGGCCGCCAGCCAGGCCGACAGCCAGGCCGCCAGCGCAGGCGCAGGCGATGGCGATGGCGAGGCAGACGGCGAGACAGATCCGGCCGATGGTGGCAGTGGCCGTGGCAGCGGCAGCGGCGACTACAGCTTGGGCGAGCGCGCCCGTGCCGGTGCGGGCGGCCCCGTCGCCGACGCCGCCGTCGATTTTGTGCTGCACCAGGCGGCGCTCGGTTCCGTCTCGCGTTCGCTGGAAGACCCGCTGCTGTGCCACGCCGTCAATGTCAGCGGCTTCCTGAACATGTTGGCCGCGGCGCGCGATGCGGGCGTGCGGCGCTTCGTATATGCGGCCTCGAGCGCCACGTATGGCGACCACCCGGCCTTGCCGAAAGTGGAACAGCACATCGGCGCGCCGCTGTCGCCATATGCCTTGAGTAAATATGTCAACGAGCTGTATGCGCAAGTGTACGCGCGCTGCTACGCCATGCAGACGGTGGGGCTGCGCTATTTCAATGTCTTCGGTCCGCGCCAGGACCCGCTGGGCGCCTACGCGGCCGTCATTCCCCGCTGGATCGCCGCCATGCTGGACAAGCAGGCCGTACACATCCATGGCGACGGCGCCACCAGCCGCGACTTCTGTTTCGTGCACAACGCCGTGCAAGCCAATATCCTCGCCGCCACGCGCGCCGACCCGGCAGCTGTCAACCAGGTCTACAACGTGGCCGTCAACGCCCGCACCAGCCTGACGCAGCTGCACGCCACCATGCAGCAGATGCTGCTGGCCGCCCGCCCGCAGCACGTGCCGCTGGCGCCGCACTATGGCGAATTTCGCGCCGGCGACGTGCGCCATTCGCAGGCGGACATTGCCAAGGCGGGCCGCCTGCTCGGTTATGTTCCCACGCACAATCTGGCGCAAGGCTTGCGGCAGACCATCGCCTGGTATGTGGAACAGGCTGAAGGGGCTTGAATGGCAAGCTTGCCACGCGCGAGGCATATGCTGGCAAGGTACATCCTGATATCCGCCCGACCGCCTGCCGTTCAGTGTTCAGTGTTCAGTGTTCAGTGTTCAGTGTTGCGCAGGCGGCGCTGCCGGCATGGTTGACGCAGGCGGCGCGGGCGGTTCCGGTACGCCATCGATCTTGCTGCGCAGAACCCGGGGCGTGCCGCGGAAATCGGCCGTATGCAGGGTGACGGGACGGCGCCAGACGCGGGCGATGTAGGCCAGCACCTGTTCCGCCCGCTCCAGGTCGAGGCCGCGCCCGTCGCGCTGGTGATCGTGGCGCAGTACCAGGCTGCCGTCGTCGTTGAGCAGGGTGGCGGCGATGCATGGCGCGCCATAGTTGTATTTGGGGGCCAGGATGGCTTCGCGGATGGCCAGCAAGTCGCGGCTGGCCAGGCGCGCTTCGCCGTCGCGGTGGCTTTCATGCACGAACAGGCCCAGGCGGTCTGCCAGTTCGCCATCCAGATAGTTGCGAATGAAGCTGCAGTCGTCATCGTCGCGGCAAATCTGGCGCGCCCGCGCCAGTCCTTGGCGCTCGATGATGTGTTCCCACATGCAAAAACCCAGGTGATAGGGGTTGACCGCCAGCGCCTGCTGGTGCTCGCCCGCATAAGGGCGCACCACGTCCGAATGCGACTTGATGGCGGACAGGTACAGGGCCGGCGGCAGGAAGTCGGCTTCGCGCAACAGCCGCGCATGCCAGTACGAGGCCCAGCCTTCGTTCATGATCTGGCAGGCGTACACGGGATAAAAGTAAAACGACTCTTCGCGCACGGCCAGGAAAATGTCGCGCTCCCAGTCGGCCAGTTCCGGCCCATAGTGCGCAATGAACCAGAGTAAATCGTATTCGGGCTGCGGCGGCACGAGGGGACGCTGTGCCAGCCGTGCCCGCGCCGCCTCTTGCGCCGCCAGCGCGGCCGCTTCACCGGGCAAGCGCTGGTAACGCCGCGTAAAAGGATCCGCAAAAGGATCGTTTGCGCCAGCCCCGTCTTGCGTGCCGGCCACACCGGCTGGCCCGGATGGCGTGGCATAGGGCGGGCGGTGCAGCTCGGCGTGGATGTCCACGTGCTGTTCCAGCGCCAGTGCCGCGTCGAGCACGGCTTCCACCTGCTCCTGTCCGTGCCGTTGCAGCGCCATTTCGAGACGCTGCGCCCGCGCCGCGCTTTGTTCCAGGATGTGCTGGCCCGCCATGGCGCCGAAACGCAGAAACAGGGCATTACGGCTGGCGAAGTCGGCGTGGCCCAGCACATGGGCCGTGACGAGGGTGTTTTCGGCCACGGAATTGTGCTCGGCCATGTAGGCATGGCAAGGATCGCCGGGAAACATGACTTCGAACATATGCGAGTTGCCCATCTTTTGATGCACGAGCTGGTGGATGTAGCGCACGCCGAACGACCAGTGGCGCATGCGCACGGGCAAGCCATAGATGGCGATCTCGGCCATGAAGCTGTCCGGCACCAGTTCGAACTCGACGGGCGCAAACTCCAGTCCCATTTCCCGCGCCAGCGCTTCGATGCGCGCCGCGTAGCCGTCCAAGTTGGCTGTATCAGGCGTCATGCCGTGTCCTCCGTATCGGCCGCCTCGTGCTGGAAAAAGGTGCGGATGGCAGCCCAGATATCGTCATTCCTGCTGAGGATGCTGCTGTGCAAGGGCAAGCCGCGCCGTTCCTGCTCGGCAAACAAGCTGTGCATTTCCGTTTCCAGGCTGCGCGGCACGCCGGGCACGGTTTCCACATAGCCCATATAGTTGAGCAAGGCGGCCAGTTCGCCCAGGGCCAGGCTGGTCGCCCCCCGGTCTTCGCTGAAGTTCTCGCCATCGGAGGCATAGAACAGGTAGGCGTTGTAGCGGCCCGGCGCGTAATGTTCCTGCAGCAGTTCGCGGCTCAGGCGAAAGGCGGTGGAAGCCATGGTGCCGCCCATGCCATTGACCTGGAAAAACTCGGCTTCGGAAAATTCCCAGGCCCGCGTCGTATGGGCGATGAAGCGCGTTTCCACGCGCGCATACCTGCGGCGCAAGCCCTGCAAGGCAAAGAAAAAGAAGGATTTGGCCAGCTTGCGCTCGGTCTGCGCCATGCTGGCCGACACGTCCAGCACGAAAAACACGACGGCATTCGTGCTGGGCCGGGGCAGTGGCTGCACCTGGCGGTAGCGCAGGTCTTCATTGGTGAAAGGCACGGGTTGCGCTTGCAGGGCGCGCCGCTTGATCGCTTCCTTGGCGGTGCGCCGTCGGTCCAGCCGCGAACGGGCGCCATGTCGGTCCAGGCCGCTACGCACGAGCCGTACATCGTCGATCGCGCCCGGGTGGCGCGGTTTCAGGTGCGGCAGCTCGAAAGCTTCCCACAGCCAGTCGAGTATATCGTCGATGGTAAACTCGAGCAGCAGGCGCACGGCCCCCTCGCCATTGCCGCCTTCGCCTTGCGTTCCGTCCCCGCCCGTGGCGGCGGGACGGGCCGCCCGCAGGATATCGCCGGGCTGGCCGTCACCCTGGCCCGCGCCCACGCTGTTGCGCGCGGGTGCCAGGCGGAAACGCGCATGTTCGAGCAGATGCATGGGTACTTGCACCGTGCGCTGCTGCGGCCCGCCGATCAGGTCAGGCGTGGCGATCAGCTCGGGCAAGTGCGCCTGCACGGCGTCGCGCACTTTCTGGTTGTGGCGCAGCCAGTCGCGCGCGCCGCGCGAGAACAGCCCGTACCAGGGTTGGGCCAGGCCCGGCGCGGACGATCCCACAGGGTTATCGTGCTTGCCGCTGCCTGGCGAGGTCGTGGCGGCCATGGTTATTCCTGCGCCAGCAAGGTGGTCACGTAATTGAGCGCTTCGCGCGCGCTGTGGGCGTCATAGCCATATTCGTCGACCAGGCGCTGCTCGACGGCGGAGATCCTGGCCCGCACGTCGTCATCGGGCCGCTTGGCCGAGCCCACCAGGCGCAGCACGTCGCGCCGCTGTTCGAACAGATATTGCTGGACGGCGTCGTGCAGTTGCGCATGGCTGCCCAGGCCAAACGCCTCGCCCCGCTTGAAGGCGCTCATGGCCTTGCGTACCACTTCTTGGCGGAACGATTGCTTGCCCGAGTCGCTGATGTGGATTTTCTCTTCCACGGCGCGCAGGAAGCGCTCGTCGGGACGGCGTTCTTCGCTGGTGATGGGGTCGCGGATCTGGCGATTGTCGAGCATGGCTTCGACTTCATCGAGATATTTGTTCAGCAAGTCTTGCGCTTCCTGCTCGAACGACACGAACAGGGCCTTGTGCACGTCGGCCTTGACCCAGCGGTTATAAAAATCCTTGCGCGTGAGCACCAGGTAATCGACCCACTTGCGCTTGCGCCGCGGTTCGATGCGCGCATCGCTTTCGATGCCATCTTTCAGGGCCAGCAGCACGTCCATGGTGGACAGGCTGTTGCGCTGGGCGGAAATGATGGCGTGCGACAGGGCATTGATGACGAAACGGGGCGACACGCCCGACAGGCCTTCGTCGGGCGCCTTGTCGCGCTCGCGCACGCGGCGGATATCGGCATGCTGCAAGTCGTCGACGTCTTCGTCGGCATACACGCGCAGTTTCTTGACCAGCTCGGCCTCCTTGTCTTCGCCCTCGGGCAAGCGGCTGAGGATGGCAAACACGGCCGCCGCATGCAGCACGTGCGGATCGAGGTGCACATCGCGGAAGGCGGGCGCGGCCGCCTGGATCAGCTTGCGGTAAATGCGCGCTTCTTCGCGGTAATTGAGCGTGTACGGCACTTGCACGATGACCATGCGGTCGAGCAAGGCCTCGTTTTCGCTTTCTTGCAGGAATTTGCGAAATTCGGCCAGATTCGTGTGCGCGAGGATGGTCTCGTCGAGGTAAATCAGGGGAAAGCGCGACACCTTGACATTCTTTTCCTGCGTCAGGGTTAGTAGTAAATAGAGGAATTCCCGCTTGACCTTGAGGATCTCGATCATTTCCAGCATGCCGCGGCTGGCCGCATACACGGCGCCGGACCACGACCAGGCGCGCGGGTCGCCTTCGTCGCCGTACTGCGCCACTTTCGACAGGTCGACGGAACCCACGAGGTCGGCCAGGTCGGCCGTGGTGGGATCGTGCGGCGCATACGTGCCGATGCCGCAGCGGTCCGCCTCGGACAGGTGGATGCGCTCGACGGGCATGCGCAGGAAGTCGCCCGCGTACTGTTCTTCCAGGCGGGCGCGGCAATGGGGACACAGTTCGCCGTGCAGCTCGGCATCATAGCTGGCGCGAAAGTCGGCGCGCATGCTGTGCGGCACCAGATGCAGCGGCGATTCGTGCACGGGGCAGCCGGCGATGCCGTACAGCGCGCCTTCGCTGCTATGGCTGTATTCTTCCAGCCCCCGCTTGAGCAGGATTACCATGGTCGACTTGCCGCCCGACGGCGGGCCCAGCAACAGCAGCATGCGCCGGCCCACTTCCGAGCCGGCGGCGGCCGCCTTGAAATAGGCGGCGACCCGGTCGATCGCCTCGTCGATGCCGAACAGCTCGTCGTCGAACAGGCGGCAGCGGAAACGTCCGGCACCGTCCGTCTGGCCGTTCCAGCGCATCATGTCCCACAGGTACTGGTGCGCGCTGCGTGTCAACAGGGCCGCGCGGCCGGGCAGGATTTGCTCGATGAAGTCGGCAAAACTGCCGCGCCAGGGACTGATGCGGTGTTTTTCCGCCCAGGCCGCCATGCCGTGCATAAAACCGGCATGCTGGTCCGCAGGCGCGTCGTCGGATTGGCGTGTCATACCAGGGCTCGTCATTGTTCCCCCATCCATACCGTTGCTGCCGTGGAGCAGGCCCAATTCCAGCCTGCCAGCCAAGTATACGGCGCCGCCTCTGCCCGCACGCCTGATCTCGCTCAACCTTGACGATGGAACTATTTTTATCCTCGCTGCCCCCCCGTTGGGCCAAGGCAGCCGCGTGTCAGCGCGATTCAATCCAGATCAATACCGGTCTGCGCAGCCAGCCCACACTGGTGTTTCGGAACGACCCACGAGGAGAGCATGATGATCGGCAACGAGAATGGTTTCAGCGCCCCGCCTGGCGGCAGCGGCAGGGGACAAAGCGCGGACGATGAAGAGGCCGTCGGCCAATTTGCCGCCCCCGGCGAAGACGACAATACGATCGAGAGCGCGTCCGTCTCGGACATGCCCGACGCCTTGAGCGGCGTCAGCATGGAATTGCTGGAAATCAAGCGCAGCATCGAAGACGGCATGCGCCAGTCCATCTCCCAGGCGGCCGGCGTGCGCGCGGCCGATGCCTTCAGCGACGGCGGCAATATCCAGGGCGTGTCCATCGGCCTGGGCGAGGGCGCCAGCGACAGCTCGTCCGGCGAGCCGGGCTTGCCGGCCCTGACCCTGTACGTGGCCGAGCCCACTTCCGTCGACCGCGCCAAGGCCGCCATCGTGGGCGCCATGGGCGTGCGCGCCGTGTCCAGCGACAGGGTGCCCGTCAATATCGTCGTCACGGGCGTGATCGACGCGCAGCCGCACCGTTTCCGCTTGCGCCCGGCGCCGGGCGGCGTGTCGGTCGGGCATTTCCGCATCACGGCCGGCACCATCGGCTGCCTGGCCGTCGGGCGCAGCGCGCCGCGCAACAGCCGCCTCATGATTCTTAGCAATAATCACGTGCTGGCCAATTCCAACGGCGGCGTGTTCAACGACTGCATCGTGCAGCCTGGCCCCATCGACGGCGGCCGCTGCCCGCAAGACCAGGTGGCCGTGCTCGAACGTTTCGTGCCCATCAATTTCAGCGGCGGCGTCAATTTCGTCGATTGCGCCACCGGCTGGGCCTGGCCAGACAGGGTGCGTCCCGAACTGGTCTATCTGAGCGGCGGCGTGCCTGCGTACTTCCGCATCAGCAATGCGCTGGTGGCGCCCGCGCTGGGCATGATGGTCGGCAAGTCGGGCCGCACGACGCAATTGACGCAAGGCCGCATCACGGGCCTGGGCGCCACCATCAACGTCAATTACGGCGGAGGCAGGATCGCGCTGTTCCAGGACCAGATCGCCATCACGGGCGTGAGCGGGGCGTTCAGCGCGGGCGGCGATTCCGGCTCGTCCATCTGGACCTGGAACCAGCAGCGCAATCCCGTCGGCCTGCTGTTTGCTGGCGGCAATAACATCACCTTTGCCAACCAGATGCGGCGGGTGGTGGTGGCGCTCGACATCAATTTGTACACTTGAACGCTCGAGGGGACGGCGCGGCGCTGGTGTTGCGCCGCCTCGTCCTTGTATAAGGCTGTTTTTTGCACGATGATGATGGTATGAGCGGCAGCCGCCATGTGCCCGGCGAACGGCGCTGCGGCGCCCGATGGCCGGGTGTATCATGGAAGGCATCAGGAGGGTGTGCCATGTCAAACAGTAAATTCGCACAATCGCCGTATGGCGTCTTCGAGGACGCCGCCATGCCGTATTTGCCGGATGAGACGCCTGGACAGGGCATGGGGCAATATGCTCCTGCCGCGCCCCAGGGCCGGCTGGAAGCGGCAAAGCGGCGCAACGAGCGGGCGCTGATGGCCATCGACGGCGTGGAAGGCGTCAGCGTGGGGCAGACAGCCGTGGGCAAGGATGCGCTCGTCGTGTATCTGCGCGACTCGTCCGTCAAGCGGCGCGTGCCGTCGCAGGTCGAGGGTTATCCGGTGGAAACGAGCATCACGGGCCAGATCGATATCCAGCGCTGGTAGACAGCAAGTGGGCCTCGCCTTGCCGTGGATCGCTGCGGCGGAAGGCCTGTTGCCAGGTCTTCCGCATCGTTTATCAGCTTGCCTTACTTGCTCAGGCGGCCGATCGCTTCGGCCACGCCCGCGCCATAGGCGGGGTCGCACAGGGTGCAGTTGCCGATGTGGCGTTGTTTGACTTGCTCCGACGCGCCCGAGATGGCGCGCGCCGTGTTGTCGAACAAGGCTTGCTGCTGCGCCGCGGTCATCAGGCGGAACAGGGCGCGCGGCTGCGAATAGTAATCCTCGTCAACGCGGTGGTTCCAGTGGTCGGCCGCACCTTCCAGGCTCAATGGCGGCTCGCGGAAGTCGGGCTGCTCGGCCCATTCCTGCTCGCTGTTCGGTTCATAGCCCAGGGTGCCGCCCATGTTGCCGTCGACCCGCATCTGGCCGTCGCGGTGGTAGCTGTGGAACGGGCATTTCGGCGCGTTGACAGGGATATGGCTGTGGTTGACGCCAAGCCGGTAGCGCTGCGCGTCGCCATACGAGAACAAGCGGCCTTGCAGCATCTTGTCTGGAGAAAAGCTGATGCCGGGCACCACGTTGGCCGGGTTGAAGGCCGCCTGTTCCACTTCCGCAAAATGGTTGTCGGCATTGCGGTTCAGCTCCAGCACGCCCACTTCGATCAGCGGATAGTCGCCGTGCGGCCATACTTTCGACAGGTCGAACGGATTGAGGTGATACGTGCCTGCCTCTTTTTCCGGCATGATCTGCACGTACAGGGTCCAGCGGGGGAAATCCTTGTTTTCGATGCTGTCGTACAGGTCGCGGTGCGAGCTTTCGCGGTCCTTGCCGACCAGTTCTTCCGCTTCGGCGTCCGTCAGGTTTTGAATTCCTTGCTGGGTTTTCAAGGTGAACTTGACCCAGAAACGCTCGTTTTGCGCATTCAGGAAGCTGAAAGTATGGCTGCCGAAGCCGTGCATGTGGCGGAAGCTGCGCGGCAAGCCACGGTCGCTCATCACCACCGTGACCTGGTGCAGGGCTTCGGGCAGCGAAGTCCAGAAATCCCAGTTGCTGTTGGCGCTGCGCAAGCCCGTGCGCGGGTCACGCTTGATGGCGTGATTCAGATCGGGAAATTTCAAGGGGTCGCGCATGAAGAAGACGGGCGTGTTGTTGCCGACCAGGTCCCAGTTGCCTTCTTCCGTGTAGAACTTCAGGGCGAAGCCGCGGATGTCGCGTTCCGCGTCCGCCGCGCCCCGTTCGCCGGCCACCGTGGAAAAGCGCGCGAACATCGGCGTTTTCTTGCCCACTTCTCCAAAGATTTTAGCCCGCGTGTAGCGCGTGATGTCGTGCGTGACGGTAAACGTGCCGTACGCGCCGGAACCCTTGGCATGCATGCGGCGCTCGGGGATGACTTCGCGGTCGAAGTGGGCCAGCTTTTCCAGGAACCACACATCTTGCAGCAGGGCGGGGCCGCGCGGGCCGGCCGTCTGGATGTTCTGGTTGTCGACGACAGGCGCGCCAAAGGCGGTGGTCAGCTTTTTCATTGGACTCTTTCTTTCATGGCTAGGCAGAGCAATGGACGCACCGGCGCTACTCAAACACTGGCTGGGTTGAATGAACACTCACCGGGGCTGGTCCAGAGTAAAATTTCTAAAATGCAAACCAGTGTAAACTTTTTTATGCGGGATGGCTTGCCGCGCCGCCCGAGCAAGCTCAGGCGGCGTCCTTGCATCATAAGCGCTGAATAGCTGCCGCTCCCGCACGCTTGCAAGTTGCAAGTATATAAAGGCTGGTTACGATCACGCCACTGGCCTTTTGCCCAGTGTTTAAAACTTGTTCCAGTTGTTATGCCGGTGCTCCGTCGCTTCCTTCATCAGGTGGCCGGCGCGCAGGGCATCGTCCGCCTGCACCGTCATGGCCAGTTCCTGGATGGCGGGCGGATATTCGTGGTGGGCCGCTTCTTCCAGCAGCGCATGGCCCTTGGCCAGGTCGCGCGGCACGCCGCGGCCCTCGCGGTAGGCGTTGTACAGCAAAAACATGGCGTGCGGATTGCCCAGCTCGCTTGACCTGGCCAGCCAGTGCGCGGCTATCACGGGGTCTTTGGGCACGCCTTCGCCATTCGCCGCCAGCAAGCCCAGCATCAGGGCCGCCTTCGCATGGCCTTGCTGGGCCGCTTGCCGGTACCACAGCCACGCCTGGCCCGGTGTGGCGGCGCGCAGCATCTGACCCAGCTCGAAGGCCGCTTCCGTGTCGCCCGCGCGGGCCGCCTGTTCGAACAGGCTCAAGGCATCGGCGCGGCGCTCGGGCCGGGCCTGGTAAATCAGCGCCAGTTCGCGTTCGGCGACGGGCATGTCCTTGCTGGCCCAGCTGCGTACCTTACGTTCGGCCTGGTGGTCGCCTGCCTGGCGCGCATGCATGGCGACGGCTTCGATTTCGGCCGCCGTGGGCGGTGGCGACGACTGGCAGGCGGCCAGTATAGTGGCCAGGACGGTGGCCAGCACGACGGCGGGCAGGGAGAGTGCGTGTTTCATCTGGATCAGCTTTCATCAAGACAGGCCGGAACCACCGCAGTCCCGGCCCATGGACCTTATTTGCTCAGGTCGATGCGGTACTTGGCGAAACCGCTGGCGTCGAGTCCGCCTTCGGCCGCCACGTTGGTGATGCCGCTGCCTTGCGCCAGTGCCAGATGGCCCGGCGCCGAGCGCAGGATCACGGGACCTGCCGTGGCCGTCTTGACGAAGCTCCAGCTGCGCGCGCTGCCATTGGCCGCCAGGGTCACCTTGCCGCCCTTGGTGCTCAGCGACGCCAGGTAGTTGCTGACCACGGCCTGGTTCGCATCGGGCGACTTGATGATGGTCTTGCTGCCGTCGATGCCGGGCACGGCGCCGCCGCCACCGGCGCGGTAGTCGTTGGTGGCAACGATGAAGTCATCGCCGTCGGCCACGGGCGCACCCTTGTATGTGAGGTTGACGATGCGGCTGCCCGGTTTTTTCGTCACGTTGATCTGGTACGTCAGCGCATTGTTTTCCGCGTAGAACACGTCATAGTTATAGATCGTGCCATACGTCGGCACCAGGTCCTGCTCGGCGCTGCTGGCCGGGTCGATCTGGGCAAATTGCTTGGCCGACGTTTCCAGCCAGGCCTTCAAGTCCGATCCCTTGATCTTGACGGCTTGCAGATTGTTATTGCTATACAAATACAAGTCGCCCGGATTGCGCACCTGCAAGCCGATCGGTGCGGCCGGCGTCGCACCCGCGGCCACGTCCGTGAAGTCGGACGGTCCGTTGCGGCCCGCCTTGAACGGCGCGCTGCACGAGATGACGGGGATATTCTTGTAGCTGGCCAAGGTGGCATCCGTGCTGGTGGCGATGAAGTTCTTCACGTAGTCGAGCTGCGCCTGGTTCACCAGCTGGATGGCGCTCACGTCGCCCACCAGCGCGAAATAGGCCGACATCTCGAAATCCGTGCTGATGCCCAGCGGCTGCTTGGCGTAGGCGATGGTGGCCGCGTGCTCGGTGGCAACGAGCGGCGCGATGGCCGGGTCGGCTTTCACGAGAGTCGTGCCATCCGTGTACTTGAAGCCGCGCGATTCCACCGTCGTCTTGGCCGGCTGCACTACCCACTTGCCGCTTTGATACACCATCGTCAGCTTGATGATGCCCAAGCGGCGGCCCCAGCTTTGCGCCATGACGGTCGGTACGCCGTTCACAAAGCCGTTGACGGCGTCGATCTTGGCGCTGGCCGGGAAGGCGGCAAACGAGGCGTCCAGCGCGGCCGCGCCCACTTCCTTGCCTTTCGGGAAGATCAGGTGCGAATGGCCAATCATCAGCGCATCGATGCCCGTGGTGGTCAAATGATAGCTGCCGTTTTCCATCTTCGGGCTGTAGGCGCTCGTGTCCAGGCCGCCATGCGACAGGGCCACGACGAGGTCGGCGCCCTTGCTGCGCAATTCCGGCACGTACTGTTTCGCCGCTTCCTGCACGCCCGTCACGCTGACCTTGCCAGCGAGCACTTTCTGATCCCATTCGAGGATTTGCGGCGGTACAAAGCTCAGCACGCCCACATTGATTTTCACGCTCAGCTTGCTGCCATCGGGTGCCGTGGCGGCGAATTCGCGCGGCAGCACCGTGTAGGGCTGGAAAATCGGCTTGCCGCTGGCCACGCCGACGACATTGCTCAGCACGGAAGGGAAGGCGGGCGCACCGCACGTGCCCGTCGGCTTGGCCACGCCGGGAATGCCGAAATCCGTGTTGGTGATCTGGCTCAGGTATGGCAAGCCGTAGTTGAACTCATGGTTGCCCATGCCGCCCGCGTCGTATTTCAGCGCATTCATGGCCTTGTGCACGGCCAGCGTGCCGCTGCACGGAACGGGTGCGGCCACGGCCTGCAGGTCGGCCAGCAAGGTGCCCTGGATGACGTCGCCATCGTCGAGCAGCACATTGTTCGGATTTTCCGCGCGCGCCGCCTGGATCAGGGTCGACGTGCGTTCCAGGCCCAGGCTCGTGTCTTCGGCCAGCGCATAGTAGTTATAGCTCAACACGTTCGAGTGGATATCGGTGGTTTCCAGCAATGCCACGGTGACCGTCGTGCCTTCGGGAATGGCCGGCGCCGTGTTTGAACTGCCGTTGCAAGCAACGAGACCCGCACTTGCCAGCGCCGCCAGCATGACCCTATTTGTTTTCATTACCGCCCTCGCAGAGATTCAAAGGACGCGACTGTAACGCCGCCATGTGACGCGGCGATGACAGCCGTGCAAGGCGCATGGATACAGGCTTACGCGCAGGCGGCCACGGCCTTGGCCAGCCAGGCCGCATCGACGGGCCCCAGGCGCCGCGTGCAGATCCGATGTTGAGAAGTTAGAATGACTGTGTACGGCAAGCCCTTGATTTTATTGCCAAAGATGGGCAGCAAGGCGGGTGAGGCCAGGGCCTGGGGATAGCTGGCCCGGTGCTGCCGCAGGAACGCTTGCGCGGCCGCTCGCATGTCGATGGCGATGCCAATGAAGGGCAAACCGGGCTGGCTGGCGGCGTGGGCATGCAATATCGGCAGCTCCCGGATGCACGGCAGGCAGTTGCTGGCCCAGAAGTTCAGCACCACTGGCTGGTTCTGGAACTGGCTGAGTTTCAGCCGGCCATCGCCATCGAGCCGGCTCAAGTCGAAGGATAGCGGCGCGGCAGCCGCATGGCCGGCAAGCAACAGCAATAGCGCCGGCCAGCGCGTCATTGCGGCACCACGGCCGCGTCCGTCATGCGGTAATACAAGCCCATGGGATCGCTGGCCAGCACTTTCAGCTTGCCTTGCACGATGAACGGCGCATAGCTGAATTTCACGGGCGTCCTGCTCTTGATCTCCACCACGCCTTCCGGACCGGCCGGCAGGCAGAAGGGGCAACTGGCCGAGGTGACGGTCAGCAGGAAGTGTTTCTGCTTTTGCCCCGGTTCCAAGGGCATCATGAAGCCTTGCACTTTCACGTCCGTACTGTCGAGCGCACTGATTTCCGGCGTGTATTTCGGCACCATGCGGCCTTTTTTCGCCTTGACCGTGGTGGCCTTGCCCAGCAGTTTCCACGACACGACGCCGGGCAAGTCCGTCAAGGGCGCGAAGAACGACGGCGGTTCGTCGGCGGGCGCGGCGCAGGCACTGCCGGCCAACAGCAGTCCAACGCTCAATAGCATGATTTTCAGCATGTTCGTTTCCTTTCAGGGACGCGCTAGGGTGGCGGCGATATCGGTGCGGTAGGCGCGAATGGCGGGCAGGGCGGCGGCCAGCAAGCCCACCGCCACGGCAATGACGGGCAGCCACGCCTCGCCGGGCGCGATGCGCCACGCTTGCAGATTCAGTTGCTGCATCGATTCCAGCAAGCCAACACCGGCATGGCCCAGCAGCCAGCCCAGCGCCGCGCCCGTCAATGACAACAGCAAGCCTTGCGCCAGCAGCAAACGCAGCAGCTTGCCGGGCGAGGCGCCCAGGGTGCGCAGGATGGCCAGGTCTGTCTTGCGCTCTTCCAGCGCGCCATACAGCGCCACGAACAGCGACAGGGCCGCCACCAGCAGCACGCCGGCGGCAATCGCTCGCAACACATCGATGCCCACGCCCAAGAGATTGAATAGCCGTGCCGATTCGAAAGCGGGCTGGGCCGCCTGCAGGCGCGGCTGGCCATTCACCCAGCGCGGCAGGCTGATGGCGGCCAGGGGCGATGCGTACCGCACCAGCACGGCCGTCAGTTCGCGCTGGGGCGCAGTTGCCGCTGGTTCGTCGGGGTCCGTTTCGTGCACTTGCCACACGGAAGCGACGGGCGTGATGATCAAGCGGTCGAGTACGGTACCCGTGGGCGCCAGAATGCCCGCCACCGTGTAGGGCGCATGGTCGTGCACTTCGCCGCCGGCCGCCAGACCGTGCGAGCCGGCAAAGCGGGCGCCCAGGGTGGCGCCTGTTTCGCGCGCCGCCTGTGCGCCGAACACGGCTTGCATCGGCAGCGTGAACAGTTTTCCTTGCGCCAGGCGCGCGCCGTAATGGTCGAGCAGTGCCGTGGTGGTGCCGACGATGCGGAAACCGTGGAAATTGTCGCCCAGCGCGAGCGGGATCGCGGATTTGACCAGCGGCTGCGCGGCCAGCGCGGCCAGCGCGCTGTCGGGAATATTGCCGGTCGGAATATCGGCGTGATACACGGACGACAGGATCAGCTGCAGCGGTGAACCCTTGGCGCCCACCACCAGGTCAATGCCCTGGGCATCGCGTTCGGCGTGCTCTTCCAGTTGGCTTGATACGCCGAGAATGAACGTCATCATGGCGATGCCGATGGCCACCAGCAGCAGATTCAGGCTGGACGCCAGCGGCTTGTGGCGCAGGGCCCGCCAGGCCAGGGTGGCCGCGTTCATGCCACCACTCTGGAGCTGGAGCGGGGCAGGCGCAGCACGAGCGCGTCGGGCATGGCGGCCAGCACCCTGGCGTCGTGGCTGGCAATCACCAGCGAGGCGCCAACTTGCGCAGCCTGGGTGGCCATCAGCTTGACGACGGCAGCGCAGGCGTCGTCGTCGAGGTTGTCCGTCGGCTCGTCGGCCAGGATCAGCCGCGGGCGCATGACGACGGCGCGCGCGATGGCGGCCCGTTGCCGTTCGCCGCCGCTCAAGGCATGCGGGTAAGCGTTGAGCTTGTTGGCCAGGCCCAACTGGCCCAGCAAGCTGGCCGCGCGGACCGGATCGGCGCGCTGGCCACTGGCGTAGGCGGGCAGCAAGACATTGTCGAGTACGTTCAAGCTGGGCACCAGCGCCAGTTGCTGGGGCAGCAAGCCGATGGTGCGGCCGCGCCAGCTGTCGCGCTGGCGCGGGGTGAGGCCGGGCAGGGACCGGCCCGCCACTTCAAGGCGGCCCGCCTGGGGCGCCAGGATGCCCGCCAGCAAATGCAACAAGGTCGATTTGCCGGAGCCGGACGGCCCCAGCAGCAGTGCGTGCTGCCCGGCGGGCAAGTGGAAGGCGTCGATATCGAGCACGGGGCTGGCATGGTCATAGCCATAGGTCAAAGAGGCGAGGTGGAGCATGGAATTCTTTCGGAAGTCAGGCCGGCAAAGATTGCCGCACAAATGCAACTGAGCTGCATTATAATTCAAACGCAATAGACTTGCATTTAAAATCCAAGGTCCATTGCCTCCTTAATTGCCCATCTGAAAGATACCCATGACCCAGCGCAAACTCCCCGTCACCGTCCTGTCCGGCTTTCTCGGCGCCGGCAAGACCACCTTGCTCAACCACATACTGCGCAACCGCGAAGGCAAGCGCGTGGCCGTCATCGTCAACGACATGAGCGAAGTCAATATCGATGCCTCGCTCGTGAAAGACAGTGCCGAAGCGGCCGGCGCGGCCCTGTCGCGCACGGAAGAAAAACTCGTGGAAATGTCGAACGGCTGCATCTGCTGCACCCTGCGCGACGATCTGTTGCTGGAGGTGCGGCGCCTGGCCGCGGAAGACCGCTTCGATTATTTGCTGATCGAATCGACGGGTGTGGGCGAGCCGATGCCCGTCGCCGCCACCTTCGACTTCGAAGACGAGCACGGCGACAGCCTGAACGACGTGGCGCAGATCGACTGCATGGTCACCGTCGTCGATTGCGCCAACTTGCTCAACGATTTCCACAGCGAAGACAGCCTGGAACAGCGCGGCGAGATCGCGGGTGAGGGCGACGACCGTCAGCTGGCCAATTTGCTGACGGAACAGATCGAGTTTGCCAATGTCATCGTCCTCAACAAGGTTGACATGGTCGATGCGGGCGAGCGCCTGCGCGTGCTGGCCGTCATCAAGGCGTTGAATCCTGGCGCGCGCATCATCGAAACCAACCAGTCCGTCGTGCCGCTCGACGCCATCCTGGGCACGAATCTGTTCAACTTGGAACAGGCGGCCAGCATGCCGGGCTGGGCGCAGGAGCTGGCCGGCGTGCACACGCCGGAAACGGACACCTATGGCATCAGCAGTTTTGTGTACCGGTCGAAGGAGCCATTCCACGCGCAGCGCCTGCATGACTACATTGCCCAGCCGATCAAGGGCGTGGTGCGCAGCAAGGGATATTTCTGGCTGGCCAGCCGCCCCGAATGGGTAGCCAGCCTGTCCGGCGCGGGCAAGCTGATGAATATCGAACCCGTGGGCCTGTGGCGGGCGTCCGTGCCGAAGGAGCGCTGGCCAACGGATGCGGCCTCGCTGGCGGAAGTTAAAGCGGGCTGGAGCGAAACGTATGGCGACCGCTACCAGGAACTCGTCTTCATCGGCCAGGACATGGACCAGGCCGCCATCGAGGCGGACTTGAAGAAATGTCAACTCAACTACACGGAAACGCGCCGGGGCATGGCCGCCTGGCGCAAGCTGCCCGACCCGTTCCCGCAATGGCAGCGCATGGAAGAACTCGAAGATTAACCACCGACAGGAAAGCAATATGACAGAACTGATCCCCGTTACCATCATCACGGGTTTTCTCGGCAGCGGGAAAACCACCTTGCTCAAGCGCATATTGCAGGGCGATCACGGCGTGCGCATCGCCGTGATCGAAAACGAATTCGCCGCCGAAAGCATCGATCACGGTTTGCTGGTGCAAGATAGCGACGAGCAGATCGTGGAAATGAACAATGGCTGCATCTGCTGCAGCGTGCGCGGCGACTTGATCCGCATCCTCGGTGAACTGCAGGCCAGGCGCGCGGCAGGAACCATTGCCTTCGACCACGTGATCATCGAAACGACGGGCCTGGCCGCGCCTGGGCCCGTGGCGCAAACCTTCTTCGCGGAACCCTCCGTCAGCGAGTACTACATGCTCGACGCCATCCTGACGGTGGTCGATGCGCGCCACGCGCAGCAGCAATTGACGGCGCACAAGGAAGCGCAGGAGCAGGTGGGTTTTGCCGACCGCATCCTGTTGTCGAAGACGGACCTGGTCAGCAAGGAAGAGCTGGCCGCGTTGCGCCAGCGCCTGGTCGCCATCAATGGCCGCGCCAGCATACAGAAAGTGCGCTTTGGCAATGTGCCGCTGCGCGACATCCTGAATATTCGCGGCTTCAACTTGAACGCCATCGTCGAGCTGGAGCCGGATTTCCTGGGGGAGCTGGGCCACCGCCATGGCGACGGCGTGCAATCGTTCGTCTATCACCAGTCCCAGCCCCTCGATCTGCTGCAGGTGGAAAATTTTCTCGATGCCGTGGTGCAGCTGTTCGGTACCCAGCTGATGCGCTACAAGGGCATTTTGTACGTGGCCGACCTGGATTGCCGCGCCGTGTTCCAGGGCGTGCACATGCTGATGGGCTCGGAGCTGGGCGCGCCGTGGCGCGACGGCGAGACGCGCGCCAGCAAGATCATCTTTATCGGCCGCGACTTGCCGCAGGATATGTTGATACGCGGTCTGGACCGCTGCGTGACGGCCAGCGTAAGCGAGGTGGCGGCATGAGCGTGGAAGCGGGCTTGCCCGCCCTGGCGTTGATCTTTCTCCTCGGCATGCGGCATGGGCTGGAACCCGATCATCTGGCCGCCGTCGATGGATTGACCTTGCGCAGCCAGGCCGCCGCGCCGCGCTGGGCGCCATGGATGGGCGCGCTGTTTGCGCTGGGCCATGGCGTCACCGTGCTGGCCATCGTCGCTGTCGCCGCTGTCGCGTCGCAGCAATTTACACCGTCGGAGGCCGTGTTCGGCTGGCTGGAATGGCTGCCCATTGCCTTGCTGCTGTTGATCGCCGGCATGAATGCGCGCAGCTTGCTGGCCGGCGCGCAACTGGCCGAGGTGCGCGGCCGGCTGCTGCCGCGGGCGCTGCGAGGCGCTTCGGGACCGCTCGCCGCCATCCTCGTCGGCATGCTGTTCGCGCTCGTCTTCGACACGGCCCTGCAGGCGGCCGCCTGGGGCTACGCGGCCGTCGCGCTGGGCGGCATGCAGCCGGCCTTGCTCACCGGCCTCGTGTTTGCCGTGGGCATGGGCGTGACGGATACCTTCGATGGCTGGGTCACGGCAAAGGTTATGCGCACCGGCAAGATGGACATCGTGCGCGCCTTCCGGCGCCGCCTGGGCTGGCCCATCGTCGCCATCTGCGTGGTCATGGCTGGATACATGGTGGCCGGCAAGTTTGACGCCGCGTGGTCGCTGCCGGAAAGCTGGACGGCGGCACTGGGCGCGGCCATGGTGCTGCTGATGGCGGCCCTGTACGGCTGGACTTTGCTGGATTTGCGCCGCGTGCGTGCCTGAGGCGGGGGCGTGGGTATAATGGAAAAAAACTGCCGGATTCCAACATGCCCGCACCCGATATCGTCATCCGCCTGCTGACGCCAGCCGACACCCCTGCTTTTTGCGCGCTGCGCCTGCGCGCCATCCTCGATTCGCCCAGCTCGTTTTCTTCGTCGCGTGAAGACGAGCTGGCGCGCACGCCGGAAGAACATGCGCAGCGCATTGCCGGCGGCGCCTTTCAACGCGGCTTTGGCGCCTTCGATGGCGATCGTCTCGTCGGTTTTGCCGGATTGCAGCGCGAAACGATGCGCCAGTTGTCGCACAAGGCCTTGCTGTGGGGCGTGTTTGTCGACGTGACGCAGCGGGGCAAGGGCGTGGCGCGGCGCCTCGTCAACGCCTGCATCGAACAGGCCGAACGCGACCCTGCCATCATGCAAGTGCATTTGAGCGTGAATGCGGAAAACAATGCCGCCTTGGGCCTGTATGAATCGCTGGGATTTATCGCGTATGGCACGGAGCCGCGCTCGATGCACGTCGGTGAGCTGTTCTATGACGAGCATCACCTGGCCTTGCTGCTGAAGTGACACCGCTATTTGCAGCGCGGGCACAGGCCCTTGATCAGGTAATCGACTTCTCCGCCGCTGAAGCCTTCCGGTAACAGCACGGGCGGCGGCAGCTTGACTTCATTGAAACAGGTGACGTTCGCGCATTTGGTGCACTGGAAGTGCGCGTGCTCGTGCGCCTGATGGCCGGCGCCCGCGCTGAAGCGCCACACCTGGTCGGCGCCCGCGATGCGGTGCACGAGTTCATTTTCCGTCAGCCATTCCAGTACCCGGTACAGGGTGACGGAATCGATATCGCTGTCCTGCGACAGCGCCTGCTGGATTTCATGGTGGGTCAGCGAACGGCTTTGCGCCATTAAAAAGTCGAGCACCTTCACGCGCGTCTTGGTGACGCGGGCGTTGGTGTTGCGGATCAGCGATTCGGCTTGCGGTGTAGAAGATGATGTCAACATGATAGGCCTGCTTGCGGGGGATAGGCTGGCGGCGTCATCGCCGTGCCCGTTGCCACCCTCTGGGCCGTATCTTAGCATGCGTGCCGCTCCGGATGGAACGGCGTCACGGTTTGAACGTCCAATAGCGGCCGGCCACCGTGTCGACGGGGTCGAGAAAGCGCTGGTCGGCGCGCGCATGGTTGCGTATCAGATAAAACATGTCGGACAGGGCGGAGCGCTTTTCCGCGAAATACGTGTGTTTCATGAAACTCGTGTCGACCCCGCTGGCGTCGATGGTTTCCACGCCAGCCACGATCAGCATGCCGGCGCCGCTGTCGCCCGCGCGCGCGTAGCCGTGCACGGCTTTCGAGGCGGCCAGGGCCAGGTCTTGCGACGAGGCATACAAGGTGACGGGGTTGCGCGCGCCGGCCAGTTTCGGTGCGATGTCGTGCTTGAAGATGGCCGCGTCGATATCGGGTGCGGACAGGATGATTTCCGTGATCTTTTGCGCCAGCTGCGGCTGCGCGGCCAGCAAGTCGGCCACGGCCCGCGCCAGGCCTCGGCTGCCCATGCTGTGGCCCACCAGATAGACTTGCGCCGCCTCCGTGCTGGCGAGAAAGTCGGCCAGGAAGGCCGTAAGGTGGGGCGTGCTCCATTCGATATTGTTTTCATCGATGGTGTAGCCGGCCACGCCGCCGCGCGACGGCCAGCTGTAGAACACGGGCGCGCCGTTGAAACCGAGGTCGTAGGCCATCTGTCCCGTGCGCCGCGCCGCATCCTCGAAACTCACGTTGTAGCCGTGCACGAAGAGAAAGGCGCTTTTATCGGCCGAGGCGCGGATCTGGGTTTTGAGTGCGGCAAAGAAGTTGTCGCGGTCCTGCACCTCGGCGGACAGCACCACCACGTGCTTGGCCGGGTCGTCGCGAAATTCCAGGCGCCACAGCGATGGCGATTCCAGCTGGCCCATGCGATGGTCGCGGGGGATGCTGATGTCGCAGCTGCCATAGCTGAGAGGGCCATTGCCGCCCAGGATGTTGCGTTCGCCGCTGAAGCGCTGGGCCGGCGGCTTGCCCACGTCGCGCTGGCGGTCCGTGGCGAAATACACTTTGACGACGGCATAATTCGACACGACGGCGCTTTTATCGGCCGGGGCGGGTACGGCTTCCACGTCGGGTGCCTGGGGCAAAGGCCGCTGCACCGCGTCGAGCAAGCCTTGCGCGGCAAACAGGGTCTCCATGTCGTCCGGCACTTTCGCGCTGGACAGGGCGGCCGACAGGGCCAGTTGCAGCTGGTTATTGGCAGGCTCGGCTTCCAGTGCGGCGATGGCGGCCAGGATGGCGGCGGCGCTGTCGAACTTGGCGATGGCCTGCTTGAGCCGCTCATAATGGCTGGCGATGGCTTCGGCCGCATGGCCGGGAGCGCCATGCCCGATGGCCGCCACCACAGCGGAAGTGATCAAGTCCATGCGCCACCTGCCTTTCAGGTCAATCTGGATTAAATATCAACCCATATTGCCATAAAAGCACGCGAAAAGCGACTTGTCCAGCACCGCGCGCAGCCGGTGCGCGGCAGATCAATGCTGCTTGTCGTCGCTGAACTGCTGCGCCAACGATTGCAGCGGCGCCACGGTCAGGCCGCCGCGGCTCACGTGCTCGGGAATGGCCACGCGCACGGGCTTGCTGTGCATGTTGGCGGACGACAGCACGTTCGTCGTCGTCTCGGGCGCCGCATTCCACACGGGATCGACGATGCCTTCGAACACCTGTTTCAATTGTTCGCCCCACGTGTCGCGGATCATGCGGAAATACTGGTTCTTTTCATCAATGGTGACAAAGCGCGTGACGGCCAGGCTGCCTGTCTCGTAGACGAGCAGGTCGAGCGGCAAGCCGACGGAAATGTTCGAACGCAGAGTCGAATCCATGGAGATCAGCGCGCACTTGGCCGCCTCGTCCAGGCGCGTGAACGGGTTGACGACCCTGTCGATGATGGGCTTGCCATACTTGGCTTCGCCGATCTGGAAATATGTGTTTTCATCGTGCGATTCGATGAAATTGCCGGCCGAATACACCTGGAACAATCGGCAGCGCTCGGCGCCTATCTGTCCGCCCAGAATGATGCTGACGTTGAAATCGATGCCGCAGTCGGCCAGGGCCTTCGCTTCGCGCAAGTGCACGGTGCGCACGGCTTCGCCCACGATACGTGCCGCATCGTACATGCTGGCCACGTTCCAGATGCTGCGGCCATCCGCATCGACGTGTTCGGAAACGATCTGGCGGATCGCCTGCGAGATCGACAAATTGCCGGCCGTCATCAGGACCAGCATGCGGTCGCCCGGGTTTTCAAACACGCTCATCTTGCGGAAGGTGCCTACCTGGTCCACGCCGGCGTTGGTGCGGGAGTCGGACAGGAAGACCAGGCCTTCGTTCAGGCGCATGCCTATGCAATAAGTCATCGTCGTAAATCAAATCAAAAGGGGAAGCATTTTACACCAGCCGGGCCCGGCATACCGCTGGCAAGGCCCGGCCAGCCTCATTCCTGCCTGTTTACACGGGCACGATCTGCACATCGACTCTTAAGGTTTCCGTGCCGCCACCCTGGCGCACGCCGCGCACGGGGGCCGCCGAATCGTAGTCGCGCCCGATGGCCAGGCGGCAATACGCATCCGTCATCAGCCGCGCATGCGTGACGTCGATGCTGACCCAGCCCGCGAAATCCCTGTCTTCGGCCCAGGCGTCGACCCAGGCATGGCTGGCCGCGTGGCCCGTCGTGCCCGGATCGATATAGCCGGATACATAGCGGGCCGGGATGCCCCAGGCGTGGCAGCAGGCCAGGAACAGGTGAGCGTGGTCCTGGCACACGCCGCGTCCCAGGGCCAGGGCGTCGCCGGCCGTGGTGGTGACCATGGTGGCGCCGCTTTCATACGCGACCTTGCCGACGATGTGCTCGGCCAGGCGCAGCAGATGGCCAGTGCCCGCCGTCACGCTCCGGTCCGGCAAGCTGGCGGCCGCCAGGTCGAGAATGGCGGGATCGGCCTGCGTCAGCGGCGTCGGCATGGTAAACAACAGGGGCGACAAGGTATCGATCAGGTTCAGACGTCCCTTGTGCGGGTAGATGGTTTCCACCACGCCATGCGCCACCAGGCTCAGGGAGTGATGGCTGCCGTTGATCGTCAGCATGTGCGACAAGTTGCCGTAGGCATCCGTGTAGGCGTGGCACTGGCCCGGCGTCGTGATTTGCCAGGACAGGGCCCGCTGCTGCGGCTCGATACGCGGCGTCAGGTGCAGCTGCTGGATGGTGTAGGCCAGCGGCGCACTGTAGGCGTAATGGGTTTCGTGGCGGATGGTGAGCTGCATCAGGCCGCCAAGGGAACGAGGAAATCGCGGCTGACCCGGTTGCCCAGGTCGTAGATGTTTTCCAGAAACTCCGTCAAAGTCAGGTGCAAGCCCGCCTTCATAATGTCGTCGATATGGCCGAATTTCAATTCCGCGTGCAATTTGCCGGCAAACCGTTCCGTATCGGCCGATACATCGTTGCGGATGTGCTTGAGGTTTTCCACCACGTCATCCATGCAGGCAAGCAGGGACCTGGGCATGTCGCCGCGCAGCATCAGCAATTCCGCCACCCGTGCCGGGGTGATCACGTCGCGGTAGACCTTGCGGTAGATCTCGAAGCCGGAGACGGAGCGCAGCAGGGCCGCCCAGTAGTAAAAATCGCGCTGGGTGATATCTTTCGACGTGTCGCGCGCGCCGTGGAATTTTACGTCCAGGATGCGCGCCGTGTTGTCGGCCCGCTCGAGGAAGGTGCCGAGGCGGATGAAATGGATGGCCTCGTCCTTGAGCATGGTGCCTAAAGTGACGCCGCGCGACAGGTGCGAGCGGTACTTGACCCATTCGAAGAACTGGCTGGGGTCCGTTTCCAGCAGATTGCTCTTCAAGCGCTTCTGCATGTCGAGCCAGGTGGCGTTCTGGATTTCCCACACTTCCGTCGTCAGGGTACCGCGCACGGCGCGGGCGTTTTCGCGCGCACCCGTCAGGCAGGCCAGGATGGACGATGGGTTGTTCGGGTCACGCACCATGAAGTCGAGCACGTCGCGTGTATGAAAACGGCCATATTTATGGTCGTACGCACTTTGCAGCTCGGAAATCCCCAGGGTGGCGCGCCAGCCTTGCTCCGCGTCCTGTTCGGACTGGGGCAGCATCGAGGTCTGCATGTTGACGTCGAGCATGCGGGCCGTGTTTTCCGCCCGCTCCGTGTAGCGGGCCATCCAGAACAAATGATCGGCGGTGCGGCTCAGCATGTTTTCTCTCCTGCAAAAGCGGATGTGGCTTCCAGTACCCAGGTATCCTTGGTGCCGCCCCCTTGCGAGGAGTTGACCACGAGCGAGCCTTCGCCGAGCGCGACGCGGGTCAGGCCGCCGGGCACCATGGAAATCGTCTTGCCGGACAGCACGAACGGGCGCAAATCGATGTGGCGCGGCGCGATGCCGGCCTCGACATACGTGGGGCAGGCGGACAGGGCCAGGGTCGGCTGGGCGATGTAGCCGCCCGGATTGGCCAGCAGGCGCTGGCGGAAGTCCTCGATCTGCGCGGCGCTGGACGCCGGTCCCACCAGCATGCCGTAGCCGCCCGCGCCATGCACTTCCTTGACGACGAGTTTCGCCAGGTTCGCCAGCACGTAGGACAAATCGGCGCTCTTGCGGCACTGGTACGTCGGTACGTTGTTGAGTATTGGTTCTTGCGACAGGTAAAACTTGATCATGTCGGGCACAAACGGGTAGATCGACTTGTCGTCGGCCACGCCCGTGCCGATGGCGTTCGCCAGGGTCACCCGGCCGGCGCGATACACGGACAGCAGGCCGGGCACGCCCAGCGAGGAATCGGAGCGGAAAGCCAGCGGGTCGAGGAAATCGTCGTCCACGCGGCGATAAATCACGTCGACTCTCTTGGGGCCGCGCGTGGTGCGCATGTACACCGAGTTGTCGTTGACGAACAGATCCTTGCCTTCGACCAGTTCCACACCCATCTGCTGGGCCAGGAACGCGTGTTCGAAGTAGGCGGAGTTGTACATGCCCGGCGTCATGACGACGACCGTGGGGTCATCGACGCCCATGGGGGCGACGGAGCGCAGGTTGTCGAGCAGCATGTCCGGGTAATGGTCGACGGGCGCGATGCGGTTGCGCGCGAACAGTTCCGGGAACAGCCGCATCATCATCTTGCGGTCTTCCAGCATGTAGGACACGCCGGAGGGCACGCGCAGGTTGTCTTCCAGCACATAGAATTCGCCCTGGCCCGCGCGCACGATGTCGACGCCGGCGATGTGGGCGTAAATGTCGGAGGCGACGGAAATGCCCTGCATTTCCGGGCGGTACTGGGCATTCTTGTATATCTGCTCGGCAGGAATGATGCCCGCCTTGATGATGTTTTGCTCATGATAAATATCATGGATGAACATGTTCAAGGCTTGCACGCGCTGCACCAGGCCCGTCTGCATCTGCGCCCATTCGGCGGCGGGGATGATGCGGGGGATGGTGTCGAACGGAATCAGGCGTTCCGTGCCGGCATCGTCGCCATAGACGGCGAACGTGATGCCGACCCGGCGGAACGTCAGGTCGGCTTCGGCCCGCTTGCGGGCGATGGTCTCGGGGGATTGCTGCTCCAGCCAGTTGCTGAATTCACGATAGTGTTCACGTACCTTGTTGTCCGTACCCACGTCATTTGCAGTCATTTCATTGAAAAAATTTGCCATGTTGTGATTTCCCTTGAGCCGTGTCTGACTATAGCTCAGCAGAAATCGTGCCAGTGCCGCGCAGCCGAAAGTATGTAAAAAATGACCATTTTTGTGGCGTAAAACCGTCATCCGCACCGTATTGGTGCGTTACTGCGCGGAAAATGCCGGTGTTGGGGCAGGTGGCGGCGAGGTCAGGCGTCCGGCGTGACAAAGGGCCGGCAATCGATGGGCAGGTCGATGGTAAACGTGGTGCCCGTTTCCGGCGCGCTGTCGACCAGCGCGCTGCCGCCGTGGCTTTCCGCCACGTTTTGCACGAAGGGCAGGCCGATGCCCCAGCCGGGCGCGCTGCCCTGGTGTTCGCGGCGCAGGTATTCAAAGATGCGCTCGGTCTGCTCCGGGGCGATAGTGCTGCCCGTGTTGTGCACGGTAAGTATCATGCGTTCGCGCAGGGTGTTGATGTGGATATGGATGGGGCCGTCGTCGCCATACTTGAGGGCGTTGCCCACGAGGTTTTCCAGGGCGCGGCGCAGCGAATTTTCGCACCACCAGCCGGTGACGGACGCGCCCGTGACCTCGCACTTGCCCGGATGGCCCGTATTCACGCTGTCGGCCACCTGCCTTGCCAGCGGCAGGATATCGAAGCGATGCAAGACCAGCGGCAGCTTTTGCCCCCGATGGTAGCTGAGCGTATCGAGCAATTCCTGGATCATGTCGTCGAGGCGTTTGCCGTGTTCGATGATTTTCGATGCCAGGGCCGGTACGTCGAGCTGCTGCGCGCGCCGCTGCAGCAGCTGGGCGCTGTTGAGCATGACGGAGAGGGGATTGCGCATGTCGTGCGACAGGCCGGCCGCGATGCGCCGCTGGAAGCTTTCATGCATGGCAGTAAATTCCAGGATGGCTTCGCGGATGCCCGTATCGATCGAGGCATTGATCACCTTCCAGTCGCGGCGCCGCAGCGGCACGCCCGCTTCGAGGGCCGCATCGGCGAAACAGTCGCGGAAGATCTGGTATTCCTGGATCACTTGCTCCGGGCCATAGCTGGTCATGCGCGCCCGTTCGTTGCCGTGCACGGCAGGGGCATTGGTATGGCTGGTGGCATTGTCGCGCGGATATCCTGGTGTCAGCGCTTCAGCCAGGTTGTCGAAGAAGGCGGGCAAGGTATTGATCAATATCGGTGTCAGCAAGGCATCGGCGCCGCGCACCTTGGCGCGCACCTCGTGTTCCCATTGCGTCAGCACGGCATCGCGCATGCTGAAGATGCGCCGCGTGCGCGCGGGCATGTCCAGTACATGCATTTTCTGGTCAGAGGCATAGGTCATCGCAGCTCCCCATCGACAGCACGGCACCCGCGCGGTAAAAAGCGGGAGGTACAGTATCCCCCAAATCGGCTTGCAGTGATACTCAATTCGGCGTGTGGGCGCCTGTCATGACTGCGCTCAAATGGCTGAGGGCCGTATCCCATTGCTCCAGCGAAAAGTTCTGCGGATCGTCATGACCATTCGCAAAGCCCGTATCGAGCACGGCGTGGAAGGCGGGGATCAGCCACGTGCCCTTGCGCACGCTGGCGGCGATGTACAGCAGGGCCAGGCGCTCGTATTGCGCAGGCGTAAAACCGGGATCGGGCGCCAGCCCGTCGTTGCCTTTGCCGCCGCCGGGTACGGAGTTGCGCGGCTGCACCAGTTCCACGTGCAGGAACAGGCCCGTCAGCGACGGCTTGTCCTTCTCCAGTTTGCTGGCGTAGCTGGCCGTGCCGAAGTCGCGCACTTGCAGCGAGCCGCCCAGGCGGTTCACGTACACGTGGCCTTTCGGACCGCCGCCCAGCGCCGGATTGCGCAAGGTAAAGTCGTTGAAATCCCAGCTGGCGTCGTTGATGTGATCGGGAATGCTTTTCAATAAGAAATTCGGGAAGCTGGTGTCGTGGATGACGAAATAGCGGGCCATGGGCGCGGCCAGCCGGCCCACGGCGCGCGACAGCGGTGCATCGACGGCGCCGCCCACGTCGGCTTCGGCGATGCCTTGCTCGGCAAGCCAGGTGCGCAGCCTGGCAGGCGCGATGCCCGTGCGCTGGCCGATGCGGGCGGCAAGAAACTCGGGCAGCGGCACGCTGTCGCCCAGGCGCGCATACAGTTTCACAGGACGCAGCAAACAAGTGGCTTGCGCCCGCGCATCGCCCTTGAAGCCGCTTTTCCAGGCGGCATACGGGCAGGCCGCTTGCTTTTGGGCAGCGGCAGGCAGGGACAGGCAAAGCAAGAGCAGCAGGGCAGGGTATCGTTTCATGCGGGCATTGTCGCCGAAGCGCCGCTTGCGGCACAGGCGTACACGCGAAAAAAAAGCTGCCCGAAGGCAGCTTTCGTGACGGCATGGACTGCCAGCTATTTAAAACGCCACGCTGCCCGACACGACGAAGGTGCGCGGCGCGGCCAGCACCAGGCTGCCGGCGTCGAACGAGGAGACGGCCGAGGCCCAGTAGCTGCGGTCGGCCACGTTGTCGATGCGCGCGCGCAAGGTCACGTCATGCCCGGCCACCTGCGTCAGGTAGCGTGCACCGATGTCGACGCGGGTCCACGATGGCAGTTGCTTGCTGTTGGCCAGGTCAGCATACTGTGTCGACGTGTAGACAGTGCGGGCATTCAGGCTTAAGCCGGGCGCACCGGGTACGTCCCATTCGCCGCCCACGCTGAGCTGTGTTTTTGGCGCGCCGATGGCATGCTTTCCATTGTTGGCCGGCTTGTCCGTCTTGCGCTGTTCCGTATCAAGCCAGGTCAGGCCTCCCAGCAGGCGCACGCCCGCCATCGGCGTGCCGAAGATGGACAGTTCCAGGCCCTGGTTGCGCTGTTCGCCCGACAGGGTGGCGCGCGAGTCGACCACGGCAGGCAAAGGCTTGGCCGTGGAAAACAGGGCGGCGCTCATGCCCAGTTTGCCGCCGTCGTACTTGACGCCGATTTCCTTCTGCTTCGACTTGTAGGGCGAGAAGACTTCGCCCTTGTTGCTCAGCGGCACGTCGTTCTGGCCATCAAAATAGGTGCCGCTGGCAACGGGACCCTTGACCAGCGCCTCGATGTAGTTGGCGTACAGCGACACGTTCTTGCTGGCCTTGAAGACAATGCCGGCCACAGGCGTCGTGGCGCTCTTGTCATAGCTGGAATATTGCACGGCCGTGCCGTAGGCATATGCCGCGTCGCGGATCTGCTGGCGGCGCAGGCCCACGGTCAGCAGCAGCCGGTCGTCGAGAAAGGCCATGGTGTCGGCCACGGCGTAGCTGCTGAGGATGGTTTTTTGCGTCAGGCGCGGGTCGCTCATCACGCCGCCCGAGTTGTCGGGCAGGGTGGGCGGCATGGCCACGTCCAGCGGACGGTAGATATTCGTCGGCAAGCCCGCATAGTCGCTGATCGCATACGCATTCTTCGCCTCGTTCCAGTGCCCGGACCAGCTGGCCACCAGGGTGTGCTTGACGGCGCCCGTCGTGAGCTTGCCGCGGATGCCCAGTTCGCCCGTGCGGATTTCCTGCTTGCGGGCATTGTCGAAACGGTACACGCTGGCATCGCCATTGAGCGAGCTCAACGTCGGTTGGGCCAGGCTGTTCGATTCCTTCGTCGAACGGCTGCCGAACGCGGCCCAGGCCACGACATCCTTGGCCAGGTCCACTTCGGCGCGCGCTGTGCCGAACACATCGTGCTCCTTCGAATAGCTCCACGGCTGGGCAAAGTTCTTCGATGCATCGGGCGCGCCAGGCAAGGCCGTCAGGCTGCCCGTGTTGACGGAGGGACGCGGCGCCGTCAGATCGAAATTCTGGTAGCCGGCATCGGCCGACAGGCGGTAGCCGCGGCCGCGGTAGTCGAGACCGACGGAAAACATGCCCACGTCGTGGTCTTCGCGCTTGATGCTGGTCTCGCCCTGGCGCTTGGCGGCGTTCACGCGCACGCCAAATTCCTTGTTCTCGCCAAAGCGGCGCGCCACGTCGATGGCGGCATAGGCGTGGCCGCCCGATTCCACGCCCACCGTCAATTCCGTCAATGGCGTGTTGCCGGCGCGCTTGGGCATCAGGTTGATGGCGCCGCCGATGCCGCTGCCGCCCGGCGCCGCGCCGTTGAGGAAGGCGCTGGCGCCACGGAACACTTCCACGCGCTCGATCAATTCCGGCGATACATATTGACGCGGCAGCACGCCATACAGGCCGTTATACGCCACGTCGTCCGAATCAAGGGCGAAGCCGCGGATTACATATACTTCCTGGAAATTGCCATAGCCGCGCGACATGCGCACGGCCGCATCGCTCTGCAGCAAGTCGCCCACGCTGCGCGCCTGCTGGTCGGTAATGAATTGCTGCGTATAACTGGTGCTGCCGAATGGCGAGTCCATCATGTCCACGGACCCCAGGATGCCCATGCGCCCGCCGCGCGCCACCTGGCCGCCCGCATACGCCTTCGACAAGCCTTCCGCCGACGCATCGGCCGAGGCATTAACGACAACGGTCGGCATGGTTTGCGCGTCGCCAGCCGGCGTGGTCTGGGCATGGGCGGCGGCGCTGGCCAGCAGGAAGGCGGCCAGGGCGAACGGGGTAGGGACGAGGTGGAAGGAGCGCATGGTGTTGTCTGGATATTAATGAGAATGATTATCATTATATTCCAGCGTGGCGCACAGCGTGGAAAAGTGTGAGAAAGCGATCAAAAAGTCGTCATTTGTACAACACCGGGCAAGCCAGGCACTGGAATCTGGAGAAAAAAGGCGCGCCAGACGGTACCTTGTGGATTTATTAATGCCTATGGTCAAGTTTCGCTAGAATGGGCCATCGCGCCCGGCGCCCACAGGAAACCGCATGCCATTGCTCCGCCATCTACCGTCCGCTTCCATGCGCCTGCGCATACGGCGGGGCTTGAGCCTGAAAGGCGCGGCCGTCGCGCTGATCCTGGCCATGCATGCGCTGGGTCTGTATTTCCTGCTGCTGCCGGCGCGGCAACTGAAGCAATACACGGAAGTGGCGTTCATGACCCTGCTGCCGCCTCGGCCAGCGCCGCAGGCGCCACCGCTGGCCTTGCCGCTGCCGGTGCCGGTTCCCATGCCGCGCGCGCGGGCTACAGCGCCGTCCGCAATTGCCGCGCCGCCCGCCGTGGCAGCGGAAGTCATCACCGTACCCGCCGAGGAATTGCCTGCGGCACCCTCCACGATACCGTCCACCACAGACTTGCGCACGCGCGCCCGGCTGGCTGCCGGGGCCGCCGACAAGGCCTTGCGCGGCGAAACCAGGCAAGACAAGCCCTGGCTGGCCACGACCGAACTCAAGAGCGACAGCACCTTCCAGAAGCTGGTCGCCTCGGCCTGGCGCGGCGGCCCCGTCATCCGCGTGGAGGAATACCTGACGGCCGACGGCCGCCCCGCCACGCGCGTCGTCAGCGCCGGCGGCGCCACATGCTTTGGGCTCGACGCAAACCCGGGCGCGGGCGCCGACCCGTTCAAGACGGGCGGCAAGGTGAAAAGAGTGCCTTGCCCGGGTTGAGTCGGATGGAAGGTTGTGCAGCTCAGATTAGCTGTAGGTCAGATTAGCGCAGCGTAATCTGACAATCTTTGTGGCGGCGCTTGTCGGCTTACGCCCGTTGGGCTAAGCCGACCTACGATTGGATGGGGTAGCCCCACGCGGGAAAAGACCGCGCGCCGGGCAGGGTTTCAGGGACGGTAATAGGGTTGTCATCCCTGCCATGGTCTGAAATATGCTAAGTTGCGTCTGCAAATCTTGTCGACACGACCCAGGACGCCCATGCCCCCCGACCTCCTCATCCTTGCTCCCAGCCCTTCGGCTGCCGTCAACGCGCAGCTGGAACAGCAATACACCTGTCATCACGCCTGGCAAGTGCCGGCGGACGAACGCGACGCCTGGCTGGCCGAGCGCGCGCCGCGCATCCGCGCCGTCGTCACGACGGGCGCGCTGGGCTTGAGCGCCGCCGACATGGGCTTGCTGCCCGCGCTGGAAATCATCGCCGTCAATGGCGTGGGTCTCGATGGCGTGGCGCTCGACGTGGCGCGCGAACGGGGTATCGCCGTCACCACCACGCCGAACGTGCTGACGGACGACGTGGCCGACGTGGCGCTGGCCCTGCTGCTGGCCAGCGCGCGGCATATCGTGGCGCTCGACCGTTTCGTGCGCGACGGCGGCTGGGAACGCCGCGAGGCCATCGCCCCCGCGTCCAGCCTGCGCGGCAAGACGGCCGGCATCTTCGGTTTCGGCCAGATCGGCCAGGCCATTGCGCTGCGCCTGGCCGCTTTCGGCATCCACGTGCGCTACTTCCAGCCGCGCGCCATTGCGGAGACTCCTGTGCCGCGCGCGGAATCGCTGCTGGCCCTGGCGCAGGAAAGCGATTATCTGATCGTCTGCGCGCCGGGCACGCCGGCCACGCGCAAGATCGTCGACCGCAGCGTTCTCGACGCGCTCGGCCCGCAAGGCACCCTGATCAATATCGCCCGTGGCGCGCTGATCGACGAAGACGCGCTGATCGCCGCCTTGCAGGACGGCCATCTGGGCGCGGCCGGCCTCGACGTGTTTGCCGACGAGCCGCGTGTGCCGGCCGCCTTGTGCGCCTTGCCCAACGTCGTGCTCACGCCGCACGTGGGCAGCCTGACCGTGGAAACGCGGCATGCGATGGGCCAGCTGGTGGTCGATAACCTGCATGCCCACTTTGCCGGCTTGCCGCTGCCCACGCCCGTGTCCTGACCTTGCGCCGCCGCGTCAGGGCCGCACCACCCAGCGCACGTCTTCGAGCGACAGCAGCAGTTGCTCGGGCGCGCCGTCCGTAAAGAAGTTCAGGCGGAAATCCATGGCGGCGCCGCCATCCGTGGTCGGCTGCTGCGTGTCATACCATTGCTGCACCTGGGCCACCAGCGCCATGGGCGCGGCGGGAGGCTGGGCCGCATCGATGGGTGCGAGCACGGCCGGCAGCAGGCTGACCGGCAGCGAGGTGCGGGGAAAGCCCGCCACAGCCGGCATCACGCTGTAGGAATAGCTGCCATCCATGGCGATGCGCACGCTGCCCGAGGCGCCCGTGAAGAGGGCGTTGAAGAAGCCTCGCATGTAGGCCGCCACGTCGCTGCCGCCCACCGGTACGACTTGCCGCAAATCATAGCCTTGCCAGCTCAGGCGCGGCAGGATGGGGTCACTGAACTTGACGACCGGCGTCTGGTACAGGAAGGCGGGCATGGTCGACACCTGCGTCTGGCTGGGCGGGCACAGGTAGCGGTTGCGCTGCACGTACAGCGAGGCCTGGGCGTTCTTGTACACCATCACGTTCAGCCCCGGCATGCGCACCTCGCGGCCGGTATTGGCCAGTGCGGCGGCAAACGACAGGTCGGGCGCGCCGGCGGCGATGGCCGCGTAGCGGTAGGCCAGCAGCGCATCGGGCGGCGTGGGCGTGGCCGGCGTGGCCCGGTACTGCTGCGCATCGATGTCGAGCACGGGCACAGGCACGCTGACGGCGCCGTTGCTCAGGGTGCCGGCCAGCGGGTCGTAGATGGCGGGCGCGCCGCCAACGGTGACGTTGAGCAGCGCATACCAGGCGTCGCCGCCATGGTCTTCCAGGCGCGCGTCGAATTCCACGGCCACGCTGGCCTCGCCTTGCGCCGCCGCCAGCCGCGCCGCGCCGAAATGCTCGCCATAGCTGGCGGCCACCTGGGTCACCAGCTGCTGGAAGGCGGTGGTGGCCAGTGTTGCCTTGGCGATACTATCGGCCGTATCCTGCTTGCCATCGAGGGGCGCGAGGAACGCGTCGAGGTCCGCCGAGATGAGCGGATAGTTGCTGACGAAGGCGGCCAGCGCCGTGAACAGGTCGGGCCCCGTCGCCGCGGACAGTCTGGCCGCCTGCTGCGGCACGTTGAGCACAATGCTGACGTGCACGGCATCCTGCGCCGCCTGGCGATAGGTATAGCTGAAGCCGTAATCCCACTGGGCCAGCTGGGCCGGCTGCAAGCCGTCGGCGGCCAGGCGCATGCGGCCGGCCTGCGGCGTGGCGGACGCGGTGGCGGTCTGCCGGTTGACCGTGGGCGGCACGGGCAGGGCGCGGTTCAGCACGGGGATATATTGCGTGCCATTGCCCAGCGCTACCTCGAACGGACCGGTGATGAACAGCAGCCACTGGCTTTGCGTGTAGTTTTCGATGCCGGGCACGAATTGCTGGTCGAATTCCATGTGCGTGATCTGATAGCGCAAGTCCAGCGGCACATAGGCCTGGCCTTCGACATTCTTCGAGATGAAGTTGAATGACAGCCGGCTCTGGTCTGGCGCGGCCGTGCCCAGCAAAGGCAGCCGGGTCGGGAACAAGGTGTAGTTCTGGTTGGCGTCGCCGGCCGCGCCGTCCGCAGTGCCGTCGGCTGTGTTCGCGCCGGCGGGCTGGCCGTACAGCGCAGGCGGCCCGGCCGGGTAGACGCCGTCCACGCCCGTGAGCTGGTCCACGCCGTACACGACCACGGCGCCGGCGGCAAAGGCGGGCCCCAGGGTGGTCAGCAACTGCTGCCGCATGGTGGCGGCCGCGCTGACGCGTGTGGCGTCGTCCGTGGCGCTGCTGCTGAGCACGGGGCTGACCGTGGCGCTGATGGCGTCGGCCAGCGTCTGTTTCGCCTGGAGTACGAGGCCCAGCTGGCCGCTTTGCAGCGGATCGGCGATGCCGTTGAGGCGATCGAGGATGTAGGCGGGCGGCGCATAGGTGGCCGAGAGGAACTTGTCGATGGCGTCGAGACAGCTTTGCAGCCACAGGTTCAGGTCGACGCTGTTGAGCGTCAGCGCATGCGGCGTATTGGCCGGATAGGCGTCGATGCTGACCGTGCGGCTTTCCAGCGAATTGGCGACGGGCAGCGGCGCGTAGTAGCTGGCCTGCTGGCCCAGGCGGAAATGGATGCCCAGTCCGGGCGTGTCGCTGAAGCGCACGGCGAACAACTGCTGCGTCTGCTGGCCGGCGCTGCCCACGCGCGTCAGGCCCGCGCCCGCGCGCATCGACCATTGCGGCGTCTTCAGGCACGCTTCGAGCGCCTTGGCAAACGTGGTGTAGCTGGATGCGCCGCCATCCGTGTCGGCCTGCGGCAGCACGGCGCTGACCACGCTGGCGCCGTCCGGCAGGGCCGCCAGCACGGGATCGAGCAGGATGGCCTGGCGCGTCAGCACCAGTGCCACGTCGAGCGCGATGCGGTTGGCGCTGGCCAGTTGCGCCAGCGGCACCGGCACCGACAGCGTGGCGGCGGGCGCCGTGGCGCTGCCGCCATCAACCAGTGCCTGCAGATAGATGGCGCAGGCGGCGACGAAGTCGCGCACCTGCCGCGACCGGGCCTCGTCCAGCGGCTGCAGCGGCGTGGCCAGCAGGGAGTTGTTGAGGGCGATGCTCACCGCATTGCCGCTCAGTCCGGGCACGCCCAGGCCCGTATAGTCCTGATGCAGCTGGAAGTACAGGCGCTGGTAGGCGGGCAAGTCTTGCGCCGCATCGGCTGGCGTGGCGTAGGCCAGGCCATCCATGCGCAAGGTCAGCAGCAGCGCGGGCGCGCCGCCCGCATCCATGCCATACAGGTAGCTGGCCTGGACTTTCGGCCAGGCGGACAGGCCCAGCAGGCGATCCGTGTAGCGCAGCGCGGCGGGGGCCTGGTCCAGCGCACCCGTGTAGCCGGCTGGCGGCGCCTCGAACGGCGTGACGGTGGTGTTGCCGAACAGGTCTTGCCAGCGCAGGGCCAACGACGCATGGCCGCCCACGCCCAGGTAAGGATTGTCGGCGGCGGGCGGCAGGCCGGCCGGCGGATTGGCCGGCGCCGCATTGAGCAGGGCGAACGGCAGTCCCTTGCTGTTGTTGCCCAGGTAGCCCAGCGCCTGGCGGTAGTCGTAATCGGCCAGGGCCGCGGCCGCATAGCGCCGGCGGTGGGCTTCGCCATCGTCGCCGCCGCCGTCGCTGTCGTTCGCATGGTCCTGCGGTCCGAAGGGCAGGCTGTAGGGGCTGGGCAGGAAATACGGGTTGGCGCCCAGGCCGGCCGACAGCGTGTTGTACAGCGCAGACAGGGTCGCTTGCGCATAGAGCTGCTGTTGCTGCGGCGTGGGATCGGGCGGCAGCACGGGCACGCCGTCGTTGCTTCGCTTGAGCTGGAACGACAGGTTGCCCGGCGCCAAGGTCGCTTGCGCATCGAGGGCCAGGCTGTCGACGTCGAGCACGGCGCCATCGGCGTACAGGCCTTCGGTGTCGGCCGCGCCCAGGGCCAGGGCGTCCACCGACAAGCCATAGTAGGCGGCCAGGGCGGCGAAGGTATTGCCGGGAGCGTCAAAAGTGGCTGGCACGCGATAGACGAGCGGCGGAATACGCATGGTCGCGCCCAGCGCCACCGTCACGCCCGGATTGTAGGCGGCGATCTGCGCCGCGCTCAGCGGGGTCGCGCCGGCCGAGTAATACGCGGCCAGCTGCTCGAGCGCTTGCCCGGGCGCGGCCATGTCTTGCTGGTTCAGCTGGTGCAGAATGCCGGCCACGGGCACGCTGGCGCCGGCGCGCAGCGGCCGCACGGCGTTTTGCCGCGCCAGCTGTCCCACGCCCATGCCATACGTGGCGGACAGCGCCGTCAGGGTGCTCGTGGCGGCCCGGGCCAACGGCTGGGTCTTGGCCGGCTTGCTCAGCGATTCGAACACCAGCACGTCCTGCTGCGGGTCGATCGCTTGCGTCGTCAGCAGGGCGTTGACGAAGTTCGGCACGGTGTCGGCGGCGCCCGCCTGGCGCGCCAGCGGAACCACCAGGGTCAGCGTGGCCGTGCCCGTGGCGTCGAAGACGGATGGGGGCAGGCCGGCGCCCGACACCATGTCCTCGAAATACAGATAGTAGCCGCCGCCGCGCACCACCGATTGCTCCCACAGCAGCTTGATGAATTGCGAGGGGCTGTTGGCTATGCCGCTCGGCAAAGCCGTCTCCGCCGCGTCCAGCAGCATGCGGCTGGCCGGCGGATGGCTTTCCGTGGACAGATTGGTTTGCGTCAGGAAGCACAGGTAGTCGGCATCGGCCTGGCCCGTCAGCGCCACCTGGTCGCTTCCGCCTTCGCTGTACAGCAGGAACAGGCCGGCCACCAGGGTTTCGCCCACGGCGGCCATGCCGCTCAGCAGGTATTGCAGGCGCTGGGCATCGGCGGCCGACGGTCCCACAAGCTCGTAGACGTGGGCCAGGGTGGCGGCGCTGGCCAGCGCGGTGCCGCTGGCGTCGTTGGTGGCCACGGTGGCGGCCGGCATGCGCGTGATCTGGAAGTCCACGCGCGTGGCGTAGGCATAGCCGCTCATGTCCTGAAACACCGTGCTGCTGCTGTTTGGTGGCGTGTTGCCGATGCGGGGACGATAGGCGGGCATCAGGGCCAGCATGTCCGCGTATTGCGCCTCGGTGTACAGCGCCTGCAGCGTATCCTGGCGCCGGGCGATGCTGGCCAGCATGGCGTCGGGCAATTGCCACAGATACGGCGCGGGCGTGGCCTGGCTGGCGGTGGCGAACGCCGCTGAAGCGTCGCCTGACGTCACGGCCGCCAGGCGCGCCAGGTCGGCGGTGATCCAGGCGGCGTAGCCTGCCGCAGGGAACTGCCGCGGCTGCAAGGAAGCCAGAGGCAGGATGTGCAGCGCGGGCGACGGCACGAAGCTGCCCGCCTGCGCATACGCCAGCACGCCTGACAGCAAGCCGTACGCGGCGTCCAGGTCGATGGGCAGGCTGGTGCCGGGCGCGCCGGCGAAGGTGATGAAATCGAGGGCGACGCCATGCGAAATGGCATTGCGTCCCAGGCCGATGCGGTAGCCGCCGGCTGCGCTGGCGGGCGTGGGGAATTGCTGGCCCGTCAGCTGGTACAGCGCGTAGTCGGTCTGCGTCTTGCTGTACAGGAAGGATGGCGACAGGCTCAGGCCGGGCGCCACCGGCAGGCGCAAGCCATAGGTGATGAAGCGCGCGACCTGGCCGGCGGCCTGGGCCACGGCGCCGCTCGCCTGCACGCCGCTCCACAGCTGCTCCAGCGGCAAGGCGTCGAGGCGGGCGATGGCCAGCCGGCCCGGCGCTGCGGCGAACAGATTGGCGACGCCGGCATTGTCGCGCCCCAGCCCGGCGACCGTGGCGGCGAAGCGGCTGGCGATGCCGGCCAGGGTATCGCCGGCGGCCGATGCGTAGGCCAGCGGCGGCACGGCGAGGATGGCCGTCGGCAGCAGCAGGTCGGCGCGCGCATACAGCGATGCCTGCTGCGCCAGAGCGGCCAGCGGCACGCCCAGCGCGGCGGCGATGGCGCCGAAGCTGTCGCCTGGCGCGGTGACGTGGCTGACGGCGCCGGCGCCGAAGTCGAAGACCAGCGTCACGCCCGTGCGCAGCGCGCGCGGCGCCGCATTCGCGCCGATCAGCTGGGCCGCGGTGGTTTGCCAGCGCCCGCCAGCGCCGGCCGGATCCGTGTAGCGGGCGGCGATGGCCGCCAGCGTATCGCCGGTCTGGATCACGGCGGACAGGCCGCCGACCTGCAGCGGCAGCGCGCCGTTCAGCGGATACGCGGCGTTCGGCAGCGACACGTCGTCCGCGTCGATGGCGTTGCCGGCCCCGTTGAAGGCGGCGACGATGCCGGCGATGCTGTCGCCTGGCTGCAGCGCATAGCTGTAATTGTCGAAGGCATCGATGGCCGATTGCAGCAGCGCGCGGCCGATCAGGCTGAAGACGTCGACGAAGATGAAGGCCGCCATCGATTCGGCGTCAGCGTCGTCCTGCGCCAGCAGCGCGGGCCTGGCGGGCGCCTTGCCCACCTTGGCGGCCACCTGGCGCAGCACGCCGGCCACCGTGCTGCGGTACTGTTCCGTCGCCGTCGCGTAGGTCTCGAGGTCGATCGCTTGCGTGCCGGCGCCGCCTTGCGGGTCGGGGACGTCGAGCCGCAGTCCGTCGAACAGCGGGAATAGCGTGGCGCCGTCCATATTGGCACCCGGCGCGCTGATGTTCACGATGAAGCTGTCGGCGAGAAATTGCAGCAGGTCGCCCATGCTGAATGGCTGCATGGCGGGATCGGCCAGCACCTGGATGCCCGCCACCAGCTGCGCCAGCGTGACGCTGGCAGTCGCGGCGGCAGCCAGGTCCAGCGCCGCCCCGTCGGCCCGCGCCGCCGGCTGCAAGGCATCGAGCAGCCACGGGAAATACGCCTTGCACAGCAGGTCGAACGAGGTCGTGCCTGTTCCCGCGCCGCCGGCGGCCGGGTCCGGCGCATCCATGGCGAACAGGCAGACGAACGCGCCTTGCTGCGCGCTGCTGGCGGTGGCGCCCTGCGGCGCCAGCACCGTGAATTGCGGCGCCGTCACCAGTTGCAGCACCGGTTTGGCGTCGGTGCGCAGCACGCGTCGCGGCTGGCGGCGCGGCCCGGCGCGCAGCATGGCGGCCTGCAGTTCCATCGGCAAGGTGCGCGCGCGGCCGCGTGCCAGGCTGTCCAGGCGCAGCGCGCCGCCGCCATCCCACGGCGCGCGGCTGTCGCTGCCGATGCGGAATTGCGCGCTGACGGTGGCGGAAAAGCCGACGGAAATGGTGAAGCTGAAGATGCCCAGGTCGATCTTGACGCGCAGGCTGATGCGCACCGAGGCCGTCACCGACAGGGGGATGGCGCGGTAGGATTCGTAGCCGATCTGCACCGACACGGTGATATTGACGAGCAGCGAAGCGCTGATGATCTTCAAGTCCACTTCACCGTACAGCATGCCGATCACGCCGAACGTGCCCGTCAGCTTGAAGTAGCTGCTTTCCTGTACGCTGCCGGACGCGCCGGCGTTGGCCAGCGCGACGGCGTTGCTGCTGTCGTACGGATGGTAGGTGGCGATCACGCCTTCGATGATGCCGAACACGGTCAGCGCGAAGCCGGCTTTCAGCGGCCCCTTGACGAAGTTGTAGCCCAGGCCCAGCTGCAGGCCCAGGCCGAAGACGATGACGGGATTGAAATACCCGAGATCGGTTTTCGGCACCTGCGTCGCCGTCGCGCTCGACAGCTTGCCGAAATACACGCCGCCCGAACCCAGCACTGGCACGCCGTAGACGATGGCGCTGAAGCTGAACGAGCGCGTAAAGTCCATATTGTAGGGAAAGCCGATGTCGATCAGGAAATCGCCATTCGTGTAGATCTTGATGCCTATCATCGGCAGCACCACGCTGACGGCGCCGAAGTTCAGGTTGCGTATGCTGTCGGGGAAGGTGAAATCGATCTGGAACAGTCCCACGTCGTCGCTGATTTTCTTGTACAGGATATCGACCACCAGGCCGGCCAGGCCGCCCATCTTGGGGCTGCCCAGGGTCAGGCGCAAGCCGTACAGGTTGGGATCGTTGAAGACGATCTGTACGTCGACGGCCCACACGCCGGCTGTCTGCAGCACGCCGAAATGCGCGGCGATCAGCCAGTTGCTGTCCGGCTGGTAATACGGTTGGCCCTGCACGCCGCTGCCCGGGTTGACGGGATTGTTCTTGCCCGTGGTGGACGGCACGCCGGCCAGCGCGTCGATGACGGCCTTGGTCGAGCTGAAATCGGACGCGCCGTTGATGGCCACGCGCTGGCCCAGCATCAGCAGGAAGACCTTGAAATAGCTGGAACCGGCGCCCGGCACGCTGGGCATCTGTTCCACGTCCTGTCCCTTGTTCGGGTCCAGCAAGTCGCCCATGCTGCCTTTGAGCAATGGCGGCACGGTGGCGTCCAGCGCCAGGGTCACCTTGCCGTCCGTATTGCGCTTGAAGACGATGCTGCGGATGACGATGAAGCCGAGGTTGAGCGGTGAACTGAGCGTGTAGGTGGCGCTGAGGCGGTTCTTTTCGCCGCTTTTCAGCGACACGTTGATGGACAGGCCGTCCAGCGTGACCTGGTTCAGCACGTCCCACGGCGACGGCAGCACGAAATACGGATCGCCCAACGTGCGCACGAGCGCCTGGATCAGGCTGCCCAGAGACCAGCCCGCCAGGGTGAAGCTGAGCATCTCGTTGCCGCTGGTATAGGTTGCCGTGAAGCCTTCCCAGCTCACGTACAGCGTGTGGTTCGGCCCCTTGTCCGTCGGCTGGAACGCATAGCCGAAGCCCAGTTTCAGATTGATGGCGGTATAGATCCATACGGCATCGGCCTTGCCCGAAAATTGCTGCGCAGCCGGCTTGGCGCCGTCATACTGCACCGAGAGCGTGGCTTTCTGCAAGCCGATCTCTTGCTGGCCAAGCATGAACAACCAGGTAAAGGTGGTGTCGACCGTGTAGCTGGTGGCCAGGTCCGCGCTGGGCTTGCCGCTGGGAATGACCGCTTCGATGGCGAACGCGGAAATCTTCAGGTTACCCGGCAAGAAGACCGGGAAATCATAGAGGCCGCCGGCGGCAAAGAATTGCTTGATCATCTCGCCCACGTCGAGTTCTTGCGCGAGCGAGGCCGAGAGGGTCCAGCGGGGTGGCGTTTCCTGGCTGCTGTAGGCCACGCTGACGGCCGCCTGCAGGCTGGCGCCCACGCCCAGCAAGCCGGAAATGGAACCGGCCCAGGCCGTGCCGGCGCCCGCCTTGCCGGCCTCGACAAGGGCCAGCGCGCCTTCCTGCTTGTCCGCGGCCACCGTGGCGCTGATGCCCGACAGGCTGATCTGGCCTTCCGAAATGCTCAGGATGGGCGCGCCGCCCACCGTCAGGAAGGACAGGCTGATGGCGTAGTCGCTGGAAAACGCGAAGGACTGGGCCGCGCCGTCGATGCTCAGCACGATATTCGACACTTCGGCCTCGATGCTGTCGGGCAGGCTGACGATGCCGTTCGAGACGACGGACAGGAAGTCCGACAGCCTGGCCTTGCCGGGAAAGCTGGCCTGGAACAGCTGCGCCGAGTTGAACTGCACCTCGAATTCGCCGCCCGGCGTGCCGTCGAGGTTGCGAAATACCGTGGGCAACAGGGTGAAGGTGGTGCCGAACAGGTATTCATAGCGCGACTTCCCGCTGGCCTTGCTCGCCAGCGGCTGGTAAGCCGTCCAGTCGAGGAAGAACGAGGTGATGGTAAAGCTGAGCTCGGGCGTGGGCGCCGGGATGGGCTGCCAGCTGAGATCGCGCACGCTGCGCAGCTGCAGCGTGACCTGGTCCACCGTGGGCGCCGCCTTGGGCGGGATGCTGCCGCTGATGGTCATGCCGCCGAGGCCGAACGACGTCAGGAACTCCTGCAGCACGGCCGGCGTGGCGCGGAAATAGCTGGCGCCCCCGCCGATCAGGCTGATGGCGGCGCCGGGACTGAGGGGCTGCCCGTCGCTGCCTGCTTCCAGGCTGACCGCGTAGTTGCCGTCGCCGTTGGCGTTTGATGGCTGCAGCAGCAGCGACAGCGTGTAGTCGGTGGCGCCTGCGCCTTCCACGCTGAGCGTGGCTGTCAGGGCCAGCGTGGCGGCCTGGTCGCCGTCGGCCGCTTCCTCGTCGGCCAGTTCGCCGCCGCCGCGCAGCAGCAGCAGCTGCATGCCGTCGTCGAGCAGCAGGGCGTCGGGCGGCGGCGCATCGACGGGCGGCGGGATCGTCACGGTCAGGCTGGGCGCAGCCACGCGCAGGTAGCCGGCGAACGTGCAGTCAAGCTCGCTGAGCGTGGCCGACAGCACGCCGCTGGGCATCAGGCCGCCCAGTTCGAACGTCTTGCCGTCGTACAGCGCCATGTCCAGGTAGCCGCCGATCCGCAGCTTGCCCGGCGGCGCCGCCAGGTCGGAAAACAGTTCCAGAAATGGCGTCACGAAGGCGGGCAGGGCCACACTGGCGCTGAGGTTCTGCCTGGCGCCGCCCGTGACGGACAGCGCGCCGTCGCCGCCCCATGGATAGACGCCGTCGGCGCTGGAAAACACCAGCAGCGCGTCCGACAGCGGCAACTCGCTGAACGGCCAGCCGCCCATGAAGGGAAAGCTGCTGTCCCAGTTCCAGTCGGCGGGACTGGCCGCCACCTGCACCACCAGCACGGCCGCGTCATCGCCGTCGTCGCCCGACGTGCGCGCGGCGGCAGGCTGCGTGGAAAACACCAGCGTGGCCGGGGTGTGCAGCAGGCCGCCGATGAAGGGCAGGCTTGCCTTGCTGACCGTAAAGACGCCGTCGCTCACGGCGCCCACGTCGGCTGCCGCGCAGCTGACCAGCAACTGCGCCGCGTCGATCTGGAATGCCTGGCCGATGACGGCGTCGAATTTTTCGGGCGGCGCGACGTCCGGGTCGGCCAGGCCCGCTTCCAGGAAGGCGGCATCGAGGGCGAACGGGCCTTTGCCGGCGGCGTTGACGATGGCTTGCTGCAGGTTTTCCAGCGCGGTATCGGTGGTGGCCATACGGACTTGCTCCTTGAATCAGTCATGATGTCCAGGGCGGACGCTCGCACCCGCCCGGACGCTCTGTCTACAGCACGGCAAACAGCGCCAGGTGGTCGCTGGTGCTGCGCAGGTAGCCGTAATTGGCCCAGCCGTTCAGCGTGCGCGCCTGGCCTACGGCATACACGGCCGCCGGTGATTGCGGCCAGGCCATGCCGGCAGGCAAGTTCGTAAATTGCGCGGCCAGCGGGCGCGTGCCGATGGGCACGCCCGCTGGCATGGCGCCCGCCACCGTGAACGGCGTGCCCGACACGGGATTCATCACCGTGAACTGGTAGTTATTCGCCGGCACCAGCGGATTGACGAGCATATTGTCGATCGAGAAAAAGTTGCTCACCATATCGCTGCCGATATAGTTATAGCCCGGATACGGCGCCGCCAGCAGCGGGCCGCCGGCCGTATTGTCGGACCACAGGAAGCGCGATTGCTGCGTCAGCTGCTGCTTGGTGCGCTTGGGGCGGATATGCGTGGCCAGGTAGCCCTGATACGCGTCCAGCGTCAGGTTCGCTGCCACCGGCATGGCAAGCGGAGGGTCCAGCAGCGGTATGTAGTTGATCCCGCGCAACTGATCGTAGGCCGTGGTTCGCCCGCCCACCCCGGGCGGCAGCGCGTGGATGGCGTTCAGGTTGAAGTCGCCGCAGATCAGCTTGATTTCATTGTGCGGCGCGCCGGCGGGCGCCGCTACCACGTCGAGCAGGCCGCGCAGCAGGATATTGATGAAATTGGTGGCGCCGCCGTGGTTGGGCGGCGCATGCACGGCAAACAGGGTCAGGTTGCGCGTGATGACGTTGGCCTGGTTGGTTTCCACGAAACTGACCATGAAGGGCTGGCGCAAGCCGTTGAAATTGACCAGACCGCCAACGACGGGCGGCGCGGCCGGCGCCGGCGCGGGCGCGAAGGCGATGCGCGCCGCCGCCATGCCCTCGGCCAGGCCGCCGTTGTACTGCGCGCCGGCCGGGATGATACGCGCCGGCTGGCCTGGCGGGTTGAGAAAATCCTGGATGTTGGGCGCGCCGGCGCCCCCGGCCGGGTAGGCGGCGGGCACGGCGCCGGCCGCCACAGCCGACACGCCGCCGCCCGTCCACACGTTCGGCCCCGTGAAATAGCGCCGCACTTCCGTGGCCGTACCGGCCGTGCCCGATATGCCGCGGTACAGCACGGCGACCGATTCCGTGCGCCCGTCCGTGCCCACTTTGAGCGGCGGCACCATGCGCCAGGCAGCGCGGTTGGGGTCGGTGGCGTCGTTGCGCAGCAGTTGCAACAGGAAGATCGCACCCTGCAGGCCGCCCGTGGCGGGCGCCAGGTCGCCGGCGCCGGCCGCGCTGGCCGATACCTCGATCAGGACGAAAATGTCGGGCTGCGTTGCGCGCAGGATGGCCAGGATGTGGTTGCGGCGCTGCAGCGCGGCCACGGCCGGCAGGTTGCCGCCGCAGCGGCCGCCTTCGCCATAGCGGGGCCGCTTGCGGCTGGGATTGTTGACCTTGTTGATGCCGAAGTTCTCGATATTCCAGTACACGACGTTGGTCATGCTGCGCCCCCCGCTGAAATGGTATGCAATGGCAGCGCGGCCTGCTCCTGCTTCGGCTCCTGCCGGGCGGCCGCATCGGCGATGTACGCGGCATACCAACCCAGGCTGCCCGTATTCTTCGGGTCGCCAAACAGGAAGAACTGGATGTTCGCGTCGGGCGGCAGTTTGGCGATGCCGAGGAACTTGATGGCGATATTGTCGAGCCGCAGGCAATAATAATAGTAGGCGTCGCTGCCAGGCACTTTCTGGCGCATCAGCCCGATATTGTCGATGGCCAGCTTGAAGATGCCTTGCAGGCTGATCATCCTGGCGCCCGGCGCGGCGCCGGGCAGCGACAGACCGATGAAGACGGCTTGCTCGTCGTCGCCGGCGGTGCTGGCGGGCGACCAGGCCAGCAGCAGGGTCGAATGGAAGCCGGCGGCCGAGACCAGCGCACCCGGTCCGCCCATGGTGACGTCGTACACGACGCCGTGCCAGGGCCCGTCGAGCGTGCCCAGGTTCAGCGCCGTGCTGACGGGCAGGAAGCCGAAATCGGCCGGCTTTTGCCCGTCGGCGGCGGCGATAAAGCCCGACAGTTCCAGGCCGAAGCCCTTGAACAGGCTGTCCGGCCTGGCCTGGCTGGCGTCGAGGTCGTAGGCCAGGTTGGTCGTCACCTCGTCGAAGCGCACGGCCGACGGCGTCGTCTGCGGATAGCGCATGTCGATCACCAGGTTGGAAAAGGCCAGGCCTGCGCCGTCCGGCGGCAGGTCCGGCGCCAGCGCGCCGAATGATAGCAGGTCCAGCACGGCGCCCGTGCGGTCGTCCAGGCTGGCGAAGTCCAGCGTGCCCCAGACGGAAAAACGGTTCAGCACGGTCGCGCCCGCATCGGTGGTGCCCAGGCAGTTGAACTGGATGCGCTGGAAAGCCACGTGGCGCAGCAGGTTGCTGTCGAGGCTGAATATCGACGGCGTGGCTTGCTCGAAGATGTAGATGCCGGTGCCATTCTGGTCGATATAGCTGCCGTCGAGTACCACGCCGTTGTTCGGCATCGCATTGCCGCCGAAGGTGGTGGCCGTCACGCGCGAGCCGAGCAGGCCGTTGACGGCCAGCTGCACGTAGCTCTTGAAGGTCTTGATGGCGGCATTGTCGAACAGCACCTGCAATTGCAGCACGCGGAACGCATAGTTGTCGGTGTCGGGCAGGGCGATCGGCGTATCGGGCGGCAAGCCGTTGCGCTGGCCTGCGGCGAAGGCCGGGTCCTGGTAGTCGACCAGGCCGAAGGTGCTGGAATTGCCGTCGAGGGTGATGCTGCCGTCGCCGTGCACCGTCACGCGGCTGGCCGTGAAGCCGAAATGGTGGGCGACGAAGCGCGTCAGGTCGAGGCCGGCCGCGATGCCCTGCAGGCCGGCCGGCAGACTGGACGGATCCAGGTCCGCCTGCAGCACCAGCACGCCCGTCCAGGCGGGATCGCTGACCAGTTCCAGGAAATGCCGGTACGGCGATTCGGGATTCTCCGCCGCCAGCACCTCGGCCGCTTCGATGAGGTCCTGCAGCCACTGCGACAGTCCCGTGTAGGCGATGCCCTGGACGCTGGGGCCGGCGTCGGCGGCCAGCGAAAAATCGGGTGCGCCCGACCACGCGTTCGGATTGGCGACGCGTTCCCTGACACTGCCGCTGCAATACTTGAGCAGCATCACGTTGCGGTAGGACGTGGGCGTTACGCCCACGCCCACCTGCGCTTGCATGGTCCAGCCCGCGATGCCCACGGTATTGTCGAAGAGTGCGCCGCCGTCCGACAGGTGGGCCGCGTTGACGGCCACCAGGAACAGCTGGTTGGTCTGCAAGGCGTCCTGCAAGATAGCGTCGGGGAAGCGGAAACCGAACGGCAAGACCTGGCCGCCGGCGCCCAAGGTCTGGCCCAGGGTCACCGACAGGAAGGCGTCCTGGTCCTGCGCCTGGCTGGACACGGTGGCGACAGCGCCCTGCGGCGTGGTGCGGTAGTGCGGCGCTTCCGCCACCGCTTCGCCGGCGGCCAGTCCGCGCACGCGGCGGCTGGCGGCCGCGCGCGCCTGCCAGGTGGCGCTGGCGCCGCCGGAAATGACGGCCTTGCGCGTGGCGGCCACGATGCTGCTTTCAAAGCTCGACAGCAGGGAGGCGCTGATATCGAGCGGGCCGCCGCTGACGGCGCCGCCATACGGCAGCAGGGGAAAGGCGTGCGCGGCGCCCTGCGGCACGGGCAGCGCGGGCGGGGCCGAAGCGAGCACGGTATCGGCGGCCACGGCGCGCAGCAAGGCGGCCGCCCGGGCGGAAGGTGGCAAGCCGTACATGGGACTGCCCGCCGGCTCCGCATGGTATTGCGGCATGGCCGCGCCGCCCTTGAGCACGCTGGCCCAGCAACTGAGGTAATCAGCCGTCAGCGGCGTGGCCACGTTACCGGAATCGGGCAAGTCCAGGGTCGCGGCCTGGAACGGGAAGACGGCCGCGTAGGCGGGCGAGGCGGGCACGAAAAGCAGGCTGTCATTTTCCGGCGCGGCGCCATCATAGGTGGTCATGCTCAGCTGTTCCGAACCGAAGATGCCGCATAACAAGTTTGTCGGCGTCCCGGCAGCCTGGCCGCTGGCGTTCAGGCCGAAGCGCCCGGCCGGCGTCAGCAAGGCCTTGCTGGTGGCGGGCTGAGACGGGGATGGCGCGGCGCAGCCAAAGGCCAGGGCGCCCGACTGCAGGCCGACCACGGGCGGCTGTCCGCTGGTGGCGCCCAGCGGCAGCAAGGCCATCGCATGGCCCAGGGCCGTGCGGTAGGTGGACGGCAAGGCGGGCTGGCCGGCCGGCAGCAAGCCGCAGCGCAATACGCCTTCCAGCCTGGCCTTGGCGGACAGCTTCTGATTGTAGGGATCGAGCGGGTCGACCGTGCCGACCCAGGCCAGGCTGGCCGGCAGCGCGGCGGGCGCGCTCAGCGCCGGGTAGAACAGCTGCTGCAGCTGGCCGCTGGCCGTGTCGCGCGCGCTCAGGGGGAAGCCGACGGCCAGGCCGCGGGGGCCGAAGGTGACGGCAGGGTTGACGGTGGCCGTAAAGGTCAGGCAGCCCGCATTCGCGCCTGCCAGCGGCACGAAAGTGCGGATCGTGTTGCCGCTGCCCGTGACTCTTATGCCGATATCGCTGGCGTTGCGCTGGAAGGCCAGCGCCGGCGGCGTCGCCAGCGGCGCGGACAGCCGCAGACTGCCGCTGGTGGCGTCGATGGACAGGCCGACGCCGGACAGCACGTTGAACAGCAGATCCTGTCCCAGCAGGAAATTGACATTGGTACTGGTGGCAAAGCCCTTGGTCAGCGGGTTATAGCTATAGCTGCAGCCGTAGTTCTTGAAGGGATCGGCCGGCACTGCATCGGTGTCGCGCAGCCACAGCAGTGCGTTCAGGTTCAGCCCCGGGGACGACGACTGCCCGTCGATGTAGGCGGCGAGGGCGGCGATGAAGGGGCCGGGCGCCGCGTCCAGCGCCGCCGGGCGGGCGCTGGCAAACACGTAGCTGCCCATGCGCTGCGGCGACAGGCTGTCGGCATAGCTGATGCTGTCCGGAGGCGTGGCCGGCGGCGCGACAGGCGGCAGCAGGTAGCCGGCCCAGGCATGGTCCGCCTGCAGCGGCGATTCATACAGGCTGACCTTGCTGGCCGGATCGGTGGCGACGAAGCTGAAACCCATGACAACCTCCACTCAAGACGCGACTCGGGCTGCGATGCGGCGGCATGGCGCGCCGCGCGGCATCGCAATCGTTTACAACGGGTGGGCCCGGAAGGGCGTCGGATGGCCAGGCTGGCTGCCTGGATGCGTTGGCGGGCGGCCATCCAGAGCGCCCGCCCGCAGGCGGGCGCGGAACCGCCGCTTACTGCGAGTTCGAGGTAAAGGTGGCCAGCACGAAGCCCGTGTAGGAATACACGGTGCCGCCGTCGACGATGTCGCCGTCGAGCAGCACGTTATACAGCCCCGTGCTTTGCGGCGAGTAGCTGACCGTCAGGCCGGCTTTCCACGTGACGACGCCATTGCCCGTGTCGCGTGCCAGCTTGGCCGTGGTGAAACCGGTGCTGACGCTGGGATTCCAGTACGTGGTGCGGCCCTGGAACTGGAAGGCGATGCCGGTCTGGTTGTTGCTGTCGCTGCTGGCGATGGACAGCGCGATGCTGTTCGGCGTGGTGTTGGTGGTGACGCTTTGGCCGGCGGCCAGCGTATGGTTGGTGACTTCGACGCGAGGTAAGTTGGACATGACATTCTCCATGAGGTGATATCGGCCTGCACTTGCGGTGGGCGCCCCGTGGCCGACAGGTCCGGGGCAGTTGGGTAAGTCGGTGGAAAAGGTATTGCAACAGCTTGGCGGCCATGCCATAAAAATGTGGCAGGACAATATGCCATTTCAAATAAAGGCAAGACATTTGATATTAATCAATCCGAAATTGATTAATATATTTTTTTATTTTCTTATTTGAAAAATGGTTTCCGGCCATTCGGAATATAACCATGCCGGCTCTTGCGCATCACGAGTAGCGATTCTATGCTTATTTTTTTGCGCGATTCTCTCGAATTGTCGCAAAGGCAGCAATGGTGCGGCATCCGGGCGCGGCGCGCGAATGCACCGCCGGCAATTTCGCGGCGACAGGCAAATCGGACAGGGAATGTAATTGAATATAAACGGTTTATTGAATTAAATAGATGCCATGCGCCGCTTTATTGCGCGGCCGGCGCGGGCAGGACCGGGCAGCGTTCAAAAACGGCTATTACCTTGCCAGTCAGCGTGTACTGCGTGCCGTCATCGAGGATGGGGCCATCGATGAGGATTTGATATTGCTGCGGACCGAGCGCCTGGAAACGCAGGGTCAGTCCTTTCTGGAACGTCACGATGGTATCGCCGCGGTCGGCATCCAGCTGCAGCAGGATAGTCGCTGTCGACAATAAAACCGTCCAGTACGCGGTGCCGTTGGCGCGCAGCGCCACCAGGGTGTTGTCGTTGATATCGTTGCTGGCAGTGGCGATGGCGTCGCTGTTGACCGTCAGCGCCATGGTTTGCGGCGCCCGGCACGCCGGTGCCGGTTCGGCCAGCTGGCGCGCCAGCACCGGGGCGTCGCCACCGAGCGATAGCAGCAGCACGGCAGCCAGCCAGGGGCCGCGCCAATTCAGCTGATACATGGTGGAGGTGGTGTCCCGCGCATGCGGCCCATCGTAGCGAAATTCGGCCGGAAGAGCAAACGCATGCCAGCCGCAGCGCATCGCCATGGCCGCCATCCCCATCTGCTATCATCGTGCCGTTTTGGCCGGCGCCGCGGGCGCCGCTCCGGTTTTTATGCAAGGAAAAAAATGAATAATCGCATTTCCCTGCTGCGCCAGCGCGGCGTGCAGGACAGCGGCAAGGTGGGCATGATCGAGCTGTTCTTCGATCTCGTGTTCGTGTTTGCCGTCACACAACTGTCGCACGGCTTGCTGGCCCACCTGAGCGCCATGGGCTGGCTGCAGACTGGCTTGCTGCTGATGGCCGTCTGGTGGGTGTGGATCTTCACGTCGTGGATCACCAACTGGCTCGACCCCGAGCGCATTCCCGTGCGCATCTGCCTGTTCGCGCTGATGCTGGGCGGCCTGATCATGTCGGCCTCGATCCCCGAAGCGTTCGGCACGCGGGGCCTGGCTTTTGCGGGCGCCTACGTCGCCATGCAGGTGGGGCGGCCCCTGTTTGCCTGGTGGGCCGTGCGCCATGAAGCGCTGTCGCGCCGCCGCAATTTCCAGCGCATCGCCTTGTGGGCCGTGTTGTCCGGCATCTTCTGGATCGCCGGCGGCATCGCGTCGCCCGAACAGCGCATCTTCTGGTGGGTGCTGGCACTGGCGATCGACCTGGCCGGCCCTTGGATGCAGTTCGGCTTGCCCGGCCTGGGCCGCTCGACGACGGCCGACTGGGACGTCGATGGCAGCCACATGGCCGAACGTTGCGGCCTGTTCGTCATCATCGCTCTCGGTGAATCCCTGCTGGTGACGGGCGCCACGTTCGCGGGCCTGGAATGGACGGCCGCCAACTGGCTGGGCTTCCTGTCGGCCCTGATCGGCAGCATCGCCATGTGGTGGATTTATTTCGATACAGGCGCCGAGGCGGGCCACCACCGTATCGCCCACTCGAAAGACCCGGGCCGCATCGCCCGCAAGGCCTACACGTATATCCACGTGCTGATCGTGGGCGGCGTGATCGTCAGCGCCGTGGCCGATGAACTGGCCCTCGTGCATCCGGACGAAGCGAGCTTCGCCGGCATCAGCGCCTTGCTGGGCGGCCCGATCCTGTATTTGCTGGGCAATGCGCTGTTCAAATGGGTCAGCAGCGAGCGCGCCGCGCCGCCGCTGTCGCATCTGCTGGGCATCTTGATCATCCTGGCGCTGATCCCGATGGCCTACGGCCGCCTGTATTCACCGTTGACCCTGGCCTGCATCACCAGCTGCGTGCTGGTACTGGTGGCCGTGTGGGAACATATGGCGCTGCGCCGTCCACCGCCGGACATCGATCCCTGATGCCAGCTTAGCCGGGCGGCGCGATGCCGTCCGGATCGCTGCGCGTATCGAGCTGCAGCTGCAGGAATGCCAGGTCCAGCCAGGCGCCGAACTTGGTGCCCACCTGGCGCATCAATCCCACTTCCTCGAAGCCTAGTTGCTTGTGCAGGGTGATCGAGCCGGCATTGCCCGCCTCGATGCCCGCCACCATCACGTGCTTGCGCAAGCCGCGCGCCCGCGCTATCAATTCCACCATCAGGGCCTTGCCGACGCCGGCACCCCGGCGATCAGCGCGCACATACACGGAATGCTCGACCGTATGGCGGAAACCCTCGAACGGGCGCCAGTCGCCGAACGAGGCGTAGCCAGCGACAGTTCCTTCCGCATCGATGGCGACGAGCACCGGATAGCCGGCCCGCTGGCGGTCGGCCAGCCAGGCGGCGCGGTTGGCCGCATCGACCGTGCGTTCATTCCAGATGGCCAGGGTGTTGCTGACGGCATCGTTGTAGATGGCCAGTATGGCCTCGATATCGCCCGCATGGGCGTCGCGTATCTGCATGTTGCTCTCCTCGTCAAGCGTCTACTATAATGGACAAATCATAGATTGCCGCTCACCGCTTGTCCAATAAAATCCGAATGGAAGCCGATACATGTCCACTAAACCAGACGAATTGAATCAGCGCATCGGCGCCAGGGTGCGCCTCGAGCGGGAAAACCTGGGCTGGTCGCTGACGGACCTGGCGGCCCGCTCGGGCGTATCGCGCGCGATGGTGCACAAGGTGGAGCGGGGCGACTGCAGCCCCACGGCCACCTTGCTGGCCCGGCTGTCGGGCGCTTTCGACCTGAGCATGTCCGAACTGATCGCCCGCGCCGAGATGCGCGCGGGGCGTTTGCTGCGCAAGGCGGAACAACCGGTGTGGACCGACCCGCAGAGCGGCTATCTGCGGCGGCACGTGTCGCCCGCGTCCGACATGCCGCTCGACCTCGTGCATATTACCTTGCCGCCGGGCGCCGTGGTGGCCATGCCGGCCGCCGCCTATGTGTCGCGGCGACAACTCATATGGTCGCTCAGCGGCAGCCTCGTCTTCATCGAAGGAGACACGCGTCACGTGCTGGACGAGGGCGATTGCCTGGAACTGGGTCCGCCCGCCGACTGCGTGTTCAAGAATGAAACGGCCACCGCCTGCACCTACGCCGTGGCGGTATTGAAGAACAGCTGAGCTTAAACCAGCGTTACAGCGCTACCGCGCGCAACTGGGCAATGAAGGCGCGCGCGGCGGGCGCCTGTTCGTGGCGGCGGAAGGCCACGGCGATTTCCGAGCTGATCTGCGGCCCTGCCAGCTCGCGGAACACCACGCCCGGCAATTGCACGCTGGCCATCACGGAATGGGGCACGATGGCGCAGCCGACCCCCAGCGATACTTCCGTCAGCACGGCCACCAGGCTGCCCGGGCGCGACACCACTTGCGCCGCAAAGCCGCCGCGCCGGCTCACTTCCAACGTTCCCAATTCCTGTTCCGGCACGATGAACGCCTGCTGTGCCAGCGCGGCCGGCGCCGCCGGGTCAGACAAAGCCAGCAGGCTGTCCGCCTGCACGGCCAGCACGAAGCGGTCGCGCAGCAAGACCACGCTGTCCAGTCCGTCCGGCAAGTGCAGGGGCGGGCGCACGAACGCCAGGTCGACCCGGCCCTGGTCCAGCAAGCCGGGCAGGGTATCCATCGCGTATTCGCGCGCGCCGATGTGGATGCCGGGATGGCTGGCACGAAAGCGGGCAAACTGGTCCTGCAGCACGCCGGAATAGGCGGCCGAAGCCACGTAGCCGATTTCCAGCCGTCCCAGTTCGCCCCGCCCGGCGCGCCGCGCCACTTCCTGCGCCTGCGCCAGTTGCCCCAGCGCCCGCGACGCTTCCAGCACGAACAGTTCGCCTGCCGCCGTCAGGGACACGGTGCGCTTGCTGCGCTGGAACAGCCGCGTGCCCAGAAGCTGCTCCGTTTCCTGCACCTGCTTGGTCAGCGCGGGCGGCGAAATACCGAGTTCCACGGCGGCCCGCGCGAAGTGCAGGCTGTGCGCGACGGCCAGCACGCAGCGGAAATGCCGCAGTTCCATGTCTTTGTCTGTATTCACCATGGGTAAATTATAAGGCGCTTGTCTTATAACAGGAAATAATACAAGCGTGCTTACAATCGGGACATGAAAAATACCAACTGGACTTTATATACGTGCTCGGGCGTCTGCGCGCTGATCATGCTCGACACCAACGTCGTGGCCGTCTCCCTGCCGTCGATCGCCCGCTCGCTCAACGCCAGCTTCGTCGACGTGGAATGGGTGGTCAGCGCCTACATGCTGGCGTTCGCCTCGTTCCTGCTGCCGGCCGGCAGCATCGCCGACCGCCTGGGCCGGCGCAGGGTGATGCTGTTTGGCCTGGCCGTGTTCGCGCTGGCGTCGCTGCTGTGCGGCCTGGCGTGGACGCCGTTCGTGCTCAACGTGGCGCGCGCCATCAAGGGACTCGGTGCCGCGCTGCTGCTGACGTCCGCCTTGGCCGTCATCGGCCACACCTTCCATGCGGAAAAGGAGCGGGCGCGCGCCTGGTCCGTGTGGGGCGCGGCCATGGGTGTGGCCATGACGGTGGCACCCCTCTTGGGCGGCCTGATCACGAGCGCCATCAACTGGCGCTGGATTTTCTACCTGAACCTGCCTGTCGTTGCCATCCTGATGTGCCTGGTAGGCAAGCACGTGGACGAATCGAAAGATGCGTCCAACGCCAGTTTCGACCCGCTTGGCGCGGCATTCTTCTCCGCCGGCCTGTTCGCCATCATCTGGGGCTTGATCGACGCCAGCGTGGCGGGCTGGGCCAGTCGCGCCACCGTGCTGCGCTTTGTGGCCGGTGCGGCCCTGCTGGCCGTGTTCGTGCTGGTGGAACGGCGCCAGCGCGCACCCATGGTCGATCTGTCGCTGTTTGGCCGCCGCGTGTTCGTCGGCGCCGTGCTGGGCATGTTCGGCTATGCGATCGCCGCGCAGGTGATGATGACCTTCCTGCCGCTGTACCTGCAGAACGCCTTCGGCTTTTCCGCCGTGCTGGCCGGCTGCGCCATGCTGCCGTTTGCCGTCGCCATGGTGGTGCTGTCCCGTCTGGCGCCGCGCGCCATGCGCCATCTGGACGACCGCGGCATCTTAGTGACGGGCTTGCTGATCGTCGCTGTCGGCAACGTGGCCACGGCGCTGGCCGCCGACAGCCTGCAGTATGGCTGGGTGGCGGCGGGCATGATCGTCACGGGCGCGGGAGCGGGATTGCTCAACGGCACCACGCAAAAAGCCATCCTTGCCTGCATCCCGCGCGAGCGCACGGGCATGGGCTCGGGCATCAGCACGACGACGCGCTTTGTCGGCATCGTGCTGGCCGTGGGCGCCTTGGGCGCCGTGCTGGCCATGCGCACGGCCGCTTCGTTCGACAAATTGGCGTGGCTGCACGGCTTGAAGGCCTCGCCCGAAATGATAGGACGCATCGTCGCCGGCAACGCGGCCGACGCTTTCGGCCAGCTACCGCCCGCGATGCAGGCCGTGGCGCAGGAAGCGGCGCGCCACGCCTTCATCGACGGTTTTGCCAGCGTGCTGTACCTGGCTGGCGGACTGGCGGCCGTGGTGGCGGCGCTTGTATTCGTGCTGGCGCGGCCGCTGGAAAAAGTGTAACTGTTCAGCAATATCCGCGTGTGCAGCCTGCACTTGTAATATGATGCCAGCGAGCAATACATGGCAATCATATAACTACCGCAGGTAATCACATGCGCAGAAAACGGATCATTATTACCAGCGTGCTGGTGGCAGTCATCGGCGTGGCCGCCCCCCTGAGCCTGGCCTTCTATCTGTCGTCCGTGCGCGCGGAGCAGGGCGAACAGGAACGCCTGCGCCTGCTGGCCGGCTACGCGCTCGAGCGCGCCCACCGTTCGATCGCTTCGGCCAGCATGGCCTTGCGCAGCGCCGATGCGCTGGACCTGGCGCCGTGCTCGGAAGCGCATGTCCAGCAATTGCGCCGCATCACCATCACCACGCGCAGCATCGACGATATCGGTTATGTGGAAAACGGCTTGCTCAAATGCACGTCGAACGGCATCGAGGAAGCGCGCATCGCCGTCACGCCCGCCGACTTTACCCTCGACAATGGCATGGGCCTCGATTTCAACCTGCGTCCCGTCGTCAGTGGCGGCAAGCGCATGGTGGGCTTATCCTACCGCGCCTATAAGGTGCTGATCGATCCCGTGCGCTTTTCCGACGTCATCGTCGACAACGACATCCAGATGGCCGTGGCCATCGGCAAGGGCGGCGTGCTCGACACCTTGCACCATCCGGACCCGGCACTGGTCAAGACCCTGCTTGACGGCAAGGAAGCGATGGGCAACCTTGCCCACGAGGACAGCATCCATGCGATGCTGTACCGCGATGGCTTGACGGCCGTCATGATCGAGCCGCGCAGCAAGCTCAGCGAGAGGCTGCGGCGCGAACAGTTGCTGCTCTTGCCGCTGGGCCTGCTGATGGCCGCCTTCATCGTCGGCATCGTCGTGTGGCTGTCGCGCCGCCGGCTGTCGCTGCGCGGCGAACTGGAAACGGCCGTCGAGCGGCGTGAATTCTTTGTCCACTATCAGCCGATCATCGCGCTCGATACGGGCGTGTGCGTGGGCGCCGAGGCGCTGATACGCTGGCGCCGTCCCGACGGCAGCATGATACGGCCCGACCTGTTCATCCCCGTGGCCGAAGAAGCCGAACTGATACTGCCCATCACGGACCAGGTCATCGCTTGCGTGATCGCCGACATGCGCGCCGCGCTGCTGGCTGACCGCGAGCTGCATATCGCCATCAACCTGTGCGCCAGCGATATCGAAACGGGGCGGGTGCTCGACGTGCTGGAACGCGCGCTGGCCGGCACGGGCATCGAGGCGCAGCAGATCTGGCTGGAAGCAACCGAGCGGGGCTTCATCAACGTGGAAGCGGCCCGCGCCACCATCGAAAAGGCCAGGGCACGGGGCCATGCAGTGGCCATCGACGACTTCGGCACCGGTTATTCCAGCCTGTCGAGCCTGCAAAACCTGCCGCTCGACGCCTTGAAAATCGATAAATCCTTCGTCGACACCATCGGCACGGACGCGGCCACCAGTAGCGTCACGCCGCACATCATCGCCATGGCCCGCACCTTGAACATGCTGATCGTGGCCGAAGGCATCGAAACGCAGCAGCAAGCCGATTATCTGCTGGAACGCAAGGTAGAATTCGGCCAGGGCTGGCTGTTTGCGAAAGCGTTGCCGGCCGCGGAATTCCTCACATTTTACCGGGCGCGCCGCGCGCCATCGTCCACATGAAACAGCCACGCTTTCCCTATCCCTTGCAGCCGCTGCGCGTCCCCGGCGGCTGGCACATCACCGTCAACACCCTGTTCGAAGTGGAGCCTGGCCCTGATACCATGCAATGGTTCAGCAGCGCATTGCTGCTGTGGGGCAGCTGCCGCGACACCGGTTACTGCTTCAATTCGCATTTTGAACCGGAGGACGATCCGCAGGGCGAATTCGTGCTGGAGATGGGCAAGGTGGCATACGACCGCCACGGCAAGATCGTCCAGGGCAGCGATGCCTTCCTCGGCGAGTTTCGCACGCGCAGCAAGGCGGCGTTTGTCGCCCGGGTCGAGCAATTCATGCGGGACCCGGCAGCTTGATTTTTACGGCTTGCGCGGCAAGACCACGTCCTGTCCACCTTGCTTGAGCACGGCGCCGGCGATCTTGCCCGCGGCATCGCGTGTAAATGCCAGTTCCGCCTCGATGGCGCGGAAGAAAAACTGATCCTTGGCGCTGGCAAACAAGGGGGCTGATCCGAGACCCGTGCCGGCCGCCTCCAGGCCGTGCTTGCCCAAGGTCACCGACAACGTGAATTCCTCGCCCAGCGGATACTCGCCCACGTACTCGGCCAATGCTGCGCGCGGCAGCGCGATGGCGGCCAGCGGCTTTTTCAGCGGCGGCAACGGTGTGCCGGGCAGCAGGGCGGCCAAGCCCAGCGCATCGACCTCGCGCACCGTGTTGGTCAGCACTATCACACCCCGCTTGCCGTCCGTTGTGAACGCCGCATAGCTGGCATAGCCGCCGGTCTGGCCGTTGTGCCAGGCGTAGGTCTGACCCTGTTGCTGTTCCAGCAGCCAGGCCAGTCCGATTTTCGAGCCGCTGTCGGGCGCCAGCGGACGCTGAGGCTGGATCGCCAGCGCATACGGGCGCAGCGGCTTGAACATATACGCTTGCAAGTAGGAAATCATGTCGCGCGCGCTCGAATACACGCCACCGGCCGGCGCCACCACGTTCATATTCCATGCCGGCGTCAGTTCGCCCGACAGCAAATGGCCGGGCGCCAGGCGCGCCAGCATGCCGTGCGTGGGCTTGTTCGAGGTGGAACGCATGCCCAGCGGCACGGCGATGCGCTTTTGCAGCAGCGCCTCAAAGCTGGTACCGGCCTGTGCCGCCAGGGCCGTACCCAGCACGGCGTAGCCGATATTGGAGTATTCAAGTTTCGTGCCCGGCGCGTACGGCAGATGATAGGCGGCGAGAAACTGCCGCTGTTTGGCTTCCGTGTAGTCCGCATACGGATTGGCCGGGTCCTTCGGCGCGAAGTTGTCGGGCAGGCGCGGCAGCGAGGAGTAGTGCGTGGCCAGGTCGAGCAGGCTGATCGTCTTGCCCTCGAACGCAGGCACCGTATAGCCGGGCAATAATGCCGCTACCGGCTCGTCGAGTTTGACCTTGTTTTGGACGACGGCGTCGGCCAGCAGCAAGCCCGTCATGGTCTTGGTGACGGAACCGATCTGGTAGACGGTATCGGCGCCCGGCTTGATGTTCTTGCCGGCATGTACGCTGCCAAAGCCGTACACGGCGCTGTCCTTGCCATCGATGATGGCGATGACGATGCTCGCGTGCATGCCCGTGCGCGTCAGCTCTTCCGCGCGCTGGCGCACGGCGTCGTCCAGTACGGGAGCGGCCAGTGCGGCGCTGCCGAGCAGGCAAAGGGGGAGAAAAGTGAAAGCGGGTGTCATGGGAGCCTTGTCCTGGGTGGGCCGAATGCACGCCAGTGCCTCGATAAGATGTCTGGCATGTCAAGTGAAGGATACGGCGCCAACATGAAGGTCGCCTGAGTTTTATGGCATGCTTATCGGCTTGGCAATGCTTGTGCCTGCTCAATTGTCAGCCGCCGGCGCTTCCAGAAAATCCGCCAGCTGCGCGCGCATGCCGTCGACCATGTCTTGCAGCAATTCGCCGCGCCGCCGCGCATCGGCGCGCTTTCTCGATGGCACGCCGGCCAGATCGGGCGCACGGTAAGGCGCGCAGGGCAAGTGATAATTGCCGTCGCGCATACGCAAGGCGTGCAACTCCTGCCAGGCCAGGTCGTAGTCGGCGGCGATATGGCGTCGGCGCCGCGCATTCAGGGCGATGCGGTTGTCATTGCTGATCAAGAACAGGTTATTGCAGGCAAAAAAATCGCCGAAATCGCGCAAGGCCGCGACCATCAGGTTTTTCGGGCGGCAACCGTGCAGCGCCCGCGTGGCTTCCTTGACGGCCAGCTTGCCCGCCTCCGAGCGCAAGCCTTGCAGCGCGCCCAGCTGCAGCGAAACGCCATCGGCGCGCGGCACGAACAAAAAACTGGCCAGGTACAGGGGCTGGCCGTCGCGCGTCAGGCGCAGGCACAGTTCGCCTTCACGGTAGCTGTCGTGGATAGCCGTCAGTTGCAAGCGGTACGGCGCCCCATCCTTGCCTTCAAACGCTGCCAGCACCACGGGCCCGCGAGCGGCCCGCTCGACCAGCGCGCGGGCGCCCGCTTGCCACAGGAAACGGTAATGTCCCTCCAGCAAGGCCAGGCGATCCGCGCAACCGAGCTGGCGCGAGGCGTAAGGGCGGTAAATCTTGAAGCGCAGGCAAGGATGCAGCTGCGCCAGCGAGTGCAGGCCCGGCATGCTGCCCAGGAAAGCTTGCCAGCGCGAGCGCTGGCGGGGAAAGAAGAGGGCGCCCAGCGCCGCTTTCAGGCGGTGGCCGCTGGCGGTAGGTGGTATCACTGCGGGTAGCACGGCGGCACCGTGGCGCAGGGTTAAAGCGATGTCATTCATGGTTCTGCCGGTAAAGAGCAGGCGCTGCACAATGAGAGCCTTGCCAACATCAATGCTACGTGGGCCGGGTGAAGTTCATATTAAGAAGCTATCCCATGGGTATTTAGAGGATGGCAACTAAACATTTGCCTTCTGGCAATGTGGACGGTTATGCTCGCCGCACCTTGACTCGATGACTGACGCCTTTCATGAACCACCGCCATTTGCTTGCCATCCCCGTATTGCTCGCGACACTGGGCGCCCACGCGCAAGACCGCACGGCCGATCCTTTGGCGCCCTTGGCGCAATGCATCAACCGCAGCCAGTTCCAGTTCAGGACGCAGGACCGGCTGCCAGCCGGTGCGACCACGCGCATCGTCAAGATGGCGGCGGGGGATAGGCAGATATCGACGGCCGATGGCTATCGGCTGATGCTGTTCCGCAAGAGCAGCTTGCCTTTCGTGAATCTGAAGATCGAACGCAGCGCCGAAGGCCAGTTCGCGGCCGACCGCGAGACCATCGTGGCGCAGATGCGGGAAATGGCCGCCAGGGGCAAGCTGCCGCACCAACTGCCGCTGGAAACGGACGCGCGCGATGGCGTGGAAGTGCTAGGATTGAATAACGCCAGTATCGCGCAAGCGCAGGGCATCATCAGTTTGTATACCCTGCTGCACGCCGCCAGCGGCACGGTCGCCACCGCCTACCTGCTGAACCAGCCGGCCGATCCGCGCGACTTTGCGACGGATGCGCAATACCAGGCACTGCGCACCCAATTGATTGCCTCGCTTGTCAGCTGCATGGCCGACCCTGCGCAGTAAGGCAAGCGGGCAGGGAAGGAAATGTCAGCCATGAAAAAAACAGTACCGGGCACGGCGCCCGATAATGACGCCGAAAACGCCGAGCCCGCCGCCAGCCGGATCGACGCGAAGATCGCCTCGCTGGCGGACTGGCGCGGCAAAATCCTGGCCAATGTGCGGACGCTGATCCGCCAGGCGGACCCGGAGGTGGTCGAGGAAGTCAAATGGCGCGGCGTGCCCGTCTGGTCGCACGCGGGCATGATCTGCACGGGCGAAACCTACAAATCGGCCGTGAAACTCACCTTCGCCAAGGGCGCCGCCTTGCCCGATCCGGCCGGCCTGTTCAATGCCAGCCTGGACGGCAACACGCGCCGGGCCATCGATATCCACGAAGGCGCGCATCTCGATGCCACGGCGTTCAAGGCGCTGATACGCGCCGCCGTGGCCGCAAATACGGCGCCAAAATCAAAACGGACTTCTACTTGAGACATTATCTGTATATCTGGCACGACCCTGCGGAGCGCATGCTCGTCGCTTCCGGCATCGAATTCAACGATTGTATTGCTGCCCTCGGCGAAGCGGACGGCATCGTGCTGCGCAAGGGCAGCGCCGGCACAATCAAAAAACCTGCCGCCTTCCATACCTTGGCGCGGCAACAACTACCAGCCCTGGTGCTCGAAGACATGCACGCCTGGGGCAGCCATGCCTGGGCAGATTGGCAGGGAGCCCCGCCGGCTTCCCTCAATGCGGATGTGGCCGCGATGCTCGACCATCGCGGCGGGCTCACGCCGCTGCCTGCCTTGCGGGGCCGCTTTCTTGCCTTTGCCCATGACGACGGCTGGTATCTGAAACTGTTTTATGGGGAATGGGGCGACGTAGCGGCCTTGCTCGCTAGCGTCATCCCGCCAGCCCTGGGCACGCTCGATCTGGCGGCACTGCAGCAGGGAGGTGACGGCTACTGGTTGCAGGACGGCACAGTCCAGGCGGAACTGAAAACCCACGCTATCGACAGCGTGCTGAACCGCCGCCTGTAAGGAATGGATAACGCGCCAGCCATGTGCCTGATTCGACCTTTCGCCAGCGGGGACACGCAGTCCTGCACCGCCATCCTGGCCCTGGCCGGGCGCGACGCCTTCGGCCCCGTCGCCGGCAGTGCTACTTTTACGGCGGCGACGCAGGGCGAAGCCATCCTCGTTGCCGAACGCGGCGGCATCGTCGCCGGCTTTGCCGCCGTGTACACGGGCGATGCCCCCGATTACTTCCTGCACCACCTGTATGTGCACCCGGCACACGGCGGCTCGGGCATCGGCAGGCAACTGCTGGCGGCCGTCGTGGCGCGCTTCGGCCCCCGCCTGAGTCTGAAAACGCAGCTGAGCAATACGGGCGCGCGGCGCTTTTATGCGCGCGCGGGCTGGGTCGAAGATGCGGCGGACAGCGGCGTGGACGCCATCGGCGCGTGGATACGGGTGCGCTACCAGGCCGGGGCACGTGTGCGATGAAGGATCCTGGTGCGATGGACCCGGCCCTGGCGAGAATGATGGGCTGGTTCCTGATCCTGCTCGCCATTTCGGCAGGCTATTTTTCCTTCTGGCGCGCGTACGACAAGCTCACGTCGCCCACATGGCCCGTGGCCAGCGCCGAAATCGTACGCAGCAGCATGTATCAGCGTACGGGCAAGTCGCAGGATTGGTGCGTCAAACTAAGCTACCGCTACAGCGTGGATGGCAAGGTTTACCGCAGTTCGCGCATCGGTGTTTCGCGCATCGGCAACACCGGCTGCCACCGCAACCAGTCCGTCACGGCCTGGCGCCTGGCCAGCATGGCGCCAGGCGCGCACATCCGCGTGCATTTCCGGCCGAGCGACCCGGGCGATACCGCCGTCTTCCTTGCTGGCCTAGACATCCTCGATTATTTCGGCGCAGGCCTGGCGCTCCTCCTGTTCGTGGTGGGCGTGTCGGAAGCCCGCAAGCGAGCGCCCCCAGCCTGATCCGCTCCGCCAAACGTGGCATCCATGGTCCGACATCCATGCCCCGGTCGTCATATGGGAAAACGATGACCGCACATTGCCGAAATCCGTTGCGAGCGCGCACCAGCGCGCGTATTACAGCCTGCTTTTCCGCAGTTCAAATGGCACGCTGAGATAACATACTCGTCCCCGCCGGCCGTCATGGGGCAGGCGAAATAGTGGGGCACGCCCTGGAAACTGGCGCTGCCCGTCCTGGGGCCATCATATAGATCCCAGACCATGTAACTGGTTCAAGCATCGCGCTGCTCCTTGTCGTGCAGCGCCAGGCGCGCCGCCATGCCGGCATTATCGCGCAGCAAGCCGTCGCGCTCCTGCGCCAATGCCTTCATTTTCTGCTGCGATAGTTGCCCGTTCTCTGCCAGCATGTCGAGCTGCCGGTCTTGCGCCGCCAACGCTACTTTGGCGTCGTTCAGCGCCAGCAAGGCCGTATCGAGCTTGGCCAGCAAGGCGTCGGCCGAGGCGGCCGCCTGCAAGTACTGGAATTCGAACTGGTCGCGCTCGGGACGTACGGTAGCCAGCGCTGCGCGGTCGGCGGCCGCTTCATCAGCCAGGCGCGTGTGCTCCGCCTGCAGCTGTGCCAGCCGCATGTCCTGCTGCACCAGGGTCGCTTGCTGGCCTTGCAGGCGCTGCTGCAGCTGGGCGTTCTCCTGCTCCAGGCGGCTCTCTCGTTGCTGCGCCTGGGCCCGTTCTTCGTTGCGCTGGGCGGCGGCCGCTTCCTGGTAATGGTCGAACTGCGAGCGCACTTGCGCCAGCTGGCGGTTCAGGGCCGCGATTTCCTCGCCCCGGTCGGCCAGGCGTTGCGTCAGGCCGGCATTGTCGCTGTGCAAGGTGGCCAGGGTGACGGCGCGAAAATGGTGCTCTTCCTTCAGTTGCGCCAGCGCGTGCTGGGTGGCGCGCAATTCCTGGGTGAGGGCGGCGCGCGCCTCCGTCAGTTTCAACCGCTCCGTTTCCGTCTTCTTCAGTTTTTCCAGCGCCGCGTCGAGTTCGGCGCGGTTCTGCTGCATGCCCGTTTCCAGCTGCTGCGCCACGTCGCGCTGCTGCTTTTCATAGACGCCGCGCATCGCTTCCATCAGCTCGGCCGGCAAGCCCGCTTCCGTTTTCACGGCGCCCGCGCCCTGGAACTCTTCCTTCCAGCGTTTCAACAGGGGCGCGATGGTGCTCTTGCTGCCCGTGCTGCCCAGCGCTTCGCGCACGCTGTCGACCGTAGGATTGCGCCCATCGGCAGCGACGATTTGGGCTGCTTTCATAACATCAGAGTACAGAATGCCGGTGCGGGCCATAAAACCACCTATGAGCGAAATTTAGTAACGTATTACATGATACGTAATATTGGATAATATTACGATATAAATTTTCGTGATTTTTGAAAAATATAAGTCGCGATAAGATCGCTTATCGCGTGTTATGGGGGTGCTTTGCATGCTATTCTGCGTATCTCCCAGTACAAAACCGCGATTTCGCCGCCGCCATGCCCGATTTGCCCCTCTCGAAACGACGTATTGCCGCGTCCAAAAGCACCACCATCGCCACTGCGCCATTACACGGCACCCTGATCGACGCGGAGCTGGCCGCGCGCCACCAGGCGTTTCTCGCCGCCGCCACCTCGGACAACACGCGCCGCACCTACCGTTCCGCCATCCGCCACTTCCAGGCCTGGGGCGGGGCGCTGCCCGCCGACGAGTCCACCGTCATCCGCTACCTGATGGCGTATGCGGACAGCCTGAACGCCCGCACCCTGGCCCTGCGCCTGACGGCCCTGTCGCAATGGCATGTGTACCAGGCCTTTACCGACCCCGCGTCCACGCCCACCGTGCGCAAGACCCTGGCCGGCATCGCCCGCCTGCACGGCAAGCCAAAAAAGAAGGCCAAGGCCCTGCCTCTGGAAGACTTGGAACTGATCGTTGCCAAACTGGCCGCGCTAGGCACCAACAAGGCCTTGCGCGACAGCGCCTTGCTGCAACTGGGCTTTTTTGGCGGTTTCCGGCGCAGCGAACTGGTGGGATTGACCGTGGAAGACGTGAACTGGGAGCCGCAAGGCATGGTGATCACCTTGCCCCGCTCGAAAACGGACCAACTGGGGGAGGGCATCGTCAAGGCGATTCCGTTCGGCGACGGCGTCTGCTGCCCGGCCACGGCCTTGCGCGCCTGGCTGGCATCGGCGCACATCCGCACGGGGCCGCTCTTGCGCACGGTGAACCAGTGGGGACACGTGGGCGCGAAGGGACTGCACGCGAGCAGCATCAATACGATATTGGAAGCTTGCGCCAGGCTGGCGGCGCTCGATTACGTGCCGGAACTATCGAGCCACAGCCTGCGCCGCGGCATGGCCACCAGCGCGCACCGGGCCGGCGCCGATTTCCAGGCCATCAAGCGCCAGGGCGGCTGGCGCCACGACGGCACCGTGCATGGCTATATAGAAGAGGCGGGGCGCTTCGAGGAAAATGCGGCGGGGAGTTTGTTGAAGGGGAAGAAGAAGGCGGCGGGCTGAGGGCACGCGCCAGCGCGTCCGGCTGAATGACTGGCTGGGCTTATTCCGGCAACTCCGCGATCAGCAGAAGATCGAAATATTGCTCGCGGAGCTTGGCGAGCCGCGCCATCTGCGGCGGAACAGGACGCATCTGCAAAGCCTCCCGCATGTATTCGAGACGAGACTCTGCATCGTCCCGGTGTTCCTCATCGGGTTTTATAAAATAATCGATTGCCTCCTCCTCTTGATATACCAACTGCTCCAGAGAGTACCAGCCGACGTAGTAGCCCAAATTAAAGAATTCCTCAAAGGACTCGGCGATCACTACGTTGTTTTCGTCCGCGCTTGGCAGAGTCATTATGATGGGTAAAGTTCCGTTAGCGGATACAAAGTCTTTGAGATAACTGTAATGGACACCGTCCCCGCCTGTGCTTGCAAAGGTAACGACGTTAGCAGGGGTGCACCAGTATTGCTGTTCCATTTGAGGCGTTTCCAGGATAAGGCCACAAGGCTCGAAGACCATATCGGCGGAAGTTTCAAACTGAATTGCGGCGGCATCAGCGACTTGATGCAGTTTTTCAAGCTGAACGGGTAGTTTCATTTTTTAGACCCAACGTGTTCTACATTGCAAAACGACGAGTTAACATGGGCGCCTGCGATATAGCATCTCATGCTGTCGATTCAGGGACACAGCATGGTTTAGTGTATGGCATTGTTGATTATCTGGCAAGCAAGAGATAAACAAGCGGCTTTACGAAGCGCGCTAAAGCAAGGACTTGATAAAGTGAATGCGCTCCCTGGCCGTGTCGCCAAAGTGCTCCACCAGCCGGATCTGGTATCCATTGCGGATCAGCAAACGCAGCATGGCGGGATAGCGGTTCATCGATTTCACCGTGACCGCCGCAAAACCGTGTGCGCTGGCCCAGGCTTCCTGGTCTTCCAGCAGGCGCTGCGCCAGGCCCGACTTGCGGTGCGCGGGCAGTACGCCGCCGAGCCAGCTATACAGGGAGCCATCCTCGGCGGCATAGCCCAGCTTGAAGCCGACGGGCTGGCCGTCCGCTTCCGCGATCAGCACCAGCGCATCGGTGGGCAACCGCTCCTGCAACTGCGCCAGGCTGCGCCGCTGGTCGAACTCGGGTATCGCCTGCAGCACGTGCCAGGCTTCCTCGATGGTGCCGGGCCGTATCATGCGGCCGCTTGTTCCCGGGGGCGGATGATCATGCAGGTGGCCGTCGCGTGCGCGTACACCTTACCGGCTTCGTCGCGGATCGTGCCTTCGGAAATGACCAGGTTGCGTCCCGCATTGATGACTTTGCCTTCGGCGTAGACGGTCACGTTGAAGGGCAGGGGACGGCACATCTTGATGTTCAGGTCCGTCGTGCCGTAGCTTTCGCCGGCCGGCAAGACCGTGTGCGTAGCGCAGCCCGTGACCGTGTCGAGCACGGTGGCCGCGAAACCGCCGTGCACGCCGCCCATGGGATTGGTGTGCGTTTCATTTGCCGTCGCCGTGAAAATGACACGGCCGTGTTCTACCGTGTGCGCATCCATGGGCATGGTCTTGGAAATGCCGGGCCGGGGAAACAGGCCTTGCGCGAAAGCTTGCATCAGTTGCAAGCCGGTCATGTCGTTCGGGTGCATGGGTAACTCCTGTGGTGGTGATGTGGGGATGGGTCAGACGTCTTGCGCAAAACGCAGGCGCGAGGCGTGCAGCAGGAAGCGGGCGACGACGGCCAGTTCTTCCTCGCTGAAACCTTGCTTCAATTGTTCATTCAGACTGTCGAGCAGGGGCAGCGCGGCGGCCAGCACCTCGCCGCCCCTGGGCGACATGTGCAGGGTGCCGGCGCGCGCATCGAGCGCCGACTGGCCGCGCACGATCAGGCCGTTTTCTTCCATGCGCGCAACCAGCCCCGTGACGGCCGAGTTTTTCAGCTGCAGTGCCCGCCCCAGATCCTTCAATTGGCAGCCTTCCTCGCCCTTCAGGGCAAACAGGGCGACCACTTGTGTGCCGGAAAAACCCAGTTCGCTGGTGAAGACGGCATCGGCCGAACGAAACAGATTCTGGCGCGCCAGGTTGAGCAGATTGAACAGCCGCGGCGAACGCTCGCCCAGCGGGCAGGCTACGGCATCGGGAACGTCTGGAGTAGGGGAGGTATTGGTACGCATGCGAAGCATACTACTACGTATGCGTAATAAATCAAGCGGATATTGTCAGTCGCGCTGGTGGCGGCCGATATAGCGTGCGCGGGGACGTATCAGGGCCGCGCTGGCAGCTTGCTCGTTGACATGCGCGATCCAGCCGGCCGAGCGGGCCAGCGCAAACACGCTCAATGCTGCGCCCTCGGGCCAACCGAACGCCAGTTCCATGGCGGCCAGCGCCAGGTCGGCATTTGGCTTCGCATCGAGCAACTCTCCTGCCATGGCACAGACGGACAGGATGGCGCCCAGCCGGGGGTACTTGTGCGACAGCGCCGACAGGCCGTCCATCAGATACGCGGCGCGCGGGTCGCCTTGCGGATACAGCGGGTGGCCAAAGCCGGCGAATTCCGGCGCGATGGTCTTGTAAAAGGCGCCGATGGCGTCCCTGGCGTCCGGCGCGGCCAGCGCATCCCTCAACATGCACCTGGCCGCCGCGCTGCCGCCGCCGTGCCTGTCTCCGGACAAGGCCGCCAGCCCGGCGCCCAGCGCGGCGGGCAGGCTGGCGCCCGTCGAGGCGACGCAGCGCACGGCAAAGGTGGACGCATTCAACTCATGGTCGGCCAGCAGCACGAGGGCCGCGCGCAGCAATTCAGCCTGGTCCGTGTCGGCCTGCCACGCCTGGGCCAGTTGCCGGTGCAGCGGCAAGGCGGACGGCGCCGTCTGCAGCAGGGTGGCGGCCAGGATGCGCATCAAGGCGGGGCCGGACTGCAGCATGTCCACAGGCGCAGGCAGGGACGACAGCATGGCCATGGCCAGCATGGCGCGTGCCAGCGGCGTCGCACCCGGCGCGCTGGCCAGCCCCTGCGGCAGATCTGGAGCATCTTGCTGGAAATAGTCGCGCGCGTTATCGTCCCACAGCAGGCTGGCGGCCGCCTCCAGCGTCGCGGACACGGCCAATGTCGTCGCATTGCGGCCCCGATACAGCAGCCGGCCATCGAGAATCTGGGAAATCTTTGTTTCCAGTACGGGCAAGCCCCAGTGCATGGCGGCCACCGCCGTCTGGCCGCCGCGCTTGGCGTCATTCTTGCGGGCCGCCAGGCGCAGCACGTCTTCCTGAGGATAGCGCTTGCGGCGCGATTCTCCATTGCTGACGGAGGCCAGCAGACCCCGGCTCACATAGGAATACAGGGTGGGCAGGCTGACGCCCAGCAGGCGCGCTGCCTCAAGGGCGGATAAGTCGTTTTTCATGGCGGCGATTGTATCTGTATATTGATTCATGGAATCAAGATTGACGGGCCGCGTGGCGCTTCACTAGACTCATGCCTTTCCAGGAGTCTCCATGAGTACACACACGATACGCACCCTGCGCCCCGACGATGCCGCGCCCTTGCTGGCCTTCGAACTCGCCAACCGGGCCTGGTTTGAGCGCCATATCGACCGGCGTCCGGACGCTTTTTACAGCATCGAAGGCGTCCAGGCGCACCTCGCGCAATTCCTGGATGAGCACGCACAGGGGCGTATGCACCCCTGCGTCATCGTCGATGAGCGCGGCGAGCTGATCGGCCGCGCCAACCTCAAGGATATCGACGGGCAGACCGGAACGGCCGAAGTCGGCTACCGCATCGGCGAACAGCAAGCTGGCAAGGGCCTGGCCACAGCCGCACTGCGTTATCTGATCGACTTGGCGCAAGACGAATGGCGGCTGGCCAGCCTGTGCGCCTACGCCATCGATGGCAATGCGGCCTCGATCCGCGTACTGGAACGCTGCGGTTTCGTGCAGGGAACGGCCGTGCCCGATATTGCCATGGTGGAAGGGAACGTTGTCGATGGCCATGCCTATGCGCTGGATTTGCGGGCGGCTGGGGTAGACTCTGCCCTGTGATAAATAAACAAAATTGCTAGATATGAATCATGATGACCCAAAACGCATCGTCGTCATTGGCGCCGGCATCGTCGGCGCGTCGCTCGCCTACCACCTGGCCAGCAAGGGTACAAAAGTCACCGTGGTCGAGGCGGGCGGCATCGCGTCCGGCGTGACGGGCACCTCGTTTGCGTGGATTAACACGTCCTTTGCCGGAATTGATCCCATTGCGGCCCTGCGCGGCGGCGCCATCGCGGCCTGGCGCCGGCTGGAAACGCAGGTGCCCGGATTGAAAGTGCGCTGGCATGGCGCCTTGTCATACGGCACGCAGGATGGGCGGGTGTCGCCCGAATCCATATTGCTGGACCGCTCGCGCAGCGTCCAGCTTGAACCGCAGTTGCGGCAGCCGCCGGAACAAGCGCTGTACGAACCGGAGCAGGGCGCCCTCGACGCCGTTGCCGCCACACACGCCTTGCTGGCAGCGGCCCAGGCGCTGGGTGCGACGGTCCGCACGCACACGCCCGTGCTGGGCTTTACCGTCCAGGGTGCGAAGGTGACTGGCGTGGAAACGGCCGCTGGCCTCATCGAAGCGGACGTGGTCGTGCTGGCGGCAGGCACGGGAACTGCTGCGCTGGCGCAGATGCTGGGCGCCAGCCTGCCCATCCACGCCTCGCCCGCCATTTTCATGCGTTACCAGGCGCCGCCCGGCTTGGTGCGCGGCATTATTTCCAGCCATGCAATGGAGGTGCGGCAAGAAGAAGATGGCACCATGCTGGCGGCGGAAGACTACGTGGACGACGCGCCGGACAACCAGCCTGCCGCCATCGCGCAGCGCACGGCCAGCGCGATCCGCAACGAACTTGCGGACGCCGAGCTCATCGCGCCGGCATTCGCCTGCATCGGCCTGCGCCCCATGCCCTTTGATGGCGTGCCCATCATCGGCTATTTGTCGCAGGTGGGAGGCGTGTACGTGTGCGCCATGCATCCGGGCGTCGTGCTGGCGGCCATTGTGGGACAACTTGCCAGCGAGGAAATCGTCACTGGCCAGCCCGTGTCAGCCCTCCAGGCTTGCCGGCCCGCGCGCTTCCTGGCGTGCTGATTCCTGGGGCACAGGCACGACAAACACGGTCAGGACGAACGGCGCTTGCTGGTGCTCATCGCCTTGCTCCGACGGGGCCTGCATATAATGTTCGTTGCGCCAGTCTCCGTTCACCACGCGATCGGCGATCAGCGCCAGATCCTGCGTTTCGTGCAACTCGCAGCGAAACGGCAACCGCCCATGCGAGCGCGACACCAGGCTGAAGCGCAACTGCCGGCATTGCGCATCGTGCCAGCAATAGAACAGCATGTCCTCGCCAACAAGCGCGCTGCTGCGTGCCGCGATCACCTGGCCGATGAATTCAACGATATCGGCCGCATGAATCTGCGGCGTTTCCTCGTCCGTGGGCGAAAAGCTCCACATATTGGTGATTGCTTCGTGATTGATGTTATCCGGATCAATCTCTACGGCATCGTCTTTCGCTATGGCGAACCAATTGTTGAGGACAGTTGAGTGAATCATGTAAAGCTTTCAATACTTACCAATATCTGTTTACTCACGCATTGATATGCCTTGCTAGGGCAGGGCTACATTATCTTTCCTCTCGATTTATCTGCCAACCGGCATTTAAGTGGTCTGTCCATGTCGACGCATCCACTCATCCGAGACATCGCCTATGTTTTTGACTACGCTGGCGTATATCCATGCCATGAAATTACGGTTAAACTTGAATTTCGGTTTGTGAAAAATGTCACGCAGTAAGCCCCCCTTAAAATATTTACAGATTTTTATTCTAAATAGAAGCGCTATCTGAAAAGGCCCCAGCGGAACGGACAATATTAAAATACTCACTAACATAGTGACTTTTAAAGTTTTCTTGATAGCTATCTCTAATAATTGTACTTTTTAAAAATCCTGGAAAAGCATTAATGTCATCATCTAACCTACTCAAAATAGAGGAGGTTTGAAAAATAACATCTAGATACGTTCTGGCCACATCTGCGGGGGAAATATTTCTTGTTGTGGCAACCCCATTTTCCACAAATCTTATTTTAAATCCGATGTTTTCCATTTTTGATATAATGGTAGAATAATTGTGGAAATTATGAAAACTTCGTGACCTAAATAGTTCCTCATAGATTGGCGGGGATCGTTGATATAGCATGCACAAATATATCAAGAAATGAACATGTATTTTTTTGTCTTTAACAGAATACAATGCCGCCTCAAATATTTTCATAGCCTGAAATTGATCTCTCAATCCACACCCAAAATAATCGGCGTATACTGAAAACATATATGGCAAAAAACTGTGGCCCTCAAAGGCTAAACTTCCATTAAATGTTACAAAATTTCCGACATCTGGCAATGTTACATTTACGAAAAGTGATTCTGAAAATTTTTTTGAGTCAGGCAATGGTAAAAAATACTCCATGTCAAAAAAACGTTTCAAGTATCTGTGCCCATCAAACCCTGAGCCATATATTGCCTTGGTTGACTCTCCGAGTTGTTGCATATTGGTAGCAACAATAAAATATACTCCGGGCACTCCAAACAAATGCTTGATTCCTTCTAGCAACTCAATGGCGTAATCAGGGCGGCACCGATCGAGTTCATCCACGAATATAAATAGTGGCAAACTCAGCTGATTATCCTCGGATAAAACACTTACAAGAGAAGCTAGTTTATCTTTAAAAGAAGATACTGCCACCTTCGTGTTTTTATGCTGCTTAAGTGCGGCATCAACAGCTGAACTAACATTTTTTTCAATATCAGCCATACTCGGCATTATTTCTCTTACCTCGATACTACTTTCCGCGCCAGAGGCTTCAGATAATAATTTCATAGCACCATCCGAAGAGAGGCCAAGTGCGTGTTTCGCGACACTAAATCCTGCTGCCTTCATAGCTGGCTTTAAAACCTGTTTGGCACTCTTCATCACATCTCTAAAAATTTTTCGGGCCCGAGGAATTTTCTTGAAAAATAATGAAAGACCATCATCTATTTCAGAAATGAAAGCTACCAATGGTTCCGGCGTAAAATCATTTTTCCATGCGTCAAAATAAACTGCTGGATAACCGGCTGCGAGTAAATCGTCCTTCCAGCAACGCAACATAAAAGTCTTCCCAAACCCCCATTCTGCATTAATGGCCAGAACAAAACCTTCTTCTTCCCTTCTCGCCAAGTATCGCTGAGTTAAATACTGCCGCAAGTAGTCAGCGTTTTTTTTGCGACCAAGAACGTCTTTAGCCCAAATATCGTCCATTATTGCAATCCTATAACTTATTAATTATTATGAAGGGTTTGGTAATCAACATTGCAAAAGAAGTAACGATACTTTACCATCTAATGGCCTCATCTCAAAAGAATGCCTAATATTCTCGACATCGACTATATACGACTCACCCCCGCGGCCCATCCAGCAACAACTCCGCCAGCCTGTCCGTCAACCACAAACTCGTCTCGCTCAGTTTCTTGCCATGTATCGATAGCCGCCGCACAGGCAGGCGCGACAAGGCCAGCGCAGGGCAGGGCACTTCCTGCAGATAGCCCTTGTAATTGTCGTAATTGGCGATGTTCAGCGGCAGAATCGCCCAGCCCAGCCCGTCCGCGACCATCTCGGCAATACTGTAGAAGCTGTCGGAGAACCAGACGGCCGGGCTGAACGCGTGTTCGCGGTTGAGCTCGGAATCCATGATCAGCTGGCGGTAGCGGGTCAGCTCGTTGCGGCTCACTTCCTGGCCGTGGGCCATGGCGTGGCCTTTGGCCACGAACACGCCTTGCGCCACGCTGCCGATGTGCTGTTGCTCCAGCACGGGCGAGATCGGGCCGCGGTCGAAGTGGAAGGCCACGTCGGCTTGCTGCTGCTCCACGTATTGCGCCACCTCGGAAGCCGTGGCGTTGAGCATCACCAGTTCCAGGGCCGGGTAGCGCGCCGCCAGTTCTTTCACCAAAGTGCCGATGGCCAGGTAGGGCAGGGCTTCGTCCAGGGCCAGGGTCAGCTGGGCTTCGGGAGCGGCACTCAGCAGTTGCGCGCGCAGCTGCAAGCGCTCGGCCTGGCGCAGCAGTTCGCATGCTTCCAGGTGCATCACCTTGCCCGCTTCCGTCAGCACGGCGCTGCGGCGTGAGCGGTCGAACAGTTCCACGCCGAATTCCGCTTCCAGCAGTCCGATCGAGGTACTGACCACCGATTGCGCGCGGCCCAGCCGGCGCGCCGCGCCCGAGAAAGAACCGGCCGCGACGGCCGCTTCAAAGTAGCGCATTTGTTCCAAAGTCCATTGCATGGCATCCACCTATCTGTTTTACAGATGGATTTTAACTTGAATGCCATTCAGGGGCGACATAAAATGTCTTTACATTTTCAACAATACGAGATCCGCCATGAAAAACGCTCAAGCCAATTCACCCGCCATCAGCTTCAGCTGGTGCCACGACGCCACCGCCGAAGACACCTTGTGCAAGCTCTACCTCGACAACGTCAGCGCCGACTATATCTCCCATTCGGAACTGCAGGGCGAACGCGCCGATGCGCCCGGCAACTGGCGCGCGGACTTGCCTGAGGTGATCCGTGGCGAAATCCGCGCCGCCCTGTCGCATGACTGGGTGCATGGCGATTCGACCCTGCTGGCTGTCGCCACGTCGGGCGAGGCCATCGTCGGCATGGCTCTCGTTTCCATCGACACGCGCCAGCGCGCCTCGAAATCGTTCGCAGCGCTCGATGACCTGGTTTTGCTGCCTTCCGTGCGCGGCAGCGGCATCGGCAGCGAATTGGTGGAGTGGGTGGCAAGCGAGCTGCACAGTCACGGCATCGCCCGGCTGTTCCTCGAATGCGGCGCGCACAACCTGACGGCGCAAAAATTCTTCCAGGGCCGTGGCTTCAAGCAAGTGTCCGTCGTCATGCTGCGCGAACTCGACGTGCCGGCAGTAACGGCTGCCGTGGATGACAAGGATGGCGACCGTGGCTGACGCCCGCCGCCCCCGACAAGCCCAGGCCCGTGGCAGCCTGGAACGTAAATATTTGCGCAGCACCCGCTTTATCCATACCGATAGTTGTTAAAAGTTACACTAAAATCCATGAGTTGTTTATGCATCCAATGAAAAAATGGCTGACGCTGGCCATCGTCTCCAGCGCCTTGTTCCTCATCGTGGTCGACATGACCGTGCTCTACACCGCCTTGCCCGCGCTGACGCGCGACTTGCAGGCCTCCTCCTCGCAAAAACTGTGGATCATCAACGTCTACGCGCTGGTCGTCTCCGGTCTGTTGCCCGGCTTCGGTACCCTCGGTGACCGTCTGAGCCACAAACCCGTTTTCCTTGCCGGCCTGGCTGTGTTCGGCATCGCTTCGCTGTGCGCCGCGTTTTCGCCCGCGCCCGAATGGCTGATCTTTGCCCGCGTGCTGCTGGCCATCGGTGCAGCCTTGATGATGCCTGCCACCTTGTCCATCATCCGCCTGACCTTTACGGATAACCGCGAGCGCTCGTTCGCCATCGGCGTGTGGGCAGCGATTGCTTCCGGTGGTGCCGCGTTCGGTCCCGTGCTCGGCGGTTTCCTGATGGAACATTACTGGTGGGGTTCCGTGTTCCTGATCAACGTGCCCATCGTGCTGCTGACCCTGGTGCTGGCCGCCGTCGTCCTGCCAAAACGGGCCGGTAACCGCGACAAGCCGTGGGATCTGGTGGGCTCGCTGCAAATCATGATGGGCCTGCTTGGTGGCGTGTATGCGATCAAGGAGCTGGGCAAGTCGCAGCCGTCGTATGCGCTGGCTGCCTTTGCTTTCGCCGTGGGCGCCTTCTTCATGCTGAAATTCGTGCGTCGCCAGAAGCGGCAAGCCAAGCCGCTGATCGATTTCGCCCTGTTCCGCGAACTGCCGTTTTCCAGCGCCGTGGCCGCCGCCATGGTGGCGTCCGCCGCCCTGATCGGCATGGAACTGGCGCTGAGCCAGCACATGCAGCTGGTGCGGGAATTGTCGCCGCTGGAAGCGGGTCTGCTGCTGTTGCCGCTGCCGCTGGCGTCCGTGTTTGCGGGCCCATTGACGGGTTTCATGCTGCCGCGCGCCGACAAGGCCAAGGTATTGTGGGGTTCGCTGCTGCTGTCCGGTATCGGCATGGCATCGTATCTGGTGCTGCATGACGCCGCCGTCTCGGCGCAAGTGGCCAGCCTGGTGATCCTGGGCCTGGGCCTGGGTGCCGTCATGACGGCCGCGTCCAGCGCCGTGATGTTGAACGTGGCGCCGCAGCAAGCGGGCATGGCCGCCTCGATCGAGGAAGTGTCGTATGAGCTTGGCGCCGTCATCGGCGTGACGGTGCTGGGCACGATTATGTCGGCCGTCTACAGCGCCACCCTGGTGATCCCGGAAAGCGCGGGCCTGTTGCCCAACGCCCATGACACCCTCGATGCCGCGCTGCTGGCCGCCGAACAATTGCCGGCCGAACTGGGCCTGCAAGTGTCGGAACTGGCCCGTTCCGCTTTCGACAAGGCGTTTATTGTCGTGCTGGCCACGGCTTCCGCCATCCTGATGGCGGCTGCTGCCACCATCCGCCACCTGCATCTGCGGGCGCGCCGGGCGATCTCGATCTCGGTCTGATGGATCAGCGCTTCAGCAGCGGTGCCACCTTGTCGCGCAAGACCGTCCATTGGGCGTCGAGCACGGCCTGGTTGGGGTCGTGTCCGGCCCTTTTCACCACGGTAAAATCCTTGGCCGGGGCCGTGATGCTGTCGAAGTAGGTGCGCGCGATGACGGGCGAGGTCAGCAAGTCCGCTTCGCCCATGATGAAAAACACCGGCAAGTCAAAGCGCGTGCCCAGCGCGGGCAGGTCGACCTTGGCGAACATGCCGTCGCCGCGCAGGCCGATGAACTGGATGTACGAATAGTCATCGGCTGCCTCGGCATCGGCCAGGGCTTGCGGCGTGGCATAGAACGGTGCCGGCTGCCACCAGTGTTTCGGTGGCGGATCGGTTGCCAATCCTTCATATTTGCGGTCGAAGCGGCGCAAGATGCCGAAGTTGCGCGGATCGCGCCATGGCGGCGCACCGAGCGCCGTCAGCTTGTCCACTGTGGCGGTATCGCCGGCCGCTTGCGCCAGCGCCATCACTTCGCGGTACATGCCTGTCTCATTGTCCCGCGCATTGACCACCTGCGCCGTGCCGATATACGCGTGGAACAGGTCGGGGCGCGCCTTGGCCATGTGCACGCCCAGTATGGATCCCCAGGAACTGCCCATCAAAATGACTTTCTGCTGGCCCAGATGCTGTTCAATATAGCGGGCCACGGCGATGCCGTCGTCGCGCATCTGTTCCACCGTCAAGGGCACGTCTTCCGCGGGCCGCTGCTTTGCATACGTCATGCCGGCGCCGCGCTGATCCCATTGCACCAGAGTGTAGTGGCGTTCCCAGCCGGCGTAGATGGCGTCCGCATACGGACTGAGCGCGTTGCCGGGACCGCCATGAATGAACAGAATCACGGGATTGCCGCAGGCGGCGCCCGTGACCGTGATCCATTGCTCGATGCCATTGATGGGCACATAGCCTTGTTCGCGGATCGGCTGTGCGGGCGAGGCGCAGATGGACGGGGAGGCGGGCGGCGCCGCTTGCGCTACGCCGTAACAAGATAACAGCAGCAATGCCAGGCCTGTGATGCGCATTTCGTCCTCTTTTAACTAGTTGGTGGAACTACAGCGTGCAATCGTGCGCCGGCTTGCCGGCAATAAAGCGCTTGCTGGCCTGTTCAAAGCAGGCGGGCGCCGTCCATAAAATGAAATGCGGGGCGTTGTGCACGCTGGACAGGGCCACCTTGCCGGCCTTGCTCTGTGTAAAAGCCTGCACTTGCGCCTGTGCGCCCGCGTATGGCGTCTTCGGATCCAGCGTTCCCTGCAGTACCAAAGTTGGCGGCATTTTCTCCGGCAAGACGCCGAAATAGACGTCGCGCGGGTAGGTGGGCAAGCCGCCGCCCAGCAGGATGCGGGGCAGGGGACTGGTAAACAGCAAGTCCGCCTCGTCGCGGGCGATGTCGGCGGCCGTCCAGCCGGGGCGCAACGACGGCTGCAGATTGTTTTCCGAATTGCTGATGATGCTGACCAGCGGAATCGACAGCGGAGATTGGGGATAGCTGCCCAGGCTGGCGGCCGCGTCCGTCAACGTGGCGCGCACGGACGCCAGTTCCGCTTCGCCGCCCCGGTCCAGGTCTTGCAGCAGATACGGAATGCGGGCGCGGGCGTTTGGCACGTCAAGCATGCCGCCCAGGAAGTTTTTCAGGTTCTTGCCGGGAATGGTCGCCAGCAGGGCCGGGTCCGCTTGCGCCTTGTCCAGCACGCGGCGGTACAGGGTTGCGGCCGGCTCGCCCAGTGCTGAATGACAAGCCGCATCCGCATCGCAGCGGGCCAGTGCCTGCATGCCGACCGTGTTGACCACGTGCGAACGCTGGCTCAAGTCCCAGCGCGCATCCGTTTGCGGCGGCACCAAGGAGTCGAGGATGACGCCCTGGACGGGCAGCGGCCCCAGCTGCAAGGTGCGCAAGACCAGCTGCGTGCCATACGACACGCTGTATACATACACGGGCGGCTTCTTCTTGCCTTGTTCGCCTTCGATCAGGCCTTTCAAGTCGCGCGCCGCCATGGTGATGGAAAACTGGCCCGCGTATTCCGGCACCAGGTTGATGCCGGCAAAGCAGCTGCCCCATTCGACCCCGGCCAGGGCGCGACCGCCCGGGCTTTGTTCGGACTCTTCCACCTTGCACAGGCGCGAAGAATGGCCCGTGCCCCGGTGGTCGGGAATCAGGAATTCAAAGCCGGGAAAGCTGCGGCGCAAGGTGGGCAGCAAGCTGTAGAACGCGGCGCCCGATTCGCCGGGACCGCCCGCCACCAGCCACAGAGTGCCTTTGGCCGGCTTGCCGGCAGGCACATCGGCGGCAAACTTGCGCACGAAGACGTGCATGGCATCCGCGTCGCCGATGGCACGGCCCTGGGCATCGTAGCTGCCGGGCACGTTCAAGCCCGAGCACAGGCTGCCGGGGGCGGCCGTATCGGAGCAGGGTGTGAAAACGAGGGGTTCGGCATGCAGGCAGGTACTGGCAAGCAAGGTAGACAGCAAGGTCAGGCGGGGCAGGAAGGTCATCGGCTACTTTGGCGGCGTTGGAGGTCAGTCGCCAAAGTAGCGTTTTTTACAGCAATTGTCCAGATGGAAATATTTCTGCTAGGGACTATGCTTGCTGGCTCTTGCGCAGCAAGCGCAGGCCGTTCGCCACCACGAGCAGGCTGGCGCCCACGTCGGCGAACACGGCCATCCACAGGGTTGCCATGCTGGCCAGGGCCAGGCCGAAGAACACGGCCTTGATGCCGATGGCAAAGCTGATGTTTTGCACGAGGATGCTGCGTGTGCGCTGGCTCAGGCTGATGAATTCAGGCAATTTGCCCAGTTCATCATCCATCAGGGCCACGTCCGCCGTTTCGATGGCCGTGTCGCTGCCGGCCGCGCCCATGGCAAAGCCGATGTCGGCCTGCGCCAGGGCCGGGGCGTCGTTGACGCCGTCACCGAGCATGGCCACCACGCCGAACTGCTGCTGCAAGGCCTTGATTTCATCGAGTTTGTTTTCCGGCAGCAACTCCGCCTTGACCAGGCTGACACCGACTTCGGCGCCGATGCGCTGTGCCGTCAGCGCATTGTCTCCCGTCAGCATGACGGTGGTGACGCCCAGCGCATTCAACTTGGCGATGGCGGACGCCGCCGTCGGGCGCAGCACGTCGGCCACGGCGATCACGCCCAGCGCGCCGGCTGAGGTGGCCAGCACCATGGCCGTGTACGCCTGCTGTTCCAGCCCCGCCAGGATGGCTTGCAGTGCGGGCGTCAGAACCTTCAATTCCGTCATCAGGCGGGCATTGCCCAGGTAATACGTCTGGCCAGCGATCGTGCCTTGCACGCCGCGGCCATGCAGGGCGGCAAACTGGGTCACGGGCAAGTGGCTGCCGGCGGGCGGACCTGCCTTGACGATGGCGGCGGCCAGGGGGTGGGCCGAGTTCGCATCAAGGCTGGCAGCCAGCAGCAGGATGGTGTCGCGGCTGCCGCCATCGAGCGCCACCACGTCCGTGACCGCTGGTTTGCCCATGGTCAAGGTACCTGTCTTGTCGACGGCGATGGCCTTGATCCGGTAGCCCGTTTCCAGGAATTGCCCGCCTTTGACCAGGATGCCGCGCCGCGCCGCCGCCGTCAGGCCACTGACGACCGTGACAGGCGTGGAGATGACGAGCGCGCACGGGCAGGCGATCACCAGCATCACCAGCGCCTTGTAGACCCAGGCCATGAATGGCTGGCCCAGCAGCAGTGGCGGCAGCACGGCCACGAGGATGGCGAAGACGACGACGGCCGGCGTGTAGTAACGGGCGAAATTGTCGACAAAGCGCTGCGTGGGCGCCTGTTTGCCCTGGGTTTCCTCGATCACCTTGACGATTTTCGCCAGCGTGCTGTTGCCGCTGTTGGCTGTCACCGTGACGTCGAGCAAGCCCCGTTCATTGATGGTGCCCGCATACACGACGTCGCCCACGGCCTTGTCCACGGGCATGCTTTCACCGGTGATCGGCGCCTGGTTGACGGACGATTCGCCGCTGGCCACCACGCCATCGAGTGCGATGCGTTCGCCCGGCTTGACGCGCATCAAGGCGCCGATGGCCACCGTGGCGACGGATACCTGCTGCCAGGCGCCGCGCGCGTCGGCGACCGTGGCCGTGTCGGGTGCCAGCTGCATCAGGCTGTGCACGGCGTTGCGTGCGCGGTTCAGGGACAAGCCTTCGATCAGTTCGGCGATAGCGAACAGGAAGATGACCATGGCCGCTTCCGGCCACTGGCCGATGGCGACGGCGCCGAACACTGCCAGGCTCATCAGGAAATTGATGTTCAGGGTGAATGTTTTCAGGGCAATCCAGCCTTTTTTCAGGGTCGGCCAGCCGCCCGTGGCAATCGACAGCAGGGCCAGGGCGATGACGAGGGGCGAACTGTCTTCATGCGTGGTCCAGGCCAGCGCTTCGGCGGCCGCGGCAGCCAGGCCGGAGACGACCAGCAAGCCTTTTTGCAGGCCGCTCAGGCTGCCTTCGTTCGGATCCCGCGCGACAGTGGCGTTTGCTTCCATGGGAATGGCCTGCATGCCGATGCCGTGCAGGGCCGCTTCCACCGTGGCCAGCGAGGGCAGGGTGTGATGCACGTCGAGCACACGGTTCATCAGGTTGAAATCGAGGCCCACGACGCCGGCCATATTGCTCAGCTTGTTGCGGATCAGCCGTTCTTCCGTGGGGCAATCCATGTTGGCGATGCGGTATTTGGCCGTGTTCGCGCCGGCAATGGCGGTGCTGGGGAGGGCCGGGCCAGACGGGGCGGCAGGCGTGGACGAGCACGCATGCTGGCTGGAACAGCAGCTGACCGCCTTGGGCGCGTGGTCATGCTTGTGGTCGTGCTTGTGCTCATGGTCGTGCGCATGGGTGTGGTCGTGATCGTGGCTATCGTGTGGCATCGCATCGTCCTTCCGGTTTCGTGTATGCTTCCATTAGAAACCCTGTAGCCGCTACAGGGTCAAGCGCAATTTGCGCGAAAGAATGAAAGGGGATGCCATGCGTATCGGAGAACTGGCCAAACGGACAGATTGTGACGTGGAAACCGTGCGTTATTATGAAAAGGCGGGCTTGCTGCAGGAACCTGGCCGCAACAGCGCCGGCTACCGCGAATACCGCGAAGAACACCAGGAACGGCTGCAATTCATCCGCCATTGCCGCTCCCTGCAGATCGGCTTGACCGATATCCGCGCCTTGCTGGAGTTCAAGAATAATCCGGCAGAAGGCTGCCAGAGCGTCAATGAATTGCTCGACCACCATATCTTGCGCATTGCCGAACAGATGGCGAATTTGCAAATATTGCAGCAGCAACTCGTGACCCTGCGCCACCAGTGCGACCAGCCGCAGCCGTCGCAAGACTGCGCGATCCTGCAAAACCTGTCCGAAGCAGCCAGCGGCCACGACTGCGCCTGCCACACTGAACTTCATTGACGATTGCTGCATGCTGAAACTGACACCTGGAAGAACTTTACTGGCTTTATCCCTGCTATCGCCGCTCAGCCATGCCGCCGATGCGCCTGCGGCAGCCGGCCACTACCTGACCCTGTACGCCGCGCCCGGCGTGCCGCAGGACGATGACCCGTATACGTGGAGCACGGCTGGCGGCACGCAGCTGGCGAAAGGCGTGACGAAGGCCGACGGGCGCGCCTATGTCAAAGGGGAGGAGGGCGAAGACACGTATATTCTGAAAACCGTCAGCATGCGCTGGCAGCTGAAGGTGCCCTCCGCATGCTGGCAGGGTGCGCCAGACGCCTTCCAGCAATGCATGCAACTGGCCAAGACCACGAGCCGCTATGACGAGGAGCAAGAGGCGCGCAAGCTGGCGGAGCAGCAGAAAGAAGCCAAGATGCAGGCCAGGATCGCCGCTTATGCGGTGCAGGCCCGCGCCAACGACGATGATCTGGCATGGCTGGGACGCTTGCCTTCGAGCTGGACTCTGGAAAGCTATGGCAAGCGCCTGTTGGGCAGCGGCGACAAGGTCGCCAAACAGCTTGGCGAGGCGCTGGGGGATGGCGGACCCGATGCGCGCCAGTTCGTCTGCCGCGCGCCCGCTGATTATGGCCCTGTGCCGGAACAGGCCTCAGTCGAGGCGTGGATGGCATTGCCGGGCGATGTGCGCAAGGTGCACGCCGGCCCCGCCTGGGATGCGCTGGTGGCGGCCGGCGAAAAAGGCAACTGGATGGCCCGATTGGAACTGTATTACGCATTGTCCAGCGTCAATGTTCACGCACTGAGCTTGCTGGAACAGTACCGCATCGTGCAATTGATGGAATGGTTGCACAAGAAACAGGTGGGCGGCCTGTATGGCTACTTCAGCATCGGCATACCTGTCACCCCCGGCAATCTCCCCAGCGCCACCTGGCGCAAGCAGGACCAGGCCTCGCTGTATGCGGCCATGCTGGGCAGTTACGAGGATCAGAACAGCCGGGGCAGCGCCTTGCAGACGGACCCGGACCCCGCGCTGGCCGAGGCGGGCAGGAAAATGCTGGCCTGCGCCAAGGCTGCCATGCCGCAACGTTACTGACGCGGCAGCAACGGCGGGCCGCCATCGCCCAGGCGGAAGGCGTCAACCACGCGCAGCAAATCATGCGCCTGGTCTTGCATGCTTTGCGCGGCGGCGGCCGATTGTTCGACGAGGGCGGCATTGCGCTGGGTCAATTCGTCCATTTCCGTGATGGCATTGTTGACTTCCTCGATGCCCTTGCTCTGGCGCTGGCTGGCCGCCGTGATGTCGTTCATGATCTCCGTCACCTGCTGGACGGAGGCAACGATATCTCCCATGGTGCGCCCGGCGCTGTCGGCCAGCTCGCTGCCTGTTTCTATCCTGGCCACGGAATCCTCGATCAGTTGCTTGATTTCACGCGCCGCCGTGGCCGAACGCTGGGCCAGGCCCCGCACCTCGGTGGCGACGACGGCAAAGCCGCGCCCCTGTTCGCCCGCGCGCGCCGCTTCCACGGCCGCGTTCAGGGCGAGGATATTTGTCTGGAACGCGATGCCGTCGATGACGGCGATGATGTCGACGATGCGTCCGGAACTGGCCTTGATCGAACCCATCGTCTCGACCACCTGGCCCACGACGCGCCCGCCCTCGAGCGCCACATTCGACGTCGACAACACCATCTGGTTGGCCTGGTGCGCATGGCTGGCATTCTCGCGCACGGTATCCGTCAAGGCATGCATGGACGACGCCGTTTCTTGCAGGGAATGGGCTTGCGACTCGGTACGGGCCGACAAGTCCGCATTGCCCAGCGCGATTTCACTCGCTTCCACCGTGATGGTGGAGCCCGCCTGACGTATGTCGCCCAATAAAGTGTTCCAGTTCTTCAGCACGGTGGCCAGGGCCCGGGTCAGCTTGCCCACCTCGTCGTCGCCCTGGGCTTCGATGCGCGTGGTCAGGTCGCCTGCGGCCAGGCTTTCGGCGGCGCGGCAGGCGTCATCGATAGGCCCGACCACGGAGCGCGCCACCCATGTGGCGATCAGGGCCAGCAAGGCAAAGCCGACAGCCATGGCGCCCAGCGACAGCCAGCCGGCGCGTTGGCCCGCATTTTTTGTTTCCTGCAAGGCTACAACCGTGCGCTGGTCGAGGTTGAGCAGTACCTGGCGCAGCTGCCCGCGCACTTGCTGATAGTGTCCGGCGGCATTTTGCATCGCGGCCACGCCCGTATTCGGGTCCATGGACGCCAGGTCCAGCGCCTGCGCCACGCTGGCACGGTAGCGCTCGACACCGGGCAAGGCCTGGCCCGCTTCCGTGGCGGCGCCCGAGAATTTCTGCAGCTCCTTCAATCCTTGCGCGATGGCGTTCAACTGGCCATCCGTTTGCGCGCCGAATTGCTTGAACTGCTCTTCGGACAGGCTGGCCGCGATGGCGATCTTCGCGTACACGTCGGCATGTACCTGGCCCAGGGCAATAGCTTGCTGGTTCGCAAGCCGTTCGGCCGTCAGGGTGACGTCTTTCAGTTCGCGCATGCGCTGCTCATTCTGCTGCATGGCGAAGTAGGACAAGGCACCCATGGCCAGCAGGCAAGCCAGCGCGACCACCGGGACGATCAACATCTTCTGTGCGATTTTCATTGAGGCCCGTAGCGTTGAAAAATTCGTTGAGAGATCGGTGTGCCATCCCGGCGCTGGCCGCGCGGCCGGCTACAGGTAGATGCCGCCGCAGACGACGGAATCGGCCAGTTTCTCGCAGTACATCACTTTTGGCTCGATCTTCTTGGTTTCCGGGTTCGTGAATTTGTATTCCTGCCAGAACGTCCCCTTGCTCTTGGCCAGGTCGACTCGTTCCTTGACGAAGGCCTTGCCGTCGATATCCTTCAGCTCGATCAAGTTCTTGCCGACCATTTTCGGGTTGGCGCCATGCGCGGCGACGGTGCCATCGAGTTTATACACGACCAGGTACAGGTCGTGCAGGATGAATTGGGGCGACTTGGCCGTGATCTCGCCATACGCCTTGGCGTCGCCGGTGCTCTTGATATAGGCCACGCCTTTCTTGACCATGGCTTCTGCGTCGGCGCGCGTGGCGCCGCCTTCGGCAGCGCTGGCGATACCGGGCAGGGTTGCGGCGGCAAGCATGGCCGACAGGCAAATGGCGGGGGTGAACTTGGGCATGAGAATCTCCTTCACATTGCGGCAGGGGAAAGCCGGCGGGGAACCGGTGCGGTGAGGCGGCGCCTATCGAAGTGCCGACGTTTCATAGTAGCGCGATGCCAGCAGACATGCGCTGGTGCAACAGTATTTTTTTGAGTGGGGCGTTTTTGCAACGTCGCGTGCAGGTGGCCGCAATCGTGTTGACAGAGGGAAAAAGCGGCTGGAAGCTATCGTATCGATAGTGTGGCGGCCGCGCCGCGCTACCAGCTGGCCGGGTCTTCCGCCGCAGCGCGCGCCAGGTCGGCGCGCCAGTCCTGCTGTGCCAGCCGGTAAATATCCGCGAAAAAGGCGCGCGGATCGTCCATTTCATCCCACAAGGCGGGCAGGGCGTTCGTGCTTTCGGGGTCGTGCTCGAGGATGGCCTGGAAATCGAAAGCGGGGTCTTGCAGCGCCTGCGCCAGCACGGCCACCAGTACATGACGGTGGCGGTAGCTGAGTTCCTTGTATTGCGACGTGATGTCGCGCCGTATCAGCGCCGCGCGCTGGACCGGGTTGTTCATGTTCCAGGTGTCGAGCTCCACGCCCAGGGTGTGTTCTCGGTCGTACACGTCGAAGGGACCAAGGAAATGGTAAAGCGTGGGCTCATATGGCACGTCGACCCAGGGGCTGCGCAGGCCCTTTGGTCTTTGCGTGCTCATCGACCGTTCACGCGCATACAGGCAAGGTCCAGCCTTCGTCACCGAGGTCGGTCGGATAGATGGCGCGGGTCTGGTTCTCGCCCCAGCGTGCGTGGTCGAGGATGCCGTCTTCATGCATGTCGAGCACCCATTCCGTGCTTTCCAGCAAGGTGCCATCCTTGTGGTACACGCGGAAGAAGGTGGATGTGCTCAGCGCGCGCACGATGTTCTGCGGCACGCCGTTGCCGTAGTGCGGCACATAGGTCTTGATCACGCACGTGCCCTGGTTGTTCCACTGCTGTGCATACACGGTGGCATTGCGCGCCGCGCTGACTTTGATGAAAAGCCAGCCTGCCAGCAGGAAGATGAGCAGGAAGGCGGCGGCGATCAGGCCGGTTTTCTTGAGTAGCTGCATGAGGTCATGGCATGGCCGAAAACGAAGTTGCCGCATTGTATGTCAAGAGCAGACATGCTTGCCGTACGGCACGTACAGCAAGCATGTCCCCGCTAATTGCCGTCAACTTGGCTATTTGCCCACGGCCGCATGCAAGGTATTCGCCATTTCCAGGTGATGTTGCAACGCTGGCAAGGTCTTCGCGGCAAAGGCCTTGATCTCGGGATCGCTGGCCTTTTGGCTGGCATCCGTAAACAGTTTCACGGCGTCCTTGTGCGCCGCCACGCCGATGGTGGCTGCATATTCCTTGTCGAACTGCGCACCTTCCAGGCGGCTCAGCTTGTCGATCTGCGCCTGGTGTTTCTTGCCGGGCTGGTCGCTGACCTCGATCTGCTTGCTGCTGGCCAGCTGTTTCAGCTCGTCAGCCACTTTCGTGTGGTCCGTGACCATGGCATCGGCGAATTTCTTCACTTCCGCATTGGTGCTCTTGCTTTGCGCTACTTTGCTTGCGGCAATTTCCGTGCTGCCCGCGTCTGCGGCCTTGCTGAGGAATTGCTTGTCGTACGCGCCCGGTGCGGCAGCGGCGATGCTGTTGATGGCGATGCCGCTCAATAAGGCCACGGCGGCGCCGATGGCCACGCTTTTCAGGGAGGGGGTACGGGAACTGGTGGTAGGGATAGGCATGGCAAATCCTTTCGAGTGTGGTTTTTTCTACAAGCTGATGACAATGTTAAGCCAGCAGCCCGCGCACACCCATAGGACAGTCGCGATTATGCCCGTAGGACTAGTCCTGTTCGTTACCGCACAATTCGACTTGTTTCAGAGCAAACAAAGCGGTGATGCCGGCATCACGGCGCCAGGCGGGCATGCCGATATCGAGCCATTCCGCCATCGCGTCCAGGTGCGATGGTTCCGAAACGCTGTGTTCGAGTTCATCGAGCACCGTGTCGCGGTCGATGTACAGCCTGTCCAGCCAGGCGTCGAACGAGGGGGCCAGTTCCATCAGGCCGTGGGCGCGCTTGCCCGTCCAGTCCGGCAATTCCTGCACATAGGCCAGTACGCGGCCGCCGCCTTCCTCCGTCAGGTCCAGGTAGACCATGGAATTGCCGCCATCGCGGGCGAAGGGCAGGATGCGCACGGGCATGTCCGTGTGCTTGCGCGCGGCGCGGATTTCACCGACCAGTGTTTCATCGCAGAAATCGCCTTCATCCGCGCTGAAGAAGGTATTAAAGCCCATTTTTTCCACGCCGCCATTGCCGTCAGGCACATCAGTGGTGTAGTCAAAACAGGCGCCGTTGGCCACTTTCAAGAACGCCAGGAAGGCGGGCGGCAAGGGCGCTTCCAGCAAGGCCTCGATGGCGGCGATCTGCCGCGCTGTGGGCGCGGGCTTGGCGTCCTCGATCGCCAGGTGGCGGTAGCGCGTGTAATAGTTGCTCATTGATTATCCTTGTATTTATTCTTGTATTCCACTGGCGCCACATCGTTGCAGCCCGTCTCCACCTTGGCCAGCGCATCGACGAGGCCCGCGCGCAGCACGGCCATCGAGCGGGCCTTGTCATCGATCTGGGCAATTTTCGTTTCCAGCATAGCTCGTTTGGTCTGCGCATCGAGCGCGTTTTCCTGCCAGACGGCAATCACGTCGGCGATTTCCTTCAAGGTAAAACCCAGCGCCTTGGCATGGCCGATCAGCTCGATGCGCCGCAAGGCTTGCGCCGAATATTCCTTGTAGTTATTCGTCAGGCCCGGCTGCGGGGCTTCATCCAGCAGCCCCTGGCGCTCGTAAAAGCGCACCGTATCCTTGCTGACGCCCGTCAGGCGGGTGATTTCTCCGATACGCATGGTTTTTTGACTTTCTACTAATTTGCGGAACGCGAAAAATGTGCAGGGCAAGCCTATGCAACGCAGCCATGTGCACTTTTTTGCATTCCACGCTTGACCGTGGACTAAAGTCTACAGTTTACATTGAAAACTTCATCTACTCCACACCACTGCCATGACCGCTTTCAACTATACCAACCAGACCGTGCTGATCACGGGTGCCTCGTCCGGCATCGGCCGTGTATTTGCGGAAACCCTGGCCGCGCGCGGCGCCCATTTGCTGTTGCTGGCCCGTTCCGGCGCCGTGCTCGACAGCCTGGCCAGGGAACTTTCCCAGCGCCACGGTATCCGCGCCCATGCGCTGGTGGCCGACTTGAGCCAACCCGGCGCCGCTGCACAAGCTTATGCGCAAGCGTGGTCGCTGGGCATGGCGCCCGACGTACTGATCAATAACGCGGGATTCGCCACGCATGGCCGCTTCGAAAGCATCGACCTGGCGCGCCAGGCGGCTGAAGTGACCGTCAATTGCACGGCGCTCATGGAAATGACGCACTGCGCCTTACCGCACATGCTGACCAAAGGCCGCGGCGCCATCATCAACGTGGCCTCCACGGCGGCGCTGCAGCCCGATCCCTACATGGCCGTGTATGGCGCCAGCAAGGCTTTCGTGCTGTCGTTTTCGGAAGCGCTGTGGGCGGAAAACCGCAGCCGCGGCGTGCGCGTGCTGGCCCTGTGCCCGGGCGCCACGGAGACTGCCTTCTTCGACGTGGTGGCCGCGCCCGAAGCAGCCGTGGGCAAGCGCATGGATCCGCAAGCCGTCGTCGATGAAGCGCTGCGCGCGCTGGACCAGGGCCGCAGCAGCCATGTGGCGGGCAGGCCGAACCGGCTGCTGGCGTGGCTGCCGCGCTTGTTGCCGCGCCAGACCGTGCTGGGTATCGTGGAAGGCATGCTCAAACCGAAGGCAGCCTAGGGTTCAGAAGGCCATGATGCGTTCGCGCAACCAGCGGTGCGCCGGGTCCAGGTGCATGCGCTCGTGCCAGACCATGGCCATCTCGTAATCGGGCAGGCTGACGGGCGGTTCCCACGTGCGCAGGCCGCCCAGCGCGTTTTTCAGCAGGCGCGACGGCAGCAGGGCCACCATGTCGGACGCTGCCAGCAAGGGCGGGACGATGAGGAAATGCGGCACGGACAGCACCACCTTGCGCGTCCGGCCCAGCAATTCCAGCGCCGTATCAACGTTGCTGCGGAAACCGCCGCCGTTGGGCGAGACGACGATGAATTCCAGCGCGCAAAATTGATCGACGTCGGGAGCCGTTTGCAGCAGCGTATGGTCGCGGCGGCCCGCCAGCACGTAGTGCTCGGTAAACAAGGTGCGGTGGCGCAAGCCAGGTGGCGCTTCTTCCTGCGCCAGAAAGCCCAGGTCGACCTGGCCATTTTCCAGGTCTTGCGCCATGCGCGCAGGCACGGCCTCGAAGACGGCCATGCGCGACAACGGCGCCTGCGCGCGCAGGGTCGGCAGCATGGGCAGCAGGATCGCATATTCGGTGGCGTCGGCCGCCGCCAGGTTCCAGCGTACCTCGGCCGTGGCCGGATCGAACGCCTGTTCCGGCTGCAAGACTTGCTCCAGCTGAGCCAGCACGGCTTGCAACGGTGCAAACAGGGCCAGCGCCCGCGCCGTGGGCAGCATGCCGCGCGGACCGGGCAAGAGCAGCGGATCGTCGAAAGCGGCGCGCAACTTGCCCAGCTGCACGCTGACGGAAGGCTGGCTCAGGTGCAGCCGCGCGGCCGCCCGCGTCACGTTGCGCTCGATCAACAAGGCATTCAGGGTCAGCAGCAGGTTCAAGTCCAGCTTGTGCAAATCCAACTTATGCAGATTGTTCATGACTATACCTTGTATATCAACTATTCATTTCCACTATGATAGCGCAAGCCCTACAGTAGTTCCTGTGCTTCTCACTCTTCATCTTTTACAGGAACTAACTGATGCAACTCCATGAATATACAAGCTTTGACGGACTGGGGCTGGCCCAGCTAGTGCGCGATGGCGCCGTCTCTGCGGCGGAATTGCACGATGCGGCCGTGCGCGCCTGCGCCGCCGTCAACCCGCACATCAACGCCGTGGTCGAGCTGTGGCCGGCGGATGTGGGCGCCATCGACCACGCGGCGCCGTTCGCCGGCGTGCCATTTTTGATCAAGGATGTGGCCGTCACCATGGCAGGCAAGCGCAGCGAAGCGGGCAGCCGCCTGGGCGCCGGCCATGTCGCCGCGCTGGATTCGCATCTGATGACGCAGTTCCGCCAGGCGGGACTAATCACCTTTGGCCGCACGAGCACGCCGGAAATGGCCTTTGCCACCACCACGGAACCCGTGCTCTACGGCGCCACGCGCAATCCGTGGAACGTGGCATTGAGTGCGGGCGGCTCCAGCGGCGGCGCGGCGGCGGCCGTCGCGGCCGGCATCGTGCCCTTGGCCCATGCGACGGACGCGGCCGGTTCCATCCGCGTGCCGGCCGCCTCGACGGGCCTGTTCGGCTTGAAACCGAGCCGTGGCCGGGTTTCGAACGGTCCCGCCATGGACGAAATCTTCAGCGGCCTGGGCGTGCAACTGGGCGTGAGCCGCACGGTGCGCGACAGCGCCGCCTTGCTTGATTGCGTGCAGGGTGTGCTGCCGGGCGAGCCATATGTGACGGCTGCGCCCGGCCACAGCTGGCTGTCGCAAGTGAGCGTGGCGCCGGGCAAGCTGCGCATCGCCGTGCAGCGCGCCGCCTGCAATGGCGCCCATCCCGTGCCGGCCATCGATGTCGCGCTCGACACGACCGTGCGCCTGCTGGAAAGCCTGGGCCACCACGTGGAAGAAGTGGCGCCCGCGCTGGGCGTGTCGTGGGAAGCGTTCGTGCACGCCAATGCCAGCATCTGGTGCGCCAACCTGGTGCCATGGATGGACGCCCTTGCGCAAGAGAGCGGGCGGAGCGTGTCACTCGACACCCTGGAAGCGGCGACCCTGGCCTGCTACCGCCATGGCAAGACGGTCTCGGCAGTCGATTTCGTGGCCGCCCTCGACGTGCGCAACACCGTCACGCGCCAGGCCAGCGCCTTGTTTGGCCAGTACGACGTGCTGCTGACGCCCGCCATGCCGGACTTGCCATGGCAGCTGGGCCGCTATGGCGAAAAGGAGGAAAAACTTGACGGTGTTGGCTGGACGGCGCGCCTGTTCGAGCATTCGCCATACACGCCGCTGGCGAACGTGGCAGGCTTGCCAGCCATGTCCGTACCGCTCGGCATGTCGCATGAGGGTTTGCCGATCGGCATGCAATTCATGGCGGGCTATGCGAACGATGGGATCTTGCTGCGCCTGGCGGGACAGCTGGAGCGGGCGGCGCCGTGGGGGCAGCGTCGCCCATCCGTGTGGGCGGGCAAGGTGTAAAGCATGCCATGAAGGCGGCTGAAACCGGCCGCCATATCGGCTTTGGCCTGCGGCAGAAGCCGGGGTCGGACCCGCCGGGTTCGAGCCCAGTCCTTGTTCTTGGGTGAAAAATATCAGGTGGGCAGCGTCGCCAGCGGCGCCGCGCTGCGGCTTTCCAGGCGAAAGCGGGCTTTTTCCCACAGCCGGTCGTGGAAGGGCAGGACGATCACGTTGCAGATCGGCTCGACCACGGCCAGCAAGCCGCCGAAGGCCATGGAACCGGTGGCCCAGTACATGACGCCGAAAGCCACGCTCATGTGCAAGGCCGTCTGGCTGAGCTTTTCACCGGCCAGTGCGGCAAAGCCAAGGCGGCTGGCGGCGTAGCGGCGGCGGATCGCATGCCAGGCTTTTTCATGCCACGGCAGCAGGGCTACGTTGATGACCGGTTCGATGATGGCTGCCAAGCCACCGAGCGCCAGGGAACCCGTGAGCAAATAGGCGAGGCCGAAGGCGATCGACATGTGCGTGCAGACCTGGCTGAATGTTTTGATCGCTGTGAACAAGGGAGGCTCCTTTCTGTTGAATTCGCTTATCCTTGATTTAGATAGTAACGATTCTCATTTACAAAAGGAAGCAAAATATTTCAAACGGCTCAATAGAAATAAACTATCAATACATGACATTACATTTTATTTTCACGAAACCGGGCTGATCCCGTCCCAAACGCGCATTTGCTAGCTACACAGTAAACCAGCATGTGCTGGGGTTTCTGGAGAACAGCATGCCCACCCTTTTTGACGATGTACTGACCACGCCACAACCCTGGTCGCAGCAAGTGATTGCCGAGTGGCGCGATGTTTTTCCTGCGCAACACGGCGCCAATCTCGATGATTTCGTCGTGCGCGAGTGCCTGCGGCGCAACGCTCTCATGGACATGCGCAGCGTCGTCGGCCAGTCGGACCACTATGCGGGCCAGTCGTGGCGCGACGCGGCGCTGGGACCGCAATACAAACCGGGCAAGATGCGCGCCGTCTTTGCTCAATATGAACGCAATCCGGACTACTATTTCAACGGCGAACTGGACAATGGCATCGTGCTCAGTTCCATCGATGGCCACGATTGGTACACGGATGGCGGCGGCAATCACCGCACGGTGCTGGCGAAGTTCGCCTGCGACCGCATTGCGCGCCACACCGGGCGCTATCCGCTGGTGCGCGGCGTGTCGACTTGCCACTATGAGCCGGACATGCAGGCCTGGCGCCTGTTCTGCCAGCTGCAGCAACGCCATGCGCAGCTCATTTCCGTGGCCGTCACGCGTGAAGACAGGCAAAGAACCGATGTGGCCGGCGCGACGGACATCACCTGGCGCCTGCGGTTTTTTGTGCTGGACCGGCGTTTTGGCGGTATTCCTCGCGCCGGGCAGCTCGACGCTGCCCGCTTTTGCGCCTATGCCCGCCATGTGCTTGCGCATGACGGCAAGCCAAGCTGGCGCGACCGCGTGCTGGACCGCCTGATTGCCGACCCGGACCGTCTCGTGTACCAGTCCGTAGCGTAAGCACGCCTATATATAGAGTATGCAGGCCGGAGGAGGGAAGTACTCGTCCGGCCTGCCTGACCTTACGGCAAGGTCTTCAGCACGGTCTTCGTCGGCACGGAGAAATTATAGTTGTCGTGGCGGTCCCAGTTGATCGACCACGTCATCACGCCGCGGAAGTCCGGATATGCCTGCAGCGGCTTGATGGTGCCGCAGTTGAGCAGGCGCGTCAGGCAATTGAGGGCGTTGCTGACGTCGGCATTCGTCGTGAAACCCGAGCCGGCCGAGCTGCGCCCCGACGGCACGCCAAAGCCCACCTGGTCCGGACGCAGGCCGGCAAAGGTATTGCTGCCGTAATTGAAACCTTCGATCAGCATGCGCGCCGTGGCCACCAGCTGGTCGGCCGAGCCGGCCTTGATGGGACCTGTGGCGTACGGCGTATAGATATCGCCATTGTTGTAGTACTGCGGGTGCAGCACCGTCAGCTCCGAGCGCAGGGCGTTGATGATGGGAATGTAGGCGCCCCAGATGCTGCCGTAACTGGTGTAACCACCTTCCACGTACACCCATTCCGGCGCCATCGACAGGTAAAAACTGCTGCCGACCTTGGCTTTCAGGTTTTTCACGGCGATCGGCAGATAGGTCTGGATGGCCGCGCCTTGCGCCACGCCGTTTTCCAGGTCCAGGTCGATGCCGTCGAAACCATATTTGGTGATGATGGCGTACAGGCTGTTGGTGAAATTCGTCGCTTCGGCCGTGTTGCCGACGGAAACGGAGCCATTTTGCCCGCCCAGCGACAGGATGACTTTCTTGCCCTTGGCACGCTTGGCGGCCACGTCGGCGATGAATTGCGCTTCCGTGCCGGCGCCCGGATCGATGGTCAGGCTGACATTGCCGCCGCCCGCGTTGTCGCCGAACGACACGACGATCACGTCCCAGTCGTCGCTGACCTGGCTGATCGGATAGGTGGCGCCGCTGGGGTTGGTGAAGTTGTGCCAATAGCCGATCAGCGCGTGTTTCGCCAGGCCCGTGGGAGTAGGCGTCGGTGTTGGAGTTGGAGTCGGGGTAGGTGTCGGAGTAGGCGTCGGGGTGGGAGTCGGCGTAGGTGTTGGGGTAGGCGTGGGTGTCGGAGTTGGCGTAGGAGTTGGCGTCGGCGTGCCGCAGTCTCCCACTGCCGTCCAGGGCTGGCCGCTACCGGCGCCGCCGTTGCTGGTCGACGGGTTATTGCCTTGCGTCCACCAGTTGGCCGTGTAATTGACGTTGTTGTAGCTGGCCTGGCCGCCGCCGTTGTAGGCCGTGCCGCTGTTCCACGGCGCATAGCAGGCGACCGCTTGCGTGGCGCCGGCCAGCAGCTGGCTTGCGCCTGCGCTAGATCCTTCGCTGCCACCGCCGCAGGCTGCCAACGTTCCCCCGAAGAGGGTAATGATGAGGGTATTCATGACTGTCCGGTTCATTGCGTCTCCTTGTGTATTTTTTTTGCAGGCCGGCTGGACACCGTCCGATTTTTCAGAGTGCAAGCATTGCAGGTGGTAGTCAACTGGTTTTATTCTTTGCGCAAGATCACAATACCAGTTGCCGTCTTTCCCCAGTTGAAGGGCGATGCGGGCCATACCAGTGGCTGTTTTCTGGCGCGCTGGTATGGTGCTTGGATTGGTGACGGGAGCAGGGCGGGGAAGGGAGGAAGAATCTCGCAACGGCTATGACGCTGTTTCCTGACGCAATACGGCATACGATACGCGACAGATCCAGCAGCCTCTGCGTCAAGGCCACGGCCTGATCATCGGAATTTAATGTTGAGATTCCTCATTGAAAATAATCTGTAAATGGCTGATTTCATTGCCTATTTTGTTGATGCTGCTGGCAGTGGAATATTAGTCGCGGGCGGCAATTTGCCACCAGTCAAGCGCATGTGTTCCTTCATTAAAGAAAGCCTGTAAGTTCCTGTATGGAACCATGCCACGACGAAAGCGAGAAGATGAAAAAGATAGTGATACTGGGTGCAGGCGGACAAGTGGCGCAGTGGGTCATCCGCGCCTTGGCGGGCCGTGAAGACATTGCCTTGACGTTGTTGTTGCGTAATCCCGCCAAGCTGCCTGCGCCAGTCCCGGCAAACGCCGCCGTGCTGGCCGGCGACGTGCTGGATCAGGCATTGCTGCGTCAAACGATGCCTGGTCACGACGTGGTCTACGCCAATCTGGTCGGCGACGACATGGAAGACCAGGCCAACAGCATCATTGCTTCCATGCAGGCCTCGCATGTCGAGCGCCTGATTTTCGTGCTGTCGATGGGCATCTACGATGAAGTTCCTGGCAAATTCGGAGAATGGAACAGCGCCAGGCTGGCGGAACACCTGAAACCATTCCGCCGCGCCGCCGACGCCATCGAAGCATCAGGCTTGGCATACACGATCGTGCGCCCAGCCTGGATGACGGACGAAGACGAAGTCGACTACGAACTGACGACGCGCCACGCGCCATTCAAAGGCACCGTGGTGTCGCGCAAGAGCGTGGCAGACCTGATCGCCAGCATCATCGAAGCGCCAGAACTGCACCTGCACGCCAACCTGGGCGTGAACAAACCAAACACGGACGGAGACAAGCCATATTTCATGTAGCTTGTTCAAGCGGCGGCAACAGCGGCGCGCAGATAGGGAAAATCGCGTTTGCGATTGGGGAGTTGGCAAAATGGGGGTTTTCTCAAATTCATCCATAACTTCGCATAATTTATATTATGTCAAATTAAGACGGGAGGTGGCAAGTACTTTTGGTCCCTCAATCCCCTCAAGCTAGACGCTCCATACAGCGCCCCATTTGCTAATTTTCTGTATGGAGCCAGCGGCCAATAGACTTAGCAGTTAACTAGAAATCATTTGGTCACCCAATTCCAAAGCCTGCATGTCCAGGTCCTCACCATCGGTTTCCCTCCTGCCTAACAACATTTCCTGTGTCGAAGCGTCAAGATTTATACGTAAAGACTCAATTTCCTTTTCAAATCCAGAAAGCTCCTTGGTGCGCTCTACTACTCCTTCCCGCAGTGCAAAGAGTATTGAATGATTGTACTCTACGTGGCTACTTGGGATAACATTATGCAAATGAAGAGAGACAAAGGCATCTAACCTATGCGTCACAGATAGATCCCAAGTATTTACCACAGGTTGCTTCCTAATTGAATGCGAAACTGTTTTCCATATTTCGCAATATGAACTTACAGTTGATCCAGGGTAATCTATTAAAGAGGTACAATCATTGCTGATAACGGCATTCGAAACCTCTCTTTGTACGGTTAATTTTGGATGCATTCCTGCAACATCAGATATGATGTGATATTCAGACGTATCTAAAAGATAAAATAATGGATTAATCGCTCTTCGAGCTTTTTGCAGTGACCCTCTCGTATGATCATGAGTGTCAACACGTATATCCAATGCTGCGTTCCTATATTTCTCGCGCAGGGCTTTTGTCCTAGACATTATGTCGATAAATTTCAGACCGCCACTTCCTCTATTTTGATTCGCCCAACTTCTAGCAATTATCTTCTCTAATGGAATATGAAATCCCTCATCCCTCAAATTTCTTCTTGTGGATTCAAATCTACTTAAATCAGTCTTTAGCCAGTTTTCTAATAACTGGCAATAATTGAAAAAATCCTCTCCTTCAATTGGATTTGTATTGGTTTCGCTCTCCCATTGAAGTAAAGAGTAAACCTCTTCTTTTTCATGGTTTGGTGACAGTCCAAGCTCAGAAATTAATGCATTTACTGCAGTTTTTGTTGTTTCAATTTCACTTCTATGGCAAACAATAGTAATGTCATCAACATATCGAAAGAATTTATCGCCAAATTTCTCGCATAATTTTTTATCGAAATCTCGCAACAATATATTCGCAAGTAAATGTGACACTTCTGTGCCAACAGGTAGCCCAGACGGCGATTCCATCAATTGCTGTATCGAAAAATCAACAAAAACCTTTAGGTCAATATGCTGTTTCATTTCCAAATGAAACTTCTTCAACTTATCGATCATTATCTGAATATTTACAGATGGATAAAATTTTTCTATATCAAAGAAAACAGCAACATGATCTTGCGATTTAGTCAAGCAAGATAAAATAGCTTTATTTCTAGCTTCATACTCAGGAAGGAAATATTTATAATTTGAAGATGTATTATGATTTGCAATTCTATAGCTAAAAACGTTTGGAGGACTTATCAGATGTTTAAACAGTGAAATCTCGTTGATTAAAAATGCCTCTGCTGCAGCTGTTGTTGGGCTTGGAGTCAGACATCTTCTATACTCTAACTTTCCTTCCGAATTAATTCCCTTAAATATTGAATATTTTTTGTAATTCCAATGCTCAGAAGAGTTCAACTTCTTTTGAATGGATCGTTCTATAATCGCCGCTTGCATTGCGCTAGGATTTTTAGCTCTAATTTTCGCGCCCAAAAAGGCAGGATCGTAACCTTTTCGCAATGCATTAACTGGTCTATTTAATATATATTTCTTCATTATTTCGCCAAATCCATGAGAAGATAATCAGCTGCAGTTTTTTGAGCCCCCTCGGAATGAGGGTCGAGCCAAGTGTATTCTTGCTTTACTATACGTTTAGTACTTCTCTCATCATCCGCAACATCTGGCTTATCTTTCATGAAATCGACCCAATATTTCGGCATCCATTTTTTCTCAGTTAGCGGCTCCACCCATAAAAAAGCACTATTGTTTTCCTTGAAAGATTCGGCAATTACTTGATAAGACTTGGAAAACTGAGAAATGAAAACGCTTTTCTTTACTCCAGATATTGCAGAACAAAGCAATAAATATCTAGGATCAATGCCAATTCCAAGAATTGGAGAATTTATGACCTCTGATTTTATTTCTTCTATCTTAACCCTAATTTTATCATCATCTGTAATGTCCACTTCGTGCTTCTTAATGGTAGTGTGGATTCCAAATTTACTATAATCAGACTTAAGGGAGTCCAATAAGCACTCATAATGATTTAAAGCGTTTTGACTAAAATCTATAGCATGTATATCTACGTCAAGCGGATCCATTGGAAGAGTAAGATTTTCTCGCATTTTACATATCGTATTCAACAGCGACATAGTTCCAGCGCCGTGGCCTGCGGCAATATCAATAATATAAATATGTCCATCTGTCAACAATCCAAGAACTTCCAATTTTATATCTTCACAATCTTGCTGTTCAATGCAAGCTATAACTTGTGTACGTGCAGCAGAATTTAAATAACGCGCGATCAAATGTTTATCGCTCTCGTCGTCCTGCGCACCACCGACAGCGCCACAATAATCTTTTCCAGAATTCTTCAACTGATCTGCAAATCCAATTTTTGTACAGTATTTCGCATGACTATCTATTGTATACGGAGCTAATGTCATGCACTTAATTCCATCATGCTCTATTTCAAATTTTGGATACATAAAAACCCTGTTGATATTTAAATTCAATAAAGCTAACCATCCGTTTAAACCACTTGAAAATTACATTTGCTATTATAAATAAAATACAACATTACCACAAAACTAGCATAAAAGAGCAACCATCAGAATAAAATTTAACTATTGAAATCTCCGCGCTTGGCTCGACCGCAGATTCCATGGCAGCGGATATCATCCTTAAAACAGCGTTCACAGACCCGTAAACGCAGACAGTACCGTGCCTGCTGAACTGCCCATTTCGGCACCCCAAGCATGTACATAAAATCTTCCAGCATCCTCGTGCGATTGACCGCCCGCCAGTTTGTCCGTCTGGAGTTGCGAATGATCCAGTACTGATTGCGAAACTCTCCTCAATTTGCTCAAGTATCCGCAGTGAATTAGCGTCAAAATGCGCCATAGCACGTCCCTCCTCCCCGTCAATCAAGGTGGAGTAACTGTCAGAAGGGACAATCGTCCACCACTTGTGGCAATCCCGGTGCGGTCGCCAGGTACACGACGCCGAGATTGTTGTTGCACCAGGTCTGCAGGCCGGCCATGCAATGGCCTGATAGCGCCTGGAATGCGACCTGCGCAGCGCGCAGCATGTTTGTACAAAACGGCACCCGCCATACATCGACTTCCGGCACCACGATGCCCCTGGAGCGGAAGTAGCGTTTCTGGTCGAGCGTCCTGCACTGCGTTTCCTTACCGCAGTATTTCGCTATATAGCTGGCGATCTTGTGCGCCCCGGCCACACCAAAGCCGAAACGGTGCGGGTTGCGGACGTGGACTTGGCCCAACTGCTCGCCGTTCGGGCCACGCCCCAGGATGCCTTGCCAGATGGAGCGCAGCAGCGCATACATTTGTCGCCCCGCGACGGCCACATGAAAATGCAAGGCGCCACGGGCCTGTTCTTCAATGACCGCCACATAATGAAATTGTTTATGCTTACCAAGTTTTCGAGAAAAGGCTTTCCAGTGTTTTAATGCAAGTTCGCGGTCCAGCATGTTTTCTCTGTAGGTCAACCCGAGCGGGCTTCACCGCACTGGCTGCACCATACTTTTGCCAAGGCGGCCCATCCGACCGACCAAAATATTGGGACTGCGACAGCTTGGCCCGGGCATCGCTTTTTAAGCACAACCATGCCTTATACCGGGCAGGCCTTGGTGGAATTAATCAGGGCACCAATTCGATCATCCCCGAAATTTTCATAGTAGCGAACGGATAGCCATTTCATGCGTGTATTGGGAAAGCGTTTACGTGTTCGATTGATTCTTGCAGTACATGCAGTGTCTGGACGACTAAAGCCGGAGAGCGTCCTGTGCCGGCGGACATTGATAACGCATTAGATGAATTTGTGGCGCTCGCGCGACGGCGCACACGATCTCGGAATTTTGTGATTCCCTCGTGATCGGTATGCCCTTCATTCGTCGCCGGCGCAAAATATCGTTCAGACACCCGAACCAAGAGGATGTATACAAGGAAATAGTGGTGTATATTTAAACATTCAAGAATTAGGCGACCTATGGCAGATAATTCCAATGAATGGCCTGGAAAGCAAGAATTTCATGCTTTAGCACTTACAGGTGGAGGTTACCGTGGCCTGTTCTCCGCGCAAGCCCTTGCTAGCATGGAATACACCACTGGGAAACCAATAGGACGAAGCTTCGATCTCATCTGCGGTACGTCAATCGGTGGAATAGTGGCGATTGCGGCGGCGTTTGAGATACCTATGTCGAAGGTTGTCGAGGTATTCGAATCGAGGGGGGCATTAATCTTTCCTACCGATCGACGCGCACCGGAAGGTAGTATTTTAAAAAAAATCGACCTAGCAAGGCACCTTGGAAAACCGCGATACTCAAGTTCGCCCCTGCGTGCCGCTGTTGAGGCACTAATACCGCCGGATACGCTTCTAGGCGAAGCAATCCATCCCCTCGCAATTCCAGCCGTCAACCTTACACAAGGGAGTCCACAGGTCTTCAAAACACGGCACAAGTCGGAGTGGCAGCGCGATAGTAAGCTGAAGGTTGTAGACGTCGCGCTTGCGACGTCAGCAGCACCAACTTTTTTCGAATTAGCCGAGATAGGAGGCGACCGTTACGCCGATGGCGGACTATTTGCAAACGCTCCGGACCAGATCGCTCTTCATGAAGCTGAGCATTATTTTGGGGTTCCTTCCAGTTCAGTACATATATTAAGCATCGGGACCACGACGAGGTCCTATTCAGTCGCCCATTCAGCCGGCCGCAATTTTGGGATCGGCACATGGATGGATGACGCAAGACTACTTTCTGTCATGATTTCAGCACAGCAGCAGTTCATTGGCCAGGTAGTAGCTCATCGCCTTGGTGAGCGCTACCTTCGAATTGATCGCGAGCCCTCGCATGAACAAGCGGAGGAAATGGGGCTCGATATCGCCACAGAAAGTGCGCGGTCGACGTTGATTAGCTTGGCGAAAAAGGCCGTGACCGACATCATGCACACGAAACTACTGCCCTTTCTCGCCCACACTCCTTACTTGCGAATCATTAAAGACTAATATGGCCAAAGCTGCGCATCTTTTCAGTGGTAACGCCTCTGACTCACTCATCAACCGCGTCACCCCAACCGTTGAGCAGCGCGAGTTTCTGCAACAGCAGTGGAACGATATGCGTGACTATGTGTGTCCCAACCTACAAGAAGAGTCTGGCTATCCGATATCCACCTGGCTTCAAGGATCGTACAAATACGGCACACTAATCCGGCCTGTTCACATTGATGAAGAGTACGATGTCGATGTGGGCATCTATTTCAAGTGGGAAAAAAAAGATGGTGAGGCATTTCCAGCTCCGGAGCAGCTTCGCACATGGGTTCAGACTGAACTGCTTGGTTATGCGGACGAGTGTAGTGATGTCCGTAAAATAGAGGCCCCTGCAAAAGAGCGATGCTCGAGAGCCGTGTATAAAATGCAGTTTCACATCGACACGCCTGTCTACCATCTCGATCCGTCAACCGACAGGCGGCAGCTCGCCACTTTGAGCAATACTTGGGAAAAAAGTGACCCAAAACCTATCTACAAATGGTTCAAGGACGCCGCATCGGGTAGCGCGCGAGAACAGCTTCGCAGGCTTATTCGGTACTTAAAGGGATGGGCTGCTGTTGCTTTCGTAGAGACGCCGGAGTCACGGCCGTCTTCAATCCTGCTTACGGTGGTAGTAACTCAGGCATACCAGGATGCATGGGTCGACCGGTTGCTTGCGCTTCGGGACGACGAAGACGCCTTGGTTGATGTTATCGTCCGTATCCACAAGCGGCTCTTCGCTTCATGCCAAGTGCGTAATCCGGTCGACGAGAACGAAGATCTCAATCGCATGTCTGCTGACGCTTGGGATGCATTCCTTAGCAGCCTACAATCCCTTGAGGATGCGGCTGCACGTGCCGTCGATGCCGCAGATGAAGCCGCAGCTGCCCTAATTTGGTCAGAGCCTTTTTCGTTTCTTATGCCTTTGCCAGATGTTGAGGCTGTCGAAATGCAAGAGGAAGCCTCAGGCCGAGCTGTTATGCAAATCCCCGACGTCGTGATCACTGTCTACCTCGGCAACAGCAAAGTGGCCCACGCATCGTACGAGAACGAAGTCCCCAACGTAGGCAAGGATTGTTGGCTGGATTTCCGGATTAAGAACCCGCACGTCATTCCAGACTATGCGACAGTCGAGTGGACGGTTCGCAACGCTGGACAAGAGGCCGATGGCATTGGTGACTTGGGGCATCGGCAAATGGGGATGCGATTACTAAGCGTGCGCGAACATACCTCATACATTGGTAAACATTTTATGGATTGTGTTGTTCGGCTTAATGGGCAGGTCTATGCCGTACGAAGAGTGCCTGTCCATATCAAAAACATTCTGAGAGCCGAGCGGAACCCGCCCAAGCCGGCTTATACAAAATTCGTCAGTCGCTTACGGCGACGCCGTTAGTTGTTTTCATCGCGGACGACGGTGGGGCGCATCGGCACGGCACGAAGCGAACATAAGCCGACTTTCGTGCGCGAAAACACGGTGTTCGTCCGTATCGCGCGCAATCATAGAGGCTGAATAGCCCGTCACGGACAAGAGCAGATTCAGTCTCTAGGTACGCACTGGAATATCGACGCGCTGCGAAAGATCTTGGCTGATCCAGTTGCTGGCGGCGAGCAGTCTCCTTCCCTCGCCGTAGATATTCGGGTTGTCATCCAATGCCCGGAGCGTCACCGCGATGACGACACGCAGCGGCTGCGCAAGCTGCGGCTCGAAAGCCCGGCGCAATAACGTCGCTTGCAAACCCCATGTTTCGCCCGCCATGCCCTTGGGAAATCGTCGCCTATAGATTTTAACGGGGGACCATTTCCCGCCGTGTTCGACTTGAGCTTCCTCGAGACCTGTCGTGCCAAGTTCGCCCAGCGCCGGCACACAACCTTTGAAGTGGGGTTCTCCTCCGGGATTGGCTGTGAAGGTGCCAAACCCGACGTCGACATTGAAGCGCACGTATTCGGCACCTGCCGAAGGATCGAGCGGCGGCGAATAGACGGCAGTGATGATCACTTCACCGCGAAATTTCCCCTCGTGTAGTAGCGATGGCGGAATTGGATACGGTGCCTTGCGCCATTTCATGCTATCGATAATGTCCAGTTCGAATAGCATAGTGAAGCTGGAGTCGGAATCATATAACACGACACCCGGATCGCCTGGCAAGCCAGCGCCGAAGTATCGGCGCTGGGCAATGTCGCGGTCGGGAGAATTGATCTGCGCGCTGTGAACCATTAGCGCCTTCACCATGGTCGGCGAGACAGCCACCTCGTAGGGTCTCCCAGGCAGCGCAAGGCTGTGCCATGTCTGTGCAGCTATAGCTGCCGCGATCGGGGCCGCGTAGCTCGTTCCAGCCCCGCAATTGAAACCGACACCTGGCGTCAGTACATTGACGCCGATGTCGGCCGACTGCAAGTTGACATCAGCATTGCCGCCGACATGCACGATGTCCGGTTTCGGCGTAAACACTGGGCCAGGTCCGCGGCGGGAATACGGAGCGGGTTCATCGGCGCCGACCAGACTGGCCGGGTTGTCCCGGTGTGTGACTGCGCCGACGGTCAACGCGCGCACCGAGTCAGCAGGACTGGTGATGCGATCGGACAGCGCGTCGATACCGGCTGGCCAGCCGCGGCGCGGCAAATTGATGTAATTTCCAGCCGCGACGATGAACAAAACTCCATACGCGTCACTGAGCGCGTCGAGTTCACGGCCGAAGTCACTGAACTCATCGTCACCGATCTCAGCACCGCCAAGCGACAAATTCCACACCTTAATATCTGGCCGCTTTGCCAATGCCTCGCGCAGGCGAAGCATCAAATCCGTCTCCGGTGCGCCGCTGGTTTCGAGTGCGCAGACATCATGCACGCGGCAAGCGGCATGTGGAAAATAGGGATGCCCGCCATTGAGGCCAGCACTGTCGACGATGAGCGATGCAACGGCTGTCCCATGCACATAGTCCGTGTCTGGAGGAAGAACGTAGATATCGCGTCCGGACACCCATGGCCCCAGGGCTGCGCCATCGGGATCGATGCCCGAGTCGAATACTGCAACGGTGGGAAGTCCGGGGGGCGGACGAACGGCAGTAAAGCGCGGAGCAACTGGCGCTGCCGGCATGACAGCAGCTGTCGGCAGAACCTGTGGTTCGGGGCGAACATGTCGAATGCCCTGATACTGCAAGATGGCGGTAAACGCCTCCTGCGTCATCGCGTCATCCACGGCGACCAGAAATAGCGGCGGCCCGACACGTTGATCGATCACCTTGAACGACAGCTTGTAATAGCGAAGCAATTGCAAAAATCGCTCTACAACCAGTTGGGCTGTCGCAAGTGCCTGGTGCGCAAACACTTTGATCATTAATCGTCGCTGCAAGCCGCGCAGCGTGTCGAGCACTTCTGCAATCGGGTGCCCCCGCAGCGACTTCGGCAAGCGCCGCTGTGCAGTCCACGCTTCGAAACCGTCGACGGCCGATAAATTCGCCCGAATTGCCTTTGTGTTGCGCTGGCCAATTACACCGTTTAGTTGTGCGAGGTTGACTGCGTTGACAGCCACCAGCATTTCGTTAATCTCCCCGTGCCCTGCTGGAGCCATGTTCGCCTCTGCGATCAGCATCATGGGCCGGTGCGATTTTGCAACCGCGACGTCCCGCATGCGGATGACCATTACTCCAGGAACGTCGGGCGCCGTCGCTTCGGCGACAATGGCTGAGGCAGCATTTACCATCGATACCTGCAAAGCCTGGCGCAACTGAGGCGTCACGTCGAAAAGTTCTTTCCCACCGCCTCCTGTGGTGACGACGCCGGAAAGATCCCTTGAGTGATAAGAGACATGCGCGATCGGATTGCTGGTCTTGAAGCTACCTCTTGCGGGACGGTTTACCTGGGTTGCCATGTTTTCCTTGGAGAAGATGGTTTATTTGCCTTGTCGAAACAGAATATAACCGAGCCAATTCCCTGATCGAGAATATTTTTGCATCCCATTCCCGAAGCCAGCAGATTTCGTTTCCGAAGGAAGCCAGCGATTTGCCTTGGGCGAGCGCCATGGCGAGCGCGAGCCTACGAAACAGCTCGGCCACATCGACGACAGATTTGCCACTAAAGATCGCCTGCCGCTTGGCGTCCATCGTAACCAATTCAATTAAAGCGCCCGACGCGCCTTCGGACTTCACCACTAGAGTCTCCAAGTCCAAACCGTCAGGCGTAAAGCCTGCGAGCATTGTTTTCCACATTGCCGCACGTAGCTCATGGTCGGGCAACGGCAACGGCAATTGGAAGGGAAACCGCCTCCAGACAGCTGGGTCGAGCAGCCGTTCGTGATTCGAGGCGGCGAGCACAATCGTGTTCTCGGAAAGCGCATCAATGTTCTGCAATAGCGCGATCACCACGCGCTGCAGCTCACCTACGTCACGTTCATTTCCCCGCGCAGATGCCAAGGCGTCGAACTCGTCAAGGAACAGCACACAGGGACGTTGCTCGACGTAGTCAAAAACGCGGCGCAAGTTCTTGCTGGTCTGACCAAGCAGGCTACTAATCAGGGTATCGCAGCGCACAGTGAGCAGCGGCAGCTCAAGTTCAGCGGCGATCCAGCGCGCCGTTTGGGTTTTTCCGGTGCCAGGCAGACCATAAAGCAGCAGCCGCAGAGGTGATGCAGCTTTTGCGGCACGTAGATGGTCATAATGCCTTACAGTTTGCAAGAATTCCGTAATCCGATTGGCTGTGCCACTCGGCAAGTGTAAAGTGATGGCGCCCTTAACGGGCGCGCTTACGTCAACGGTGTCGAGACGGCTCTCTTGGTCAACCGGTAAGTTGGCAAAGGCCCTCGAGGCGTCTTGTGTGTGCGCCACGGCAGTCGGTGCGCGTGCCAGCCGTTCTCTGATTCGGCCAGCTATTTCACGCTCCCCGTCCTGTTCCAACTTATCCGCAAGCAAACCGGCATAGTTGGTCGACATGGTCGCGTTGGATTTCAGCGCCCCATCAATAATTTTCAATACTTCGGAAAGATGCGGAAACGCCATTTTGCAACGATTTTTCATGAAGGTGAATCGGATAGAGCAGCTATCGTAACGCAAAATTCCAATTCCGTTTCACTTTTCTTCAATATCGATTCACTTCGCTACAGCCGTGCAAATCGTAAATAGCTGGCTGGACTGTGAATCCTTAGCTGTACCGATTCAAACCTGACTTGGCAAGACTTGGCAGGTCACATCTAGCGCGCACCGCTGCCTTAACTGACCAAGTTGGCCAACGCGGAGACCAATAAGAAAATCGATGCTCTGTACTGGAATGACTGTCAGAAAGGACAATCGTCAACCACCAGTGGCAGTCACAGTGCGGTCGCCAGGTACACGACGCCGAGATTGTTGTTGCACTAAGTCTGCAGGCCATCCATACAATGACCGGTCACGGCCAGAAAAGCTGTTTGTGCAGCACGAAGCATTGTGGTGCAATGAGGTAGCCGCTATACATCGACTTCAGGCACCACAATGCCCTTGGAGCGGAAATAGGGTTTCTGGTCTAGCGCCCTGTACTGCATTTCCTTGCCGCAGTATTCCGCAATCTACCTAGCGATCTTGTGCGCCCCGGCCACGCATAATTTCATGTTTCGACAAAATGCCTTCCAGACTGTGTCACGCGTCTACAGGCCGATCTTCCGATGAACCAGCCCAATCCGCACACCTATTATGGCGGCGCCGAGGTGAGACACACCGACTATGCCCCCATGAAGGGAGACGCCAGCAGATCAAACTGAAATTGCTGATCTTTGCAAAGCCAAGCCGAATCGGCGTCTCGACCAGCATTCAGAGCGTGTCATATCACGAAATATAGACCGTAATGATTCTCATTTATAGTATAGTGCGCACAGTTTTCCTTCTTATAACCTTGCGCCCATGCCATCGATGCCATCCTCACTCCCTACTCCTTTCCCAGTCCACCATCCCCTCGCCGCCCGCCTGATCCTCGCAGGCCTGCTGATTGCCAGCGTGCCACCCTCCGTCTACGCGCAAGCAACGTCCAGCGCGCCCAACCCGCTTGCCACCGTCGTCGTCACAGGCCAGGCCGAAGCGGATGCCGGCGGGCAGATTGCCAAGAGTGCGCGGGCTGGCTTGCTGGGGGAAAAAGACTTGCTCGATACGCCGTTCAGCGTCAACAGCTACACGAGCCAGCGCATGCTGGACCAGCAGGCGCTGACTCTGGCCGAGGTGCTGGGCGGCGATCCGTCCACCCGCTTCACGGGCCAGATCGGCGGCGTCACGGATTCGTTTTTCATCCGCGGCTTTCCCCTCAACGAGGGCAATCTGAGTGAAGTGGCGTTCGACGGCGTGTATGGCGTGTCGCCCAATTACCATTTGTTTACGGAATACCTGCAAAGCGTCGAGGTGCTCAAGGGGCCGGCCGCCTTGCTGTACGGGATGTCGCCGAATGGCGGCGTGGGCGGCGTCGTCAATGCCGTGCCGAAACGCTCGCTGCCGCGCGACTTGACGCGTTTGACGCTCGATTACGGCTCGGGCTCGCAGGCTGGCGCGGCCATCGACGTCAGCCGCCGTTTCGGCGAGGAGCGGCGTTTTGGCATCCGCTTCAACGGCTTGCACCGCCAGGGCCGTACGCCGCTCGACCACCAGACGTCGCGCGCGGAAGTGGCGGCCGTCGCCCTCGACTACCAGGGCCAGCGGCTGCGCGCCTCGCTCGACGTGATCGAGCAATACCAGTGGATCGACGCACCCACGCGTCCTTTCCTCGTGGCAGCGCGCCTGCCCGTGCCCGAGGCGCCGGACGGCCGGCGCAACATCGCCCAGTCCTGGGGCTGGTGGAAGTCCAACGACCTGGCCACCTTGGGCAAGATCGAATACGATGTGAACGATAAAGTGACCGTGTTCGCCGATGTGGGCGGCACGCGCTCCGACGTGTCGCGCTATTCGGACCAGACGCCGACGATCACCAGCGCGGCCGGCGACATGACGGTCACGCCCATGAACTGGAAATTCCGCGTGCGGCGCGCCAGCGGCGACACGGGCGTGCGCACACGCTTTCGCACGGGCGGCGTCGAGCATGCGCTGGTCGTGATGGGCAATGTCTACCGCGACGAGTTTGGCAGCGTGAGCAATTCCGGCAAGCTCATCACCTCAAACATCTACCATCCCGTGGCCGTGCCCGACCCCGGCATTGCCGCACCGGCCCGCGTGCCGAAACTGTCCGCGTCGACCCTCTCCAGCCTGGCCGTGGCCGATACGCTGGACATGCTGGACCAGCGCGTGCAGCTGACCCTGGGCGTGCGCCGCCAGCTGGTCGAATCGAAAAACTACCACGCCACCAGCGGCGCGCTGACCACGCACTACAAGCAAGGCGCCTTGACGCCGCTGGCCGGCATCGTCGTCAAGCCGCTGCGCCACGTGTCGCTGTATGCGAACTATATTGAGGGCCTCAGCAAGGGCGATATCGCCCCGAACATCGCCGACAACGCGGGCCAGGTCTTTGCGCCCTACAAGAGCAAGCAATATGAAGTGGGCACGAAGGCCGATTTCGGCGTCGTGCTGGCGACCCTGGCCGTGTTCCAGGTGACCAAGCCCAGCGGCCAGTTGTATGGCAAGGTCTACAGCATGGATAGCGAGCAGCGCAACCGGGGCCTGGAGCTGAACCTGTCCGGCGCGGCCAGCAAGGCCGTGCGCCTGCTGGCCGGCATTACCCTGCTCGACGGGCGTCTGGTGAAGACCAACAACGCCGCCACCATGGGCAAGCGCCCCGTGGGCGTGCCGACGTCGATGGCCAACCTGGGCGGCGAATGGGATCTGCCGTACTGGCCGGGCCTGACGGCCACGGGCGCCGTCAGCTACACGAGCAAGCAGTTTGTGGATCAGACGAATCTGCAATCGGTGCCGTCGTGGACCAAGGTCGACCTGGGCTTGCGCTACCGCACGGCCATCGCCGGCAAGGCGACGACCTTGCGCGCCGGCTTGATGAACGCTTTCGACCGCCATTACTGGGCCGGCGTGGCCTCGTATGGCACCGTTTCGCAGTCGGCGCCCCGCACCATGCAACTGTCGGCCGCCGTCGATTTCTGAGGCGATCGGCAGTCAGGCCTTACTTGAGTTGCTGCAGCGCCTGGCGCTCGGCGTCCGCATCGAGGGGCTGGCCCGCGATGCGCGCGTCTATCGCCTGCAAAATGGCCGGGGCGGCGCTGCCCGCCATGCGGTAAGTTGCCGCTGCCGTCGTTTCCGGCTGGGTTTCCACCAGCACGGGAATGATCCACGGGCCGCCAGCCTCGGGCGCCTTGCAGGCGAGGCCGGCCAGGGCCGATGCCTGGCTGGCGCCGTCGTGGAGCGTGAAACTGCGGCAGAATTGACCGTCGGCCGTGCGGAACGTGATGCCGATGCTGACAGGCTGTCCCTGCCCTGGCGCGCTGGCCAGCTGCTGCGACAATGCGCGGGCCAGCACGCCGCCTGCCGCCATGCGGCCATCGGCGGTGCTGACGGCATCGGCGGCAACGTCTTGGCGGCCGCCGGATTCGAGCATGGGCAAGGCCATTTTCCCGATGAGTACGCCAACGACCAGGGTCGCGGCCAGCGCGCCCCACGCGGGCAAGGCCCAGCGGCTGTGGTTGGCGGCGGGCCTTGGAATGAACGCTGGCTCCGGGCTGGCGGGCGCCGGTTCGGCCGGGCGCAGTGCGTCGCGCAGGCGCTGCGGCACGGCTTCGTCGAGGATCGGGGCGAAACTGGCGTAGACGTCGTCGCGCATGGCGCGATACTGGGCCACGCGCCGGGCCATTGCGGCGTCGCCAGCCATCGCGGCCTTGACCTGCGCGCTGGTGTCGGGGTCCAGCTCGCCGTCGGCAAATGCCATCAGGATTTCATCAGAGAACTGCGTCATTTTACCCTCTCCGTATCGGACAACTGCGCCTGCAGCGCTTCGCGCGCCCGCGCCAGGCGGCTGGTCAGCGTGCCGACCGGAATGTCCAGCACCTGCGCCGCCTCTTTGTAAGGCATGCCATCGATGAGCACCAGGGCCACCACCATGCGCTGGTCCTCGTTCAGCCGGCTGATCGCTTGCTGTACAGCCAGGCGATGCACCTGCCTCTCGGACGCATCGTCGCCGACGAACTGCCCCTCTTCCTCGTTGCTGAACAGTCGGTCGCGCCGTACCCGCACCCTCACCTCGTCTATCCAGGCATTTTTCATGATTCTGAACAGCCAGCTGTCGAGCCGTGACCCCGCTTCCCACTGGCCGATATGCTTGAGCGCCCGTTCGATGGCGACTTGCACGAGATCATCGGCATCTTCATGGTTGCGCGTGACTGCCCGGCCAAAGCGCCGCAGCCGCGGCAGCAAGGCGGCAATTTCGGTGTGGAGCGATGCGACGTGTGGCGTCATTGGTCTCTGGTAAACGATGGGGTACGGGATTTTAGTCCATCCCCCAACCATTTAGGCTTAATATAATGAAACATCCTGTTTCACCGAACGCCCCAGATATTTCGCCATGCCCCCTAGCCTGCTCCTGTTAGCCCCTCCCGCCCGGCGCCTCCTGGCGCTGCTGCCCCTGTTGTTGACCTGCACCGCCGTCCATGCCCAGGGCCATGGTCAAGGTCAAGGTCAAGGTCAAGGCCATGGTCAAGGCCAGGGCAACCGGCCAGCCATGAATCCCTCGATGAATATGCCCATGCCGCGCGGCAATGGCAATGGTATGGGCAATGGAAATAGTATGGGCATGGGCAACGGAATGGGGAATGGCATGGGCATGGGCATGGGTTTGCAGAGGGATCCCCCCGGCTTGCTCAAACAGCAAAACTGGATGCAACCCGGCAATTCTGGCAATGTTGGGAATGCCGCCAATGGGGCCAGGGCGGCCAATGCAGCCAATCGCGGCGACACTGACGAGACTGGTGAAGGGGCCAGCCTGCAACAATCGCGCGCGCGTACGGTGAAAAACCTGCTGCGCGTATATCGCGACGTGATCGAAGCCGATCCCCGCGGCGAGCCCGTGCTGAGGCGGCAGCTGCTCGCATGGTCGCCGCCGGCCGCCGTGCTGGAAGCGGCGCGTGCCGAGGGTTTCAGCGTGCTTGGGAAGCGGGTTCTGGGCGGGCTGGGCGAAACGCTGGTCACGCTCGGCGTGCCGGAGCGTTACAGCACGGAAGAGGCGCTGGCGCGGCTGCAAGCGCTCGATCCCGGCGGCAGCCATGATTTCAATCACCTGTATATCAGCAGCGGCCAGTCCGGCAAGCCATCCTCCCCCGCTCCCGGCCGGCGCGCCGCCCGTCCTGCCGCGGCCGGTCCGGTGCGCGTCGGGCTGGTCGATGGCGGCGTCGACGGCACGCACCAGGCATTCCAGAAGGCGGCCATCCGGCGCTGGGGATGCAACGGCCGCGTCGTTCCCAGCGCGCACGGCACGGCGGTGGCTTCGCTGCTGATCGGAAACGCCGACCGCTTTCATGGCGTGTCGCCGGGAGCCCGGCTGTATGCGGCCGACGCCTATTGCGGCAGCGAAACGGGTGGCGCCGTCGACCAGATCATCGAGGCGCTGGCCTGGCTTGCACGCGAACAAGTCCCAGTGGTCAACGTCAGTCTGGTGGGACCGCCCAACCAGATGCTCGAACGCGCCGTGCAGGCCATGCTCAAGCGCGGCCACCTGCTGATCGCCGCCGTGGGCAATGACGGCCCGGCCGCGCCGCCGTTGTATCCGGCCAGCTATCCTGGCGTAATCGGCGTCAGCGGCGCCGATGCGCAACGGCGCATCCTGCCCGAGGCAGCGCGCGGCCCGCAGGTGATGTTCGCCGCGCCCGGCAGCCAGATGCTGGCCGCCGCCGTCGGCCCGCAGCCCTATGGCGTGGTGCGCGGTACATCGTTTGCCGCGCCTATCGTGGCAGCCATGCTGGCGCAAAGCATGCGCAAACCCGACCTGACGGCAGGCCGCGCCGCCGTGGCCAAGCTGGCTGCGCGGGCGCAGCGCATGAGCAGCGGGGAACGCTCGCCCGAGGCCGGCTACGGCCTGGTCGGCGAAGCATTCCGCATCGCGCCCGAAGCCAGGCCATAAGGCCCGGGCGCGATCGCGCGCCAGGTCGCGAAAAAAAAGTTGCCGGTGATGGATGAAATCCGCCTCGCCCGTCGTTCTTACTGTACCAGCCGCAATTTTTCCGTGGCTCTCAAGGAGACTGAACATGAAATCCCAGCAACTTGCCACCCTGGCCACCATTCGAGGAGAAATCTCCATGACACACTTATTGCGTACCTGCGGCATGATCAGCACCGTCACCGCCGCAGCCCTGCTGTCGGCCTGCGGCGGCGGTGGATCGTCAAGCGATACCAACCTGAGCGGGACTCTGGGCGTGGCCATCACCGATGCGCCAGCGTGCGGCTTTGACGCCGTCAACGTGACCGTCAACAAGGTCCGCGTGCACCAAAGCGCCACGGCGGGCGATACCGATGCGGGCTGGACCGATATCACGCTCAGCCCCGCGCGCAAGATCAACCTCTTGAACCTGACCAATGGCGCCCTGGAAAACCTGGGGCAAACCCCGCTGACGCCCGGCCGCTACACGCAGCTGCGCCTGGTGCTCGATGCCAATGCCGGCTCGGCCATGGCCAATTCGGTGGTGCCGAGCGGCACCGTCAACGAGGTTTCCCTCGATACGCCCAGCGCGGTCCAGAGCGGCATCAAGCTGGTCAACCAGTTCGACGTGGCTGCGGGACAGCGGGTCGACCTGGTACTCGACTTCGACGCCTGCAAATCCGTCGTCAGGAAAGGCAATGGCGGCTTTGCGCTCAAGCCGGTCGTCAAAGTCGTGCCAACCGTACTGAACGGTATCAACGGTTTTGTCCCCCCTGCCTTGCTGACGCAACATGTGATGGTAACGGCGCAGCAGAACGGCACGATTGTCGCCGCCACCGCGCCGAACGCGACGACGGGCGAATTCTATCTGGCGCGCCTCGTCCCCGGTAACTATGACGTCGTCATCACCGCCGACAACAGCGCCACTGCCGTCATCGCCGCCGTGCCGGTCGCCACCGCCACCAGCACCACAACGCTCAGCAGCGCCAGCGCGCCGATCAATCTCGTCGCTGCCGCAACGGCTCCAGGCATCATCGGCGGTACGGTCGCCCTGGCACCAGTGAGCATCACCGAAGTCGCGACGGTCTCCGCAAAGCAGAGTTTCGCGGCCGGCCCGACCGTCACGGTGAAGTACCAGGGCGTGGATATCGCCACCGGCGCCTATGCGCTGACCCTGCCCACCGTTGCGCCGCAACTGGCGCCGTACAGCGCCACCCTGCCCCTGGTATTCACGGCGCAGGCCAATACGCTGCCCGGTACCGGCAAATACAAGGTGGAGGCGGCAGCGAACGGCTATGCGGTCCAATCCGTGCCATCGGTGGATATCTCCACGGCGAATCAGCTTGGCGTCAGCTTTACTTTGATACCTTAAGGGCTTAGTCGTCCATGGCTATAACGCCGCAGCCATCGGCGCCATCATCGGCTCGATGATCGTCGTCGCTCGGCGCTCGGGCATGGACATATCGCCACCCTGATCGCCGTGGCCACTGTAGCTGATGGGAAAATTCAAAAAATTGCCCGATCCCGTCGTGGTGGCCACAGCTGCTGTGGCGGGCTTAATGATTTATGCCCTGCTTCATCATTAATCGAATACATCGGGCAACTATCTTGGATCCTGTAATGGCAGTCATCTCCAGTCTCACCGCCGCACTTTCCAGCAACAATAACGTTATCGTTGGAGATACATTTTTACTCGCAGATCCTTCAATACGATGATGTAGTTGTCACCCTTGTCCATACCATTTCGGCTGGCCGCAATTACTCATCCCGCTTGCTGCGTGCAATGACGCGCTCGGCCTCATAGCCATACTCAGCGGCGATATCCCGTAGAGTGGACGCGAACCGAACGAAGCCTGCATTTTCCACAGATTCTGCACGTGTCCGGTATTTTTCGGCTAGTGCACGCTCAGAGGCACCGGTGGGGTCAACCCAGTGTGCGCCACGCGAGTTATACAATTGAACTCGAAAACCGTTACGCAAAGTCTCGGCGTCAGGTGTATCCAAGATAGCGGCCACAGCCTTATGAATCCAAAGCCCTGATGGATCCTGTGGTGCATGTGTCAAGACACGGCCGAACATTCCCAACGAAATGCCGAGATGCCCCGTTCTTGCGGCATTCTCCCGCATGGCCTGCGACCATTCGATGAACGCCGCATCGCTAAATCCTCCATCACCTGATCCTGGGACAATCTTCCAGTTACTCAGCAAACGATATGCGTTGGTGGCAATATCTTGCTGTGAGGGGGAAGCCTCCTCAACGATTTTCTCCGATCCCTCCGGCCTAAAAGCCAAGCGAATCATGCCGCAGAAACTATTCGAGTTCTCCGCCATCTCCGATTCGATTGTTTTCGGCGAAACGCCCGGATGATGTTCAAGGAGCGGCAGATATGCCCATTCAATGCGCGCCAGTTCGCTTGGATCAGTGTCCTTGGCTTCTTGAAGAAGTGCTATCAACTTAATGGACGAGTGCTCCTCCAATTGATGCGGTGGTTCTGACGAATTCACCGCCGCGAGAAGAGTCTTGGTCACCTGCGCATGGTCGATCTTCTTGTTCTGGTGAACAAGCTGATACAGACAGCTAACAGCCGCACGGGGCCTTTCGTACTGGATTAATTTATCAATCGCATCATGGCTCCCTTCGTCCGCTTCGTACATGTTGGCTTCCGCGATGCGCCAATACAAATCTTGTTCTTCCCCTAAAACCACGTCGGCTCTTTGCCAAGTTTGCAGAGTGAATGGAAAAAGGGACAAGAATTCGGCCGCATCTGTTTTCGACCAACTTGCAAATCCCTGCTTGTCGATCCATTCCCATTTAGCCAGTGTGAAGCGTGACCAGGCATAGCCGACCGCGAACTGGTATCGGGCACTATATCTATCGCTCAAGAAAGCCGGGAATACGCGCGTGTCCAGATGTTCGTCCGCCGCTGCTCCATAAGCCAGGCCGACTTGCCGAGGCGACTTTGTAGATTCCGCAAACCGGACCAGCGATTCGAAGCCGCCGGATGAGTGGATCTCTGCCACCGCATCCCGGCGGCTTTGCTCCAAAGCCTTACGGCTGGCCTCCCAGTCGTTCTCCGAACTGTAGAGATCAAAATCATTGCTGTTAAATAGCCGGCGGAAAAAGATGAGCGGATCCTTTGGCGTGAGCTTGTCCGTTAACCGGGCAATCCGCTCAACTTCTTCCTCTGGCATGGCCCATGTCGCGTCAGGGAAACGTCGGTGCTTTCGTACAACGTGGTCCAATGCGGACCAAAGGGCGAAGCCAGTCTCGCCGGAAGCGTCCTTCAACACTCCCTCTTCAATACTTTGAAACAGCAATTCTTGCACATCTGGCGGCAACACGCCGATTCGGCCAGTAACCTCGATCAGGCGATTGGTATCGAAGCGTGCCATTTCAACCGCCAGCCGCGCGTATGTCGCAGTCTGCTGCCAGTATTCCGCCTCCGACACTCCCTTCTTCCAGTCCTCTGGTATCCAAGAACGCCAAGCAGGACGCCGCGTCCCATCTGATGTGGAATGAGACTCGGGAAAAAGCTTCAACAGTAGTGACCATGCAACCTTGGGCAGATCCCTGATCAATATTTCAACCGCAGAAATTCGCTTGGGCACTTCAGCGCACGTTAAAGGGAGCCACGGCAGCAACATGGTGCGAAGCGAATTTATAGGGCGATTCGACCACTTTCCACCAGGATCCCGCTCGGCCAATTGGGCTAGGCAATAAGTTGACCGAATGAACAAATCCGGGTTCCACGCAAGGGTTTCCAGTGCCCACAATAGCCCGCTGATATATGTTCCCCCAGTGAGCGCGCCGTCGCCTTCTTGTTTAAACAGATCATCAAACGGACAATCAACGGCCCGGATCGCTCCCTCTACCGCCGCCAGAAAAGCACTAGGCGACGCCTCAGCCAGCAAAGGTAGGACATCGTTAAGTGTTGCCCAGTGCTGCCAAGTGGCACCATCCAGGATGTCGCGCACCGCCTGGGTTGCTATATGGGGTGCTTTGCCCGCTGAACAGGATGTCAAGGCGGTCGGTTCGCTGCCAAGCAAGGCAAGGAACTCAGCACCCCCCAGCCGCAGCGCCGATGAATACTGATTTAAGTTTGCTTTAAAGTTGGCAAAATGGCGCTGGTCGGGCGGCAAATCAAATTCAGGATGCACCTCACGGAGAACTGTGACGGCAACTTGGCCGACGCGCTCAACCTGATCGTCGAATAGCATTGGGCCTAGTGTAAACCAGCCCTCGTAGCGCGCAGCGAAGCGCCATTCGCTTTCCCATTGTTTAAGAGGAGTGCCCGGGCGCAACGCTGCCTCACGGATTGCCGCGATCCACTCTCCGTAGGTCTTTCCCGCAGCCTTTCCTACTGCCTGAGTATCCGCGTCGGAGCGCTCGTTCCAAGATCCCAAAAGCATCGCGATGGCCAATTCTGCCGAGGCTGAGCTCTCCGCCCACTGGGGCATCAAAGAAAGGTTTTGAATACAGCGCAAAAGCGATCCAAGATTCCCTCCGCTTTTCTTGGCAAGCGATCGGGCACGCTCGTCGTTGTAGCCCCCTTTCTCCAGCCCATCTTGGATATGCTGCATTTTGGGCATGGGCAAGGAGATACTGGTGGGGTCTGGAGTGCCGCCTCGGGGGCCGCCGAAAATCACCGCGTGCCCCTTGCGTATTGCTTTCTGGATTAAGCGGCGTCCCATATCATTATTCAGGTCGAGTTGCGCGTCAGCAATCAGAATGTGCTTTTCGTCGTAAAGAACAAGCGTTTCCCATGCCGCCGGGCTTGATACGATCAAGCACCGCCCCAATGCGTCTGCCTTCGCTTCTGCATCAAGTGTGGAGATATATGCCGAGATGAAGTCGACAACTTGATCTGGATAATGGGTTTCCAGCTTCAGCTGTGTCAGCTTATCATCGATTATCTCTTGCAGTTTCACGCAAGCATCTTGCCTGTTGGCGATAAATAGCTCGCTGACCAAGGCCGGAGGCTCCCCAATGGAACGCGTAAGGTCCCAGCGTTCTTCCACGGTTTCAATGTCGTGCATCGGCATGCCACGCATCGTTTGAAGCAACCATTTTTCCACCGCTGGAAACTTGCGAATCCAGTCCAGCAGGATCGTTCCATCGATCACGCGTACCTGCCCCCACTCGTCTTGATTTCGACGTTTGGACAGCCAATCGAGCTGCGCTTCAGGTTTCCACGAACCCTCCCATCCTCGTCGTCCGGAAAATGGCGTGACAAATACAAAGGTCGCCGCCTTGCGAACATCTTCAGGCGTCGCTTCTTTCAGGCTTTTGTAATCTGATGTAGCCTTCGCTCCAGCATCAAGATTGGTACCGATTTCCCAGTAAGAATCACCGTCGGGCACGAAGGGATCGAAACCCACATCAACACGAAGTTTTCCATCAGGTCCATGCTGCCCGATACTGTCGCCCAGCGGGAAACGGCGCTCCCGTGGTTTTGGCACAGATGCCGCGACTAGACGCCAAACCAGTTCCACGATGACACCTTGTGCGTCCCGTGCATTGCTGCGGACCCAGTCGTCGAGTAAATTTTCAGTGAGCAGCAAGTAGTAATCTCCCGGTAGTCGAAATAGCCGGCGTGCCTAACCGCGAAAGCCCGCGCCCACGAAGATTTTACTAGAGTTGCCAACTCGATAAATATAACTTTAGGTGGGCCCCTAGTAAAAGTGCCCAATTAGCTGAAGTAGTCCAGATTAAAAATATTTTTCCAGATGAAAGCCAACGTATGGCTAGACTACAGCGCCGTCTGTTCTGCGGCCATGGCCAGTAACTGCCCCACCGACACGCATTTTAGGGGGTGTCGCCCAGTTAGCCCGTCAACTGTAAAGTGCACACGGCGATCTCAGGCTGTAGACATCTTGCCGCTGACTCTCCCTGCCCTGAGCAGACCAACATTCACAGCGCTTTCTACCTATGCAAAACCAGTCTTGCATTTAATCTTTACTGCCTATCCCCAGGCTTTCCATCACCCTGGCGGCATTATCCTTGCAGTCCACATCGTCCGGTTTTGCATCGATCAGCTGAATCAGGGATAAAAGATGGGCCTTGTTCTGCGCCAAGCGCACTTCCAGCGATTCGATGTCGGCAATCTTCTTTTTCAGCGCGGCCATCAGCTCATCATGTTTCCATGATGAGCTATCCTCAGGCAAGACTTGCCTGATTTCGTCCAGGGAAAAGCCCGCCTGCTGCGCGTCGCTGATAATGGACAGTACCGCCACCGCTTCCAGAGGATAGTCGCGGTAGCCATTCGATTGCCGGCTCACGGCTTTCAACAAGCCCCTGGATTCGTAGAACCGAATCGTGGAGGCCGCCAAGCCGCTGCGCTTGGCCAATTCGCCAATTTTCATCACTTCCCCGCTGATTTTTTGTGCTTGCCTGTCTATGTCATCACGACGCCATGCTCAACTATAAGCTTGAAGCCAGCTTGAATGTCAAGCGGCGGACGAGAGCGAAAAGAATATTGATATCTTTCCGATTCAGGCCTTGACCTTCAAGTTAGCTTAAAGCTTATCGTGAGGCTATCGCAACCTTGGAGATCAGCATGAAACCCTTTACCGCACTGACATTGCCCAACGGGACAGTCGTTCCGAACCGTCTTGCCAAAGCCGCCATGGAAGAAAACATGGCCGACAACGATCACGCGCCTTCGGACGAGCTGATACGCCTGTACCAGTCGTGGGCGGACGGTGGCGTGGGCCTGATGATCACCGGAAACGTGATGATCGACCGCCGCGCCATGACGGGGCCCGGCGGCGTGGTGCTTGAGTCTGACGAATTTGGCGCCCGCTTCGAGCAATGGTCGCGCACGGCCCGTGCACGCGGCGCGCATATCTGGATGCAGATCAACCATCCAGGGCGCCAGATGCCCGCCGCCCTGGGACAGGAAACCATCGCCCCGTCAGTTGTGCCCATGGACCTGGGCAACTTTTCAAAGCAATTTTCGGCGCCGCGCGCAATGATGGAGGCCGACATTGCCGACGTGAAGCAGCACTTTGTCAACAGCGCCCGGCTGGCGGAGCGCTTTGGCTTTACGGGCGTGCAAATCCATGCCGCGCACGGCTACCTGATCAGCCAGTTCCTCTCCCCTCTGACCAACCAGCGCACCGACCGCTGGGGCGGTTCGCTGGAAAACCGGGCGCGGCTGCTGGTCGACGTCGTCAAGGAGGTGCGGCAAGCCGTCGGCAAAGGCTTTGCCGTTGCCGTGAAGCTCAATTCGGCGGATTTCCAGAAAGGCGGCTTCAGTTCGGATGACGCCAAGCAGGTCGTTTCCATGCTCAATACCCTGGGTGTCGACCTGATTGAATTGTCCGGCGGCAGTTATGAAGCCCCTGCCATGCACGGCCAGACCCGCGATGGCCGCACCCTGGCCCGCGAAGCCTATTTCCTCGAGTTCGCCAAGGATATCGCCACGGTGGCCAGCATGCCCATCATGGTGACGGGCGGCATACGCCGCTATCAGGTGGTGCAACAAGTGCTGGACAGCGGCATTGCCATGGCGGGCATGGGAACGGCCTTGGCGCTCGACCCGCAACTGCCTGAAGCATGGCGTTCCGATCAATCGGCAAGCCCCTTGCTCCGGGCCATCACCTGGAAAAACAAGGTGCTCTCGTCCATTGCCTATATGGCGATGGTCAAGTATCAGTTGCGGCGCCTGAGCCAGGGCAAGCATACCCGGCCCAACGTGGCGCCTGCGCTGGCGCTACTGATACAGCAATGGGACACCGCCATCCGGAACCGGCAGTATCGCCGCCGGATGCATAGCGGCTTTTAATGGCGTTTTTCCCAATCAAACATGGAAGGTGCAAGCAATGAACATGAACATCGCCGCGGCGGTATCCGCATTGGTATTGAGTATTGCCACAAGCCCGTCCCGGGCGGAACACGCTGTCGACAACAGGCAGCTCATCATCGATATTGCGGGCTATGCCGTCCCGGTGGCCGCTGGCGGCCTGTATGACCGCTTTCGCTCGAATCCGCCTTTGTCCGTCATCGCAGCGGAAGCGCCGGAGCTTGACCTGAGCTGGTTCAAGGAGATGCAAAAAGAAAAGGTGTCCATCGGCTTTGACTCGTACTCGCCGAACTTCTATTACAGGAACCACAAGATCACAGCCGTATTTACGGCGGACCTCGCGCGCCTGAAGGAGCTGATGCCGGCAGACATACTGAAGCAAGTCCAGCCCTTGCAAGTGTGGCCAGGCCGGGGCGCGGTGGCCTTGACGGCCTATGCGTATGAGTACTGCGACAACGACAGCTACAATGAAATTTCACTGGCGATTGTCACCAGCAAGCCCGGCAGCGCCAGCTTTGGCCCGTTCACCTTGCTGGGCCAATCGCTGTCCAAGGATTTCTGGGGCTATGTGCTCAAGCTTCCCGTCAACACGGAACTGGCCAGGGTGCGTGGCGTGGTTGGCTACAATCTGCCCAAGTGGCTGACCGGTATCGAGGTGAAGGAAACGGACGCAAACGTTTCCTTTGAAGTCATGGATAGCGCAACAGGCAAGCTCGATTTTGTTTTTGCAGGCAAAAAACTGGGCGACCTGTCGCACACGGCCGATGTGGTGAGCAACAGCTTCACCAACAAGGATGGCGCCGGGAAACTCACGTATGGCTATGCCGTTTCCCGCCAGCTCAGCCATGCGTCGAGCACGAGCGCGGATGCGGTCGACCTGAAGCTGGGCGACGGCAGCTTCTCCACCTATATCAAGTCATTGAAGATGGGAAAGATGATGAAATATGAATACGTGCCGGAATTTCAAAGCGCGCTGTATGCCCCGAAGCCAATATTAACAAACCATTAACGGCCTACTCGCCCGGCGTTTCGTGATCCATGGCCGCCGTGGCGAGGGCGCGCACGTCAAGCGGCATGGATTCCTTGCGCTCGCTGTAGCGGCTGGTCAGGTAATCGGAGCGGTCGCGCACCACCAGGGTGAATTTATACAGTTCTTCCATGACGTCGACCAGGCGGTCGTAGTATGGCGACGGCTTCATGCGGTCGTTGTCGTCGAACTCCTGATATGCCTTGGCAACGGATGACTGGTTCGGGATCGTCACCATACGCATCCAGCGGCCCAGCACGCGCAAGCCGTTGACGGCGTTGAACGACTGCGAGCCGCCCGACACTTGCATCACCGCCAGGGTCCGCCCCTGCGTTGGGCGCACGCTGCCCATTTCCAGCGGCAGCCAGTCGATCTGCGACTTGAACACGCCCGTCACGGCGCCATGGCGTTCCGGGCTGCACCAGACCTGGCCTTCCGACCACAGCGACAGTTCGCGCAGCTCCTGCACCTTGGGATGGTCGGGACTGACGCTGTCGACCATGGGCAAGCCATGCGGGTCGAACACCCGTGTCTCGGCGCCGAAATGCTGGAGCAAGCGCTCCGCTTCCAGGGTCAGCAAGCGGCTGAACGAGCGTTCACGCAGCGAGCCGTACAGCAAGAGGATGCGCGGCGCATGCGTGGACACCGTCGGCGGCGCAAGTTTATCGAGGGTCGGCGTGTCGAGGTGGGCCGCGCTGATGTTGGGCAGCTTATTCATGGTAAGTCCTTTCTGATTAGCTCAGGCGCAGTGCCAGCCAATGCGGTGACAGTTAATTCTATAATTCCATAATAATCGAAACATGAAATTAATGTAAACCTGTTTTTCTGCGTACGAGCTACCTGGAAAGACCGTTTGACATGGGATCCGTCGAGACCAGGTGCAGGCCTCGACGGAATACAGCATTACATTGTCACAACATCGCCATCGCGACGAATTTCGTCTGCCTGCACACTTTCATGTTCACACTGGTCTTTTGCCTTCGGGGCAAAACGCAGAATCAGGCAAGCAACGATGGCCGACAAGAGAGAGCCAAGCAGGATGCCGATCTTGGCTTCCTCGACATACGCTGGATGGCCAGGAAATGCCAGGCCACTGATGAACAGGCTCATCGTAAAACCGATACCGCAAAGCATCGAGACCGCATAAATTTGCAGCCAGGTGCTGCCGCGTGGCTTGCCAGCAAGTCCACTCTTGACCGCCAGCATGACACCAGCGAACACGCCCAGTTGCTTGCCGAGGAAGAGACCTGCGGCAATGCCAAGCGGGAGCGGCGCCCACATGGCCGATGGCGAGAGTCCCGCAAACGAGACGCCAGCGTTGACGAAGCCAAATACCGGGACCACCAGGAAACCGACCCATGGATGCAAGGCATGTTCGAGCCGGTGCAGAGGCGAATCAGGCGCATCCGGCGTGCCTGGGGATGGAATGTAGGGGATCAGGAAGGCGCCCACCACGCCGGCAATCGTTGCGTGCACGCCCGAGAGCAGCGTGACATACCAAAGCAGGGCCAGGCCGATCAGATATGGCCACAGTTTCATCACGCGAAGCTTGTTCAAGGCAAATAACACCACGACGATGGCGGCCGCGGCGGCAAGTGCGCCGGCATTGATGGAGGCAGTATAGAAAACGGCGATGATGGCGACAGCGCCCATGTCATCGATAATGGCCACTGAAACAAGCAGCAGTTTCAATGACAAGGGGGCATGGCGTCCCAGCAGCGCCAGCACTCCCATGGCGAACGCGATGTCCGTCGCGGCAGGTATCGCCCAGCCATTCATCAGCAAGGGCTGTTTCGCAGTCAGTAAAACGTAGATCGCGGCCGGGAATGCCATCCCCAGCAGTGCGGGCAATGCCGGCAGGCGTCGCTGCTCCCACGTCGAGAGCCGGCCATCGACCAGTTCCCGTTTGATCTCGAGCCCGACCAGGAGGAAAAAGACCGCCATCAGCCCGTCGTTGACCCAGAGGTGGGTTGTCATCGGGCCCAGTTTGTCGCTGAGCACGGGACCTGTTTGCCAATGCAGAAAATGCTGGTAGGCGCTGGCCAGCGGACTGTTGGCGATAATCAGGGCGGCAACGGCCGCTGCCATCAACAGGATGCCGCCCGCCGCGTCACTGGCGAGGAAGCGCTGTAGAACGGAATGGTGTTTCGATGATGTAGTGGTGCTCATGCCGCATGCTCCTTGAACGAATGGATGTCCACGACGCACCAGGTCCTCCGGACGCAAGCACGCGCGGCGAGGTCAATGACGGAAGAAGTGCCAATACAAGCGCAAGCGCAAGCAGGCCGGGCAGGCGTAGACGAGGAGTGGGAAAGGAAAAAGACAGCGCCCGCGGAAAGCGGTGCTTCAATCAGTTGACGCCAATAGAGATGGAACGCTGCGCGCATCATAAAACCTCACGGAAAACGAAAATGTCGTTCTCCGTATTCGGGGTAGCCCCGGGCGCACGCAGCACACGCCGAGTTGTCATTATACCTCAGGCCCGGCTTTCCTTCAACGCGACAGCAGCGGACTGAATCGTCGTCCAAGGTGGCTGGCTTCCCGCTCAGTATGTTGATGTAGATCAATCAATTTTTGTATCGTGTGCAGCAGAATATGATCATTCGCAAGCTTCTGTTCAACAAGCCATGGCTTGCGCCCTGCACTACGCCCTACCCACTTCATAAGGAATACCATGACACCCACTACCATGAAAGCCGCCGTTGTCGAGCAACTGGGCCAGCCGCTGGTGCTGCGCGAGGTGCCCGTGCCGGTGCCCGGTCCCGGCCAGATCCTCGTCAAGACGGAAGCGTGCGGCGTTTGCCACACGGACTTGCATGCGGCACGCGGCGACTGGCCCGTCAAGCCGTCGCCACCGTTCATCCCCGGCCACGAAGGCATCGGCCTGGTGGTGGCCGTGGGCACGGGAGTGACGGAAGTACAGCTGGGCGACCGGGTCGGCGTGCCTTGGCTCTATTCGGCTTGCGGCCATTGCGAACATTGCCTGGCAGCCTGGGAAACCGTGTGCGCCGAAGCGCAGTTCGGCGGCTACACCAAGAATGGCGGCTTTGCCGAATACATCCTGGCCGACCCGCGCTACGTCGCGCATATCCCGGCGGGACTGTCCGCCGTGCAGGCGGCGCCCATCATCTGCGCCGGCGTGACCAGCTACAAGGGCATCAAGGAAACGGGCGCGCGGCCGGGCGAATGGCTGGCCGTGTCCGGCATCGGCGGACTCGGTCACCTGGCCATCGAGTATGCGCTGGCCATGGGCTTGCGCGTGGCGGCCGTCGACATCGATGACGGCAAGCTGGAGCACGCACGCGCCCTCGGCGCCGAAGTGACCATCAATGCGCGCCAGGGCGACCCCGTCGCGTCCTTGCGCGAAGCGACCGGGGGCGGCGCCCACGGCGTGCTGATCACGGCGCCGTCGCTCGACGCCTTCCAGCAAGGCGTGGCGATGACGCGCAAGCGCGGCACGTGCGTGCTCGTCGGTTTGCCGCCAGGCGACTTCCCGACGCCGCTGTTCGACGTCGTCGCCAATTGCGTGACGATACGCGGCTCCTTTGTGGGCACGCGCCAGGACATGGCCGAGGCGCTCGCCTTTGCCGCCACGGGCAAGGTCAAGGCCGACGTGGAATTGCAACCGCTGTCGGCCATCAACGACATCTTCAGCCGCCTGGAACACGGCAAGGTTGCCGCGCGCGTCGTGCTCGATTTCAGCGCGAAGTAAACGCGACGCCAGCATTCCGGTGTGTCGTGCGACGGCAATTTAATTGCCGTTGTTATGATGGCTTATCATAAAAACACAACAAGGACACACCGATGAAGCAATCCCTCTCCCGCCTGCTGGCCTGCGCCGCCCTCGCCTTCTCCATTTCGGCCACCTGGGCCAGCGCGGCCGAGCCAGCCGCGTCGTCACTGCCTGGCCACTATTATCTGCAAGGCGTCATGGAAACGGGCTCCGAACTGCTGCTGAAAAAGGACGGCACGTTCGAATGGATGCTCAGTTATGGCAATACCGACCAGCAAGCCAGCGGCGAGTGGCGCGCTTCGGGCGACGTAGTCACCCTGGTGGCGGGCAATGGCGGTAAGGAGCCGCAGTTCCGCGTGTTCGAGGAATCGGAAATGCGCATCCAGAAAGCGGCCGAAGCGGGACTATGGGTCGCCATCGTCGGCTTTCCCCTGCTGGGACCGATGGCCGGCGTGGAAGTGAAATTCGAAGCGCAAAGCGGCAAGACGGCCACGGCCGTGAGCGTGGCGAACGGCGACGCCATCGTCCGCATGCCGGCGTCGGAACGCTGGGTGCGCGCCGGCTTGCGCCGCCAGGGGGCAAAAGCCGACTATCAATGGCTGCCAGTGCCAGCCGAGCGCGCGCAGGAACGCATCGCCGCGTTCGCCGTCACCGATCCGCAATGGCTCAGGGGCCAGGCATTCCAGAAGCTGGCCCTGCGCGTCGTCGAGGGCGGCCTGCGCGTGGACGAGCCTGACAACGGCCTGGCCAGGGGCCTGTACGCGAAGCAGGCGTCCGGCCAGTAGCACGCGTTTTCCGCCGTCCCATTCTCTGCCGCCTCCCGGCGCCTGCTCCGCACTATCGTCCAGGACAAGGTCCGTGCGCCGTTGACACCCCGCACGGTCTGTCCTATAGTCGCCGGGTTAACGATAAATGAGAATGAGAATCATGTTCAGCTCTATGAAGAAATGGCTCGTGTGCTATCCGCTCGTGGCCGCCAGCCTGTTGCTGGCCGGTGGCGCGCACGCGCAAACAACCGATCCCGGCGCCGGCGCCAAGCAGTTGTGGCAATTGATTGACTACGTTGCCGTCGATTACAGCGGCGCCGTCGAGCACGGCAAGGTGGTCAGCGAGGCCGAATACGCGGAAATGCTCGATTTCACGGACAACGCGACGACGCAAATCGCCGCCCTGCCCGCCCACGCTTCACAAGCGGCCATCGCCGCCGCCATCGCCGACCTGCGCGCGGCCGTCGTCGCCAAGGCGGACGGCGTGGAAGTCAAGCGCCTGGCGCACCATGCGAACGGCTTGCTGATTGCCGCCTACCCGATACCCGTGGCGCCGAAAGTGCTGCCCAACCTGGCGCGCGGCGCGGCCCTGTATGCGGCCCAGTGCGCTTCTTGCCACGGTGTGGCCGGCGGCGGCGACGGCCCGCTGGCGGCCAGCCTGGAACCGAAACCGATCGCCTTCACGGATGGCGAACGGGCGCAGTCGCGCAGCCTGATGGCCTTGTACCAAGTCATTTCGCAAGGCGTGGCTGGCACGTCGATGGCCAGTTTTGGCCAGCTGTCCGAAAACGAGCGCTGGGACCTGGCTTTCTATATCGGCGGCATGTCGCACGATGCGGCGGCCAGCGCGCACGGCGAAAAGCTGTGGCAGGACGATCCACAAGCCAAGAAGCTGTACGCGGACCTGGCCGCCGTGACGACCCTGACGCAGGAAGCCGTTGCCGCCAAACTGGGCGCGGACGAAGCCAAAGCGCTGACGGCGTATCTGCGCAGCCATGCCGACAAGGCCGAAGCGCACAAGCCGGCCGGCCTGGCCCTGTCGCGTCTGCGCCTGGCCGAAAGCCTGGCCGCCATGCACGCGGGCGACCGCGCGAACGCGACGCGCCTGGGCCTGTCGGCCTACCTCGATGGTTTCGAGCCGATCGAACCGATGGTCGGCGCGCGCAACAAATCCCTGCTGCTGGCCGTGGAAAACGCCATGCTGGCCTACCGTTCCGCCGTGGCCAAGGGCACGGTGGCCGACGCCGAAGCGGCCGGTGAAAAACTGCAGCAACTGTTTACCCACGTGGAAGCGGAACTGGGCGACGCCAAGGCCGACCCGATGACGACCTTTATCGGCGCCCTGACGATCTTGCTGCGCGAAGGCGTGGAAGCGCTGCTGATCGTGATCGGCATCATCGCCTTCCTGCGCAAGGCCAAGCGCAAAGACGTGCTCGCCTACGTGCATGCGGGCTGGGCCAGCGCGCTGGTGGCGGGCGGCCTGACGTGGGTGGCGGCGACGTATCTGGTGACCATCAGCGGCGCCAGCCGGGAAGTGAGCGAGGGTCTCGGTTCCGTGTTCGCGGCCCTGGTCCTGCTCAGCGTGGGCTTGTGGATGCACCAGAAGAGCAGCGCCGGGCGCTGGCAGGAGTATTTGCACGAGAAACTCACAGCAGCGATGAGCCGGCGCTCCGCTTGGGGCCTGTTCGCCCTGGCCTTCATCGCCGTCTACCGCGAAGTCTTTGAAACCGTGCTGTTCTATTCCGCCCTGGCGGCGGACGGCAATGGCGGCGCCCTGCTGGGCGGCTTCCTGGTGGCCATCGTGCTGCTGGTCGTGATCGCCTGGGCCTTGTTGCGCACGAGCGCGCGCATGCCGATCGGCAAGTTCTTCTCGTGGACGTCCGCCTTCGTGGCCGTGCTGGCCGTGATTTTGATGGGCAAAGGCGTGGCCGCGCTGCAGGAAGCGGGCTGGGTCGGCGTCACCCCCGTCGATTTCGTGCGCATCGACTTGCTGGGCATCCTGCCGACCATGGAAACCCTGCTCGCGCAGGCGGCCATCGTGGCGATCATCGTCGCCGGCTATGGCTGGAACCGCGTTTCGGCAGGCAAGCGCAAGCTGGCCTGATCCTGAAATACCGGCGTAGGCAGAACTCACATGGCGCTGCCTACGCCTGGTGGATAGTTGCGAACGACTGGGCAAACAAATCAGGCTGGTAGCCGGCGGCACTGAACAGGTGGCCACAGGACTCGTCGATCGCGGCGCGCAGTTTTGCCTGATCCACGCCCAGCACGACGCCACCGCGTTTGCGCACGCGCCCGCCAATGATGACGGTATCGATATTGCTGCGCTCAGCCGCATGCACGACGGTACCGATGGCGTTGTTGACAGGATATACATTGAGGTCGCCGGTGCGTATCAGCACCAAGTCGGCCTGCTTGCCTGGCCTCAAACTCCCGATGCGCTGTTCCAGCCCCGCCACCGCGGCGCCGTCGATCGTGGCGGCCTCCAGCAAGCGGAAGGCATCGGTGGGCGCCGCCGCATGGCGATGTCCGTGGCGATGTCCCATCACCCGCTGCAGGTAGAACGCCACGCGCATTTCCATGAACATGTCGCCGCTATACGAAGTCTCGTTGTCGACACTGAGGCCGGGGCGTATGCCGTGCTGGTGCGCCGCCTGCCAGGCGTTCATGCCATCCTCGATGCCGTAGTGGGCATCCGAACGCGGGCATACATTGACGCGCACGCCCGCCTCGCGCAAGATGCGCCAGCCCGATTCCGGCAGGCAGGTGCAGTGGTTGAAGATGTTGTCGCTGCCGAGCAGCCCCTGCCGATGCAGTCCTGCCAGCTCGGCCGCCATGCCAGCGCCAAAAAACTCGGTCACGATGGGAATACCCAATTGACGGGCGACGGCCCACTGCTGAGGCTCCAGCTGCGCCATCATGGCCAGCGTCACCAGGCTGTCGGGATTCATAAAATACTTGGCCTGCAGGCGCGCGAGGTTGCCTGGCCAGTGCGCCTTGTCCCACTCGCCAGACACAGGCGCCCCCGAGGCGTGCACGGCGCGGATGCCCGCATCGAGCAGCGCTTCGACCGCCGCGTCGGAGTGCTCCCCGGTGCGGCTGTTGTGGGAATTGTCGATCACGGTCGTGATGCCGGCATCGATGGCGCCCAGGGCCGTGAGCAGGTTGCCCACGTAGATGTCGCGCGGCCGGTAGTATTTGGCGAACGAGAAATGCGTGGCGTTGCAATAGTCCTCGAGCGTTGCCGCATTCGGGTTGATGCGGCGCAGCTGGCCTTCCCAGGAGTGGCGATGGGTGTCGACCATGCCGGGAATGGCGATCATCTGTGCGGCATCGATCACTTCGGCGCCGTCGGCTTGCAGATTCTGGCCGATGGCGGCAATGACGCCATCGGCAATCAGGATGTCGCCCTTGGGCAAATTTCCAACCTTGCCATCCATGCTGATAATGGTGGCGCCTTTGATCAGCATCTTGCGGGATGCCGGAGCCAGTGGCCCCAGTAGTTGGTCTTGTTCAAACATGCTTGATTCCTGCTATAGCTAATGAGTTGCACGCAGTCTAGTGCAGGCAGGCACGGGGAAAAAGTGGCGCCGTGTGTTTTCACCATGCAGAAAATCCGAATAATGTTGGGTTATAGTGCCGTTTCCCCTACTGCTACGAAGACAAGACATGGACCGCGTACAAGCAATGCAGGTATTCCTTCGCGTGGTCGAGAGCAGGAGTTTCGTGCGCGCGGCAGAGACCCTGGGTTTGCCCGCATCGTCGGTGACCGCCATCATCAAGCGGCTGGAAAAGCATTTGCAGACGCGCCTGCTGAACCGCTCCACCAGAAACCTCAGCCTGACACCGGAAGGCGAGCGCTACTTCCACCGCTGCCGCGAGATCCTCGAGCTGATCGCCGACACCGAAGCGAGCCTGCAAGGCGCTAGCGAGCGCCCGCAAGGACGTTTGCGCGTGGATATGCCTGGCGGCATTGCCCATGCCGTGATCCTGCCGCAGCTGGCGCAATTCCAGCAGCGCTATCCCGATATCTATCTGATGATCGGCGTCAATGACCGCCAGGTGGACTTGATACAGGAAGGCGTCGATTGCGTCATCCGCACCGGCAGCCTGGAAGACTCGACCTTGGTCGCGCGCCGCTTGGGCGAACTGCGCTGGATCACTTGCGCGGCGCCGTCCTACCTGGCCGAACACGGTGTTCCCGCAACCCTGGAGGATTTGCCGGGACACCGGGCCGTCCACTACTTTTCCAGCACCACGCGGCGCGGCAGCGACCTGCATTTCATCGAAGACGGCACCCGCATCGCCGTGCCCCTGCCCGGCACGGTCGCCGTCAACGAGACGGGGCTGTACATCGAGCTGGGCCTGGCCGGCCACGGCTTGATGCAGCTGGCCGAGATCCTGGTGAGCGGGCAGTTGCAGGCAGGGGAACTGGTCGAGGTGCTGGCCGACAGGCGGCCTGCGCCGGTGCCGGTATCGCTGCTCTACCCCCATCAGCGCTTTCTTTCCCCGGCGATGCGGGCGTTCAGCGAGTGGACGGCCGAGCTGTTCAGCAACGGTACGTGACAATTGAATAGTAATATTTTCAAAAATTTAACTATATTCGGTATTGCAGACATTATGCCGGCCGACCGGACATTGGCCGTATCAAACGAGCTTATCCATTGAACGCTCCACCAACGAAAGCATATCGATGAAAACTCAACGCGCAACAAGCTGGTCGCTCGGTCTTATCGTGGCAGGCGCCCTGCTATCTTTCCCTGCCCATGCGGCGAAAATCCCCGACTGCGGCAAAAGGGAACCGAGCAAAACCCTGCCTACCCCGCAAAACAGCGAATATGACGCCTACCGCAACGCGAAGACGAGCGCTGTGGCCGGTGGTCCGGGCAATACCGTCTTCAATAACAACGAGGGCCGCCTTCCCGCCGCCGGCAAGGATGAGGTCTATTATGAATACTATCTGGGCATCGGCGGCGATGGCGGCGCGGGTTCGCATCGTGCGGTATTGCTGGTGCAGACCCCGAAAGGGAAACGCAAATTGGTGGAGCGCTATTACACGCAGGACCACTATGCGTCCTTTTGCAGCCTGAAGAGCTAGTCTTTCCTCAATTACCAGGCGCGGCGGGGAAACGTCTGCCGCAGCTGGTCGCGTGCATGGTGTTGAAAAGTGCGATATGATGAGCATCATGCAGAACTCACCAAACAAACCGGCGGCGCAAAGCCGCAAGGAAGCCACCCACGAACGCATCGTCGAGGTGGCCACGCGCGCCATCCGCCGCAGCGGCTACGCGGGCACGGGCGTGGCCGACATCATGAAGGAAGCGGGCCTGACGCACGGCGGCTTTTATGCGCACTTCGCCTCGCGCGACGCGCTGCTGGCCGAAGCGGGCGACCGCGCCGGCGCCGAAGCGGTGGCGCTGGCGGCCAGGGTGGCCGCAGCCGCCCCACCGGGCCAGGCGCTGCAGGCCATGCTGGCCGCGTATCTGTCGCCTGAACACATCGCCGCCATCGAGGTGGGCTGCCCCGTGTCGGCGCTGGGTTCGGAAATGCCGCGCCAGGCGCCCGAGGTGCGGCGCGCCGCCACCATCCACATCAAGGAAATGATCGACCTGTTCGCGCGCCAGTTGCCGAACTGGGGCCAGCCCGAAGCGCATGCGCAAGCGATGGCGACCGTGTGCGCCATGATCGGCACCACCATTCTCGCGCGCGCCGTGGACGAACCTGCCCTGTCGGACGCGCTGTGCGCGGCCACCCTGGCGCAGTTTCAAACACCCAGCTAATTGCACCGCCCGTGGCCTTGATCCGTCCCGGGCTTTTTTTGAAACAACAATATGATGATCGTCATATTTTATATCCAACGCTGTCAACCACTGAAGGAATTACCATGAAAAAGATTGCCCTCGTCACCGGCGCCTCGTCCGGCATCGGCGCGGCCACGGCCCAGCGCCTGGCGCAAGCGGGTTACACGGTGTACGGCACCAGCCGCCGCGGCGGACAAACGGCCGGGCTTGGGCATGCGATGCTGGCGCTCGACGTCACCAGCGATGCGTCCGTCGCTGCGGCCGTGGCCGAGCTGATACAGCGCGAAGGCCGCATCGACCTGCTGGTGAATAACGCCGGTTTCGGCGTGGCTCCGGGTGGCGCCGAGGAAAGCAGCGTGGCACAGGCGCAAGCCATCTTCGACACGAATTTCTATGGCGTGCTGCGCATGACCCTGGCCGTGCTGCCGCACATGCGGGCCCAGGGCGGCGGGCGCATCCTCAATATCGGTTCCGTCCTGGGCTTTTTGCCCATGCCTTACGGCGCGCTGTATTCCGCCACCAAGCACGCGATCGAGGGCTACACTGAATCGCTTGACCATGAAGTGCGGGGCTGGGGCATCCGCGCCAGCGTCATCGAACCGGCCTACACGAAAACCACGTTCGAAGCCAATCTGCTGGCGCCCGATACCCCGCTGTCAGCCTACCGGCAAGTGAGCGCGGCCGTTACAAGCCGGCTGCAAGCGCTGATGGCTGGCGCCGATGACCCGGCCATCGTGGCCGACACCGTCCTGGCGGCAGCGCAGGCAAGCCAGCCCAAGCTGCGCTACACGGCCGGGCCGCTGGCGGCGCGCTTGCGCCTGATGCGCCGTTTCATGCCGGCCGCGCTGCTGGACGCCGGCTTGCGCAAGGACCTGCGCCTGGCCTGAGCGCCGGCGCCTTTTCAGTCTTCAGAGAGAACATCATGCAAGCTTTGCAACTTAAAAAATACGGCGGCCTCGATCACGTGGCGTTTGCGGAACTGCCCCGCCCCACGCCCGGTCCCGGCGAATTGCTGGTGCGGGTGCACGCCGTTGGCCTGAACCCCATCGACAACCTGATCCCCAAGGGCGACTTCAAGCCGATCTTGAAAACGCGCTTGCCGGCCACCCTGGGCAGCGACCTGGCCGGCGTGGTGGTGGCCGTGGGCAGCGGCGTCACGCGCTTTACAGTGGGCGACGCCGTGTATGCGAGCATTTTCGACACGCCGCACGGCAGCCTGGCCGAATTTGCCATCGTGCCGGAACAGGCGGCCGCGCTGAAACCGGCCAACCTCGATTTCGTGCAGGCGGCGTCGATACCCATGGTGGGCCTGACGGCGTGGCAAGCGATGCATGAGCGCATGCAGCTGAAGCCGGGCCAGAAAGTGTTCATCCCGGCCGGTTCCGGCGGCATCGGCACGTTCGCCATCCAGCTGGCCAGGCACCTGGGCGCCCGCGTGGGCACCACCACCAGCACGGCGAACGTGGAACTGGTGCGCGGCCTGGGCGCCGATGACATCATCGACTACAAGAAACAGCCGTTCGAGGACGTGCTGCGCGATTACGACGCCGTGCTGGGTACGGTGCGCGGCGACGGGCTGGAAAAAGCCTTGCGCATCGTCAAACCTGGCAGCCGCGTCGTCTCGCTGGTCGGCCCGCCCGACGCCGCCTTTGCCCGTGCGCGCGGCATGAACGTGGTGCTGAAACTGGTGTTCGGTTTGCTCAGCCGCAAGATCATCGGCCTGGCGAAGCGGCGCGGCGCCAGCTATGCCTTCCACTTCGTGCGTCCCGACGGCGGCCAGCTGGCGCAGATCGCCGCCCTGATTGAAGCGGGAAGCATCCGCTCCGTCATCGACAAGGTGTTTCCTTTTACCGAGGCGAAACAGGCGCTGGCCTACCTGGCGCAGGGCCGCGCGCGGGGCAAGGTAGTGGTGCAACTGCCCGTGTCCTGAGGCGTATTTAACCTGCTTTCCGCGCCGCGCAGTGAGTGTGACCATGAGTGCGACCAGGACTGTGATTATGTGTGAGTTTTGCGTTGGCAATTTCCTCCATACTCGTTGTCAACCGTGTGCTTATTGACACCGGTCAACCTCCATAAAGGTAGCTCATGCGCGTTTTCCCGGAATGCTGCTGGCTCGCCATCACCCTCGTGGCCGGCATGGTTCATGCCGCCGAACCGGGCGTCACCGAGACGCACATCCGTCTGGGCATGGTCAATGCCCAGACGGGGGCGGCCTCGGGACTGGGGAAAGCCATGCTCGACGGCGCGACGGCCGTGTTCCTGGAAGCGAACCAGCGCGGCGGCATCCATGGCCGCAGCATCGAGCTGGTGGTCGCCGATGACGGCTACGATCCGGACCGCGCCATCAGCGAAACGCTCAGGCTGGTCGAGGAAAAACAGGTGTTCGCCCTGTTCGGCAACGTGGGCACGCCCACCACCAACGCCGTCATACCGATCGTCCAGGAAATGAAGGTGCCGCTGGTGGGCGCGTTTACGGGCGCGATGACCTTGCGCCGCCCCGTGGTACGTGAAATCATCAACTTCCGCGCCAGTTATGACGATGAGTCCGATGCACTGGTGCAGTATTTCGCCAGCCGGGGCGTCAAGCGCTTTGGCGTGCTGTACCAGGACGACGGTTTCGGCAATGCCGTGCTCGACGGCACCGTGCGGGCCCTGCAACGGCGCGGCCTGGAACTCGTCGCCAAGGGCTCGTTCCAGCGTGGCACCACGGCCGTCAAGGCGGGACTGGCGGCCCTGATCGGGCACGACCTGCAAGCGGTGGTCATGGCCGGCCCCTACACGCCGGTGGCGGCGTTCGTGCGCGAAGCCAGCCAGGCCGGGTTGAAGGCGGCCCTGTCCACGGTGTCCTTTGTCGGCACGGACAGCCTGCTGCAACTGCTGGGCAAGGAAGGCAACAACATCGTCATTTCGCAGGTAGTGCCCCTGCCGGACGACCGCCAGTTGCCGATCGCCGCCGACTGCGCCGCGCTGCTGGCCAGGCATGTGCCGGCGGCCAGGCTGTCCTTCGTCAGTTTCGAGGGCTGCATCTCGGCCACCCTGATGGTGGCGGCGCTGCGCCGCACGGGCGCGGACCTCACGCGCGAGCGCCTGATCCAGAGCTTCGAATCGTTCGACCGGCTCGATCTGGGCGGCATGCGGGTGACGCTGCGTCCCGACAACCACCAGGCGTCGACGGCCGTTTTCCTGACCCGCATCGCCGACGGCAAGATTGTGCCGGCGGACCCGGGGCCTGGCGCGAAGTGATGCGCGCCCACTTTTCCAGCCCGCCCTGGAGCCAGGCATGAAAATCAGGACCAAGCTGATCATCAGTACCACCGTCCTGCTGGCGGGCGTGGCGGCCATGGCGGCGGCCAGCCTCTTGCTGGTGAAAGGCATAGAAACCCATGTGCACGGCTTGACCGACCGGACCGTGCCGATGTACACGGACGTGTTGCGCCTGCGCTATACCGTGCAGGACATGGCCTCGGATTTTTTTGAGCTGGGCAAGGCGCAAGACCTGGCGCAGCTGGAACAGGTATCGAACAAGATCGTCGCCAATATCCAGGCCGCCGAGAACATCCGCAAGCAATTGCGGCGCCATGGCGAGTCGCAGTCGACCCGCTACCATACGGCCTTCGAACAGGCATTCGAGCGCATGCGCGTCGCCGTGCGCAAGCGCCTGGAAAACGAGGCCTACTACAAGGCACAGGCGACGGAGATGGGCCAGGTCCTGGCGCAGATCAAGGCCGCCGCCAAGGCCGCGCGCGGCAAGATCCGTCTGATCGACAGCCAGGCCCAGGCCACGGCCGCCGAGGTGCAACTGGAAAGCCAGCGCCTGAACGAGAATGCCCGCTACCTGGCCGACTTGCGCAATAGCATCCTCGACATGCAGATTGCGCTGGCCGAAACGGAGGCCGTGAAGAGCCGTTTCCGCATCGCACCCCTGCGCGAACGGCTGACGGCGGCCGTCGCCCATCTGGACGGAAGCGGCGAGCGCGACATCAGCCCTGCCCAGCAGGCACTGCGGACAAAACTGCTGGCCACGGCGCGCCAGTTGCTCGATCCCGCCGCCGGCCTGATGGCCTTGCGCGCCGGCTTGCTGGCCGAAGGCGGCGCCAGCGCGGCGCGGCAGGCGCAATATGCGGCGCTCAAGGAACAAGTCAGCGCCACCCTGGCCGCCGCCCACCTGCGCCTGGCAGAGGAACTCGATCCCATCGAACTGCAGCTGGCCATCGGACGCGACCGGCTGGCGCAGGCCAACCGCTACATGCGCACCTCGTCCCGCATCGAGGACGCCAGCGGCGAAATCAACCTGGCCGTCGACGCCATCAGCATCGGCGTGGGCGAAGTCATGCTCGCCACGGCCGCCAGTGACGTCAAGCGCCTGGGCGACGATATCGCACTGCACATCAGCGCACTGCACCGCGACATGGGCACCATGCAGACCTTGCTGCAAAGCATAGGCCAACTGGACTTGCTGGCTGAAACGCGCAGCGTCGACACCTATCTGGACGCGGTGGAACGCTCGGGACAGCGGCTGGTGCAAGCCAAGGGCAGCGTGCTGGACAGCCAGGCGGCGCTGGACGAGGTCATCGGGCACGTGCGCGCCTTCGAGCGCGAACAGGCCGCCTATTCCGCGCAGCAGGTGGCGCGCATCACGGGCCGGCAGCAGGACGCCGTGACCCAGGTGCGCGATGGCGTGCGCCATGCCTTCATGCTGATCCTCGGCATCGCGCTGGTGTTGCTGCTGGCCTGCGTGGCCATCACGGGGCTGATCAGCGCATCCATCGCCAGGCCGCTGGCGCACCTGTCCCATGCGATTGCCCATATCCGCGGCGGCAAGGCGCTGTCGGTGCGCGTGGCGCAGCATGGCAGCGATGAACTGGGGCAATTGATCAAGGGCTTCAACGGCATGCTCGAGCACGTGGAACAGCGCGACCTGGCGCTCAAGCAGGCCAAGGCCGAGGCCGACGCCGCCAACCGCGCCAAGTCGGAATTCCTGGCCAAGATGAGCCACGAGATCCGCACGCCGATGAATGGCGTGCTGGGCATGACGGAATTGCTGCAGCGCACGGAACTGAGCCCCAAGCAGCAGCGTTTTGTGCACACGGTGCACCGCTCGGGCGAAAGCCTGCTGAGCATCATCGACGACATCCTCGACTTTTCCAAGATCGAGGCGGGCAAGCTGGTGCTCGAACATATCCCCTTCGACCTGCGCCAGGTGATCGACGATGTCGTGGCGCTGTTTGCCAACGGCATCCAGCGCAAGGCCATCGAATTTACCTGCCGCGTCGCCTCCGACGTGCCGCAGCACGTGCGCGGCGACCCCGTGCGCCTGCGCCAGATCCTCACCAACCTGCTCAATAACGCCACCAAGTTCACGGAAAGGGGCGAGATTTCCGTCGATGTCAGCTGCCCCGCCGCCGGCCAGATCCGCCTGGAAGTGCGCGACACGGGCATCGGCATGGCGCCGGAAGCGGCCGCCGCCGTCTTCCAGCCGTTCCGCCAGGCCGACAGCACCACTTCGCGCAAATACGGCGGCACGGGACTGGGCCTGGCCATCATCAAGCAGCTGGTGGAAATGATGGGCGGCAACATTGTGCTGAAATCCGTGGCGGGCCAGGGTTCCAGCTTCGCCGTCACCGTTGTCGTGGGCACCGTGGCGCCCGAGGACGCGCCGCCGGCACCGCCGCCGCGCGTGTCGCTGGACGCCTTGAACGTGCTGATCGTGGACGACCATGCCACCAACCGCAGCATCCTGCTGCAGCACGCGATCGAGTGGCAGATGGCCGCCGCCAGCGCCGCCGACGGCGCCGAGGCGCTGGACCTGCTGCAAGGCGCGCGGCGCGGCGAGCGCCCGTTCGACCTGGCCATCATTGACATGCGCATGCCCGTCATGGATGGCGCCGAGCTGGTACGGGCGATCAAGGCCGACGCCGGCATGGCGGCCCTGAAAATTATCATGCTCAGTTCGCTGGACGCTTCGGCCGAGCTGCGCCAGGTGACGGCGCTGGGCGTGGAATACTGCCTGACCAAGCCCGTGCGCGCGATGGAACTGCGCCACTGCATCGAAGCTGCCTGCGGCTACGGCACCGTGGCGCCAACGGGTGCGGCCATGCCTGCCCTGCCCGCTCCAGCGGACACTGCGGCCGCAGGCCAGGCGCCGCTGCGCATGCTGCTGGTGGAAGACAACGCGATCAACCAGGAAATCGCCCTGGCCATGCTGGAAGACAGCGGCTACGAAGCCACGCCGGCCGGCAACGGGGCGCGTGCGCTGGCCCTGTGGGAGCGCGCCCCGTTCGACGTGATCCTGATGGATTGCCAGATGCCGGAAATGGATGGTTTTGAAGCGACCCGGCGCTTGCGCCGCATGGAAAGTGAGCAAGGCCGCAGCCGCACGCCCATCATTGCCCTGACGGCCAACGCCATCCTCGGCGACCGCGAACTGTGCCTGGACGCGGGCATGGACGACTACCTGGCCAAGCCGTACACGCGCGCCGCCCTGCTGGCCATGCTGGCCCGCTGGCGCCCGTCGCCCGCCGCGCCGGCCCCAGCGGAGACGGTGGAGACGGTGGAGACAGCGGCAGCACCCGGCGCCATCCTCGACGCCGCCGCCCTGCAAAACCTGCGCGCCATGCGGCGTCCCGGCCGCCCCGATGTGCTGGGGCGCATCATCGACCTGTTCTACAGCGACGCCCCGCGCCTGCTGGGGCAGCTGGAAGTGGCTGCCGAGGCCAGCGATGCCGCGGCCCTGCAGCTGGCGGCGCACACGCTCAAGTCCAGCTGCGCCAATGTGGGCGCGCTGGGCTTGTCGGCCACCTGCCGTGAAATCGAACAATACGCGCGCGGCAATGACGTCGGCAGCGCGCTCAACCATATCCGCGGCATCCAGCAAGAGCTCGACCGTGTCCTCGCCGCCCTGGCCATTGAGAAGGAAGCCATATGAATACCGCACTGCCCCCGCAAGCACTGGTCCTGGTGGTCGATGACGACACCATGACGCGCATCCTCGTGACGGAAGCGCTGGAGCCGGAAGGTTTCCGCATCGAGGAAGCGGCCAGCGGCCTGGAAGCGCTGGCCGCCTTCCAGCGCGGCGTGCCCGACCTGATCCTGCTCGACGTCGCCATGCCCGGCATGAGCGGCTTCGAATGCTGCCAGCAGCTGCGCCGGCTGCCCGGCGGCGCGCACGTGCCCATCGTCGTACTGACCGGCAACGATGACGACGACTCCATCAAGCAGGCGCTGGAAGCGGGCGCCAGCGATTTCATTTCCAAACCGATGCAATGGCGGCTGCTGGCGCACCGGCTGCGCTATCTGCTGCGGGCCAGCAGCGCGCTCACCGAATTGAGCCGTATCCAGGAAAGCCTCAACCACGCGCAGGCGCTGGCCCGTCTGGGCAACTGGGAATACCGGGTCGCAGGCGGCGACGGCTACTGGTCGCCGGAGCTGTTGCGCATCCTGGGCCTGGACGCCGATGCCGGCGCCACCAGCTTCGACCGCCTGCTGCAGTGCCTGCCGGAAGACCAGCGGCCCCTGCTGCTCGATGCCTTCATGGAGCTGCATGCGAGCGGCACCAGCTACGGCCTCGAGCACAAGGTGCTGCGGCCGGATGGCGGCGAGTGCATCGTCTTTCACCAGGCCGAAGCCGTGCGCGAAGGCCGCGAGGTACTGCTGATGCGCGGCACCGTACAGGACATCACGGACCGCAAGCTGCAGGAATTGCGCATCGAATACCTGGCCAACCACGACGCGCTGACGGACTTGCCCAACCGGCAATTGCTGAACGACCGCATCGGCCAGGCCATCGCCCACGCCCGCCGCACCCGCTTGCACCTGGCCACCCTGATGCTGGACCTCGACCGTTTCAAGTTCGTCAACGACAGCTATGGCCACCCCGTGGGCGACGCGCTGCTGCGGGAAGTGGCCCGCAGGCTGAAGCTGGCCGTGCGCGAAGGCGACACCGTGGCCCGCCAGGGCGGCGACGAGTTCGTCATCCTGCTGACGGACCTGCCCGACATCGAGACGGCCGAACAGATCGTGCAAAAAGTGCTGGCGGTGTTCATCGAGCCCTTCGTGCTGGGCGAACATACGCTGCACGTCAGCACCAGCATCGGCGCCAGCGTGTTTCCATCCGATGGCGACAGCGGCGACATGCTGCTCAAGACGGCCGATGCGGCCCTCTACAGCGCCAAGGACAAGGGCCGCAACGGCTACCAGTTCTACAATCACAAGATGGGCGTGCTGGTGGAAGAGCGGGCCGAAATCGAACACGCGCTGCACCAGGCGCTGGCGCTGGGCGAGCTGGAATTGCACTACCAGCCCAAGGTCGACCTCACCAGCGGCAAGATCTATGGCATGGAAGCGCTGCTGCGCTGGCGCCGCGACGGCATCGGGCTGGTGCCGCCGGACCGCTTCATCCCCCTGGCCGAGGAAACGGGCATGATCGTGCCCATCGGCGAATGGGTGCTGCGCGCGGCGTGCGCGCAGCTGGGCGTCTGGCATGCCTACGGCTTTACGCACCTGACGATGGCCGTCAACGTGTCGGCGCGCCAGTTCCGCCAGGTCGACATGCCGGAACTGGTGCGCGAAGTGCTGGCCGCCAGCGGCGTGCCGGCCCACTGCCTGGAGCTGGAGCTGACGGAAAGTGTGCTGATGCAAAACCGCGACCTCGTCGTGAAGGCGCTGGAACAGTTGAAGGACATCGGCGTCACCCTGTCGCTGGACGACTTCGGCACCGGCTATTCGAGCCTGTCCTACCTCAAGCAGTTCCCCATCGACGTCGTCAAGATCGATCAATCGTTCATCCGCGACGTGACCGACAGCGTGGATGGCGCGTCGCTGACCCGCTCCATCATCGCCATGGCCAAGTCGCTGCACATGACGACGGTGGCCGAGGGCGTGGAAACGGAGGGGCAATTGGGATTTCTCAATACCAACCGCTGCGACGCCATGCAAGGCTATTACTTCAGCCGCCCGCTGCCCGGCGCCGAGATGGATCTGATGTTGCATGCGGGCACCCATCTACCGCCCGACAGCTGCCATGCCGAAGCGCCGCAGCGCGTGCTGCTGCTGGTGGACGACGAGGAGCATATCCTGTCCGCCCTGCGCCGCTCGCTGCGCAAGGAGGGTTACCAGATACTCAGCACCAGCCAGCCGCAGGAAGCGCTGGAACTGGTGGCCGCCCATGCCGTGGGCGTGATCCTCACGGATGCGCGCATGCCAGGCATGTCCGGCAATGAGCTCTTGCGCCGCATCAAGGGTATCTATCCGGAAATCGTGCGCGTGATGCTGTCAGGCTACCCGGAACTGCATTCGGTCACGGCGGCCATCAATGAAGGCTCGGTGTACAAGTTCATCACCAAGCCCTGGGACGAGACCTTGCTGAAAGACCATTTGCGCGAAGCCTTCGTGCGCTTCGAATCGGGCGTGCAGCGGCCACCGGTCGGTCCGCATGGCGTGGAGATCAGCAACCGTGCCGCCTAGCGCGCCGCCAGGAGCCGCCATGCAGGATCAGCTGTTCTTCGAAGGTTTGCGCGCGCTGGCCGAAGCCGCCTTCCCCAAGCATTGCGCCTGCTGCGGGCGCGAATTCGCCACGGCGGACGAGTTCATTTTGCAGACGCAATCGATGCGCCAGAATGTCTCGGGGCTGAAACAAAGCTTCGATGACAACAACGTGGCCATCGTCGAGGTCTACCGCAACTGCCTGTGCGGCTCGACCCTGATGGATTTCTTTTCGGACCGGCGCGACACCTCCGAGGCATCGCTGCAGCGGCGCCAGCTGTTTGAGCGCCTGTTGCCGCCGCTGATGGAAAAAGGCATGGAACGGGCCGCCGCGCGCGAATATCTGCTGCATGTCGTGCGCGGCCAGCTGCCGTGACGGGGCAGCTGACTGCTGGCCGCTGGTATTACCAGTAGCCCAGCACCTTCCACCACGTCGTGCCGACGACGGCAAAGATCAGCAATTCGATCACGCACATGATGAAGCCGACCCGCCACCAGTTGCCCATCGTCACGAAACCGCTGCCGAAAATGATGGGCGAAGTACCCGTCGCGTAGTGGGTCAGGGTCATCATGATGGCCGAGCCGGCCGTCATCATGAGCATGAAGGGGACGTGGTATTCGGCCGGGATCAGGTGCAGGCCCACCGTCAGGAAGGCCAGCAGCATGGCGCTGATGTGGGCCGTCGTGCTGGCGAAGAAGTAATGCGAAAAAACGAATACCAGCACCAGGACGCCGGCGATCGGCAGCCAGTCCATGCCGCTGGCGACGATGGCCGCCTTCATGCCGGCCGAGAACCAGGCGATCACGCCCGTCTTGTTCAGCTGCTCGGCCATCATGACGAGCGCGCCGAACCACACGAGAGTATCCCAGGCGCTCTTTTCCGACAGCACATCATCCCAGTCGATGGTGCCGGTAATGATCAGCACGAACAAGCCGACAAAGGCAACCACCGTCGCATCGAGCGAAAACGCGGGGCCGAACAGCATGGCCGGCACGTTGGCCCACAGCAGCAGCAACAGGGCGAAGGTGCCCAGCATGACTTTTTCCGACGGCGACAGCGGGCCCATGCCTTTCAGTTCCGCCTTGGCATAGGTGACGGCGTCGGGCGTGGCTTTGAGTTCCGGCGGCGACAGCCAGTAGATAATCAGGGGCATCACCAGCAGACAGACGAGGCCCGGCAGCAGCATGCACAGGGCCCAGGTGGTCCACGTCAGGTGGAAACTCTGGCCGCTGGCCTTGGCCACGAAGTCGACCACGAGCGGGTTCGGTGCCGTCGCAGTGAGGAACATGGCCGAGGTGATCGGATTGGCGTGGTAATTGACGAGGGCCAGATATGTGCCCACCTTCTTTTCCGTACCCTTGGCCGGGTCCGAATCGAAGGCATTGGCGATCGATTTCATGACGGGGTGGACGATGCCGCCGCCGCGCGCCGTGTTACTGGGCGTAAAGGGCGCCAGCACCAGTTCGCAAATCGCCAAGCCGTAGCCGATGCCCATGGTGCGCTTGCCCAGCAAGGAAATGAACAGCAGGCCGATGCGGCTGCCCAGCCCCGTCTTTTTCAAGCCGCGCGAAATCAGAATCGCCACGACGATCAGCCAGATCAAGGGATTCGAAAAACTGCTGAGCGCATCCGTGATGGCGCCTTTGGACGAGGTCGACGTCACTTGCGACAAGGACACGATGACGATGGCCATCATCGCCATCACGCCGATCGGCATGACTTTCAGGATGATCGCCAGAATCGTGGTGAGGAAAATCGCCACCAGGCCCCAGGCCTTGGGCGTCAAGCCATCGGGCGCCGGCAGCAACAGCATGCTGACCAGCAAGACCGTGCAGATTAGGGCGGGGACGAGGCGGAATGGGACGGCTTCCTTGAAATGCAGGAACAGGTCGCGCACTGTTTTATACATCATGATTTCCTTTGCTGGACAGGCATCCTGGCGGGCGGTCGCCCGAGTGGATTGGTGATAATTCTTTTTAGCAACATCATACAAGCTCAGGCGCCAGTACCCTGCTCCATTACGCCTGCCCCTGCCAGGAAATTCCCGAATCGTTGACTTGAGCGCTATCAGAGTGCCGGAATATATTGACGGCAAGTGACAATGGGTGACTTTTTTGTCAATTTTTCTCTGTATCTTTCCCCGTAGCCGCCGCAAGATATGCCACCAGGATTGCCAACCTTTCAGGGGAAAACTTGATGAATAGCACGGAACAGTACTCGATACATCCATCGATCGGCATTGCCCGCGTGGGCAACAGCCATGATTCGTTTTATCTGGCGCCGGAAACGATCGGCGGGCTGCCGATCGAAGTCGACAGCAATAACGATCCGCAGGTAGTCGATGGCAAGCCGGTCCACGTTGCCCAGTTCAAGGATGCGGCCGGCCGCGTGCGGCGCCAGGCAGCCAGTTTCCGCATTTACAAGACGGTGGCGGGACGTCCCGGCGAAAAAGTCCTCGTCGACCTGCAAGACCCGAGCATTGCCAAAATCGAGTGGACGGTGCACGTGGCAAACAAGAAGGCAGCGTGGTGGAACTTCATTCCCCTGCTGGGCGACTTGATGTTCGGCCCATACAACAGCTATGAAACCTGGGAAAATACGCCGCCCGCCTGGAATCTGACGCCCACGTCATGGACCAATCTGCGCAATGACACCGTCAAGGGAGATGTGGCACGGCAAAAACTGATCGTCGATCCGGGACCGCGCACACTCGATGCGCCGCTGGGCAAGGCCCATTTCGACAAGGATGGCGCCGGTTCCTATGCGCACGTCTCCTTCCCCGATCCGCAGGCCATCACGCAAGGCTATCCCGTGCGCACCCTCGGTGAAATGCGCACGGATTCGCGCGGCAACCTGCTGGTGATCGGCGCCTATGGCCGCGCCGGCGGCTCCGAAAGCATCACGGGCTTTGGCGGCGGCGACACGTGGAATGACGACGTGGGCGATGGCCCCGTCAGCGCGACCATCCATTTTACGGATGGCAGCCCGTCCGTGGAACTGAAAGCCTGGGTGGTCATCGGCTCGCCGAAGTTCGCGCCAGAACTGGTGAACATTTCCACCTGGGATGACGTCGTGGCCGACATGGCCATCAAATACAAGAACGCGCTGCCCGAGGCCTACGACACCGCCCGCTGGAGCGGCAGCGAGGGCTGGAATCCCGACTATGTCGTCAATTACGCGCAGGACATCCAGCCATTCCTGGCCAGAATAGGCGATTACCAGTGGGTGGCGACGGTGCCGTCGATGACGGCCTTCATCCGCCCCAACTTTGACGTGGCCGATGCGTCGGAAGCGAACCGGCCGCAGCGCGAAAAATTCTTCAGCTATTTCAGGAAGCCGTCGGCCATCCGGCCCGGCACGGAAGAACAGGCACCGGGATTCACCGGTGGCCAGGGCGGACAATTGTTCAGCGAAGCCACGACGGAAAACCCCGGCGCGGGCATACCGCTGATGCCCTTGAATTCGGGCAGCAATTCCGTGCGCAACAACGTCATCAGCAAATTTTCCGTGCTGACGGATACGCAATACTTTGCCTTGCAGCAATGGGCGGCCGGCAAGTTCGCCGCCGATGCGCCGGGCCTGGCGCTGCCCGGCATCGACCCGCTCGATCAGGCGTCCATCGGCAATTGCGTGGGCGAACCCATGTGCCCCGGCATCGAAGTGACGTGGAGCGTGCGCAATCCCATCATCTACGGGAAACCGTACGCCATCCTGCACCGCGTGGATGCCGACTACGCAAAAAATGGCCTGTCGGCGGGCCGCGACGAGTGCGAACCGCTGGACTGGAACGCCCCGACCGTCGGCACCGGCTGCGAACCGGGCGACCTGACCAAGCGCATGGCCATCCCGTGGCAGGCCGACTTCTATGACTGCTCCGTGCAGATGATTAACTTCGACAATCCGGACCTCGTCAAGAATCCCGACACGCTCATCCCCGTGCCCCCACCTACTACGCCTACTGGTGGCCACCGCAAAGCCCGTGGAACGTGATCAACGGCGCCACCACCAAGGAAGAGCAGGCGCTTGCCGGTGTGCCGGCCGGCATGCAGGTGATGTACAGCCGCGGCATGAACAGTTTTTCGCAAATGATCAGCTCCTGGCACTACCTCGGTTTCATCGTGAACCAGAACCAGGATGCCGAATCGGGCCGCCAGTACCCGTATTTTGTCGAGAAGGAGCGCAATCACGCAAAGTTCGTGGCCGCCAGCGTCGGGGTCGGCAATGCCAGCAGTTTCATCACGGGCGACGATTCCAACTACCTGCCCGCGTGGTTCCTCAAGGACGAGGATCCGCAGACGGCGCCCGAAAAGGCATCGCAGCTGTTTGCCAGCGGCGGCGCGCAAGTGGCCGTGCACGACACGCCGAAGAAAATCCAGCCTGCCAACCGGCGCCGGTTTTCCCATTGAGTATCACGCCAAACACGTCGTCATCGCGCGACTACGACGTCGTCATTGTCGGCGGCGGTGCCGCCGGCACTGCCGCCGCCCTGACCCTGGCCCGCTACACGGGCTTGCGCATCGCCTTGCTGGAAAAGCAGCTGTTCGACGATTACCGGGCTGGCGAAACGGTATCGTCATCCATCTTTTCGATGCTGGACTTCCTGGGCGTGGGCCGCGACCTGCTGGACGGCGCCCAGCTGCCCGCGTTTTCCCACGCGGCCGCGTGGGGCAGCGCGGAACTGATGTCGCGCGACGCCGTCTTCAGCAGCCACGGCCACGGCTTGCACCTGGACCGCAGGCAATACGACGCCATCCTGCTTGAGCAGGCGCGGCTGGCGGGCGTGGACTTGTTGCGCCCTGCGCAACTGGTGCAGCTCGAACACGGCGACCCGTGGCGCCTGCGCGTGGCGAGCGAGGGGCAGGAAACGGACCTGACGGTCCGCTACCTGATCGATTGCAGCGGCAAGCAGGCGGCCATCGTGCGCCAGCGCAAGCGCCCGATCCACACGGAAGACTCGCTGGTGGCGCTGTACGCCTATTATCAGCTGGACGTACCGCAATTCCTGCCGCACCGCACCCTGGTGGAAACGACGCAGCACGGCTGGTATTACGCGGCGCCCCTGCCCGGCGACCGCGTGGCGCTGGCCTTCATCACGGATGCCGACATCCTCAAGCACCTGCGGCTGAAGGAGACTACGCCCTGGCGCGAGGCCGGCATGGGCACGCGCCATGTGGGCGATATTCTCGCGCGCCTGCCCGCGCCAAGCGCCCTGCGCCATTACGCCATCCACAGCCGGGTGGCGTCGCTGCCGGCCGATGAAAACTGGACGGCGGCGGGCGACGCGGCCGCCTGCTTCGACCCGATCTCGTCGCTGGGTATCGGCCAGGCCATGGCTTCCGGCATCCATGCGGCGCGGGTAGCGGAAGCGTTTCTGGCCGGCGACCGGGGCATGGCGGCGGGCTACCGGCGCAGCGTTTTCGCCGCGTTTGAAACCTATCTGCAGATGCGGCGCGGCTTTTACGGCGCCGAGCAGCGCTGGCGGGAGGCGCCGTTCTGGCAGCGCCGGTCCGCATCCTGACGCCCCCGGCAAAAAAGTGAGCCAGGTCAAGAGAGCGCAGGTCCACGGTCCGTTTCCGGCCCAATTCCAGCCCCGCCTTGCCATTCGCACTATAATGTTGGCACCGCGTGCGGCAGCAATGGCGGCGATAGACGGTAACAATTTCGTGCGGAGGCCGGTACAATAGCGTCTGGGCCTACACAGGGTTTCACTTTTGCCAGCAGTTGCCAGCAACTAACCATTTTTTTGACCAGCCAATAAACACTATGAGTTCGATGAATGAAGAGCGCGTATTAAGCGTGCACCACTGGACGGATACCCTGTTCTCCTTTACCACCACGCGCGACCCGTCGCTGCGTTTCTCGAATGGCCATTTCACCATGATCGGCCTGCGCGTCGACGGCAAGCCTTTGCTGCGTGCCTACAGTATCGCCAGCGCCAATTACGAAGACCATCTGGAATTTTTCAGCATCAAGGTGCCGGGCGGCCCATTGACGTCGCGCTTGCAGCACTTGCAAGTGGGCGACACCGTCATCGTCGGCCGCAAGCCGACGGGCACCCTGGTGTCCGATTACCTGCTGCCAGGCAAGCGCCTGTACATGCTGTCGACGGGCACGGGCCTGGCGCCTTTCCTCAGCATCGTGCGCGATCCGGACATCTACGAGCGTTTCGACCAGCTGATCCTCGTGCACGGCGTGCGCCAGGTCGATGAACTGGCTTACCACGACTTGCTGGAAGAGCATTTGCCGAAGCATGAGTTCCTGGGCGAAATGGTCAGTGACAAGCTGCGCTACTACCCGACCGTGACGCGCGAAGACTTCCGCAACATGGGCCGCATCACGGAACTGATCGAGAACGGCAAGCTGGCCGAAGACCTGGGCGTGCCGGCGCTGAACCCGGCCGAAGACCGCGTGATGATCTGCGGCAGCTCGGACATGCTGCGCGACCTGAAGGAAATGCTGGAAGCGCGTGGCTTCAAGGAAGGCAATACCTCGACGCCTGGCGACTTCGTTGTCGAGCGCGCGTTCGCCGAGAAGTAATCCGCAGCAAACTCGTAGCAAATACAGGGGCCCGGCCCCGCTGCTTCCCGCGGCGGTGCCGGGCCTTTTTCATTGCAACTTGCGCCATCATTTCCTGCGCGCTCCTGACAGAAATTGTCAGTACTTTTTATTATGATTTCGGCACCAGCTGGCTAGCAAGCCGGTACTATTGATATCTCCACCTGAGACAGGACTTTTCATGACACGTGCCATCACCATTCTGACCGAGAACTTTGCCGATTGGGAAACCGCCCTGCTCAATTCCACGGCGCGCCTGTACTACGGCTTTTACACGCAGTTCGCCACGCCGGGCGGCTTGCCCGTCACCTCGTCCGGCGGCATGCTGGTCACGCCGCAACTGGCGCTCGAAGAGATCGTGCTCGACGAACTCGACTTGCTGATGGTGTGTGGCGGCAGCTTCTGGCAAAGCGGCAAGGCGCCCGACCTGGGCCCGCTGCTGCGCGCGGCCCGCGACAAGGGCGTGGTGCTGGCCGGCATTTGCGACGGCACGCGCGTGCTGGCGCAGGCGGGCGTGCTCGACACCGTGCGCCACACCTCGAATTCGGCCGAGAACCTGACGGATACGGGCTATGCGGGTGCGGCCCTGTACCAGGACGTGCCGTGGGCCGTGGGCGACCAGCGGGTCATCACGGCACCGGGCACGGCGCCCGTCACCTTCACCAGGGAAGTCTTGCGCGCCCTCGGCATAGACGATGAGAATCTGGCCGCTTACCTGGCCATGCATGGGGCCGAGCACGGCCAGGCAGCCCGCTAATCGGCACCCAGCACGCGCAGGCGCGCCACGGCGTGCGCATTGCCCGGGTCCAGTTCCAGCGAACGGCGGTAATGCGTGACAGCCAGCGCCTTGGCGCCGTCCGCCTCGCAGGCTTCGGCCAGGCTGTCGTGGCCATTCGCCCCTTGCGGGTACAGTTGCACACCCAGCTGGAAGACGGCCACGGCCTGTTTCGGCTGCTGCCGGCCCAGCAGGCGGTAGCCCCAGGCATTCAGGTCGTCTTCCGTGGGTTCCGGCAGGCCATGCTGGCGCAGGATGGCCGCCAGTTTCTTGTCCAGCCCGTCGAAACCGGCGCTGGCCGCCTGCTTGCGCAGCAAGTGCGCGGCATACGCGCCGCCGCGCTGCTGGCGCAGGGCGGGAAGATAAAAGCCGGCGACGGTATCGATCAGCTGTTCCGGCTGGCCGCCAGCCAGGTTGCTGAGGATAATGACGGCCAGACCATCGTTCGGATACACATAAAATGCCGAGCGGCCACCGCCGATGCCGGCCACGGCGCGGTGGCCATCGCGGCCGATGGTGGGCCAGCCCAGCGCCCACGGCGCCGGCTTGCCGTCATTCAGGCTGGTCGGCTGCCACAGCCGCTCCACACTGGCAGGTGCAAGCAAGCGTCCCGACTGCAGCGCGATGAGCCAGTTGGCCAGTTCGCCCGCATTGCTGTTGATGCCGGCCCCGGCGCGCATAAACAAGGGAAAGTCTTCGATCACGTTGCGGTAGCCGTTGCCGCCCCGGCCCAGCACGTAGGAACTGGCCTTGTTGGCGACCACGTCCTTCGCGTCGCCAAAGCCGCTGTGCCGCATGCCGGCCACGTCAAACTGCCGGCGCTGGATAAAAGTAGTAAAGGGCTGGCCGCCTAGCCGCTCGATCAATTGCGCCAGCAACACATAATTGGTCTGGTTGTAGCGGTAGCGCTGGCCTGGCGGGGCTTCCACGACCAGCGCCTGCACGGCTGTCCAGGCCGCATCGGCGTCGTCCGGCAGCGGCCCCACCAGCTTGCCGCTGCGCTGGTCCAGCACGTCGGGCAAGCCCGAGGTATGGTTGAGCAATTGCGTCACCGTCACGGCTCGCCAGGCGACAGGCAAGTCCGTCAGGTACTGGCCAATCGGTGCGGCCAGGTCGATCTTGCCCTCTTGCACCAGCTGCATCACAGCCACGCCAGCAAACGCTTTCGTTGCCGAGTTGATGGAAAACAGGCTCGTGCCCGTCACGGGCACCTGGTATTGCAGGCTGGCCAGGCCAAAGTTGCGCTTCAGCACAACCTTGCCATGCTGTATCACGGCCAGTTGCAGCCCTGGAATCTGGCGCTCCTGCATTTCGCTGCGCACGAAGGCGGCAATATCATGTTCGGCACGCGATGTCTGCGCATGGCTGGCGGGAACGGCGGCAAGCGCCATGACGAGCAGGACGGACGGGAGGCGTGGCTTCACGATGCGGCTTTCGGCAGGAGAAAACGGAACCGCAGCATCCCATACCTATTTGTCAACGTCAACGACAATCTTGCCAGTCAGAAAGTTACTCGTCCAGCCACACATCCTCGTACCCTTCGCGGTCGAGAATGAACCTGGCACCGCTGGGCAAGGCCAGGTAATCGACCACCTGCGGCAGCATCTCGTGCAGGTGTTCCGCATGCAGGGGCTGGTAAAAGCCACTGGCGTCGTCGTGTTCGCCGCAGTGGATGAACCAGCTGATGGTGCCGTTTTCCGGCAACTCGATGCGCGTGCCGTAGATCGGCGACTGCGCCAGGCTGCCGATGGCCAGGGCCACCATGGGTTCGGGCGCTTGCGCCGGCAAGCCGAATTTGTCGCAGATGCGCTGCTGTTTTTCGCTGATCAGTTCAGTCAGGTTCTTCATCATCTTGTTCTCAGGATCCGATGTAGCGGTAATGGAGGCGCAGCGCGCCATCGTGGCCAGACATTTCAAGGTGCAAAATCGCTTCGCCCGGCTTGCCATCGGCCAGCAGCAGGCATTCCAGGCCCAGCGACCCGGCGTCGGTGGCATACACGTCGACGGGAAGACGGCCGCCCTTGCCCGGCACGAAGGCTTGCGCCAGCGGCGCCAGTGACAATGCCTGGTCCGCCGCAAAATAGCTGTCGAGCATTTCGATGATCTCGTCGGCCACGCCCGGCGACAGGCCCCAGTCGCGTTGCAGCGCAACAGGATCGCGCCCGTCGAGCGTCTGCACGAAGGCCGCTGCCTGCGCGTATGCCAGCTGACGCAGGCTGTCGGTAACTGCCATTTCCATCATGTGGCTCCTGCCCTGTCCATTCAACAGGCGCCATTATAGTGCGTGGCCGCGCGCCTAGGCTATCCGTTTGCCATCCATAATCAGACCGCTTGCCGGTCATTTAAATCGGTACTCTTATTATTTATCGCACTGCAATAATATAATCGGTCGGCGTGATATTTGGTGAGTATTCAAAACAGATAATCGCGAATACGATTGATTTTCAATTGACGCTTATTTATTCCGGCGCTAATATCGAATGGCCATAGACCATGGCATACAGTGCAAGCAGTACTTAACCATCACAAGAGGATAGTACAATGCAAAATCAAACCAAATTGTTCGCGTTCAAACTGGCTGAAAAACAGGTGCAAAAACAAGCGGCGCCCGCCACTGCCTGGAAAGTGCGCGACGGCGTCGCCGTGGCTGGCTGCACCGCAGTCGGCACCCATGATCAATATCGCGACTCTTCGCGTCTCAGGCCGAACGACAGCGGCCAGTATTGCTGATCTTCGCAGCACCCTGGAACCTCGCCCCTGGCGGGGTTTTATTCCAATCCCGACTTGATGAATTGGCGCCAATTGCGGCGCAGTATATTTCTGCGCGCGGCATTCATAATAAATACCAACATTAACTGATTCTTTATCGACGAAGAATTTTAAAATCCGGTATTTAAAAACCGGCGCCACTGGATATTCAATAAGCGGTACTTAACCACGACAAGAGGATGACAATGCAAAAACAGAATCAAACCAAGCTGTTTGCTTTCAAACTGGCGGAGAAAGAGGCAGACAAGGAAGTCAAGCAACCATGGCAGGTGCGCGATGGCGTAGCCGTGGCCGGCTGCACGTATTACGGCGATCCGGAAGATTACAATCTGCGCGACAGTTCGCGTTTTTCCCCGAACGATACGGGCGTGTATTGCTGATACCCTAGCCAACTGAAGGCCTTGCCACGGCAAGGCCTTTTACTTTCCTTCGCCGCAGGCCCCTGAATGCATAAAAAGGTATTGATTATCAGCCATAGCGGCGATCTGCACGCCGACCTGGTTTCCCCTATCCTGGCCGAGCGCGGCCATGCCCCCTTCCGTATCGATCTCGACGCCTTTCCCCGCGATTACCAGCTGTGCCAGCGTCTGCTGGACGGCCGCGCCAGTGCGCGCCTGCGCCGCTTGCCCGATGGTGACTGGCTTGATTTGCAGCAAGTGGGCGCCGTCTGGCTGCGCAAGCCGGCCGACTATGCCTACCTCAGCGCCGACCTGACGCCGCAGGAACGTGCCTACGCCCAGCTGGAAACGGAGCAAGCGATCTTCAGCGTGCTGTACAGTCTCGATTGCTACTGGCTCAGCCATCCGCTGGCCCTGCGCGGCGCCCAATGGAAAGGTGAACAGCTGGCGCGGGCCGCGCGCATAGGTTTCCGCGTGCCCGCCACCGTGATTACCAACGTACCCGACGACGTGCGCGCTTTCCGCGCCACCGTCGGCGGCCCCATCATTTTCAAATCCATGTCCACACCCAGCCTGGCCGCCGAAGCCGTCGAAGACGTGGACAGGGTCAGCAGCGGCCTCGGCACCACCATCGTCGACGACGCCATGCTCGATAGCCTTGACGCCGTCAGCGAACTGAGCTGCCAGTTCCAGGAATATATCGCCAAGCAATATGAATTGCGGGTCACCGTAATCGGCAAGCGCCTGTTTGCCGCGCGCCTGTATTCCCAGGACGATGCGCGCACGGCCATCGATTCGCGCGACATGTCGGCCCCCATCCGCTATGAAGCCACGGCCTTGCCCGATGACATACGGCAGCGCTGCCTCGCTTTCGTGCACAGCTATGGGCTCGAGTATGGCGCGCTGGACCTCATCGTCACGCCCGAAGGCGAATATGTTTTCCTGGAAAACAATCCTGTTGGTCAATTTTTGTATGTGCAACAACTGGTGCCCGCCTTGCCCCTGCTGGAAAGCGTGGCCACTACCCTGATCGAAGGAGCCTTATGCCGCAGCCAGACCTGAACCAGATCCCCGTCCAGCTGCGCGAACTGGAACTGGCGCGCGACAGCCGTGCCATCGTCCTGGCCGCCTCGCACCTGGACATGGAACTGCTGCCCGCTCTGTATGAACTGTGCCAGGGCATCGGCCCCGTGGCGCGCCTCGACGTGGTGCTGCACGGCCGCGGCGGCATCGTCAACGCGGCGCGGCGCATCGCCCTTCTGCTGCGCCAGCATGCGCGCCACCTGAGCTTTATCGTGCCCTTCCACTGCCAGTCGGCCGCCACCTTGCTGGCCCTGGGCGCCGATGAGATCATCGCCGGCGACCTCGCCCTGTTCTCGCCCATCGACCCGCAGCTCGATGGCGCCGACGGCGGCTCAATATCCAGCCTGGACATCAAGGTGTTTGGCGACATGGCGCAGCAGTGGTTCGGCGTCGATGCGGCCGAGGCGCGCCAGCAATCGCTGTCCCTGCTGTGCGGCAGCATCTTTCCCCCTTCCCTGACGGCCTTCTATCGCACCACCCTGGAGCTGGCGCAGATCGGCGAGGAATTGCTGGCCTGGCAATTGCCCGATGCCACGCCAGAAGCGCGGCGCGCCATTGTCGCGCAACTGGTGACCGGGTACCACTCGCACAACTATGCGTTGACGCGCGAAGAGCTGGCGCAGCTGGGCTTGAACATGGCCCGCGATGCCCACGCCGAACGGCTGGGCTGGGCCATCTCGACGCAGTTGCAATCGAGCATAGGCGGCGCCCTGCGCAGCGCGCCCGACGAGCCGTGGAACGATGCCCTGCTGGCGTCGCGTGACGGCGTGCAGCTGCGGCGCCAGCGTCCGGGCGGCTTCGCGCCGCTGTGGAGCACGCAATGCTGACATCTCTCGCGTTTTTGTCCGATATCGCGCGCTATGTCATCGCCTTGCTGCTGCTGGCGGCCAGCGTGGGCAAGCTGCGCAGCTACGGGGACTTTCGCGGCAACCTGGCCACCTCGTTCGGCGTGCCGCCCGCTGCCGCCAGAGCGGTTGCCCCGGCCCTGGTGGCGGTGGAACTGCTGCTGGCCGGCTGGCTGCTGGCGGGCGGCACGCAGCAGCCCATGCTGCTATCGCTCTTGCTGTTGAGTACCCTCACGGCCGTGCTGGCCTGGCGCTACTTCACGCACAGCGTGGTGCGCTGCAGCTGCTTTGGCGAAGCGGCGCGGCCCGTGTCGCAGTACGACCTGCTGCGCAACGTGCTGGCGGTCGGCATCAACGGTGCCTATTTCGCATTTGAGCAGACGGCATCCCTGCCCGTCGCCACCTCAATCCTGGCCGCCGGACTGGCGGCCATCGTCTGCGTGGCCGTGATTTCCCTGCACGATATCGCCACGTTGGCAAAGGCCGGCTGATGGATGATACGACCTTGCAACTGGCGCTGGCGGCGCTGGCGTTTGCCCTCGCCGGCAATATCTGGCTGACCCTGGCCGTGCTGCGCGCCAGCCGCCGCGAACGCATCGCGCCCACGGCTTTGGCACCGGGCGAGCCGCTGGCGGCAGTGCAAGCCCGTCCGCTGCTTGGCGGCGCGCGTTTCCAGCCGGGCGCCAGCGGCCAGGCGGCCGTGCTGCTGTTCCTGGCCAGCCGCTGTCCGAAATGCGCGGAAAAGCTGGCCGGCATCGAGCAGTTGCTGCCGCTGGCGCGCGAGGCCGGTCTGGCCCTGTGGCTGGTCAGCGAAGAGCCGGCCCGCCGGCTGCGCGCCTTTTTGCCCAGCAGCATCTTGCGGGAAGCCACGGCGCGGCTGACGCTGCGCGATTACCGGCGCGTGAACCCGCTGATGAGTTCGCCTTCCTATGTGTTCGTCAATCACGAGGGCACGGTGGAAGCAGCCGGCCTGGTCGGTGATGAAGACTGGCTGGCCCTGGCCGAACAATTGAACGCCGAACCGTCGCAGGAGCGCGCCGCATGAACCATGTAAACATCGGCCCCCATCTGGAACGCCTGCGCCTGCTGTACCCGGTGCGCTGGCGCATCGCCGCCGGCCTGCTGTGCATGGCCCTCACCGTGGGCGCGCAGCTGGCCTTTCCGCAAGCCATCGCGTATTTCATCGATAACGTGGCGGAACTGACGCGGCGCGGCGTTACGCCGGGCATGGTGGGCGCCATGCTGGCCTTCAGCCTGCTATATGCGCTGGCCTCTGCCGCCCGCTTCTACCTGCTGCAATCGAGCGGCCACATGATCGTCATGGGCGTGCGCCGGCGCCTGTTCGACGTGGTCATCAACCAGCCCATCGCCTTCTTCGACAAGCACCATGGCGGCGAGCTCAACAGCCGGCTCACGTCCGACGTGTCGGCCCTGCATGAAAGCCTGACCATCGGCGCGGCCAATGCCCTGCGCTCGCTGTGCGTGTTTTTGGGCGGCATCGCCATGCTGCTACAGCTGTCACCCATGCTGAGCCTGCCGCTGGCCTTGTTCATTCCCATCAGCCTGTATCTCGGCAAATTATCAGGCAGCAATTACCGGCAGCGTTCGCGGGCCATTTCCGCCACCCTGGCCGCCAGCGGCAAGGTGGCGCAGGAATACTTTGCCCATGCGCGCCTGGTGCAGGCGTTCAACCAGCAAGGCGGCGCCATGGCCCGCTACGCGCAAGCGATGCGCGAACTGCTGGGTGTGTCCCTGGCCGGCACGCGGCTGCTGGCCGTGTTCCAGGGCGCGCAGGGCTTGCTCGCCTTCGTTGCCCTGCTGACCACCCTGTGTTTCGGCGCCCACCTGATCGGCCAGGGCCGCTTGAGCGTGGGCGAGCTGACGGCCTTCGTCATCTATGCCAGCATGGTGACGGACACGGCCGGCTCCATCAGCGAATTCTGGAACACGTGGATGCGCACGATGGGCTCGACCGACCGCATCTTCGAGATCCTGCGCAGCCACCGTCCCGTGCCCGAAGCGGCGCCGCAACCGCCGCTGGCCGGCCATATCGCGCTGCGCGACGTGCGTTTTTCCTACCCCGAGCGCACCCAAGTGACGGCCCTCGACGGCGTCAGCCTGTCCATCCGCGCGGGCGAAAAAATCGCCCTCGTCGGCGCTTCGGGCGCGGGCAAGTCCACCATCGCCAGCCTGGTGCTGGGCCACTACCAGATAGACGCGGGCAGCCTGCAGTTCGACGGCATCGATGCGCACGTGCTGGGCGTAACGCAGCTGCGGCGGCAGATGGCCGTGGTGGAACAGGAACCGGCCCTGTTTTCCGGCAGCATCGCCGACAATATCGCCTTTGCCGTGCCGGACCGGGTAGTGGCGCGCGAAGCGATGGTGGCGGCGGCGCGCCTGGCGCATGCCCATGATTTCATTGCGGCCTTTCCGGACGGCTACGAGACCCTCGTCGGCGAACGGGGCGTGCAATTGTCCGGCGGACAGAAGCAGCGCATCGCGATTGCCCGCGCCATCCTGCGCGCGCCGAAAATCCTCGTCCTGGACGAAGCGACGAGCGCGCTCGATGCCGCCAGCGAACAGCAGGTGCAGCTCGCGCTCGATACCCTGATGCAAGGATGCACCACCATCATCATCGCCCACCGTTTTTCGACGATTGTGAAAGCGGACCGCATCATCGTCATGGACAAGGGCCGGATTTGCCAGCAAGGCACGCACGCCGAGCTGCTGCGCGCGGGCGGCCAGTATGCGCGGCTGATGCAGCAGCAGCTGTCGCAATTCCAGCAGTTGCATGACAGTACGGCAACCCTGTAAAGTGGCCCAGATGAAAAAAACCTACCATGGCAGTTGCCACTGCGGCGCCGTGCGCTTTGCGGCCCAGATCGACCTGGCGGCCCCCAGCCTGCGCTGCAACTGTTCCTACTGCCTGAAAATCCGCTGCTGGGCCAGCCTGGTCCCGCCTGCGGATTTTCGCCTGCTGGCCGGTGAAGCGGACTTGAGCGAATACCGCTTCGGCGAGCGCCGCGAACGCCATTATTTTTGCCGCCATTGCGGCGTGCGCCCGTTCGGCCGCGGCGATTCGCCCCGCAGCGGCCCGTTCGTCGGCATCGGCGTCAACTGCCTCGATGACGCATCAGCCGCCGAGCTGGCGCAAGTGCCCGTCACCTTTGTCGATGGCCGGCATGACGAGTGGGATGCGCCGCCGCAGGAAACGCGGCATCTGTAGTAGCAATCTAGAAATGGTTGTCATCCACCACAGAGTTTTCCTACGTGGCGACAAGTCGTGTCCCTATGGCTAAGCCCGACGCAGGCAGCGAGAATGGTCTCAACGGTGCAGCCAATGTTGAACCGGATGATTACGCAAACCAACCATAGGGGACATGACCATGACTTCGAACAGCAACGACAAATCGGGCGGCCAATCGGACAAACAGCAATCGGGCCAATCGGGCAGCCAGCAGTCGGACAAACAGTCCGGCACCCGCCAATCGTCGGGCGGTACCCAGGGCGGCACGCACGAGCAGCATGTCGAGGCAGGCCGCCAAAGCCACAAGAATGACGGCGACAAGCAATCGGGCTCGCAGCAATCGGGCCAACAGTCGGGCCAGCAATCGGGTTCCGGCACGGGCACGCGCGGCGGCACGCATGAGCAGCACGTGGAAGCGGGACGTCAAAGCCACAAAAATGACGACAAATCCTGATCCCGGTGGCATGGCCCGAGGCGCCTTCTTGATATGAAAGCATTGACGGCCATGCTGTGCACCGGGCTGGCCATGGGCCTTGCCGCCTGCGGCGCCAGGAATACGGCATCAAACGTGGAGGCTCCGGGCGCACCGGCCGGGGTCTCCACGCGCGTGCTGGACGCGGGTGCCGACGCATTGCAAGCCCGGCCGCCGATTGCGGCGCTGAACGCCTACCTTGACGGTTTTCATTTTTATAATGGGAATCTGCGCGGCCAGATGGAAGCGCACCATTATTGCGCCATCGTCAATGAAGAGCTGATCCAGTGCGTGATCTACGATGGCAATGTCAAAGATGCCAAGCTGATGGGCGTCGAATATATCGTCAGTGCCAGGCTGTACGAAGGTTTGCCTGCGGCGGAAAAAGCGCTGTGGCACAGCCATGTGCATGAAGTCAAATCAGGCCAGCTGATCGCCCCCGGCATTCCCGCCGTGGCCGAGAAGGCCTTGATGCAAAAACTCGTCGCCACGTATGGCAAGACCTGGCATACCTGGCACACGGATGTACACAAGACCTTGCCCTTGGGCGTGCCGCAACTGATGATGGGTTTTACGGCCGATGGCCAGGCCGACGCCGCCATGGTTGCCGCGCGCGACCGCCGTTTCCGCATCGATTCGGCCGAAAGACGCCGCCAGCGGGCCGATATCGCCGCGCCAGCCATCATAGACGGGGCCGATGCCTGGCAGCACGGCACGACCATCCAGCTGGCCGACCCGACCGGAACGCAGCACGGCTCCTCATTGCCACCGTCACCGTCCACGCACACGGCCGAACCCGCCATTTCGCGTCCGGCCAGATAGCCGGCACGCGAAAGGCCGTTGTCTGTAACCGCATTCTGGGCGATAATGACGGCCATGAACGATACCACCACCTTACCCCCATTGCCCGATCGCCTGTCGATCGACCCCAGCAGCCCTTATCACGTTGCAGCCGTGTTCGAGAACGACGTCGGCATCCGCTTCAACGACAAGGAACGTCTTGACGTGGAAGAATATTGCATCAGCGAACGCTGGATCAAGGTCGCTTCCACCAAGTCGCTCGACCGCCGCGGCCGTCCGCTGCAGATCAAGCTCAAGGGCAAAGTCGAAGCGTTTTACCGTTAAGTAATACTTGCAGTTGTTGCTGCAGTGTCATCGAGGCCGATTTTTATCGGCCTTTTTTGCGTCCGCCGCCGTCCGCTCACGCATCGGTGGTGACCAGCCCCGCTGCGGCCGCCATGGGCAGCCACAGCATCGTGTCGGCCAGCACCTCGTCCGGCTCCCGGCCACTGGACTGCGCCGCCTGCCGCGCACACTGCGCGAGCGGCGCGCCGCCGGCCTGCGCCTGCAGGCAATAAAACTGCCACGGCTGCAACTCCTGCATGGCAAGCCGGTAATGCAGGCGCGAAATGGCGACAAAGGCAGGACTGGCATCCGGCTGTGCCGGCACGGCGTCGTCGGGCGCGGCTTGCGCCTGCTGCCAGTAGGCGCACAGGGGGAACGACAGCGCCAGCAGCCGCGTGCACGGCGCCAGACGCCAGGCCGGTGCCATTCCCAACATCAAGTCCAGGCCGGAAGGCAACAGGGGTGGCGCCAGCTTTTCCAGCCCCGGCGCCCTGCCCGCCTCGCTGCGCGCCCGCTCCAGCTGCGCCAGTTCGACGGCAAAGCGCAAGGCGTCCCCCGGTGCGCCGGCGCCACGCTGGCTGGCGGCGAGAAACTCGGCAAAACCGCCGCCCAGGTCATACAAGGTGGGGGAAGCGGATGGGTGGCGCCACACATAGGCGCGGGCAAAAAAGGCGAACAGCTCGTCGCCCATGACCTTGCGCAAGACGGGATAGTCGGCCTGCAGGCATTCGAGCAGGCGCTGCACGTAGCCGTCCGCATGGATGTGCAGCGGTGCCGGCCCGCCCCGCGCCCGTTTCAACACTTGCTCCTGCGTCAGGCCGTGGCGCTCGCTGGCCAGCTGCGCGCCGTGCACGGCGCCGCCGGGCGCCGTCATGGCCGTCAGGAACCAGGCCTGCAATTGCGCCAGCGGTGTGTTGGCATCTCCGGCGGCGTTACGGCGCATGGGCCGCCTCCAGGTGAAAGCCCAGCGGCGTCGAGACGGCGGCGGCAACCTTGGCCGGCGCCGCGTCCGCGAATTCGCCCCGCACCGCCGCGCGCGCCTTGTCCAGTTCAAGCAGCAGTTGCGGATACGGGGGAATCTCCGCATCCCATTCCAGCAAGGCCGACACGCCGCCCGTCAGCTGCTGCGCCAGCGCGTACAGGCGCCAGACGGCGGCCGGCACGGGCGCATCGTGGGTATCGATCAGCATGGCGCCGCAGACGGTCGGCCCGGCCAGATGGATCTGCACGATGTGGTGGTGCGGCAACTGGCGGATGTAGGCGGCCGCATCATAGCCGTGGTTATGCGCGCTGACGTGGACATTATTGACGTCGAGCAAGAGCCCGCAGCCCGTGTCCTCGGCCAGGCGCCCCAGGAATTCCCATTCCGGCATGCTGGACTGCGCAAACTCCACATAGGTGCTGGGGTTTTCCAGGATCAGGGGACGTCCGAGAAATTCCTGCACCTGCCGCACGCGCGCGCCCACGTGGCGCAGGCTGGCTTCGTCCAGCGGCAGCGGCAGCAGGTCGTGGCTGTTGAGCGAGGCGGCGCCCGTCCAGCACAGATGGTCGGAAATCCACGCGGGCCGGATCTCGGCGGCCAGTTGGCGCAGCTTGCGCAGGTAGGCCAGGCTCAGGGGATCGCTGCTGCCGATCGACAGCGACACGCCATGCATGACGATGGGCACCTGCGCCGCCACCTGCTCGAGCACATGGCGCGCATAGCCGTGGTTGTCGATGAAATTCTCGCTGATGATCTCGAACCAGTCCACTTGCGGCCCATGACGCAGGATGTGCTCATAGTGCGGCGGGCGCAGCCCCACGCCCAGGCCCAGGTTCGGCAAGCCCAGGCGCGGCCGCGTCTCGTGCAGGATGCCCCGCATCAGGTCGACGGCGGCAAGGCCAGGCGCAGGTCGGTGGGCGCAGGCGACGCTCCCACCGGCGTGCCGCGCGCCGCCATCACCTTGCCGTAGGCTTCCCAGGCCTTGTCGTAGACATTGTCGCCCAGCGCAAAGCTCATCGTCTGACCCAGCGGCTTGCTGCGGTGGTCGGGCGCGGGGCCGAAATCGTACAGGGTCATGGTGGCGGGCTCGGGCGGTTCCTTGCCCGTGGTGTTCGGATACAGCTGCGAAGCCGAAATCGGCACGGCGCAGCCGCCGAAGCTCGCGCATTTGTTGTCGCTGGGCGCGCTGTAGACTTTATCGGCCTCCGGTGGAGGTGGCGGCACGTAGCATGGCGAACCCGGCGATGCGGCGACCTTGACCGAGTGACCGCAGGACGAACCGCCCGTGTCGGCCTGGGCAAAGCCGCAGCCGCCCTGGGCGTGGCAGCCGTTGGAGCCGCGGCACGTATGGTAGACGGCCAGTGCGGCGCAGGTGGACGACGCTTCGCCCTCCAGGTGCATGCCCTGGCAGGCGTGGTACAGCACGCTCTTGTCTGCCAGCGGCACGCCCGTCGCCAGGTTCGGCGCCTGGCCCAGCACGGCCCAGCAAATGGCCATGCGGTCGCCCGCGCCCACCATCGACGGATACGGGAAGTCCAGTTGCTGGTTCAGCCAGTACTGGTCCAGCACGGAAGTGATGCCGTAGATGGCGCCCGTGGCCACCGTGCTCAGCATTCCCAGGGTGCCGCTGGCATCCTTCAGGCGGTTCAGGGCGCCCGCCACGTCGGCCGGCGCGGGGATGTTCTTCGGCGCGGTGGCCGGGTTGTAGCGCTCGTTGGTCAGCATGGCCTCGCTCCAGCGCTGGCCTTCCCTGTGCCAGCCGGCCCAGGTCTTCACGGGCAGCATGGACTTGACCTGGCCGAAGCGCTCGTAATGGTCGAACGGGGCGCTGTCGTGACGCGCCTGGGCATCGCGCGATTCGGCCTCCTTGCCATTGTTCGTGTAGGACGGGTAATCGCACTGCAAGGCGGCCAGGTCTTCGCGGTAGTCGGGTTGCACGGCCATCAGACGCTGCGCAGCGTCCCGGCGGTAGCGCTGGATGGCCGCTTCGCTGCCCTCGCCCTGGTCCGTGATGGCCGCCATCATGTCGATGGCCTTGTTGAACGAACCCGTCTGGCCGCCATCCTGGTCCTGCGGGCCGAAGCAGGTGTCGAAGCGGGGAAATTCCGCCCGCGCATGGCCCTGGACACGGCTGTTGAACATGTCTTGCTGCACCGAACCGTTGACGAACAGTTTTTGCCACAGGGTCTGGCCATCCGTGTATTCGATGCTGATGTAGCGCGCATAGCATTCGTACATATAGCCGATGGTGCCGAACAGGGGCAGATCGTGCACGTGCTTGCCCGGCGTCCAGCCCGGCAGCGGCACTTCCGGGAAGTATTTCGTGTGGTCCTGGCTGTCGAACTCGGCCAGCTGCGCGCGGGCCTGCTGTTCCGGTTGCTCGATGGCGAGGAACAGCTCGCACTGGTTGTCGTTCAGCTCTTCCAGGTTGACGCGCACGTGGCGGTAGCCGGACGTGTCCTGCAAGTCGACGATGTGCGGGATCACCGTGCAGTGCTCGCCGTAGCAGGTCCAGCCATGGTCCTGCGATTGCAGCTCCGACCCCGTGAAGCATGGCGCCGTGCCGATGGCCGTGGCCAGGTTGGCCGCCATCTGCAGGTGCAGCATTTCCTGGATGAAGACGCTGAAGATGATATTGAAGGCTTTCTGCTCGGCCAGTTCGGGGCGGGCCGTCGTGCCCATGCCCGGCCACTGGCGGCCTTCATAATACGTGATGCCTTTCGAGTTGATCTGATGCGTGCCCTGGATCGAATACATGGTGGCCATGTACAGGGGAATGGTGAACAGTTCCACGCTGACAGCCGCCTGGGCGATGGCGCGCACGGCCGCCGTATCAGTGGCCAGCATGTCGAGCGGACGATTGCTGATGGCGGGCTGGGTGCTTCCTAAAACGGGCATTTTCATTCTGTCTCTCCACAGGAAGGATGCGTTTCGGATATCGCGGCCGCACCGCGCCATCTGCGCGCGCTGATTACGGCAAAGAAATCATACGCCTGGGAAAGATACTTTTGCGGCAAGATTTATGCGCTGACCGGGAGGCAGCGCAGCCTGCATTACGCCATGAAAATAGGCGTTTTCGGCCCACATTCGATGACAATTGAATAGAATCGGCAAAACGCACGCGTGTATAAGCGCCGCACCGGCAGGCGCCGGCGCGTGGCTTGCATGGTGATAGTCAGGCGGCCGGCGGCGGCTGGAAGGCGCAGAAACCGGGCCACTGCTCGCGGCTGTCGCATACTTTCAGGCAACCTTTATTATCCTTGAACGTGGCGACGACCTTGATGGGAAAACCATAGTGTGGCGTGGTGGCCAGGAAGGCCGATGAGCAGCTTTGCTCGTTGCTGAAGCGGAAAGTGATTTCTTCGCGGCGGCCCTTGCGCTCAAAGCTCAGCATGAAGGTTTCATTGCTGTTCCACTGCGCCTTGCCCGGCACGCGGAAGCGGTAGCGCGGGTTGCCCGCCTGCTGGCCATCCAGTTTCTGGCCAAAGACGCGGCTGCTGGCGGTGGCCGTCTCGACCTTGGCAACCGGATACACGACGCCAAAGATATAGGTGCCGGCAAATCCCTGGTCGAAGCCTAGTCCCTTCTGGTAAAACGGCACGACGATGTGCGGCGCGCCCGTGTACTCGACGGTATTACGCGCCGTCGTGCGCGACGTCAGCTTGTCATCGGGCTCTTTGCCGAAGACCACGTCCAGTTCCAGCAAGGCTTGCTGCTTGTCGATATCTTGCGCCAGATAATCCTTGGGGAACGTTTCGCCATGCACGCAGCCGGCCAGCAAGGAGGCGGCGCAGCAGCCGGCGATCAGTTTGGATATTGTCATGGCTGTTTTCCTTCCGGCGGCGCGGAAATGAGGCCCAGCCCCGTCACTTGCAAGCCGTTCTTGCCTTGTTTCCATTCAAATTGCTGGCCGAACCAGGCCAGTTCCAGTTCGCGCCGGATGCGGATCGAATCCGTGCGGCCCTTGCCCGCCTTGATGGCGGCGCCCGCCTGCGCGGAAGCGGCCTCCGACAAGGGTTTGAGCCACCGTTGATAGGTATCGGGCGGCAAGGCCAGCACGCCGGCGACGCCGTCGTCGCGCGTGGCGACAATAATCCCCACCTTCGTCAGCGCATTCGTCAGATAGGCGCCGCGCCGCCCGTCGGGCGAGACGGAGACCAGCATGGCATGCGGATAGTCGCCGCTGACGTTGCCCGGCACGTCAAACCATAGCAGTTCGCCCGTACCCGTATCAAGCGCGCGGCCGTCGCGGGGAAACAGCAGCATCTCGGGACGGCCAGGCTGCGGCACACCCCATTCGGGGTCGCGTTCCGTGCGCACCATGTTGTCGCGCTGCAAGGGACTGATGGGGCGCATCAGCGGTTCGCCATTCTGCACGCCGATCAGTATCGTGCCCTGGCCCGTATAGCCCTTGGTAAAGGCCAGCAGCATGGGCTGGCCTTCGCGCGTGGCCTTGATGGGCCGCACTTCCACCACTTCGCGCGCGCCGCCGGGCCAGTAGCCGTGCCGGCGGAAAGACAAGGTGACGAGAGCGTCGTAACGGCCATTCGTGACGGCAAAGTCGCCGTATTGCCTGACCACCGGCATGTTGGGCGTCTGGGCCTGTGCGGCGGGCCAGACGGCGGCAAGCAGGCTGGCGGCGGCCGCCAGGCGGCATAAAGAGAGAGACAGCATGGCATCCTGTAAAGGTCGCACCGGGCGAAGAATCAGAATTCTAAACGATTCCTCGCCAGCAACACTGCCCAATTGAAAACATCAACGGCGCTGGATTTCGATCAGCTCGATCTCGAACAGTTTCGGCCACAGTTTGCCCGTGACAAACAGGCGCTTGCCGCGCGCATCCCAGGCGATGCCGTTGAGCACGGCATCGGGATTGGCCGTGCCCCGCTGTTCCGGCGGCAGCAAGCCCGTCAGGTCGATCCAGCCGACAACCTTGCCGCTGGCTGGGTCGATGCGGGCGATCACGTCCGCGCCCCACACATTGGCGTACAGCTCGCCGTCGACCATTTCCAGTTCGTTCAGACGCTCGATGGCACGGCCTTCCGCCTTGACTTCGAAGCGACGCACCTCGGCCAGGGTTTTCGGATTGAGCACGCGGATGGCGGAGCTGCCGTCGCTCATGTAGACGAATTTGCCGTCACTGGCCAGGCCCCAGCCTTCGCCCTGGTAGCTGAAGGTGCGCTTGAGTTTGAAGGTTTTCTGGTCGAAGACATAACCGGTCTTCGACACCCAGGTCAGGCCCAGGATTTCATCGCCCACGTCCGTGATGCCTTCGCCGAACACCTTTTTGTCGAGCATGCTTTTCTGCAGGACCTTGCCTGTCGTCAATTCCACCTTGCGCAGCGAAGACTGGCCGTTCTGGCCCGTGCTTTCATACAGATGACCATCCTTGAACAGCAAACCCTGGGTAAATGCCTGAGGGTCGTGCGGATAGGTATTCTTGACGAAATAGCCATACACGGGAATGGCGGCCTGGGCATAGCCCATTTCGCTCATCAGTCCCACCGTGCATAACAATCCCAGCAGCAGCGAACCTGCCGTGCGTTTCAGTCTGGTTTTACCTGTGTTCTTCATATGCTTGGCGGTGGTTGGCGAGCGGCTATTGTAATCGCCCGGGCTGCGCCATGCGCGCCCTGACGAGCTCGAGCCAGGCCCGGGCGGCAAACGACAGCCGCCCTCCGCGGCGCCAGGCCAGCATCAGATTCCACTCCACGGGCGGACCTTCGAGGGGAATGACTGTAAATTGCGTTTGATCCAGCGTATCGCAATACATCTTCGGCAGCAGGCAGATGCCCACGCCCAGCTGTACCAGCGAGGCAATAAAATCCCACTGCCCGCTGCGGCCCGTGACGCGCGGGGCGAAACCGGCCCGCTGGCAAGCGTCGAGCACGATGTCGTTCAGGGCAAAGGCGGCGCCGTAGAAAATGAAGGGGCTGTCGGCCAGTTCGGCCAGGGCCACCGAGGCGCGTCCCTGCCACGGCGAGCCGGGCGCGGCCAGCAGGCACAGCGGCGAGCGCACGAGGGGCAAGGCTTCGAAATCCTGCCAGGTGGCCGCATTGCCCGGGTAATCGAGCATGGTGCCCAGTTCCACCGTGCCGGTGCGCAAGTCGCGCTCGATCGCTTGCGTGCCGCTTTCGTACATCTTCAGCTCGATACCGGGATAGCGCTGGTGGTACTCGGCCAGCCACGGCGCCAGGGTCGAGTGCGTTTGCGGCGACACGCCGACTCTCAGTTCCCCCCGTTCCAGCTGCTGCAGGTCGCGCAATTCCACCTTCAGTTCCGCGTGCAGGGCCAGCAGTTCATGCGCGCGCGACAGCACCACCTTGCCCGCGTCCGTCAGGGTAAAGCGCTTGCCCGCGCGGTCCAGCAAGGCCAGGTCCAGCGACTGTTCCAGCTGGGCGACCATCTTGCTGACGGTGGGCTGCGTCACGTGCAGCTTGGCGGCCGCGCGCGTAAAACTGGCTTGCTCGACCACTTCGACGAAGTAGCGCAGGGAGCGGATATCCATGATGCATTCCAAATTCGAATGATAATCATGAGTTTAAGTCATTTTATCTTTTGATGCGGGGTCCCTACAATGAAACCTTCCCCTGCCGCTTGAAAGCCTGCCGTGAAAGCCGTCCCTTATTCCACCACCGCCCCACTCTCCGTCCCTGCCTGGCGCCAACCCGCGCAGACCGTGTGGCAAGTGGGCATCTTGATCGCCGCTTGGTGGCTGGCCGACAGGGCAGCCTTCGCCCTGCACCTGCCATTTTCCGGCGGCGTCGTGGGCCTGTTCGTGCTGGTGGCCTTGCTGCTGGCAGGCTGGGTGCGGCCTGCCGCCATCGAACTGGGCGCGAACTGGCTGCTGGCCAATATGCTGCTGTTCTTTATCCCGCTGGTCGTGTCCGTGGTGCAATTTACGCAGCTGTTGAAGTCTCAGGGTGTGATGCTGTTCGTAAATATCGGCCTGGGCTTTGCCAGCGTGATGCTGGCCACGGCTTTCACCGTGGAATGGGTGTGCCGCTATGAACGCAGCTTGCGCCTGAAAAAACTGCTGCGCCAGCGCACAACCCGGGCGCAGGCATGAATACCGTGCTCCTGTCGCTGCTGTTCTTGCTGCTGACCCTGGTGCTGTTCTACGCCAACCAGGCGCTGCATCGCCGCCATCCGCACTTCTTGCTCACGCCCGCCATCTGCACCTCGGCGTTACTCATCATCATCGTGCAGGCAACCTCGACGCCGTTCGCCACGTATTTCGGCGAGACGCGCTGGCTGCCGTGGCTGCTGGGACCGGCCACCATCGCCTTCGCGCTGCCTATCTTCCAGGAGCGCAAGCTGATCCGCAAGCACTGGCTGGCCCTGTCGCTGGGCAGCTGCGCCGGCATCGTCGCATCGGTCGCCGCTACCCTGCTGCTGGACCGCTTGCTGGGCGTGCATGGCGACATGGCGCGCAGCCTGCTGGCCAGGTCTGTCTCGACGCCGTTCGCGCTGGAAGCGTCGCGCCACATGGGCGGCTCGGCCCAGCTGACGGGCATCTTCGTCGTCATGACGGGCCTGTTCGGCCTGATGCTGGGCAAACCGCTGCTGAAACTGCTGCCCTTGCGCATGCGCATCGCCCGAGGCGCCCCGTATGGCGCGGCCGCGCACGGCTTTGGCCTCTCCGTGGCGCGCCGGGTCGGCACGGAAGAAGGCGCCGTGGCCAGCCTGACGATGATTTTCTCGGGCGTCGTGACGGTGCTGCTGGCGCCGCTGCTGGGCAGAGTATTGGGCTAGGGTTCCCACGGCGCGATTGCGGCAGGTCAAAGCGGCAAGCGCGGGTTGGGCGATAGTGTGCGGACTCCCGTTCGCCCACCATCCCGGAAATCCTATGGCAAGCACATCCAATCCAGGGCCGCAGGCCCTGCAAGTCGACTATTTTTCCGCCAGCGACCAGTTCCTGTTTACACAGACGGCCGCCAATCTGCTGGAGCAGCAGGCCAGTCTCGACCTTGACGCGCAAGTCGATGCCGGCCTGGCCTATCAGGTCAGCCAGTTCCAGTCGCAAATGAAGAGCCGGGCGACGACCGCCGGCGACCGCATCCTGCCCGCCTACATCGGTTTGCTGAGCCAGGCGACGGCCTTTGCCGCGCTATGGAACGCCGCCTATCAGCTGCAACGGCCCCGGCTGGCGCAAGCGGCGCAGGATGGCGCCACGCGCGCCGACATCGCGCAGGTCTACCGGCAACTGGCCGTGCAATCGGGACACATCAACCAGCAAGCCCAGGCGCTGACGGGTAACATGCGCGTCATCGCCGGCGAACTGGCGCCGCTCAACGCGGGCTTCAACACGGCGCTGTCCGCCACCATCGCCGCCCTGGGCGCCGCTGCCAGCGCGTCATCGGCCAGCATCGACCAGCTGAAGGCCGCCATCAACACGAATATCGCCGATATCGTCGCCGGCGCCAACAAGACGGGCGCTGCCGTCACGGAATTGATCGTCAAGACCATGACCACCATCAGCGATGCCCAGGGCGATGCCAAGGCTGGCAGCGGCGATGCCGCGCCATCGGGCGACTTCGTGGTGCAAGGCATCGATGCGGCGGAACAGGGCGTGGCCGAAACGGCCCAGGCCCGCGCGGCCCTGAACGCCAACAATGCCCTGCTGGCCAGCGCCTATCAGCAGCTGGCCGGCGCCGATGCGCTGGTGGCCGTGGCCAAGGTGGTGCAGGTACAGAACAGCCAGTTCAGCAGCGCCTTTCACAACGCACTCGATACGGCCCAGGTGCTGGCCGAGGACTGGGGCCAGTCGCCGCAAGCACCGCCAGCGACGGGCGTCAGCGCCGGTCTGGCCGCCTTTGCCAATGCCGTCGCCGGCATGGCCAGCAGCGCCGACGCCGAAACGCTGGGCGGTCAGCTTGATTACGCCAACACGGCGTGGCAGCTGCTGGCCGCCAGCCTGGCGCCGCTGGAGCAAGCCATGACAGGCGCTTCCTGAACGGTGCGCCACCGCTTGTTTATCCGACCGCTCACACAATGACCCATCCGACCAGGAGCCGCGCATGTCGAATCAAAACCAGGCAGCACAAGGCATCAGCACCGCCAACAAATCGCAGTGTTCACAAGCGTTGCTGATACAAACCTACGCCAACAGCATCAACGAGCAGCCCAGCGTGGACTTTTCGGGCGACGCCAATTTGCTGAAATACCAGTCGCAAATCAACGATGGCCTGAGCCAGGCGCAAACCCACGCCACGGCCTACCTGAATGTCATCCAGCCCACGATCATTGCCAACATCGCCAATATCGGCAATTACTACGCGCTCAACAATGCCGTGCTGACGGCCTTGCCAACCGGCTCGACGGAAGCGCAATGGATCGCCACCCTGACGGCGCTGCAACAGCAATCCCAGCAATACCAGACGGCCGCGAATGGCGTCGTCAGCAGCCTGCAGACCTTGCACGACAACCTGACCACGGATTCCGCCTCGTTCGCCACCACCGTCAGCGACTTGAACGCTGCCGTGAATGGCGACAATGGCGTGCTCAATTCCATCAACAGCCAGCTCGGCACCATCCAGGGGCAGATCGACGGCGCCATTGCCGGCACCGTGCTGAGCGGCCTGGCCATCGTGGGCGGCACCTTCATGGTCGTCGTCGGCGGCGTGGCCGATTTCGTCACGGCAGGCACGTCGACGCCGCTCGTGGTGGCCGGTGTTGCCGTCGTGGCCGCCGGCATAGGCGGCGAAGTGGCGTCGGCCATCACCCTGAAAAACCTCAACGATGAAAAGGCAACCTTGCTGGGACAGGAAGCGTCGCTGACGGCCGAAGTCAAGCTGGCCACCGGCATCAGCAGCGGCTATGCCAGCCTGTCGAACCAGGTGCAGGCAGCCGTGCAATCGGCCACGCAGATGGAAAACGCGTGGGAATTTCTCAGCAGCGACCTCGGCAGCCTGATCAGCGACTTGCAGCAAGGCATACAAAACACGGACACCATCCGCACCCTGTTCCTGACGGCCGCCAACACGGAAATGCAGGCCGTCACCACGGACATCACCACCATCAAGGGCCAGATGACGGGCGTCACCAGCATCGTCGCGCCCAAGGGCCAAACGGTGGGCGAAGCGGCCGTTGCCGCGGCGGCGTGAGTGCCATGGCCGGCCTGCTGACGCAAACCATCGCCAACCTGCTGGCCGCGCAGCAGCAGATCGCGGCCCTCGGTGGCTTGCCGCCAGCCGCCCAGCAGATCCAGGCCGGCTGCAACTCCTTGATCCAGCCCATGGTGACGCAGACGCGCGCGCTGCAACACGATGTTGCCGCCTTCGTCCAGATGGCAACGCCGCAGCTGGCGCAAGTACAAACCATGCTGTCGGCGCAGGCGCCGCTGCCCGATATCAAGGCGGCGATGTCGGCCCTGCAGCAGCAGGCACAGCAGCTGCAAGGCACGGCCAATGGCACGGCCGGCACGCTGACGGCGCAAACGGCGCAATTGATGGGCTATTTCAACCAGCTTGCCGGTGTCGAAGCGGGCTTGCAAAGCCAGGTCACGGCCTTGCAGGGGCAACTGGGCGACGCGCAAAGCGAACTCGATGCGGCGCAGAAGCGCTATTACTATCTGCTGGCGCTGGGTCCGTTCGGCCTCGTCGGTCTGGCCGTGGCGCTGGGCCTGTACTTGAAATGGAAGTCCGATGTCAGCGACCTGCAAGGCCAGATCGGCGGCTTGAACGGCCAGATCGCCGCCTTCAATGGCATGAAGGCGGCGTGCCAGCAGCTGGGCACGGATTGCCAGGGTCTCGCCGCCAGCATTTCAGGCGTGCGCAATGCCGTCAATTTTCTCGTCAGCGACTTGCTCGAAGTCAGCGGCGACCTGGAAGCGGGCGATGCCAGCGTCGTCATTGCCCTGATGGCGACGGCCGCCAGCACGGAACTGGCCACCCTGGGTACGGATGCGGCTTGAGCCGCCTGGCACCCATTGCTTGCAGGGACTGACGGCACGGGCGTTTATCGGGGATAATACGTCTTTCCCCTTGCCAGCACCCGCGCCACGATGAAATACCCCGCAGTTCAGCCTTTCAGCGATATCCTGCCCCGCTTGAGCGAGTTCGATGCCATCATCGATGTGCGCAGCCCGTCCGAGTTCGCGGAAGACCACTTGCCGGGCGCCATCAACCTGCCCGTGCTCGACGACGAACAGCGCGTACGTGTGGGCACCTTATATAAACAGACGAGCGCCTTCGAAGCAAAGAAGCTGGGCGCGGCGCTGGTGGCGAAAAATATCGCGCGGCATATCGAAGACGGTTTCCTCGGCCACCCGCAGCACTGGAAGCCGCTCATCTACTGCTGGCGCGGCGGCAACCGCAGCGGCGCCATGGCGCATATCCTCGCGCGCATCGGCTGGCCCGTCACGCAACTGGAAGGCGGCTACAAGGATTACCGGCGCCACGTGAACGCCGAGCTGGCCACCCTGCCCGAGCGCTTCGACTTCATCAACGTGCTGTGCGGCCCCACGGGCAGCGGCAAGAGCCGCTTGCTGCAAGTACTGGACACGCAAGGCGCGCAAGTGATCGACCTGGAGCAACTGGCGGCCCACCGCGGTTCCGTGCTGGGCGGCTTGCCCGAGGAAGACCAGCCATCGCAAAAAGCGTTTGAAAGCGCGCTGTGGCAGCAACTGCGCACTTTCGACCCGCAGCAGCCCGTGTTCATCGAATCGGAAAGCAAGAAAGTGGGCCGTTTGCGCGTGCCCGATGCGCTGATGGACAAGATGCGCGCGGCCGATTGCACGGACGTGCGCCTGGCCACGGACCAGCGCGTGCAATTGCTGATGCAGGACTATGAACATTTCGTCGGCGACCCGGCCCGCCTGAACGTGCAGCTGGCCCTGCTGACGCAGTTGCATGGCAAGGAGAAAATTGCCCACTGGCAGCAGCTGGCCACATCGGGCCGCATGGCCGAGCTGGTGGAAGAATTGCTGGTCCAGCATTACGACCCCGTCTACCGCCAGTCGATCGCCCGCAACTTCAGCCGCTACGCCCAGGCGACGCCGCTGGTCTTGCCCGATATTTCAGAACATGCCTTTGAGCAAGCCGCGCGTGCATTATGTGCTATCGTCGGCGACAACCGTACCGCCAGCGCCGCGTGATGCCTGGCTTGCCACCCAACTACCTATTTCAGCAGGATGAAGACCATGTCCGATAGCGCAGCAACAGCCAATACACCGATCCGATTGACCGAATTTGCCCATGGCGGCGGCTGCGGCTGCAAAATTGCGCCGGGCGTGCTGGCCGACATTTTAAAAGGCAGCGGCGGCTTTCCCCTGCCGAAGGAATTGCTGGTCGGCATAGAGACCTCGGATGACGCGGCCGTCTACCAGCTCAACGACGAGCAGGCGCTGATCGCCACGACGGACTTTTTCATGCCCATCGTCGACGATCCGTTCGACTTCGGCCGCATCGCCGCCACCAATGCCATTTCCGACGTGTACGCCATGGGCGGCACGCCCATCATGGCGCTGGCCCTGGTCGGCATGCCGATCAACAAGCTGCCGGTGGAAACCATCGGCCTCATCTTGAAAGGCGGCGAAACCATCTGCGCCCAGGCCGGCATCCCCATCGCGGGCGGCCACACCATCGATTCCGTCGAGCCGATCTATGGCCTGGTCGTGCTGGGCCTGGTCCACCCGTCGCAGGTGAAACGCAATGCGGGCGCGCGCGCCGGCGACAAACTGGTATTGGGCAAGCCGATCGGCGTGGGCATCCTGTCGGCCGCGCTGAAAAAAAATGCACTCGATGCGGGCGGTTACGCTTCCCTGATCGACAACACCACCAAATTGAATACCCCGGGCAAGAAACTGGCCCTGCTCGATGGCGTGCATGCGCTGACGGATGTGACGGGCTTCGGCTTGCTGGGCCATACCCTGGAACTGGCGCGCGGCGCCAAGTTGCAGGCGCGCATCACCATGGATGCCGTGCCGCTGCTGCCGCAAGTGCAGCAACTGGCGCAAAACGGCAACATCACGGGCGCCTCCGGCCGCAACTGGCAGGGATATGGCGCGCAAGTGGCGCTGGCCGACAGCCTGAGCGCCATCGACAAGGCGATTCTGACGGACCCGCAAACGGCAGGCCCCCTGCTGGTGGCCTGCGCGCCGGAAGCCGTCGAGCAAGTGCTGGCGATTTTCCGCGCCGAAGGCTTTGCCGACGCCACAGTGATTGGCGACGTGCTGGAAGGCACGACCGGGGTTTCCGTCATCTAATGAACAAATTTTTTTGCAAAGGCACTCCCATGACCATGTTCTCTAACTCATTTGGCAAGTTCCCCGCCATCCTGGCCACCGTCGCCGCTACCCTGGCCATCCACAGCGGCCTGGCGCAAGCGCAGCAAGTGTTGCGCGTGTCCGCCATCCCCGACGAAGCGCCTACGGAACTTCAGCGCAAGTTCAAGCCGCTGGGCAGCTACCTGGAGAAAAAGCTGGGCATGAAGGTGGAATTTACGCCCGTCACCGATTACGCGGCGTCCGTGGAAGGCTTGATCAATAACAAGCTCGACATGGTCTGGTTCGGCGGTTTTACCTTCGTGCAAGCGAACGTGCGCAGCGGCGGCAAGATCGTCCCGCTGGTGCAGCGCGAGGAAGACACGAAATTCCGCTCGGTTTTTGTGACCACCAGCAAGGACATCAATCAGCTGTCCGACCTGAAAGGCAAGAATTTCACGTTCGGTTCGGAATCGTCGACCTCGGGCCACTTGATGCCGCGCTACTACTTGCTGGCCGCCAAGATCAACCCGGACACGGACATGAAACGCATCGCGTTTTCCGGCGCGCATGACGCCACCGTGGCGGCAGTGGCCGGCGGCAAGGTCGATGCGGGCACCTTGAACATTTCTGTTTGGGAAAAACTGGTCGAAGCGAAAAAGGTCGACCCAAGCAAGGTGCGCGTGTTCTACACGACACCAGGCTACTACGACTACAACTGGAGCGTGCGCGCCGACATGAACCCCTCCGTGCGCAAGAAGCTGACGGACGCCTTCCTGGCGCTGGACCCGTCTACGGCCGAAGGCAAGGAAATCCTCGAATTGCAGCGCGCCACCAAGTTCATCCCGACCAAGGCCGAGAACTACAAGGATATCGAAGCGGCCGCGCGCGATGCGAAGTTGTTGAAGTAACTTTATTGCCGAACCTGTCGGATTACGTCCTGCGGACTAATCCGACCTACGCTGTCCGTTGTATGGCGTAGGTCGGATTAGCGGCGCAGCCGCGTAATCCGACACCGCCAAAAAAAAATCGAAACATCGCATGACATTCCAACTTCACAAGGTCAGCGTCCACCACGCGGGCGCCACCGGCAATGCGCTGGCCCTGCGCGAACTCAGCCTGGACGTGGCCCAAGGTGAACAGATCGCCCTGATCGGCCCTTCCGGCGCCGGCAAGACCAGCTTGCTCCATACCCTGGCCTGCGCGCTGCGCCCCGAATCGGGCATATTGAACATTCTTGGCACTTCACCCTGGCAAGTCGCCAGCGCCGAGCGCCACCGCTTGCGTGCGCGCCTGTTCCTGGCGCCGCAAACGCCGCCGCTGCCGCCGCGCCAGCGGGTCGTCAACGCCGTGCTGGCCGGCCGCTTGCCGCAATGGAATTTGTGGACGGCCATCCGTTCGCTGCTGGCGCCCATCGACCCGCGCAGCGCGTGGGAGGCGCTCGGCAAATTCAACCTGCAAGACAAACTGTATGCGCGCGTCGACCGCCTGTCCGGCGGCGAACGCCAGCGCTGCGGCATGGCCCGCGCGCTCGTGTCGAACGCGGAAGTGTTCCTCGTCGACGAGCCCTTGTCCGCGCTCGACCCCACACTGGCTTTGCAGACGATCCATGTGCTGCAGGCCGAAGCAACGGAACGCAACGCCACCCTGATCTGCAGCCTGCACCAGGTGGAAATCGCCCGCGCCTGCTTTACGCGCATCGTCGCACTGCGCGATGGCCAGATCGTCTTCGACTTGCCTGGCGCCAAGGTCAGCGACGCGATGATCGCAGCGCTGTACCGCAACAAGGCCGACCCCGCGCCGCAATTCGAGGCCGTGGAAGCGAACTTGGACGCCGCGAGGCCCCTTTGCTGAAGAGCACCGCCATGCCGCGCGACCCCGCCTGGCGCGGCCGCCTGACCGCCGCCGCCGTCGTGCTGCTCGTGCTGTGGCCGATGCTGGTGCAGGCCGAATTCAAGCCGTGGATCTTATGGGATGCGCAAAGCCTGGCCGCCACCTGGCAATTCATCGCCAGCTTCGTGCCGCCCGCCCACTCGCTGGAATTTTTGCAACTGGTAGCCGTATCCAGCTGGGAAACCATTGCCATGGCGACGGCCGGCATGGCGCTGGCCATGCTGGGCGCCATCCCATTGACCTTGCTGGTGACGGAGCGGCTGTCGATTTCGCGCATCGGCTCTGGCCGAGTGTCGCCGCTGGCTGCCAGCGTGCGCCACGCCGTGCGCGCGCTGCTGGTGTTGCTGCGCAGCGTGCCGGAACTGGTCTGGGCCTTGCTGCTGGTGCGCATCGTCGGCCTGGGACCGACGGCGGGCGTGATCGCCATAGCCCTCACCTATTGCGGCATGCTGGGCAAGGTGTACGCGGAAATCCTTGAATCGTCGGATGCGTCCGCCTGCAACGCCCTGCTCCACAACGGCAGCGGCCGCTTGAAAGCCTTGCTGTACGGCGCCTTGCCCGAGTCGGCCGCCGAACTGGTGTCGTACACGATTTACCGCTGGGAATGCGCGATCCGCGGCTCCGTCGTCATGGGTTTTGTCGGTGCGGGCGGCCTGGGCCAGCGCATGGATGAATCGATGAAGATGATGGCGGGCAGCGAACTGGCCACGATGCTGATGGTGTTCGTGCTGCTGGTGGCGGGTGCAGACGCCGTGTCCGCCATGCTGCGCCGGAGGCTGGCATGAAGCATCACCTTGACGCCATGCTGCCCACCCCGTCGCCCGTGCGCTGGTCGACCTGGGCCTTGCTGGCCGGCTTGCTGCTGCTGGTCATCGCCAGCTTTGCCACCCTGCCCCTGAAATGGGGCGAGTTCTTCAGTGCGGACGCCGTGCGCACGAGCGCCGACTTCCTGCACGGCTTCGCCCCGCCCGAGCTGGCGCCGAACTTCCTCATGAAAGTGGGCGTCGCCACGTTCGAGACCCTGGCCATGTCGGCCATCGGCACGGTGATCGCGGCACTCGTGGGCGCACTGCTGGCCCTGCCCGCCAGCGGCCGTTTTGGCAACGTGGCGCGCAATGCCACGCGCGCGATACTCAACGTGCTGCGCTCGATTCCCGAACTGGTATGGGCTTCGATTCTGCTGATCGCCGCCGGCCTGGGCCCATTCGCGGGCACCCTGGCGCTGGCGCTGCACACGATGGGCGTGCTGGGCCGATTGTTTGCCGATGCGTTTGAGAATTGCCCGCCCTTACCGGCCGCCACCTTGCGCATCAATGGCGCGCGTCCTGCCGTGGCGTTCCTGTACGCCACCTTGCCGCAGTGCGGGCCGCAGATGATGTCCTACACCTTGTACCGCTGGGAAAACAATATCCGCGCCGCCGCCATCCTCGGCGTCGTCGGTGCGGGCGGCCTTGGGCAGATGCTGAAATATCACCTGTCGCTGTTCCAGATGCAGAACGCCGCTACCGTCATCGTCGCCATGCTGCTGATGGTGGCAGCCGTCGATGGCCTCAGCTACCTGCTGCGCCGCGCGATGACCCGTTAATTATTAATTTTCACAAGGAAAATCCATGTCAGGCTGGTGGACCATTATCTCGACAGACACGCCGGAGCAAATGGCCGACATGACGAAAGTCAACAAGGACGCTTTTCTCGCCACGTGGGAAGCGGGCCTGTTCGGCGCCGACTGGATCGCGCAACTATGCCAGCAAGGCAAGGCGACCCAGCTGGCTTTCAACGGCTTTCCCAACCGCTACACGGCGCCGGCGAACGTCGTCGTGCCCCTGCTGCAGGCGGGCATCGCCGAGGCGCAGGATGGCGAATTTCCGCAGGACCGGCTCACAGGCTGGCCCGGTTGCATTACCGTGCACCAGGACCGCATCGCCGCCTGTAAGCCCGGTCAACTGCTGACCATCGAAGTGTGGGATCAATCGTAAATGATGATCAAAGGCAAATGGTTTAGACTGATGCGCAGCTGCAACTAGAGGAGTTCATGATGGGATTGACAATTTCGGTCGGCGCCCTTGCCGACCTGCAGGAAGAAGACCCGGAAGGCGCGCAGTGGCTCGTCACCGCTTTGGAAGAAGCCAATCTGCTGCTGCAAAAGGCGGGGCTGCCACAGCACAGCGAACCGGCCACGCTGCCGCAACTGGACTCGCGCGTCATGCTCGATTCCTTTCCATACAGCTTCCTGCACACCCTGCGCCGCGCGTATGCCCATGCGCGCCTCGATGCGCAATGGCGTGCCACGCCATTGGCCGAGGGCGAGGATGCAACGGAGGATCCGGTGCTCGATGCAGCGCAGGATGACTTTGACAGCCACCTGATCTGCCATTCCGATTGCGAAGGTTTTTATTTCCCCCTCGTCTTCGAGGAAGTCATTTTTGCCGATGAGGAACACGCGCTGCTGGGCGGCATGCTGGGTTCCTCGTACAGCCTGCGCGCTGAACTGGTCACGGTCGCGCCCGCGCTGGGCATCTTCCTGCTGGGCGACGAACTGAGCGATGAAGAAGCAGCCCGCATCAATGCGCGCATCGACGCCGAAGACGGCCTGGAACGCGAACTGGTCGCCTGGCTGGCGGCTTACGAGGCATGCCGGCTCAGCATCGAGCACAAGACGGCGATCGTCTTCAATTAAGCATGCTGATACGCCCCACCACCGCCAGCGACTGGCCGGCCCTGAAAGCCACGCGCCTGGCCGCCCTGCTCGACGCGCCCACGGCCTTTGGCGCCAGCCACGCCAGCGCCGCCGGTTTTGCCGATGCCGACTGGCAGCAGCGCGCCGTCAGTACGCCCCAGCGCACATTTTTCCTCGCCTTTGACGGAGAACACCCCATCGGCCTGGCCGCGCAAGTGGTGGCCGGCAATGGCGAGTGCCATCTGATCGCCATGTGGGTACATCAGGAATATCGGGGCATGGCCGTGGCGCAGGGCTTGGTCGACGCCGTGAAACAATGCGCCGTGAACAATGGCCATCGTCGCCTGGTGCTCGACGTGGCGCCGGAGAACACCCGCGCCGTCACGTTTTACCGGAAACAGGGCTTTGTGTTTTTGCCGGTATGGGAAGCGCTGGAAAGCCATCCGCATATCCAGGTACAGAAGATGGAGTGGCTGGCGTCGGCATAGGTATTAATCATAGAAAGGTGCAAAGCGATGTGGCGATCTATTTCCACACTCCTGATATTGACTGCCCTTGCCGGCAAGGCGAGCGCAGCAAATATTCCCGATATCGTTCTTGAATATGCGCATGCGTTTGCGCAAACACAGACGACGGACAAGCAACTACCGACGCCGCCAGCCGACTACGCGCAATGGTTCTTTCAAGGCTTGACCCATCCATCGGGCGGGATCGTGACGCAATCGGCCGCCATGCGCGATGCCTACACGAATGGCCAACGCTATTGGCGCGATCATCCGTCCGAACGGGCCAACATCATGGCAGGCTATGGCTACCGTGCCATCGAGCGCGATGGCCTCTGGTCGCGGGGATTTGAAAAGAGCGTTTTCCAACCGGCCCATGCTGATCTGGACGGTGACGCCGGCGCATGGTGGTTCAACTCCTTCGGCGGCGTTGCATGGCGCGACGTCGGCCTGGTGGCACCCAATTCAAGCCATGAACAGCCGCGCGTGCATATTGTCGGCTATCTCAGTCCCAAAGGCCATTATGGCCATCTGGGCGCCTATGAACATGAAGTCCTGGTCACGTCGGGTGCCGCCGTGCAAGCCGCAGATCATTGATGGCGGAAAACAGCGATTTCAAGCACTCCATTCATCCCGATTGACATCCTGTCTTAAAAACCTCCTCGCGCCTGTATTTTTTTCTACACTCTGCCAAGGTGGGATTACTTGGGATTCAAATGAACAGGATAAATATGCGTGCAATAGCTGGTCTTATGCTGTGTTTATGCAGCGCCGCGGTGCGAGCCCAGGCGGATACGGCGCAAGCCACGGAGCCATCCGCTCAGGATGTCGCGGCGTCAGTCAATGTAAAGGGCATCCGGGACCCGGACTGGAAGCCCTACAGTGCCATGCTCAAGGGCGTCAAACGCTTCGAGGAAAAACATGGTCTGGCGCCTGGCGCGCAGCTGCGCTTCATCCTGGAACCGCGCCGTGCCGATGTCGACATGCACACCATCGCGCTGCGGCTGGAAAGCGACGAAGCGGCTATGGCCATACCGCTGGGGGAGCGCAATATCTTCACCTTGCCCGTCGAACAAGGGCCGCTATATGAAAAGGCCGAGCTGACCGTGAACCGCAAGGCGGGATCGGTCAGGTGGATTCCCTACGTCAGGAGCGCGGCGGCCAGCGACACCATCCGCCGCCTGGGCGACCTGCGGCTGGCGTGCGAAGTCCATTGGGCCATCGACAAGGACACCTTGCCTTTTGCGATGCGCACGGCGATGGGCGCATTGGGCGGACCATGCAATTTCGTGTCGCAAAAGGGCACCTACAGCTTTTCCGAACCGCGGCGCATCACGGCCGCGACCATCAGCTACAACGGCAAAAGCGCGCCCGTGCCCTTCAGCGGCTCGTCGTTTACGCCGCCGCTGCGGGAGCAGGACTGGAGCGACGACAGCGTTGTCGAGCTGACGTTCGACAATGAACAAGCTGCGCGGTGATTATTTCACCCGCTGCTTTTCCAGCTTGCGCGCCAGGGTACGCCGGTGCATGCCGAGGCGGCGGGCTGTTTCCGAGATATTGAAATCCGTCTCGGCCAGCATTTCGTGGATGCGTTCCCATTCCAGGGTCTTGATGTTGGTGGCGCGGTTGGTCAGTTCGATGTCGGCATTGCCGGCCACGTGGCCGAAGGCCGCTTCGATGTCGTCCGTGTTCGACGGTTTCGCCAGGTACTGGCAGGCACCCAGCTTGATCGCTTCGACGGCCGTGCCGATGCTGGCGTAGCCGGTGAGCACGACGATCAGCATGTCCGGGTCATGCTGGTGCAGCATCTGCACGCAGGCCAGGCCCGAGGTGTTCCCATTTAACTTCAGGTCGACGACGGCGTAGTCGGGGCAATGCTGCTCAAGCAAGGCGCTCGCTTCGTCGAAATTGGTGGCCAGGATGACCTGGTAGCCGCGCCGTTCGAACGAGCGGCCCAGGGTGCGGGCAAACGCGGCATCGTCTTCCACGATCAGTAACAGACGGTCATCCTGCATGGTGGTCGCTTTCTCTTTCCAGTTTGATGGCCGCCAGCGGCAAGGCCAGGTGCACCACCGCCCCCCCCTGCACCCGGTTGCGCGCCGTCACTGTGCCGCCCAGGGTACGCGCGACATTGACCACCAGGAACAAACCGAGGCCACCGCCGGGCTTGCCCTTGCTGCTTTGATACGGCTTGCCCAGGTGCGTCAGCATCGACGGCTCGAAGCCGGGGCCCGCATCGGTAATGACCAGGTGCAAGGCATCCGCTTCGCGCGTCGCTTCGAAACGCAACCACTCGGGTGACGCTTCCAGCGCATTGTCGAGCACATTGCAAATGGTTTGCTTCAGGGTCGAATCGAAGACGACGGGCACGTCGTGCTCGATGCGGTTATCGTATTCGAAACCCTGGATCGGGCGGCTGGTGCGCCACTCGTCGACCAGGTCGTTGAGGAAGGTATTGATCGTCGTTTTCACGGAAGATTCCCCGCGCGCCTCGCCCGCCGACAATAAAATGCCGCTGACGATGCTCTTGCAGCGCTGCAACTGGGCCTGCATTTCCGTGATTTCTTCCAGCAGTTCGCTGTTCTTGCTCAGTTCCGGCATGCGGCGCCAGTCGCCGAGGATGACGGAGAGTGTTGCCAGCGGCGTGCCCAGCTCGTGCGCGGCGCCAGAAGCCAGCAAGCCCATGCGGATGATGTGTTCTTCTTCCGCCGCGCGCTGGCGCAAATCCGCCACCTTGGCGTCGCCGGCGCGCTGGTTGCGGTTGATGCGCGTGATGAACACCACCAGCAAGGCCGCGTTCAGGATGAAACAGATCAGCAAGCCCTGCACGTAAAGGCTGGAAAAGCCCCGCTCGGGGTCGATCGGCAGAATCAAGGGGCCGGGCAGCAAGGCCAGGCCGGCCAGACACAGGCTCGTGATGGCCACCATGATCCACGTCGACCACACTTCCAGCAGCACGGCGCTGAGGATGACTTGCAGTAAGTACAGGAAGGCAAACGGATTGCTGATGCCGCCGCTCAGGTAGAGCTGGGCCGTCAGCACGGTAACGTCGACCAGCAAGGCGAGGAACAGGGCCGTGTTGGAGACTGGCTGGCGTTCATGCCAGCGCAGCAGGCTGGCCAGATTGAATGCGATGAGGCAGGACAGCACTTCGAGCATGTAAGGCACGGGCAAGGCGATGCCCAGTCCCACGCCCACGCCGAAGATGGTGCTGATCTGGCCGATCACGGCCAGCCAGCGCAGCTGGATCAGCAGTTTCATGTTCTGGTGGCCGGCCGGATGTTCCATCTCGGCCGCCACCGCGCCGCGCTCTAACACTTCGCGGTTGGGCAGGATCTCAATCCTGCCCGGCATGGTCGCTCTCTTGCGTGCCGGCGCGACGGCGCGCGCGGCGGCGCTTGTCTTCGCGCACGATCCACCACGTGATGCCGGCCACCATCAGGGCCAGCGCGAACCACGTCAGGGCGTACACGAGGTGGTTGTTGTGAAAGGAAATCACGGTCAGGCCGCCGACGGGCGCGTCGCTGGCCGTTTCCGATTTTGCCTTCGCGTCGACAAAATATGGCGCCACGTTGGTCAGCATGTGCGAAGCGCCGATGGCGGCCACGTCGCGCGAATACCAGTGCTGCGTGGCAGGACTGTTTTCGCGCAAGAAACCACCGCCCGTCTCGCTGACGCGCAGCAAGCCGTCGATGTGCACGATGCCGGCCGGCGTACTGGCGGCGATGCCTTCGCGTTTCGGCACGAAGCCACGGTTGACCAGCACGGTGCTGCCATCGGCCAGACGCAATGGCGTCATCAGCCAGTAACCGCTGCCCAGTGCCGTCGTTGCTTGCACCAGGGTATTAAAAATGGGGAGATAGGTACCGGAGAGTCGCACATGGCGGTATTCATCCGTTTGCTGCGTGATGCTGGCCCAGGCTGCGGGTCCAGGTGCGTCCGTTGCGGGCGCATGTACGCGTTGTTCGACGCGCTCGATCAGGTCAAGCTTCCAGAACAGGCGCTTGACTTGCCAGGTGCCCAAGGCACAGAAACCGGCAAACAAGATCCCCGCCAGCAAGGCCAGTGCATATCGCACGACCATGCCGCGTGGGCCTGGCGCGGCATCTTGCGATGCGGCGCCAGGGGCGCGCCCGGTGTTGCTTGGGCGCGTATTACTCATCATGGAGCCGTTTTCGTATGCATGTACTCAGGCATCAGATCCGGCATCATGTTGTGGTTCATGTGGTACATGACCCACAGGGAACCGGCCATGGCAATGCCCACGATCATGATGGTGAAGATCAGCGCCATCATGTTCCAGCCGCCTTCGGACTTGGTGTTCATGTGCAGGAAGTACACCATGTGTACCACCACTTGAACAGCCGCGAACGCCAGCAGGACCAGGCCCATGGTGCCCGAGTTGGTGATGGCTTTCGTCATCACCAGCCAGAACGGAATGGCCGTCAGGATCACCGACAGGATGAAACCGATCGTGTAGCTTTTCAGGCTGCCATGATCGTGGTTGTCATGGTGGTGGCTATCGCCGTGTGTGTGGTGGTCGCTCATGGCAGCACTCCCATCAGGTAGACAAAGGTGAAGACGCCGATCCAGATGACGTCCAGGAAGTGCCAGAACAGCGACAGGCACATCATGCGGCGGCCGTTTTCCGGGGTCAGGCCATGTTTGTTCAACTGGAACATCAAGGTCACGAGCCAGATCACGCCGAACGTCACGTGCAAGCCGTGGGTACCGACCAGCGCGAAGAACGACGACAGGAACGCGCTGCGCTGCGGACCGGCGCCTTCGTGGATCAGATGAATGAATTCATACATTTCCAGCGACAGGAAGGCCAGGCCGAACAGGCCCGTGATGCCCAGCCAGACCAGGGTGCTGCGCAATTGCTTGCGCTGCATGGCCAGCATGGCGAAGCCGTAGGTGATCGACGACAGCAGCAGCATGGCCGTGTTGACGGCCACCAGCGGCAGGTCGAACAGCGCGGCGCCCGTCGGGCCGTCCGCGTAGCTGCGGCCGACCACGGCGTACGTGGCGAACAGACAGGCGAAGATCAGACAATCGCTCATCAGGTAGAGCCAGAAACCCAGCAAGCTGCCGTTTTCCGGGTGGTGCTCGCGCACAAAGTAGCTGCGCGTGCTTGGTGCGGCGCCAGCGGCGCCGGTGTTATGGGCGATGGTATCAGACATGGCTGCTCAGCAATTTAGTATAAGCGTCTTCGGTACGGACCACTTCTTCCGCAGGAATGTAGTAATCGCGCTTGTAGTTAAAGGTATGGACGATGATGGTAACCATCATGATCACGAAGCCAATGCTGGCGACGAGCCACATTTGCCAGATCAGGCCAAAACCGACCAGTGCGGACAGTGCGGCGATCACGAAACCAGCCCAGGTGTTCTTCGGCATGTGGATCTTCGTGAAACCGGACGTCGGACGCTGGTAACCGTGTTTCTTCATGTCAGTCCATGCATCGAGTTCGTGCACTTGTGGCGTGAAGGCGAAATTATAGTCTGGCGGTGGCGACGACGTCGACCATTCCAGCGTACGGCCACCCCATGGGTCACCGGTGACGTCGCGCAGGGCGTGACGGTTACGGTAGCTGACGAAGAACTGGATCAGCATGGAAGCGATACCCAGTGCGATCGAGACAGCGCCAAACCAGGCGATGATGGTCCAGATTTGCAACGATGGATCTTCGAAGTGATTGACACGACGGGTCACGCCCATCAGGCCCAGCACGTACAGCGGCATGAAGGCCAGGTAGAAGCCGACGAACCAGAACCAGAACGAGCACTTGCCCCAGAACACGTCGAGCTTGTAGCCGAAGGCTTTCGGGTACCAGTAGTTAATCGCAGCGAAGACACCGAAGACCACGCCGCCGATAATCACGTTATGGAAGTGGGCGATCAGGAACAGGCTGTTGTGCAGCACGAAGTCAGCTGGTGGTACGGCCAGCAATACGCCGGTCATGCCGCCGATGGTGAAGGTGACCATGAAGCCGATCGTCCACAGCATGGGCAGTTCAAAGCGGATACGGCCGCGGTACATGGTAAACAGCCAGTTGAAGATCTTCGCGCCCGTCGGGATCGAAATGATCATCGTCGTGATGCCGAAGAAGGAGTTGACGCTGGCGCCCGAACCCATGGTGAAGAAGTGATGCAGCCATACCAGGTACGACAGGATCATGATGACGCAGGTGGCGTACACCATCGAGGCGTAGCCGAACAAACGCTTGCTGCTGAACGTGGCGACGACTTCCGAGAACACGCCGAACAGCGGCAGGATCAGGATGTAGACCTCCGGGTGACCCCAGATCCAGATCAGGTTGACGTACATCATGGCGTTGCCGCCCAGTTCCGTCGTGAAGAAGTTAAAGCCTGCAACGCGGTCCAGCGACAGCATGGCCAGCACAGCCGTCAGTACGGGGAAAGCGGCGACGATCAGGATGTTGGTGCACAGTGCGGTCCAGGTGAAGACGGGCATTTTCATCCAGGTCATGCCTGGCGCGCGCATCTTGACGATGGTGGCGATCAGGTTGACACCGGACAATAGCGTCCCGACCCCGGCAATCTGCAAGGACCAGATGTAATAGTCTACCCCCACGTCCGGACTGCCGACGATGCCCGACAGCGGCGGATAGGCCAGCCAGCCCGTGCGGGCGAATTCGCCGACGAACAGCGACGCCATGACCAGGGCGGCGCCCATGGTGGTCATCCAGAAGCTGAAGTTGTTAAGGAATGGGAAAGCCACGTCGCGCGCGCCGATTTGCAGCGGCACCACGTAGTTCATCAGACCCGTCACGAAAGGCATCGCGACGAAGAAGATCATGATCACGCCGTGGGCGGTGAAGATCTGGTCGTAGTGATGCGGTGGCAGGAAGCCGGCATTGTCGCCAAAGGCGACAGCCTGCTGGGTACGCATCATCAGCGCGTCGGCAAAGCCGCGCAGCAGCATGACGAGGCCCAGGATCATGTACATGATACCGATTTTTTTATGGTCGATACTGGTGATCCAGTCGCGCCACAGGGTACCCCAGACGCGGAAATACGTCAGTGCCGCAACGAGTGCGATACCGCCCAGGGCAACCATGGCAAAGGTCACCAGCAGGATAGGTTCGTGAAATGGAATTGCATCCCAAGTCAGACGGCCGAATATAAGCTTCGTCAGATCAATATGGTCTAGCATTGTTACTCTCAGAGAAAAAAGGGAGGCGCCAGGCAAACGGCGCCAGTATCTGCAGCGCAATGCGCTGCGGGATTCATGCAGTTGTTACTTGGCTTGAACGCCCTTTTCAACCACTGCATCGCTAGCGACTACTGCCGTTACGGCCGCTACCGGGCTATTTGCCATCGTCAACTTATATGGCTGGACCGGCGTCACGCACAGGGCGTCGGAAACGATGGTGCGGTTCAGGATTGCCTTGTACAGGTCGTTAGGCACCGCGCTGTAACGGCGGACCGGGTCGCGTTCGCTAGGCTGGGCCAGCGACAGGTAGTCGTCGCGGTTCAGCGCGCCGCCACCGGCACGTGCCGATTCCACCCATTTGTCGAAGTCCGCATCATTGACACCGTGGAACTTGAAGCGCATGCCCGAGAAACCGGCACCGCTGTAGTTCGCGGAGAAGCCCTTGTAGACACCAGGCTTGTTGATGACGGCATTCAACTGCGTTTCCATGCCCGGCATGGCGTAGATCTGACCTGCCAGTGCGGGGATGAAGAACGAGTTCATGACGGACGACGCGGTGATCTTGAAGCGGATTGGACGATCGACAGGCGCGTACAGTTCATTCACGGAAGCGATGCCTTGCTCCGGGTAGATGAACAGCCATTTCCAGTCCAGGGCTACGACTTCGACGATCATCGGCTTATGGCTGGCAGGAATAGGACGGTTGGCGTCGATACGGCTCAATGGGCGGTATGGATCGAGGGTGTGGGTGCTGATCCAGGTCAGCAGGCCCAGCACGATAATGATCAACAGGGGCGCGCCCCAGATAATCAGCTCGAGGCGAGTCGAGTGGTCCCAGTCCGGCTCGTATTTGGCCGCGGTGTTGTTTTTTCTATAGCGCCATGCGAAAAGCAGGGTCAGAGCGATTACCGGAACGATAATCAACAGCATCAGCAATGTCGAGATGACAATCAGATTGCCTTGCTGAACTGCGATGTCACCAGACGCATTCAGTACCACCGTATTGCAACCAGCCAACAATGCGAGAGGTAAAAGAAGCAGTCCGCGACGAACTTTTAATGAAAACATACAGGAAAGTCCAGTACAGGGGATGAAGATATGGTACTGTATTCTCACTGGAGCGCGTTGGCAATTGGACGTTTTGTCCACCCCCTTGCTCGGATTTTCACTGGATGATTGCGGAGTTTTCCTACAGCTATCCATTGAATAGTCCTACTCCGGGCGTGAGACACCCGGGGTATGTTACGCGTTGGCCGAACTCGAAACTATATTGGAGACGATCATCATGTCCAGCACGCGCATACACAGCGGGGATGTACCCGCCGACTTTTCCCCCCACTCCCTGCGCGACGCACGCGGGGCCGGCACGGTCGAATCGCATATCGACCCCGGTGAGATCGCCGTCGGCGTGATCATCGGCCGCGCTTCCGAATACTTTGACTTCTTTGTCTACGCCATCGCCTCGGTGCTGGTGTTTCCACGCGTCTTCTTCCCGTTTGAAGAACGCCTGGAGGGTACATTATATGCATTCCTGATTTTCTCGTTCGCCTTCATCGCCCGTCCGTTCGGCACCGTGATCTTCATGGAGATCCAGCGCCGCATGGGACGCAGCGCCAAGCTGACGTTCGCCCTCTTCCTGCTGGGCGTGTCGACGGCCGGTATCGCTTTCCTGCCGACGTATTCCCACCTGGGCTTTGCCGCCATCATCTGGCTGTCCGTACTGCGCATCGGCCAGGGCGTGGCGCTGGGCGGTTCGTGGGATGGCTTGCCGTCGCTGCTGGCTCTGAACGCGCCGGAAAACAAGCGCGGCTGGTACGCCATGCTGGGCCAGCTGGGCGCACCGACCGGCTTCCTGATCGCCGCCGGCCTGTTCTGGTTCATGCTGACCACCCTGACGGATGAAGACTTCCTCGACTGGGGCTGGCGCTATCCTTTCTATGTGGCTTTCGCCATCAACGTGGTAGCCCTGTTTGCCCGTCTGCGCCTCGTGTCGACGAATGAATATGCGCGCCTGCTCGACGAACGCGAACTGCAGCCCGTGAGCGTGTTTGAAATGAGCCGAGGCCAGGGCCGCAACGTGCTGATCGGCGCTCTCGCCGCGCTGGCCAGCTACGCGCTGTTCCACCTCGTCACCGTGTTCCCGCTGTCGTGGATTTCCGTCTACCAGACGCGTTCCGCTTCGGACTTCCTGCAAATCCAGATGCTGGGCGCCGTGCTGGCCGCCGTCGGCGTGGTGATCTCCGGCGTGCTGGCCGATAAAGTGGGCCGCCGCACCACCTTGGGCGTGCTGGCCGTGCTGATCGCCATCTTCAGCGCCTTCGTGCCGACCCTGATGGGTGGCGGCAATACGGGCCAGGACGTCTTCATCCTCGTGGGCTTCAGCCTGCTGGGTTTGTCCTACGGCCAGGCAGCCGGCGCCGTGACGGCCAACTTCCCTGCCCGCTTCCGCTACACGGGCGCGGCCCTGACGTCCGACCTGGCCTGGCTGGTCGGCGCCGGCTTCGCCCCGCTGGTGGCGCTGGGCCTGTCGGCCAACTTCGGCCTCGCCTATGTCAGCTTCTACCTGCTGTCTGGTGCCGTCGCTTCGCTGGCCGCCCTGAGCCTGAACCGGGCGCTGGAAATCCGCGACTGACATATATAGAGGCAATCCGGGTGGCAGCGCGCCGCCATCCGGAACACCCCAGGAAACGCCGGCACCGTCCGGCGTTTTTTCGTAGGTCGGCTTAGCCCGCAGGGCGTAAGCCGACAGGCGCCGCCACGAAGCTGTCAGATTACGCTGCGCTAATCTGACCTACGCAGCTAAAACTGACATATATATAGAGAGTCAATTGGGGTGGCAGCGCGCCGCCATCCGGAACACCCCAAAAACGCCGGCACCATCCGGCGTTTTTTCGTAGGTCGGCTTAGCCCGCAGGGCGTAAGCCGACAAACGCCGCCACGAAGATTGTCAGATTACGCTGCGCTAATCTGACCTACGCAGCTAAAACCCGGCCCGGCTCACTGTATCGACAGTTGCCGCCCACCCGTGCCTTCCCTCTTCGGCAAGTCCAGCAGCAGCACGCCATTTTCATAGCGGGCTTGCGCGCCGGCCTCGTCCACCTCGTGCGGCAGCACGAAACTGCGGTACTGCTGGCCGTACTCGCGTTCGCTGCGCACGGTCTTGCCGCCGCCGTCGCGCGTCACTCTTTCATCCTTGAGTTCGGCGCTGATGGAGACGCGGTTGCCGTCGATGGAGACCTTGATATCGTCCTTGTTGACGCCGGGAATATCCGCCTGCACCTGATAAGCTTGTTCGGTTTCGGAAATATCGACACGCATGCGTGCCGAACCGCCATCGCGCAAGCGCAAGGCGGGCGCGAAAAAGTCGTGCATGAATTCTTCCATGTCGCTGAACGGGTCAAAACGTGCCAGCGGGTTTTGCGGATCGCGACGGATCAGTTGATTAGCCATGATGTCCTCCTGCATGGGCTGGTTTGCACACGGCGGCCGTCTGCTTGGACGTCGCCGCCTCCTGCATCTTAGGATGTCAACAACCAATCTCTTTGATCTGCCTCAATCGTGGCCACCTTGATTTTTCCTCTACTTTCATCTGTGCGCTACCCCGCATTGCACTAGCTTGCGCCTGCGAAAAATGTCCCAAGGCTGTTATGCTAGCGCACGCTATGCTTGACCACCAGAAATCTTGCATTTCAATTAAAATTGATTTTTTCGCGACAGCCTTACACGTACATGATGAATACCAAGACCCCGATCGACTCCTTCAGCTTTCGCCGCATCCTCGCCCGCAACGTGACCTTGCCGCTGGTCATTGGGGTCGTCACGGCCCTCGTGTTCGTCGCCCTGATCGCCTACCTGCTGTCGGCCCTGCGCTCGGTCGAGCATTCCGAACGGGTAATCGGCAACGCGAATGAAGTCATGAAGCTGTCGGTCGACCTGGAAACGGGCATGCGCGGCTATTTGCTGACGGGCGATGAAACGTTTTTGGCGCCGTATAAATCGGGCAAGGCGAAGATCGCCGTGGAAATGACCACCCTGCTGGACCTGGTATCCGACAGCCCCATCCAGGTGGACCGCTTGCGCCGCATCCGCGCGCTGCAAGGCCAGTGGCTCGATTACGCCGAAGGCGTGATCGCCCAGCGCCGCAACAACCAGGAATTCCTTGCGCGCGTGCGCCAGGGCGAAGGCAAGCTGGAATTTGACGAAATCCGCCGGGAATTCCTCGCCTTCCTGTCCATGGAACAGCGGCTGCGCCAGGAACGGGCCGATACGGCCGAAAGCCGCACCATGCTGGCCGTGGTCGTGTTCCTCATCCTCAGCCTGGGATTGTCGGGCTTGCTCGCCTACCTGGGCCGGCGCGAACTGCTGCGCCTGTCCGATATCTACAACGATGCGCTCGAGCAGCGCGGCAAGGACAATGACGTGCTGCAGGAGCAAGCGTGGCTGCGCACGGGGCAGACGGAACTGGCGGCCCACACGAGCGGCCAGCTGGGCCTGCCGCAACTGGGACGGCACGTGCTGGATTTCCTCGCCCACCGCCTGGACGTGGCCATCGCCACTCTGTACGTGGTCGACGAGGATGGCAGTCTGCGCCGCACGGCCGTGTACGGTTTCAACGAACAGGGCGTCAAGGAAAAACAGGTGTTCAAGCTGGGCGAAGGCCTGGTGGGCGAGACGGCGCGCGAAAAACGCCTCAAGCATGTGCAGCAAGTGCCCGAGAATTACCTGACCGTGACGTCGAGCCTGGGCCGTGGCGCGCCGCTGGAACTGGTCCTGGCGCCCGTCAACAATGAAGGCGTCGTCAACGGCGTCATCGAACTGGGCTTTACGCATCCCGTCAGCGCCCGCGCCAAGGAATGGCTGAACCTGATTGCCGCGAATGTCGGCACCTCGCTGGAAGCGGCCCTGTACCGCCAGCGCCTGCAAAATGTTCTCGAAGAAACCCAGCAACTGAATGAAGAACTGGAAGTGCAGCAGGAAGAACTGCGCACGGCCAATGAAGAGCTGGGCGAACAGTCGCGCGTGCTGGAACAGTCGCAAGCCCACCTGGAAGAGCAAAAGGCGGCGCTAGAGCAGTCGAACGGGCAACTGGCCGTGCAGGCGCTGTCGCTGGACCAGAAAAACATGGCCATCGTCCAGGCGCACGCCCAGCTGGAAGCGCGCGCGGAAGAGCTGCAGCGGGCCAGCCGCTACAAGTCCGAATTCCTGGCGAACATGTCGCACGAGCTGCGCACGCCACTGAACAGCTCGCTGATCCTGTCCAAGCTGCTGTCGGACAACACCAGCGGCAACCTGACGCCGGAGCAAGTGACGTTTGCGCAAACCATCTATTCGGCCGGCAACGATTTACTCACCCTCATCAACGATATCCTCGACATTTCCAAGGTCGAGGCAGGCAAGCTGGAATTGACCCCGGAAGCCGTGCCTTTCGACGAACTGCTCAGCAGCATGAAGATGCTGTTCGGCGCCCAGGCGCAGCAAAAGAAACTCGTTTTTGACGTCAAGGTGGCGCCGGACTCTCCGCCGTCGCTCGTCAGCGACCGCCAGCGCCTCGAGCAAATCCTGAAAAACCTGCTATCGAACGCCATCAAGTTTACGGATACGGGTACCGTCAGCTTGCACGTGAGCAGCGGCGCGGACGGCCAGGTGCGCTTCCAGGTGCAGGATTCGGGCATCGGCATCGCCGACGACCAGCAGCACAAGATTTTCGACGCCTTCCACCAGGCCGACGGCACCACCAGCCGCCGCTATGGCGGCACGGGTCTGGGCCTGTCGATTTCGCGCGACCTGGCCGCCTTGCTGGGCGGCAGTATCGAGCTGGCCAGCACGCCAGGCCAGGGCAGTACGTTTACATTGGTGCTGCCGGCCGTCATGCCGGAGCGCGCCGTGGAAGCGGAGCCGGCCCCGGCCGCAGTGCCGCAAGCACCCGCAAAAATCGCGGCCGCCGCACCCAAGCCGGCGCCCGCCGCCAAGCCCGTGCCGCTGCCCACCTTCCAGGATGACCGCGACAGCGTGCCAGCCGTCAAGACGGGCCAGCGTTCCGTGCTGGTGATCGAGGATGAACCGTCGTTTGCCGGCATCCTGTTCGACCTCGCGCATGAAATGCAATACCGCTGCCTGGTGGCGCACGGCGCCGACGAAGGCTTGCGCCTGGCCGAGGAATTCCTGCCCGACGCCATCCTGCTCGACATGGGCTTGCCGGACCGCCCGGGCTTGCTGGTCTTGCAGCAGCTCAAGGAAAACCCGCTGACGCGCCACATTCCCGTGCACATCGTGTCCGGCAACGACCAGATCCAGGAAGCCATGCAGCTGGGCGCCATCGGCTACGCCACCAAGCCGCGCACGCGCGAGCAGCTGAAGGAAGTGTTCCGCAAACTTGAGTCGAAATTCACGCAGCAGATGAAACGCATCCTGCTGGTCGAGGACGACGAACGCCAGCGCGAAAGCGTGGTGCACCTGATCAGCGACGACGACGTGGAAATCACGGCCGTGGCCCTGGGGGAGCAGGCGCTGGAATTGCTCAAAACGCAGATTTTCGACTGCATGATCATCGACTTGAAGCTGCCCGACATCCAGGGCAACGAATTGCTCGAACGCATGGAGCATGAAGAACTGTGCTCGTTCCCGCCCGTCATCGTCTACACGGGCCGCAACCTGAGCCGCGAGGAAGAAGCGGACCTGATGAAGTATTCGCGCTCGATCATCATCAAGGGTGCCCGTTCGCCCGAACGCCTGCTCGACGAAGTCACCCTCTTCCTGCACAAGGTGGAATCCGAACTGTCGAGCGAACGCCAGGGCATGCTGCAGCAGGTGCGCAGCCGCGAACGCGTATTCGAAGGGCGCAAGATCTTGCTCGTGGACGACGACGTGCGCAATATCTTTGCCCTGACGAATGCGCTGGAACAGCGAGGCGTGGTGGTGGAAATCGGCCGCAACGGCTTCGAAGCCATCAGCAAGCTCAACAGCGTGGACGATATCGACCTCGTATTGATGGATGTCATGATGCCGGGCATGGATGGACTGGAAGCGACGCGTTTGATCCGCGCCGATGGCCGTTACAACAAGCTGCCGATTATCGCCATCACGGCCAAGGCCATGAAGAATGACCAGGAAGAATGCCTGCAGGCGGGCGCGTCCGACTACCTGGCCAAGCCGATCGACCTCGATCGTTTGTATTCGCTGCTGCGCGTGTGGATGCCGAAGATGGAACGCATCTGATGTCCCAGCGCACCACGGACGCGCAGCTGCACGCGCTGATGGAAGCGCTGTACCAGCGTTACAGCTATGATTTTCGCGACTATTCCCTGCCCTCGCAACGGCGGCGCCTCAATCATGCGCTCGACCGTTTGCATTGTGCAGATGTGCCTGCCTTGCAGCGGCGCGTGCTGGACGACCCGTCCGCCTTTGGCGACCTGTTGCAGATTTTGACCGTGCCCGTCACACAAATGTTCCGCGACCCGGCATTTTTCCGCGCCTTGCGCGAACACGTGGTGCCCGTGCTGAAAACCTACCCGTCGCCGACGATCTGGGTGGCCGGCTGCTGCACGGGGGAAGAAGCGCTGTCGCTGGCCATCGTGCTGCACGAGGAAGGCTTGCTCGAGCGCAGCACGATTTACGCCACCGACATCAATCCGCAAGCGCTGGCCACGGCCGCGCGCGGCGCGTATCCGCTGCACCGGCTTGAAGAATATGGCGCCAACTACCTGGCCGCGGGCGGCCTGGGCCAGCTGGCTGACTATTACACGGTCGAGCATGCCACGACGCGGTTCCAGCAGGGTCTGCTCGACAAGATCAACTTTGCCGACCACAGCCTGTCCACGGACAGCGTGTTTATTGAAACGCAATTAATTTTGTGCCGTAACGTCTTGATTTACTTTAATAAAACCTTGCAGGAACGGGCCCTGGGCCTGTTCCAGGACTCGCTGTGCCACCGGGGTTTCCTGGGCCTGGGCAGCAAGGAAAGCACGCATTTCACGCGCTTTGCCCCCGACTTCGAGCCATTGCCGGGTCCTGAAAAGCTCTACCGCAAGCGTGCGCCGTCGCACGCCGCTTCCCACTACGCTGGACGGCACATGCCAGGAATGAAACATGATGAATGAAACAAGCACCAAACTGCTGATCGTCGACGACTTGCCGGAAAACTTGCGCGCGCTCAACGCGCTGATCCGCGAGAGCGACCGCAGCGTCTACCAGGCCTCGTCCGGCGAAGAAGCGCTGGCCTTGCTGCTCGAGCACGATTTCGCGCTGGCCATCCTCGACGTGCAAATGCCCGAGATGGATGGTTTTGAACTGGCGCAATTGATGCGCGGCACGGAAAAGACGCGCCACATCCCCATCGTCTTCGTCACGGCGGCCGGCAAGGAAATGAATTTCGCCTTCCAGGGCTATGAAAGCGGCGCCGTCGACTTCCTGCACAAGCCGCTCGACATCAATGCCGTGCAAAGCAAGGTCAACGTCTTCGTTGCCCTGCACCAGCAGCGCAGCGAAACGCGGCGCCAGGTGCAGGCACTCGAGCACAGCCGCCAGCAGCAGGAAGCGCTGCTGAAGGAATTGCGCGCCACGCAGGCTGAACTGCAGCGCTCGCTGCGCCTGCGCGATGAATTCATGTCCATGGTGGCGCACGAACTGCGCACGCCGTTAAATACGCTGTTCCTGGAAACGCAGATGCGCACCGTCAACCTGGAACGGGGCAACCTGGCCGCCTTCGAGCCGGACAAGCTGGGCAAGATGGTGGCGCGCGACGGGCGGCAAATCCGCAGCATGGTGCGCCTGATCGACGATATGCTCGACGTGTCGCGCATCACCAGCGGCAAGCTGTCGATCCGCCGCGAAGCCGTCGACCTGACCTGCCTGGTGCGCCGCGTGGCGGACGACCTGGGCCCGTATGCGGCCGCCACGGGCAGCGTACTGGAAGTGATGGCCTTCGAGCCCATCCACGGTTTCTGGGACGCCTTCCGCGTCGAGCAAATTGTTGTCAACCTGATCAGTAACGCCGTGCGCTACGGCCAGGGCCAGCCCGTGGAAATCAGCCTGGCGCACACGCAGAACAGCGCCGTCATCGAAGTGCGCGACCATGGCATCGGTATCAACGCACGCGACCAGGAGCGCATTTTCGACGCGTTCGAGCGCGTCATGCACCAGGACCGCACGGGCGGACTGGGCCTGGGCCTGTTCATCACCAAGCAGCTGGTCGATGCGCATGGCGGCGCCATCACCCTGCAAAGCCAGCCCGGCAATGGCGCCCTGTTCAGCGTCACCCTGCCGCTGGCCGGCAGCTGAGGCCGGCATGACCAGCACCCCCGTCCCCCGCAGCCAGGCCGGCGCCAGCGGCGTCGCCTTTTTGCTGCAACTGGAACGCCGGCTGCGCCTGCTGCAAGACACGGGCGAGATTCTTTCCCTGTCGGCGCAGCTGCTGGGACAGCGCCTGGGCGCCCAGCAAGTGGCCTGTTTCGATATCGACCAGACCCTGCAGTGCCCCACCCTGCAGCATGCGTGGAGCGATGGCCTGGCACCGGGCGCCGCCGGCGATTATTTCCTCGGCGATTACGCGGCAGGCCTGGCCGATGCCCTTGCCGCCGGCCAGGCGCTCGCCGTCAGCGATGTGGCGAGTGATCCTCGCACGGCCATGCCGGCCGCGCTGGCCGCGTTCGCGCGCCTGGGCATCCGTGCCTTCCTGAACATTCCGATTGCCAAGGATGGCCAGCTGGAGGCCGTGTTCGTCGTGCACAGCAGCGCGGCGCGCCTGTGGCATGCGGAGGAGATCGAACTGGCCGTGCAAGTGTCGGAACGCGTCTGGTCGACCATTTTGCGGGCCCGGGCGGAATCGCGTTTGCGCGCCCTGACTGCCAGCATGGAAACGCAAGTGGCCGAGCGCACGCGCGAATTCGGCCGCACCTGGAACGTCAGCCCCGACTTGCTGGGCGTGCTCAACCTCGACGGCTATTTCGAACACTCGAACCCCGCCTGGCAAGCTACCCTGGGCTGGTCCAGGGAGGAAATCCGCACGACGAAATTTTTTGAACTGATCCACCCGGACGACTTGCCGCGTACCTATGCGGCCTGGGATGCTGCCAACCAGGGCCAGCCGGCGCTGCGCTTCGAGAACCGCTACCGCCACAAGCTGGGCGGCTGGCACTGGCTGTCGTGGGTGGCCGTGCCCGAAGGCGAGAAGGTGTATTGCAGCGCGCGCGACATCACCGTGGAAAAGAAGCTGGAAGCGGACCTGGCCGCGCGCAACAGCGAGCGCGAGCGCCTGTGGCGCAGCGCGCAAGACCTGATGGTGGCCATCGATGCCGAAGGCTGCTTTGCCGCCGTCAACCCGGCCGCCGGCGCCATCCTGGGCTGGCTGCCCGAGGAAATGCTGGGCCGCAGCCTGTTCGACTTCGTGCTGCCCGAGGATGCCGCCGCCACGCGCCAGGCGCTGGCGCAAGTGACGCAGGAGGCCCTGCCCAGCTTTGAAAACCGCTACCGGCACCGCGATGGTGGTCACCGCTGGCTGTCGTGGGTGGCGGCCATCGAAGGCGACCTGATTTTCGCCACCGGGCGCCACGTCACCTTGGAAAAGGAAGCGCAAAGCACTTTGCGCAGCATGCAGGAATCGTTGCGCCACAGCGAGATGGCCCTGCTGCAATCGCAAAAGCTCGAAGCGCTGGGCAAGCTGACGGGCGGCGTGGCCCACGATTTCAATAACGTGCTGCAAATTATCTCGGGCAATCTTCAGCTGCTGCAGCTGAGCCTGGATGACGACCCGCTGGCCGCCAAGCGCATCGCAAGCGCCTCGGCCGCCGTGGAACGGGGTGCCAAACTGTCGGCCCAGCTGCTGGCCTTTGCGCGGCGCCAGCCATTGAAACCGCTGGTGACGGACCTGGCGCAGCTGCTGCGCTCAACGGAAGAGCTGCTGCGGCGCGCCACCGGCGAAACCATCGAAACGCGCTGGCTGCTGGCCGACGACTGCTGGCGCGCCCTGGTCGACCCGCACCAGCTGGAAAACGTCATCCTCAACCTGGCCATCAATGCGCGCGACGCCATGGATGGCCAGGGCCAGCTGACCATCGAACTGAGCAACATCGTGCTGGGCAGCGACTACGCGGCCCGCCATGCGGACGTGGCGCCCGGCGACTACGTGCTGCTGGCCGTCTCGGATACGGGTACAGGCATTCCCGCCGAGCTGCTGGACAAGATTTTCGAGCCGTTCTTCACAACAAAGAAGGAAGGCGAAGGCACGGGCCTGGGCCTGTCCATGGCCTACGGCTTCCTGCGCCAGAGCGGCGGCCACCTGACGGTGGACAGCCTGCCTGGTCATGGCAGCACCTTCCGCATCTATCTGCCGCGCTCGCTTGAAGCGGAAACGGAACTGCCGCTGCAACTGGGCGGCCCCGTGCTGGGCGGCAAGGAAACCATCCTCGTCGTGGAAGACGACGTGCACGTGCAGACGACGGTGGTCGACATGTTGCGCGGCTTGGGTTACGTCGTGCTGCGCGCCAGCGATGGCGAAAGCGCGCTGGCCATCATCGGCAGCGGCGTTCCCATCGACCTGCTGTTTACGGACGTGGTGATGCCAGGCAAGGTAGCCAGCACGGCGCTGGCGCGCCAGGCCCGCGTGCTGCTGCCGCAGCTGGCCGTGTTGTTTACCTCGGGCTACACGCAAGACGCCATGATGCAGGGCGGCCGATTGGAACCGGGTGTCGAGTTGTTGAGCAAGCCGTACCGGCGCGAAGACCTGGCGCGGCGCATCCGCCACCTGCTGGCCAATGGCCGCCACGTGACGGCCCTGCACCAGTACCGCGCGCAACTGGCGCCGCCGCAACCTGCCGCACCCGCACAGCCGGCGGGACGACATATTTTATTGGTGGAAGACAATGCAGACGCGCGCGCCATGACGAGCGAATTGCTGGCCATGCTCGGTCATACTGTGCTGGCCGTGGGCACGGCCGAGGAAGCCTTGCCCCTGCTGGGCACGCCGGGACTGGACTTGCTGCTGACCGATATCAGCCTGCCGCGCATGTCGGGCGCCGAGCTGGCCGAACTGGCGGCGCGCGACTATCCGCAGCTGGAAGTGGTATTTTCCACCGGCCATGCACCGGCCAATTCCGGCGTGCTGGACCCGCAAGCGCGCTTCCTGGTGAAACCATTTACCGTCAAGCAATTGCAGCAAGCCTTGCTGGCGCCAGCCGAGTAAGCCTCTAAGTTAGTAGACGTCGAGCCGGCGCGCCTTCAGTGCGCTGGCCAGCTCTTCCAGACCAAACGGTTTGCGCAGGAAACGGGCGCTGGCGTCCTGCATCAGGCTGGCGCCCCAGTCGTGGCCGGAAGCAAACACCACGTCCAGCTGCGGCCAGTGCGCGCGCGCATGGCGCGCCAGTTCCAGGCCGGACATGGTGGGCAGGCTGATGTCCGTCACCAGCACGTCCAGGCCCGGCATGGCCAAAAGCGGCATGGCCGCTTCCGCGCTGGCCACGCCGTGCACGGTGTGTCCCAGCATATTGAGCATTTCCGTCGTCATTTCGCGCGCATCGTCATTGTCTTCCACCAGCAGGATGCGCCGCCCGGAAGGGTCGGGCGCGCCCACGAGGCGGCGGTCGGCCAGCAAATGGCGGATGCGCCGCGCCAGGTCTTCGCGCTGGTACGGTTTGCTCAACAGCTCCACGCCCGGGTCCAGCCGCCCACCCTGCATGATGGCGTTGTGCGTGTAGCCCGAGGTAAATAGCACGGCCAGCTCCGGCAGCAGCAGCCTGGCCTGCTGCGCCAGCTGCTTGCTGCTGACGGGACCGGGCATGACCACGTCCGTAAACAGCAGGTCGATGGCCACGCCCGTGCCCAGCAGGGCCAGGGCCGAGGCGCCGTCATCGGCATGCAGCACGTCGTAGCCGAGGCCGCGCAGCATGTCGACCACCGTGTGCTGCACGGGCGCATCGTCTTCCACGACGAGGATGGTCTCGCCACCGCCCAGCACGGGACCCGTCAGGCTCGGTGGCGGTTCGGCCAGTTTTTCCAGCGAACGGGGCAGGTAAATCTTGAACGTCGTGCCGGCGCCCGGTGCGCTGTGCACCTTGATGTGGCCCGCGCTCTGGCGGATGAAACCGTACGCCATGGACAGGCCCAGGCCCGTGCCCTCGCCTTCGCGCTTGGTGGTGAAGAAGGGCTCGAAGATCTGGTCGATCACGTCGCGCTCCATGCCATGGCCTGTGTCGGTGATGGTCAGCAGCACGTATTGCCCCTCCAGCACGTCCGCATGCTGGCTGGCGTAGGCGGCGTCGAGCGTGACGTTGCTCAAGGTAAAAGTCAGGCGTCCGCCCTTGTCCATCGCATCGCGCGCGTTGATGGCCATGTTCAGCAGCACGTTTTCCATCTGGTTCGGGTCGACCAGCGTATGCCACAGGCCGTCGCTGATGAAGGTTTCCTCGGTAATCGCTTCGCCCAGCGCGCGGCGGATCAGCTCATGCATGCGGCGCAGCAAACGCCCCAGGTCCGTCACCAGCGGTTTCAATGGCTGACGCCGCGCAAAGGCCAGCAGCTGCGACGCCAGCTTGGCGCCCCGGTCGACGGCCGAGGCGGCCGAATCGAGGCGGCGGGCCGCCTGCGGATTGTCGGCTACCGTCAGTTTCAGCAACTGCAAATTGCCGGAAATGATTTGCAGGACGTTGTTGAAATCGTGGGCCACGCCGCCCGTCAGCTTGCCGATCGATTCCAGCTTTTGCGCCTGCAATAAAGCTTGCTCGCTGCGCACCAGCGCCAGCCGCGCCTCTTTTTCATCGGTGACGTCGCGGCCGATGGCATGGATCAGCTTTTGCGCCGGCACGGCCGTCCAGGAAATCCAGCGGTAGCCGCCATCGCGGCGCCGGTAGCGGTTTTCCATGCGCAAGGTGGGCGCGCCATGGGCCAGCCGCGACAAGTCCTGCAGGGCCGCCATGCGGTCATCGAGATGCACGAGGCTGATGAAGTCCATGCCCAGCGATTCGACTTCCGGGCGCTCGAGGATCTTGCTCCAGGCGGGATTGACGGCGATGATCATGCCGGACAGGTCCGCCACCAGCATGATGTCGGTCGACAGCCGCCACATGCGGTCGCGGTCGGCCGTGCGGTTGGCCATTTCCACTTCCAGCGAGGAATTCAGGTAGGCCATTTTTTCCAGCACGTTCTTCTGTTCCTGCACGTCCGTATTCGTGCCCACCCAGCGCAGCACCTTGCCCGCCTCGTCGAACAGGGGCAAGGCGCGCGCGAGGAACCAGCGGTAGGCGCCGTCGCTGGCGCGGCGCATGCGGAACTCCTGCTCATAGGCACTGGCCGTGGCGACGGCCCGGTCCCAGCTTCTCTGCGTGGTCTGCACGTCGTCCGGATGCACGCAGTGGCGAAAACCGCTGGACACGAGCGACTTCATCGATTGTCCCGTGTATTCGCACACCTGTTCGTTGACCCAGTAGGTGGCGCCGCTGCCATGCGCGAGCCAGGCCTGGTTGGGCATGGTCGAAGCAAGCGAACGGAACTGCGCCTCGCTGTCGAGCAAGGCATTGCGCGCCTGCCAGTGTTCGTCGATATCCTCGCACGAGCCATACCATTTCACGGCCTGGCCGCGCTCGTCCCGGCGGCAATATGCGCGCGAATGCACCCAGCGGTACTGGCCATCCTGACGGCGCACCCGCATTTCCTGGTCGAAAGGCTGGCCGCTGCCCACCGCTTCGCTCCAGGCCGCCAAGGAATGGGGAATGTCTTCGGGGTGGATGGCTTCCAGCCAGCTGGTGCCCAGGCCGTTGCCGCCCGTCCATTCGCGCCAGCGCTGCGCGACATAGTCGAGCTTGCCGTCGATATCGGCCGTCCACAGCACTTGCGTGTTCAGTTCGATGGCGTAATGAAAGTGTTCACGGCTGTCGTGCAGCGCCTGTTCCAGCTGGCCCCGCTCGATGACATGCGCGGCCACGCGCGCGGCCAGCGCCAGCAATTCGATCTCCGGTTGCGTGGGATGGCATGTCACCTGGAAAAACAGGCCCAGCACGCCCAGGATATGCCCCTTGGCGCCGAACACGGGGGCGACCCAGCAGGCGCGGTAGCCGTGCAGCAAGGCTTCCTTGCGCCCCGCGCTCCAGTGTACGTCGCGCGTGATGTCGCCGCAATACACGGGCGCGCCGGAAAAGGCCGCCGTGCCGAACGGGGATGGCTGTTCGCCGCCGTGGCGCAAGGCCAGGCACAGGTCTTGTGGCAGGCTGGGTGCGGACAAGCCGCAAAAGCGGTCGGACTCGTCGATCAGCACGAGGCAGGCATGCGCGCCGCCGTCGGCCAGCGCTTGCAGCGCCAGCAACAAATGCTCCAATGCATGGGCCAGGTCGGCGCCTGCCGCGATGCTGCCCAGCGCACTATGCTCGGCGTCCAGCAAGGAAAGAATGTTGTTTGCGTGCACCGTGTCGATAAGGGGAAAACTGATGCCCGGAATATACCATGGGGCAACCCTCTTGCAGGAGGAAAACAGCCCATCGTTTGATCTCTACGTGCACGTGCCCCTATGCTAAAGTATTGCTCTCTTCTCAAGCGAATTCCAGCATGCCTACTTCCCTGCCGTCCTCCCTGATCGCCACCGCCCTGCTCGCCTGTGCCCACGGCGCCGTCGCCGCCCCGATGAGCCTGGACGACTACCTGGCCCTGAACGGCCCACCGCCCACGGCGCAGATCGCCTATGGCCCCGCGCCGTCGCAATACGCGCAGCTGTTCCGGCCAGCAGGCGCGGGACCGTTCCCCGTCGTCGTGCTCGTGCATGGCGGCTGCTGGACGGTGGCCTTCGGCGGCATCAAGCAGATGCGCAACGTGGCCGGCGCCCTCGTCGCGCAAGGCATCGCCGTGTGGAATGTCGAGTACCGCCGCGTGGACGAGCCGGGCGGCGGCTATCCGGGCACCTACGAAGACATGCACGCGGCACTCGACAGCCTGCAGCAGCACGCGCCCCAATACCAGCTGGACACGACCCGCATCGTCGCCATGGGCCACTCGGCCGGCGGCCAGCTGGTGCAATGGATCGCAGGAAGGGAAAAACTGCCAAAGACCAGCCCCCTGTACCGCGACAAGTTCCTGCCATTGAAAAACATCGTCAGCCTGGGCGGCCTGGCCGACCTGCGCCATGAGAAAGACTTGATCAAGACCAGCTGCGAGCGCGACATCGCCCAGCTGGCAGGCCAGCCCAGCGCAACGCGCCCCGACATCTACAGCGACACCAACGCCGCCGACCTGATCCCCAACGGCAGCCGCACCGTGCTGGCCACGGGAGAACTCGACACCATCTCCCCTCCCCGCGTGGCGCACGACTATGCGGCCAAAGCCAAAGTGGCCGGCGACCATGCGGAAGTGCTGATCTTGCCCGGCGCCAGCCACTATGACGAGATTGCGGCCACGTCGAATGCGTGGCGGATGATCTTGCCGGTGATCAAACAGATGCTGGCAATGGAGGCGAAATGAAGCGCGCCCTCGCCTGCACCCTGCTTGCCGCCTGCTCCACCCTGGCGTACGCCGCCGATACCGTGTCACTCGAACGCGGCTTGCTGCATGCCATGCAGCTCAAAAAGGGCACGACCGAACGCACGGGCACGTCCGGCCAGGCCATCCGCGCCTACCAGCACGCCGGTCTGGTCAGCAAGACGCCGCGCCAGCGCGCCGACTACACCGACTACTACCTGCTGGACAAGCCAGTGCCCTTCATGGGCCACGAACTGGTGCTGATCGAAGAAGAATACATCGACAAATACATAGGCTGCTGCGTCAGCCCCGGCGTCGGGATCACGCTGAAGGTCCAAGGCAGCATCAAGAAGCTGCAACAGCTCGCCCGCGCCAGCCGCTGCACCCTGACCGATCATATTGATTTTGCACATTACCTGCGCGAAGTGGCGATCAAGAACAAGGTGCCCAAGGCGCACTATGCATCCCTGAGCTGCCGCGAGCGCGATGCCGAGCGCGATGAGTCATGACGCCAGAAGCGGCCAATCACGTTAACGTGACAATGCGTGACAATGCGTGACTTTTCTCGCTCACTAATTCGTTATGCTCATTGCCGTAGTCGGCCAATACCGGTCAATACCGGCCAAACGAGGTCGTTGCCAAATTCTTGCACTTGGAGTAGTACACCTGCGGCAGCAGTGTGTATTGAAATAGTGGCGATTCAGATCGCATCATTGAGGGTATATATGAAAAAAACATTTCCACAGTTCATCAGCGTTGGTTTGGGCGTTGCGACTGGAACATTGCTTTACACGCGCTTCCTTGCGGAAGCTCATGAGTTCGATTGGGGGCGTGCTGCCTTTGTCGGTATATTTTGCGCAACGATAGCTTTTATCTGGCCATCAAAAAAGAATTGAGTTCGAACCTCACTTCGCGCTATAGCGAATCAATTCGCTTCAAGCTGGATCCAGCCAAGGGCGGTAAGCGGCCAAGAACTGACATTGCAGTTGATCCGCAGCGGCGTGCACCTCGCTGGATTGAGAAAAAAGGCGTACTCTGAAAAGTTCCCGAAAAACGCCTCAGGCTACAAAGTAACTCTTGCTAAAATGGTTACCAACAATCCGAGGGGTTGTGCAAAGCTGGATGCTGACGCTGAGTTTCAAGCGAAGCTACAGATGCTGCTACGGGAGACCAAGAAAATGCCAGTAGCGTGGTTACGAAATGAGTGTACAAAGCTTTTTCAAGAACGTGCGCGACCGGTAGCAGCGAACAAATGATAGGCTGACTTCGGCCAAAGACGGATGCCGATGAGCATATTTTTCGATTCACGGAGGGTAATATCAAAACACTTGCACGCGCCATAATATTCGCCACACAATATATAGATAGTCGAGCCGGTGACACCTCGGACGAGGATGTCGAGGCACTCGAAGAGATTTCAGCGGAGTTGAAAAATTCTTCCGTCGAAGAAAAAAACTGCCTTACCCAAACCGCAAAAGAGCTCGGACTTGAATCTTGGCTGGATGAAATGGGCATTGATTAAGTGCGCAGAAAAGGATATCAGAAGGCCGATGTCGGCCAGAAGCAGACATTGCCACGACGTCATCTTTGCTAAAAGAGGGAGTATGATGGCCTTATCACATTGATCGTTTTGATAAGTTATGCCAGTGTATTTTAATCTCGGTCACGGCGCCAAGCCGCTAGACCATGCGGAAAATTATCCGTGGCCTTTTGACGTTGATATTTGTTTCGAGGCGGTTCGACATCCTATTGCGTTTAGCGAGGGGGTGGGGTTTGGCTCGGCCGGTTGCATGGTAGCCGCGACTGAGGCCTTGGAGCAAAAGTGGCGCGAACACTTTGAAATTACGAAGTCGATATGGCTGATTCCGTATATAGAGAATCTAGCGCAAGGCATACCTCTACCCCGTGATGAGATTTTGAGTCGCTTCAAAGAGTATAGCGGCAAGGAACCCGAGAGCTATGAGTCAAAATTCCCCTGACGGCCAAAAGAGGTCATACGCGTCGCTGACCCAGTTTGTTTCACTGACTGGAGGGCAAGGTGTCTGCTTTAGGGTAAAAACAGGCATTGAATAATATATTCAGTGCCAACCAACGGAGAAATCAGAGTGGTGAAGAAACCAACAGGGACTCTCGGTCCAAACAAAGTGACAGTTCAGCCGGACGGAATTATTGCCCACTCCTTCGAAAAGATTGCTTTTCCAAAAGAGAAAAATGCGGTTGAAGAAGTTATAGTCAGCAACTTTATCTCATCGATGAACGATTTGATGTCGCAAAGCCGTATGAAATGGTTTATGTCTGAACCAATACAAAATTCGGAAAACGATTTCGATTTTACGATTACTTTGCCCAATGGGAGCAAGGCATGGCTTGAGCTCATGGAGATCGCCCCGCTAGAACTGTTCGGTGGATACGACAAAGTACCCGGCAAATACAAGCCGTACGACCTCGCAAAAATCATAACTAGCATGATCATGAAAAAAGCAGTGCGCTATTCGGGCTCGATTGGAAAAGAGCTCCATTTGCTGACCTACATTACACACTGGGCCTTCACGCCAAGTGAAAGCCTGATCAACCTTTTGCGCGTTTTCATAGCTCAGGAGAGGCACCCGTTTGCCGGTGTGTATTTGTACTCACCGCTGGAGCTTGGTGTTGGAACTGGAAAAGTCTTGGCACTTGGCGACGCGAACCTACACGCGGGATTTAACCCAGAAGAATACAAAGACAACACAGTCATCAACTTGGATCCGACGAAGTTTCAGCTTGTCCAAGGGTCTGTTGACTCCTCACCGGCCAAACCGATGCTTTTGGTCGTCGATGGCGAACAAAAGAATGTGCATGAAAGGAATGTATCGCTGAGTTGCGAGAGCGATCACCGAACAACGAAAATCGAGGGTCTGTAGAGCAAGTGCAATGTCCGCTTTGGGGCCAGAGTGTGTGAAAACGCACCCCAATGTAAACGAGATTTTTTCTGAAGCGTTAATAGCTCATTTGACGTAATCAGGAGAGCAGGATGAAGCGTTTTGTCGAGGGAACCGACCG
>NZ_JBFPNG010000055.1:0-244 GCF_040815535.1 Massilia sp. LMS1-1-1.1 | reverse complement strand
CGGTCGCAAGATTAAAACTCAAAGGAATTGACGGGGACCCGCACAAGCGGTGGATGATGTGGATTAATTCGATGCAACGCGAAAAACCTTACCTACCCTTGACATGGCTGGAATCCTCGAGAGATTGGGGAGTGCTCGAAAGAGAACCAGTACACAGGTGCTGCATGGCTGTCGTCAGCTCGTGTCGTGAGATGTTGGGTTAAGTCCCGCAACGAGCGCAACCCTTGTCATTAGTTGCTACGAA
>NZ_JBFPNG010000054.1:0-248 GCF_040815535.1 Massilia sp. LMS1-1-1.1 | reverse complement strand
TAACCTACTTTCACACTGGTTGCAGCACTATCATCGGCGCAAAGTTGTTTCACGGTCCTGTTCGGGATGGGAAGGGGTGGGACCAACTTGCTATGGTCATCAGGCATAACTTGTACTGGCATTTGTCTCCTGTGGGACGACAAAGCCTGAATCTGGAAGAAGCAAAGATTGGGGTAATGACTGGTAGTATCAACAAACGCACAACGTTGTACCGTCTTATCCTCTGTACCTGCTAAGGTTATAGGGAC
>NZ_JBFPNG010000053.1:0-255 GCF_040815535.1 Massilia sp. LMS1-1-1.1 | reverse complement strand
TCGACCAGGGCGGCAATCGCCGCCGCGATCTTGGCTTCGCCGTCGATCTTGCTCAGGTACTGCGGGTGCGGGTTGGCCTTCGCCTCATGCGCCATGACAGCCTCGGCGGCCTTGTCGTCGGCATACTTGCGGGTGGCCAGCACCACGGACGGATCGATTTTCAGCTCGATGGCGGCCGTGCTGGCGACGATCAGCACCACGCGCACCACTTGCGTGCGGGCGCTGCCCTCGGCCATGACGGGCTTATAGCTGGGC
>NZ_JBFPNG010000052.1:0-255 GCF_040815535.1 Massilia sp. LMS1-1-1.1 | reverse complement strand
CGTACGGCTTGTCCCTATAACCTTAGCAGGTGCAGAGGATAAGACGGTACAACGTTGCGTGTGTGTTGATACTACCAGTCATTACCCCAATCTTTGCTTCTTCCAGATTCAGGCTTTGTCGCTCCATCGAGGACAAACGCCAGTACAAGTTATGCCTGATGACCATAGCAAGTTGGTCCCACCCCTTCCCATCCCGAACAGGACCGTGAAACAACTTTGCGCCGATGATAGTGCTGCAACCAGTGTGAAAGTAGG
>NZ_JBFPNG010000051.1:0-255 GCF_040815535.1 Massilia sp. LMS1-1-1.1 | reverse complement strand
ACTGATCAGTTATCTTGTTGACGGGCGCACCCGCCTCAACGACATCTGGGAACGTGCGACCGGTATCACCACGCAGTATTGGACGCAGGATAAGCTCGACGGCAAACGCTATGGGGGCAAGAAGCCGATCCTCATCTTGACAGGCCCCGATACGAAGTCCGCCGCCGAATCATTTGCGTACCAAATGCAGGCGCTGAAACGCGCCAAGGTGATCGGGGAACGCACTTGGGGCGGCGCCAACGCTTCGCGCCCATA
>NZ_JBFPNG010000050.1:0-255 GCF_040815535.1 Massilia sp. LMS1-1-1.1 | reverse complement strand
GCCCAGCTATAAGCCCGTCATGGCCGAGGGCAGCGCCCGCACGCAAGTGGTGCGCGTGGTGCTGATCGTCGCCAGCACGGCCGCCATCGAGCTGAAAATCGATCCGTCCGTGGTGCTGGCCACCCGCCAGTATGCCGACGACAAGGCCGCCGAGGCTGTCATGGCGCATGAGGCGAAGGCCAACCCGCACCCGCAGTACCTGAGCAAGATCGACGGCGAAGCCAAGATCGCGGCGGCGATTGCCGCCCTGGTCGA
>NZ_JBFPNG010000049.1:0-255 GCF_040815535.1 Massilia sp. LMS1-1-1.1 | reverse complement strand
CTGGTTGGACTCGAACCAACGACCCCCGCGTTATCAACACGGTGCTCTAACCAGCTGAGCTACAGCCCCAAATGCTGTTCTTTATATTAACAGCCGATAAGTGTGAACATTTGATGCGTGAATCATTACTGATTCGTGCAAACTCTAGAAAGGAGGTGATCCAGCCGCACCTTCCGATACGGCTACCTTGTTACGACTTCACCCCAGTCACGAATCCTACCGTGGTAAGCGCCCTCCTTACGGTTAAGCTACCTA
>NZ_JBFPNG010000048.1:0-255 GCF_040815535.1 Massilia sp. LMS1-1-1.1 | reverse complement strand
CGAGATTCCCAAAGTAGCGGCGAGCGAAATGGGAAGAGCCTGTACGTGATAGTCGGACCGATAACAGAATCCTCTGGAAATAGGAGCCATAGTGGGTGATAGCCCCGTATGTGAAATCGGACCGGTGATACTAAGCGTACGACAAGTAGGGCGGGACACGTGACATCCTGTCTGAATATGGGGGGACCATCCTCCAAGGCTAAATACTCGTAATCGACCGATAGTGAACCAGTACCGTGAGGGAAAGGCGAAAAG
>NZ_JBFPNG010000047.1:0-255 GCF_040815535.1 Massilia sp. LMS1-1-1.1 | reverse complement strand
CGGGAGGCAGCAGTGGGGAATTTTGGACAATGGGCGAAAGCCTGATCCAGCAATGCCGCGTGAGTGAAGAAGGCCTTCGGGTTGTAAAGCTCTTTTGTCAGGGAAGAAACGGTGAGAGCTAATATCTCTTGCTAATGACGGTACCTGAAGAATAAGCACCGGCTAACTACGTGCCAGCAGCCGCGGTAATACGTAGGGTGCAAGCGTTAATCGGAATTACTGGGCGTAAAGCGTGCGCAGGCGGTTTTGTAAGTC
>NZ_JBFPNG010000046.1:0-255 GCF_040815535.1 Massilia sp. LMS1-1-1.1 | reverse complement strand
TAGAGTGCCCTTTCGTAGCAACTAATGACAAGGGTTGCGCTCGTTGCGGGACTTAACCCAACATCTCACGACACGAGCTGACGACAGCCATGCAGCACCTGTGTACTGGTTCTCTTTCGAGCACTCCTCAATCTCTCGAGGATTCCAGCCATGTCAAGGGTAGGTAAGGTTTTTCGCGTTGCATCGAATTAATCCACATCATCCACCGCTTGTGCGGGTCCCCGTCAATTCCTTTGAGTTTTAATCTTGCGACCG